>NZ_SOFH01000029.1 GCF_004402495.1 Cryobacterium sp. HLT2-28 | reverse complement strand
ATGTTCGCCGGCCTGCTTCAGACTCGCCTTGGCCTGATCGGTCTTGCCTTCAGTCTCGAGCGACTTGTCCCCCGCGATCTTGCCTGCGCTCTCCTTGAGTTTCCCCGCGGCCTTTTCAGCCGCGTTCCTGATCTTGTCAGCCTCACTCATTGTTCCCACCTCACGTCAGTCGAAGCTCGTGACGCTGCACCAACTGATCGGATCTTCAGCGTTCCGGGCGAGCCCCTTTTATTCTGACGATACTCTCGCGGCAAGGCCACGACAATGAACTGGACACCAGCTCCGCTTTCGTGAATCAACTCGCGCTGAGGATCCCGGCACCGGCAACACTCCCGCCAAGCGGCTGAAAACGACAGCGTGAACGGATGGCGCCGGCGACCACGGCGGATAGCTTTCCTATGCGAGCGAGCGTGGCGCGTTGCCTGCCTTCCCCGGTTCCCCGCCGAATGATGGGAAGGTCCCGGACCGCTACACCACTCCTCGCCCTCTTCGGGGTCGATCTGCACCCCGTTGCCATACACGGCACCACCGGACGGGCTCTTCCCCGATATGCGGGAGAACTGATATCGCCCTCAATCGCCTGGGCACCAAGTACTACGAGTGAAACCTCCCGACGGCCCTCACTCGGGTCGGCGGGAAGCCCGAAAGGCGTTTTGCTTCACTCCCCCAACACCCCGCCCAACTGCGGAGATTTCGCCACTCCGTGGGACGCCACCCCGTCCGGCGTCACCCCGACACGCAGGGATAGGTGCCGCTGCTCAGAACGACCTGACAGCAGCGAACGAAGCGATCGCAGATTCCAGACGGTCAAACATTAAGTGACGATGACGGGTCTGTCCAGCTAACCGCCCACGAGCGACGCTGGCGTGTGTGCCGACGATCCCCTACGTGTCAGGGTTGGGGGCCCGGTTAGGTCTTGCTCAGCCGGAGGACCGCGCGGATCACAGAGGGGGTCTAGTATTTTCGATAACGGACAGATGGGCTGAGCACGGGGTGGGTGCCATGAGGAGCCGAAATAGCGGCGCGCGCGGGGCGTTAGTGCTCGCCATGATGGTGGGCACCTCATTGCTCATGTCCGGGTGCACACCGGCGCTGGCTGGTCGGCCTCAGATTGATGCCCCTTTTTCTGCTGACATCACCGACCGGCTCGATGCTGCCCTCATCGACGCGATCGCGCTCTCTGGTTCATCTGGCGCTGTGGCCGGGGTTTGGGCGCCGTGGGCCGGCCACTGGGTTGCCTCCCCTGGAACCACGACGATCAACGGGGCAGTCCCCCTCCGCACGGACATGCGCTTCCGGATCGGAACGAACACCACGGCGATGACCTGCACAGTGCTGCTGCGCCTCGTCGACGAGGGCCGGGTCGCGCTCAGCGACCCGGTCAGCACCTACCTCAACCATGTCGTCGGTGTGGGCGACATCACCCTCGGCCAGCTCTGCCAGAACACATCCGGCCTGCCCGATACCAGCGCGGCACTCACCGCGCAGTTCGTGAGCAATCCCACTCGCCAGTGGCCACCCATGGAACTCGTCTCGAACAGTCTGGCCGGTGCCCGCCTAACCGCGCCCGGCGGAGCCTGGGCCCACTCGGACACGGGCATCGTGTTGCTCGGAATGGCACTCCAGGCTGCCACCAACCAGGACTGGGCCTCACTGTATCGGCAGTACCTCTTCGACCCGCTCGACTTGAACGACACCTCCTTCCCCGCTGCCACCGAGCTGGAGATCCCCGGACCACACCCGCACGGATACGCGACGGCGCTCACAGCCACCGGCCAGATGGTGTGCGAGAGCCTCTACGACGACACCACACTCTCCACCTCCCTGAGCGGGGTCGCCGGCGGTATCATCTCGACACTGGACGACATGAAAATCTGGACACAAGCCCTCGCCGACGGCAGGCTCCTCTCCAGCACGTCCACGAAAGCGCAATGGGCGGCCGGCCCGCGAGGGACGGACTTGCCCTCCTGGCAGAATCACGGTCTTGGCACCGAACAATTCGGACCATTGCGTGGACACGGTGGCACTATCCCCGGTTTCATCTCAGCCACATTGTCCGACCCGACATCCGGACTCACGGTGGTGATCATGCTCAACAACTCCAGCGCGGGCGGCGCCTTCGCCCAGACCCTCGCCCGGCGCCTAGCCACAATTGCGTCCACCGCCCCCGCGGCACCCACCGCGACGGTGCCCCCATCGACACTGCCCTGGTCGGAGGAACAAACCGTCACCACCCTCCAGGCCACCGCCGTATGCCAACTACCCGCCGCCCCCGTTAGATAGGTGAACCAGTTGGACATCATCGTGGACACCCGTCACTGGATCGGTCGCGCCCGGACCCTTCTCGCAACGCGGATAACACCTGGCCCGGCGTGCTCTCCCCTATTGGACGATAACTCGTCCGAGATGGCGACCTCGATGGCGGCCTATCTTGGGTTCAGACACCCCTTTAGATGGCGGGACTGATGGTCAAGACCTACCGGCTGGGCGGTTCGCAATGCGCGGCCAATGTGGTTTTCGGTTTGATGACGACGCGCGGCGATCGCTGATCGCATACGACCACAGACCCTTGGAGTCAACCATCTAGACGAACTACGGTCAAAGCGAAACGTGCGTGATCGATTGCCTCAGCCCCGCTGGCAGGTGCAAGCAGACCAAGCAACCTCCGCCGATAGTCTTCGCCCAAAGTAAGACGTAGAGCGGTTCGGCACGGATGACCGCCTCCTGACCGCATTCGGATCGAACGTGGTCCGCAAGGCGGGCGATGTGCCACATGTCTCCATTGTCGTAGAGTTTCTGGGCGAGTTCGGGAAACCGCAAAGATTCGGCAATGACCAGCCGGTGCAACCCGACCATCTGGGCCGAGTGCAACCGGTAGACGATACGTACCGCCAGAGAATCCGATGTGTCCTCACCCAGAGGCCGCCGTTCGACAATTCGCAGCTTTGCCCCCCGACAACGGACCGTCCTCCCGGCGCGACGGCAGCAAGATCCGGGGAGTCTCGTGGCAGCTCCGACGCCACGGAATCCGGTGACCAAGTATCCGTGCGCTGGCGGTTCCCCTGTTTTCGCCGACCTCGCCGAGAACGGTCCGACAATTTCCTACTTCGTGGGCTTTTGCATGCTTTCCGCAGGTGTGCTCAGTGCAGCCGGTCTCGCCGTTGCCTTTGACGTCGACTCGGTGCGCGGAGCAGTCACTTTCCTCGCAGCAGTGAGACCGACGTGCCGCCGCTGTGACTTGAAATCGCCGACTTCACGGCAGTAACTGCCCAGAACATGGGTACCAGCTACTTGGACTGGAGTACCAAAAAGGGCTACTCGCCAGCGGCGGCCAAGAACGCGGAGAATGTCGTGACCAAGCGGATCATCGGCCACCTCGACGAGATTGTTTTCACGTCCCTCAGCGGGTGCGGGAGATTAACCAAGGCACCCGTCGCGCTGCCGATTCGACCCGGGAACCAGGCGTCAAGCTCAGAGGCGCGGAGCACTGTCCGGCGTTGCGTGTCGGGGCTACGACACCTCGCTAAACGACGCTAAGGACACCGACTCCAATACTTCATCCCTTCGCGTCCTGATCGGTCTCAATGATCATTGCGAGTCGGTCAAGTTCGGCCGCGGCGTTTTCGCCCTCTGCTGACATCATCACCGTCGTTCCCGAATCTGCTCCGAGAGCCATGATCGCCAGAATGCTCGTTGCATCAACCGGTTCACCGTCTCCAACTGAAATGGTTATGGGGAGGCCGCACTTCTTAGCGGCTGAAACAAAGACGTGAGCGGGACGAGCATGCAAACCTGATGCAGAACGTACCGTGGCGAGTCGTTGGGGCATTGGAAGTTTCCTATCGCGAGATGCTTGTGAGTCTGGGGGTTCGGGTGGAGGACGGTTCTGCATACCATCGCAAGAGCCGCTCGACTTCCGCTTCTACTAGGCGATTGCCCTGCGTGAAGTACTTTCGGGAATCGACGACTTCGGGATTTAGCTCAAGAAAGTCCTTGATGGCATTCGTGAAGATGACGTTCAAGTGGGTCGAGACATTCACCTTCGTTATTCCGGCCTGGATTGCCTCTCGCATTCCTTGATCGCTGACGCCCGAGGAGCCATGCAGGACCAGAGGAACGGGCACTGCGTCTCGAAGTTCACCGATCAGTCCGAGGTCGAGGGTCGCTCCGCGTGTGGTCATGGCGTGGGAGGAACCAACGGCAACAGCGAGCAAGTCGACCCCGGTTGCGGCGACAAATCGGGCCGCTTCCGCCGGGACTGTCCGTGCGATCGGGTCATGCACTCCGTTCTTGCCGCCGACTTCACCAAGTTCTGCCTCCACAGATACGTTTCTGTCGTGGCAAAGCGTGACGACATCGGAGGTTGTCTTCTGGTTCACGTCGAATGGAAGCTTCGATCCATCGAACATCACAGAGGTGAATCCCAGGTCCACGGCTTCAAAGATGAGATCCACGCGCTTGGCATGATCGAGGTGAACGACGACAGGTACCTCTGCTTTTCTGGCAATGGCCAGGACACCTGTTGCGATGGGGGCTAGACCTCCATGGAAGCTGACGGCATTCTCGCTAATTTGCAGGACCACTGGGCGGCGGGCGCGCGTTGCTGCAGATACGAATCGTTCGGCGCTTTCCAGATGAACGACGTTGAAAGCGCCGAGGCCGCTGCCATCCGACGCACACAAGCGCGCGGCGGCCTTAAGGCTAAAGAGGGACATGGATCTCTTCCACTTCTACTTGGCTCAGGAATCTTGCGTAGGACGCCAGGTCCACGACTCCGGCGACGGGAGCCACGACTGCGGCAGCGGACAACGCGACGGTCTGTCGGAGGTGGTCCGGCACGATTTCGGCGAGGTTTCCACCAGCGGCTACGTGCTGGAGCAACAGGGCAAGTGCCGCAACGGCTGCGTCACCGGCGCCAGTTGGGTTGCCGTGCACGATTTCCGCTGGAGCGGCTCGCCACGCTCGCACCCCTTCTCCTCTCCCGGTAACCACGACGAGCCCTTCTTCCCCGCACGAGACAGCCACGGTGCCTGCGCCTCGAGCAATGAGCGATCGGGCACCGGCGACGACATCGTCGATCCCTGTGGCCTCCCGGAGTTCCTCTTGGTTGGGCTTCAGCAGGTCGGCACCGGAATCCGCAGCCGCACCCAGGAGCGGGCCCGACGTATCAACGAGGATGAGCGCGCCGGCGCGGCGGGCCGCCGACACGAACCCCTGGACATGCCTCGCCTGGGTACCGGGCGGAAAGGAACCAGAGAGCACAACGACGTCTCCGGATGAGCACCTGGTTGAGATCTCGGCCGAAATCCGATCCCAATCGTTCCCGGAAACGCGCGGCCCGGGCTCATTGAGGAGGGTCGTGGAGGATTCATCAACCACTACCGTCGTGCAGCGAGTCTCCCCCTCGATCGGTGTCCACTGCTGTTCGATCGGATAGGAGTCGAGCAGCTGAGAAAGGGACTGTCCGTTAGCTCCCCCCAGAAAACCCGTGGTCTGGGCTGCGTGTCCCAGTTGCGCTAGGACGCAGGCGACATTGACCCCTTTCCCTCCTGCGCGTCGAGTGACGCTGTCAACCCGATTCACTCCGCCCCAGACGGCGTGCGGAAGGCGGTAGGTGACGTCCACAGCGGGGTTGGGTGTCACTGTGATGATTGCGCCCGCAGCATTCCCGTCCTGCGCCATGGCTACTCGCCCCCGCCAATGCGATAGAGGATTTTCAGCATCGTCCCATGTGCTTCACGAACATCGCGGAACGGGAGCGTGCCATCCGTGAGTTCGTAAACTTTGCTGATGAGTGGTGCCACCTGAACCGCGCCGGAGTGGATGAGCCGAATCGCTTCCGCCCATTCGTGGCCGGGGAATGGTGCCGAATAGGACATCCAGGAACCGGTCACGCCGAGTTCGCCGCGGAGGATGTTCTCAAAGACTTCGGGCTTGAGCACGACATCTCGCGTACTAGTTCCCACGAACACGACCTGTCCGGCCTTGCCACAATATTGAAGCGCCTGCGCCTGAGTCGCTGAGTTCCCTGCGGTTTCGATGCAAACCGCGGGCAGGTCGTGGACGGCGAAGTAGTCGTCCACCTTTGTCCCCGTTCCAAGAACGGTCGCATCGGCTCCGAGATTGCGGGCCAGTGTCAGCTTTTCGTCCTGGATGTCGACGACGATGACTTCTCCGGCGCCATGGGCCTTGAGCGCCATGACGGTCATCAAGCCGATCACGCCTGCGCCAAAGACAGCGACCCGGGCACCTTGTGGAATCTTGACTCGTTCGATTCCATGGATTGCGATGGTCAGCGGTTCGACGAGAGCGGCATCGCGAAGCGACATCGACTCCGGAAGTGGCAGGACATTCTGTTCTGGCACGTTGACAAACTCCGCCAGCGCTCCCTGGCGGCGTGACCCGATGAAGCTGTAGTCCGAGCACAGTGCCGGGCGTCCGTGGTGGCAGTACTTGCAGTCGCCGCACGGCACGAGTGGAGCGACGACGACGGCGTCGCCGGGATCGACAGATGTCACTCCCGGGGCAACCGAGTCGACGACGCCGGAGAATTCGTGGCCCAACACCTGCGGGAAGGCGTGCACTCCTCCTTCGAAATAGCGGGGAAAATCTGACCCGCAGATTCCGCAGTAGGCGACCCGGACCACGACTTCGCCCGGGCCAGCGATCGGTTTCTCCATGTCGGTGAGGACGAGTTCTTCGATTCCGGTTACGGCAAGGGCCTTCATGCTCTGACGGCTGGGTGAGGTAGAGGTGGGTGTGGTGCCCGGCACCGATATGACTGTCATCGTCTTGACGCCGCTTTCTGAGTGACGGGTAGTGCGACGCGGTAGAGCGTACCTCTCTTGTACTTCAGGTAGGTGTAGACGAAGGACCCGATATAGAGGAGGAAGATCACGAAGAACCCGATTGAGACATCCCAGGTGAAGCCCTTGGCCATCAAGAAGGTAAGCGGGTTACCGCCCTGGTCGAGGGAACCGACCTGATCGGCCTTGCCGAGCAGGTTGACCCGTTCCGCCAGACTCGTCTGCAGGACGACCATTTGGTTGGCGATCCAGATCGTGATGTACATGATGACTGATCCGGAAATCAAGGTGCGGAAAAGGTTGCCCTTGTGGACGCCGACCGCCATGGCCACGAAGAAGCCAATTGTTGCGAGGTCTCCAAATGGGAGCACCTTGTTGCCCGGAACGATGAACGCAATGAGGATGGTCAAGGGCACAAACATGAGTCCGGCAGCAACAACCTGTGTGTCGCCCAAGAGAAGTGCAGGGTCGAGGCCGACCTTGTAATCGCCGCTCTTGAAATGTTTCTGGAGCATCTTCTGTGCGGCCGCGGCGATCGGCAGGAGTCCCTGCATGATGAGCTTGACGACCATGGGCATAAGAAGCATTACGGCACCCATCTGGACACCCAATTGAAGTGCCGCACCGACCTGATATCCGGCCAAAAGGCCGATAGCGAGCCCAAGGATTGTGCCGACTATCAATGGTTGGCCAAAGACGCCGAACCGTTGCTCAAGCTTCTCTGTCGTTAGGTTGATCTTGCGAACGCCCGGGATGAGTTCGATGAGGTCATCGATAGGAGATGCCATCACGCCCATGGTCGCGGACGATCCGTGAGGGATGGCTACGCCATCGAGTCCAAAGTAGTTGTCGGTAACAGACCCGAATATGTCGCCGAGCTTGTAGGCGATTGCTGCGTGAATCGCGACCGCAGCCATGCCCACCCAGACGTTTCCGGTGGCTATCTGAACAATGATGCCGGTGAAGGCCATGTGCCAGATGTTCCAGATGTCGACGTTGACGACCTTGGTCATCTTGGTGACGAGCATGAGGACGTTGACCACAATGGCGATCGGAATGGCGATCAGGCCCATTGAGGATGCCCACGCCATGGGCGATGTACCTGGCCAGCCCAAGTCGATGACGTTGAGACCGACTCCGAAATGCTTGGCCATGTCGGATGCGGCGGGACCGAGGTTGTTCGTCAACAGACCGATTACGAGGCCAATCCCGACGAAACCCACACCGATCGTCAATCCCGACATCAAAGACTTTCCAAATCCCTGACGGAGACACAACCCGATGATCATGATCACGAGCGGCAGCATGACGCTGGGGCCGAGATCCACGATGTACTGCAAGAAATTCATAACTCGTCCTTAAGTTGAATTGCTAAATGGATGGCGCAGTATCGCTGGATTCTTGAAGGCCCCCACAGCACGGAGCCGGCCTCGAGCTGATTCAGCTCGAAAGGGCGTCGAGGACCTTTTGCTCGGTCGCCTCGAGATTGATTCCGGAAATGAACGCGATCCCATGAATGACGGGCGTGCCGTAGTCAGTGGTTACCCGCGCGGTTGTGACGATCAGATCGACATCCGCAGCCCGCATCGCGATCTCCTGGATTCGGCACTGTTGCACGTCCACATCAATGTGGTGGAGCTGGCAGAGGGTACGGATCTTGTCAGCAGCGACTGTCGAGGTTGCAACGGCTCCACCGCAGGCGACGAGAATTGTCTTCATGATGATCTCCTATGACCTAAATGTTGAGTTTGAGCGTGACGAGCTCTTGAACGTCCTCGTCTGACGACGACGACATCAGGGCAGCGACGAATACAGGGTCCTGAATTGCTTTGATGGTCTCGGACAGGAAAGCGAGGTGACCGGCAGCACTCGTGAGAACGAGAAGCATGATCAGGGACACCTGGACCAGGTCATCGTCGTCGCCACCCATTTCTCCAAACGAAATCGGTTTCGCAAGAGTGGCCACCGCGATGGTGTCCTTCAGGACATGGGACGCGTCGGTGTGCGGAATCGCGACGCCACCGGGAACAGGAAGTCCGGTCGGGAATTCCGCCTCGCGATCCTTCAAAGCCTGCGCGTAGTCCGCGGTGACATAACCGGCAGCGTAAAGGTCGGATGCGACACCGTTGAAGAACGCATTTTGATCGACGAACGACGTGTTCCGATAGATGAAATTCCGGTCCAGTTTCATGCGTTGCCAATCTCGTGAGCAATCTGGATATCCGCGCCAGCTTTTTGCAGTGCCAGGACGGTCGCGCTCGGCACGGCCTCGTCTGTGATGATGAGGTCGACATCCTCAGGAATCGCCGTCTTATGGGCCGCGACGACATCGAACTTGGTGTGGTCGGCGAGCAGAACGACCTTTTGACAGTGCTCCATGGCCAACGTCGAGAACGATGTCTCGAACATGTTGTGGTTCGTTATTCCAGCGCGAGTGTCAATGCCAGCGCAGCCAAAGAAGCCGATGTTCATGAACAAGTGGTCCATGTTCCGGGCGCCGAAGGGGCCATAGAGCGAGTTCTCATTCGTCCGGACGATCCCGCCCGGGATCATGATTGAGATGCTCGTATTGGGGATGAGCAGGTTGACGATCGGGAGCGTATTGGTCACCACCGTGATTCCCTCAAAGAGGAGGAGCTCTTCGGCGACCATGAAACTCGTGGTCCCGTAATCGAGGAACACCGTGTCTCCAGGCTGGATGAGGCCAGCGGCGAGCCGCGCAATGGCCTTCTTCGCTTCAGCATCTTTCGCCTTGCGCAAGTCGTACGCCGTCTCGACATCGCCTGAGGTCAGGATGGCTCCGCCGCGCACCTTGGTCAGAAGACCATCGCGTTCGAGTTCGTACAGATCCTTGCGGACCGTTTCACGGCTGACCTCAAGCACCTTGCTGAGCTCGCCGATCTCAACAGTCTCATTGGCCCGGAGCCGGGCCAAGATGCGATCGTGCCGCTCTTTGAGATTCATGTTTTTACCTCCCGCAAGTGGTCGCCAGCGACCTGTCAAGTGCGCTTTGCAGCAGCTTGGCGCTTGACAAGTAACTATTGTCTATCGCCAAGTCTATGTCAAATTATAGAACGTCAGTAGCGGCGCAATGGCGCGCTATACGGGCGGGCGACGTGGCCAGTCACAAAAATGTCTAGCCGCCCCCGAACGTGGCCCGCTTCAGCCTTCTCCCAGCGAATCCCGATTATCGAGAATCCACAATTTCAGTTGCCTCCAACAAACCATCACGATTACGAGGAGAGAACATGCCTTTCATCACCGTTCCCAGTCACAACGGGTCCGACGTCGAGTTGCACTATGAAGACGCCAGCGCCGGCAAGCTCGTCGTACTAATCCACGGCTGGCCCCTCAGCGGAAGATCTTGGGAGGGTCAAGTACCCGCGCTGGTCGACGCCGGTCACAGAGTTATCACGTAAGACCGTCGCGGGTTTGGCCAGTCATCACAGCCATGGAACGAGTATGACTACGACACGTTCGCCGCCGATCTGAAGGCCGTTCTCGACACTCTTGACCTGCGGGACGTCACTCTGATCGGATTCTCGATGGGAGGCGGCGAGCTCGCCCGATACGTGAGTACGTACGGCACCGATCGCATCGCGAAACTCGTCTTCGCCAGTGCAGTGCCGCCGTACCTCTGGAAATCAGATGACAACCCGGATGGAGGTGTCGACGCCGAACTCGCCCAATGGTTCCACGACGGCTTGACCGGAGACCGGCCAGCATTCCTGCACGAATTTCTTCAGATGTTCTTCAGCGCCGGCAAGCCGTCGCTGATCAACATGCCGAAGGTCAGCACCGAACAAATTGCCTACAACCTCGATATCGCCCAAATGGCGTCACCGAAGGGAACGCTCGACTGCACAACCGCATTCGCCACGACGGACTTCCGCGATGACCTGACGAAAATCACCGTGCCGACCTTGGTAATACACGGCGACTCCGACACCATCGTGCCATTCGAGGTCAGCGGCAAGCGCACTCACGAAGCTATCTCGGGCAGCGAACTCGTGGTGATCGAAGATGCCCCTCACGGTGTCACCGTTTCACACAAGGACGAATGGAACCGCCACGTGCTTGCCTTCCTCGCGAAGTAGCGGAACCGACGAGGGCCCTCGCCGGTCCGCGAACGCGTCATCGGGAACAACCTTGGGACTCTTTGACGGCATCCTGTGATCGCTAGGCGGCGCATCGAGCTGGGCCCGCGGAACTCTCAGTTCCTTGCACATTCACCCTTGGCGCTGTTGCACAGTCTTCGCCAAAAGGCAATGGGAGATATGAAAAGAGGCCCCACCGATGCCAGAACCACTCACGGTCTACACGCTGCCGAATTGCATCCAATGCACCCTGACCAGACAAGCACTCGACAACGCCGGCCTGCATTACGAAACCGTCGACCTCGTCCACGACCAGGCCGGCGCCGACTTGGTCACCCAACTCGGCTACAGATCCGCACCCGTCGTGATCACCGACGCCGACCACTGGACAGGGTTCAGGCCCGACAAGATCAACGCTATCGCCGCAGCGCACGCCGCGGCACTCACGCTGCTCTCGAAGGAGGAGAACGCGTGATCAAGCCCAGGCCGGTCTCGCCCCTGATGACGCCGGCCGAAGTACGCGCAGCTCAATCGACCCCTGTCGTTTATACGTTCGATTACGTGACAACACGATCCCTCGCGCGCTGGAATCAGAATCTGTCACATAGCCAGTCATCTGTTCTCCGTGTCGCGAAGGCTAGGCGCTCGGCCAGCGTGTCTAAGATCCCAGAAACTTTGGCGACCCCATCTTGGGTACTGAATCGGATGCCTCAGATCCGCACAAAGCGGAAACGCACGTCACTCGGCAAGCGTGCGATGCGACAGCAGCTCCCTGCGATCATGGGACGAGCCAAGGCTGAGTCATATCTGTGGTCGGCGCTGTCGGTGCGGAGGCAGATATTGCCACCCCACCACTTATTATTTGCCGGATTGACCCCTCGGGCACCGTGGTGACCGAGGGAGCACAAGCCGCCCGCGACGGCTTAGCGGTCTGCGGGCGGCGCGCTCTCCTCAGCCCCCACCGTCATGACCTACTGGCTGAGACGGCTCAACGATGAGGCTATTGCGGCTCTGTCCGCCGACTGGGTGCCTATACCGACATGGAGCCAGGAATATTCTTAGCCAAGTACATAGCGGAGTCGGCGTCACGAAGCAATGCCGATGGCTCTGTTGTGGCAGAATCTGTCACGGCGAAACCAATGCTCACGTGGACAGGCATGAACCAGCCCTGGGCATCCCATGGCGTGGAGGTCGCGGCCACGACCCGAGCCGCCAACTTTTCGGCATCGCCGACGCCACCGAAGTTCTCGCAGAGGATCACGAACTCATCCCCACCGAAGCGCGCCACCGTATCGGTGGGGCGCAACACGCTGGCTAGTCTCCTCCCAAACTCGATAAGGATGTCGTCGCCCCCGCCGTGCCCGAGAGTGTCGTTGATGATCTTGAAGTCGTCGATGTCGAGGTACATCACGCAGACCATTCCACCGTTGCGCTCAAGTCTCGCCAGCGCCCCCACGAGGCGGTCCGCGTAAAGGGCACGGTTGGGCAACCCGGTCAACGCGTCCGTGCGGGCCGACCTGCGCAGTGCGAGGACAGACCCAGCCAGTTTCCCCTGGTGACGAAGGATGTCCAGGACGTCAGCGGAGAACACTCGCGCATGGTGGTCGAAGATTGCCACGCTGCCCAGAACCACGCCGTTATCGACAAGCGGGACGCCCGCGTATGAACCGATAATGCCGCTGAGTACCATCGGGTTCTGGCAGTAGACGGGATGCGCAGCGGCATCGGGGACTGTCGTGGCCCGACCCGTGTCAACCACCTCCGCACAAAAGGACAGTGCGTCCGGTACTGACGTGCATTCTGCCCCGACACCAACCTCCGCCGCGTAGGTCTGCCGGTCCGCACTGACGATGTTCACGACGACGATCGGCGCCGCGCAAGCCAGGCGCAGGGTGGCAACCACCGCATCCAGATCAGGGTCAGCCATGGACCCTCGTAGGTCTGCGTCGGCGACAACCTTGAGCCGGCGCGGATCACGCACCCCGGTGATCACACCCTCGAATAGGTCCGAGTCATCAATGGGCGACGTCACTGACACTGTCACGGCGAAATCCTCCGGTTCACCGAGGCTCACCCGGACGCTCCTGGTCGATCTTCACGAACCCTAATTCTACGACACTGGATGACCCTGGCCAGCTCTCGGTGCACCTGGCCCCAGTCCGGCTGCATGAACACACTCTCACGTACCCCGCGGCCGGGAAACAGCGCGAGATACACCTCGCCTTCAGACCTCTCGGCAACGTCATCGCAGCCCATCCCCGCCCGGTCAGAACGAGACGAACGAAACTGCACTCCGAGGGCCAGAATGGGCCGTCATCGGTGCCCTCGATCACCTTGGGGTCAAGCATCGTTCAAAGTTCGGCACACCCAGGTCGTCGTCCTTGTCGGCCACACTTTGCGCACGTCGTTTGTTGGACTTTCAGAGGATCCGGTGGCCTGCCTGGTGATCGCCCAACTGGATGCCCGGCCGGCGGGTAAGAGCGAGCTGTCACCCTCGTATCTCGCCCCTGTTGCACAAGAGTTGGGGGTGACTTCGCCCCGGGACCGGGCGAGACGGGCGGTCAGGACCAGCCGCGGGCGGCCGCCAGCGCGTGGACGGAGTTGGCGACGGTGGCGGCGTAGCCTCGCACTCCTGGCCCCGTCGTTGCCGTGGCCGCATCCGCAAACGCCGCAGCCATGTTCGTTCGGATGTGGGCGACCCGGTCGGCGGCCACGTCGGCCCGGATGCGAAGTTTGGTGGCCGCTTTGAGGAGTTCGGGCAGCCCGATGGCGTCGATCGTGTACTCGTCGTCGACCTTCATCGCGGAGCGTAGCGGTTCCGCCGCCGGATATGGGGCGTGGGTACCCACGTCATAAGGCGGCGCCAGGGTCGCCCGACGGCCGGAGAGAAGCATGGAGAAGTTCTTGGCGTGGGCGTCGGTACACGCGGCGCTCACATTGAACACCAAAGCATCAAAGAACCGGCGGCGGCTGTCGGCCTGGTCCCGGGCGTCGGAGAGATTGTCGAACAGTCCTGCTATCTGGTTGACGCCCGGGCCACCGTCCTGCTGATACTTCATGTCCGGGGCCACAGACAGCGCCTGGCACAGGTCCTCTTGGTGCAGTCGAACCCACCGGCCGCCGACCTTCCGCCGGTCGTACCGGGTAGACACGAACACCCGGTGGCCTTGGTCGGTGGTCATCAGCTCGTGCTGGGACACGGTCAGGCCCAGTATCCGGGCCGCGCCCAACGTCACGTGCTCGTTCACGTCATGGTCGGTGTACGGCGCGACGGCCGGCTTCAAAATATGGGTCGTGGGGGTCGAATCGTTCGGGGTACCCCAGGAGCCGTCGTCGAAGCGGAACAGGGCGACCTTGGGTTGGGCGCCAGGCAGGGACCAATGCATGTCGGCGCGGCTACGGCCCCACGTGTCGGAGTGTTCGATGAGGTCCGCGATGACTTCACCCACGTTGGCATTCGTGAGCGGTGTGACATCGCCCTGCCGGGTTGCGGCATCGGTGGAGTCCTCACCAGGCGGTAGCACCTGAACAGCACCAGCGGAATCCCTGCCCACATGGGCGAGGAGCCCGAAAGCGTTGCGGGGCGAGGTCTGATAATCCCGGGCAAGCTGGGCGAGTTTCGTAGGACTGTCCGGCAGGAGACCCTGCAGGAACGGCATAACGACGCGCGCCGGGTGCTCTCGGCGGGCCACCGGCATAGACAGGGAAACGGGCGTGGGAGCTGCCCGGCGGCTCGCGCCGTAGTCATCCTCGTACCGGAACGTGGTATTGCCGTGGCTGGTCTGGCGCAAGGTGCCCGCGCGGGTACCGTCGAGGTACACGCTCAGTTCACGGGTCATGGCCTGTCCAGATCCGCGAACACGTCGTCGAGGGCCGTATCCTCGTCGGCCTTCATCTCGGCGAGTTCGAGGCCCAGGTGCAGGGTATGTAACACAGTGAAGACGCGGGACAGGGACACACCGGGCTTTCCGGACTCGAAGCCCCCCAGCCACTCACGAGACACGCCGGCCGCATCGGCCGCGGCCTGCTGCGTCAGCCCGAGCGCTTCGCGCTTCTGGCGGGCAGCCGCACCCAGATCCCGGGCGTTGTAGACGTTCAAGCTTCTCCCCTCGAGTGCGGATCATCGACCACACTCAGTATTATGGATTATTGTCCACATCCCGTAAAGTGGGTTATTGCCCGCTTTTACCCAAGCGAAACATCGCTCACCCCGGTCAACCGATTAAATAAGTATGCCGCTGTGGCCTTGCAACTGGCGGCATCCTGTGATCGCTAGGTGGCACATTGAGCTGGCTGCGCGGGACTCTAGAAAAGGTCACGTCCCGCTCAGTGATGGAGTTTCTCGACGCCGTGCGGGTCAGTTGATTTGATTACGCAGCACTGAGCTCGGGAATGGGAATCACCCCCGTCAGCGTGCCGGCGTCGGGGGTGGTGAGGGCGGTGTTGAAGGCGTCCAGCTGGCGCATGGAGTCTTCGGAGAGGTAGCGGCGGGCGCCGGCTTCCCACTCGTCGTGTTGCTCGACGAGGACGGCCCCTGCGAGGCGGAGCCGGGCTGCGGGTTGGGGAACACGCCCACGACGTCGGTGCGGCGTTTGACCTCTCTGTTGAGTCGTTCGATTAACCGGCTCTCGTTGTCAGGTCACGGGGATTGGGGTTTTGGTGTCAACGTCGGACTTGGCGGAGGTGGCTGGTGAGGGCTGCCGCGGTGGTGGCGTGCCTGGCTGCTTCGCCGTCCCAGCCGCGAGCGCTTCAGCACCAGAGGCGAGCCAAAGATCCTTGGCGCCCCAGCCGCGGCCTGGATCGACACACCAACCTCAACCATCCAGGCAGAACAAGCCAAATGAACTCACGCTCGCCTCATTCAACTGGACGTTGGGAGGTGGCGTTCGACTCGACTGTCGGTGGGTCCCGTGAGAATGGATACATGAAGATCGTCATGGTGCCGCCTTTGCTCTGCTCCCCCCTCGCGTACGCGCCGGTGATCGACACTGTCTGGTCCCACGGTCAGGTCACCTTGGCCGACACCCGCCATGACGACACGATCGCGGCAATGGCTGAACGGATTCTCCGCGAGAACGCCGGAGAATTCGCCATTCTTGGTACGAGCATGGGAGGGTACGTCGCCTTGGAAGTCGTCCGGCAAGCACCCGACCGGGTCACCGCCCTCGCACTCGTGAGCACGTCCGCCCGAGCCGACACCACGGAGCAGGTCAAGGCGCGGTCCAGCCAATCCGCACTCGTCGAGGACGGGCATTTCGACGCTCTCGTCGAGGCCGCCTTCCCCGGCGTCGTCGCAGCAGACAACGAGTCTGACCAGGCATTGCTGGCCACATGGCGGGCAATGACGGCGCCAATTGGCCCAGGCGCCTTCCTGCGCCAGCAGCGTGCTGTCGTTCAGCGCGCTGACCTCCGCTCGATGCTGCCGTCGATAACGTGTTCAACAGCGATCATCCATGGGGCCTCAGATCGCCTCATTCCCCTCGACGCCGCCGAAGAGACAGCCGCCGCAATGCCCGCAGCCACATTCACCATCATCGAGGGCGCCGGCCACTTCCTGTTCCATGAACGGCCCGCCGCCGCACGAGACGCCGTAGACACATGGCTCGACTCATCTAAATAGCTGAATCGCAGCCATGTGATGCCGCCCGATGGCGGTCGCCACCGGGCCTGCGTGTGTCCGGGACGCCTCGGCAAAACCTTCTGCACCGCCCGATGCGACTTCGGGGTAATTCTGCGTTTCCGGACTTGGCAATACGTCCGGACACGTCCGTTCAACCGGTTAAGCGAACGCCGTAAGAGGGACGCTTGTCGCGCCAGATCGTTATGGGGCTGGCCTCGAATATTCGGTAGGGTGCGGAAATGGCACTGCATCCGATTGACCGCGTCCCGAAAGTCATCGCTGAGCTGCCAACTCTCTAAGGTGGATCGATGCCCTACGTGTCGGGGTGAGCTGAGGCCAGTAGCTCAGAGCAAGTCCGCCGTTTGACGTAGGGCGAGAATCAGGAAGTCCCCCCATGTCCAGCCCATCGTTGATCGCCGTGCGCGACGATAGTTCCATGAACAACAGCAGTCCCGGCCCCCGCGCGGGCGGCCCCACGCCCCGGCGCTCGTTCACGCCGAAGCAGAAACTCGACCACCTCGCCACGTATGAGGACGCCATCTCACGGAACGGGGGCGGCGCGTATTTGCGGGAGCAGGGGATCTATTCCTCGCAGATCACGGAGTGGCGAAAACTGCGAGATGCGGGCGTGCTGCAGGGCAAGAAACCTGGGGAGAAGATCGGCCGGCTCACGCCCGAACAGGCCGAGATCGCGAGGCTCCGCCGCCAGCTGGACCTGACCGAGCGACGGTTGGAAACGACGGGGGTGGCGTTGGAGATCATGTCAAAAATGCACGAGCTACTCGAAAATCTTTCGAAGAGCTCGCGGGACGAAACACCGCAGACGAAACCGTGATGACCACCTACCGCGACCTGACCGGCCGCGGCGTTCCGACCCGGACGGCCGCCGTGCTGGTCGGGTTGCCCCGGCGACCGCGACCCGGACGCCGCGCACCCGGACGCCCCGGCCGGTGCGGGTGCCGGCGAACCGGCTCGATGTCCTCGAGCGGGCCCGGATCCTGGCCGTGGTGAACTCGACCCGGTTCGTGCACTTGCCGCCGACCGCCGAAGTCGTTGAGGGCAATGACCGCAACGGGAATCGTTGGGCATCCATCGACATGACCTGGAATGGTTAGCCGGCCAACACGCGGCGAGAAGTTCGAAAGTTGACGTTGAGAGAGACCTTCCGAACGCGAATCGCGCCCCGTCCGCTCGAAGCGGAGTTGTGTCCGTAGGGAACCTTCAACGGGCCGGGCGGTCATACGGGCTCAGCCGCGTGCCCCGGTGTGATTGGTCGAGATCGGAACTGACCCGCAGCGCTGCAGTCCAGCCTAAGGTCGGACCATCGGAGGACCCGATCATCGCGCCAGTCACGGGGAACGGAGGTTGGTGGGTCTCCAGGGCTCGTGACCGTGGGAGAGCCAGACCAGTTCTGGATTCAGAGCGCGTATGAGCAGCTGGCCTTGGGTATGTGGCTCGTCAAGTTCACCGAACCAGACTGCGGTGTCGCCGGCAACAATCAGCTGTCCCTCGCCTGTGTCGACGACGACGATCTGCGTGCCGCGGCTGTGGCCAGGCGCCGGTAAGAGGCGTAGCCCTGGAAGCAGCTCGAACTCGCCTTCGACCGGCATGTAGCGCGGGCCGGGCGGGTCCACCCATTCGCGGATCGTGTAGTTGTCCTCGGAGCGGGCATCGGCGAGTTCCTGGCGCTGAACGTAGATTGGCTTGCCGGTGAAGAGTTTGTTGCCGCCGCAGTGGTCGAAGTGTAGGTGCGTGTTGACGACGATGTCGACGCTGTCAAGGTCGAATCCCTGTTCGTTCAGGGGACGGAGGCGGGGATCAAGATCTGCCACCGCCGGGTGCAGCTCGGTCATGCCGGTATCGACCAGGACGCGCGCATTGGGATGGTCGATGACGTGTACATAGATTGGCATCACCTCGCCCGCGGCAAGTAGATCGCCAACGTGGATGGGCGTGATTCGGATCGGGGAAGGGACGGTCATAATTGAACTCCCGTGCGAGATGTCGATGCAGCGAGCGGCCGGCTGAGGACCGGGATGACGATGGCGGCGAGGAGGTGAGTGCCACGAGAACGAATTTGGTCGCAACTTCCTCTGGCGTGTGCCAACCAGTAAAGCGGATACCGAACGCGTCTTCAAGGATATTCCGCACCTGCCGTACTAGTGACTGGTCACCATCAACGCGCACCCGGATAGTGGGTAAGCGCCCGTAAGACGGAGCCCTTGCGGTTCAAATCCACGAGCCGCAGGGCGATCGTCGGGCATGGTGCTCGTGTGTCACAAGGGGAACCCGTATTGGAGCACGGTTTCATGATTGAGAAAGCGGCTTCGTCGGCCTGATCGGGCACTGCCTGAAGTGGCTTCGCGCCCCGCCAATCTGCTGGCACGCCGCCCGTGTCTGTCCCTGCCGCAGTGGTATCGGGCTGATGAACTGGGCAGCCAAGGCCTGCCCTATCCGCTGGAACGTCGCCGGCACCGGCGCCTCAGGCCGGGAAACGTGCTCGCGCACCGGCCCAATCGGGTGGGCGGGTGCCGGGCGTCGATGAGTCAGTGTCTGGCGTGTTTGGCGCGGGGGTGCGCATACTGGATTCATGCTTGACGATGAGGTGCCCCTCGCGTGCGTGAGTTGTGATCGTCGGCTCGAATCCGCGGGCACTCTCGCGCACCCTTACCTGTATTGTCCCCACTGCCACACCGCCGTCCTGACCGGGCCTATCGCACTCCGAAGCAGCTGGGGAGGCGGGCGAGGTGCATTCCTCCATCTCGACGGTCCGGGCACTCCGAACCGGCATTAGAGCTCTCTCAACGCTGACCATCAGTGGAGTGGGGACCAACAGAGGCGTCACATGTTGACGGTGGCCGCACCAGACATGTGCAGCCGGTGCGGCTGACACGGTATCCGGTACGGCCACGTGTGATCGCGCTGGGTGTTGGTTAGAGCGCGGGCGCGGTGACGGTGTTCATCTGCAGGGTGACAGCGGTCTGCGAGAGCAGGCGGCCGTTGATGGTCGCGCCGGTCTTCACGGCGATGAGTGACTTCGCGAGCACGATGCCCTCGAAGTGCGCTGCTGTGCCGACCGATACCTCTCCGGCGGTCTGCCAGAACACGTTCTTCGCCTGCACGCCACCGGCGAGGGTGACCTGCTTGGCGCCAGCTTCGCTGATGTTCCCGGCGACCTGGAAGATGAAGACATCGTTCGGGCCGCCGGTCAGGGTGACGTCGCTGGAGATGGTGACACCGGTGTTCCACTGGTACAGGCCCGGGTTCAGGGTCAGGCCGCCGATCTCGCCGGCACCGAGGTCGATCGCGTCGGCCTGGTCGCGGCTGACGGCATCCTGATACGCGATCCCCATGTCACCGACGACGGTGTTCAGGTACGCCGGGTCGGTGACCGCGCACGCGGGCCCGGCAGCATCGACGGTGTAGATCGTGCCGGTGTGCACTTCGCCGCAGCTGAGGTGGATCGCGGCACCGGTGATCGGGCTGGAGCCCACGTTACCGTTGACGGCCGACGCGTAGACATCCGTCACGCCCGTTTCGGAGAGAATGGCGAAGGTACCCGCTGCGCCGAGCGCGATGGGGGCGCGAACGGACCCGGTCGGAACGGCCGCGGACGCGGAGCTGGCGCCGGCGGCGCTTAGGCCGACCGTGCCAACGCCGGAAACGGCGACGGCGAGCAGCAATGCGGGCAGCCACCGGCGGGCGCGGGTACCGGAGAGCGGTTTCTGAATGGTGGTGGTCATGGTGAATCCCTTTCCCGTGTGACGCATCCGCGAATGCGGAGGCGAGGGCAGGGCCGCCCGGCATGGCGGTCCCCGGAGTGTTGGCCGGGTTTCGCTCTTTGGCGGAAGTGTGCCGGGAATGCACCTCTCCAGCGGTGCGGGAGAGACGGGCATCACGCACGAAAAGGTGCGCCCCACTGAGCTGGAATCCAACGAATCGAATCTGTCTAACCCCAGACTAGGGCCAGAAACAGTGCCCCCGAACACGGCACGCAACGCTTAGATGAATTCCCGACGACATCCAGGATCCCACCCGTCGACGGGCACAACAACGAGCAAACAGATGCCCCAAGCCTGACCGTAGCGCCCCAACGACGAGTCGCGGATCAACCCGGCAAATGCTGGGTCGCCCACTCGAGCGCAAGGCCGTCCGTAAGAGGGATGTTAACGGGCGCTCCCCCGGAAGCTGGCGGTTCTGTCATTTTCCGAAATCGTCTGCGCAACGAACCCCTGTGTTTTCGGGGTTGTGCAGGCCAGTGTGAACATTGGCCTTTTCGTACTCCTCTGCACAAGACGCCCGTTTGTTCCATACTCCTCTGCACACCGTGAACAGGCGGCAGTGTCACCGACGCGCTGGATTGCCCTGGGAGAGAGTGGGCCTCACCCCCTGGTACACGTCGACCAGGTGCTGGCTTCTCCTGAGCCTTGGACAGTTTGGGCTGCTTGCTGGGCAGCCGAGCGGCCGCTTTCGCTATTTCGCTGCTGTGCAGGCGAGTACGAACATTTGTGCAGACGACTTCGAAAAATGACATCAAGCAAGCGCGTCCTCTGATTAGCGGCCAGCCCGGGTTTCGTTCCTTATCCCTGTCAAGATCAATGGGATCGCCGAACTTATATGTTCTTCTTGCGGATTGGGATTCCGTGAAAGCTCACACGCGAGGACTTCAGCGTCGAGCCACTCACGTTGCTGGTTGACAGAATCGGCGGACTGATTCGCGTTTTGACTCCGATCGCCAACTTTATTGTCGAGGTCGTTCCTCCTGTCGTGACCTGGTTGCGAGAGAAGGCCGCGCTGCCCAACCTGCCGTTTACGCGCACCTGCCCGGACCGTTGAGTCGGCCCGGGCAGGTTTCTGTCGTCCCCGTCAGCCGCCGTGGACCGGCGTCGTGGGACCGCGGCGGGGTCAGCGGTAGGCCACGCCGTTGGCTGTCACGGAGACCCGGGTACCCGCGGTTCCGTCCAGGAGCGCCGGCAATTCTGTCAGTGATCCGATGAAGGCGTCGCGACCGGTGTTGCGGGCGAAGTCGATCGCCGCCTCAACCTTGGGTCCCATCGAGCCCGCCGGGAAGTCGAAGCCCGCGAGCGTGTCCGGGTGGACGAGCATGATGGCGCGCTGTTCTGGTGTCCCCCAGCCGGTGTAGACGGCGTCCGCGTCGGTGGCGATCACGAGGGAGTCGGCCTTGAGGTCCCGGGCCAGCACCGCGCTGGCCCGGTCCTTGTCGATCACGGCGTCGACGCCGATGAGTTTGCGGGAGCCGGGCTGGTACATGGTGGGTATGCCACCGCCGCCGGCGCAGATCACCACCGTGTCGGCCGCCACCAGCGTTTTGATCGTGCTCAGCTCGAAGATCCGCTGCGGCATGGGCGAGGGCACCACCCGACGCCAGTGGTCGCCGTCGGGTTTGACGACCCACCCCCGCAGCACCGCCAGGCGACGCGCCTCGTCGGCGTCGTACACCGGCCCGACAAACTTAGTCGGGTCCGTGAACGCCGGGTCCGCCGGGTCCACCTCGGTCATGGTCAGGATCGTCGCGATCGACTTTTCGAACGGGAGCCGGTTGCCGAGTTCTTGTTCGATCATGTACCCGATCATTCCCTCGGTCTGGGCGCCCAGGACGTCGAAAGGGTACTCGGACGTGTGGTCGTAGGCGGCCGCCTGGAGCGCGAGCAGTCCGACCTGCGGCCCGTTGCCGTGGGAGATCACCAGCTGATGCTCCTGGGCGATTGGCGCCAGCGCGGCGCACGCCTTGGCGACGTTGGCGCGCTGGTTTTGCACCGTCATCGGGGCGCCGCGCTCCTGGAGTGCGTTGCCGCCGAGAGCGACCACGATGCGCATCAGGAACCCAGGGTGGCGACCATGATCGCCTTGATTGAGTGCATCCGGTTCTCGGCCTGAGCGAACACGATGGAGCTGGACGACTCGAACACCTCGTCCGTGACCTCAAGCTCGCCGAGGCCGGTCTGCTTGAACAACTGTTCCCCTACGGCCGTGTTCCGGTCGTGGAACGCCGGCAGGCAGTGCATGAACTTGACGTCGGGGTTGCTGGTCTTAGCCAAGACGTCCGCGGTGACCTGGTAGGGAAGCAGGGCGGCGATGCGTTCGTCCCAAGTTACCTTGGGCTCGCCCATGGAGACCCAGATGTCGGTGTAGATGAAGTCGACCCCGGCCACGCCCTCGGCGACGTCCTCAGTGTGGGTCAGCCGCGCGCCCGTGCTCTCGGCGATCGTCTGGGCGGCCGCGATCACATCGTCGGTGTTCCACAGCTGGCGGGGGGCCACGATGCGCACGTCCATGCCCATCAGCGCCCCTGCCACCAGCAGCGAGTTCGCGACGTTGTTGTGCGCGTCTCCGAGGTACGCGAAGGCGATCTCGTGGTCGTTCTTGGTGGAGTGCTCGCGCATCGTGAGCATGTCGCACAGCGCCTGGGTGGGATGCCACTCGTCCGTCAACCCGTTCCACACCGGCACACCCGACGACGCGGCCAGCGTCTCGACGTTGGTCTGCGCCGAGCCGCGATATTCGATGGCGTCGAACATCCCGCCCAGCACCCGCGCGGTGTCCTTAACGGACTCCTTGTGCCCCATCTGCGACCCGCTCGGATCGAGGTAGGTCACGTGGGCGCCCTGGTCGTGCGCGGCGACTTCCATGGCGCAGCGGGTCCGGGTGGAGGTCTTCTCGAAGATGAGGGCGATGTTCTTCCCGGTTAGCCGGGGCAGCTCAGTGCCGGCGTATTTGGCTGCCTTGAGGTCCGCGGCCAGCCCGAGGAGGAACTTCCATTCCTTCGGGGTGAAGTCGACTTCCTTAAGGAAACTCCGGTTGTGCAGGTTAAAGCTCACAGGATCACCGCATCTCTTTCGATTGGACAGGACAGACATCGCGGACCGCCGCGGCCGCGGCCGAGCTCGGATCCCACGACGGGTATGACTTCGATGCCTTCGTCGGCGAGGTATCGATTGGCGGTCGTGTTCCGCTCATAACCCAGCACGACGCCGGGGGAAACGGCGAGGAAGTTGTTCCCATCGTTCCACTGCTCTCGCTGCGCACCCGCGCGATCGATTGGGGTGCGCAGGACCCGGACCTTGTCGACGCCGAGGGCCTCGGCCACGAGAGGAAACAGGTCCGTGTGCTCCGTAATGTCGTAGTCGCCGCCGGACCCCACCGGGGTGAGCATGAACGCGCGCAGCGTCTCGGGCAGGTACGGATATACGGAGAACGCGTCGCTGTCGACCATTGTCATGGCGGTGTCCAGGTGCATGAAGGCCCGCTCCTTCGGCAGCTCGACGACGATCACCTGGCGGACATGGCCGCCTTGGAAGAGCAGTCGGGCTAGTGTCTCGACCCCCTGGGGCGAGGTCCGTTCGCCCATCCCGATCATCAGCGCCCCATTACCGATCACGAGCACGTCGCCGCCCTCGACGGTAGCGGGCTCGTGGGGCAGGGAATCGTCGCCGTAGACGATCTCCAGCCCGGCGTCGCGGAACATCGGGTGGAACTTGTAGATCAGGCGGGAGTTGATGGTCTCGCGTTTGCGGGCCCGCTTGGCCATCGGGTTGATGCTCAGGGCGCCGTAGATCCAGGCCGAGTTATCGCGCTGGAACAGGTGGTTCGGCAGGGGCCGCAGCAGGAAGTCGTCGATGCCGAGGGACTCCATCAGAAGGCTGGGCGTGTGCAGCATCGGCATGACGTCACTCTTGAGCACGCCCCCGATCAGGAGCTCGGAAAGCACCTCCGACGACGTTTGGTCGACGATCCGCTCCAGCGGCTTGTCCAGCGCGGGCCCGAACCGGATGGCCCTGGTCAGACACTTCTGCAGGAACTCCCGGGCACCCGGCGCGTCCAGCGCCGCGGCGAGCAGTTCGCGGAAGTAGTGCACCGTCACGTTGCGCTCTCTGAGCTGGCCGACGAACGCGTCGTGCTCTTCCCTAGCCCGATCGGCCCACATGACGTCGTCGAAGAGCAGGTCGTCGACGTTGTCCGGGGTCAGCCGGCTGAGCTCGAGACCCGGCCGGTGGACGATCACCTGGCGCAGCACTCCTACCTCGGATTCAACACGAAATGGCATGGCTATTCCTTACTATATTGATGGTGTAAATGCTCAGCGGTACTCGGGCACGGGGGCCGGCTTAGTCATCCAGTGCCGCTGCGCAAGGTAGACCGGGATCCCGACGACGAACGCGCCGCCGGCCATCAGGAACGGGCCCCAGACGACGTACCACAAGTCGCTGGTGTTCCTGGAGTAGTAGATGAAGGCGACCGAGAAGATCAGCGCCACGACCGCCACCGACACATCGAACGCGAACCTCGACGTGTGGACTGGGTGGCTGTCCCGCCAACGCCACTTGATCTGGACCAAGGCGGAGAATGCGTAGGGCACGGCCGCCGTGATCCCGGTCATCAGGACCAGGGTGGTAAACACCGTTGCGCCGCTGGTTCCCAGATAGCTGATCACCACGGCGACCGACGCCAGCGCGGTGGACGCGATGATCCCGAAGGCCGGAACCCGGCGCCGCGACAGGCTCCCGAACCGCGCCGGGAACAGCCCGTCCTTCGCGGCAGCCAACGGCATCTCCGCGCAGATCATTGTCCAGCCGTTCAGCGCGCCGATACCGGAGACGATGACGGCCAACGCCACCAAGTCCCCGGCCCAGGAACCGCCGCCGACGATCGAGTTGGCCGCGACGGAGTAGGACGCCTTGTTCACGTCCATAGCCAACTGCGAGGCGGGCACGATGCCGAACACGGCAACCATCGACAGCAGGTAGACGATGGCGCTAGCGAGCGTGCCGTAGATGGTCGCCTTCGGGACATTCCGTTCGGGATCGCGGACCTTCGCCGCGGCAACGGCCGCGGTCTCGACACCCAAATAGCTGAACAGTGCGATCGCCATCGCTCCACCGATCGCCGACAGGCTGCTGTCACCGCTGAGGTTCCACGGCGTGAAGTTCCCCGCCTTGATGAAGAACAACCCGACGGTCGACATGATGGCCAGCGGGATGAATTTCAGCACCGTCGTCCAGACTTGGACCGAACCCATCGCGCGCACGCCAGTCAGGTTGATCACGGCCGGGATCCACAACCCGACAAGGGCGATCAGGATGGACCAGCCGACCGCGCCGTCCTTGTTTAGGAAGTGCTCGACGTAGTACACCCAGCCGACGACGATCGCCGCGTTGCCCGCCCATGCCGTGATCCAGTAGGACCAGGCGTTAACGAACCCGGCCGCGTTGCCGAACCCTGAGCGTGCATAGGCATACGGTCCGCCGGCAGCCGGCAGGCGTCGCGACATCACCGCGAACATCAGCGCAAGCGCGACCGCCCCGACGGTGGCGAGGCCCATGGCGACCAGGCTGATCGGGCCATACGACGATAATGCGTAGGGCAGCGAGAAGATGCCGACACCGATGATACTGCCCATAATCAGTGCAGTCGACTGAGGCAGGGACAGGGCGCGCTCGGTTGTGCGCCCCTCGGGCTCGGTCGGGACAGACCCGACCTCGGACTTTGGTTGGACCATGATGACCTCCGGCGTTGATACGGATATTTGACATCCGATCGTCAGGTCGAAAGGTTTCCGGGCTTAGCGGCCGAGGGAACTAAGTGGCGAGTTCACGGATGTTCTTGAAACGGATGTTCTTGAAATCTGCCGTGCATTTCCGTGGAGCGTGTCAGAAACCGACGCAGGGCAATGCCTGATCAGGTTTTAAGAAACGCAGCGGTTGAACTTAACATTGACGGCACGCCGATCACCGCCCCAAAGAGCCAGCGCTTACGGCCGAGCAGAAATCGAGACAATAACGTCAGCGACCAGACCGAAGAGGTTCTTGGGATCGAAGGGACCGGCGATCAGATCGAGTTCGACGAAGAATGAGGCGCCGGCGACCAAATCGCGCAGGTAGCGCAGCACCGAAAAGTCCTCGATGGCAAAATCGACCGAGTCGAAGATGGCGATCTAGTCGTAGTGCGTGCGCCCCGCCGCCTGGGCCTTATCAGTAGTGGAGGTCGTGATGATGTCGGCGCCCGCCACCGCGTCCCGCACGCTCGCTACCACGACGATGTCGAAGCCGAACGGCCGGGCGGTGATGTTCTTTACGTTCATGAAACGCACCACGACAACCTTCTTTTTGTTTTCTGGAATTAGCCTATGACCGGGCAATGTGCACGCGTAACGAGCAGAGCGAGCCAATATGTGCCATAAATCTTTCAAGATGCTTCCCCTGGCGGTACAGTGTGAATCATGAATACGCTCGATGACCTCGATCGCCGCCTAATCGGCGCACTGCGGGCGGACGGGCGAACCCCCGTCACCACGCTCGCCCATGACCTCGGAGTCACGAGGGCAACGGTGAACATCCGGCTGCAGCGGCTGCTGGACTCGGGCACCATCCTCGGATTCTCCGTCCGGGTTCGCGAAGAGCGGGATCCCGACTCGATCCGGGCGATCGCGCTCATCGAGGTCGAGGGGCGCTCAACAGATCGGGCGATCAGCCAACTTCGCGGCTTTCCCGAAGTCCGGGCGCTACACACCACGAACGGCGGCTGGGACCTGGTGGCCGAGATCCGGACCGACACGCTGAGCAACTTCGACCGGCTACTCGGCCAGATTCGCTCCGTCGAGGGCGTCGTTAACAGCGAGACGAGTCTGCTGCTCAGTTCGACGCTGTCCTAAGCCGTCACACATCGGTTCTGCGAACCCCGAGGCCTCACAGAACACCCGAACCTTTCAGTGGGGACGAGGGCTATTGCACCATCAGGTGGCAGGTTGGCCGGCGTACGATGTCCCCCGGCCTTGTCTTGCACTCTCCCTTTGACACTTTGGCGACCGTGCTTGCGCGCGTTCCCGTGCCGCTTTGTAGCGCAATGGCGCCCAGACGGTCGTGGATCAGGTCCAGGACACTAGCGGCGGTGTCCTCGGTCAGTAGTCGGCGACCGTGCCAACGGTCGTTAGCAAGTCGTTCGCCGTTGGCTTGGGGTGGTCGCGGCTGGTAGCTGCCAGGCCGACCCGCTCCCCCGAGTCCTGTCCTCCGCGCATCATCGACCCTTTCTGCCGACCATCAGATCACCAACGTGATCACCGAGCCTACTGGGACGAGCCCGTGGTCCACTGACATCGAGATGAGCAGATTCCGCCAAGTACTGACGTCGAGATGGGCATTCTCAGCCGTGGTGGGTTTTGTGCCCCCTGTCATTTCCCGAAGTCGTCTGCGCAACGAGCCCCTGAGTTTTCGGGGTTGTGCAGGCCAGTGTGAACATTGGCCTTTTCGTACTCCTCTGCACGGCCACGACCCCCGCAGCGAACTCGTCCTCGGCCAAGTCAACGTAGACGCGGACAACTACGTGCTGGTGGACCACCCCACCACCGCCACCAACCTGCCCGGCGTGTTCGCCTGCGGCGACCTCGTCGACCACCGGTACCGGCAGGCGATCACCGCCGCCGGAACCGGCTGCGCCGCAGCGGCCGACGCAGAACACTTCCTCGCCGCATCAGGCCTCGGAACCTACGCCCAGAACGAAACAGCGCTGCTCGACGACGCGACCACTCGCTAACCGAACGTTGAGCGGCGCAGAGCCACGCCTGATCCGTAAGCCCTTACATCACACGGGACACGGCCTGAGTTGGCGGCCGTGGCAGTGGCAGTGGGCCGTTTTAGATGCCGTTGTGCACCGGCGTCAGCGTCGTCACCAGGTACAGGCGTGCGAACTGGCTCCGCTCCCCCGCTGCAGGCATGGCGCCCACCTCACCAAATATTCCTTCCGGCCTCAGCGCGGAGGTAGGCGCAGACGGTTTCGCGGCTGATCCCAAAGTCTCGAGCCAGAGCAGCTTTTGGCACACCGGCGGCGGCCTTCCCCCGCAGCTCCGCGGCGCGAGCCCCGTCAAGGGACGGAGTACGGCCGCGATAGACGCCACGCTTCTTGGCCAAGGCAATACCCTCACGCTGACGCTCGCGGATCAAAAAGCGCTCGAACTCAGCAAAAGCACCCATGACATTCAGAAGCAGGTTTGCCATCGCGTTGTCGTCTCCGGTGAAGCCGAGTTGCTCTTTGACGAACTCGACCCGGACCTTCTTCGCCGTGAGCCGGCGTACGATCAAGCGGAAATCCTCCAAGTTGCGGGCAAGGCGGTCCATCGAGTGCACGAGAACGGTATCGCCGTCGCGGACAAACTTGATCAACTCCTCCAGTTCCGGCCGGTTTAGGTCCTTCCCCGACGCCTTGTCTGTGACTCTTTGCGCTCTCTGGCGGCGTTCTGTGATCGCTATTTGGCGCATCGAACTCATTGCCTGCGCCGCTCCGGAACAGGTGTCAGTGTCTTGTATCCCATGGGTTGTGAGGCACTCCAGTTGCGAGACACCTCAGACTTTCTCCGGTCGATCGCCAGCATGTGGAGTGTCGAGGCAAATGGCCGTTACGACCCCTCATCGGCCGTTGGGACTTCTGCATCGAGCGAGACGATCTCTCCGTTATCCGAAATGAACAGCCGCTCATCAGCGAAAATGCTCAGTGTGCGTCGGAACAGATGGGTGGACTGCGACCCGATGATGAGATCCTCATCATCCGTCACCAGCTTGAGCGCATTGAGGCGAACAATTCCTGACGAAATATCGCTGAGAAGCCGTGTATGAAGGGGATCGGGGAACCCCTACGTGTCAGGGTGAGTTGAGGCCAGTAGCTCAGAGCAAGTCCGCCGTTTGATGTAGGGCGAGAATCAGGAAGTCCCATCATGTCCAGCCCCTCGTTGATCGCCGTGCGCGACGATAGTTCCATGAACAACAGCAGTCCCGGCCCCCGCGCGGGCGGCCCCACGCCCCGGCGTTCGTTCACGCCGAAGCAGAAACTCGACCACCTCGCCGCCTACGAGGACGCCATCTCCGGCAACGGGGGCGGCGCGTATTTGCGGGAGCAGGGCATCTATTCCTCGCAGATCACGGAGTGGCGAAAGCTGCGCGATGCGGGCGTGCTGCAGGGCAAGAAACCCGGGGAGAAGATCGGCCGGCTCACGCCCGAGCAGGCCGAGATCGCCCGGCTCCGCCGCCAGCTTGAGTTGACGGAACGGCGGTTGGAAACGACGGGGGTGGCGTTGGAGATCATGTCAAAAATGCACGAGCTACTCGAAAATCTTTCGAAGAGCTCGCGGGACGAAACACCGCAGACGAAACCGTGATGACCACCTACCGCGACCTGACCGGCCGCGGCGTTTCGACTCGGACGGCCGCCGTGCTGGTCGGGTTGCCGCGGGCGACCGCGACCCGGACGCCTCGCGCCCAGGTGGCCCGGCCGGTGGTGGTGCCGGCGAACCGGCTCGACGTCCTGGAGCGGGCCCGGATCTTGGCGGTGGTGAACTCGGCCCGGTTCGTGGACTTGCCGCCGATCCAGATCTACGCGCAGCTGCGGGATGAGGGCGTGTATTTGGCGTCGATCTCAACGATCTATCGGGTGTTGGCCGAGAACAAGCAGGTCAAGGAACGCCGTCGGCTGGCCCGGCACCCGGCCCGGGCGATCCCGGAACTGGTCGCCACCGGCCCCGGGCAGGTCTATACGTGGGACATCACGAAGCTGCCCGGGCCGATCAAGGGCAAGTACTTCGACGCCTACGTGATGATCGATATCTTCTCCCGCTACATCGTCGGCGTGAAGGTCCATCCGGCCGAATCCGCCGTCCTGGCCGCGGAGATGATGAGAGAGACCTTCGGCATTCATGGCACCCCGCAGGTAGTCCACGCGGACCGCGGCACGTCGATGACGAGCAAGACCGTCGCCGCCCTGCTCTCGGATTTGGAAGTGACCAAGTCGCACTCCCGGCCCCGGGTCAGCAACGACAACCCCTACTCGGAGGCGTGGTTCAAGACGCTCAAGTTCGCCCCGGTTTTCCCGGAACGCTTCGCCAGCCTCGGCGACGCCCGCCGCTTCATGAACACCTTCGTCGAGGGTTACAACCACACCCACCGGCACACCGGCATCGGGCTGAACACGCCCGCGGACGTCCACTTCGGCCTCGCAGCCGGCAAAGCCGCCGAGCGGGCGGCGACCCTCGCCGCAGCCCGCGCCCGGAACCCTGAGCGCTTCAGCACCAACCTCGACCCGAAGATCCTCGCCACCCCCGACGCTGCCTGGATCAACAAGCCAGCCGAACAAGAAGAAGGGCCGAAACTAGCCGCCTAAAGTCACGCTGGCCTCATTCACCTTGACAAATTCCGACGAGCCCTTGCTTGGATGCTTGAGGGTGTTGTAATTGTTCGCTACCGCCCGTGCCAAGGCAATCTCTGACGCGGCGATCTGTTTCCAGTTGAGACCGAGGGGCTTGATGCCACGGTAGATGTCGGTAGCTACCGTTTTCCAGCGAGAGGATGCCTTCTTTGGCGTCGACGGATCTTTCATCTTCGTCGCGAATTCGACCGCCCGTTTGCCCTCCTGATAGGTGGCCTCCTCGCCCTCCACGTAGCCGACGAGGACAGCGCCGAGCGCCTCGAGGCTCATTGCTGAGTTGAGGCGATGTTCTCTACGAATGACATTGACGTTTGCACCCGGTAGACCCCTGAGATAGGCAGAATGAACCTCTCCCACTGGTCGTAGTTGTCAGACCATTGAGATAGAGACTCGGACTGAAGTTGAGGCATCCGAACAAGTGGGTGGTCCAGTTCCTTCTTGGGCGGCAAAGGTTTGGAGTATTCGCGGATGGTCTGCCTACTGATGAGCTCAACGGAGGGATAGTCCATGATCTGACCCCCATGGTTTTGGTCGTGTAGCGGTCGTCCCTCACGCGATGTCCTCGAAACGAGAGCGAAGTTCCGAACATCAGCGACAGGAATGTGACGAATTTCCGCTGTTCAACCAAGTGTTCATGGAAGGAACGCGGAAGATCAAAAGCGCTGCGGAGGACTGCCTTCTCTTCGAGGTTGATGCCACGACCGCTGGACCCGCTGAACGTTGTTGAAACGGAAAGAGTGGCATCACCTTGTCGCCATATAAGACCCTGGGCAGCCTTCACAGTGAAGGCAAGGGTGTTGGTTAATGACCAGCCGTCCCCCTCTGTTGAATGGTCAGTCGTGACTGATTTCAGCCGTGCCCATTCGTAGAGTCCATCAATCTCTGAGATGACTTCTTTGACTCGCAGAGGATCCGAGAACTCCCCGTCACGTTCCTTCAACACTGCTTCCTCAGCATCGATGTGCCCTTCCGCAGTTCCATGTGGAGTGTTCGAAGTTAGTCCACTGAAGCCACAGCCGAAGAGGCCGATTCGGAGATTGTTCCCAATAACCGACAGATGAGAAGGGGGATTCTGTCCGTCAAACCAGTCTTCGACTGATTCGAACTCTTTGCTGCCCTGAACAAACGGGATGAAGACTCGGACTCCGCGTTCATCGTCAAGCTTCAAGGTTCCCACTACGTGCGGGGTCTCATCGATGCCATCGATGAATGTTGCAGCCAAGACTGAGCCCACTTCAAGATGTTTGATCATCGTCACAATGCCTCCAGTGGATTTTTGCTTTGCTCCTCCGTTGGGTGGGAGCTCATGGACGAGCATGGCAGGCGAGGTCCACCTCCGCTGAAGGAGCGGACCACCCGCAACCCGGACGGTGAACAAACGCGGGATCGTGATGCGCGATCCAGATCGGCAAATGTGTCGTCTCGTAACCGTAGGGATATAAGACGTCTCACGACTCCCGTTTTTCGCCTTTGCGGATCGCCGGATTCTCGCAGCGCGGCGATTCTCATAACTACGTCGCATAACCCTCTGCCGGAATCACAATCGTCGGCCCATCTCGTCGCGGCCGTACAGGAGATGATTGAGCGACTGCGTTGGGCAATCGGCGAGAGACCGCCAAAGCAAGGTTCGGAACTTAGCGACCAAGAATGAGTTCGTTTGTCGCAGTAAGGTCGCGAGTCGTGATCGCGAAACCCTGCCAATGTTCGTCCATGATCGGCTCGTCTTCATCGCGCGGGATGTGGTGAAACCGCGTCTGCACCCACATAACAGGTTGCGTGAGCGACTCGCCGATTGGTTGCAACTACAGCGACCTCGGCCGGGACCGCCATCCCAATGATTTCACGGGATCAACTCGATGCAATTGATCAGAATCAGAGCAAAGGGTCAATGAGCTCCGGGTCCCGCTTCTCCTCGTCGGGCACCCGCGCGTTGTTGACGCGGCGCGACACCGGGTGGCTCCTGATGTTGCCGGCCACCGTCAGTGACGACCGGTCGAGCAGGTCGAGCAGGGCACCGGGGTCGGCGACCTTGCCCGGCCGTAGCCACTCATCCCAGGCATCCCTGGTGAGGAAGGCGGGCATCCGGTCGTGGATGTCGCCGGAGGCGTCCCGGGCCTCCCTGGTGATCACCGCCATGCTGTGCGACCAGGTTCCGTCGTGCTCCTGCCGCCCGGCGTAGAGTCCGGCCGCTGCCAGGACGCCGTCGCCATGGATGAAGTGCGGTTGTTTGCCGTCGGGCAGGTCTTCCCATTCGTAATAGCCGGTCATCGGCACGATGCACCGCCAGGAGGTGAACGCGGCACGGAACATGCCGTTCGTGGCCACGGTCTCGAGGCGGGCGTTGATCGGGGCCGGGCGCCGGGCATTGGTCTTCGAGCCGGCCGGCGCGGCCTGCGCGCCGGCCGCCCAGGCCGGGGCCAGGCCCCAGGTGGCCCCGTCCACCTCGCGGGTGACGGTGTGGTCGTGCTCCCATTCGCGCACGACGGGGACGAGATCGGTCGGGGCGATGTTGTACGACGGCCGCCAGTCCCGGAAATCGCCGCCGGATGCGACGAACTCCCGGATCAGGTCGTCGGTGTCCTTGTCCATCGCGAAGCGTCCGCACATGCGCACAGGCTATTCCGCGACGCCCCGCGCGGCAATGGAGGCGTCCCGGAGGATCGCCACCACGCCCGCCGACTGCTGGACCAGGGACGCAGCCGCGCGGAACGCTGAAACCGACCTCCCGGGCGAAGTCAGCGGTGAGCGCGTCGACCCAACAGGAAGTATGAGATCGGGCCGACGAAGTTCACCGCGATGACCACCGCCCACACCGCCTTCTTCCCGTTGACGAGCTTCGCCGGCCGGTTCGCGAGGTCGGACCACGCCGCTGCTGCCAGGGCGAACTGCACCGCCGAGCCCACGATCGTCCCCGCCCGCTGGCTGCCGGTCAGTTCGCTCCACCGTTTTTTCGCCATGTCCAACTCCGTCTCGTCGTGATTGCGCCGTTAGCTGCCCTTGCGCATCTCCCGCTCGATGTCGGCGTCCGTGATGGCCCGGGTGTAGGACAGGCTCCAGGATTCCAGCACCAGCGCGACACCCCACCCGGCGAGTACCCAGCCGGGCCAGAAATAGCCCATGCCGACCGCCGCCCAGATGCCGATCAGGAACAGGTTGATCACAACATACGCCACAATGGTGTCGCCGAGCTTGCGACTGCGTTCGAGCCTCCTGCCCGCCCATTCCCGGTCCGTTGCCGGCTGCGCCGAGGCGTCCTGACCGGGCACGAAGCCCGATTGGCCTGGTTCCGTGAATCCTGACATGTCCGCCACCTCCTGGTTGGCTGGTCAGTCCGATCGGGCCGGATGACGCGATCGCCCAGGGCACACGGTAGCCCCGCCGGCCCGCCGCCGCCACTGGGCGGAGGTCCCGCAACGGCAGGGCCCCGAAGCTGCGAAACTGGAGTCCGGCGTTGGCGCTGCCAACATTCTGGAGGCCCCTTGTCACCCGCACCCTTCGACCCGGCCGCTCTGCCGGCATCCGTTCGCCTGGAGACCGGCGAGGGCGGCCTGCCCGTCGTGCGGGTGGACGGCTCACACGGATCTGCCGAGCTGTACCTGCACGGCGCTCACCTGACCAGGTGGACGCCGGCCGACGGGCGCCCCGTGCTCTGGCTGAGCGCGGCCAGCCTGTTCACCGAGGCGAAGGCCATCCGCGGCGGAGTTCCGATCTGCTTCCCGTGGTTCGGCGCCAACCCGCTCGATCCGGGCGCCCCCGCGCACGGATTCGCCCGGTTGGCCGAGTGGGAGCTCGTCGCCGCGCGAGACGACGGCGACACCGTGGCCGTCACCCTGCGGCTGGCCGACAGCCCGGCCACCCGCGCCACGGCCTGGCCGCACCGTTTCGAGGCGCTCTACACCGTGACCGTCGGCGCCCGGCTGACCCTCGCGCTGACGGTGACGAACCGGGACACGGATGCCGTCGGCTTCGAGGAGGCGCTGCACAGCTACCTGGCCGTGGACGACATCCGCGCCACCGAGGTCACCGGCCTCGAGGGTGCGCCCTACCTCGACCAGCTCGCCGGAATGTGGGTCGGGACCGAGACCGGCCCCGTGCGGTTCAACGCCGAGACGGACCGGATCTACCTGGACAGCCCCGCCGCCACGGCCGTGACCGACGGCTCCGTGCGCACCGTGGGGATCACGACCCAGGGCTCGCACAGCACGATCGTCTGGAACCCGTGGATCGCCAAGGCCGCCTCGATGGGCGACTTCGGCAACGACGAGTGGACCGGGATGGTCTGCGTCGAATCGGCGAACGTGCGGGAGAACCGGGTGCGGCTCGAACCCGACCAGAGCCACACCCTCACGGCCGTGTTCGACGTCGCCGGCTGAGCCGCGCACACCCGTCGCCGGGACACCGCGTTCGGCTGAGTTGCGGAGAAAGCACCCTCCCCATTGGGCGGAAGGTGTGGGCGGAAGGTGTTTACTCCGTGATTCACCTGCAGCGCGGGCTGGAGGCGCGGCTAATCGCGGCTCAACGGGCGGCGGGCACCTGACCGAGCAGCCAGGCCACCACGTCGGCCGCACCCCAGCCCTCGGGATGCGCGGCGCGGAGCAGACCGGCACCCTCGATGTCGTTGCCGAGGGTGAGCAGGGGCGACTCGACGTACCCGGTCTTGCGGGTCTGGCCCAGGCCGACCGTCGCGGTGAGCGCGTTGCAGAGGCAGGCCCGGCCGACCGTGTCCTCTGCAGCGCCGCCCTTGCGCACGTACATGTGCACCGGCTCGCTGGGGCAGCGGAAGCCGACGACGCCGTCCTTTCGCTGGTACGGTTCGCGCAGGTAGCTGAGGTCGCAGAGCCGCACCCGATCGTCGTAGACGGCGGCCACGGAGAGCGTTCCCGGCAGTTGCGCGACCTTGAACGGGAAGCCGGTCGGCGAGGCCGCGGCATCCGTTCTGATCGACAGTTCGCCGTCGTCGAGCCGGTCGAGCACGGCATCACGGAGGGTGTCGGCGAGGCCGGACTCGCGGCTCAGCGCGAACAGCGTGCCGACCTGCACACCGGCCGCGCCGGCCCGGCGGGCCTCGGCCACGCGTTCGGGCTGGCCATAGCCGCCGGCGAGCCAGAACGGCAGGCCCAGGTCGGCGATCTTCTCGAGGTTGGCGTCGTCCCGGGGGCCGTAAATGGGCTGCTTGTCGTCGTCGAGGGTGAGCCGGCCGCGCGGCGGTGCATTGTGGCCGCCGGCCGTCGGGCCCTCGATGATGAAACCGTCGGGGCGGATCTCCTCGTCCCTGGCCAGGTAGAACGCGAGCACGTGCGCGGCGACGATCGCGAGGAACTTCGGGCGTTTCAGGGAGGGGAGCGCCTCGCCGAGCAGGGCGACCGGGTCGACGCCGATGGTGTGCACGGTCTCCGAGCCGGAGACGTCGATGGTGACCCGGCCCTCCCCGCCCGCCGCGAACTCGTTCAGCAGGTGCGGGATCTCCCGCGGGATTCCCGCTCCCATCAGCACATAATCCACGCCGGCCAGCATCGCACCTAAGGCGGCGGCTGGGGTGGCGAGTTGTACCTTCTCCATGTAGTTGATGCCGACCAGACCGGCATGGCCCTCCTTCGCCAGCCAGACCTCGACGAAGTTGCCCAGCACGCTCAGTTCCTGCTGATCCCGGGTGGGGTGCAGGGAGAGCTTGGGCACGGGCAGGTAGGAGCCTCCCGTGGGGCGGCCGTCGACCAGGAAGAACCGCTCCAGCACTCGCTCGGCGATGGCCGGCACCGGGAAGGCGGCGAGGGCCCGACGGATGTCGCCGGTCACGTCGCCGTCCTGCAGCCGCCGGGTGAGCACGGTGTCAAGCGCGATCCCGGACACGACGCCGAGCTGACCGGCCTGGGACACCGTGCGGGCGAGTTGCCATGAGGAGACGGCCATGCCCATGCCGCCCTGGATGACGACCGGCAGTGTGTTTTCGAGCACGAGAACCTCCGTGGGTGTTGCCTGAGGCCCGCGAGTTCGGGGTTGCCGAGCCGATCTCAGCTTAACTCAGGGCATATGCCCGACCAGGAGTGCAACCTCGCCGAAAACGGCGGGCGGCGGCATCCGTGCAGGGCCTCCCGCACCTGATTGTCACGTCTTCCAGACTTTGTGCAACTTCGACGTGACGAATCCGTCCCGGCTAACGTCTTAGTAATTGACCAAGCTGCGGTCGCCGCCCTTTCCGGGCGGGCAGGCAGAGAGAGACTGGAGTTCACCATCGTCGACACCACCGCATTCGAAGCCCCGGAAGCCGGCACCGGCAAGACCGTCATCGTGGACGGCGTTGTTGCGAAGATCGTCGGAATCGCGGCGCGTGAGGTTCCCGGGGTCTTCGCCCTCGGCGGCGGCGCCGCGCGCGCCCTCGGCGCCATCCGGGAGGCCATCAGCGGAACCGACCCGTCCCAGGGGGTGAGCATCACCGTCGATGAGACCCGCGTCGCCGTGGAGATCTCCCTGGTCGTGGAGTACCCCCACGAACTGCAGAAGGTCGCCGACGACGTGCGGGCCGCGATCACGACTGCGATCCACACGATCGTGGGCATGCAGGTGACCGCTGTCGACGTGACCGTCAAGGATGTCCACTACGCCGGGGCCCCGGCCGACGAGCCCGAGACCCCGGCCGTCCCGGAGTAACCAACCCGAGCGAACCCGCTCGACCCGCGCTGCGGCGCCCCCACTCGTGCACTGACCCAGGGTCCACCGACCCGACTCCCCCACAAAAAAAGAAGGACACACCCATGAGCTTCATCGGATTTCTGATTCTCGGACTTATCGCCGGCGCCATCGCAAAGGCGATCCTGCCGGGCCGTCAGGGCGGCGGCTGGTTCCTCACGCTGCTCCTCGGCGTTATCGGCGCGTTCCTCGGCGGCTGGCTCGGATCAATCATCTTCGGGGTCAACCTCGGCGACTTCTTCTCGATCTCGACCTGGCTGCTCGCCATCGCCGGATCGATCATCGTGCTTCTGGTCTACGGCGCCCTCGCCGGACGCCGCCGGGCCTGACCGGCACGAAGGCCACTCAGCCGAGAACGGGCGCACCAGTCATGGTGCGCCCGTTTTTTCGCGACCTCCGGGTGTCAGTCGGGTGTCAGTCGCCGGCCACATCGTGCAGATGATGCACCGGGTCGTGCAGGAAGTACCGGCCCAGCGTCGCCACGGTGAACACGGCGCCGTCGCTTCGGCGCCCGGTACGCCCCAGGTCGCCGACCGCGACCTGGGCGAACGCGTCGGCGACGGATGCCGCGGCCTCGGTGAGTTCCCGGGCCACGACGGCTGGTTCCTGCTGATCGTACCGGTCGGCGACCGCCGTCGCGTCCTGGTCCCAATTCGGGAAGACCGGGTCGACCTCGGTGAGCATCAGCCGCAGGCGTGCCTCGAAGATGCGGAAGACGTCGCGGACATGGGCCGCGTACTCCAGGGCCGACCAGGTGTTCTCGTTCGGGCGCACCGCGACATCCGCGCGGTGCAACACCGGAATCCATCGGGCCGCGTTCCGGCGCACGAGCCGAGGGATGTCGTCGAAGTCGACCTCGGCCGCCGCGAAACCGCAGTCGGGGCACGGGGTCTCGAGCACCCAGGTCCAGTCCTTCGTGTCTGGGTCGATTGCCATGGGCAGATCCTACCCGGCCGGTGCCGGCGCAGCGGGAGGGGCGCACGCCGTGGCGGCGCGGATCGCTTCCGCGGCCTGCTCCTCGGTCCACGGCAAGGGTGTCGTCGGTGCGGAGGCCGGCGTAGAGTCCGCGGCGGGGGCGGCGGCACCTGCCCCGGTGCCTGCCGTGTCGTCAGCCGCAGGCACGGCCCACACGATGGCGGCGAGGCGCCGCGCCACGGCCTCGGCGAAACCGGCCCCGTCAGTCGAGTTGTTGAAAGCGACCACGATCGTGAGGCCGCTGGCCGGATCGGAGTACGCCGCCGAGATGAACCCGGGGATCGCCCCGGACCGCCCGCGGAGCGGACCGATCTGCTCGGCGCCGAGGCCGTAGCGGCGCCAGCCGGGCGCGTCGGCTCCTTCGGCCACCGTCGCCCACTGCGCCTTCGCCGTCGCGTCGGTGAGCAGGCTGCCCTCGGCGAGGGCGCTCACCCACTTCTTCTGATCGGCCAGGGTCGACACGGCGCCGGCCGCGGCACCGCCCATCGACGGCGACAGCTCGGTCACGGTGAGGACACTGTCGCAGACGGGGTGCCCGGCCGCGTCGAGCGCGGCGGTGAGCCCCTCGGGGTGTGAGCCGGGCAGGCCCAGCTCATTCGGGCCGGGCAGGCTCGTGCCGGTCATGCCCACCGGTTCGAGCACCAGGCTGCGGTAGAGAGACGACAGGTCCTGGTGGGCCGCCTCCTCGAGGGCCATCCCGAGCAGCACGACCCCGGTGTCGGACTGCGCCCAGACGCCACCGGGCAGCCCCACGCGCGGAGACCCCATCCCGCTGGACACCACCTCCTGCGCCGGCCAGATCCGGGTCGGGTTCTTCACGAACTGCGGGAGCAGGTTCCGGGTGTAGTCGGCCAGGCCGGACGTGTTGCGGCACAACTGGCCGAGAGTGACTCCCTCGAGTCCCACCATCCGGTCGAGGTAGGTCGAGACCTGGTCGTCGAGCTTCACGATGCCCTCATCGACGAGCTTCGCCAGCACAGTGCAGGTCAGCGCGGTCGTGTTCGTGCCGATCCGGTAGGTCATGGCCGTGCCCATGGGAACGGCGTTCCCCGGCGCCGTGGTGCCGGGCGACACGACCCATTGCCCCGCCCACGGCGCCCAGACGCCGGCGAGGGCTCCGCTGGAGCCGGACTGGGTGATCGCTTCGGCGAGGGCTGCGTCCAGGCGGCCGGCGATCGCCGCCGGGAACGGGGCCTGCACCTGCGGGTGGCTGTCGCCGACGGCACCGGCCGTGCCCGTGCATCCGGAGAGCAGAAGGGCCGCGCTCACCGCGAGTGCGCTCACGGCGCATCGTCGGGGCGCCCTCCCAGCGTTCGTCATGACATCTCGACGTTCATTCCGTTACCCCCATTGGCTGCTGACCCCTCTACGAGGGAGTGTACTCAGGACCCGGATGCCGTGCGTGCATTGACCAAACCGAATCGCCCGGAACTCCGAATAGTTATCGTGCACGGATCGACCGTGACACCAAACAGGAGGTCTTCTCATGCGCACTTCACCCAACCGCCTCGTCGCCACGGTCTTCGGCGCTGTCTACCTGCTCGTCGGACTCCTCGGCTTCGCCGTGACCGGCGGCATCAGCTTCATCGCGACCGAGGGCGGCCTGCTCCTCGGCCTCTTCGCGGTCAACCCGCTGCACAACGTGGCCCACCTTCTGATCGGCGCGGCGCTCCTGATCGCCGGGCTGGCGAGTGTTCCCGCCGCGAAGGCCGTCAACACCACGATCGGAGCGGTCTACCTGCTGCTCGGCATCGTCGGCTTCTTCATCGCGAGCACCGCGCTGAACATCCTCGCCCTCAACACGCCGGACCACTTCCTGCACCTCGCCAGCGCGATCGTGCTGCTCGGGGCCGGCCTCGCAACCGACAAGGTCGTCAACCGCACCCACGACCGCGCCGCCACGGCCTGACCGGCAACGGCCCGGCTCGCACGGCCCTCGTCCATGCCCGATCCACGGAAAGGCACGCCATGACCTCGATCAGCCGCCTCTGGCTCGCCTTCGCCGCGATGGGCGCCGGCACGATCCACCTCGCCGTCGGCGCCAGCGCCCCGGTGCTCCTCGCGATCCTCCTGGTCGGGTTCGGCGCCGCCGAACTCGGCTGGGGCGTCGTGATGCTGGTCAGCGGGCGGCTGGTCGCCGCGGACCTGGCCCTGTTCGGCGCCCTCATCCCCGTCTTCGTGTGGGGAGCGACGGCGACGCTGGGCAGCGGGTTCGGGCTGCCCACCGGCGCCACGGGCCTCCCCCTCTTCCCGATGATGGTGGCGTCACTGTTCGGTCTCTTCATCGCCGCCGCCCTCGCCATCGGTCGCCGCACGGCCGGCCGGGGTGTCCGCCCGCCCGGTGGCGCGGGCACCGCCGGGCCGGGCGCCGGGCCAACGGATGCCGCGGCCGCCCCGCCGGGCTGGCGCTTCCTGCTCGCCCTCACGATCGGCGGGCTGTTGTTCTCCGGCCTGACCACGCCGGCCCTGGCCGCGACGGACGCCGGAGCCCACGCCGTGCCCCACGGCTCACACGGCCTCCCGGCGTCGACGTCCCCCACCGTCGACCCGACCGGCCACCACCACTGACCCCAGGCATCCGTCGCCTCGCGGCGCAGGTTCGAGCTGGGGGCGCATGTTCGATCGTGCGCCCGCTTTCGCAACGTGCGCCGCGGCGCTCGTTCGTGACGCGCAGACCGGGCGGGCCGGTCAGTCGGGCAGGGCAGGCAGGTCGCCGCGGGGACCGTTCATGAACCGCTGCACGTTCTCGTCCACGATGATGTCGCTCGGCCGCAGCGGACGGGTGAGGTAGAGGCCGTCGAGGCTGGTCAGCCGGCTCAGGGCGACGTAGGTCTGACCTGGACTGAACACCCGCGCCCCGAGGTCCACGATCGCCCGCTCGTAGGTGGCCCCCTGCGACTTGTGGATGGTGACCGCCCACGCCAACCGCAACGGGAACTGCGTGAACTCGGCCACGACGTCCTTGCTCAGTTTCTTGGTGGTGGCGTTGTATGTGTACTTGAACTTCTCCCACACGGCGGGCTCCACCTCGTGGGTGACCCCGTCGATGTCCACGTAGACCGTCGAGTCGACCCGGGTGACGGTGCCGATGCTGCCGTTCACCCAGCGCGGACCGCCGTCCTGCGGGGAATCGTTGCGCAGGAACATGACCTGCGCGCCCACCTTGAGTTCGAGCACCTCATCGGCCGGGAACGTGCGGCCGCCGAAATCGCCGGTGACGTCCGCCTTGGCGGTGAGGGCCTTCCCGGAGAGGCTCTTCAACGCGGCCGCATTGATCCGGTTCACGGAATCGTTCCGGGTCGCGAGGGTGATCACGCCCTCCGTCGGCGGCTTCCGCTCCCCCGCCGCGTTGAGCGCCCCGCCGATCTCCGGCGTGACCTGGCCGTGCCGGACCGCGTTGAGCATGAGCTTGAAGTCCGCGTCGCGCTGGCGGTGCACCTCACTGAGCTCGAAGATGCGCAGGTCGGCGTCCCGCCAGACCTTGGCGTCGAAGAACCACATCGACCGGTAGGTGTCAGCGAAGTAGGCGCGCTCGTCGGAGTCCCCCGGGACCGGGGCAAGCTGGTACGGGTCGCCGAAGAGCACGATCTGGGCCCCGCCGAAGGTGTCGTTGGGCCGTTGGCGGGCCTGGCGCAGGCTGCGGTCGATCGCATCCATCAGGTCGGCGTTGACCATGGACACCTCGTCGATGACCACGGTGTCAATCGTGTTGAGCAGCTTGCGCAGCTGGTCGTTCTGGTCGATCGGGTGATCGGCGATCACCCCGATCGGCAGCCGGAACAGCGAGTGGATGGTCTGGCCGCCCACGTTGAGGGCGGCGACGCCGGTGGGCGCCGCGATGACGATCTGCTTGCTGGTGTTCCAGGAGAGGTGGTTCAGCAGCGTGGACTTTCCCGTTCCGGCCCGGCCGGTGACGAAGACGTTCTGGCGGGTGCCCTCGATCGCCTGGAACACCTCGGCTTGTTCGCGCGACAGCGGGATCTCGGACACGTGGGACGCTTTCGATGGGTGCGGGAGGGACATTCCACTGTATCCGCTGTCCTGCGACCGGCGGCCGTCACCACCCGGCTTGTGCACTCCGGCCGAGCGGGTGCCTGCCCGTGGACCCGCGCCATGGGAGGATATGGACGTGAGCAATGGGGACGGCACCGGCCGTAGCAGCCGGCGACGCGCCATCCTCGCCATGGTCGTGATTGCCGCCCTGCTCTGTGCCGCCTTCGCGGCCGCGATCGGTTCACTCAACCGCGACCTGTACAGCGCCGGCGGTTTCGTGCGCCAGTACCTCGAGGCCATCGCCCGGCACGACACGACCAGTGCGCTCCAGCTGCCCGGGGTCGAACTCACGGATAAGGCGCTCAAGGCCGCCAAATTGCCCCAGAACCTGCCGGCCACGCTGCTGCGACCGGCGGTGCTCGGCGCGCTCACCGACATCCACCTGACCAGTGACACCGAGGACGAACCGGGCAAGCACACAGTCGTCTACGGTTTCCGCCTCGACGGCAAGCCCGCCTCGATGGCGTTCAGCGTCGCCCACACCGGTACCTTCGCCGGGGTCTTCGACAGTTGGCGCTTCAACGCCAGCCCGCTCGCCGTGTTGCAGGTCACGGTGCTGCACGAGGCGTCCTTCACGGTCAACGGCCTGACCCTCGACACCCGGGCACACGCAGCGGCCGACGCCCCGGCCACCTTCTCGAACCAGGCCGCGTACCTCGCGTTCGCGCCCGCGCTGTACTCCGTCGGACACTCGTCGAACCTGCTCACCGCCCCGGCCCAGCAGATCGCGGTCACGAAGAACGGGGCCGCGGATGTCACGATCGACGCCGAACCGAACAAGCTGTTCCTCGATCAGGTGCAGACCGAGCTGAACGGCTTCCTCGACGACTGCACCACCCAGCAGGTGCTCCAGCCGTCGAACTGCCCCTTCGGCATCGAGATCAACGACCGGGTCAAAGGCGTTCCGGTCTGGACGATCGCGGCCTACCCGGTGGTGGCCCTGACCGCGGGAACAACCACCTTCGAGATGGCCGACACCACCGGCCAGGCCCACATCGTCGTCGAGGTGCAGTCCCTGTTCGACGGCGACGTCGAGACCCGCGACGAGGACGTCCCGTTCGCGGTCGCGCTGAGCGTGACCGTCCGGCCCGACGGATCGCTGGCGATCCAGCTGCACTGACCCGTTCGGCGCGTTCAGCCCGGCGGCTCGTTCAGCCCCGCCGGTCGCGGGAGGCCAGGGCGGCCAACTGGTCGTTGTACCGCTTCAACTCCGCCTCACCGGTGCGGTCCGCGTTGCGGTCGGTGCGCCGGGATTCCTTCTCATCACTGCGGCTCCACTGGATGGCGACGGCGATGGCCAGGGCGATCGTCGGGATCTCGCCGACGCTCCACGCGATGCCGCCGCCCATCTGCTGGTCGGCAATGCCGCTGAGGCCCCAGTTCCGTCCCATCGCGCCATACCAGTCGGCGAGCAGGAGCCCGGTGCCGGTCATCAGGGTCACTCCGAAGAAGGCGTGGAACGCCATCGTCCCGAGCAGCAGGAGCAGCCGGCCGGCATACGGCAGTCGGTAGGGCACCGGGTCGATCCCGATCAGCGACTGCACGAACAGGTACCCGGTGATCAGGAAGTGCACCACCATCCACTCGTGGCCGATGTGGTCGGTCGTCGCCCAGCTGAACAGGGACGAGTAGTAGAACACCCACAACGACCCGGCCCAGAGTCCGGCGGCGACGAGCGGGTTCGCCAGGATGCCCGCATAGCGGGAGTGCACGGCCAGCAGGATCCACTCGCGCGGGCCCCGGCTGCCGTCCTGACGCTTGCGGATAGCCCTGGCGGCGAGCGTCACGGGCGCTCCGGGCACAAGGAACACCGGCACGAGCATCGTCAGCGCCATGTGCATGAGCATGTGCGACGAGAACAGGTAGCTCGCGTAGAGGTTGGCCCCGCCGTTGGTGATGTAGAAAAGGATGAGCATGCCGATGACCCAGAGCACGGTGCGGTAGAGCGGCCACTTGTCGCCGCGGCGCCGCAGGCGGGCCACGCCCGCGAGGTAGAAGAAGATCCCGAACGCGCAGAACAACACCCAGGCCAGGTCGAACCTCCACTCGGTGAAATACCGGCCGAAGGTGAGTTCCGGCGGAAGCACCTCCCCCGTCAGGATCTGGGCGGGCGTCGCGGTCGGCACCGACGTCGCCACGATCTGCGCCACCGGGGTGGCCGTGCGCGCCAGCGCCGCGGCGACGCCGGAGGCCAGGCCCATGAAGCCCAGTTCGGCCACGACAAGCCACCAGAACCAGGTGCGCGACCGGGCGTCGCCCGGCTGCGCGCTCCGTTGCATCCGGGCCACCAGGAAGCGGCGCTGCAGCACCCCGAACCCGCCGAGGGCGATCAGCGCGATCACCTTGACCAGCACGAGAATGCCATAGCCCGTGAGCAGCCGCTCCCAGGTTCCGATGCGGAGCTCGGCGCTGACATAGCCGGTGGCCGCGACGACGATGAAGCAGACCACGGCCAGTGAGGAATACCGGCCGATCACGACGCCGATCCGACTCCCGACCAAGTGTTTGCGGAGCACGACGATGGTGAGCAGGCCGCCGAGCCAGACGGCCGCGAAGACGAGATGCAGGCCAAGGGCGGTGATGGCGACGTCGTGCCCCTCCGCGCCGGCCGCGTGCCCCTGCAACGCCATGGGCACGAGCGCCCCGACGGCGAGGGCCGCCACGAACACCAGCGCGGTCTGGTTCCGCACCGCGAAGCAGAGCACCGTGACGCCCGCCGCGATGAGCGTCGTGCCGAGCCAGGCCTGGCCGAGTTCGATCTCACTGAAGAACTGCCCGGCGGTCGCACTGAACCGGTCGTCGAAGCTGAGCGGCACATTGGTCACCTGCAGGAAGGTGAGGAAGCCGGTCAGCGCAGCGGCCACCGTGAGCAGGGCGGCGGATGCCGCGGCGAAGTCGATCGCCGTGTTGAATTCCGGCTCCCGCGGGCTCAGCGCGAAACAGGTGAGCACGAGCGCACCGATGGTTCCGGCCGCACCGAGGTTGACGAGCAGTTTGGCCAGCGGAAGACCCCACCGCACGACGGGACCCGGGTCGGCGAGCAGCTGTCCGGTGGCGCCGCCGCCGTACGCGAGGGCGACCAGGGCCGACAGCACGGCCGCGATCAGGAGGACCGCCGGACCGGAGATGCGCAGGAGACGAGTCACTGACTCAGCCTATCCGCGCCCACCTGTGCCGAACGCCCAGACCTCCCTTACTCACACCAGGGAGGTTAAACACAGGGGGCGTCGACCGAAGTCGACGCCCCCTGCACGAAAGCGAGACTACTTTGCGGCGGCCTTCAGCTTGCTGCCTGCGGTCAGCTTGACACGGTGGCCCGCGGCGATGGCGATCTCTTCACCGGTCTGCGGGTTGCGGCCCGTGCGCGCTGCGGTAGCGGTGCGCTCGACTCCGAGCCAACCCGGGATCGTGACCTTGCCGTCGTTTGCAACGGTGTCGGCGAGGGTTGCGAAGAAAGCGTTCAGAACGCCGTCGACGGCAGCCTGGCTCTGGCCAGAGTCTGCGGCAACCTTGGCAACGAGCTCGGTCTTGTTCAGCGACTTGTCAGCCATTGAGTGTCCTCCTCGGACCTTTGTCTGTAAAAACAGGTTTTCACGTAAATGCGGGCGACGCCCTGAGAGCGACCCCGTCGGTCGGTTCGACCGCGTTGAATCTAACAGAGTTCCGCGAAAAACCGCGGATTTACGGCGTTTTGAGACGCATTCACCCCCGGAAGCGGCTCATTTTGCGCTCTCCGCGCAAAACAAAGGGGATGCCGACCGAAGTCGACATCCCCTTCACTGTTCAAAACCTGGGTCTCGAACCGGAATCAGGCGGTATTACCAGCTGGACTTGGTGATCCCGGGCAGTTCGCCCCGGTGAGCCATGTCGCGGAAACGAACGCGCGAGATCCCGAACTTGCTGAGGTGTCCGCGGGGACGGCCGTCAACCGCGTCGCGGTTGCGCAGGCGAACCGGCGACGCGTTGCGGGGCAGCTTCTGCAGGCCGAGGCGTGCCGCTTCACGCGACTCGTCGGTACCGGCCGGGTCAACGAGGGCCTTCTTCAGTTCAAGGCGCTTCGCCGCGTAGCGCTCGACGATAACCTTGCGCTGGTTGTTCTTGGCAATCATGCTCTTCTTCGCCATTTTTAGCGCTCCTCACGGAAGTCAACGTGCTTGCGCACTACGGGGTCGTACTTCTTGAGCACGAGACGGTCGGGGTCGTTGCGGCGGTTCTTCTTGGTCACATAGGTGTAACCGGTTCCGGCCGTCGAACGAAGCTTGATGATCGGGCGGACGTCATGCTGCTTGGCCATTAGATTTTCTCCCCACGGGCGAGAAGGTCCTTGACGACCGACTCGATGCCACGAGCATCGATTACCTTGATGCCCTTGACCGAGAGGGTCAGGGTCACGTTGCGGCGAAGCGACGGTACGTAGTACTTTTTGGTCTGAACGTTCGGGTCGAAGCGACGCTTGGTGCGTCGGTGCGAGTGCGAAATGTTGTGTCCAAAGCCGGGAACGGCTCCGGTCACCTGGCAGGTAGCTGCCATGGTTCTCCTCCAATACCGAAGGGCGAATGCCCTTCCCAAGATCTCTTGTCGGCCGAAACGCAGGCGATTCCCGGTGAACCGGGAGCCCGTGACACGGCAGTGCACGCACAGATATGCGCAGCAACGTCCAACACTACGGGCATGGCCGCCGATCCGCAAACCGGTGCCGCTCCCGGGCCGGGTGGCCCGGTTCAGGACGACGACAGGTCAGGCGGTGACGGATGCCGCGGTGCAGGCGGCGCAGACTCCGAAGATGTCGATCACGTGCGCCGCCTGGCTGAAGCCGTGCTCGGCGGCCACGTTCGTCGCCCAGTTCTCGACGGCATCCACTTCGATTTCGATCGTGAGGCCGCACCGGCGGCAGATCAGGTGGTGGTGATGGTCGGTGGTGCTGCACGCGCGGTACAGGCTCTCCCCCTCCGGGGACTGCAGGGAGTCGGCCTCGCCCTCGAGGGCCAGGTCGGCCAGGGCCCGGTAGACCGTGGCGAGGCCGATCGGCGACCCGGTGGAGTGCAGCCGGGAATGCAGGCCCTGGGCGCTCACGAAGCCCTCGGTGTCGCCGAGTGCCGTGCGCACGGCCTCCCGCTGCCAGGTGTTTCGCTTCACGGTCTCAACCTCATGGTCTCAACCGTAACCGCGCCCGGCCGAGGGAGCGCACACCGAGGGCGGCAAGGAAGAACGCGGCGGCGGTGAGGGCGATGGCGGGCCCGGCCGCGATATCCAGCCCTCGGGACAGCAGCACCCCGCTGATGCCGGCGACGGCGCCGAGCACCGGGGCGGCAAGGAAGATCTGTGTCGTCGTGCGGGCCAGCAGGCGTGCCGCGGCGGCCGGCGCCGCGATCAGCGCGATGGCGAGAATGGCGCCGACGGCCGGCATGGCCGTGACGACGGTCGCGGTGATCAGCGCGAGGCTGAGGAGCTCGATCGGCCATTCCCGGTAGCCCGCCGCCCGGTATCCGGTGCGATCGAAGGTCGAGAACAGGATCTCCTTGCCGAGGAAGACGACGACGAGCACGGCGACCACGAGCACCCCGCCGGCCAGCGCGACATCCGCCGTCGTCACGGTGAGGATCGACCCGACCAGGAAGGAGTCGACGTGCACCGGCAGGGCGGGGTTCAGCGATTGCAGGAGCACCCCGAACGCGAAACCGGCGGTCAGCACGATCCCGGAGGCGACCTGGCTCCCCTGCCGGCGCACCCGTCCGATCAGCGTCATCACGCCCACGATCGCGATGCTGGCAAGAAATGCCCCCAACGGAATACTCAGTCCGAGGACGGCCGCCGCCACCGCGCCGGGAAAGGTCGCGTGAGTCAGGGCCTGGGCGAAGAAGGTGCGCCGGCGCAGGATGACCAGCGCGCCGACCAGTCCGCAGAGCGCCCCGATCACCGCGGCGGCCAGCAGTGCCTTCTCGAAGTAGCCCATCAGCGGGCCACCCGCGCACGTCTCAGCCGGTCGACGGCGAGCCGCCCCACGAGTGCGAGGAAGTACGCGGCCACCAGCACGAGCACGACGGTCGCGCCGCTGGGCAGGTCGATCCCGGCGCTGACGGATGCCGCATAGCCCAGCGTGAGCCCCAGCCAGGCTCCGACGGCGGCGACCGTCGCAGCGATCGGGAAGAGCAGCCAGAGCCGGTTCGTGGCCAGCCGGGCCACGGCACCGGGGACGATCAGCACGGCCAGCACGAGCAGCGTCCCGACGGCGCTCGATGCGGCCACCACCACGAGGGCGATCGCGACGTTGAGGAGCACGTCCAGGAGGAGCGGGTGGAAGCCGACCGCGGCGAAGCCGGTGCGGTCGAACGCCCGGAAGACCTGTTCCTTGAGGGTGAAGGCCACAATGGAAAGCGCTGCCGCGCAAATGACCACGGTCTGGATCACCTCGACCGGGCTCACCGTGAGGAGGCGCCCGAACAAGAGCTGTTCGAGCTGGCCGACGTAGTTCGTCTCCCGCGACACCACGATGACGCCGATGCTGAACATGGCGGTGAAGACGATCGCGATCGCGGCGTCGATGGCCACGGCCCGGCGCGCGATCAGGGCGAGCACGACGGCCGTGAGCACTGCGGCGACCATGGCGCCGGCGAAGAGACCTTCCCGGCCTCCCCAGACGAAGCCGATGGCGATGCCGGGGAAGACGGCATGGGTGAGCCCGTCGCTGATGAATTCGAGTCCGCGAAGGTTCACGAGCACCCCGACCACTCCGGCGACCAGGCTGAGCACGAGCAGGAGCACGAGGGCGCGGGCCATGAACGGCAGCGTGAACGCGTCGAACAGGGCGCCGGGGATGTCCAACTCAGTGACCGGTGTGGCCGGGGACGACTACGGTGTGCTCGTCCATTTCGACGCCGACGGCCTTGAACGTGCGCTGCACGTTTTCCAGGCTCAGCACCTGCTCCGTCGGCCCGAAGGCCACCTGGCTGCCGTTGAGCAGGAGGACGTCTTCGCAGACTTCGCGGGCAAGTCCGAGGTCGTGGGTGGAGACGAGGACGGCCACGCCGTCGCTCTTCAGCCGTTTGACCGTGTCGACCAGCGCCGCCCGGTTCTCCTGGTCGAGGCCGTTGAACGGTTCGTCGAGCAGCAGCAGGCGCGGCCCGGAGGCGATGGCCCGGGCGAGCAGGCCCCGTTGCTGCTGGCCGCCGGAGAGCTCGCCGAAACGGGTCTTCGCGAGGTGGCCGAGACCGACGGCGTCGAGCGCTTTCGCCGCCAGGGCACGGTCGCGTTTGCCGGGCAACCGGAGCCAGCCCAGCGTGCGGTAGCGGCCCATCAGCACCACCTGCCCGAGGGTGACCGGGAATTCGGGGTCGAGCTCGTCGGTCTGCGGCACATAGCCGATCGTGCCGGTCGGGGCCGGCGACTCCCCGAGCACCTCGACGGTGCCGGCGACCCGGGTGATCAGGCCGAGGATGCCCTTGAGCAGGGTGGACTTGCCGGAGCCGTTGGGGCCGATCAGGGCCACAGCCTCGCCGGCTGCCAGCGCGAAGCTGATGTCTTCCAGGGCCGGCTTCTGCCCGTAGGAGAAGGATGCGCCCGCCACCCTGAGGGCGGCGGTGGGCGTCCCGCCCAGCTGAGAATCGTTCTCGTTCACGAGTCCACTATTGCAGGTCGGCCGGGATCGCGGAGGGGGTGACGCCCCACGACCGGAGGATCAGTCGCACGTTGTGCAGTTGGGACGCGATGTAGGTGGCGCCGTCGCTCCCGGCCGGGCCGAGGGAGTCGCCGTAGAGGGCGTCCGCGCCGGAGTAGACGGCGACGCCGGCCTGGGTGGCGATGGTGTCCGCGGCCTTCGGGTTGATCGAGGCCTCGGAGAACACCGCCTTCACCCCGGTGGCCTTGATGGCGGCGACCAGCCGGTCGATGGCGGCGGCGCTCGGCTCGGCGTTGTCGTCGAAGCTCGGGATGACGCTGCCGACGTAGGTGATGCCGTAGGCGGTCGTGAAGTAGCCAAAGGCGTCGTGGTTGCTCACGAGCAGGCGCTGGCCGGCCGGGACCTGGGCGACATTGGCTCGGATCCACGCGTCGAGTTCTTCCAGTTTGGCCCCGTAGGCGGCCGCGTTGGCGGCGAACGCGTCGGCGTGGCGCGGTGAGGCCGCGCCGAGCCCCGTCTCGATGGTGCGCACCATGGCCTCGGCGTTGGCCACGTCGGTCCAGATGTGCGGGTTCCCGCCGGCGTTCTCCTGGGCGGCGTCGCCGCGGGGCGCCGTCTCATCGTTGCCCGCGGCATCCGCGGCGATGGTGATGCCGGTGTCGGACTCGATCGTGACTCCACGGAAGCCGGAGGCGTCGATCGCGTCGGTGAGCCATTCCTCGAGGCCGACGCCGTTGATCACGAGCACGTCGGCGCGGCCGAGGGCGGTGAGGTCGGCGGCCGAGGGGTCGTAGGCGTGGGCGCTCTGGTTGGGCTGCACCAGCTGGGTCAGACTGACCCCGCTGGTGTCCCCCACCACGTTGCGGGTGAGATCGGCGACCTGGGTCGTCGTTGCAACAACCGTCAGTTCACCCGACGAGCCGCCGGAACCGCCGGCCGACCCGGACGTCGCTGCCGAGCATCCGCTGAGCGCGAGCGCGGCCGCGATCAGGATCGCTGGCAGGACAAGTTTCGAGGTGGTCACACCGTCAACGTTATGCCTATTGATAATGAGTGTCAAAACCATTAGGTGTGCGCGCCGCGTCCCGCCCAACGATCGGCGCCGCAACTATTGCCGCTACGGACAACTGTTGCTCGTGCGCGGGCCACAATTGTCCGCATCGGCCACAGTTGCCCTCGAGACCGGGGCGGCTGGCCACGAGCACCGCAACGCAACTCGTTCTGGGTCGTGCGCGACTGATACTCGGGTCGGTCGCGGTCGTGCCGCTCCCCCTTGCGATCACGCTCCTGACTCTGAGCTGTTCAACCGGTCCCTGGTCCTCATCACGGGCGGCACCCTTGTCAGCGGGCCGGGCGCGGATGCGCCTTCCTCGGCGAGATTCGACTGGCCGCCGCCGACGCTCCCGAGGGCGCCAGGGCGCGGTCTCTCTCCCTTAGTACTTCGCCTTCAGCTATCGGGCTGCGGGAGTGCCCACCCTGGGCGCCGGCGGGGCGAGCGCTACTGTCGGAATCCTGCCTGCGATCGCCGGCTTCGCCGCCGGAGCCGTCGTTGCGGCGTGCGCTTCGGTCAGCCCCATCTTTCGCGCGGAACGTACGGCCGCCCGGGGGGGGTGAGCCGTCGGGCCTAGACGACGCCGGACGTGCCGAGGAGCGAGCCGATGGCAAACGTCACGAAGAGGGCTGCGGCTCCGCCGAGGACCACCCGAGCGATCGCGCGGGGTTTCGGGCTGCCGCCGAGGTGGGCGCCCGTCGCCCCGAGGGCGGCCAGCGCGATCAGGACGGCGGCGAAGGTCACCGGGACCCGCACGGTCTCCGGCAGCAGCAGGATCGCCAGGAACGGCAGGAGCGCGCCGAGCGTGAAGGCCATGGCGGAGACCCAGGCGGCGTGCCAGGCGCTCACGACGTCGTCCTCTGCAATGTTGTGCTCCGCGAGAAGATGGGCCCGAACGGGGTCGATCGTGGTGAATTCCACGGCGACCTGCCGGGCGGTGGCTGGGGCGAGGCCTTGGTTTTCGTAGAGTCTGGCGAGTTCCTCGAGCTCGCCGGCCGGATCGGCGAGGAGTTCCCTCTTCTCGCGCGCGATGAGGGTGCGCTGGCTGTCGCTCTGGCTGCTCACCGAGACATATTCCCCGAGGGCCATAGAGATGGCGCCGCCGACGAGGCCGGCGGTACCGGCCGCGGCGATCGCGGCGGCCGAGTGGGTTGCCCCCGCGACTCCGACGACGAGCGCTGCGACGGAGACGATGCCGTCGTTGGCGCCGAGCACCCCGGCGCGGAGCCAGTTCAGGCGGCCGGCATGGCCTTCGGCAGGCTTCCGGTCGTCGGCTGCGGTGTCGACCGAGGGAGTGACCGGGGCGATTCTGGCGGGGGCGATGGAGGTCATGTGAACATCAGAACACACGGAATCGAAGGCCGCCAGCGTGGAAAGCCTTACCTCACCAGGGCGTTAAAAAGCTGGTGAGGTGAGGCTTCCCAAAGTTCAGGCTCGTTATTCGAGGAGGAGGGCCGGTTCCTCGATGATGCTCGCGACGTCGGCCAGGAAGCGGCTGGCGACGTCTCCGTCGACGACCCGGTGGTCGAAGCTGGCCCCGATGGTGGTGACCTGGCGCACCCGTACCTCGCCGTCGACGACCCACGGCTTGGGCTTGATCGTGCCGAGGGCGACGATGCCGGCCTCGCCTGAGTTGAGGATGGGAGTGCCCGTGTCCATCCCGAACACGCCGATGTTGGTGATCGTGATCGTGCCGCCCGACATGTCCGCCGGGGTGGTCTTGCCGTCGCGCGCGGTCATCGTGAGGCGCTCGAGCGCACCCGCCAGCTCGAGCAGGCTCATGTCCTGCGCCTCTTTCACATTGGGCACGATCAGGCCCCGCGGGGTCGCCGCCGCGATGCCGAGGTTGACGTAGTGCTTGATGATGATCTCCTCGTCGGTGAAGATCGAGTTGACCGTGGGATTGCGGCGCACCGCCCAGATCATTGCCTTGGCCATGATCAGCATGGGGGAGACCCGCACGCCGGCGAAGTCGGTGGAGGCCTTGAGCCGTTTGACGAATTCCATCGTGCGGGTGGCGTCCACGTCGACGAACAGGCTCACGTGCGGTGCGCTGAACGCGCTGGAGACCATGGCCTGGGCGATGGCCTTGCGCACGCCTTTGACGGGGATGTGCTCCTCGCGGTCGCTCGGCCACTCGGGCGTCTGGATGTTGCGGAAGACGCTGGCCTGGGTGGCGGCGCGCAGCACGTCCTCCCGGGTCACGTCGCCGACCGGGCCGGTCGCCTCGACCAGCGCGAGGTCGACGCCGAGGTCCTTGGCGAGCTTGCGGATGGGCGGCTTGGCGATGACCGGTCCGGCGGATGCCGCGCGGGGCAGCTGGGGGAGCGGCGCTGCCGCAAGCCGCGGGGCAGCGACGGGCGGCGGCGCGATCGACTCGTGGGCGACGGGGGTGCCGCCGTGGCGCTTGCGCCTGGTGGGCATGGTGGCGGTGGCGCCGCGGCCGACGAGCACGGCGCCGGGCATTTCGGCCGGTTCGTCGGTGATGGTGGAACCGGCATCCGCTGCCGCGCCGGCCAGCTCGTTCTCGGTGGCATCTGCCGGGGCGCCGGGCGCGACCGGGGGAGCGGACGCCGCGGCATCGGCTGCGGAGTCGGAGACGATCGTGATGATCACGGTCCCGACGTCGACCGTCGTTCCGGGCTGGACGAGGATCTCGCCGACCACGCCGATGTAGGGGGAGGGCAGTTCGACGAGGGACTTGGCCGTCTCGATCTCGACCAGCACCTGGTTGATCGCGACGGTGTCACCCGGCGCCACCTTCCACTCGACGATTTCGGCCTCGGTGAGACCCTCGCCGACATCCGGCAGTGTGAACTTCGACACGCTCATGGAGTGCGCTCCTTGCGATGGGTGAGGGAGGGGAGCATGCAGGGCATATTCAGTAGGCGAGGGCGCGGTCGACGGCCTCGAGCACCCGGTCCGGGCTGGGGAGGAAGTGCGTCTCCACGGCGGCGGGCGGGAACGGGGTGTCGAAGCCGGAGACGCGCAGCACGGGGGCCTCGAGCAGGTAGAACGCCTTCTCCATCACGGTGGCGGCGATCTCCGACCCGACGCTGACGAAGCCGTGCGCCTCCTGGGCGACGACGAGGTGGCCCGTCTTCTCCACCGAGGCGAGGATCGGCCCGTAGTCGACGGGGGAGATCGAGCGGAGGTCGATGACCTCGATGCTGATGCCCTCCGCGGCGGCGAGCTCGGCGGCCTGGAGCAGCACACTGACCATGGCGCCGTGGCCGAGCACGGTGACATCCGTGCCGGTGCGCACAACCCGGCTGGCGTGGAGAGGGGCGCCGCTGGTTCCCAGGTTCACCTCGCCCTTGGGCCAGTAGCGGCTCTTGGGCTCGAAGAAGATGATCGGGTCGTCGGAGGCGATGGCCTCCTGCATCATCCAGTAGGCGTCATGCGGGTTGGACGGGCTGACCACGCGCAGGCCCGGCGTGTGCGCGAAGTAGGCCTCCGGGCTCTCCTGGTGGTGTTCGATCGAGCCGATGTGGCCGCCGTAGGGGATGCGGATCACGACGGGCATGATCACCTGTCCCTCGTGCCGGTTGCGCATCCGGGAGAGCTGGCTGGTGATCTGGTCGAAGCCGGGGAACACGAAACCGTCGAACTGGATCTCGCAGACCGGGCGGAATCCGCGCAGCGCGAGGCCGATCGCGGTGCCGATGATGCCGGACTCCGCCAGCGGGGTGTCCAGCACGCGCTTGTCGCCGAATTCGGCGTACAGGCCCTCCGTCACCCGGAAGACGCCGCCGAGCGGGCCGATGTCCTCGCCCATCAGGAGCACCTTCGGGTTGTCCTGCATCGCCTTGCGCAGCCCGGCGTTCAGGGCCTTGGTCATCGGCAGGCTGGCCGTCTCCGGGCCGGCCGGGGTCACTGCGGTTCCCGACGCCGGTGCGGCGTGCGCGGCCGAAACGATCGTGTCGCTCATGCGTCGCCTCCTTCGAAGGATGCTTCATAGCGCCCCAGCCAGGCCTCTTGCTCCTGCACCCGCGGGTGGGGTTCGGCGTACACGTTGTCGAAGATCACGTTCTTCTCCGGCGAGTGGATCTCGAGGGCGCGCCGGCGCACGTCGGCGGCGTTGTCCTCCGCCTCCTCGTCGACGGCGTCGAGGAATTCCTGTTCGACGCCGAGTCCCTGCAGGTAGGCGCGGAACCGCACGATCGGGTCCCGGGCCACCCAGTAGGCGAGTTCGTCGGGGTCGCGGTACTTGGTGGGGTCGTCGGCCGTGGTGTGGGCACCCACCCGGTAGGTGAGGGCCTCGATCAGGGCCGGACCCTTGCCGGCACGCGCGTCGTCGAGGTGCTTGGCGGTCACCGCGTAGCTGGCGAGCACGTCGTTGCCATCGACCTGGGTTCCCGGGATGCCGAATCCGCCGGCCCGCAGGTACAGCGGGGTGCGCGACTGGCGTGTCACCGGCACGGAGATGGCCCAGTGGTTGTTCTGCAGGAAGAACACCTGCGGGGTCTGGTAGCTGGCCGCGAAGACGAGGGCCTCGTTGGCGTCGCCCTGGGAGGATGCACCGTCGCCGTAGTAGACGATGACGGCCTGGTCGGTCTCCGGGTTGCCGGTCGCCGTCGAGCCGTCCAACTGCATTCCCATTGCGTAGCCCGTGGCGTGCAGGGTCTGCGAGGCGAGCACGAGCGTGTAGAGGTGGAAGTTGCCGTGGTCCTCGGGGGTCCAGCCGCCGAGGGTGACCCCGCGCAGCATCCGGAGGATGTCGACCAGGTCGAGGCCGCGGATCATGCCGACGACGTGCTCCCGGTAGGACGGGAAGATGTGGTCCTGCGGGCGGGCGGCGTAGGCGGAGCCGACCTGGGCGGCCTCCTGGCCGTGGCTGGGCACCCAGAGGGCGAGCTGCCCCTGGCGCTGCAGGTTGGCCGCCTCCTTGTCGAACCGGCGGATGACGACCATGTCCCGGTAGAACCGGCGGTGGTCGGCCTCGGTGAGCCGGTCGAGGTAGGGCAGGAACTCGGCGGCGGCCTCGCTGGGCGCGAAGACACCGGCGGGGGAGAGCAATTGCACCGTTGGCGAGGCGTTCGGGGTCGCTGACACCGTCCTAACCTATCCGCCGGGCCGGATGCCCCGTTGGTAGATCATCGACAATGTCTGCGCACATGCATACGAGCTTTTCCACAGATTCTTCCTCGCCGATCGAGATCCGGATGCCTTCCGGCGGGAACGGACGCACGACCAGTCCGACGGCGGAGAGGACGTCGGCGATGTCGGTGGTTTCCTCGCCGGCGGGCAGCCAGACGAAGTTGCCCTGGGGTGCGGGGATGTTCCAGCCCTGCTCCGTGAGCGCCCGCCAGGCCGCGTCCCGGCGTTCCGTGATGGTGCGCACCCGCCGCAACAGCTGGTCGGATGCCGCGAGGGAGGCGATGGCGGCGGCGGCGGCGACTCCCGTGACCGACAGGGGGATCGCGGTGGCGCGGGCGGCGTCGAGGATCGGCACCGGACCCAGCGCGTAGCCGACCCGCAGGCCGGCCAGGCCGTACGCCTTCGAGAAGGTGCGCAGCAGGACGAGGTTCGGGTAGCGCTTCAGCAGCGGCAGGCCGGTGACCGCCTCGGGGTCGGTGACGAATTCGGCATAGGCCTCGTCGAGCAGGACCAGGAGGTTGTTCGGCACGACGGCCATGAACGCCTCGAACTCGTCCGAGGTGACGATGGTGCCAGTGGGGTTGTTCGGACTGCAGACGATGACGACGCGGGTGCGCTCGGTGATCCGGGCGGCCATCTCCGGCAGGTCGTGCCCGTGGTCGTCCCGGTTCGGCACGCGCACACTGGTCGCGCCGGCGACGGTGACGAGGCTGGGGTAGGCCTCGAAGGACCGCCAGGAGTACAGCACCTCGTCGCCGGGCCCGGCCGCCGCGAGGATGAACTGCGCCAGCAGGGCAACCGATCCGGCGCCGACGTGGACCTCCTCGACACCGACCTCGTACTTCGCGGCGAGACGCTCACGCAGGGCGAGGGCCGAGGCATCCGGGTACCGGTTGTAGGCGGTCTCGGCGCTGACGGCATCGATGACGCCGGGCAGCGGGTCGAAGGGGTTCTCGTTGCTCGAGAGTTTGAACGCCGTGGCCGCGGCGGCCCGTCCCTGCCTATAGGCCGGAAGGGCGACAATCTCGGGGCGCAGGCGGACCGATGGCTGGTCTGATGGGCTCACTCGCCGATTCTACGCCGGGGCATATGCAGACAGTGAAATGCGGTGCGGCCCCCGGCATCCGGTGCCATAGTGAGGGCATGGCCAGATTCCTGATCAAGCTGATCCTCAACGCCGTCGCCCTGTGGATCACGACCCTGCTCGTGGTCGGGGTGCACGTGGTCCCGTACGCGCCGGACACGGCCGCCGTGCTGATCAGCTACCTGCTGATCGCCCTCATCTTCGGCATCGTGAACGGGGTGGTCGGCGGGTTCGTGCGCGTGGTCGCGTTCCCGCTCTACGTCCTCACCCTGGGTCTGCTGGCGCTCGTCGTCAACGGTCTGCTCCTGCTGCTGGTCGCCTGGATCTCCGGCCTTCTCGGCTTCGGACTCGTCGTCGACAGCTTCGGCTGGGGTGTGCTGGGCGCCCTCGTGCTCGGCGTCGTCAGCTGGCTGCTCGGCCTGCTGGCCCGGCCGGCCACGCCCCGCCGGTAGACCGGCCCCGGTAGACCGGCCCGATAGACCGGCCCGGGCAGACCGGCCCGGGCAGACCGGCCCGGTCGGGCGCCGGCGGCCGGACCGGGTCAGTCCCCGGGCGCCCGCACCCCCCGCCACCGGGACACGGTCCCCGGCTCGCCGCCGAGCACCGTTCCCAATGCCGAACGGAACTCCCGCAGCCGTGGCTCCGGCGAAGCATCCATCAGCCGCGCCGTCTCCCGGTACGCGGTGAGGGCGTGGGCCGGCAGGGTCCGGTCGACGGGTACCGGCTCGGTGGCGAACACCTCCCGGCGCACGATCAGGCGGTCCTCCGCCCGTGCCCCGATCCCGCCGAGAGCGGGGACGATGTCGTCGGCGTGCTCGACCGCCACGGCGGCCAGGCCGGCCGGAACTTCGACCTGGCCGTTCGGGGCTCCGAAGGTCGCGATCAGGACGGTGTTGAACTCCCCGGATGCCGCCACCTGGCTGGCGACCAGCCCGCCCTGGGAGTGCCCGACCTGCACCACCGGGTCGGCCGGTCGCACCCCGGCCTCGCGCATGGCCGCCACGACTGCCCGGTAGGACCCGGCACCCTTCTCGGCCACGGCGGCGACGTTCGAGCTGAGGTCCCACGGCTCCGCGGTGACCCCCGGACTCCACTCGGCCGTGCCGCCGAGGTAGACGACCCAGGCCGCGGAGCCGGCCGGACCGTAGCGCTCGACCCGCACCTGCGCCCCGCCGGCGGTGGCCGCCGGGATGCGGGCGGCCAGTTCAGCGAACCCGGTCGGCGGGCGGGCCGGCGCGGACCGTCCGACCCGGCCGACCCTGACGCCGGTCTCCCTGAGCAGGCCGAGCGGGCGGGCGAGGGCCAGCACCCCCGCCGCGGACGTCGTCACGCCGAGCAGCCCGGCGCCCTGGTCGCCGAGCGCGAACGACACGGGGAACGGGAGCGCGCTCACCCCCGCCGCCGCGTCGTCGACCGACGACACGAGCACGCGCATCGCGGCGGGCAGGATCGGGTTGGTCAGCGCCCGCGGGTTGTCGGCCAACCACCGTGCCGCCGCCTCCGGCGCGGCCCCGGGGCGGCTGCCGGTCAGCAGGCTGCCGAGGAACCAGCCGACCGCTCCGGCGGTGAGGGCCGGCACCGCGGCCAGCGCGAGGAACGGTGCCACCCGTCCGACCAGATAGCCGAGCCACACCCCGCCCAGCCCGCCGAGGAACTCCGCCGATCGCTCGGCCCGGCCGTAGCCCTCTGCCGCGCAGACCAGGGCGTCGGCCAGGGCACCGCTCCTCCGGCCGACCTCGTGGATGGCTCGTTCGGCCTCGAACACGCTCATCCCGACGTCGGAACCGGACCACTGCGGGGCCGGGACCGGCTCCGAGTCGAGCAACCGGATGCGTTCCAGCCGTTCAAGCCAGCCGCCCGCCGCCGCCTGCAGCGCGCGCAGGGTCACCGCCTCGGTCAGCAGCACGTCGGTGGCGACCAGGCTGCCGCCGCCGGAGACGATCAGGTCCGTGGAGGAGCCCCCACCCTCACCGCCGGGGACCGAGCGCCCGGCCGCGTCGACCCCCGTCACGCGGATGCCGTGGCCGCGGCGATCGCCGCCTCGACAGCCGCCTGCGCGTCGTCGAGGTCCCGGCAGGCCCGGCGGAGCCCGTCCGCGAGTTCCCGGCGGCGCTCGGAGTAGCCGCGTTGGGCAGCCGACCGCCAGGAACCGTCGAGGTCGGCGGGGGCGAGCGCCCGCCAGGCGAGGTCGACGTCGTCCCGGAGCCCGCCCAGCAGCATCCGTCTGTGACGCAGCTCGGCCAGCCGTCTCTCGCGCCGGGCGGGGTCGACGAGCACGATCGGGCCGGTCTGGATCACGGCGGCGCCTCCCTGGTTGGCTGCCCAGCGAAGCACACCGGGCAAGGCGCCGGCCGTCCGAGCACGGAATTCACCCGCTGTACGCCCGACGGGGGTGTGTGGAGGAGAGGAATGGGGACCACAATGGAGGCATGAATTTTGCGGCGCTCTCTCCCGACGAGTCGACGCCCTTCCGGATAATCTTCGTCTGCACCGGGAACAGTTGCCGCTCGCCGATGGCCGAGGTGACCCTGCGTGACCTGGTCACCCGCTCCGGCCTCGGCCGGCTGATCGCCACGAGCTCCGCCGGCACGGGGGACTGGCACGTGGGCGAGCAGGCCGATGCCCGCACGATCGCCGCACTCGCCCGCCGGGGCTACGACGGAAGCCACCATCGCGCCCGCCAGTTCGACCCGGACTGGTACGCCGACCTCGACCTCGTTGTCGTGCTCGACCGGGCGCAGGAACGCATCCTGCACAACTGGGCGACGACCGATCGTGACCGCAGCAAGGTGCGCCTGCTGCTCAGTTTCGACCCGGAACAGGCGCCTCTCCTCGACGTGCCGGACCCCTACTATTCCGACGATGCGCTGTTTGACTCCGTTTTAGGCATGATTGAGAGGGCAAACCACGCGCTTTTCGCGCAACTCGCGCCCGCAATCAGACAGGGAGTCCGATGAGTCCACTACCGCCCCAGGTCCTCAGCCCACTCGATGGCCGCTACCTGGCCGCCGTCACCGAACTGGGAGAGTACCTGTCCGAGGCCGGCCTCAATCGCGCCCGCGTGCAGGTCGAAGTGGAATGGCTGATCACCCTCACCGACCGCAGCCTGTTCGGGTCCGCCCCGCTCACCGCTGATCAGAAGTCGGCGCTGCGCGCCCTGGTCACCGGCTTCGGCCAGGCTGAGATCGACGAACTCGCCGTGCTGGAGGCCACCACCCGCCACGACGTGAAGGCCGTGGAGTACCTGGTCCGCCGCCGTCTCACCGCGCTCGGCCTCGACCACATCAGCGAACTCACCCATTTCGCGGCCACCAGCGAGGACATCAACAACCTCTCCTACGCCCTGACGGTGAGCGAGGCCGTCCGCGAGGTCTGGCTGCCGAAGTTCCGGGCCACCATCGACGCCCTCCGCCTGCGCGCCCTCGAGTACCGGGCCGACGCCATGCTCGCCCGCACCCACGGCCAGCCCGCAACGCCCACCACCGTCGGCAAGGAGCTCGCGGTGTTCGTCTACCGGCTCGAGCGCCTGGACAGGCAGATCGCCGCCAACGAGTATCTCGGCAAATTCAGCGGCGCGACCGGAACGTTCGCCGCGCATGTCGCCGCGGACCCTGCCGTGGACTGGCCGACCGTGTCCCGCGAGTTCGTCGAAGGACTCGGCCTGACCTGGAACCCGCTCACCACCCAGATTGAATCCCACGATTGGCAGGCCGAGCTCTACTCGAAGGTCTCTCACGCCAACCGGGTGCTGCACAACCTGGCCACGGATGTCTGGACCTACATCTCCCTCGGTTACTTCCGTCAGATCCCGCAGGCCGGCGCCACGGGGTCGTCGACCATGCCGCACAAGATCAACCCGATCCGGTTCGAGAACGCGGAGGCCAACCTCGAGCTCTCCAGCGCGATCCTCGATTCGCTCGCCGCCACCCTCGTCACCTCACGGCTGCAGCGGGACCTGACCGACTCGACCACGCAGCGCAACATCGGCGTGGGCTTCGGCCATTCCCTGCTGGCCCTGGACAACATCGTGCGCGGCCTCGGGGAGATCGACATCGATCGCACCCTGCTGGCGAGCGACCTGGACTCGAACTGGGAGATCCTCGGCGAGGCGATCCAGACCGTGATCCGGGCCGAGGTCTCGGCCGGCCGGTCCACGATCGCGGACCCGTACGCGCTGCTCAAGGAGCTCACCCGCGGGAAGCGCATCAACCAGGCCGACCTGGTGGCCTTCGTCACCGGGCTCGAGATCGGCGATGAGGCCAAGGCCCGGCTGCTCGCGCTCACCCCTGCCGCGTACGTCGGGCTCGCGGACTCCCTGGTCGACTACCTGCCCTAGCGATCACGCGCTGCGCGGGTGGGGTGCCGCCCGCGCGGCCGCACCGCCCGCGGTGAGGGTCAGAGGCCCTTGTTCTGCTCGTCCAGATCGGTCTTCTCGGCATCATTCGGCTTCATGCCGAGCACGAGCATCGCGATCACGACGAGCACGACGATGAAGGTCACACCGAAGCCGATCACGGCCAGGACGGGTTCGCGCGTGCTCATCAGGATCACCAGCCCGAGGAAGAGCGCCATCACGCCGGACAGGCCGACGAGTTCGAGCGGCTTCAGGAGTTCGGAGCGGCTGGGCTTGCGGGGGGTGTTCTGGGTCACAGGGTGTCCGAATCGTTGGGTGGTGCCGGGTCGACGCGCGCGGCGGGCGTCGCCCATTTGAGCGAGAGCCCGGCGATGACGAGGTACACGCCGAGCAGCACGAGGTAGGCACCGAACAGGCCGACGGAGACGACGGCGTTCGGCGGCAGGAGCAGGAAGACGAGGGCGAGCACCGCGGTCAGTGCGCCGACCAGCATCCAGTCGCGCTCACCCGGGTCGCGGCGGCGGGCACGGATGCCGCTGTACAGCTCGGCGAAGCCGGTCACGGCCGCCCAGACGGTGACGAGGTAGAGGAAGAAACCGAGCCCGCCGCCGTGGAAGACCAGGGCGATCGTGCCGGCGGTGACGCCCACGGAACCCTGGACAAGGAACAGGGAACGGTCCCGCGGGTCGGCCAGGGTGCGGCGGCTGAGCACGCCCACCGCCAGGCCACTGAGCAGGGCGAAGGCGCCGAACGCGAAGAGGCCGAACTCGGCCGAGTGGTTCGCGTTGAACGTGATCGCTGCGGCCGGCACGAGGGCCAACGCCGCGCGCACGATCGGGACCGTCCAGTACCGGGCGCCGACGGCGCTGACTGCCTGGACGTTCGCCACGCGGCAACCTCTTTCGTAACGGGTTAGGACTGGTTCAGTCTACGCGGCACGCCTCAGGTCAGGCTGCGCTCGGCTGGACCGACCCCACGTTCACAGGGCGTTGACGGCGCCGAGCATCTTGGTCAGGGAGTCCTTGGCGTCGCCGAAGAGCAGGCTGGTCTTCGGGTCGTAGAGAAGCTCGTTCTCGATCCCGGCGAAGCCCGGGCGCATGGACCGCTTGAGGAAGACGACCTGGCGGGCGTCGCCGACGTCGAGGATCGGCATGCCGTAGATCGGTGAGCCGGGAGACGTCTTCGCTGCAGGGTTGACGACGTCGTTGGCCCCGACGACGAGGGCGACGTCCGTGTTCTTGAACTCGGGGTTGACCTCGGCCATCTCCCGGAGCGACTCATAGGGCACGTTCGCCTCGGCGAGCAGCACGTTCATATGGCCCGGCATCCGCCCGGCCACCGGGTGGATGGCGAAGACGACCTCCACGCCGCGCGCCTCGAGGGTGGTGGCCAGTTCGGCGATCGTGTGCTGCCCCTGCGCGACGGCAAGGCCGTAGCCGGGCACGATCACGACCCGCTGGGCGTAGTTGAGCAGCACCGCCACGTCCTCGGGGTTGGACGTGCGCACCGGGCGGTCGCTCTGAGCGGTCGACCCCGCCGTCGAGCCGCCCTTGAACGCGCCGAAGAGGATGCCGCTGACCCCGCGGCCCATCGCCGAGGCCATGGCCCGGGTGAGGATGGTACCGCTGGCCCCGACGAGGGTGCCGGCCACGACGAGCAGCAGGTTGCCGAGCACGATGCCGGAGGCGGCGACCGCGAGGCCGGTGAACGCGTTGAGCAGCGAGATGACGATCGGCACGTCGGCGCCGCCGACCGGCAGTACCAGGAGGGCCCCGACGATGAGGCCGATCCCGAGCAGGATGACCGCCCAGAGCGGTGCGCCCGTCGCGACGACGAAACCGCCGGCGACGAGGGCCACGAGCACGATTCCGCCCATCACGAGCGCGAGCCCCGGGAAGACGAGCGGGCGGGAGCTGATCAGGCCCTGCAGCTTGCCAACGGTGACGGCCGACCCGGAGAACGAGACGGCGCCGACGAGCATCGTGAAGACCACGGCGACCTTGGCCCACGGCCCGTCGGTGTTGCCCAGCTCGAGCATCGCGACGAGGGCGGCGGCTCCGCCGCCGACGCCGTTGAACAGCGCGACGAGCTGGGGCATCTGCGTCATCTCGACCCGGCGGGAGATGGGGGCGGCGATCGCCGAGCCGACCGCGATGGCGATCAGGATGGCGGGGATGTTCTCGATCCGGGCGGAGAGGAACACCGTGATGACGGCGAGGAGCGCGCCCGCGGCGCCGATCAGGTTGCCGCGTCGGGCGGTCTTCGGCGACGAGAGCCCACGCAGGGCGAGGATGAAACAGACCGCGGCGACCAGGTAGAGCAGGCCGGTCCACTCGGGGGAGAGCAGGCTCATTTCTTTGCGTCCTTCGCGTCAGCGCCGGCCGGTTTGCGGGGGGCGAACATCTTGAGCATCCGGTCGGTGACGACGAAGCCGCCGACCAGGTTGGCGGTCGCGAGCACGACGGCGATCAGGGCGATCGTGAGCAGCCACGGGTTCAGGCTCTGCCCGGCGACCGTGATGGCGCCGATCAGGATGATGCCGTGGATGGCGTTCGCACCGCTCATCAGGGGCGTGTGCAGGGTGCTCGAGACCTTGGAGACGACCTCGAAGCCGACGAAGACCGCCAGGACGACGACGGTCAGCAGGGTGACGGGATCCATCAGTGTTCTCCGTTCGGTGCTGCGGCGGTCAGTGCCGCCGCGGTCGGCGCGTGTCGCACCTCGCCGGCGTGGGTGAGGCAGGCGCCGGCGATGACCTCGTCGGTGAAGTCGGGGGAGACCTGCCCGTCGTGCGTCATCAGGGCGAGGAGGTTGGCCACGTTCTTGGCGTAGAGCCGGGAGGCGTCGGCAGGCATGGTCGAGGCCGGGTCCTTCATGCCGACCAGGGTGACCACGCCGTCGTCGGCGCTGGTGCGCACGAAGACGTCCTGACCGGCGACGACGCCCTCGACGTTGCCGCCGGATTCGGCGGCCAGGTCGATGACGACCGAGCCCATCCGCATGCCGGCGACCATCTCGCGGGTCACCAGCAGGGGTGCCGGGCGGCCCGGGATCGCGGCCGTGGTGATCAGCACATCGGCGGCGGCCACGTGGGGAGCGAGCAGGTCGCGCTGGCGCACGGCACGGTCCTCGCTGAGCTCGCGGGCGTATCCGCCGACGCCCTCGATGGCGTCCAGGTCGAGCGTGATGAAGGTTCCGCCCATAGAGGTGACCTCGTCGGCCGACGCCGGTCGCACGTCGTACGCGGAAACGCGGGCGCCCAGGCGCTTGGCGGTGGCGATGGCCTGCAGGCCGGCCACTCCGGCCCCGAGCACGAGCACGCGGGCGGGCGGGATCGTTCCGGCCGCGGTCATGTAGAGCGGGAAGAACCGGGGGAAACGGATGGCGGCCTCGAGCACGACGCGGTAGCCGGCGACGAGGGCCTGGGAGGTGAGGGCATCCATGGATTGGGCCCGGGAGATGCGCGGCACCAGTTCGAGGGCGAAGGCGGTGACCCCGGCCTGCGCGAGGGCGGCCACGGTGGGCAGCTCCGCGGCCGGCGCGGCCAGGCCGATCGTGATCTGGTCGGGGTGGAGTTGCGCCGCGCGCTCCGGGCGGAGCGGTCGCACGTGGCAGTACACGTCGACCTCGGCGAGCGGCAGCTCGGCGACGACGGATGCCCCGGCCTCCGTGTAGGCGGAGTCGGGATGCCCCGCCTCGACGCCTGCACCGGATTCGATCAGAACCTCGACGCCGAGCGCCGTCATCTGGAGTACCGTCTCCGGTGTTGCCGCAACGCGGCGTTCGCCCTCATGTCGCTCTCGACCGATGCCAACCTTCACACGCGTCTCCTCCATGGCGCCCGGCCACGAGCGAGCACGGACCGTTCCGAACGCTTGCGCGGCACTTACGCCCCGTTCGTAGCGTAGCGGTGATCGTTTGCCGCTCGGCGAATATGACCGCGCACGCCCTTCGCCACCGCGTACCGGTGCGGGAATGGAATGACGGGGATGGCTGGGCGTCCGGTAAACCCGGCCCCCCGGATGGCCCGGTGCCTGGGTGGCTAGGCTCCCGGCACCATATCGGCGAAGCGCGAGTAGTGGCCGTGGAACGCGACCGTGACCGTGCGGGTGGGCCCGTTGCGGTGTTTGGCGACGATGAGGTCGGCCTCTCCGGCACGTGGGTTGTCTTTCTCGTAGGCGCTCTCGCGATGCAGAAGGATGACCATGTCGGCATCCTGCTCGAGCGAACCGGACTCTCGGAGGTCGGAGATGGCGGGCATCTTGTCTGCGCGCTGTTCGGGGCCACGGTTCAGCTGGGACAACGCGATCACGGGAACCTGCAGTTCCTTGGCCATCAGCTTGAGCGCCCGCGAGAACTCACTGACTTCCTGCTGGCGGGACTCGACCTTCTTGCCTGATGTCATCAGCTGCAGGTAGTCGATGATGACCATCTTCAGGCCGACGCGCTGCTTGAGCCGGCGGCACTTAGCCCGGATCTCGACCAGGGTCATGTTGGGGCTGTCGTCGATGTAGAGCGGGGCGTCATTGATCCGGCCGCGGGTTGCTGCGATCGTGGTCCAGTCCCGGGCGTCGACGGATCCCTTGCGCATGCTCTGCAGCGGCACGGATGCCTCGGCGGCGAGCAGGCGCATCGCGATCTCGCTGCGGCCCATTTCCAGGGAGAAGAAGATGCTGGGCATGTCGTGTTTGATCGACGCGGCCCGGGCGAAGTCGAGGGCCAGGGTGGACTTGCCGAGGGCCGGGCGGGCCGCCACGATGATCAGCTGGCCCGGGTGGAAGCCGTTGGTGAGCTCGTCCATGTCCGCGAAACCGGTCGGCACTCCGGTCATCTGACCGTCTTTGAGCTTGGCGGCCTCGATCTCGTCGATGGCGGCCGTGACGGCATCCGTCAACGGCACGTAGTCTTCGGTTTCGGTGCCGCCGGTGACGGCGTAGATCTCGGCCTGGGCCGTGTTCACCAGGTCGAGCACCTCGCCCTCGCCGGAGTAGCCCATCTGGGCGATGCGGGTGCCGGCCTCGACCAGGCGGCGCAGCAGCGCCCGCTCGGCGACGATCGAGGAATAGAAGCCCGCGTTGGCCGCGGTCGGGACCAGGCTGGTGAGGGTGTGCAGGTAGTCGGCGCCGCCGGCCCTGGACAGTTCGCCGAGCTTGGTGAGTTCGTCGGTGACCGCGATGACATCGGTCGGCTCACCCTGCGCGTAGAGCGAGAGGATCGCGTCGAAGATGATCTCGTGCTTGGGGATGTAGAAGTCCGCGGCCCGGACGGTCTCGACGACGTCGGCGACGGCATCCTTGCTCAGCATCATTCCGCCGAGGGCGCTCTGCTCTGCGAGGAGGTCGTGGGGGAGGGTGCGTTCCGTGTGCCGGGTCTCGGATCCGCCGCGCGCATCTGCTCCGCGCTTGTCTGCCAGACCCAAGTGAGCAATCGACACCGGTGCCTCCTTCTATTTCTGGTGCTGGTCTATCAGGGCCCACCGACAACACCTGTCCGCACCCCGTGCACACCATGAATCGGCCGCGTGCCCACGATACGGACGCGTCTTCACAGCGACCAAACCCCCCTGTGGATAACACTGTGGATAATCTGGGCGAAACGCCGTGTGTGTTGTGCACAAGCTGTGCACTCAGCTGTGGACAACTTAAGAGCTTGTGTAGAAATATAAGTTCTGACCAGCTATTAAATCTATTCACAGCTGTGTGCAAAAACTTGTTTCAACTACGCATTGAACCTTGGGATTGTGAGACGTGCCCTGTGTACAAAAGCTGGCTTTCAGCATCTGAAATGCCCCCGAAGTAGGGGGATACGCCGGGGTTAAAAAGGAGTAGCGGTGAGGTCCTCTCGGACCCCACCGCTACTTCCGTTCGGCAGGCTTACTTTGCGGCTACCACCAGCAGGGTGATGGTCGCGCTGAGCTCGTCACGAAGACGAACCGTTGCCTTGTGCTCACCGGTCATCTTGACCGGGCTGAGCTCGATCTTGCGCTTGTCGATGGCACCGAGTCCGGCAGCCGCAACTGCCTCGGCAACATCGGACTGCTTGACGGACCCGAAGAGGCGTCCGCCTTCGCCGGCCTTGACGACCAGCTTGACCTTGGCGTTCTCGAGTGCGGCCTTGAGTGCCTGCGCCTCTTCGAGGGTGGCGTGCTCACGGGCTACGCGAGCTGCCTTGATCTGTTCGATCTGCTTCTCGCCACCGCGGGTCCAGGACACGGCGAACCCCTGCGGGTAGAGGTAGTTACGGGCGTACCCGTTCTTGACCTCGACGATGTCACCGGGTGCTCCGAGGCCGGAGACCTCGTGCGTCAGAATGATTTTTGACATGTGGGTTCCCTACCTGCCTGAGCCGGCGTAAGGCAACAACGCCATTTCACGGGCGTTCTTGACGGCACGGGCGATCAGACGCTGCTCCTGGACGGAGACACCGGTGATGCGGCGGGCGCGGATCTTTCCACGCTCGGAGATGAACTTGCGAAGGGTGGGGACATCCTTGTAATCGATGACACCAACCCGGATCGACTTCGCGGGAGCGGCATTCTTGCCACCCTTAGCTCCGCGGAGCGGCTTGCGGCGGTCGCCGCTCGACTTTCCAGCCATGATTTCCTTACTTTCTTAAGAAGAGTTTTTCAGCCAGCTGCCCGGGGGCCTGGCTTAGAAGGGTGTCTCGTCGCTGAAGTTGCCCGGAGTGTTCCACACGTCTCCGCCGGTGTTCGCGGCGGGGGCGGTGGCTGCCCAGGGCTCGTCGTTCCCGGAGACGGCAGGTGCGCCGCCGCCACGAGGAGAGGACGATGACTGCGCGCGGGTGAGCGAAGCGGTGGCGTAGCGCAGCGAAGGACCAATTTCGTCGATCTCGAGCTCCATGCTCGTGCGCTTCTCGCCTTCCTTCGTCTCATACGAGCGCTGCTTGAGACGCCCGGTAGCGATGACTCGGGAACCCTTGGTCAGTGACCCTGCAACGTGCTCGGCGAATTCACGCCAGACGCTCGCACGCAGGAACAACGACTCACCATCTTTCCACTCGCTCGATGCGCGATCGAAATTGCGCGGAGTGGATGCGATGGTGAAGTTGGCAACCGCCAGTCCGTTCTGCGTGTAACGCAGCTCCGGGTCGCTGGTGAGGTTGCCCACTACGGTGATTACGGTCTCGCCGGCCATCGGCTACTTGTCGCTTGCCTTGTCGGCGGGCACGGCAGCGGCGGGAGCGTCGGCTTCCGTCGCGGCAGGAGCGTCGACCTTGGCAGGAGCAGCCTTGACGGCCGCGGCGGCGGATGCCGATGCGGGCTTCACGGATGCGGCGACCTTGGCGGCGGGAGCGGCAGCGGCGGCTTCAGCCTTGGCTGCGATGACCTTCGGGTTGGCTGCCTTGCGGGCGGCCTTCTCGGCGGCAAGCTTGCTCGCGACGGCAACCTGGGCGATGCCTTCTTCTGCGCGGAGAACCTTGGTGCGCATGACTGCCTCCGACAGCTTCAACTGGCGGTCGAGCTCGGCCGTCGCAGAAGCGTTCGCGGTGAAGTCGACGACGGCATAGATGCCCTCGGTCTTCTTGTTGATCTCGTATGCGAGACGGCGGCGACCCCAAACGTCAACCTTGTCAATCGTTCCACCATCGTTGCGAACAACGTTGAGGAACTTGTCAAGGCTGGGAGCTACGGTGCGCTCATCGATCTCGGGATCGAGGATAACCATCAACTCGTACTGATGCATGACTAACCCACCTCCTTCGGACTAAACGGCTGCAGAATCTCTGCAACAGGAGGGTTGTGCATGTGTCGAGGGCGGAGGCCGGGATTCCGGCGCGCAGACAACCTGCCAAGACTACCGGATGCAGCGGTCGTTCGCCACCGCTCCGGACCGGCGCCCTCCGCGCCGACGGTTCGCGTCCCCCAACCGCCGAGATCTGCCTTTTCGGTCGAAACCGACCTGCGCACCGGTCGGCTTCGGCCGCACAGGGCGAAGTGGCCGCGGCTGGTCACCGTTCCGGCCTCAGCCCGGCGGCGATGAGCAGAGTTCGGAGTCTCGTCGGACTCACCAAAACGGCCCGGAGCCGGCGCACCATTGCCCGATTCGGGGCCCGGAGTCGATCCTCCCGGACCTTCGACCCTGTCCTCGCCGCCGCCGGGAAGGGGTAGACGACCAGGAGAATCGGCGCCGGCCTCCCGCTGAGGTGGATGTTCGCTCGGCTGACTGATTCTCCCGTCGAACCCGACTGCCCGTCGGCGAAACCGGCCGCAACGCGGGCGGCGCGGCATCCCCGCGCGGAGCCGAGCCGTGCCACGGCCTCCTGGAGTTCTTCCCGGGCGATCGTCTCGCTGCGCTCCCCGTCCGGCATGAGGTAGGGCGCGCGAAGTCCGGCGTCGAGAGTAGTCACGGCGGAGGCGAACGGAGTTGCGCGTGCGAGATCGACCATCGTGCGCAGTCGGCTGGTGACCAGGTAGCCGTCCAATTCGACGACCTCATCGTCGCGGAAATTGTCATAGGGCCAGACGACCCTGGCGTGGGTCCTTCGCTTGGCGCCGGCGGGGAGGAGGAAATGCACCTCCGCAGGCCACCGGCCCAGTATCGGCAGACCCCACACCCGGGCTGCCGAGTGGTGGGGCGGCACCGGCTGGCTGCGGCGCGTCAGGGAGAGGGCTGTTGGATGCAGGAAGTCGCGAGTGTCCACCCGCCGATCATTGCGACGCGGCGCTCCTCCGCACCGGAGCCAGCCGCCCCCGTGCACACCAGCCCGAGGTCGCCCTCTGTGGAGGACCACCGCCCTGGCGTCGAGTTCTACCGTTTCGGTCGAGCCCGACGGGCGTACCGGTCAGGCTCGACCGAAAAGGTCTCTGTCGGCGAGCTGGGGCCGAGTCGCGCCCGAGCCGCGCCCGAGCCGGTCGACGTGGCGCCGCCGTGCCGGCCCGCTGCGCCTACTTCGCCACGGCGGCGTTGGCGGCGTCCTGCGCGGCCTTCACACCCTCGGCGACGGGGGTGCGGCCGAGGAAGACCTCCTGCAGGAGCGGTCGCATCGCGTTGTCGGCGGCGGGCCAGCCGCCGCCCGTGATGGCGGGGGCGGAGCCGTTCTCGAGCACGTCGTAGAACGCTCTGATGTCCACCTTCTTGGCGGTCCAGTAGGCGGTGTAGTCGGCCTGGGCGGCCGTGACGGCCGGGGACGCGGACCCGTTGGCTCCGATGTAGCTCGATCCCCGGGCACTGCCGAGCCACTCGAGCACCCGCTTGGTCTCGGCGGGATGGGCGGAGGAGGTGCTGCCGGCGGCCACGATGCCGTCCACGCCGCTGATCGCTCCGGCCGGACCGGCCGGGAGCCGGGTGACGCCCCAGGCGAAGGAGGCGCCGTCGTTGACGTTGGCGAGGTTGTAGACGCCGCTCTGGAACAGCGCCATCTTGCCCTGGAGGAACTGGTCGCGGCTGAAGTCGCCGTTGGTGTTCGTGTCCGCCGCCGACGGCGCCACATGAGCGGTGTTGATCAGGTCGACGAGGTACTGGAACGCCGCGGTCCCCTTCGGGGAGGCGAAGGAGTACTCCTCGCCGTCCTGGAAGGTCGCCCCGCCGGAGGCGACATAGTTCAGCAGCATGGCCTGCAGGTCGTAGCCGGCGTTGTAGCCGTACTGGGCCAGGCTGGTGCCGTCGAAGCCGGGGTTGTCGGCCGTGGTCCCGTTCGTGTCCTTCGTCAGCTTCTTCAGGGTCGGCAGCAGCGTGTCTGCGGCGCCGGTCGGGTCCCAGTGGAGGTCCGCGATGTCGGCCGGAGTCAGGCCGGCCTCCGCGAGCAGGTCGGCGTTGTAGTACACGGCGATGCCGGGGTCGGCGAGCTGCGGCACCCCCCAGAGCACACCGTCCCGGGTGTACTGCTTGACGACGGCCGGGGACCAGGCGGCCGCGGCATCCGCGCCCAGCGCCTTGTCGATGTTCAGCAGCGCTCCGGCGTCGGCGTAGGCCGGGTAGTCGCCGCCGTCAACCCAGAAGACGTCGTCGACGTTCTTGCCCGCCACGTCGGTGCGCAGTTTCGTCCAGTAGTCGGCCCAGGGGATCACGGTCACCGTCACGTCGATGTCCGGGTTCTTCTTCTCGAAGGCGGCGAAGGATGCCTCGTACGCCTTGGCGACCTGGTCATCCCACAGCCGCACGGTCACTGTCGTCTTCGCGGCGGAGGCCTGGCCGCCGACGGTCAGTGCCGTCACAGCCCCGGCGATGACGAGTACCGCGGCAAGCGCGCTGGCGGCAATGACTGTTGAACGCTTGGGCATTAGTGTCCTTCGGGGGAGTCCGGTCGAAGCCGGGAAGCCCTAAGCCTACTTAAATCCGGAGATGGTGATGGAACGCACGAACTGCCGCTGGAAGACGAGGAACAGCACGAGCAGGGGCACCAGGGCCAGCGTGGTCGCGGCCATCACGAGGGTCCAGTTGCCGTTGAACTGGCTCTGCAGGGATGCCGTCGCCACGGTGACCACCCGCCACTGCGGGCCGGTGGTGACGACGAGCGGCCACATGAAGCTGTTCCAGTGGCTGACGATTGTGATCAGGGTCAGGGTCGCGATGATCGGCTTCGACAACGGCACGACGATCTCCACCAGCACGTCGAGGGTGTTCGCCCCGTCGAGCCGGGCCGCGTCGATCAGCTCCTGCGGGATGCCGCGGAAATACTCTCGTAGGAGGAAAACCGCGTAGGGCGATGCGAACGCGAACGGCAGCACGAGGCTCCAGAACGAGTTGCGGAGCCCGGCCTGCGTCATCATCAGGTAAAGCGGGATGATCAGCACCACCGGCGGGATCATCAGCGTCGACAGGTAGACCCAGAACAATACCTGGCGGCCCCGGAAATCCACCCGGGCGAACGCGTAGGCGGCGAGGATTGAGCAGACCAGCTGGCCGATCAGGATGAGCACGGCCGCGAGCAGGGTGACCACCACGGCACGTCCGAACTCGGCCGGTCCGGCCAGGACCCGCGCGATGTTGTCGACGGTGAACGGGTCCGGCCAGGCCAGCACGGACTGCCCGGCGAACTGCTCCCGGGTCTTGAAGGCGGTGAGGATGCTCAGCAGGAAGGGGGCCAGGGTGAACGCGGCCCCGAGGCCGAGCACCAGGTAGATGCCTGCCGTCCTAGTCCATTTCATAGGTGACCCTCCGGCGGAAGTAGAGCTGCTGCGCGAGGGTGATGACGACCAGGATGACGAGCAGCACGACCGCCATCACGGCGGCACGGCCCAGGTCGAATGCGCTGAACGCCTCGTAGTAGATCCGGGCGGCGACGACATCCGTCGTGTGGGCGGGGCCGCCCTGGGTCAGCGCATAGACCTGGTCGAACACCTGGAAGGCGGAGATCACGGTGGTGACGAGCACGAAGAACATGGTGGGGCGGAGCAGCGGGATCTTGATCTGCCAGAACAGAGCCACCGGCCCGGCGCCATCGATCCGCGCCGCCTCCAGGATCTGCTCAGGGATGTTGAGCAGCCCCGCCATGAAGAACAGGGTGACGTAGCCGACGTTGGTCCAGATCACGACAGCGGCCACGGTCGGCAGGGCGAGTGCGGGGTCGCTCAGCCATTCGATTCTGGCCCCGACCAGGGTGTTCAGTGCGCCATCCGTGGGCGCGAGGATCCACTTCCAGACCACGCCGAGGGCGAGCGGGGCGCAGATCCACGGCAGCACGTAGATGGTGCGGAACCACCCGGAGCCGGGCAGGTCCCTGGTGAGCAGCGAGGCCGCGCCCAGCCCGATCAGGGTCTGGATCGGAACCACGAGGGCCACGAACAGGATGGTCACGAGCAGGGAATTGCCGAACACGCCGTCCGAGAGCACCGAGCGGTAGTTGTCCAGGCCGACGAAGCTGATCGGGCCGATCAGGTCCCAGCTCTGGAAGCTGAGCCACACGACCACCAGTACGGGCAGCAGCATGAAACAGACGACACCGAACAGGCTGGGCGCGAGCAGCGCATAGCCGGTGACCGTGTTGCGTCGACGGATGCCGGGGTGACTTCTCCGGCGGCTACTCGCCACGCCCTGCCCACCAGACCTGCAACCGGCGCGTTGCCTCTTCCTCGCCCAGCGGCCCGTCATCGAGGCGCTGTTCGAGCAGGTACCGGTAGGCGTCGCCCACCTCGCGACCCGGGCGCACGCCGAGAACCGCCATGATCTGTTCCCCGTCGAGGTCCGGGCGCACCGCGGCCATCTCCTCCTGCTCGGCGAGCTCGCGGATCCTCTGCTCGAGGTCGTCGTAGGCGAAGCCCAGGCGGTCGGCCTTGCGCCGGTTCCTGGTGGTCACGTCGGCGCGGGTCAGGATGTGCAGGCGTTCGAGCTGGTCGCCGGCATCCCGCACGTAACGGCGCACCGCCGAGTCGGTCCAGGCTCCCTCGCTGTAGCCGAAGAATCGCAGGTGCAGTTCGATCAGCTTGGAGACGGCGGCGATGGTGTCATTGTCGAAGCGCAGGGCGCGCAGTCGCTTCTTGGCCAGCTTCGAGCCGACCAGGTCGTGATGGTAGAAACTGACCACGCCGCCCGGCTCGAGCTTGCGGGTGGCCGGCTTTCCGATGTCGTGCAGGAGCGCTGCCAACCGAACGATCAGGTCGGGCCCGTCGAAACCGCCGCGGGACTTCTCATAGCCGATCGCCTGGTCGAGCACGGTGAGCGTGTGCTGGTAGACGTCCTTGTGATGGTGGTGCTCGTCGACCTCCAGCCGCAGCGCGGGGATCTCGGGCAGCACCCGGTCGAAGAGGCCGGACTCGACCAGCAGCTCCAGGCCGACGTGCGGGCTGTCGGAGCGCAGCAGCTTGGACAGTTCCTCGCAGACCCGTTCGGCCGAGATGTTGCGGATGCTGTCGGCCATCGCCTCCATCGCCACCGCGGTGTCGAGGTCGAGGCGGAAGCCCAGCTGGGCCGTGAACCTGGCGGCCCGCATCATCCGCAGCGGGTCGTCGCCGAAGGACACCTCGGGCGAGATCGGGGTGCGCAGGACTCCGGCGAGCAAGTCGTCGATTCCGTTCGCCGGGTCGACGAGGGTGAGGCCGGGCAGGCGGAGGGCCAGGGCGTTCACGGTGAAGTCGCGGCGGAGAAGATCGTCCTCGAGGCTCAGGCCGAAGACGACCTCGGGCTTGCGGGTCTGACCGTCGTAGCTGTCCGCCCGGTAGGTGGTGATCTCGACGGTCTCGCCGGCGACCCTGGCCCCGATGGTGCCAAAGGCCCGGCCGATGTCCCACTGGGCGTCTGAGATCGGCTTCACGATCTCGAGGATCTGATCCGGGGTGGCATCCGTGGTGAAGTCGAGGTCGTTGATCGCTCGATCGAGGAACGCATCCCGGACCGGTCCGCCGACCAGGGCAAGCTCATGGCCTGCCGCCGCAAACGCCTGTGCCAGGGCCGAAACCGGGGGAGTGGCAGCCAGGTCGCCCAGCCGGGTGAGGGCTGTCGCGACGCTCTGCATGACCCCCATGTTAGTTGCTGGGCGCGTCGCCGCCCGCCCCGGGCCGGATATCCCAGCCTGCACGCCGTAGAATCCCCTACATGGTGGCCGACTCAATTCCTGCGCGTCGGCCCGCGCTCCCGGAATCGCGCGCCGGTCGCCGTCGCCCGGTCCGGACCCTGCTCGGCGCCGTTCTCGCCCTCGTGCTGGCCGGGGCCGCGCCGCTCGCCGCCTCCGCCGTCCCGGCCGGCGGTTCCACCGACCGCTCACCCGTCTCGGCCAGTGCCGTCCCAACGAATTCGGTGAGCGTCGCCGTTGCCCCGGTTTCGCTGAAGCCGCTGCACGCCGGGGAGGACCTCTACCTCACGGTCACCATCAAGAACGGGACCGCCGACCCGATCGCCCCCGGCACGATCGACCTCTATCTCGCCGAACGCGCGTTGACCAGCCGTTCCGCCCTCAACAGCTGGCTCCGCCCGGAGAAGACGGGGAAGCCGGGCGACCTGATGAAGAGCGAGGCGACGAAGGCTCCCGTGCAGCCGGACAGCACCGAGATCATCACCGTCACGGTTCCCGCCGACGCCGTCGGCCTCACCACCGGGAACGCCTGGGGTGCCCGCGGGATCGCGGTCACCCTGACCGACAACGGCGACGTGTTGGCCCAGGGCCGGGGAACCTTCGTCTGGTATTCGGACGAGGAACTGACCCCGGTGAACGTCGCCGTGGTCATGCCGATCGCCGCACCGGAACAGACGACAGGCCTGATCCCCGAGAAGGCGCTCGAAACGTTCACCAGCCCGACGGGTGTGCTCACCCGCCAGCTCGAGGGCGTGATCGATCGGCCGGTCGCCATCGCCATCGACCCTCAGATCATCGTCTCCATCCGAGTCCTGGGCAGTTCGGCACCACCCAGCGCGACCGCCTGGCTCGAACGGCTGACCCAGGCGAAAAACGAGATATTCCCGCTCAGCTATGCAGATGCGGATCTCTCCCTGCAGACCCAGGCCGGCGCCGCGACCCTCCTGGCGCCCACCTCATTCGACCAGGCGATCGACCCCACCCTCTTCACCACCCCCACCGCGACAGGAACGCCGACCCCGACGGCGACAGCAACCGCGCCTCCGGCAGCCTCCAGCACTCCGGTCCCGTCCGGCACCCCCACCGCGCCGGCCGGGCCGGTCGGCGGAGCCGCCCCGACCACCGAACAACTGCTCGCCTGGAACTACACCGCGACCGACATCGGGTGGCCGCACGAGGGTTCCGTTGCCGCCGCGGACCTGCCGATCTTCGCGGCCGGCGGTCTGGGCACGACCATCCTGTCCGGCAGCAACGCGAGCCAGTCCGACAGTGACATCACCCCGAACACCGCCGTCGCCCTCGGTGCCGGCGCCGGCACCGGGCTCGTCATGGACGATCCGCTCTCGAAGGCGCTGCGCACGGCCGCCGCATCGACGTCCGACGACGCGTGGCGTGAGGCCATGGCAGAGGTGGGCTCGCAACTCGCGGTGGTCTCGGCTGAGAAGCCCGGCACGATGCGCACCCTGCTCGCCACCTTCGACCGGGGCTGGCCGCCGAGCGCCGCCCGACTCAGCCAGACGCTCGACGCCCTCGCGGCGCTCAGCTGGCACGCCCCGGCCACTCTGGCCGCCGCACGCGCCACCACCACCACCGACGTCACGTTCGAGGGCCGCACCGAACCGGCCGAGCGCACCGAACTCGCCAAGCGACTGCTCGTGCGCGAGGCCGACGTGGCGGCGTTCTCCTCGGCCCTGACCACCCCACTGCCGGTGACCGCCGAACACCGACTCATCCTGCTGTCACTGCTGTCGAACTCGTGGGCTTCCCAGCCGGGTAGCTGGCGGGATGCCGTCGGCACCAACCTGGTCGATTCCTCCGCCCTGCTGCGTTCCGTCTCGGTCTCGACCAAGGGTCCGATCAACGTCCTCGGCAGCAAGGTGGACATCCCCGTCACGCTCGACAACACGCTGGGCCAGGCCGTCACCGTGCGCGTGCAGGTTGTCCCCTCGAACGGGCGCCTCCTGGTCGGCAGTGACGTCGAGTCCACGATCGAAGCACAGTCCGCCCGGACCGTGCTGGTGCCCGTGACCTCGGCGGTCGGGAACGGCACGGTGACCCTCCGGGTGACCCTGTTCACCCCGGCCGGCACCATGATCGACCAGCCGGCCCTCATCCCGATCAATGTGCGGGCCGATTGGGAGGGCCTGGGGTCGCTCATCTTCGCCGCCGCCGTCGTGTTGTTCTTCGGCTTCGGCGTGTGGCGCAACATCCTGCGCCGCCGCCGGGAACGTGACGAGCCCGACACGTCCACCGACCCGAACGCCACCGCCGCTCCCCCGGCGTCCTCGAACACGGCCGGAACGGATCCGAATGCCTAAGACCGGCAGCATCGGGCGCGCGAGCGCGTTCCTGGCCTCGGGCACGATCGTGTCCCGCATCCTCGGTTTCATCAAACTGATCGTGCTCGCCGGTGTGATCGGCCAGGTCGGCCAGAGCACCAACGCGTTCGCCGTCGCCAACCAGCTGCCGAACACCGTTTACGTGATCGTCGCCGGCGGAGTGCTCACGGCGGTGCTGGTGCCCCAGATTGTGCGGGCGAGCCTGCACGCCGACGGCGGCACGGCGTACATCAACAAGCTCGTCACCCTCGCCCTCGTGATCGTCGGCGTCACGACCGTCGTCGCCACGGCGCTCGCCCCGGTCCTGACCCTTCTCTACGCGCCGAATATGAAGCCCGGGGCGCTGGCACTGGCCACCGCCTTCGCGTTCTGGTGCCTCCCGCAGATCTTCTTCTACGGGCTGTACACGGTGCTGGGCGAGGTGCTCAACGCCCGCAAGTCGTTCGGCCCGTTCACCTGGGTGCCCGTGCTCAACAACGTCATCGCGATCGCCGGCCTGGTCGTGTTCGCCGCGCTCTACGGCGCCGACCCGGACGGCGTGCGCCAGGCCGGCGAGTTCACCCCCGTGATGATCGCCGTTCTGGCAGGAAGCGCCACTCTCGGCGTGGTGCTGCAGGCAGTCGTGCTGTTCTACTTCTGGCACCGGATCGGACTGCGCTTCCGTCCGGACTTCCACTTCCGCGGGGTCGGCCTCGGTGCGGCAGGCAAGATGGCGAGCTGGACCTTCGGGATGCTGCTGCTGACCACCGTCGCCGGCATAGTCGAGACACGAGTGGTCACGCTGGCCGGCGACACCGACGCATCCGTCGCCGTGCTGAACACCGCCTGGCTGATCTTCATGCTGCCGCATTCGGTGATCACCGTCTCGGTCGCCACGGCCTACTTCACCCGGATGAGCGAGCACGCTGCGGTCGGCAAGCTCGACCTGGTGCGCACGGATGCCTCATCCGCCATCCGCGGAACGACCCTGATCATCGTGCTGGCCTCTGCCGTGATCGCCGTCTGCGCCTACCCGTTCGCCGCGGTCTTCGTCTCCCGGTTCGGCCAGGTGCAGGGCATCGGCAACGTGATCGTCGCCTACGTGATCGGACTGGTCGCCTTCTGCGTCCTCTTCGTCATCCAGCGCACGTTCTACGCGCTCGGCGACACCCGCACGCCGTTCTTCTTCACCCTGTTCCAGGTGGTCCTCGTCATCACCGGAGTGCTCGCCTGCGCCCTCCTGCCGAGCGCGTGGATCGCGGCGGGCATCGCGCTCACGGTCACGGTGTCCGGGATCGCCCAGGCCGGGTTGGCCGCCTGGCTGCTGCGCCGGCGGCTCGGCGGGATCGACGGCAGCCGCATCGTCCGCAGCCTGGTCAAGTACCTCGTGGCGGCGCTGCCCCCGATCGTGATCGGCCTCGTACTGCTCGTCGTTCTCGGCGGCACGCAGGAGGACGGCTTCGCCCTGTCGGGCAAGGCGCAGGCCATTGCCACGATGCTGGTCATCGGCGCGTCGATGGCGGTCGTCTACTTCGGGCTGCTCCTGTTGATGCGCAGCGACGAACTGCGCGGCTTCCTCAGCCCGGTCTTCGCCCGTCTCCGGCGCTGACCGCGCGTGAGCGCCGGTCGTCCCCCCGCCCGGCTGTGTGTGCGCTGTGGACGCAGCCGGGGCGCGGAATAGCATCCGATTAGGATGTGTTGTACCCGGCAGCGAGGCAAGTCACCACTGTCCTGCCCCCCAAATCGAAGGAGTTCCCCGCGTGCGCCAGATCATCATCATCGGCTCAGGACCGGCCGGATTCACGGCCGCCATCTACGCCGCACGCGCCAACCTGAAGCCGCTGCTGATCGCCAGTTCCGTCGAGGCCGGCGGTGAACTGATGAACACGACCGAGGTCGAGAACTTCCCCGGGTTCCCCGACGGCATCCAGGGTCCGGAGCTGATGGCCAAGATGCAGGAGCAGGCCGAACGCTTCGGCACCGAGGTCGTCTACGACGACGTCACCGAACTCGACCTCACCGGCCCGACCAAGACCGTCACCCTCGGTTCCGGCGTGACCCACGAGGCCCTGGCCGTGATCTTCGCCACCGGTTCCGCGTACCGCAAGCTCGGCCTGCCCGACGAAGAGCGTCTGTCCGGTCGCGGGGTGTCCTGGTGTGCCACCTGCGACGGGTTCTTCTTCAAGGAGAAGACCATCGCCGTGATCGGCGGCGGCGACTCCGCCATGGAGGAAGCCACCTTCCTGACCCGGTTCGCCAGCAAGGTCTATGTCGTGCACCGCAAGGACACGCTCCGTGCCTCGAAGATCATGCAGGAGCGGGCGTTCGCCAACCCGAAGATCGAATTCGTCTGGAACTCCGCGGTCGTCGGCATCACCGGCGCCGAGGCCGTCGACGGTTTGCGCCTGCGTGACACCGTGTCCGGGGAGGAGACCAGTCTCCCGGTCGGCGGCGTCTTCGTCGCCATCGGAAATGACCCGCGCACACACCTCGTGCACGCGCAGCTCGACCTGACCCCCGAGGGCACCATCGCCGTCGCCGGCCGCTCCTCCAAGACCAGCCAGACCGGCGTCTTCGCCGCCGGCGACGTCATCGACCCGACCTACCGCCAGGCCGTGACGGCCGCCGCGTCGGGCACCGTCGCCGCGCTCGACGCCGAGCACTACCTCGCCTCCCTTCCCGCGGACCTGCTGGCTGACGCCGGCGAGGCCGAACTCGCAACAGTCACCAACTAAGGAGCAAATACATGTCTGCACGCGCCGTTACCGACGCGACTTTCGACCAGGAAGTCATCAACAACGAAAAGACCGTTCTGGTCGACTTCTGGGCCGAGTGGTGTGGCCCGTGTCGCGCCGTCAGCCCGATCCTCGACCAGATCGCGAGTGAGAACGCCGACAAGATCGACATCGTCAAGCTCAACGTCGACGACTTCCCGGCCCTGGCCGCGAAGTACCAGATCACCTCCATCCCCGCGATGAAGGTGTTCCAGAAGGGTGAGGTCGTCAAGACCGTCATCGGCGCCAAGCCCAAGGTCGCCCTCGTGGCCGACCTGGCCGCATACCTGGCCTAGGCCTCTCATCGGCCGTCCGGCCGACCCGCCTGAAGACCCGCCCGGCAGCAGCCGGGCGGGTCTTGTCATGCCCGGGCCGCCGGCTTGCCCCGCGTGGCCCTGTACGCTCGCGGGAAGGCGCCATGAGGACCGGCCCCCGCGTGACACCGCCTACGATTGAAGCCACACCAGAACGGAAGTGACGTGACAGGACAGGGTTCACCCCAGACCGGCAACAATCTCGATCCGTGGTACCACCACTACGCCGAGCGAGCCGCGGGGCTGCGCGCCTCCGAGGTCAGGGCCCTCTTCGCCGTGGCCTCCCGCCCCGAGGTGGTCTCCCTCGCCGGCGGCATGCCGTTCGTTGCGGCCTTGCCGCCAGACCTCGTGATCAACGCCATGGGCCGCGTCATGCGCGAACAGGGTCCGACGGCCCTGCAATACGGCTCTGGTCAGGGAGTTCCTGTGCTTCGTGAGCAGATCCTCGACGTGATGGCGCTGGAAGGCATCCGGGCCCACGCCGATGACGTGGTCGTCACGACCGGCTCCCAGCACGCCCTGGAGCTCGTCAGCAAACTCTTCCTCGACCCCGGTGACGTCGTGCTGTCCGAGGGTCCCAGCTACGTCACCGCCATGGTCATCTTCAAGTCGTACCAGGCCGAGGTCGACCATGTCCCCATGGACGAGCACGGCCTCATCCCGGAGGCACTGCGGGAGCACATCCTCAGCGTCCGGGCCGCCGGTAAGAGCATCAAGTTCCTGTACACGATCCCCAACTTCCACAATCCGGCCGGCGTGACCCTGAGTTGGGCCCGTCGGGTCGAGATCCTGGAGATCTGCCGCCGGAACGACATCCTCGTGCTCGAAGACAACCCCTACGGCCTGCTCTACTTCGACCAGCCGGCCCCGGATGCGATGCGTTCCCTCGAACAGGACGGCGTCGTCTACCTGGGGACCTTTTCCAAGACCCTCGCCCCCGGCTTCCGCGTGGGCTGGGCGCTCGCGCCCCACGCCATCCGCGAGAAGCTCGTGCTCGCCAATGAGGCCGCGGTGCTCTCGCCGAGTTCCTTCAGCCAGCTCGTGATCTCCGAGTACCTCTCCAGCGCCGACTGGAGGGGCCAGATCAACACCTTCCGGGGCGTGTACCACGAGCGGAAGAACGCCCTGCTCAGCGCGCTGGACGAGTACCTGCCCGAGTTGACCTGGACCAATCCGAACGGCGGCTTCTACGTCTGGGTGACCCTCCCCGACCGCCTCGACTCGAAGGCCATGCTCCCGCGGGCTGTCAAGGAACTCGTCGCGTACACGCCGGGCACGGCCTTCTTCGCGGACGGCGACGGTCGCCAGAATATGCGCCTATCCTTCTGCTATCCGACACCGGAACATATCCGAATTGGCATACGTCGCCTGGCCACCGTGATCCGCGACGAACTCGACCTGCTCGACACCTTCGCGGGGACCGGATCATTGAATCCGCTCCGGGAGAACTCGCGGTTCAGTTCGCCGCCACCCGACATCTCCTAGACCAAGACCCCCCGGCCAGAGCAAGGAAAAACCCTGATCATGAGCGAATTAGCGGCACTTGATATCATCGTCCTCGCCGGCGGGATCTCGCACGAACGCGACGTCTCACTACGTTCGGGACGGCGGGTTGCGGACGCCCTCACGAGCCGGGGACACACCGTGACGTTACTCGACCCGCAGGCCGGTCTGCTCGCCGACATCACCCATCGCCACCCCGACGTGATCTGGCCGGTCGTGCACGGTGCGACCGGCGAAGACGGCGCTCTCCTCGCTCTCCTCGAGACGACCGGAATACCTCACGTCGGTTCGCGAGGCGGACCTGCGGCACTCGCGTGGTCCAAACCGACGGCTAAGGAACTCGTCCGGCGGGCCGGTTTCCCGACACCCGACTGGATCGCCCTGTCCAAGGAGACGTTCCGTGATCTCGGTGCCGCGAGCGTGCTCGAACACGTCCTTTCTTCGCTGCCCACTCCACTGGTCGTCAAGCCGGCGGAGGGCGGTTCAGCCCAGGGAGTCACCATTGTCGAGACGTCGGCTGAGCTTCCTCGCGCGATGGTCGACGCGTACACCTACGCCTCCGTCGCAGTCGTGGAAGAGAAGGTCAACGGCACCGAACTCGCCGTCACCGTCATCGACACAGGCGACGGACCGGCCGCGCTGCCGGCCGTGGAAATCGTTCCCCTCGTCGGGGCCTACAGCTTCGAGGCCAGGTACAACGCCGGCGACACCCTCTTCTACGCTCCCGCCCGGATCTCTCCTGAGATAGCCGCCCGGGTCGCCGAGACCGCCGTGGCGGTGCACACTCTCCTCGGCCTCCGACACATCTCCCGAATCGACCTCATCGTCGACGACGACGGCACCCCCTGGTTCCTCGAGGCCAACGTTCTTCCCGGACTGACGGAGACCAGCCTCGTGCCGCAATCGATCGAGGCATCGGGGCAGTCCCTCGGCGCGGTCTACGAAGCCCTTGCCCAGGCGGCACTCGCCAAGAACTGAAGACCAAGGACCATCGATTGGTTTCACGTGAAACATTGACGCTCATCGGCGGGGGTCGAGGCCGTCCCGTCCACCATGGCTCACCGTTCACGCGAAAGAGCGTGACGGAGCCCTCGAAACGGGCCTTTTCACGTCGTCAGGATCGATCCTAAGGCGCGTTCAGAAATTCCGCTCGGACCATATTCGGGCCATATTTCGGCTCAAAACGGCCAAGGATTGAGCATTACCCACAATTCTTGATTCCGGCGATCCGTCACCCGCACGCTGGCCAATCTGGACGAAGTGAGATGCCCTCCACACCATATGACGGCTTTGGGAGCATGTCCGTCGAAGAACATGGCCGGATCAGGGGGCCACCAGATGAACTGATCATCGCCATGCGGAGGATGATCGGGGACGAGGCGCGCAGCCGAGGGAAGCGAGCGTCCGCTTGACGCTCGCGGGCGCGACGCTCTGCGAGTAGTCCGCGTTGGTATCGCCAGTCCCCGCGGTCGGACCCCGCGGTCGGACCTCGCTGCGCCAATGAACGGCAACCACCACCACCTCATCGATCCCCCGACCTGACCCTGTTGGACATCCATGACGTCCTGGCCCCCGGCACTGGTGCCGACCTCACCTCCGTCTTGATCCCGATCCGGCGACCCAGAAGTTCTATTGACCCAGGTCGACAGTGGCGCGCCCCGGCCCCGGCTGCCCTTCCGTTGCCCTCACTCAACCCGGACTTTCAGGTGAAACATGTTCCTGCCCAGTACCCGGGTCCCCACCCTGATCAGTCGTTGGGGCGGCCCGGGCGGGGCCGGGGACAGCCCTGGCGCCCTGCAGTCCCCGTGGATGCCTTCACAACACGATGACCTGCAGCGCGCTGCCAAGCCCGCACGCTGGCCCCGATCCCACCCCACACCCTCTGATCACACCGTGGGCACCGACAGGACGCGTGCGGCCGCGTCCCTGGCAACCACCGGTCCTCCATCGCCGGGGGGAGTGGGGTGCCGATACCGGCGGGGCAACCGGGAACGCAGGCACCGAGGTGCCGCCCGCGGTGTCAGACCCGCCTTCCCGCAAGGCCGACACAGCGTGAATTCAGGGTCGGTGGGAGTGCTGAAGCGGCTCAGCGCCAGGCACTGCCGCCAACGCAGAAATGGCAAGGGTACGGCAACAGGAACCTCTCGGCCCCACGACGAGGACGGTGTGGCCTGATCCGGCTCTTGCCAAATTGCCTCCACACGCGCCCGGGGGAAACCCCCGAGAACGCAGGGGCACAGTCCGGGGGAGTGACCGCTGTCGCGTGGGAATCCCGGCGGGACCAGGCCCTCAGGATTCGGCCGAAGCAGAGCCATTGGCGACATTCCTCATCACTTTCGTTCTCCGATCGAGCACGAGTATGGTCATGTTTCACGTGAAACATCACAGCGAGTACCCGGATTCATGGTCCGTGAACTCAGTCCTCAGCTATTCGCCAGCCAGGCGGGGCCGCCGCCCGCATTCCCTGGCTGCCCCAGCCGATCGGATGGGCCGGGAACGGCCGTCCCTGTCGCGGCCAGGGCAGGCCCGAATAGCGGCCCCGGGTCACAGGTCTCGTCGCAACAATCCATCACGAGTGAGCAACTGGAGGTGGACAGCCCAGGGGTCATGAGAACGCTCGACCGCCCACACGCGGCTCCTCAGCACCGCCACGATCCACCGGTGTCCGCATTCGACAGTGGACACTGGGTTGATCCCGCAAATGCTGCAACATCTCCGGGCGGCAGGGCCGGTGCGCACGGCTTCGACGGCGCAGTCACGTGTGCACCCTCTGCGTACAGCAGGAGCTACCCTGGCCAACCGCACGGATCCACCAGCGTGGACGCCAGGCCGCTGTCCAGCGGCGGGGAAGACACCCCCGTCATCGTCACCCGCAGCTCACCCGTGATCGCCACCCTGGCCGGCCGGATATCCGATGGCTTCACTCGTTCACAGACGGCAGCTTCCTGATCCACGCCCGCACGGACACGCGGAGTTTGTCGACGAGGAGAAAACGGACAGTTCCGGGACTCCACCGAACAACCAATGTGTTCCGCAGCGCAGGCAAGCACCCCGCCGTCGCCACAAAGAACAACACCCGTCCACGAAGCGACCCGGCCGGACAACAGCTCCCCAGCGAATCACAATTCTCCAGCCAACTGCCCAGTCGCGCACGGACAACTTCACCCCCTCGGCAGAGATCCATGCTCGCGGGTCACCCCGTTTCCCCTCGGTCACCTCGCCTGCGTCCACCCGGGAGGCGCGACCACGGGCTCCCGGGTCGCCTCCGCGGATCAACACCGACACGGCCAGCCAACGGTAGAGCGATCGCCGCCCGTCGGACGCGGACGACAGGACCGTTTCCGCGGGCGACCGGGCCACGGGACGATGCTCCGTCGCGAACACCGAGGTTCGTGCCGCTCGCCGGCCCCTATCCGAGCGCGCTCCTGACTACCGGGCTGCCGGTCACCGGCTTCAGGCCCCGGAGCCGTGGGTTACAAGTCCAGTCACACCATGGGTCCCACGCCGTTGCAGACCCTGATCCCCAGACGCAGGAGGAGTTGCGGGCACTGCGCCCTCAGGCGGGCCGTCTCGACCACGCGGGGTCCTTCGGAATGGGCTGGCGGGACCCTGATCCCAAGGTCACGCCACGGATCGATGACACCGGTGCCCCCGCGCACCACCAACCATGTTTCACGTGAAACGCAGTGACGGATTCACAGGCCAACAGCCACAGCGCACTGCCGCAGACACGGGGAGAGGAGGTGGGGGAGTGGATGGGTGGGGAAGTGGATGGGTGGGGGAGTGGCATCAGGAACGGGAGCGGGAGACCAGAGCAGCCCAGCATCAGAGGACGATGCACCGTGCGACGACTGCCCGGTTGCCCAGAGGCAACCGATGCCCCACCAAGGGGGATACCCAACCGGCGGACGACCAGATCGGTCAGGGTGCCAGGACGCTCAGCTCGCGCCGAAGCCCGGTTCGCCGATGACGCCCAGGATGCGGTTCAGGTCTCCGATTGTCGCAAAATCCACTGTGATCTGGCCTTTTCGTGCGCCCAGATGAATCTTCACCCGGGTGTCGAGGCGATCACCGAGGTGCTCGGCGATCTCATCAAGGTGCCCCTGGCGACGGCCGGCTGCCGGCTTCGTCTTCGTGGGGCGAGGCTCCGCCGTGGCGGCCGCCTCGGCTGCACGAACGGACAAGTCCTCGTTGACGATCTTGTCGGCGAGCCTCAGCATTCCCTCTGGGTCACCGACCGAGAGAATGGCCCGGGCGTGACCGGCCGTGAGAACTCCGGCGGCGACGCGAAGCTGCACCGGCTCCGGCAGCTTCAACAGACGGATGGTGTTCGTGATCTGTGGTCGCGAGCGGCCGATCTTGAGCGCGAGTTCATCCTGGGTGATGCCGAAATCGGCAAGCAACTGCTGATAGGCCGATGCTTCCTCGAGAGGGTTGAGCTGCGCACGGTGCAGGTTCTCCAGCAGCGCGTCGCGCAGCATGTCGACATCCGCGGTCTCGCGTACGATGGCCGGGATCGTGTCGAGCCCGACCTCTTTGGTGGCGCGGAGCCTGCGCTCGCCCATGACTAGTTCGTACTTGCCCGGCAACTCCGGGATCGGCCGCACCACGATCGGCTGCAGAACGCCCACCTCGCGGATGCTGTGAACGAGTTCGGCCAGGTCACTCTCGTCGAAGACACTCCGGGGCTGCTGCGCGTTCGGCACGATGTTCGCGGGATCCAGGTGGGCCAGACGCGCCCCCGGCACGGGGAGGAGATCCTGCGACTGCACCGTCTCCACCGGACGAAGTGCTTCGGAGTACGGGAAGAACACGTCGACCGGTCGGGCCAGGGTCGGGTCATCTTGAGTGGGGATCAGTGCGCCGATGCCGCGGCCGAGGCCTGTTCTCTTCGCCATTAGAGTCGTTCTCCTGTCTGGGGGGCGCCCCGTCGGGCGATTTCCGCTGCTGCTTCGAGGTAGGAGAGTGATCCGGCGGAGTTCAGGTCGTAACTGATGACACTCTGGCCGTAGCTCGGGGCCTCAGAAACGCGCACGGAGCGGGGAATCAGGGTATCCAGCACCTGATTCGGGAAATGATCCCGCACATCCTGCGCCACCTGGTTGGCCAGGTTGGTGCGGCTGTCGTACATCGTGAGCAGAATCGTCGACACGGTCAGGTCCGGGTTCAGGTGCTTTTCGATCAGTTCAATGTTCTTGAGGAGCTGGCTGAGCCCCTCGAGCGCGTAGTACTCGCACTGGATCGGAATGAGCACCTCCTGCGCGGCCACGAAGGCGTTGATCGTGAGGAGACCCAACGAGGGCGGGCAGTCGATGAAGACGTAGTCATAGGGATCGTCCATCGTCTTCAGGTGCACCGCGAGGGCGCGGCTGAGCCGTTGTTCCCTGGCCACGAGGGAGACGAGCTCGATTTCGGCGCCGGCAAGGTGGATGGTTGCGGGCACGCAATACAGGGAACCGACTTCGGGGCTCTCCTGAACGACGGCAGCCAGATCCATGTCGTTGACGATGACGTCGTAGACGCTGGGAGTCTCTGCCCGATGCTCGACGCCGAGTGCCGTTGACGCATTGCCCTGGGGGTCGAGGTCGATCACCAGCACACGGGCGCCCTGCCGGGAGAGCGCCGCCGCGAGGTTCACTGCGGTCGTGGTCTTGCCCACCCCGCCCTTCTGGTTCGAGATGGTGATCACGCGGGTCTGCTCGGGCTTCGGCAGTTGCTCGGCCGCGATCACCTGTCGACGACGAGTCAGCTCGGAGATCTCGCGCGCCAGGGGAGTGGTGTCGTCGAACCCTGGGGCGGTCTTGGTGCCTTGCTGGTTTTCGCCAGGATGTTTCACGTGAAACCTTTGCAGTCGACGGTTAATGAGCCATCCAGAGGCCCCGATTCTGCCCGTAAATGTCGCTCAGGCGGAAATTCGGGGACTAATCAACTGTAGCCCTAATGACCCTTGTGACGTCCGGAAGCACGCCCTCGCCGAGGGTGATTACCTCCACATTGCCGAGATGATACGTGCGGATGGCCTTCACTGCGGCATCGATCTCGCCCTGGGCACCCGCGCCCTTCATCAGCACCAGCTCTCCACCCGGCCGAAGCAGGGGAGCAGTGAGGGGAATCAGGGTGCGGAACGCGCTCACCGCCCGCGCGGTGACCTGGTCGAGGCGCTGGGGGAGACGCACATCTTCGGCCCGCGCCCGGGTCACTGTCGTGTTGTCCAGGCCAAGCGCGGCAACCTGTTCGGTCAGCCAGGCAACCCGCCGCTCCATCGGTTCGATCAGCACGAAGGACACGTCCGGCCGGGCGATGGCCAAGACCAGACCCGGCAGCCCGGCCCCCGAGCCGACGTCGCCGACCAGGCCGGGACGCAGCAGGGGAGCGACGATCGCGCAGTTGAGGATGTGACGGCTCCAGAGCCGTGGAAGCTCGAGTGGCCCGATCAGTCCGCGTTCCTCGCCCTGGTCGGCGAGGTTACGGGCGAAGGCGCGGGCGACATCAATGCGTTCCCCGAAGAGATCGGCGGCGACGGCCGGCTCGGCCTCAAGGATCTCAGTCACAGTTTCGGCTGTCGTCAGGAGGCGGAGATGACCGTGTGGCGGTCGCGGCCCTCACCCTTGGACTCGGAGACGAAACCGGCCTCGGAGACCAGGTCGTGAACGAGCTTGCGTTCGTAGGACGACATCGCCGGCAGGGATGCCTCGGCCGCCCCACCCTGGATGCGCTCGATCGCGCGGGCCACCAGGGAGGCCAATTCGGCCTGCCGGGCATCACGCGATCCGCCGATGTCGAGGATCAACCGGGAGAACGAACCGGTCTTGTTCTGCACGGCCAGCCGAGTGAGCTCCTGGAGCGCGTTCACGGTGTCCGGCTTCGAGAGCAGCCTGAGGTTGTCGGCATCCGTCGCCTGCACGGAGAGGTAGGCCCTCCCGTTGCGGGCATCGATGTCGATGTCACCGTCGAGGTCGCAAATGTCGAGGAATTCCTCGATGTAGTCGGCGGCGATGTCCCCTTCCTTCTCGAGCTGGTCGAGGGTGGGGGAGTCGTCGGCCGGGGCATCCGCGGCGATCACGTCAGTGTTCTCAGTCACGTTGGTCTTCGCTCTCTACTACTTCTTGGGGCCGGTTTGCTTCTTGGCACGACTCTTGGCGATCGGCTGCTGGCGCTGCGGCTTCTTGGGCTCTTCGACCACGATAACGTCACCGTCGGTGGCGATGAGCTTACCCTTGCGGGCAAGCCGCTCCTCACGAGCCTTGGCCGCCTCGCTTCCGGGCGTCGGCATGTTGCGGATCACCAGGAACTGCTGGATCATCGTCCAGATGTTGGATGTCAGCCAGTAGAACATGACCCCGAGCGGGAACGCCACACCGGAGAAGGCGAAGACCAGGGGAAGCAGGTAGAGCATGATGCGCTGCTGCTTGAACATCGGGCTCGCCTTGGTCTCCGGCGACATATTCTTGGACACGATCTGGAGCTGGGTGATGAACTGCGAGGCCGTCATCAGGACGACCATGGTGGCCGCGATGATCATGACCGCCAGGTTGAACGAGTTTCCCGCGATCATCGCGGTCCACTGGGTGGCGAAGGAATCGTGCAGGGGTGCGTCACCGAACAGGGTGGCACTGCCGAAGCTCTTGGCCAGCGAACTGTCCAGCGGGCCGACTCCGGCCTGGCTGCGCTGAGCGTCATTCAGCACCGAGAACAGGGCGAAGAAGATCGGCATCTGCAGCAGCAGGGGCAGGCACGAGCTGAGCGGATTCGTGCCGGTGCGCTTGTAGAGCTCCATGGTCTCGCGGGACATGGCCTCACGAGAGAACTGGTCCTTCTTGCCCTTGTACTTGTCCTGGATCTTCTTGAGCTGAGGCGCGACCTCGAGCATCTTGCGCTGGCTCTTGATCTGCTTGACGAAGATGGGGATCAGGGCGGCGCGCACGACCAGGACGAGGCCCACAATGGACAGCACCCAGGTGATGCCGTCGTTGGTGCCCATTCCGAAGTTGGTGAACAACCAGTGGAAGGCAACGAGCAGAAGCTCGACTCCCCATTTCAGAGGCCAGAGAATCGTACCTAGGAGGTCCATACTTTGGGTCAGCCCTTTCCGTGGCTCGGTGCGACAACAAATCCAAACGACGTCACCGTGTAGCGACGCTTTCGCTTCAGGGGAACGTCATCGATCCCACCTTCGGCCCACGGATGACACCGAGCAAGCCTGCGGGCGGCCAGGGCCGATCCGACCACGAGGCCGTGTTCCTGAACGGCCCCGAGTGCGTAGGCCGAACAAGAGGGATAGTACCGGCATACATCGCCATACAGCGGTGAAATCACGGCCCGGTACGCGCGTAGCAGAACCACTCCGCCATTACGGGGGAGCAGAACGACGGTCGCGATCGCCCTATTCATCGACGTTCATCGATTCACGGGGTTCGGCGCCGCGTCGATTCGAGGGGTCCCGGGTTGACGCTGGTATTTCGCCAGCGCGCCCTCGACCTCCGAATACAACTCGGGCCAGGAGACATCGTTCGCCGATGGCAGGGCGCGGATGACGACATCCGTGCCCGGGCGCACCGACGGCAGTAGGGAGAAACTGGCTGCTTTCAGGCGCCGACGAACACGATTGCGCCTGACGGCGTTCCCCACGTTCTTCGCCACGATGAAACCGAACCGCACCGGCTCCCCATCGGGGTTCCGGCGCAGGTAGGCAACCAGGTGTGGGCCAACGACCCGCACACCACGACGAACGACCATCTTGTAGTCGTCACCGCTGGTGATGCGATTGGCCCCCGCGAGCACGAGAGTGCTTAAGCGGAAAGTTCGATGCGACCCTTACGACGGCGAGCACCGAGAATCGCGCGGCCGGCGCGGGTGCGCATGCGAAGGCGGAAGCCGTGCACCTTGGCGCGACGGCGGTTGTTCGGCTGGAACGTTCTCTTGCTCATAGTTTTGTCTCCACGTGTTAAATCTCCGCAGGCCAAAACAAGCGGCCGGGAAAGAGTGAGGTAGCCCTCGGGCTGGGGTCAACTGATTAAAACTACGGCTTCGACCTCTGTGGGTCAAACTCGAAGTCCCCAAAGGATCGATTCTGCACAAGAATTCACCTGGATTGGGCAGGACACGCGCACAAGATGGCAACGAATTTTGCCTCACCGTGGCGGATTGGCTACCGTGAGGACAAGTTATCCACAGGTTTTCACCAAACCCTGAGAATTCGGCCTTATTTGCACACAGGCGGTGGATAACCTTGTGGATGCTTTGGCTGGAAGACGCGTTCAGGGACGAGCTCGCACCGCCGTCCCCGTCGTTTTGAAGGCAACAATGAGAGATAACGGGGAACCATGGCCGACGAACAACCTATCGCAGACACCTGGCGGGCAGTACTGACCAGCCTTGAGTCCGATGACACCATCACACCGATGCTTTACGGCTTCCTTAATCTGGTCGAACCCAAGGGCATCGCGGCGGGAACCTTCTATCTCGAGGTGCCCAACGAGTTCACCGCGAGCATGCTCAATCAGCGGATGCGGGTCCCGCTCCTGACTGCCATGAGCCAGCTCTCCGAGTCGACCGCGGTGTCGACCTTTTACGTGGTGGTCAACCCGGAGTTGGAGAAGGAATCGATCCGCCCGGTGCAGGAGACGATGTCCCCGCCCGACGTTGACACCCCCGCAGCGCCGCAGTCGGTCTTCGAGAGCACGTCACCCGAACGCCCCCACGACACCCGGCTGAACAACAAGTACAGCTTCGACAACTTCGTGATCGGCCAGTCCAACCGCTTCGCCCACGCCGCTGCGGTCGCGGTCGCGGAAGCGCCGGCGAAGGCGTACAACCCCCTCTTCGTCTATGGGTCCTCCGGCCTGGGCAAGACCCACCTTCTGCACGCCATCGGTCACTATGCGATGAGCCTGTATCCCGGCATCCGCGTTCGCTACGTCAGTAGCGAGGAATTCACCAACGATTTCATCAACTCGATTGCGAACAACCGCGGCTCGGCCTTCCAGGCCCGGTATCGCAACATCGACATCCTGATGATCGACGACATCCAGTTCCTCCAGGGCAAGGCGGAGACGCAGGAGGCCTTCTTCCACACCTTCAACACCCTGCACGACCACAACAAGCAGGTGGTCATCACGAGCGACCTGCCGCCCAAGCACCTCACCGGGTTCGAAGACCGGATGCGATCACGGTTCGAGTGGGGTCTGATCACCGACGTGCAGGCTCCCGACCTCGAGACGCGCATCGCCATCCTGCGCAAGAAGGCCCAGAGCGAGAAGCTCCAGGTGCCACACGACATCCTCGAGTTCATGGCGTCGAAGGTCTCTTCCAACATCCGTGAACTCGAGGGGACGCTGATCCGGGTCACCGCTTTCGCCAGTCTCAATCGCACCCCCGTAGACATGGACCTGGTCCAGACGGTGCTCAAGGACCTCATCACGCTCGACGAAGACAATGTCATCGCCCCGGTGGACATCATCACCAACACGGCGGACTACTTCAAACTCACCGTCGACGACCTCTACGGTTCGTCCCGGTCCCAGGCCGTCGCCACCGCACGCCAGATCGCCATGTACCTGTGCCGTGAGCTCACCAACCTCTCTCTGCCCAAGATCGGGCAGCTGTTCGGCAACCGGGACCACACCACGGTGATGTACGCGAACAAGAAGATCAGTGAGCTGATGAAGGAACGTCGCTCGATCTACAACCAGGTCACAGAGCTCACTAATCGCATCAAACAGAACCACCGCTACAAATAAGCCACAGAATCCCTCAGTTTTCACACCTGTGGAAAACCCTGTGGAAACTCTTTGGACAACAGGGTTCAACCTGTGGAAACTCCGGCGCTGCTTGTGCAAACGGTGTCGGACGGATTCGACGCCCGACACCGCAGTGCGATTAACGCTCACAGGCTGCCAACAAGTTACATGTTTGTAGTTCCCAGTGATTCCGCGTCATCCACAGAGTTATCCACAGTTTCCACAACGGTTAAGAAGATTAACAATTAACTTCTATCTCTCTCCATCCGACAACCTTTGCTGCTCCGCACCATCGCAACGAATGACAAAAAAACCCGACTAGCATTGAGGCCGTATCCAGGTCTCCCATCGACAGGAGTGACTTCGTGAGATTTCAGGCCAACCGAGACGTCTTCAGCGAAGCCGTCTCTTTCGCTGTGAAGCTCCTTCCCCAGCGCACCACGCTGCCCATTTTGAGCGGTGTGCTGATCGAAGCGACAGCGACCGGCCTCATCCTCTCGTCGTTCGACTACGAGGTGTCGGCGCAAACCGAGATCGCCGCAGACGTCGAGGAAACCGGCAAGGTTCTGGTCTCCGGTCGTCTGCTGGCCGAGATCGCGAGCCGGATGCCCAATGCCCCGGTGCGTTTCTCGACGAATGAGTCACGGATCACGGTCAGCTGCGGCTCGGCCAGCTTCACCCTGCTATCCATGCCGGTCGAGGAATATCCGAGCATCCCGCAGGTCAGTGCCCAGTCCGGACTCGTCCCGGCGGAAGAATTCGCTGCAGCCGTCGCCCAGGTGGCCGTCGCCGCATCCCGGGACGACGTCACCCCGGTCATCACCGGAGTGCAGCTTCAGATCACCGAGAACAGCCTCAGCCTCGTCGCGACCGACCGCTACCGCGTCGCCGTTCGTGAGATCGACTGGGACCCGGGAACCAATACCGCCACAGACACCATCACGGCGCTGGTACCTGCCCGCACACTGCAGGAGGTCGGTAAGACCTTCGGCCACAGCGGCACCATCTCGGTCGCCATCACGAACACCGACGACCGCGAGCTGATCGCGTTCACGGCTGACAAGAAGACCGTGACCAGCCTCCTGATCAAGGGCAACTATCCACCCGTGCGCCGGCTCTTTCCGGAGAACGTCGACAACTACGCCGTGATGAACACCGCCGAGCTGATCGAAGCCACCCGCCGGGTGCAGCTGGTCCTCGAGCGTGAGGCGGCACTGCGTTTCACCTTCACCGCCGACGGGCTCACCCTCGAGGCCGTCGGGTCCGAGCAGGCCCAGGCGTCCGAAACGATCGATGCGATCCTCTCCGGGACCGAAACGGTCGTCTCCCTCAAACCGCAGTTCCTGCTTGACGGCCTCGGCGCCGTGCACTCCGAATTCGTGCGCATCTCATTCACGAAGACGGAGAACCCCAACAAGCCCGGCCCTGTGCTGATCACGAGCCAGACCTCTCGGGACCAGCCCGGCGCCGACAGCTACAAGTACCTGCTCCAGCCCAACCTGCTGCTGCGCTAACCAGGAGACAGACCATGCACATCGGCATCATCGGCCTCGGCAAAATGGGCGCGAACATGCGCGACCGCCTCCGGGCGGGCGGCATCGACGTGACCGGCTACGACCGCAACCCGGGATTGACTGATGTCGCATCGACGGCCGCTCTCGTTGAGGCGCTGCCATCTCCCCGCCTGGTCTGGGTGATGGTTCCGGCCGGCAGCATCACGACCGCGGTGATCACCGAGCTCTCCGCGTTGCTCGAAGACGGCGACCTGGTCATCGACGGTGGCAACTCGCGCTTCACCGATGATTTCACCCACGCAGCCCTGCTCGCGAAGACCGGGGTGAACTACATCGACGCGGGAGTGTCCGGTGGGGTGTGGGGGCTGCACAACGGTTTCGGTCTGATGGTGGGCGGATCAGCCGATCAGGTCGCGCGCGCCATGCCCGTGTTCGACGCGTTGCGCCCGGAAGGACCGCGCGAAGAAGGTTTCGTGCACGCCGGCGAGGTCGGGGCCGGCCACTACGCGAAAATGGTGCACAACGGCATCGAATACGCGCTCATGCAGTCCTATGCCGAGGGTTATGAACTGCTCGAGAAGCGGGATGACCTGATCAAGGATGTCCCGGGGATCTTCAAGGCCTGGCAGCGCGGGACTGTGGTGCGTTCCTGGCTGCTCGAGCTGCTGGTCAAGGCCCTGGACGAGGACCCGGACCTCGGCGCGATCGAGGGATTCGTGGAGGACTCCGGCGAAGGTCGGTGGACCATCGAGGAAGCCATCAACAACGCCGTTCCGGTCCCCACGATCAGCGCGGCCATCTTTGCACGATTCGTTTCACGACAGGAAGATTCGCCGGCCATGAAGGCGGTCGCGGCACTGCGCAACCAGTTCGGTGGCCACGCCGTCAAAAAGGCCGACTGACTCGAGTGCGGGTCACTCACCTCTCACTCACCGATTTCCGCAATTACGCGGCAGTCGAGGTTCCCTTTGAACCGGGGCCGAACCTCATCGTGGGGCGAAACGGTCAGGGCAAGACCAACCTGGTTGAGGCTCTCGGGTTTCTCAGCACGCTCAGCTCGCACCGGGTGTCGACCACCTCCGCGATGATCAGGGCGGGCCAGGACGCCGGGATCATCCGGGCCAGGCTCGAATACAACGGACGTGACCTGCTCACCGAGGTGCAGATCAACCGCTCAGGGTTGAACCGGGCCCAGGTCAATCGTTCGGTGATCAAGACCCGTGACCTTCCCCGATATTTCTCGAGCGTCCTGTTCGCCCCCGAAGACATGGCGCTGGTGCGGGGCGACCCGTCGGGCCGGCGCCGTTTTCTGGACCAGCTCCTCGTGTTGCGCACTCCCCGGCTCGCCGGGGTCCTCGCCGATTACGACCGTGTGCTGCGTCAGCGCAACACCCTGTTGAAATCCGCCCGCGCGTCCGGTCTCCGCACAACCCAGCTGGGAACACTGGAAATCTGGGACGACCGGCTTGTCGAATTGGGTTCGGAGATCATCGACGAGCGCGCCGAACTCGTGAGCCAGCTCGGCGATCCGCTGCGCGCGGCGTACGAAGCCGTCGCCGGGGAGGACCACGGACCGCAGCTGCTCAGTTCGCTGAGCATCATGGGAGCGGATGAGGAGAATTCCGCATCGGTCGAGCCGCGTGCGGTGCTCGAGACTGTCGAGACCATTGTGGGCATCGGGGTCACGGCAAGCTCGACCGGCGGGGCCGGGTCGACGACAGACCTGTTCCGGGCCGCGCTGGCCGGCTTGCGGCGAAAGGAACTCGACCGCGGAATGACCCTGGTCGGACCGCACCGCGACGACCTGGTCTTCATGCTCAACCAGCTCCCCGCGAAGGGGTATGCCAGCCACGGGGAATCCTGGTCGTTCGCCCTCGCCCTCAAACTCGCGTCGGCCGAACTGCTCCGCCGGGATTCCGCCAGTGGCGACCCCGTGCTGATCCTCGACGACGTCTTCGCCGAACTCGACCTTTCCCGGCGACGGCGGCTGGCGGCGGCGGTCACCGGATTCCAGCAGGTGCTGATCACTGCGGCCGTGCTCGAGGATGTGCCCGAGGAACTCACCGCGCACACGATCCACATCAACGCGGGGGCGGTCGTCGATGGCTGAGCCGAGCGAGGCATCCCGGGTCTACCTGCGCTTCAAGGACGTGTTCGGCGACCCGAACGCAAAACGGGTGCGCGCCAGGCGCCGCCCGAGGGATGAGGCCGGGTCGAGCGTTCCGTTCGGCGCGGGTCGCGACCCGCGTGGCATCGGCGACACGATCAACTCGCTGACCCTGCAGCTCGGCTGGAACTCACCGCTGGCCCAGTCGGAGCTCCTTGCCTCGTGGATTGAGCTCGCCGGTGAGGAAACGTCGAAGCACTCCACTCCGGCGGGCATCGAGGACGGTGTCCTCACCGTGCAATGCGAGTCGACGGCGTGGGCCACCCAGCTTCGGATGATGAGGGTCGACATCATGACGCACATCGCCGTGAGGTACCCCGACGCGGGTATCCAGTCGATCCGTTTTCAGGGACCCAACGCCCCCTCCTGGAAAAAGGGTCCCAGATCAATCCCAGGGCGCGGTCCGCGCGATACCTACGGCTAGGGAGACAAATCTGGTCACCCCGGGGAATAAAACGCGTCAGATCGCCGATTTTGGCCCGGGTCCGTGCGCCCGTTTGGTAAGCTAAAGGGTCGCCCGCGCGACGGTCAGGAGCCCAATTACAGATGTCAGTTGAACCACAGATCGAGCCGGAGCACGGATACGGTGCCGACGATATCCAGGTTCTCGAAGGACTTGAAGCCGTTCGCAAACGACCCGGAATGTATATCGGGTCGACCGGACCGCGGGGACTGCATCACCTTGTCTACGAGATTGTGGACAACTCCGTCGACGAGGCTCTTGCCGGGCATTGCGACACCATCGGCATCAAGATCCTGGCCGACGGCGCCGTTCGCGTCGCCGACAATGGGCGCGGCATCCCGGTAGACATCCACAAGGCGGAGGGACGGTCGACCGTCGAGGTCGTGCTGACCGTCCTGCACGCGGGCGGAAAATTCGGCGGCGGCGGTTACTCCGTCTCCGGTGGGCTGCACGGCGTCGGCAGCTCCGTTGTCAACGCGTTGTCTTCCCGCCTCGACGTCGAGGTGCGCCGGCAGGGCCACGTGTGGCGGCAGCGCTTCCACGACGGTGTCCCGGATGCTCCGCTCACCATGGATGAGGCATCCGACGAGACCGGCACCACGATCACGTTCTGGCCCAGCGCGGAAACCTTCGAGACGATCGAATTCGATTTCGAGACCCTGCGGGCCAGATTCCAGCAGATGGCGTTCCTCAACAAGGGCCTGAGCCTGACACTCACCGACGAGCGGCCGGATCACCTCGACGACGAGGGCAATCCCATCCACAAGACCTTCATGTACGAGAAGGGTCTCGTCGACTACGTCGAGTACTTGAACCGTGCCAAGAAGGCCGACCTGGTCAATGAGGAGATCATCTCCTTCGAGTGGGAAGACCACGAACGCAAGATGGCCCTCGAAGTGGCCATGCAGTGGACCACCGCGTACACCGAAAGCGTGCACACCTACGCGAACACGATCAACACCCACGAGGGCGGAACCCACGAAGAGGGCTTCCGCGCCGCGCTGACCACCCTGGTCAACAAATACGCCAGGGAAAAGGGCATCCTGAAGGAAAAGGATGACAACCTCACCGGCGACGACGTGCGCGAGGGACTGACCGCGGTCGTGTCGATCAAGCTCGCCGAACCGCAGTTCGAAGGCCAGACGAAGACTAAACTCGGCAACACTGAGGCGAAGTCGTTCGTGCAGAAGGTCGCCAACGATCAGCTCTCCGACTGGTTCAACCGCAACCCGAACCCGGCGCGGGAGATCATCCGCAAGGCGCTGCAGGCGTCGAACGCCCGGATGGCCGCTCGCAAGGCGCGGGAAACCGCACGCCGAAAGGGTCTCCTCGAGGGTGGCGGAATGCCCGGCAAACTCAAGGACTGCCAGAGCAAGGACCCGTCGATCTCCGAGATCTTCATCGTCGAGGGTGACTCGGCCGGCGGCTCCGCCGTGCAGGGCCGCAACCCCGAGACGCAGGCGATCCTCCCGCTGCGCGGCAAGATCCTCAACGTCGAGAAGGCGCGGCTGGACCGTGCCCTCGGCAACAACGAGGTTCAGGCGATGATCACCGCGTTCGGCGCCGGCATCGGCGAGGAATTCAACCCGGACAAGGTCAGATATCACAAGATCGTGCTGATGGCCGACGCCGACGTCGACGGCCAGCACATCACGACCCTGCTGCTGACCCTGCTGTTCCGGTACATGCGCCCGCTGATCGACCTCGGCTACGTGTACCTCGCCCAGCCGCCGCTGTACCGCCTCAAGTGGGCGAACTCGGCGCATGAGTACGTGTATTCCGACAAGGAACGCGACGCTCTTCTCGCCGACGGCGCCGCCGCCGGCAAGCGGATCCCGAAGGACAACGGCATCCAGCGGTACAAGGGCCTCGGCGAGATGGACTACAAGGAATTGTGGGAAACCACAATGGCCCCTGAGTCCCGCACACTGCTGCAGGTCACGCTCGACGACGCGGCCGCCGCCGACGAGATCTTCTCCACCCTGATGGGCGAGGACGTCGAGTCCCGTCGAAACTTCATCCAAAAGAACGCGAAGGACGTGCGTTTCCTTGACATCTGACGACACCACCAACGACGGCACCACCGGCGAGGAGACCTCTGCGGCGAGCAGCGGGGACAGCCTGGTCGCGGCGGCGGATGCCGCCGCCGCCGCCAGGAACCTCGTGCAGCACGGCCGGATCGACCAGGTCGACCTCCAGCTGGAGATGCAGCGTTCCTATCTCGACTACGCGATGAGCGTCATCGTCGGGCGCGCCCTGCCCGACGTGCGTGACGGCATGAAACCGGTGCACCGCCGGGTGATCTACGCCATGTTCGACGGCGGATACCGCCCCGACAAGGCGTTCTCCAAGTGCGCCCGTGTCGTCGGCGACGTGATGGGCCAGTTCCATCCGCACGGTGACTCGTCGATCTATGACGCCCTCGTGCGTCTCGTTCAGCCGTGGAGTCTCCGCTACCCGCTCGCCCTCGGCCAGGGAAACTTCGGTTCCCCGGGCAATGACGGCGCCGCCGCCCCGCGGTACACCGAGACGAAGATGGCACCGCTGGCCCTCGAAATGGTGCGCGACATCGACGAAGACACCGTCGATTTCCAGGACAACTACGACGGCCGCACGCTCGAACCGACCGTGCTGCCCGCCCGGTTCCCGAACCTGCTGGTGAACGGGTCGGTCGGCATCGCCGTCGGCATGGCCACCAACATCCCCCCGCACAACCTGCGCGAGGTGGCCGCCGGCGCCCTCTGGTACCTCGAGAACCCCGACGCGAACCGGGATGAGCTGCTCGAAGCGCTCATCCAGCGGATCAAGGGCCCGGACTTCCCGACCGGCGCGCAGATCCTCGGGATCAAGGGCATCCAGGACGCCTACCGAACGGGCCGCGGCTCGATCACCATGCGGGCCGTGGTCAGCATCGAGGAACTCCAGGGCCGTACCTGCCTCGTGATCACCGAACTGCCGTACCAGGTCAACCCGGACAACCTGGCGATCAAGATCGCCGACCTCGTCAAGGACGGCAAGATCGCCGGCATCGCAGACATCCGCGACGAGACGTCCGGCCGCACCGGCCAGCGCCTCGTGATCGTGCTCAAGCGCGACGCGGTAGCCAAGGTCGTACTCAACAACCTCTACAAGCACACCCCGCTCCAGGAGAACTTCGGCGCGAACATGCTCGCGATCGTCGACGGTGTGCCGCGCACGCTGTCGCTCGATGGTTTCATCGCCGCGTGGGTTGCCCACCAGGTCGAGGTCATCGTTCGGCGCACCCAGTTCCGACTGAACAAGGCCGAAGCGGATGCGCACATCCTCCGCGGCTACCTCAAGGCCCTTGACGCCCTCGATGAGGTGATCGCCCTCATCCGTCGCTCCCCGACGGTCGACGACGCCCGCACCGGTCTGATGGACCTGCTCGACGTGGACAAGCTCCAGGCCGACGCGATTCTGACCATGCAGCTGCGCCGTCTGGCCGCCCTTGAGCGTCAGAAGATCATCGACCAGGCCGCCGAGCTCGAACTGCAGATCGTCGAATTCAAGTCGATCCTGGCCAGCCCGGAGCGCCAGCGCACGATCATCAGCGAGGAGCTGACCGAGATCACCGACAAGTTCGGCGATGTGCGGCGCACCGAGATCATGTTCGGGTTCGACGGGGACATGTCGGTCGAAGACCTCATCCCCGAGGAGGAGATGGTGGTCACGGTCACCCGCGGCGGCTACATCAAGCGCACCCGCAGCGACAACTACCGCAACCAGCACCGAGGCGGCAAGGGCGTCAAGGGTGCGCAGCTGCGCGCCGATGACGTGGTCGAGCACTTCTTCGTCACCACCACGCACCACTGGTTGTTGTTCTTCACGAACACAGGCCGGGTCTACCGGGCCAAGGCCTACGAGGCGCAGGAATCCGGCCGCGACGCGAAGGGCCAGCACGTGGCCAACCTGCTCGCACTGCAGCCCGGTGAGGAGATCGCGCAGATCCTCGACATCCGCGACTATGGGGTTGCCCAGTATCTCACCCTGGCCACCAGGGACGGTCTGATCAAGAAGACCGCGCTGAGCGAATACGACACGAACCGCACCGGCGGGATCATCGCGATCAAGCTCCGTGAGGGCGACGAACTCGTCTCCGCGCTGCTCGTCGAAGAGGACTCCGACCTGCTGCTCGTCTCCCGAAAGGGCATGTCCATCCGGTTCACGGCCTCGGACGAGGCGTTGCGCCCGATGGGTCGCAGCACCTCCGGCGTGATCGGCATGCACTTCAGAGGTGAGGACAAGCTGCTCGACGCCTCCGTCGTCTCGGACGATGGCTACGTGTTCGTGGTCACCGAGGGTGGATACGCAAAACGCACCGCCGCCGACCAGTACCGCCTGCAGAACCGCGGCGGCCTGGGCATCAAGGTCGCCAAGTTGAACGACGACCGCGGCGACCTGGTCGGCTCCCTCATCGTCGACGAGGAGGACGAGGTCCTTGTGGTTCTTGCCAGCGGCAAGGTGGTACGCTCTGACGTCGCCGAAGTCCCGGCCAAGGGGCGGGACACGATGGGCGTTGTCTTCGCTAAGTTTGCGGATGAAGACAGGATCATTGCCATAGCGAAGAACACCGAGCGCAATCTGGTGGCCGAGATCGAAGCGGCTGAACCGGACGGCGACTCGGGGAAGGAAGAGCCCGTAAATGAGTAGTGTCGCAGAAAAGCTCGCCAAGAAGTCCGGCCGGAGGCCGAGCACGGGCAAGCAGGTTCGCCTCAAGCTGGTCTATATCGACTTCTGGTCGGCCGTGAAGCTGTCGTTCCTGATCGCGCTGTGCCTGGGAATCGTGACCATCGTGGCGACGTTCCTGGTCTTCACCGTGCTGAACGGGACCGGGATCTTCGAGAAGGTCGACGCCCTGTACGCCGACATCGCCGGCTCGTCGGCGGATCTCGCCAGCATCCTGTCGATCGGCAACGTCATGGGCTTCGCCGTGGTCGTGGCGATTCTGAACACGGTCGTCATTACGGCTCTCGGTGCCGTTTATGCAGTGCTCTACAACTTGAGCGTGAAGATCACCGGCGGTTTGCTGGTCGGTTTCACCAACAACTAGCGTCAACCGCTCCCAATCGGGCCGATTCTCGGCCCGATTGGGAGAAACCGGCCAGATCCGGTAGTCTCAAATCTGCCCAATAGGGGGATATAGCTCAGTTGGTTAGAGCGCTTCGCTGATAACGAAGAGGTCCCAGGTTCAAATCCCGGTATCCCCACGCAGCACCGCAACACACACGTCCCCGTGATCATGCGGGGCCATAGCTCAATTGGTAGAGCGCCTGCTTTGCAAGCAGGAGGTCCGGGGTTCGATTCCCCGTGGCTCCACAAGTGAAGAACGCCCGTCCCCGCATCCCGGGACGGGCGTTTTTCATTTGAGAGACCACTGATTCAATAGACCACTGCGAATCGAACGTGCGGTGAGCGACGCAGCAGCGAACGGAGGGTCTCCCCCTTGCTCCACAGTCAAGAACGCCCGTCCCCGCGGTTTGGGAACGGGGGAGTCTCGACTCAGACCCCTGATCCCCGGCGCAGGGTCTCGGCGCAGGGTCTTCCGAGTGTTCTCCGCGGTTGCCGCCGCACATTCCGGACAATCGTCCAGTCCCAAACACTCTGAACTCGACGAGCCGGTGCCCTTTCGCGGCATCAGGAGGCGATTGCGGGCACCGGACGGGTGCCCGCCCATGTGGTGACCCCGACACCCCTGTAGTCGACCGAGTGGCACCCTGGCGCCTGTTGCCGGTGGTCGAGTCCGTCGAGACCCCATCCCCTTTCGGTAGTCGAGCCCTGCCGGTGGTCGAGCGTGTGGAGACCAGGCGCCATGATCTCGGCAGTTCAATCACCGATCATCGCGCCCGTCGAGACCGTGGTGCCCTGATTTCGGCGATCTCACCCGTGGGCGTCACTGCCGGTCTGGCCCCGGTGAACCGGCAGGTCTGGCCCGGCTGAACCGGCCGGTCAATCCGTGTCCCGGTCGATGGTCGGCGTGCCCTGGTCGAGTTGGCGGTGGGTCTTGCTGGGGAGAGGGATGAGCGTCTGTTTCGGGTCGACGGACGCTGGTGGTTTCAGCCAGTACTGGTCCCCGCCCCGGAGGATGACCCAGCCCGTGTTGTGGAGGAGCAGGTGGTGGGGGTGGCAGAGGCAGACTCCGTCGGCGAGGTCGGTGTAGCCGTGTTCGAGGAGCCATTGTTTGAGGTGGTGGGCTTCGGTCCAGGCTGGTGGCCGGTCGCAGTCGGGCCAGACGCAGCCGCCGTCGCGGGCGCCCATGGCGGTGCGTTGGGCCGGGGTGAAGAGGCGTTGTTCCCTGCCGACGTCGATGGGTTGGCCCGTGTTGTCGAAGAGGATTCCGAGGTAGCCGGTGTCGCAGAGTTGTCGTTGGACGGTGGCCAAGGAGATTGGGGCGGGACTGCCCTCGATGGACCCGTGCCCGGTCGCGAGGACCAGGGCCGTCCCCGGTTGTCCCGGCTGAACGGGCTGGCTGGGTTGGCTGGACTGGCTGGACTGGCTCGGTTGGCCCGAGTGACCGGTCTCGGCGGGCTGGCCGGGCTGGCCGGGTTCGCCGGACAAGTCGGGCTGGCCGGGTTGACCGGGTTGGTCGGGTTGGCCGGACATGTCGGGTTGGCTGGGTTGACCGGGTTGAGTGGAGGGGGCTGCAGTGTCAGGTTTGACCGCCGGGATGGGCCGGGAATCTGCTGGCATCTCTGCTGCTCCCGGTGCTTCAGGTGCCTCAGTGAGGTGGGGTGTTGAAGGTGTTGAGATGGATGTGCTTGACGGTGCCTGGGTCGCATTGCGACTGCCACTACCGCTCCCGGTCCCGGTACTGGTGCCGGTGCCGGCACCGGTGTTGGTGTGGGTGGCGTTGGTGAGGTCTTTTTGGGTGACGATGATGCGCACGGCGGGGCGGCGGCCGCCGAGCATCTGGCCGGGGTCGACTTCGCCGGCGATCTTGAGTAGTTGCACGAACGAGTCCGCGGCGATCTGCGCGGTGCTGCGGGGGTCGTCCTGGATGGCCTTGGCCCAGGCTTTGCGCTTTGGGTCGACGAAGCGCACCCCGCCGCGCCTGGGGCTGGTGATCGAGTCGTAGGTGGAGAGCACGAACTCGCCATCTTCGGGGGCGAAGAGCCCGTGCAGGCGGACCATCCCGTTGGCGAGCCGGTAGACCTTGAGGAACCGGTCGTCGTAGGCCTGCTTCTCCCTCGCGGCGATGCCGGCCTGGTCGAGGTCGTCGCGCATCCTTCGGGCGCGGGTGAAGCATTGGTCCGCGTTCAACTGACCGGCTTCGGCGAGCAGCCGGCTGAGGGCGGTGGCGAGTGTGTCGGCGGTGACGGCGGTGTCGATATCGCCCAGGCCCTTGCGGATGGATTCGGCGGCGTCGACGGAGAGGGTCCCGGCGGTCACGGCGCGAGCGATCGGCGCCTGCCACGACCTGGCACCGGCCGGATCGGGCGGGAAACTACCCGGGCCGCCCGGGCCGCCCGAGTCGTCGCCCGCACCACCATCGACACCGGTCCCGTCAGCGCCGGTCCCGCCCGCACCGGTCCCGTCAACACCGGGCGACTCGAGGCCGTCTGCGGCCTGCCGGTCGGCGGCCTCGGCCTGGGCGAGCATCGTGCCGACGGCGACGAGCTTGAATGCTTCGTTCTTGCTTGCGCCGGTGACCTTCTGGATCATCGCCTCCGGGGAGAGGAACCCCTGCTGAGCGGCCAGGCCCGAGTGGCCCAGCTCCGGGCGGGACCGGTCGGCGATGGTCGCGGCCATCCACGCGGCCCGGGTCTCCAGCAACCGGCGTGCGGTGGCGATGTCTTTTTGACCGGCCAGCGCCGCGGCATCCGTCAGGGCCTCGTAGTCGGCGCTGGAGCAGCCCAGGCGGGCGACGGCATCCGCTGCCTGTCTGAGTTGCTCTGCCGGTGAGTCCATGCCACGAAGATACCAAAACACGAACACACATGTGAGGGTTTGTCACTACTTGTGGATAACTTATTCGAAGATTCATTCACGGGTCCCGACAGGCGCGACCAACAGCGGGTGATGACAAGAGGAGGGGCCCGCATCCGATGGATGCGGGCCCCTCCTGAAAAACCTCGGAGGACTAGTCCTCGACGGAGGTGGCTGCTGCGGGCTCGTCTTCGGCGACCCAGAGCTCGTCGTCTGCGCGGAACGTCTGCCAGACGGCGTAGGCGACTCCGAGAGCGGCTGCGAGGCCGACACCGATGGCGATGTAGCTGCCGGCGCTGAGGCCCTTCTTCTCGATGACTACGGGCTTCTGGAACCGCACCCGGTTGATCGCGGCGCGCACGCGCGCGTCACGCGCGACGTCGCCGACGCTCATCACGGTGCCGATCGCGGTGCCCAGGCCAGGGAGGACCTTTTCGACGACCTGATGGCGCACACCCTCGGCGAGTTCCTGCGTGGCGTGCACGCTGGGGCGGAGGATGTTCTCGTAGCTCTCGCGGACCCGAGGAACAACTTCCTCGCGGGTGAGCACCCCGGCCTGGCGGCCGGCCTCGCGCGCAATCGCGTTTGCGCGCTCAAGCACTTCCTGCTGGTGGTTCCACAATTCGTCTGCGCTCTTGCGCAGCCGTGTCAGTTCCTTGCGGCGCTTGCGTGACAGGCTCATCTGGACCCTCCATCGATGTCATGTGGCTAACTCCCTCCATCTTGCCACGCAATCGACTGGGAGGGCTCTGGGTATCCCCTGTTGGGCAGTCAGATTGCGCCAATCCTGCTGTGCAAGAATTGTCTTCATGTCAAAGCACACTGCCGTCGCCACGCTCAATACCACCCTCGGGCCGATCAAGGTCAACCTCTTCGGCAATCACGCGCCGAAGACCGTCAAGAACTTCGTCGGTCTCGCGACCGGCGAGATTGAGTGGAAGCACCCCTCCACCGGTCAGGTTTCGAAGGCTCCCCTGTATGACGGGACCGTCTTTCACCGCATCATCAAGGACTTCATGATCCAGGCCGGCGACCCGCTCGGCCAGGGCACCGGCGGACCGGGCTACCAGTTCGACGATGAAATCAGCCCCGACCTCGACTTCACCCAGCCCTACGTGCTCGCCATGGCGAACGCGGGCATCCAGGGTGGTCGTGGCACCAACGGTTCGCAGTTCTTCATCACCGTCGTTCCGACCACCTGGCTCCAGGGCAAGCACACCATCTTCGGCGCAGTCGAAGACGAGGCCTCCCGCGCGATCGTCGAGAAGCTGGCCACGGTTCCCACCGACGGCCGTGACCGTCCCCTCACCGAGGTCGTCATCGAGAGCGTCACCGTCGAGCAGGTTTAGGCTCCATCACCCATGAGTGACCTGCCCGGTGCCGCCGCTAATTCCTGCTATCGGCATCCGGGCAGGCAGAGCTTCGTGCTCTGCCAACGCTGCGGCCGAACCATCTGCCCCGAATGTCAGACCCAGGCGGCGGTCGGCGTCATCTGCCCCGAATGCATGAAGGAGCAGCGAAAGAACGCCCCTCGCACCAAACCGGCCGTGCTGACCCGGCTCGGCGGAGCGGGCAGCCCCACCGTCACGTACGGCATCATCGGAGTCACGTTCGCCGTCTACGTGCTTCAGTTCCTGCTTGGTGACCGGGTCACGAGCTTCCTGCTCTACGCCGGCGCCTACTCCTACCCGGCCAATTTCGAGCCGTGGCGGATGCTCACCACCGCCCTCGTGCACGGCTCGATCCTGCACGTGGCCCTCAACATGTACACGCTGTGGATCTTCGGCCAAATCCTCGAGGGAATGCTCGGCCGTGGGCGCTACTTCGCTCTATACATCCTCAGCGGCCTAGCCGGCTCCCTGGGCGTGCTCTTCCTGGCCGACCCGGGCATACCGGTGGTTGGAGCCTCCGGGGCCATCTTCGGCCTGATGGGGGCGTTCCTCGTGATCCAGCGCCGACTGGGCGGCAATTCGACCCAGCTGCTGGTCCTGGTCGGCATCAACCTCGTAATCGGCTTCATCCCCGGGCTCGGCATCGCCTGGCAGGCTCATGTCGGCGGTTTGATCGGCGGAGCCGTCATCGGCCTGATCTACGTGCAGACCCGGCGGATCAGGGACCAGCGGCTGCAAACCACGCTGATCGTCGCCTTCGGAGCCCTGCTCGTGGCCCTCAGCTTCGCCAAATTCCTGGCCTAGGTGCCGATTCCGAAGTTATCCACAGGTGTTTCCACATGGGGATAATTACACCGGTGTAATTGCCACCCCTGAAGGGGGTGGTCAGCGCCAGCGGGTCGTCATCAGGAAGCCGACGAAGGCGACCCCGAAGCCGACCAGGATGTTCCACGAACCGAGCGAGGCGACCGGAAGGGTGCCCTGGCTCACGTAGAACACGATGATCCAGGCCAGCCCGATCAGCATGAAGCCGAACATGACCGGTTTGAACCAGACGGCGTTGGGAGCTTCCTCGCCAGAGCGAACGACCTCGGTGCGGGCGGGCTTGGTGCGGGGATTCGTGCGTGCCATGCCTGCGATTCTAGCCTGTATGCCCGATTCCGCCTGCAGGCGGTCCGTCGGCGGCCTGCCGCGCGCCGATTAGAATCGAGACCATGCGCGACCGAGCCGATCTGCCCGCCACGGAGGAGACCCGCCGCGGGCGCCGGCGCCCCCGCCCGCGCGGCCGGACCGGCGTCGCCGGGGTTCTCGGGGAGTTGCTCATCACGGCGGGCGTCCTGGTGCTCCTGTTCCTCGGCTGGCAGCTGTGGTGGAACGACGCCGTCATGGCCGGGTCGCAATCAAGCGCCGCGGCGGAGATCAGCCGCACCTGGATCGAACAGGATCGCCTCGCCCGGGGCCACACGGCCGTGCCGACGCCGGAGCCGACCGGCTACGGCGTTCCGGTGGTGGCAGCGGCGCCGGGACCCGCTGATGCCTTCGCCGTGCTCTACGTGCCGCGTTTCGGCGCCGACTACCACCGTTCGATCGCCGAGGGGATCGGGCTGGACGTGCTCAACAGTCCGCAGCTCGGAATCGGGCACTACCCGGGCACCCAGATGCCCGGTGAGGTGGGCAACTTCGCCGTCGCCGCGCACCGGAGCGCCAACGGCGGCGGCATGCACCTGATCCATCAGTTGCAGCTGGGCGATCCCATCTATGTCCAGACCAGCGACGGTTTCTACACCTACCGATTCCGCGACCTCGAATACGTCTCCCCGGCAACCGTCGAGGTTCTCGACCCTGTGCCGCACCGCCCGGAGGCGTCCGCCGTGGACCGCATCATCACTCTGACGAGCTGCAACCCGTTCTACTCCACCGCCGAGCGCATCATCGCCTACGGTGTGTTCGAGTCCTGGCAGCCCACCTCGGCCGGCGCACCGGCCGAACTCGCCACCATCATCGCCGCCCAGGCACAGGGTTAGGAGACACCGTGTACGCAGCGCTCTGGCGGGTTCTCCCCGGTCCGGTCTGGCTTCGCATCCTGTTCGTGCTCGTCCTGCTGGCCGGCGTGCTCGTCATTCTTTCCACCTGGGTGTTCCCGTGGGTGGACTCGATCGTCAACAACCAGGAAGCCACGGTGGGAAGCCCATGACCCGCATACTCGTCATCGACAACTACGACAGTTTTGTCTACACCCTCAACGGGTACCTGCTGGAGCTGGGAGCCGAGACGGTGGTCCTGCGCAACGACGCGTTCGCGGATGCGGACGCCGCCTCCCGGATCGCCGAATTCGACGGTGTGCTGCTGTCGCCAGGCCCGGGCAAGCCGGCGGACGCCGGAGTATCGATCCCGATCGTGCGGGCGGCGCTGGAGTCCGGACTGCCCCTGTTCGGCGTCTGCCTCGGCCACCAGGCCATTGCGGAGGCCTTCGGTGCCACCGTGACCAACGCCGACGAGCTGATGCACGGTAAGACGAGCCTGATCACCCACGACGACAGCGCCTTCTACGAGGGCGTGCCGCAGCCGTTCACGGCCACCCGGTATCACTCTCTTGCCGTGGTCGACTCGACTGTACCGGACGACCTCGTCGTGTCGTCACGCACCCAGGGCGGCGTGATCATGGGACTCCGGCACGTCTCCGCGCCCATCCTCGGCGTACAGTTCCACCCGGAGTCGGTGCTGACCGAGGGTGGCTACCGGATGCTCGGCAACTGGCTGGCACTGGCCGGCCTGCCGGAGGCCAGGGAGACCGCGAAGGGTCTCACGCCCATGCTCAAGCTGAACTGACCGCTCAGCCGGCGGCCGGCCTGATGCGGAGGTCCGTTCAGCCGGAGCAGTAGGTCAGCGCAACCTCGGACTTCTGCGGAACGTCGCCGGGCGGCAAGGACTGCTTGGTCACGGGCGATCCAGGCTTCGTTGGGCAGCCGGGATCCGGGGTGGGCATCGGCACCAGCTGGACCTCCGCGCCGCCGAGCAGGTCGCTGGCTGCAACCAGGGACTGACCCACCAGGTCGGGCAGGGTGACGAGTCCGCTCGACACGGTGAAGTTGACGGTGACGCCGGTCTTCTCAGCGCTCAGGGCCGGCGGGTCGGTGCTGAGAACCAGGTTCGCGCCGATGCTCGGGGAGTTCTCCTGGGTGACCGAACCTGGAACCAGGCCGAGGGCGGTGATGGCCGCCTGGGCATCCGCGATCGGCATGTTGGCGACATCCGGCACTTCGACCGGCTGGGCGCCCGTGGAGACGTAGACCTTGATCACGTCGGTCGGCTGGGCGATGGTGCCCGCCGGCGGGTCGGTGCGGGTGACCCGGTCCTTGGGGACCGTGGCGCTGGGCTCCTGGGCCATCGTCGCCGCGAGGTCGAGGTCGAGCAACTCGTTCTGGGCCTTGTCGTAGGTCTGCCCGGTGAGCGAGGGCACCTTGCGCGAGTTGTCGGGCAGGTCGCTGCTGGGAGTGAGGCTGAACGCCCAGATCATGACCGAGATGACGATGACGATGACGCTCAGGATGCCGGCCCACACCCAGATGACCGGGGGGCGGCGCTGGGTGCGCACCATGGTCTCGTCCTCGGAGAGCTGCTTGAGCGCGAGCTCGGAGCCGGACGCTGACGTCGGCGGCGCCCCGAACAGTCCGGCCCCGGACTCGTCGAGGGTGCGGCGCACGGGAATCTGGCCGGAGCCGGCGGTCTCGACGTCGTTGCGGAATTCCACCGCGCTCTGGTACCTGGCGAACCGGTCCTTGGCGAGGGCGTGGAGCACGACCGTGTCGAGCGCCGGCGACACCTTGGCGTTGATCGAGCTGGGCTTGACCGGGGTTTCGCTCACGTGCTGGTACGCGACAGCGACGGGGCTGTCACCGCGGAACGGAGCGCGCCCGGCGAGCATCTCGAAGAGGACAACGCCGGTGGAGTACAGGTCGGTGCGGGCATCCACCGACTCTCCCTTGGCCTGCTCGGGAGAGAAATACGATGCGGTTCCGAGGATGGCGGTCGTCTGCGCGACCGTCGTCGACGAGTCCGAGATGGCGCGGGCGATGCCGAAGTCCATCACCTTGACCTGCCCGGTCTTGGTGATCATGATGTTGCCGGGCTTGATGTCGCGGTGCACGACGCCGGCCCGGTGGGAGTACTCGAGTGCGGTCAGGACACCGTCGATGATGCGAACGGCCTCCGCCGGGGCGAGCGGACCCTCGCGGATGATGTCCTTGAGCAGGCGGCCGTCGACGTATTCCATGACGATGAACGGGATCTGCGTTTCGCTGCCGCTCGAGTCGACGACCGTTTCTTCGCCGGCGTCGAAGACGCGGACGATGGTCGGGTGCGCCATCCGGGCGGCGGCCTGCGCCTCCTGGCGGAAACGGGTGCGGAACGCCGGGTCGGCGGCCAGCGACGATTTGAGCAGCTTGACGGCCACGGTGCGGCCGAGCCGGGAGTCGGTGCCGATGTGGACATCGGCCATGCCGCCACGCCCGATGAGTGCGCCCACGCGGTATCGACCAGCGAGCAGACGGCCTTCATCAGTCAAAGCATTACTCCCAGTTCGCGGACACAGATCCCAGCTACTTTACCGGAACACCCCCGGCACCGATTACGGCACCGCAGTGACGGTGACGGCGGTCGACGACGGGGAGTACGGCGACGGGGTCCCTCCGCAGAGGTACCGGAACTTGACCGTGAACGTTCCGGATTCCGGACCGGTGGTCACTGTCGCCGTGGTCGCGTCCGGCCCGACGGCGGCGGGCGAGACGGCACCCTGGCCCTCCGCCAGCACTTCGTAGCCGGACAGAGCCTGCCCGCTCGGGCAGGACTGCGCGGTCCAGGTGACGGTCACGGGCTTGTTCTGAGCCGTGGCCGCTGGGGTTGCCGTGGGCGCCGTGGTAGGGGCGTCCGGGGTCACGGCGGGCGCATAGACCTTGACCGTGATCTTCTCGCCCTTGCGCACCGGCCCGGTGGGGTTCACCGAGTAGACGGTGTCTGCGACCTCTTCGGGCTTGGTGGAGGCGTTGCCCGTCTGCACATCCACGACGAAGCCCAGCCCGGCGAGCTTGTCGCGGGCCTCCGTGCTCGTCAGCCCGGCGTAGTCGGCCAGGGTCACCTCGACCGTGTTACTGGTCGGGGTGGGCGTTGGAGTGGGCGTGGGCGTGGCGGTTGCCTTGGGCGTCGCCTTCGGCGTCGAGGACGCCGAGGTGGTCGCCGCGGGGGTGGCGCCCTGCTGGGTGAAGAGGGCGATCAGGGTTCCGGTGAGCACGATGGCGAGCAGGGCGATCAATGCGATCAGCGGCCAGGTCCACGGGCTGCGCTTTTTCGTGGCTGCCGCGGCGGCGGCCGCTGTCGAGGCGCGCGTGGCCGGAGTCCCGGTGGGCAGCACCGTCGTCGCGGCCATGGCGCCGGCACCGGGCATGAGCATCGTCGCGGCGGTCGGTGTGACCCCGTTCATGATGGCGGGCACGGATGCCGCCGCTGCGGCGATGTCCCCGCGGCGCAGGGCTGCCGCGGCGCGGGAGAGGTGCGCGGCCGAGGCCGGGCGGTCGGCGGGGTTCTTGGCCAGGCAGGAGATGACCAGGTTGCGCACCGGTTCTGACACTGTCTCGGGCAGGTCAGGCGCGGTCTCGTTGATCTGGGCCATCGCGATGGCGACCTGGGACTCGCCCGTGAAGGGACGGCGGCCGGCGAGGCTCTCGTAGGCGACGATTCCGAGAGAGTAGATGTCGGTGGTGGGCGAGGCGGAGCGGCCGCTCGCCTGTTCGGGCGAGAGGTACTGCACGGTGCCCATGACCTGGCCGGTCGCGGTGAGCGGGACCTGGTCGGCGATGCGGGCGATTCCGAAGTCGGTGATCTTGACCCGGCCGTCGGGAGTGATCAGCAGGTTGCCCGGCTTGATGTCGCGGTGCACCAGTCCGGCGGCGTGCGCGGCGTGCAGCGCGGCTGCGGTCTGGGAAACGATGTCGAGCACCTTGTCGGTGGGCAGGACATGTTCGCGTTCGAGGATGGTCGACAGCGCCTCGCCCGGAACCAGCTCCATGACGAGGAACGCGCTGCCGTCTTCTTCTCCGTAGTCGAAGACGTTGGCGATGCCCTCGTGGTTGACGAGGGCGGCGTGGCGGGCCTCGGCGCGGAAGCGCTCGAGGAAGCCCGGGTCACCCAGATATTCGTCCTTGAGGATCTTGATGGCGACGGTGCGGCCGATCACGAGGTCGACGGACTGCCACACCTCTCCCATACCGCCGATGGCGATCCGGGATTGCAGTTCGTATCGTCCCCCGAAGGTGAGCCCTGCTGTGGGTCTCATTTATTCAGCACCGCCTCTAGTACCTGCTTTGCAATTGGTGCGGCAAGGAGATTGCCGTACCCCGTCTGGCCAAGTCCCCCGCCATCCTCGACGAGAACGGAGATTGCATATTTCGGATCCTCCGCGGGGGCGAATCCGGTAAACCACAAGGTGTAAGGATCATCGGCGGCATTCTCTGCCGTACCCGTTTTACCTGCCACGTTGACCCCATCTATTCTTGCATTGCTGGCGGCACCGTCCTGGACCCCATTCACCATCATCTGGGTGATCGTCGCGGCCGTTTCCGCGCTCATCACCCGTTTCAGGGTGCGGGGTTCGAAGGACTGAAGCGGGCTCAGGTTAGGCGCAAGAATCTGGTCGATGAGGTTCGGGGCCATTTCCACGCCACCGTTGGCGATTGTGGCCGAAACCATGGCCATCTGCAGCGGAGTGGCGCGCACGCTGGTCTGCCCGAACGCCGACAGGGCCAGTTGGGCGTCATCGAGTTCGAGTGGGTAGGCACTCTGGGACACATTCAACGGAATCGAATAATCCGTGTTGAATCCGAACTTCTCGGCCGTGTCGCGGATGGCCTTGTCGCCGAGCTGGAGTCCCAGTTCAGCCATCGGAATGTTGCAGGACAGGCGCAGCGCCGTGGCGATGGTGACGGTGTCTCCGCCGCCGCAGGTTCCGCCGCCCGAGTTGATCACAATCGAACTCGACCCAGGCAGCTGGAAGGTGCCCGGATTCGGGAAGGTGCTCTCGGGCGTGAACTTGCCGGATTCGAGGGCGGCGGTCACGACGACGAGCTTGAAGACGGAACCGGGCGGGTTGAGCGCGTTGATCGCCCGGTCGATCAGGGGGTTGGACGTGTCGCTGACCAGCGACTCGTAGCTGTCGGTGACCTTCTGGTTGTCGTGCACGGTGAGCAGGTTCGGGTCGTACCCGGGCTTGGAGACCATGGCGAGGATGCGGCCGGTCTTCGGCTCTGTCACGACCACCGACCCGGTGAGGTCGCCCAGGGCATCCCAGGCTGCCTGTTGCAGGGCGGGGTCGATGGTGACCTCCACCGAGGCGCCCTTGGCGTTCTGGCCGGTGATGAGCGAGTTGATCTTGTCGAAGAACTGCGCGTTGGACGTGCCGCTGAGTTCGCCGTTGAGTGCGTGCTCCAGCCCCGTCGGCGAACCGTTGATCGGCATGAAGCCGGTGATCGGCGCGTAGAGCGGCCCGTTGCTGTAGGTGCGCTGGAACTTGTAGTCGTCGGCGACGGGCATCGACTGGGCGATCGGGTTGCCGGCCACGAGGATGGCCCCCCGTTCGACGGAGTAGCCGTCGTAGAGCGTGCGGGTGTTGCGGGCATCCGCGGTGAGACTGTCGGCCTGGAAGACCTGGATGATGGTGGTCGAGGTGAGGAGGGCGACGAACATGAGCATCACGACGATGCTCACGCGCTTGAGTTCGCGATTCACTTAAATCACCAGCCTGGGTTGGTTGCGCAGAGTGTCGGACAGGCGCAGCAGCAGGGCGGCGATGACCCAGTTCGCCACAAGCGAGGAACCACCTGCGGCGAGGAATGGGGTGGTGAGCCCGGTCAGGGGGATCACCCGGGTGACGCCGCCGATCACGATGAAGCACTGGAGGGCGACGACGAAGGAGAGACCGACCCCGAGCAGTTTGCCGAAGTCGTCGTTGCCGGCGAAGCCGATCCGGAAACCACGGGCGACGAAGAGCAGGTACAGGGCCAGGATGGCGAAAAGTCCGGCCAGGCCGAGTTCCTCGCCGAGGCTGGCGATGATGTAGTCGCTCTGCGGCACCGGTGTGATGTCCGGACGGCCCTGGCCGAGCCCGGTTCCGATCAGGCCGCCCTTGGCGAGGCCGAAGAGGCCCTGGACCAGCTGGTAGCTGCCGCCGTTGGCTCCGTAGACATCCGGGTTGAGCGCGTCGAGCCAGTTGGTGAACCGGCCGTTTACGTATTCGAGGGTCTGGCTGGCGATCACGGCGCCGCCGAGGAACAGCGTCATGCCGAGGAGCACCCAGCTGAGCCGGCCGGTCGCGAGGTACAGCATGACCAGGAACAGGCCGAAGTAGAGCAGCGCGGTACCGAGGTCGCGCTGGAAGATGATGACCGACATCGATAGCGCCCAGACCACCAGGATGGGGCCGAGGTCGCGCAGGCGCGGGAATCGCATGCCGAGGAATCGCTTGCCGACCATCGACAGGCTGTCGCGGTTACGCACGAGGTAGCCGGCGAAGAACACGGCGAGGGCGATCTTGGCGATCTCGCCCGGCTGGAAGGTGGCGAATGAGCCGATCCCGATCCAGACCCGGGCGCCGCTGACCTCCCGGCCCAGGCCCGGCACCAGTGGCAGGAGCAGGAGGACGACGGCGATGAAACCGGCGACGTAGGTGTAACGGAACAGCACCCGGTGGTTGCGGATGATGAGCAGGACGGCGATCGCACAGGCGATGGCGAGGGCGCTCCACACCGTCTGGCGCACGGCGGAGCTGTCCCAGCCGGCGTCGCCGTTGGCGATGTCGATGCGGTAGATCATGGCGATGCCGATGCCGTTGAGCAGGGAGGCGATCGGCAGGATGAACGGGTCGGCGTCGCGGGCGACGAGACGCAGCACCACGTGCATGCACAGCACGAGCACGGACAGGCCCGCACCGAGCAGCACGAGGGTGGTGTCGACGTGACCGAGGGCGCCGAGCTGCACGAGCACCACGGCGGCCGCGTTGATTCCGCAGGCGATGAGCAGCAGGAACAACTCGAGGTTGCGCAGCTTCTGCGGGAGATGGAGACGGCGCACACGGACCGGTTTGGCGCCTTGCGGGCGCTGGGCGGCATCCGTCGCCGTGCCGCGGCTATTTGAGGGTGGCATCATGAAGCCGTTCGACGATGAGTTTCGCGTCTTCCAGGGAGGTCGCGCTGATGGTTTGCTGCACCTGCTGGCGGTCGAACACCCGCAGCTCGGACACTTTCAGGCTGGTGTCCTCGTAGACCGACGACAGCGCGATCGGGCCGAGATCCTGCTGCACACCCTGGAAGATGGCGACGTTGCTGCCTTCCACCCCGACGAAGTAGCGAGTCTGGGTCCACTGGTAGCCGAGGAATGCGGCGCCGACGATGCCGATGACAAGCAGGATGATGCCCATCAGCCAGGTGATCTTGCGCCGGCGGGCGCGGCGCTCGTCTTCCTCGATCAGCTCGGAGAGGTAGTCCTGCGAGTCAGGTTCGAAGTGGGTCTCCCGCACCGGGTGCAGGCGCAGGCTGGACATCCGCAGGGCGCGGCTGCGGCTCGGCTCCTCCCCGAAGGCGAGGGGGGCTGCAGCGGAGCCGACCACGGTGGGAACGTCGACCCGCTCGTCGGGGCCGCCGATGTCGACGACGACGATGGTGACGTTGTCCGGCGCCCCGCCGTCAAGGCTCTCCTTGACCAGGCGGTCCGCCACGCCCTGGGCGTCGAGGTCGGTGGAGAGGGCCGCGGCGATGGCGGTGTTCGAGACCACCCCGCTCAGCCCGTCGGAGCAGATCAGCCAGCGGTCGCCGGGGAGGGTGGCCAGGATCGACGTGTCGATTTCCGGCGACGACTCCACGTCGCCAAGCACGCGCATGAGCACGGACCGGCGCGGATGCACCATGGCCTCCTGCTCGGTGATGCGGCCGCTGTCGACGAGACGCTGCACGAAGGTGTGGTCGACGGTGATCTGGGAGAGCTCGCCGTCGCGGAGCAGGTAGATGCGGGAGTCGCCGATGTGGGCGATCGCCACCTCTCCCTCGAGCACGACGAGGGCGCTGACGGTGGTGCCCATGCCGGTGAGCTCGGTGTGCTCGAACACGGTCTCGGCCAGCTGCGAGTTCGCGGCGATGAGGGCGGCCTGCAGGGCGAACTCGGCGTCCTGCGGGGTTCGGTAGGGCTGGTCGGCCTCGATGATGCGCTTGGTGGCGATCGCCGAGGCGACGTCGCCGCCGGCGTGCCCGCCCATTCCGTCGGCGACCATGAACAGCTGGCGGCCGGAATACCCGGAGTCCTGGTTGTTGGACCGAATCTTTCCAACGTGGGACGCGGCCGCGCTGTGACTGACTGTCGCCATGCAGCTACCGCCGAAGCTCGAAGCTGGTAGCGCCGATCTTGACGGGCGTGTCGAGGGGGACCGGTGTCGGCACGGCGAGGCGCGAGCCGTTCAGGAAGGTGCCGTTGGTCGAATCCAGGTCCTGGATCATCCACTCTTCGTTCCAGAGCATCAGCCGGGCGTGGTGAGTGGACGTGTAGTCGTCTCGGATGACCAGGCTCGAGTCTCCCGACCGGCCGATCGTGACCGAGTCGGAGGTGAGCGGGAACTCCGTGCCCGACTTCGGACCGGACGTGATGACCAGGCGGGTCGCGTTCTTCGCGGTGGCCCGTTCCGGTCCGGAACGTGCCGGGGGAGCGGCCGGACGGGCGGTCAGCTGCTCGGTCAGGGCCGTGGCAGAGGCGGCGGCCGGCTGCAGGGTGGCGGCGGGAACCGGGGTCGGCACGGCGGCCGCGAAAGCGAGGGGCGGGGCGGATGCCGCGGCATCCTGCTGCTGTTTGCGCACCCGCTGGCCGAACAGGTCGCTGCGCAGCGCGTAGACGATGCCGAGGATGAACAGCCACAGCACCAGCAGGAAGCCGAGGCGCAGCACAAGCAGCGTCAACTCGCTGACGCTCATGCGGAGGGCTCCCAGAATCCGCCCATGTCGTGGCGTTCGGCGGGCGATTCGTGGCGGCGGTCGGCAATGGGCTCGCCGGCGGCGGCCTGGGCGATGACCCGGAAGACGATGCGGGTGCGACCGATGGTGACGACCGAGTCCGGTTCGAGGATGGCCTGTTTGACGGGGGACCCGTTGAGCTGGGAGCCGTTGGTGGAGCCGAGGTCGCGCACTTGGGCGCGCGAGCCGTCCCAGAGGATCTCGACGTGACGGCGGGAGGTGCCGGTATCGTCGACGGTGATGTCGGCGTCGCTGCCGCGGCCGATGACGGTGTGGGACTTGGTGAGCGGGTAGCGCTTGCCGTTCACGTCGACCACCGGGGTCCAGGTGACGCTGCCCTTGATCGTGCTGGAGTCGATCTGCACCATGCCCTCGCTGAGGCCGCGGTCGTCGGACAGGGCGATCGACACGCCACCGGCGAACTGGTAGCGCTGTTCGCGACCGTGCTGCTGGACCAGCTCGGTGAGCTCGTCGATGAGGGTCGGGCCGAGGTTGGTCATGCGCTGGTAATCCGCGTGGCTCATTCGAACGACGAAGCGATTGGGCGCGAGGATGCGATCGCGGGACACGACCGCTGCTTTTGTGTCGAGCTCGCGGCGCAGTGCGGAGGTGATCTCCACGGGCTGCAGCCCCGACCTGAAGGTCTTGGCGAATGCACCGTTGACGGCGCGCTCCAAGCCCTTTTCAAAGTTATCCAGAATGCCCACAGGTCTCCCGATCCGATCCTTTCGGCTATCTGCATGTTACTTGCCTGAAGTGTTAACTCGCCCGCCAGGCAATTGGGGGCACGGTTTGTCATCCTACGGGAGGGTGCCGAGATCACCCGTTTCTCCGGTCGAGTCGGGCGTTTGGCCTGCCGGGCCGCGGTGGTGGCACGGGCTCAAACCGGCCCACACCGCCTCGAATGGCGCAGTGCCCCCAGAAAGTGCTAATCTTCCTAAGTTCGCGCGAGTGGCGGAATTGGCAGACGCGCTGGCTTCAGGTGCCAGTGTTCGAAAGGACGTGGGGGTTCAAGTCCCCCCTCGCGCACAGCGGGTTGATTGCCAAATAGGTTGAATCTATTTGCGAAACCCAGTCGGACAGGAAAGGCCCCCGGGAAATCGGGGGTCTTTCGTCATTCTTGGGGCTGTCGTTGGCTCTCCGCGAGGCCGACCCCACCCGTGTCGGCCTCCCGGGCACGAAAAAGCGCCCCAGCGCTCTCGAAGTGGTGATTTCGAGCGTGCTGGAGCGCCTCGTGCCGCAGGTGAAAGTGTTGGTGAAGCCCGGCCTGGGCTATGTTTTGGCTGGTGGCTTTTGGAAGTCGTCCCAGGCCGCGACCCGCTTCTTGCGGTTCTTCCGCTTGCGTCGGATTTCGAGTTTCCGCGCTTGGCGGTCCGCTCGTTCTTCGTCGCTTTCGGGCCTGAGCATCTCGTCGCGGTACTTCTGCAGCTTCCGGAGGTTGCCGGCGACGACGAGGAAGCTTACGAGCAGGTATTGGGCGGTGGACCCGCGGATTCGGCGTCGGCTGGAGTCGCCGATGGCTTCGTGGGAGCTGTCCTTGAGGAACCCGTTGGCGCCCTCGATGGTGTTGCGGTCGTGGGAGTAGATTTCCTGCCACTCGTTGCTGCCGTATTGGTAGTGCTGCGCCAGCTTCGCGCCGACCTCGACGGGAACGGTGACGGAGGTGGCGTTGGTGCAGATTCTGTCGGGTTTGACGGGTGCGTTGTAGATGGTGGTGAGTGCGTCGTCGACCTTTGTGCAGCCGTTGTCGACGAGGGGGCAGTTGACGGTGGCCCCGGGGCCTCGGGCGGGACACATCATCGGGACGCGGCCTTTGGCGTCGGGCTTCTCTTTGGGGCGGAGCATGTATTGGCGGCGTTCGACGATGCGTTTGCGCCAGGTGGTGGCGTCGATTTCCTTGGCCCGGTAGAGGATGGTCGCGTTGACGAGGCCTTCGGGCATGGACGGGCAGTAGAGGGCGCCTTCGACCTGCATGGAGCCGGCGTAGCCGTCTTTGACGCCGAGCTGGTCGTCGCGGTAGTCGGTGACGACGGTGTAGCCGAGCATCCGGAGGGGCATTTGCAAGTCCTCGGACTTCGCGAGTGCGTAGTACCCGCGGTCGCCGGTGGCGCGGCCGGCCGGGTGGCCGCGCTCGGCGACGCTCTCGAAGATGTGACGCGCAGTGTGGATGAGCGCAGTTCCGGGGATGTTGAAGCCGATGCCGGCAATGAGGAGCGGATATCCGGGGAGAGTCTTGGGGTCGTGGTTGGTCTGCACGGCGATGGTCAGATCCCAGCCGAAGACAGACTTTGCCGCTTTGCTGGAGTCGGCGGTCTCCTTGTGACTGCTGGTGCGTCGGTACCAGCCGGCGTCGAACTCGATGGCCGCGTGAGTTTTTGACTTGGGTGCACCGCGTTTGCCATAGGCGGGGACGACGGTCGCGTCAACGCAGAGGTCTCCCTTCCATTCATCGCGCGCCGCCTCGGGCACAAGCTGCAGCGTTGCCTCGAGCAGCGCGTTGCAGACCCAGTCCAAGCGCAGTTGTTTTCGTTGGCTTCCTGCCACCTCTCGCAGCGCAAGAATCTCATCGACCTCGGCGTGGGTGGCGAACTTTCCGCGCTTGCCCGGTTTCGGGTCGATGGTGTTCAACGCCCGGTGCAGGGCCCGCCAGAGGGGGAAGTACCATTCTCGGGCAGTTCGCTTTTTGCCCCACAGGTCGAGCAGTCTCAAGGACTTGCCGCTCAGCCTGTCGGACGCGATGGTCGCCATCTCCTTGACGAACAGGGAACTGTATTCAGTGCTCAAGAGGAGCAAGAGCACAAGGACCGTTCGGGTGCTGGCAATGCGCCGCCGACCTCCGGGCGCGGTCTTGAGGCGGTCTTCTGCCTGCCATGCGTCGATTTGCTCGGCGACCTTGGAGTCGTCAATGAGCTTGCCGATGAATTCGACCTGGCTGTGCACGATGCGACTGGAGTTGCCGGTGAATCCATGCTTGGGCAGGGTCTTCCGGAGTTGGTCCATGACCGTTGGGGACGCCGGCGCGAGAGTCGTCATCGGTTCAACTCCCCGCGGAAGAGGGCCTGCAGTTCATCAACTTCGGGCACTGTCACGAAACGCGCCAGCCGTTCGAACGTGGTGTACGTCTTGACGCCGAGCGCCTGGGCCAGGGCGACGATGGGTGTCCTGGCCTCGAGGTGACCGACAATCCACGTGGACCGCAGGCGTTCCACGGTGGGGAACTCGCTGCCCTTCGCGGTGGAGTTCAGGAACTTCTTCACATATGCGACGGCGTCGTTGGGACGCACGTCCTTCACAAACAGGTAGTCCACGACGAGCGGCGCGTGCAGGAGGTGCCTGATGTCGTCCTCCCACTCGGCAAGGCAGACGACCGTTCGCGGGCTGGCACCCGTCACGGTGACGGTGACGCCGTCCTCGGTGGTGTCGACGTCGTTGGCTTTGAGGTGGACGATTTCCGTGGTCGTCAACGCGCAGCCGGCGGCGAGCGAGAGCAGCATCATCCAGTTGTGTCGGCGGAGCGGGGTGGACCGCGTTGCGGCCTGGCTCCGGAACCGCACCAGGGCAGCCGGAGAGTAGGGGGCGAAGGGGTTCGGGCGGGGCTTCTTGCCCGCGTCGCGACGGACGGGGTCGAACGAGTGAAGTTCCCCGGCGATGCGGAGCAGGCGTAGGCGCTCATTGCGGGCGACGACGGGGCTGAGGCCGCCCATCTGGCGTGCGGCGAACGTCTCGATGTGTCGTCCGCTGAAGACGATGTTCCGTTCGAGCGGGAGGCAGGCCGTCTCCGTCGTCCAGACGGCGAGCCGGGACACGACAGTCAGGGCCTTGCTGGCTTCGGCGCAATTTGCTGGCGCGAAGTCTGCCACGGCGGACCGAGTGAAGGTCGCGACCACGTCCCAGAGGCGTTTGGGAATCATCGGAGTGAAGTCCTCGATGGTTTGGGCGACATCCGCACCCAATTGCGGATTACTATAATCAACATGAGAAGAGTCGACAAGGGCCGGCGTCACGGGCGTCATGCGACAGGCCTCCCTGTGTGCTCTACGCTCGAACCATGTCCAGGCCCGCCAGACTCACCCCGAGAGACCTCGCGGACGGTTGGCCCGAAATGCCCTCTGTAGACCCAGTCGGAGAGGTCGCCCGACAGTTCGCCTTGAACGTTCAGGCCGCCATCGGAGACCGGAGTATCCGCGCCGCCGCCCGAGACGTGGGCGTGGACCCCTCGACGATGATGTCCGTCCTTCACGGACGTTCCTGGCCCGACCTCGCCACCATCGCCAAACTCGAAATGGGCTTCGGCGTCGACCTTTGGCCTGGGCGCCTCAACAAGTAGGTCGTTTTTCAGTCGCCCGTTGCGGCTTCTTGAGGTCGCCGGTGATTCACCGGTGAGTGGACCGAGGTGTTTTGTGGCTGCGCAGGCGGTCAGTTGTGGGGCGCAAATTAAGGGACTCATTACCCTTACCTGTGCGTTCACTTTTGATGTGATGTCCAAAGTGAGAATAAAAGCAGGTCAGAGATCTTTTATTTCTCAAATCTGAGGCAAGGCCCTCAGTGATTGCTCCGCTGCGTGCCCCTCATATGCGACTTGGCCTGAGAAGAAATAGTCGGCCAGGAACCCTGACTGTTGCTCAGTCACGGCCTTCCGATTTGTCGCCGAGTGTGTACGAGACGCTGATGGTGATGCCGAGAGCGTTCAAGGCCCGGAACAGTCGGGTGATGTAGAGGTTGGGTTTGCCGTTCTCGAGCTCTTGAAGGTAGTTGCGTGAGAATGCGAGGGTGTCGGCCAGCTCCTCTTGGCGGATGCCACGAGACGCGCGGACTGCCTTGATAACGGCACCGAGGTCGCGGAATCGCCTGATGGTCACCGTGTACATGTCGAGGCTTTCTCCATGTCCGTTGCGGCGGCCAGTCCGCCCAATGCCAGCATATCCGTGCATTCTTGCATGCATGGATATGCGTGCATTATTTGGGCTCATGTGTCCCGACGTAAGCCCTCTGTCCCCTTCAGGATTCGTGCAGGCAACGCACACTAAAACTGACTAAACGGGCACTCAGGAATCGTCCAGCTTGTTGTTCTCACGCCTCACGCAGCCGAGTCCTTGCCTCGCCGTCATCAACTTCGCGCACGAACCGCACGTAGCGAGTCATCGCCTCCAGAGACTCGATGCCAGCGGCCTGCATCAGCGGGACCACCGGCGTGGCGGCGTCGAGGTGCCGGACTATCCAGGTTGCGCGCAGCCGTTGCGACTTTGGCTTAACGCCGACAACTTGGCTTCGGTCGATGAAGTTGGCGATGAGGTTCGGGTAGTTCGCGGCGTGGTTCTCGCGGAAGGCGAACCGGTCTGGCCCCAGAGTGCGGGTTCGGTCGGCCAAGACCTGCTCCCACTCGCGCAGAACGGGAACTACACGCGGGCGCTCACCCGTAACGACTAGGAGTACGCCGTTGCCATCAACTCGGATGTCGCCCACGCGGAGCTCTCCGATTTCGGATGCCGCCAGCCCCGCGCCGGCACCAGTGGCGAGCAGTACCCAGGCGTTTGCACGTCGTGCCGGGGTCGACTGGGTGGATGCCCAGCTGCGAAGCGAGATCAGCTCCGCGCCCGAGTATGGGGCTGCCGGCTCTGAGGATTCCAGCGCAGCGAGACGCCGTGGCACCTCCCGTGGGTCGAGCAGCACCTCGGACATCCTCAGAAGCTGACTCCGAAGGTTCCCCCGGGACGCGGGCTTCAACGTCGAGCAGCCGACTGCGATGAACCGGGCGACTACGTCCCGCCGGAAGACAACACCGCGCTCCAGGGGCAGGCCTGCAGTCTGCCAGGTCCACGCCGCGATGCGTGACGCTGCGACCTTCAGCTCGGCCTCCGTGTACGGGGTGCCGTCGGCGGCATCAGCGACGGAGTCGAGCACGAATCTTTTCACTTCGTTCCAGACCGCCAAGTTGAGATTCGGTTCGTAGTCGGAATTTGTCACCTCGACTCCAATTTGTTGTATTGCGGATTAGTATATTCATCAAATGCACCTGCATCCAGAGTGTGTCGGTCACGCGAAATGGTCGACGGGGAGGGTCGGCAGACATGGACGATGAACCTGAGCAGGTCAACGGCCTGGTGGGCGACGAGGGCGGTGTCTGGCGTGTGGTCACGCAGGGCAGCTCGCACATCCTCGACCTGGATGCCAAGACGGTCAAACGTATTCCCGGCCCGGGCCGGCCGGCCACCTTCAACGACGTGACGCGGCCGCTCCGCACTCTCGAGGCGTGCATCGTCGGGGAGTCCGGACGGTGGACGATGATCTCCGACGACGAGTTGACTGACTTCTACTGGCACGTCACGAGCCGCGTCCGCCGGATTGAGCGGGTCGAGCACCCGCGTGCGGGCCGTGAGGATTGAGACGCTCTGGCGCGATATCGAGGCGACCTGGGGGCTACTGACCCCTGACGCAGTCATGAAGGCCCTCGGCCTACCGGAGATTGATGTCGACGCCGTCTCACGAATGAGAACTGACGGGCAGCTCCTGGCCGTCGAGCGAGAAGGTGCGTACGTCTACCCGGGCTTTCAATTCGAATCGGGACACGTCGCGCCCGTTGTTCCGGTCTTGGTTGAGCTCGCACGCGATGTGGGTTGGTCGCAGAACGAGCTCGTCATCTGGCTTTGCTCTCCCTCCGGCTACTTCGGCGGAGACCGGCCGGTAGAGCACCTGGACGAAGCTGACGAGCTCGCCGAGAAGGCGCGAGATGCGGCGACGGTGGAGTGGTGAGGGTTGGGTGAGACTCGCAGACGAGCACGACTGCCCGCAACGGCCAGCACCCTGCCATTTCGGAGGAACTCGATGTCAAATTGAGCATGAGCGAAATACGTTCGATGCGCGGGACCATTGAGCCGGTGTCGGAGGACGTTTCTGTCAATTTGGTCGCCCCGCCGGGAGCGGGCGGCTCCTGGGCTTCGACTCCAACCGTTCGTCGGGTGATGCAGGCGAACAAGTCCCGCGACACGAAACCGGAGATGGCGGTTCGGCGCATTGTGCACAGTCGAGGGCTTCGCTATCGGGTCAACGTCCGCCCGGAACCGGCGCTGCGCCGGACTGCGGACATCGTGTTCTCGCGGGCACGCGTCGCAGTCTTCATCGACGGCTGTTTCTGGCACGGATGCCGCGAACATCATGTGCTGTCCAAGACGAACACCGACTATTGGCGGGCCAAGGTCGGTAGGAACATAGCCCGAGACCGCGGCACCGATGAGGCGCTGTCCCGAGCGGGCTGGGCCGTGCTGCGGTTTTGGGAGCACGAGAACCCGAGCTTGGCGGCCGACCGCATCGTCGAGGCCGTGGCGGAACGGTCACAGCCCCGCGGCGGGCCGAGGGCTGGGGTCGGTGTTGCGGTCGACAGTGCATTTCGGATCGATGTGCTCAGACCCGGCCCCGGCAAAGTCGTCCTGTGATTTAATTGTAGGGATGCATCTGGCGAGCAAGGCCGCGTGCGCAACGGTCAACTTGCTCCGACGACAGCGGGCCAAGGACAGGCCAGTTGGGACCGCGCATATATAGAGGCAAGGCGGACGAGAACGTCCGTCGTCGGCCTAACTGCCAGCGTGAAGTACGCGGTGGCGCAGAGACTTTGGCTTGCGGATCGTGTCTTTGCGCGATGCGGAATCCAGAGTGACGGTCCCGGGTAGTAACTTATGTAGACATACGGAAAGGTGGCCGGAAATGACCATCACAGCACCGCTCAAATCGACTGCGAGGCGCCGCCCGCCCGCGCCGACCGAGGCCGCGTCGACCCCAGACATTTCGCGCAACGACGCGCACGAACCGATCCAAGCCCCGGGAGCCGGCTTCCGCGTTGCCGAGTTCTTCGCCGGAATCGGCCTGATGGCCGAAGCACTCGAGTCTCGCGGTTACGAGATCGCCTGGGCCAACGACATCGAGAAGGCCAAGTTCGATCTCTACGCCGCCAACCGCCCCGACGAGGGAGCTACTTTCGAACTCCGTGACGTACGCACGGTCAAAGGTGCCGGCATGCCCGACGACCTCGACCTGGCCACGGCATCGTTCCCATGCATCGACCTCAGCCTGGCCGGCAAGCGCGAGGGACTGGGCGGATCGCAGAGTGGAATGTTCTGGGAATTCGCACGTGTCCTCGACGAAATGTCGGACGAGAAGCGCCCCAGGATCGCACTCCTAGAGAACGTCCACGGGTTCGCGACAAGCCACGGCGGCGCAGATCTCCGCAAGGCAGTCCAAGAGATGAACCGGCTTGGCTACAGCTGCGACGTCTTCGCGATCAACGCGCGACACTTCGTTCCTCAGAGCCGCCCACGCATGTTCGTCGTCGGCGTCCGTGGCGAGCTGCCCAGGGACTCGAACACGGATGCCCCGCCGCTCTCCGACATCCGCCCCGAGTGGGTTCGCCGCATCTACGCCGCAAACGCCGACCTCCGGATGCACACGCGCGAGCTCGCCTCGCTCCCGGACGGCCCCGACGACCTCGGCGCCGTCGTCGAGACCATGAGTAACGACGACCCCCGCTGGTGGGACACGACTCGCTCCGACAAGTTCTTCGGCAGCCTCACGCCGCTGCACGCCGCACGCCTGGCCGAATTGAAGAACGCGAAGACGCTCTCGCAGCGCACCGCATATCGCCGGACCCGAAACGGCTCCGCGACGTGGGAGATCCGGCCCGATGGTATCGCGGGGTGCCTCCGGACAACCGGTGGAGGCTCGTCGAAGCAGGCCCTGGTCGTGGCCGGCACGGGTCAGGCCCGCGTCCGTTGGATGACCCCGCTCGAGTACGCCCGACTCATGGGAGTGGGTAGCTTCAAGACGAACGCCCGCACTGACAACCAGGCCCTCTTTGGATTCGGAGACGCAGTCGTCGTCGACGTGATCCAGTGGATAACCGACCAGTACCTCACCGGCGTCCTGACCGAATCCCGTCGATAAGCCCGAACCGCGAGCTGCTTCACCTCGTCCGCAAAATAGTCCCTGAATCGCGCTCCTCGTCGCGGCTCAGGGACTTTTGCATCCAGTGAGCAGAAATCAGTGAGACGGGCGAAGGTTTCCGGGATCCCAAAAGGGGGTGGAGAAACCGGTCCGACGCGGATTCCTGGTCTCGGGAGCGCCGATAGACTCACGAATACGGCAGTCCGAACGGAGCAACAACTTTGACAGACCAGATGATGCCCGCCGATTTCTTCCCCGGCGTGGATCTCTCTACGACATACCTTCCACGTGAAGTGGACGCCATCCGAAGGTCCATTTCGGACGCAATGCGGTTGCCGGACCCGTCCAGGGGTGGCTCCCCAATCGGCAAGGCCATCACCGGAATCTACGCGTTCTTTGACTACGATGGCGAACCGATCTACGTGGGGCAGACCTCCGAGAATTTCGGTACGCGCATTGGCCGCCACATGACCGGCATGAGATCAGACTCGGTCGGGAAATACGTCCTCGACCCATTCGAGGTCTATGCGATAGCCCTCTGGTCACTGCCGCATATCGAGCACGACTTCCCCAAGAAAGACCGCAAACGAGAACTGGACAAGTACGAGTACACCGTCCACCACCGCTTGACTGGGGAGTCGAAGTTCGGGGCAGTGCTGAACGAGGGGACGCTCCTGGTCACCGAGCTCATGGCGGACCTCCCCGAACCGATTCGCGCGGTCATCATCCCGAATGACATCTTTCCCGACCGCGCCCACCCTGACGTGCGGATCGCCAGGCGGGCCATCACGGTTTCACTGCTCGCGAAGAACATCTCTGAACGGAAAGTGTCAAAAGGGCTTCGGCAGGCTCTCCTCGTCCAGACCAAAAGGCTTGAAGACCTCGCTGGCAGGCGCGCTGATGCACTCGCCAACACGGCGGAAGATGCCGCCGATGGAAGTTTCGACTTTTCAGAAGGAAATAACTAGATCATGACCACTGCACAGTTCGAGAAATTCGAGTCGTCGATGCTCGCAGATGTCGAATCATGGTACGAGAGCCAACGAGCGAAGCCGAAGGCAGTTCCGAAGAAAAAGGGTCCCGTCCAGACAAGCATCGCGACGGGGCGAGTCGAGACGGGGCGAGTCAATACAAACGTAATGGCCACGGGACTCATGGTCGGCGGATATATGGGCGGTGGACTCCCAATAACGCCACAGCGATACCGCTCAAGGGGCGGCTCGCAACTGCTCAATATCAGCGGCTCGTTCATAGAGACGGTGCTTGCTCAACACGACGAGTTAAGGCGGTTCACCAGCGAAGGCGGCCGGACCTCTCGAGGGACCCTTGTACTCGGCGAAGCACTCGTGACCATCATGAATGACAGCGCGCGGGTCGCGATGTACGCACAGATGTCTGTCGCGGAGCGAGACAGCGCGGCGGCATCATTGAAAGGCTGGTTCGTCGAGCGGCTCCAAGTCGACTTCTTTAACCGTCAAAGGATCACAGCCCAAATTGACGCTAGCAAGCCTGTCCAGGTCGCAGTTCATGCACTTATCGACGCGGCTCGGCGTAAGGACCAGTCCTCGGCCGGTGCCTTCGTGCACCACCTCGTCGGAGCGTATCTTGATCGGCAATTCCCTCAATCGGGCGTCAATTCAGAGACCTACACAACAGCCGATCTCCAGACGCAGCGCTCGGGGGACTACCAAATCGGCGGGACCGCAGTACACGTGACAATGAGACCGACGGAGGCTCTATTCGACCGTCGTTGTCGCGACAACATCGCAAAGAAATTGCGCCCTCTTGTCCTCGTGCCAGACTCAGCCGTTTCAGCGGCCACGCAGCTGGCGGAGATACAGAACATGCAGGATCACGTGTCAGTTCAGTCGATTGAAACCTTCATAGGAACCGGTGTCGAGGAGGCCGGCCTGTACGAGTCCAAAACGATTCGAACCCAACTTCGCGGTCTACTCGAGGCTTACAACGAGCGTGTCGGTCGCATTGAGCCAGATCCTTCGCTCCTAATCGCAATTCCAGGCAGGTTCTGAGGGCGTTTGGTCCGGGGCGGCGCGTAGCGCTTCATTGCAGCGGAGTCTGTCGAGATGGTGGCGGCCTGGCTGGCGGGTTGACCGTGCCGCTGCGTTGCCGCTTGCACGCGCGGAGTCACTCCCCGAGCCCGGCCTCAGCCGCCATCGGGGGCGGGGCGACCCCATGCTGCAGGATCCGCCCCCGAGACGACGATGACCTTCGGCCCGACGCTGTCCGTCCGCACCAGGCAAAAATCTCTATTCCCTGGTGCCAACCACCTTTGCTAGAGCTCTCGTCAGGCCGTTAGTGCGCGGAAGTAAGCCTCCCTGAACTCACTGCTCTTGAAGATAGTGTCGCGCGATGACTTTGGGTTCAGCGTTGCGAACGCAGCCGCGGCGGCCGTCAACACAGTCAGCGCTTCGACCAACAGCGGCTGCTTCAGGGGGGCTTTCAATTTGGAGAAGTTTTTGTCGAAATGAAAATCACTGGTGTCCTTGAGCTTCATCGCGAGGATCAAATAGCCCGCGGCCACGTAGAAACGCGAATTACTGAACTCATCCAGGACATCCTTCGCGACGTCTGTGGTGAGGAAATCATCGACAGCCTTGATCGTCTCAACTGCTGTGAGATAGGCGGCCATATCTAGGCTGCTGGGGAAGACCTGTTCGTAGCCGTCCTTCTTGCTCAGCAGCGTCGAGGGGCGAGCGCGTGCCACATCTGGTTGACCGAGCATGAGGGTAATCATGGACTGCGCCAACAGATTGATCGTGATCCGACGCTTTGCCGGCTTACCCAAATTCCGGTACCTGTTCTTCCGGCGCTCGTAATACCAATCGTGGACGACCAAGAAACGCTCGATGTCGCGTTGAAGGGGCTGGGTGGCGTAAAGGGCTGGCGTAGGTACATGCGTTTGCCGGTTGGTCCCGGCGATGATTTGGTCTCGGACGTCCTCATCGCTGGTCACAATGACTCGGACGAGCAGGCCGTTGTTCAACCGCTCGGGCGCGAACAGGCTGTTGTGTTCGGCATAGTGGAGGACGTGCGAGGTCTGAAGACCATTGACAATTAGCGGCCGTGAAATCGTGAGCGTCTGCTGGGGACTGTCGACCTTGTCGCCAAGCACAGTCACACCGTTGTTGAGCCACCAGAATTCCGAGGTGTCGTTCTTCGCCAAGGTTTCCGCAATCGCCTTGTTGACGATGTTGTCGCCCTCGAAGTCGCGAACGTTGGAATCGAACAACTCTTCCCGAAGCACACCCGCGTCGCTTCGAACAAAAGCCAGGTAGTCGCTAAGCGCCACGATTCCGACGAATGAGTCGGTTTCACGGATCAGACTGCGAAATTTCAGGACACCAGGCTGCGTGTAGTCCGTGCCGGCCAGCGTGTAGAGCGCGCTTACCCCGATGTGATCAGAAGTGACGGTTGCCCCGGACGTGAGTTTTGAGGTGACGAGGGCAGCGACTTGGGCAGCTCGGGCCTGCACGGTCTCAGTGATGTTGGCCTCGGGGGCGCGGCTCACGTATACGGTGCGAAACGCGACCTTAGGGAACTTTGCGCCCAGCGACACCACGGCTTTGCGAAGAATCCCCGTTCTCTCCACGACGTCGGCGCGGTAGATGGTTTCAAGATCTTCGTCGCTGGCTCCAACATCGAGCAAATTAGACAACGATGAGAGCAGATGTTCCCATACGGATTCCTGCCAGCTTGTTGAGTTCTTGGACTGGATTAGGAAGACCTCAAGGAGCGGGTACGGCCCGATTAATGCGACCGAAGGGTCCCCCTTTATGAGGAAGGCGTCGTCCGGACTCACGAGTATGCCGTTCAGGAAGACGAAAAAGCTGTCTATGCCGCCGTCCTTGGTCCCATCTACGATTCCGGCAGCCAGTTCCTCGACCGAGAGCTCTCTTGGCTTCAATACCTGCGTCGCTGCGTAGATTTCAAAAGCATCGTCGACGTTCGTGCCGGGGTACTCTGTGGCGACGAAGTCAGCGAAAAGCGCGTCAAGTACAATCTGATCTGGATTTGGCGTAGCCATATCGTGTCCCATACTTTTTGGCGATGCGGCAAGTTGCTTCCTGAACCGCCTTTAGATGATTCTGTTCACGCAAGGTTCCGAGGATGCGAGTCCCGTCCATCTGGACTGAGCAAACGACTGCGGCGCCATTGCCGTTCTGTTCACTAGGTCAGTCTTACACGCCGCCTCTTCGGCGCATGACAGATCTGACGCTGCCGGTCCTCTCGGGCAGAAGGCAGGCTCCGCACACGAGTCGAATCAAATGTCGGAATTCATTAGGTTCACCCAGAACGAACATCCAGCCGTCGGTGCACCCATGTAGGTTGATTGAGCACGCTGGATGACTCGCGGGCGGAATAGGTGTTGGGCCATGTTCGATCTCCTCACGACAACCGGGTTCCTCTTCACGTACTCGGCGGCCGTCCCTGACCCGTCCCAGATGCAGATAGTTGAATTCACCATCAACTCACCGTTCACGGAGGCTGCGAGCGTCCTCAACGTCAACGTCTCAACCCTCGCCATGCTCGGCAAGTCCGTCGAGCAGTTGCTCGTCGACCACGTCGAGCACTACGAGCGGCGCGCTAACAAGGCGGAGTAGTCCGAGCGGGCGCTTGTGCATTCGAGGGATCGCTCTGGTGGCACCTTCATGTCAATTGATCGCACGCGCGGGCCCGCATAGTTATGTTTTTCAGTGAGTTCTTTTTCTCGAACAACCGACCACCCCCACGAGCTGGCGCAGCGCGCGGGCCAACACGGTGCGGCGATAGTAGCCTGAACTCGCAAGCTACAAATCCAAGGGGGCAGCGATGAGCAGCAACGGGTTTTCATTGGCGGCGGACGTGATTTCCGTTCACGGGGAGCGTGGAGATTCCAAGGCACAATCCAGACCGCAAAAGGGGGTCGTAAAGAAGTACAGGAGCCTCCCGGCATCTAGTTTTCTTCTCACATTCGCGGCCGCCGAGGCCGCGGTCAAGGATGCCAACCGCGAAGAGCGCTTCGTCCGTGAGGGAAGCCCCCACGGGATCCAATGGCCGCTGCTCGTCTCGAGCTGGGCCGCACTCGGAGTTCCTCTGCTCGCCCGGGCTCGGGTGATTCCGCAGCCAGGTGCGACGACTGGGATCCACAGATGGATGCTACTCGAGGGGGAAGACCTGAGTGCTTATCTCAGCGATGCTGCACGCTTGCGAAATCAGCTCGCCCATCGAGCTAGCACTTCGGGCATCGCCCTCACGTCTGAATATTTCTCGCGAGATGGCGGAGAGCTCAAATCGATGACACTGATGCTCGCGGAAGGGTTTCTCCAAGCCGCCCAGGACGTGAGCTTCCAAGTGCTAGGGAGACGCGGCGATTCCCGGTTATGGGAATGGGCGCTGCCTGAACGTTCAGGCACAAGCAGGATGACTCGAAAGCTTCATCGTCACCCAGCATTTCCATTGCCCGAATGACGACTTGCACCGCATTGGTCCAACAGCGAGTGTTGGCCGAGGCAGCCTTAGGAAAGAAGAGAGTTCATCAAAGCGCGAGTCGATGATGGCACTGCCGACGGATAGTCTCGCCAAACTAGGCGAACGATATTTCGCAGCAGATGATTCTTGTGGCTTTGAAGTGAGGGAAAAACCGCGAGAACCCTTGCCTGCAGATCATGACCACGTTCGTTCAGCCAAAAAGAAGGCACCGAGAGCGTGAAGCCCCCAACGTATTCGACTTCGAGGAAATCAGAACTTTCCCAATCTTCCCCCATGGCCTCTGTCACCGCTCGGACGAGTTGTTCACCGTCTGATATGTCGAAAGCTCGGAATGTTGTGCTGCCGACTGCGCTGAATACTGGCTCGGTTTGGTCTCTGAGGAGCAACAGCCCGAGAGAGAGCGGGTCGAGAATCACGTTTTCTATCGAGTACCGCTGGGCGTCGAGTAGTACGCGTTGGTGGGGGGCTTTGGATCGATTGTCTCGATCAACGAGGCCCCACACTCTCGTGTTTCCTTGCTCTGAAAGTCTCTGGACCAAACGGATTACAGCGTCGCACCCATTTCCGCCCGCAGCTCGGCTGCCCGCGGCCATGAACACAAGCGACCGCTCGGAACCGATACCAGGCGCCAAGATCGCCAAAATGTCGGTGTAAAGCTCTTCGTCATTGGGGTCTTCAACGATGACCGTCCGGCGGTTCTCGGCATCAACACTGATGGTGGGTACACCGACCAGCAGCGCTCGAAGTGCCTCATCCTTCGTAGTCTTCCGAAGACGAGGCGCACCCGACCGCACCATGACGTAGAGAGAGCTTTCATCGGTCAGCGCAACTGTCGTGGGCGAATGAGTAGTCAGCAGAACTGGGACGCCGAGTTTCCCAACGATCTCTTCACGAATAAGGCGCAGCATGCTGCGCACCATTTGGGGATGCAAAGTAGCGTCGGGCTCGTCAAGGAGGACTATCGGCGGGGCTTCAAAGGCATCTCTCCGGTATCCAACGGAATACATGGATAGAGCGATCATTATGAGCGTCTTTTCACCTGACGACAATTCCGCAGTCGGCACTGGCCGCCCAGTGTCGAGATCGGTTAAGCGCGGTTCCACATACTCGGGGGAAATCGATGGAACAGGAGACTCATATGAATAGTTAAGGCCGGCATTTAGGAGTACACGATTGAGAACGGTCCAGGGTGGGTCGCCATGTTGTTGACGGAAGAGACCTGGATTGACGAACGTTTCGCCATCACCAGACGTTTCAGCACGCCACTGATTGAAGCCACTTAACGTGCTCATCTGGTTGTAAGTCGAAAAAGCTTCAGCAACTGAGAAGTAAAAGAGATCTCTTCGTCCGAGTTCACGCGGGGCGTATCGCTCGTAGTCGACATTGGACCAAAGGTGGATTTCTTTGCCGGATGCCAACTGGGCGCTGTTCAGGGCCCCAATTGTCAGGAGGCCCTGCTGTATGAGGCTGCCGCGAAGATTGGGTGCGTCCATGCCCTGCGCGTTCAGCTGCTGAATTGCTGTCCTGAGTTGATCTATCACCTGTGCACGCGTCAGCGTTGGAAGATGATCACCTTCACTGAATTGAAGGTCAGCTGCGGTCAACATCCTTGGGCTCTGGGTCAGTGGGTTGCCCCCAATTTGGATGTGGGACTCACGTACTGCCTCGAGGAGCTGCGTCTTGCCTGAGCCATTGGCTCCCGTTATCACTGTTAAATCCGGCAAGTCGCCGTCGAAGATGCCCTCCATTGCCGACAATGACTTGTAGGGCCTCGCCATGAACAACTTGACCAATCACTCCTCCTTCGGCAGAGGCCCGCCTGGTTCGTAAAGCGGCCCTAGCAAGAGGTTAGCCATTGCCTGGCACATGGCGTTGCCACTACGCGGATGCCCCGCAACACTTCGGCCAGAAAAGCGGCGCGTTGAGAATGATTTCTTCCACATGAGGCTCGGGCCGGTTATCGGCGAAGGTTCGCCCGCGCCCTGTAACGTCCTCCCCATCGGATCCGACCGACCAGTTCTGTGTGGGCGCCGTATCTCGCTTGAGACATGTGCGGCAACAACGGGTGGGCCGACGCGGCCGGCAAGCGCAATGCGCTCCACGACCTTCGGGAAGTTCGTGCGCTCGGCAAGCTTGACAAGGACCTGCTCATCGGGCAACTAGTGAGCCGCAAACACTATGAAGCCGTTGTCCGACTCGGGAAGCTCGTTGACGGTGTTCTCGCGGAGTAGAAAATGGCTGAGGCACCCTGGCGGAACAGCGTCCATGAGGGCAAATCTCCACACTCCAAAAACAAGGGCGCTCGGGAACGACTACCCGCGCCCGGCCGTGGGCGAGGGCGTCAACAACCCGTCCGTCTTCGCGAATCGCTGCAGCGTAGGGGAAGAAATCGCCATGGTCAGCGAGCTTCTATTGGGCGAAGCCGATGCAGGCGCTGAGCAACTGTGTTTTGTCAACTCGTCGACGTCATGCTGGGCCAGGTCGGATGCGGTGTTGCGCCAGGAGGTCATCGGGGGTCATGCACACGGTCTCGTGCGGAGTCAGCTGTCGCCTTGACTTCGCTTGGTTGGCAGAGCATCACAATTATGATGATGGCACCGAGGATGGGGAGCAGTGCGAGAAAGAGGGAGCCCCAACCGTAGCCCGCATCACGGAATCGTCGGACGGTTACGGCGAGTGAGGGGAGGAGGGTACCAAGTGACCAAACGAGCGGGAAGTTGGTGCTTTGTCCGTTGATTGCCACGTCGAGTCCAACGATGGAATATCCGACGACCGTAGCGAAGAGAGTCCACCACCAGTACTCGGATCGGCTGGCGACGCCGTGAAACTGGGCGTACTTCTTGAACACTGTGGAAACTGCCTGACCCAAGTTCACGTGTATTTCCTGACTGCGCGACTGCACCCGAAGAACGCTCCAGAGTCAAACGACCCCCGAAGTCAGGGTATCGGCGTCGGCGTGTTCTTGACCCGGCGAGGGGGACCCCAGTTCTGGGGATTCGCCGCCGCGGAGAATCGCGGGTCGCAAGCGCGAAAGTGGAGGATTCTCGGCGAACCGGCGGAGGATCGGCGCAAACACGGTCGGAAAGTGCCCGGGAGGCGTAAGGGTTGCAGGTACCCTTTCGAGAAAGGCAATCAACCCACAGCGGGTGTTTCAGGAAATCCAGGAATGGTTTTCATGAAATCCAAGCGGACAGGCCGGCTGGGCAGAAATGCCCAGCCGGCCTTCTTCTTTTAACGAATCAGTGCGCGTTCGGTGGCCGTTTTAGCGCTCGCTGCTCGGGGGTTTGCGGTTTAAACGCCAATTAGCCTGCTGGTAGGCAGGCTGAAGCGTTCGGTGCGCGGGGTGACGTTCGGAATTGGCGGAGGTTCCCGCTACTGCGGCGGTGCCAGGGCGGGAAGTGCGCTGTGTTTGCTCAGCGGTGTTCCGGTGGCTTCTTTGCGTCGGCGTTCTCGGGAGAGACACTCGCCGCTGTCACGTTCCGCGGTCTTCACGAAGAAGTCGAATATCTTCCGCAGGTTCGAAGAGACTGCGGCGAGGGTCGCCGCGAGGTAGTTGAAAGCAAACCCGCGGCCGGAGCGTTTGCTGACGTTGGCGAGGTCCTCGAAGTTCTTCGACTTCAGTGTCTTGTTCGCAGATTCGACGAGGCTGCGCATGCCGAAGTACTTCCGGTGTTCCGGGGACTTGAAGGCGAATTTCTGGATGTGCTTCACGGCCAGTCTCGGGTTCTGATTCCGTTCGGCCGGGGCACCTGCGTCCATCGGGATGGTGACGGTCGCCGGTGTCGCAGGCTTGGCGACGCAGTTGCCGCTGGCACGGTCGATTGCCATGTAGGTTCCGGGGGTTGGGTACATGAACCGCTGGAATCCATCCTTGTCGGGCCGGCCTTTCGGCTTCATCCGGTAGGCATCGCGCCTGGCAAGGTAGGCCTTGAAGGTCATCTTGTCGAGCAGTCACTTGGGATTCTTGGGGTCAAGGGGGTCGCTCACCCGGGCGTTGTAGGTCTTGGCGGCATCGATGAGGTCCTGGGACATCCAGGTGACATACCAGTTGCCGTCGACGAGGATTAGGTCGCGCTCGTCAGTGCGCCGGAGACCAATGTTTGCGTCCACGGCAAGGCGTACCTCTCCAACACCTTCAAGGGCGCCCGTGCAGTGTTCGCTCGATGACAGGTGTTCGTCGGGGTGTCACGGTGCGCCGGTTGCAGACTGATCCCCAGGCTCCGGCAGTGCGGACGCGACCGCCTGGCGCACCATCGGCGCGAGCAGATCTGGCTGTAGGTTCCTGACCGACTTGACAATGCCACCGCCCGAATTCACAAGGAGCTGGGTCGAACCGGTGTGTGGACAGTCCTCGCTATATTGCCACATTGCTCAGGCCAAGAACCTCGCGGCCCTGCTCCGGTGCCCTGATCCACCCCACTCCGTCTGCCCGCGCGTTCAGGTACTGCGGGTCTCACGATGGTTACGCGGCGTTGCGCTTGGCCATTGCTTCTATCCCCGCAGGGGACAGGGCGCTTTCGATAGCCATGACGGCCGCACCGATCACTCCTGCACTCTCATCGGGTCTGGAGGGAGCGATCGTCAGATGCGAAGTTGCGAGTGGCATGGAGCGCGCGTAGACGACTTCTCTTACACCGGCAATCAGGTGGTCGCCAGCGCGGGCGAGGGAGCCGCCGATAAGAATGGCCGAAGGGTTGATTAGGCTGACGCAGGTGGTCAAAACCTCGCCGATGTCGCGACCGGCCTGACGCAAGGCCTGAGTGGCCAGCACGTTTCCGGATCGAGCGGCTTCGATCACATCGCGCACAGAATGAGTTGCCAGACCCGCTTTCCGAAGATTGGCGGCGATGGCGGGCCCTCCCGCCACGGCCTCCAGGCAACCCCGATTGCCGCACGTGCAAATAATGTCTTGTCGCCCCGAAACCTGGACGTGACCGAGATCGCCCGCGATGCCCTGCGCTCCGCGAATCAAATGCCCGTCGCTGACTATCCCTGCACCAATTCCCGTGGAGACCTTGACCAGGATCATGTTCTCTGTCTTGGATGCCATGGTGGCCCGCTCGCCGAGCGCCAGCAGGTTGACGTCGTTGTCGACCAGCACGAGTACATCGAAGACTGCCCGAACAAAACGCGGCACGTCGAAATCGTCCCAGCCGGGCATGATCGGGGGATTCTTGGGCCTCCCTGTCTCGTGTTCAACAGGGCCGGGAAGCCCGATGCCTATGGCCACGATATCCGACGGTGGTCTGCCGGCCTCGGCAAGTAAGCGGTTCGCGACATCGATGAACCATCCGAGCACCTGCTCAGGCCCGAGTGTGACCTCCACCTCCTCTGTGTGCTCGGCGATTACGACTGCGCTTAAGTCGACGAGAACAACAGTTGCGTGGGACGCGCCGAACTCAGCGGCGAGCACCACTCGAGCGGCTGGATTAAGGGCCACGAGCATAGAGGGACGCCCGCCTGTAGAGGCGGCGTCCCTGATGGGAGCGACTAACTCCAATTCGATGAGTTCGTCCAGTCGAAGGGCGATCGTCGATCGAGACAGGCCGGTTGCCGACGCCAACTGTGCACGGGTCTGGGGGGCACCGTCCCGGAGCAGCTGAAAGAGATCGCTGGCGCCGAAGCCTTTGGCTAGAAGCTGTGCGGACATTGCTCTCCTCAAATAAGTTCCCAAATGTTACGCGAGATTCGATTCATTTTCGCACCTCCGGTGACTCTTTGAGTTAGTTCCACCTTGCTGGCGTCGAAAAAATGCGCAAGTTCAAATTAATTCTTGCATTTGGCATGAGAAAAGATTACCTTGATGACACTAATAACGATATTCGCCAAAAGCGGAATGTTCAATGGCGCAAGGTTCGGGCTTACCCTTCGGAGCTTCTCGGTCATTACAAAACCTATTTTCTCGATCAAGGCCGATCATGTGGAAAGAGCATTTCAATGAAGAAATCAGCAGCAAGCGTTCTGGGGATCGCGGCGATATCAGCCCTACTTCTTACTGGGTGCAGCTCCGGAGGATCGACTAGCGTCGAGCAGGCGACCAACCCCCTGGCCGGCGTCACGGCCAAAGAACTCGTGCCAACCGGCATTTTGGGTCTCGGACCAAACGGCGTCAAATCAGGCAGCTTGAGCGACGTCGTCCTCACCGACGCCGAGGTCGCCCAGGCGAAAGAAAAGAAGTTCCGCGTCGGGATCGTCATGCAGACGATGAACATTGAGTGGTCGACGGAACAGGTCCGAGCGATCACGGACCGCCTGAAAGAGTTGAACGCCGAAGTCGTCGGCGTTGTTGACCCCAACTTCGATGTCACCAAGCAGGTGTCGGGCATCGAGAACATGATCCAACTCAAGCCCGACGCGATCATCAGCATCCCCGTTGACGACACCGCGACCGCTGAGGCCTACCGGAAAATAGGCCAGGCGGGCATCAAGCTCATCATGATGGACAACGTGCCAAAGGGCCTCGTGTACCCGGCCGACTATCAGGGCATGGTCTCTTCTGACAACCAGGGCAATGGCGCCGTTTGCGCGGAGGCCCTTGCAAAGTTCATCCCCAAGGGCGGAACCGTGGGCGTTCTTGATTTCGGCGTGGATTTCTTCGTCACCAAGGAACGCATGAAGGGCTTCGTTGACTGGATGAAGGCCAATCGGCCCGACATCAAAATCAAGACCCAGGAGTTCTTGGACCCGTCGAAGTCGGGACAGAACGCCGGCGACTTCCTCACGGCAAATCCCGACATCAAGGGGATGTTCGCCGAGTGGGAGGTTCCCGCACTGGCGATTGACCAGGCCGTCCGCGCCCAGGGCAAAACCATGCCGATCGTAGCCGTCAACATTGCATCCGATGTCGCCAACGAACTGGCCACGGGAGGCAACATCAAGGCGCTCGGCGCTCAGGTGCCTTACGACCAAGGACTCGCGGAAGCCGACATGGCGGTCAAGGTGCTGCTCGGAGGCTCAGTCCCGAATTGGCTTGCCTTCCCCGCGGTCCCGGTTCTTCAGCAAAACGTGCTCGAAGCGTGGAAGTCCGTTTACCACCAGGACCCAAGCTCACAGCTGGTCGATGCCTGCAAGGCGACTGAAGCCTGCGGCTAATCCGTAGGCAGCCCATCACACGGGTGGGTGTCAACTTCGTAACTCGACGTGAACTGAAAAAACAATAGGAAATAAGGAGTATCGACCATGGATATCATCCAGGACCACAACGGTGTCCCCGCAAAGCACGGACGAGCCCTCGTCAATGGCGTCCGACTGCACTACGTCGTCGCCGGGCAAGGTGAGCCGCTGTTTCTGCTGCACGGTGTACCAAAGACGTCATACCACTGGCGTCGCGTAATTCCTCTTCTGACGCCCTACTACACCGTCATCGCGCCGGACCTGCGCGGTCTCGGCGACTCGGAACATCCCAAGGACGGTTTCGACATGAAGAACATGGCGGAGGACATCGCCCAGTTGGCAACCCACCTTGGATACGACACGTTCAACCTTGTCGGCGAGGACTGGGGCGCTTCGACTGCCTACCAAGTTGCCGCTCAGTACCCCGAGCGAGTCACGAAGCTCGTCTACCAGGAAATGATTCTGCCCGGGTTCGGTCTCGAAGACTACTCGTTCCTGACCCGCGAGAACGTCAGCACCTATGTCTGGCTGTGGCACATCAACTTCTACAGCGTGCCGGACTTCCCCGAGCTCCTCATCACGGGCAGGGAGAGGGAATACTTTAATTACTTCATCAAGCACGAGACCCATAACCCTCAGGCAATCACGCCCGACGCGCTGGACGAATATGTACGGTGCTACTCCTCGCCCGGTGGCCTCCGCAGCATGTTCGAGATTTACCGTGCGACCCTCGATGACGCGGATCAGAACCACGAATCAGCGAAAACGAAACTGAAGATGCCCGTCCTCGCCGTCGGAAGTGAGTACTTCATCGGCGAGGACAACGAACGCCAGATGCGTGAGGTGGCCGAAGACGTGCGGGCCGTCATTCTCCCGTGGGGGCACCAGCTCGCAGAAGAGGACCCAGAGGCTCTGGCTGCTGCCTACCTCGACTTCTTCGGTCGAGACTAACACCGGAACGGGAGCCGTGCCGCTGCGCGAGTGGGGCACGGCTCCGGAAGCCCACAGTACAGAACCCTGCCGCAGGGCGCGGCTGAGGCAACTAGTGAGGTTCCCAATCGGGGTTACAGGAAAAGAGGAAGATTTCGATGAAATTCGGCTATCCGACGATCACCTGGGGCGGTGTCACAGGCACCCCGGGCGGTATCACAAGCATCAAAGACTCGTTTTATCGGACTAACGGCGACACCGCCGAAGCGCTATCCGACATTTCGGCGGCGGGGTTCACTGGAACCGAGCTTTTCGATGGCAATCTACTGGACTTCGAAGAGACTCCGGACACGCTGCTGGGGCTATTGGAGGCAGCGAAACTCGATCTCGTGAGCGTCTATACCGGCGCAAACTTCATCTACCCGGACATCCTTGGAGACGAATTTCACAAGATCGAGCGAGCGGCACAACTGGCACAGAGATTCGGAGCGGAAAGGCTCGTGTTCGGCGGAGGAGCGCAGCGCTTCGGAGGCGCCCATCCCGAAGACATCCGAAGCCTTGCGACCGGTCTGGACCGGGCCGCAGAAATCGCCGATTCGTTCGGGCTGGAGGCAAGTTATCACCCGCACCTCGGCACTCTGGTCGAAGGCCCGGAGGCGCTTATCGAACTCATGGAAATCTCGACCATCGACTTCTGCCCGGACACCGCCCATCTGGCGGCAGGCGGCGGTGATCCAGTTGCGCTGATTGAACAGTTCTCTGACCGCGTTGCACATGTGCACCTTAAGGACTGGGATCCAGGCACCGGCAGGTTCCTGCCCCTCGGGGAAGGTGTTCTCGACTTCCCCGCCATTGTTCGCGCTCTGAGCAAGTCCGGCTACGACAGTTGGCTGATGGTGGAACTCGACTATTACGACGGGCACCCGCGAACAGCCGCCGAGATTAGCAAGCGATACCTCGAAACACTTTTCCCCAGCTAAACAAACCCACCCCAGCTCCCAAGACCAACACAGGAAGACGCAACGCCCATGATCAAGTCCCGAACCAAAGCCGCGCTCGTCACCGGCGCACTTTCCGCCCTGGCGATGCTGCTGTCGGGCTGCGCCTCGAGCACGACATCCACGCCGCAGTCCGCGGCGGTTGTCATCGATGCAGGCTCCGTAACCCCACATGGCATCGTCGGCAAGGGGAAGAACGGGGAAGTGCCGGCAAACGTAAACGCGCTCAAGTTGAGTGCAGCTGACGAAGCCAAAGTCAAGGCAGGCAAGTTCACGGCTGCGATCTCGATGAACACTATGGATATCGACTGGTCGCGCCTCACCCTCCAGGGGATCCAAACGACCTTTGATTCCCTGGGAATCAAGGTCATTGGGGTAACTGATGCGAAGTTCGATGTGCAGCAACAGATTTCCGACCTTCAGAACCTGACCACGAAGAAGCCGGATGTCATCATCAGCATTCCGACGGACGACGTCGCAACAGCGCAGGCGTACAAACAGGTCGCTGCCGCAGGCATCAAGCTCGTTTTCATTCACATGCCTGCTGCTGGATTGACCTACCCCGCCGACTATCAGTCAGTGGTGGCACCCGACAACCAGGGCAACGGGGAAATCGCTGCGGCTGCCCTGTCCAAGTACATCCCTAAGAACGGTGTAGCCGGGATTGTGGATTTTGCTGTCGACTTTTACACGACTAACCAGCGCACTCTACGAGTCAAGCAGTGGTTCGCCGACAACCGGCCGGACGTGAAAGTCAAAGAGGTTGGCTTCACCGACACGAACGCTGTGGGTCCCATTACGGCCAACTTCGTCACGGCAAACCCCGATATCAAGGGTCTCTTCATCATTTGGGATTCTCCTGCCATGCAGTCGGTAGCTTCGCTGAGGAACGCAGGAGTCACCCTTCCCATCACGACGGTCGACCTCGGTACCGAGGATGGTGTGGATATGGCAAGCAACGGCTACATCAAAGCGATCGGCGCACAGCGTCCTTATGACCAGGGTGAAGCGGAAGCTCTGGCCGCGGCCAACGCCCTCATTGGAAACTCGGCACCCGCGTGGGTTGCGTTGCCGTCAGTCGCAGTAACGCCCGGGAATCTCCTCGAAAGCTACAAGAGCATCTTCCACACGGACGCGCCAAAGGAAATTGTCGACGCCTGCAAAGCTTCCGGAATCTGCGGCAAGTAGCGCCCGATGATCAACCCATGGTCGACCCCCCAGCGGCGAAAGGTTCCCTGATGAGTACACCCAAGGCGCAGACCGGCTCCGACAGCCAGGTGATGGGCACGCTCCTACAAGCGACCGGCGTAAGCAAGCTCTTCAGTGGCATCTACGCACTCAAAGATGTCGACTTCGACCTCAAAGCCGGTGAGGTACACGCCCTTCTTGGTCCCAATGGGGCCGGCAAGTCCACCCTCATTAAGATCCTTGACGGTGTGCAGCCTCAAGATCAGGGTTCTGTCGAAGTTGATGGTCGTCCTCGGAATGCGGGAGACATCGCCACTGTCTTCCAGGAACTCAGTCTGATTCCCTCGTTGACAGTTGCCCAGAATATCTTTCTCGGCAATGAGATCCACAATGCGCTTGGTCTGTTGCGAACCAAGGAGATGAATCGGATCGCAAAGGTCCTCACGGACCGACTGGGGTTGGACCTTCGCCCTGAAGAGCCGGTAGAGAACCTTTCCGTGGCCTCACGCCAACTGGTCGAGATCGCAAAGGCGATCCATCGAAACGCGCGCGTCCTGGTCCTGGATGAGCCGACTTCAACACTGACCAAGGCCGACCAGCTTCTCCTATTCACAAGCATCCGCGACATTCAAAAGGCGGGGGTTGGGATCATCTACGTCACACACCGACTGACGGAAGTATTCGAACTCGCTGACAGGGTCACCGTGATCAGGGACGGCCGGAAGGTGCTCACGGCGCAAGTTTCCGACATGGAGATGAAGTCGCTTGTGAGCGTCATCACTGGAACAAAGTCGGATGAGGTTGGGCCGTCTGCGCAAGACTTCGACCGATTTGTGCCAGCCGACGAAACTCAGCCGAAGACTGGTCCACGGCTCCATGTCTCCATGCTTTCGGGCGACCGCTTCTCGGATATCAGCCTGACGGTCGCCCCGGGACGGATCGTCGGCATAGCAGGACTCATCGGTACGGGACGAACTGAGCTGCTTGAGACGATTGCCGGGGTCCGGCGCAGCAGCGCAGGCGATATCCAACTTGATGGCCAGTCGGTCGCCTTCAAGAACGCATCGCAGGCGTTGAGCGCCGGCGTCGCGTTGGTTCCGGAGGATCGGCACCAGTCTGGCCTCGTTCTGCAGCACTCAATCCTGCGCAATCTCACACTCGCGCACTCCAAGGCGCTCCGACGCGGGCCGCTCGTGGACGAGGGCGCCGCCCGCACCCTGGTGCGTGGACTTGTCGAAACGCTGCAAATCAAAGCGGCCTCGATGGGAAGTCCCGTGCAGTCGCTTTCGGGTGGCAACCAGCAGAAAGTTGTCTTCGCAAAATGGATGCAACCAGGCGTTCGCGTATTGCTGCTCGACGAACCGACGCAAGGAGTCGACGTCGGTGCGCGACAGGAGATCTACAAGGTAGTTCATCGCTTTGCCGAGGAAGGCGCCGCAGTTCTGGTGGTGTCGTCTGACTTCGTCGAGCTTCAGGAGCTGTGTGACGAGATTTACTTCATGACGTCGACCACGATGAGCGAGCCCGAACCCGTCACGGCAAAAATGACAGATCAGTACATTTATTCGGCATTGAACGAAAGGGTGATCAAGAGCCATGAACGCGATCAGCGCTAGCGCCGTCACTAAGCCGCGATTTGGCGGCAGGTCGGGCGGCGACTTCATTAGGGAATATTTCGTCTACATCGCACTAGCGGCACTGATCGTCTTCTTCGCGTTTGCGTCGCCGTATTTTATGACAACGCAAAACCTGGCCAATATTGGCCGGCAAACTGCGACGGTCTCAATCGTCGCAGTCGGCATGGCCTTTGTGATTATCAACGCCCAGATCGACTTATCCGTCGGAAGCGTCTTCGCGCTTTGCGGTATGGCATCGGCCCTGGTTATGCAACACGTCGTCAACTTCTGGCTTCTCGGCGCCCTCGCCGCAATCGCCGTAGGCGTCGTATTTGGATTCCTCAATGGTTTGGTCACAGTAAAACTCGGAGTGCCGAGCTTCCTCGTCACTCTGGGAATGCTTGGGGTAGCTCGCGGCATCGCCCTGCTCATCACCGACACCAAACCAGTGCTGATTTCTAACCCCGCGTACTTCCAGATCTTTGGAGAAAGTACTTTCCTGGGACTACCGATCGCCGTCATTTGGACCCTCGTGATCGTGGCCATCGGTGTCGTTGTTCTCCATAAAAGCATCTTTGGACTTCGTGTCTTCGCAACGGGAGGCAACCCTCAGGCGGCCCGGTTCACGGGAGTCAACACCCAGCGCACCATCATCCTGTCGTTTGTTATCACCGGCGCTCTTGTGGGTCTCGCGTCGCTGCTCTTCACCGGCATTGCGCACGCTGCGCGACCAGACCTGGGTAGCGGTCTTGAACTGGATGTGATCGCCGCAGTGATCCTGGGCGGCGTGAGTCTATTCGGTGGTCGCGGAACAATAATCGGCGTTCTGGCGGGTTCGCTCATCATCGGAATCATGAACAACGGCTTGGTGCTGATGGGGGTCAGCTCCTCAGTTCAGCAGATCATCAAGGGGATCATCATCATCGCCGCCGTATCGCTGAGCAAAAAACGATAATCACGTCGGAAAGGACAGATCAGATTATGGCTGCACCAGAAAACCCAGGAACTCGTTTCTTCACCGTTGCGCAGAGCGCGACCGGATCATGGAGCTTCATCGATCCCGAGGGAAAGCCGTTCGTGTCCCTCGGCGTGAACCACATCGACGACTCGGATTTGCGATATCCCCACAATGTCGACGTGTGGAATGAAAGATATGGATCTCGGCAGAGATGGGAACAGGGCGTTGTTGCAGACCTGCAGTCGCTGAACTTCAACACCATCGGTTGGACAAGCCAGTACATCAGCGGGGGGTGGGGCGAGGCGCTCGACTGGTTCGGTGACCCCGTCGATCTTGGCCACTCGTATCCGTGGCCCGATCGCGACCTGCTTGAGGCGGGTATGCCCTATGTCGTGCAGCTCCGGGTGCAGGAAATCGAAGACTGGAATGGCCACCCCGCATACCGCGACGTGTACGGCGAAGACTTCGCCAAGTATGCGGACTGGCTTGCACGACGAATGACTTCAGATCACAAGGACAGCTCAAACCTCATCGGATACTTCCTCGTCGACATCCCTGGGTGGATACCCCACGCGGCGGGACGGTTCTGGCCAGGCTTCGACGGCCTGTCCCCGGAAGAGCACGACGCCAAGTTGCACGACGTGGCACAGCAGTACTACAAGATAATCACCGAGGCCATTCGGCGCTATGACCCAAACCACTTGATTTTGGGCGACCGCTACAACGGCAACAAGGGCATCCCCGAAGTGGTGCTCCGCGCGATGACCGACTACGTTGACGTTCTTTCCGTGCAGTACTTCACCGGCAAATCCCCGGAGGAATACGCGACGATGATCGGCGATCTCCGCAACTGGCAGCAGCTCACCGGCAAGCCCGTACTGATCGCCGATATCGGCAACTGGGTGCCCACCGCGATGAATCCACACCGCACAAGCGACATGGAAACGCAAGAGGAACGCGGACAGGACTACGCGAGCGGTCTGGCAACGATCATGCAGGAGCCATGGATCGTCGGCTGGCATTGGTGTGGTTACATCGAAAACCTGGGTCGCGGCTGGGGAATCAAGGACCCCCAGGACAATTTCTACACCGATATGACAGACCCCATGCGCGCAGCCAACGCCGCCGCGCAGACCACGATCGCCGACCGCTAAAACGAGACTTGGAGCACAGGATGAAGAAGATAAATATTGGGTTGATCGGCGGCGGGTTCATGGGCAAAGCCCACTCGCTCGCATATTCGGGCGTGCCGATGTTCTACTGGCCGTCGGAGTTTCTCCCGGTCAAGCACACAATGGCGGAGGCCACGCCGGAGCTCGCGGCCGACGCGGCGAACCGATTCGGGTTCCAACACTCGACCAGCGACTGGCGAACGGTGGTGGAAGACCCGGACATTGACGTCGTTGATATCGCAACTCCGAACCATCTTCACGCTGATGTTGCGATTGCGGCACTTCGGGCCGGGAAGCACGTGATCTGTGAAAAGCCGATAGCGCGAACCGTCGACGAGGCAAAAGCCATGTACGAGGCGGCGCGTGAGGCGAAGGTCACCAACATGGTGGCGTTCAACTATCGGCGTACTCCTGCCGTCGCCCTGGCGAAGCGCTACATCGACGAGGGCGCGATCGGCGACATTTTGAACGTCAGGGCAACCTATCTTCAGGACTGGTCCGCAGATCCGAATTCGCCGCTGTCGTGGCGCTTCCAGAAGTCGATTGCCGGCTCCGGGGCGGTGGGCGACATTCTCACGCACGTTGTCGACATCGCACGTTATCTCGCTGGCGACATCACTTCGGTAACGGCGATGACCAAGACGTACATTCCCGAGCGACCGATCCAGTCTGCAGGAACGGACAGTCTGGGGAACTCCAAAATTGCGACCGGGCCAAAGGGCGTCGTCGACGTCGACGACGAAGTACTGACGCTCGTAAGGTTCGCATCGGGTGCTATCGGCTCACTCGAAGCCACGCGAAACGCATGGGGACGAAATAACTTCATCACGGTAGAGGTGCATGGATCAGAAGGATCCATCTACTTCAACTACGAAAACCGCGATGAGCTTCAGGTTTGCTTCAAATCAGATCAGGACGACCGTCGAGGATTCAGAACCGTATATACGGGGCCGAATCATCCAAACGGTGCCGCCCTGTGGCCGATTCCCGCGTTGGGCATCGGGTACGGCGAAACCAAAATCATTGAAGCGCACGACTTCTTCCACGCCGTGGTCAATGGCACGGAAGTGCGTCCCGACTTTGCGGATGGATACCAGGTAGCACTTATCGACGAGGCCATTTTGGAATCCGCCTCGACGGGCCGGTGGACCGATGTTCCCATTCTCGATCGTGTCACCGGCAAGTTGAGCCCATCTGTGTGACCGAGGAACTGGCGGGTGCCGGGCGATCACTCTTTGCTCGGCGCCCTCCAGAACGGTTTTCGAAGGTCAGCAATGAGGGAGTTCACGTGCATGAGCGCAGGAGATTGTGAGCCGGAATCATCGGCGGTGGCTTCATGGCAGAAGTGCATGTCTGGGCAATTCGAGCAAACGGGCCTCATGTAAGTGGGATCAACAGCTCCACCAGAGACAGGTGCGAGGGGCTCAGTCCCATTTTCAAGGGAGCCAGGCGACTTTAAAGTTGATTGCCTGCTGTGCCTTTGTTCGTGAAAGAGTGCTCATTGTGCCAGTACCGCGCACGCCGCGGCCGGGGCCCTCTCCGAGATCTTCACCTTCGACGTGACGATGGCACGCGGGCGGTGCGAACAGTGCGCGGCCGTCGCGGCGCTGGCGACCGCACGGTGGTACCCCGACTCGCACGGCCTGGTGCTGCGCTGCTCGCTCTGCGAGGGAGTGCTCTTGCGCCTGGTCGACCACGACGACCGCAGCGGGGTCGACCTCCGCGGCCTCAGTTTCCTTGAATTCACGCCCCAGGAACGGCGGGAGTCTGAAATTGACGCAGTTTGAGGCCGAGGCCGAGGCCGATGCGGATGCCGCAGCCGACGGCGCCGAGGTTGAGCGCCGCTGGTCAGTCGCTGAGCCCGCTGGTCAGTCGTTGACCTCGAAATCGAACACGTGCGCGATCGTGGGGATCGACGAAGTGATGACGGTACCGTCCGCGCGGCGGCCGCCCTCGATCGCCGCGGGCGAGGGGGCGCCGGCGTCACGCAGCCCCTGGTGGGACAGCGGGACGGTCACCGGGTGGCCGGCCAGGAGGTCGAAGGCAACCCCGCGCACGGCCAGCCTGGCCGCGTCGCCCTCTTCGATCGTGAGCACGATCTCCTTCTGGCGAAGATCGAAGCGCACCCGGGTGCCTCTGAGGGTGATCCGGAAGGTGAGTTCCTCCCAGTCGACCGGCAGGCGCGGGTCGAGGGTGATCCGCCCGTTGTGGTCGCGCAGGCCGCCGAAGCCGTAGACGAGCGCGCTCCAGACGCCGCCGGCCGAGGCCACGTGCACGCCGTCCGCCGCATTGTGGTGCAGGTCGGCGAGGTCCACGAAGAGCCCGGAGGTGAAGTGCTTGAGGGCGAGCTCGTGGTAGCCCACCTCGGCCGCGATGATCGACTGGACCACGTCGGAGAGGGTCGAGTCTCCGGTCGTGATCGGGTCGTAGTAGTCGAAGTCGGCGCGTTTCTGCTCGGCAGTGAACTGGTCGCCCTGCAGGAGGAGGGCAAGCACGACATCCGCCTGCTTGAGCACCTGGAAGCGGTAGATCACGAGGGGGTGGTAGTGCAGCAGCAGCGGCCGGTTGGCCGCCGGCGTCGCCGACAGGTCCCAGCGTTCCTTCTCGAGGAACTGGGCGTCCTGCGGGTGGATGCCCAGGGTCTCATCGAACGGGATGTGCATCGCCTCGGCGGCGAAGGCCCACTCCACGACCTCGGTCTGGTCCAGGCCGAGCCGGGCGACCATGGCGTTGTAGGAGTCGATGTCGATGTAGCGCAGCCGCCGCACCGCGGTGACGGCGGACCGGAGGTTGGCCCTGGCCATGATGTTCGTGTACAGGTTGTCGTTGACGACGGTCGTGTACTCGTCCGGCCCGGTGACGCCGTGGATGTGGAAGACGTCGTTGCCGTTGCCGCGCCAGAATCCGAGGTCCGCCCACATCCGGGCGGTCTCGACGAGGATGTCGATCGCCTCGCGGGAGAGGAAGTCCTCATCGCCGGTCGCCGCCACGTACTGGCCGAGCGCATAGGCGACGTCGGCGTCGATGTGGTACTGCGCGGTTCCCGCGGCGTAGTACGCCGAAGACTCGAGGCCGTTGATGGTGCGCCACGGAAAGAGGGCGCCGAGCTGGTTCAGCTCGCGGGCGCGCATCCTGGCGTGGTCGAGCATCGCGTGCCGGAAGCGCAGGGCGTTCCGCGCCGCGTTCGGGGACGTGTAGGTGAGGAACGGCAGCACGTAGACCTCGGTGTCCCAGAAGTAGTGGCCGCCGTAGCCGGAGCCGGAGACCCCCTTCGCGGACACACCCTGGCCGTCGGCGCGCATCGAGGCCTGGGCGAGCTGGAACAGGTTCCAGCGGGTGGCCTGCTGGAGCGAGGGCTGGCCGGCGAGCTGGACATCCGTTCGGGCCCAGAAGGCGTCGAGCCAGTCGCGCTGCGCCGTGAGGATGGCCTCGAGGCCTTCCTTGCGCGCCCGGTCGAGGGTGCGGTCGCAGCGGTCGGCGAGCTCCTGGGTGGGCACGCCGGTCGAGGTATGGTAGCTCAGCGTCTTGGTGATGCGGATGACGTTGCCCTGCGTCGCCTTGATCTTGTAGACATGCTTGGCCATGTCGTCGCCGATCTGCGACGACTCCTCGAACTCGTTGGCGGTGTCGATCGCGTGGTCGGCGCCACAGGCGATCGTCATGCCCGAGTTGGTGCAGCGGAAACCGAGGATGTAGCGGCCGTCGGAGGCGCGCTTGAACCGCGGCTGCAGCACCCGGTCGGTGAACGACTCCGCCTTGCGCGGGTCGAAGTCCTTGCCGCCCCCGGCCCTCGGGGCGTCGTACTCGCCCATGCCGTCCTGCCGGTTGAGGATCTGGCTGGAGATGACCACGGAGGCGTCGGCGTCGAGCATGGTCACCTCATACTGCAGCACCGCCAGGTGGCGTTCGGTGAAGGAGACCACCCGGCGGGACCGGATCAGTACCCGCTTGCCCGACGGCGTGCGCCAGACCAGGGAGCGGGACAGCACGCCGTCGGCGAAGTCCAGGCGACGCTCGTAGCTGAGCAGGTCGGCCAGGGTCAGCACGAGGGGCTCGTCGTCGACGTAGATGCGGATGACCTTGGCATCCGGCGCGTTGACGATGGTCTGGCCGACGCGGGCGAAGCCGAAGGCCTCTTCAGCGTGCCGGATTGGCCACGTCTCGTGGAAGCCGTTGATGAAGGTGCCCTGCACGTGGCCGTCGCGACCCTCGTCGACGTTGCCGCGCAGGCCGAGGTAGCCGTTGCCGACCGCGAACAGGGTCTCGGTGCGGCCCATGTCCTCGCCAGAGAAGGCGTTCTCGACGAGTGCCCACTCGTCGACGGGGAACCGGTTGCGATCGAGGGGATCCGAGGGGTTCAGGTTCATGCGTTCGCCTCCGTGGTGGCTGAGGTGGTGTTCGGGGTGATAGTGACGGATGCCGGCACGAGCTCGTCGAGGTCGGAGACCACGATGTCGGCGCCCGCGTCGAGCAGGGTCTGCCTGCCCACGCCGCGGTCGACGCCGAGCACGAGGCCGAAGTTGCCCGCGCGGCCGGCCTGGATGCCCGACTGGGCGTCCTCCACGACGACGCACTCAGCGGCGGTGAGGCCGAGCAGCTCCGCGCCCAGCTCGTAGGTGTCAGCGGCCGGCTTACCGGCGAGTCCGCGCGAGGCGGAGAGGAGGCCGTCGACGACGACCTCGAACCGGTCCCGGATGGCCGCGGCGGCGAGGGTCAGCTCGCCGTTGCGCGAACTGGTGACGACGGCAACGAGCAGTCCGGCGCTGGTGACGAAGTCGAGGAACTCGATCGAGCCGGGGTACGGCGTCACGCCCTCTTCGGCCAGGGTCTCGTTGAAGGCCTCGTTCTTGCGGTTGCCGAGGCCGCACACGGTCTCCTGGTCGGAGGCATCCCTCGGCAGCCCGTCGGGGAGCGTGATCCCTCGGGAGGCCAGCAGGCTGCGCACACCGTCGTAGCGGGGCTTGCCGTCGATGTACTCGAAGTAGTCGGCGTCGCTGTACGCGGGGGAGACGCCCTGCTCCTCCAGGTACGGGGTGAACAGGCGAGACCACGCGTGCATGTGCACGTCAGCGGTCGGAGTGAGCACCCCGTCGAGGTCGAACAGCACGCCGCGCAGGCTGTGCAGGCGGTCGAGCGTTTCGGCGTGAGAAAGGGGGTTCTGCGGAGAAGTCATATGTCGTGCCCTGCTCGGTATCGGCCTGGAATGGGGTTCTGCTTGTCAGAATGACGGTTGATCAGGATGCGGGCCGAGGTGGAGGTTCTGCCACTGAGTTGTCGCGGGGGAATGTCATCGCTTGAGTAAGAGCCCTTCCGGCCACCGGTGCTCGGCTGCAGGCGGAGCACCACGGGAGTGGCTTGATTGGATTGATCGAGAGGCGGCCGGGCGGTGAAGGTATCTCAGCCAACGGCGGCAAAGATCGCGATTGACGACACGCGAACCACGTCCGGGGAAGGCATGCGTCGTTATTACAGCAACGATTCTATGCCCCGGGCGGGGTTTTTCCACCTGTGGGTTTCGGACTCCGGCCGACGGCGTCGACGGCGGCCGCGAAAAGCCCCGGCTGCACCACGCCTGGGGGAGGCGAGGTGGCGGCCGGGGCCGATCGTGTGGAGTGGGGGACTCCGTCAACCACGGTACGGGGGATGGGCTGGGTGCCGGCTGGGCAGGCCCGGGATCGGATGAGCAAGCTGACAGGTTCAGGGCCGCGGTGCGGCGTGGTCCCGCCAGCTGTGCTCCGGGGCGTAGCCGAGCATCCGCCTGGCCTTGTCGATGCAGAGCAGCGTCTCGTTGGCGCCGACCTGCTTGCGGAACTCGACGCCGGGGAACACCTCGGCGGCGAGGTCGGCGTTGGGTCGGCTCATCACCGTGTCGGCGGCGGCGATGATGAAGGCCTCGAAGCCGGGCCGGGCGTTCTCCAGCGCGCGCAGCACGGCCTGTGCGCCGTCGCGGCCGTCGATATAGCCCCAGAGGTTCCACTTGCGCCGGGTGGCGTCGCTGTCGAAGGCGGGGAACGCGGCGTAGTCCTCGGGGTCCATCACGTTGGAGAACCGGAGGGCGGTGATGCTCAGCGTGGGGTCCCAGCGGGTGAGCTGGATCGCCATCTGCTCTTCCAGGTGCTTGACCAGCGAGTAGGTGCTCTCCGGCCTGGCCGGATACTCCTCGTCCACGGGGAGATAGGGCGGGTCGGTCTCGAACGGCAGGCCGAGCACCGTCTCGCTCGACGCGTAGACCAGGCGCCGGATGCCCGCCCGCCGGGCCGCCTGGAACACGTTGTAGGTGGAGAGGATGTTGTTGTGGAACGTGGCGACGTCGGGAACCAGGCCCGGGGCGGGGATGGCCCCCAGGTGCACGATCGCGTCGAACCCGGTGTGCCGGTCATCGACGCCGAGGACCGCGTCGAGGACCTGGCCGTAGTCGGTGAGGTCGATCAGCACGAGACCGTGGCTCTTCTCCCCGGCCCGGTCGAGGTTGAGCACCTGGTGCCCCTCCTCGGTGAGCCTTCGCACGACGGTCCTGCCGAGTTTGCCGCTTCCGCCGGTGACCATAATTCTCATCTTTTGCTCCCTGGGTTCCTCCGCCATGCTACGAGGCTTTCGTGCCTCGCCGGGACGTCCTGGGCTACCGGCTTCCCCCGCTGCCCTGGCTCGGCTGGGTCTCGCCGCTGCTCGGTTCGGTGATCTTCGCCTGGCGCGGCCGGCCCTTCCTCGCCGGCGCCGTGGACGAGGTCAAGGCCAGGAAGCCCGGCATGATGCTGCTGATCTCCCTCGCGATCTCGGTGGCCTTCCTTGCCTCCTGGAGCCGCACGCGTCCAGGAGCCGGAGGCCGACCTCAGCGCCGCAGGGCCGCGTCGATGAGGATCTCCGCGGCGTCGCGGGCCGAGCGGGCGGCATCCGCGCTGCCCGAGATCGCCGCGGTGGTCTGAGCGCCCTCGGCCAGGATGGCCAGCTGCGGGGCCAGGCTCGCCGGCGCCCCCGCCTGCTCGACGAGGTCGGCGACGTAGCGCTGGAACGACTCCTTCTGCTCCCGCGCGGCGAGGGCGACGGCGGGAACAGTGGCGCCGAGCTCACCGAAGGCGTTGATGAAACCGCAGCCTCGGTAGTTGCCGTCGGTGAACCAGTCGTGGAGGAAATCGTAGATGGACAGCAGCCTGTCCGTCGGGGTGGACACCGCGTCGGCGGCGCGGGCGATCCCCGAGGTCCACAACTCGTGGCGACGGTCGAGCACAGCGAGCAGGATCGCCTTCTTCGAGTCAAAGAGCGAGTAGAGCTTCTTCAGGGAGATCCCGGTCTCCGAGCGCAGTTCATCCATCGTGACCGCCTGGATGCCGCGGGCATAGAACAGTCGGTCCGCCGCGTCGATCGCAGCTTTCTGGGCGTCACTTCGTTCGTCCATTGAATTCACACAACCTCACTTGCGCAGAGAACGCATGTTCTCTACACTATCAAACAGATCAGAGAACGATCGTTCTCTGCCGATGAAAGGAATCGAAAAATGTCGTCTATCACTGTCGGAACCGAGAACAGCACGAATATCGACCTCTACTACGAGGACCACGGCAGCGGGACGCCCGTCGTGCTGATCCACGGGTATCCGCTCGACGGCAGGTCCTGGGAGAAGCAGACCGCAGCCCTCCTCGACGCCGGCTACCGGGTCATCACCTACGACCGTCGCGGATTCGGCCAGTCCAGCCAGCCGGCCGCAGGCTACGACTACGACACCTTCGCCGCGGACCTCAACACCGTACTCGAGACCCTCGACCTGCAGGGTGTGGTGCTGGCCGGCTTCTCGATGGGCACCGGCGAGGTCGCCCGGTACCTCAGCACCTATGGCTCGGCCCGGGTGGCGAAGGCCGCCTTCCTCGCCTCGCTGGAACCCTTCCTCCTCCAGACCGAGGACAACCCGGACGGTGCGGCGCCGAAGGAGTTCTTCGACGGAATCGTCGCCAGCGTGAAGGCGGACCGCTACGCCTACTTCACCGACTTCTACACGGCTTTCTACAACACCGAGGAGAACCTCGGTACCCGGCTGAGCGAGGAGGCCCTCCGGCACAGCTGGGACGTCGCCGCCGGGTCCGGGTTCTACGCCGCGGCCGCGGCCCCGCTGAGCTGGATCACCGACTTCCGCCAGGACATCCCCAGGATCGACGTGCCCACCCTGATCGTGCACGGCACGCGCGACAACATCCTGCCGATCGACGCGACAGGGAGGCCGTTCTCCCGGCTCCTCCCCGACGCGGAGTACGTGGAGATCGAGGGCGCGCCGCACGGCCTGCTCTGGACCCACGCCGCCGAGGTGAACGCCGTACTGCTCGCCTTCCTCGCGCGCTGACGCCCCATCGGGAGCCGGCGCAAACCCGGCTCCCGACGGCCCCGGCAGTGCATATACCTGAATAGGAATGGATGTCGCAAGTGCCGGACGGTGCGGGTGCCGGGCGCAGGTCGAGAGCCGTTTCCCGTGCTCGGCCCCGCTCGGCCCCGTGCTCGCCCGTGTTGTGCACAGACGTGCAAACCGACGACTTCGGTTGTGCCGCCGCCCGTCTGCCGCGAATTCCGTGGCATCGACCGCCGTAGGATCGGAGATGACAAGGATTGCCACAGGGCGTCGGCTGCGCTGGTTCCCCGGCAATTGGAGGAATATACAGTGCACTCGCGACCAAGGATTGTCATCATCGGCGGCGGAATCAGCGGATTGACGAGTGCACACTATCTGCACCGCCGGCTCGGGGACGGGGTGCAGGTCACCCTAGTCGAGGGTGGTCCGCGGCTCGGCGGGAAGATCGCCACGGTGCCGTTCGGCGGCCAGGCCGTCGACGTCGGACCAGACGCCCTGATGGTGCGTTCCCCCGTCGTCGCCACCCTGATCGACGACCTCGGCCTCGGCGACCTCGTCGTCGAACCCAACGCGGGCGGCGCACGGATCTGGTCCCGCGGCAAGCTCCGCAGGCTCCCGGCCGGCACCCTGTTCGGCATCCCCGACCGGCTGCTGCCCCTGCTCTGGAGCGGACTGCTCTCCCCGTCCGGGGTGGCCAGGGCGGCCCTCGACATTGTGCTGCCCCGCCGCCGCGGCCCGAAGCCGGCCGATCCGACGATCGCCGAGCTGGTCCGCCCACGGATGGGAGCGGAGGTGTTCGACCGACTGGTGGACCCCCTGCTCGGCGGAGTGCACGCCGGTCGGGCCGACGAACTCAGCGCCCACAGCACGGCTCCCGACATCGAGGGCCTCGCCCGCACCAACCGCAGCCTCTACCTCGCCCTCGGCCGGCGCCGCCGCGCCGCCCCGCCGAAGACCGGCGGCGCCGCCCTGGTCACCCTCCGCGGCGGACTGGCCACCCTGATCGACGCCCTCGCGGCCCGGCTGGCCGGCGACGACATCCGTCTCGGCAGCCCGGCGTCACTGGTCACCCGCACCGCCGACGGTTACACGGTCGACCTCGCCGACGGCACGAGCATCGAAGCGGATGCCCTCGTGCTTGCCACCTCGGCCGAAGTGGCCGCCGGGCTCCTCGGCGGCGAGTCGCCCGAGCTGGCCGCCGCTCTGGCCGACGTGCCCTACGTGGACGTCGCCACCGTCTGCCTCGCCTACCCGCGCTCCGCGGCCCCCGCCGAACTGCACGGCACCGGATTCCTCGTTCCGCCGATCGAGGACAAGCTCGTGGTTGGCTGCACCTGGTCGAGTGCGAAATGGCCGCACCTCGCCAACGACGAGCTTGTGCTGATCCGCTGCATGGTCGGCCGGCGCGGCGACAACCGCTGGCTCGACCTCGACGATGACGCCCTCGTCGACCTCATCCACGGCGAACTGGTCGAGGCTATGGGGCTGACCCAACGCCCGGTCGAACGGCATATCGAGCGGTGGCCCCAGGGGATGCCGCAATACGTGGTCGGCCACCAGGCCCGCCTCGACGCCGCGGCGACGGCCCTGCTGGCCCTTCCCGGCATCCGGTTGACCGGGTCGTCGTACCGGGGCGTCGGACTGGCCAGCTGCATCGTGGACGCCGAACGCACGGCCGACTCGCTCGCCGCCCTCCTCTCCGGTGACCGGCCCCTCACCGAGGTGGCGTCATGAGCGGCGCGGACCTGCACGGCGCGGTCCTGCCCGGCGGGGTCCTGCCGGTCGAGGTCATGAACACCGTCGACCAGGCCGGAGTGCTCCCCAGCGTGCCGACCCGGAAGCGTGGTCCCGGCCCTGACTACGCCCTGCGGCCGATGCTCGTCTTCTGGGAGACCACCCGCGCCTGCGCGCTTGCCTGCAAGCACTGCCGCGCCAGCGCGACCATGCAGGCCCTGCCGGGCGAACTCAGCACCGAACAGGGCAAGAACCTGATCGACCAGGTCGCGGGCTTCGGCCGCCCCTACCCGATCCTCGTGCTCACCGGCGGCGATTGCCTGATGCGGCCCGACCTCTTCGAACTCGTCGACTACGCGACGGGACTCGGCCTGCCGACCGCGCTCTCCCCGTCGGTGACGCCCACCCTGACCGCCGAGATGATCGAGAAGATCGTCGCCAGCGGGGTCAAGGCCGTCTCGATCAGCCTCGACGGCGCGATCGCCGCGACCCACGAGGGCGTGCGCGGCATTCCCGGCCACTTCGACGACACCGTGCGGGCCATCCGGGCGCTCTCCGCGGCCGGGCTGACCGTGCAGGTGAACACGACGGTGATGCGCGCCAACGTCGACGAGCTGGCGGATGTCGCGGCCCTCATCGCCGACGCGGGCGCGTCGATCTGGGAGGTCTTCTTCCTCGTCCAGGTGGGGCGAGGGGTGTCCACCGAGGCCGTCTCCGCCCTCGAACACGAGGAGATCTGCCACTTCCTCTTCGACGCGTCCCAGCACGGCTTCATCGTGCGCACGGTCGAGGCGCCGTTCTTCCGCCGGGTGGTCGCCCGCCGCCGGGCCGGCGACCCCGCACCCGCCACGGCGCGTTACCTCGCGCTGACCGAGCGGCTCGAAACCCTGATGGGGCCTCCGATCGGGTTGCCCCGGGCGCAGACGGCCTCGACCAGGGACGGCAAGGGCATCGTGTTCGTCGCTTACGACGGGGAGGTCTACCCGGCCGGGTTCCTGCCGCTGGGCCTCGGCAATGTGCTCACCACGCCGCTCGCGGAGATCTACCGGGACAACTCCCTGCTCAAGCAGATCCGGGCCACCGAGTTCACCGGGCGCTGCGGCAGCTGCGACTACGCCGACCTGTGCGGCGGATCCCGGGCCAGGGCCTACGCCGACAGCGGCGACCCGCTCGGCGAGGACCCGGCCTGCCCGTACCAGCCGGCCGCGGCGGCGCTCGACGCCGGGGCCTGACGTGGGAAGCGCCACGCCGGCCTACGACGCCGTGCTGCTGCTCGGGTTCGGCGGGCCGGAGGGTCAGGACGACGTGATCCCGTTCCTCCGCAATGTCACCCGCGGGCGCGGCATCCCGGAGTCCCGGCTCGAGGCCGTGGCGACGCACTACCGGGCCCGCGGCGGGATCAGTCCCGTCAACGAGCAGAACCGGGCGCTGAAGTCGGCGCTGGAGAGCGAACTCGCCGGCCGCGGCATCGACCTGCCGGTCTACTGGGGCAACCGCAACTGGGTACCCTACCTCGGTGACGCCGTCGCCGAGGCTGCGGCGGCCGGGCACACCCGGCTGCTCGCGCTCACCACCAGCGCGTACAGCTCCTACTCGAGCTGCCGGCAGTACCGCGAAGACCTGGCCCAGGCGGCGGCGCGCACCACACTCGCCGGCCGGGTGACCCTCGACGCGGTGCGACCGTACTTCGACCACCCCGGCTTCGTCACTCCCTTCATCGACGGACTCCGGACTGCCCTCGCCGCCCTGGCCGGGCGGAACGTCGCGACCGGCGACACGCACATCCTCTTCACAACCCACTCGATCCCGTCCGCGGATGCCGCCGCGAGCGGCCCGCGGGACGTCGGCTGGGGGCCGGGCGGCGCCTACGTGGCCCAGCACCGTGCCGTGGCCGAGGTGATCATGGCCGCGCTGCCGGAGACCGGCCGCCCGGACTGGTCGCTGGCCTACCAGTCCCGCTCCGGCCCGGCCGGCATGCCCTGGCTCGAGCCCGACGTCAACGACGCGATCAGCGGCCTCGCCGCCGCCGGCGGCACGGCCGTGGTGGTCGTCCCGCTCGGCTTCATCTCCGACCACATGGAGGTCATCTGGGACCTCGACACCGAGGCCGCCGCCACGGCCGCCGCTCACGGCCTGGCCTTCCTGCGGGTTCCCACGCCCGGTCTCCACCCGGCGTTCGTCGCCGGCCTCGTCGACCTCCTGCTCGAGCGCATTCCGACCGGAGCGACCCCGGTGCGGGCGGCCCTGACCTCCCTCGGGCCGTGGCGCGATGCCTGTTCCCCCGGCTGCTGCGAGAAGGCCGCGGCGCGTCGCCCGGTCTGACCTGCTCGCCCAAGAGCGGATGGCGTGCCCGCGCGCCGCCGACCGCGCCTGCTGCGCCGTTGCGCTACAAGCGCACCAGGAGCGAAGCGGCGCAGGTGGCGCGCTCGGCGCCGGCTTGCGCCGCGCGCCGGCTCGGCGGGCACGGCGGGCACCGCGCGCTGAGAGTTCGCCGAGTGCGGGGGCATCCGGCACCCGGGAGGGGTGTGGTCCGGCGAGGCCGGACGTAGGATCGCAGTATGAATTGCGTCAGTCGAAGGAGGCTGTCATGACCCGCCGTTTGCGCACCTGGCTCCCCGTGGCGGTCGTCCCCGCCGTCGTCATCGTCGGCGTGCTGACCGTGCCGCTCCAGGCCGGCGCGGCCGTGGACCTGCCCGACAAGACCCCGGCCCAGGTGCTCGCCATGATCGGCGACAGCAACGTGACGGCGCTCTCCGGCACGATCGAACAGACCTCTGAGCTCGGCCTCCCCTCCCTCCCCAGCACCGGGTCCGGTGCGGATGCCTCCGCCTCCTCCGCGCTCGAGCTTCTCACCGGTTCGCACACGGCCCGGATCTACCTCAACGGGCCGGACAACGTGCGCGTGCAGATCATGGACCGGCTCGCCGAACGCGACCTTGTGCGCAACGCCTCCGACGTCTGGATGTACAACTCGAAGGACAACACCGCCCTCCACGTCACCCTCCCCGACACGACCGGCATGACGAGGCCCCAGCCGGACGGCGCCCAACAGACGCCGGCGCAACTGGCCGAACGGATGCTCGCGTCGATCGACCCGAGCACCGCCGTCACCGTCGGCAAGGACACCCGGGTTGCCGGCCGCACCGCCTACGAACTGCGGCTCACTCCGCGCACCGACGCGACCCTGGTCGGCGAGGTGTCGATCGCGGTGGACGCCGAAACCGGGATGCCGCTCCGGGTCGAGGTGCAGGCCCGCGGCCAGTCCGCCCCGGCCTTCTCCCTCGCCTTCTCCAGGCTCTCCCTCGACGCGCCGAATGCCGACCTGTTCGACTTCACCCCGCCCGCCGGCGCGAAGGTCGAAGAGAAGACACTGCCGGACCCGTCGGTGATTCATGACAGCGCGATTCATGACAGCGCGATGCGCGACAAGGCCATGACCGGAACGAAGATGCCCGCCACCGCGGAGGAGGCGAAGAAGCTCCTCGAGGAGCTGAAGGCCGAGCAGCCGAAGAACGGCGGCGGCATGCTCCCCGGCGTGACCGTTGACGGCACCGGTTGGGCATCCGTCGTCGAACTGCCCGCCGGCACTGTCACGGCCGACCTCCTCGCCAACCCGCTGCTCGCGCAGGTGACCGAGAGCGTCGACGGAGGCCGGCTGCTGTCGACCGCGCTGGTCAACGTGCTGGTCACCGACGACGGCCGGGTGTTCGCCGGATCGGTTCCGGCGGAGCGGCTGCAGGCCGCGGCCGTCGGGGGGTGACCTCCGCTACCCCGTCCGTCGAACTGGCGATCGAGACCCGGGGGCTGACCAAGCGGTTCGGCCACCAGACGGCCGTCGACGGCATCGACCTGTCGGTGCCGCGCGGTGCCGTGTTCGGCTTCCTTGGCCCCAACGGGTCAGGCAAGACCACGTCGATCAGGATGCTGCTCGGGCTCGCCGCCGCCACCAACGGCGACATCGCGGTGCTGGGCCAGGAGATGCCCGGCCGGCTGCGCGACGTGCTGCCGCGGGTCGGGGCCCTGGTCGAGGGGCCGGCCTTCTACCCGTTCCTCTCCGGCGCGGCCAACCTCCGCCGGCTCGACACCGCCGACCCGGGCGCCTCGTCGGCCACGCGTTCCGCCCGCGTGCACCGGGCCCTCGAGCGGGTCGGCCTCACCCACGCGGCCGGCAAGAAGGTGCGCGCCTACTCGCTCGGTATGAAGCAGCGGCTCGGCATCGCGAACGCGCTGCTGGTTCCGCGGGAGCTGCTCGTGCTCGACGAGCCGACGAACGGTCTCGACCCCCAGGGAACCCGGGAGGTGCGCAGCCTGGTGCGGTCGTTGGCCGCCGAAGGCACCACGGTCTTCGTCTCCAGCCACCTGCTGGCCGAGGTTGAGCAGATGTGCACGCACGCGGCCGTGATGAGCGCCGGCAGCCTGGTGGCGCAGGGCACGCTCGACGAACTGCGCCGGGTGGGCGAGGCCCATCTGCGGGTGCGCACCCCGGATGTCGCCGACGCCCGCCGGGTGCTCGCCGGGTTCGGAATCGCGGCGGGCGACCCGGTCACCGACGACCTGCTCAGCGCGCCCTTGCCCGAGGGTGCGGCGGCCCCCGAGACGATCGTCGCCGCTCTCGTCGCTGCCGGAGTGCGCGTGCGCGGGTTCGCGGTGGTGGGCGCCAGCCTCGAGGAGCGGTTCGTGGCGCTGACGGGAGAGGGGTTCGACGTTGTCCAGTGACACCCGGCCCGCGGATGCCTCGGCATCCGTCACACCATCGACCGGCCTCCCGGGGCCGGGCACGCCACTGTCCGACCGGCCGCGGCCCTCCTCCGGCTGGGCGCTGATGGTGTCGGAGCTCACCGTGCTGTTCCGGCGTCGCCGCACCTGGGCGATGCTGCTCGCGCTGGCCGCCGTGCCGGTGCTGATCGCCGTCGCCGTGCGGCTGGCCAGTTCGCCCGTGGCGCCGGGGCGTGGCCCGCCCTTCCTCGACCGGGTCACCCAGAACGGCCTCTTCGTGGCGATCACCGCGATGGTGGTCTGCATTCCGCTGTTCCTGCCGCTGACGATCGGCGTGGTCGCCGGCGACACCATCGCCGGTGAGGCCGGCCTCGGCACGCTCCGCTACCTGCTGGTGGCCCCCGCCGGGCGGGTGCGCCTGCTCATCGTCAAGTACGCGGGCGCCGCGGTGTTCTGCCTGGCCGCCACCCTCACCGTCGCCGTCTCCGGCGCGGCCATCGGTGCCGCCCTGTTCCCGATCGGCCCGGTGACGCTGCTCTCCGGCGACATGATCGGGGTGGGGGAGTCCGTGCTGCGTTCGCTGCTGATCGCCGGATATGTCACCATTTCGATGCTCGGCCTCTCGGCGATCGGCCTGTTCATCTCCACCCTGACCGAGGTGCCGGTCGGCGCCATGGCGGCCACGATCGTGGTGTCGGTCGTGGCGCAGGTGCTCGACGCGCTCCCGCAGTTGGACTGGCTGCATCCGTGGCTGTTCAGCCACTACTGGCTCGACTTCGCCGACCTGTTGCGCCAGCCGCTCGAGTGGACGTCGTTCGGCAACAACGCGCTGCTGCAGGGCGGCTACCTGCTGGTCTTCGGGGCGCTGGCCTATGGCCGGTTCGTCACCAAGGACATCCTGTCCTGACGCCGGTGACTGAGCCCGTCACCTGACTCGACGGGCGTAGGAGAACCAGGTGAGGCTGCCGAAGATCCAGACGGCGCCGAGTGTCAGCATCAGCAGCAGGATGTGCAGCCACGGCGGCGGGGCGAGCCAACCGAGGAGGAGAGCAACGGCCGCCGCCGTCACCAGCGCCGCCGCGACCGGGCGGTAGACCGGAGCCTTGCTCTGCCAATTCGCGAGCGAGGTCGCGACGAGGACGAGAGCGAGGGCGCCGACGGCCACCGAAACCGACAGCAGCATGGCCGCGGGAGCCGCGGTCGGACTCCTCGGCACGTGTTCAACCATGCTGACCATGATCCCGCCGGTCGCGGCGATCGTCATTGTCACCGCGAGATGGCCGACGAGCCACCTTGCCACTGCACCTCGATCAGACCTCACCCGGCTGGCCGCCACGAAGTCGAAGTAGCTCCACCAGTAGGCGAACCCGATTCCGAGCCCCAGGATCCCGGTGACGATGGCGCTCGGCGTGCGACCGGCATCCGCGATGCCATTGACGACCCCGACCACCACCTCGCCCAGCACGATGATGGTGAACAGGTCGAACCGTTCGATCAACGACGCGCTCACGTTGATGCTGGTGTCGCGGGTGGCCCCGTTCCGCCAGTCCAGGATGACGATGCTGCCCAGCCAGCCGACGACGACGACCGCCCACACCGCGAGGCGCGCCGTATCCGGGAGCAGCGCGCTGGCCCCGACGAGAGCAGCCGAGACGACGACGCCGACGATGTACGGGGTCGCCCTGGAACGCAACTCTCGGTCGTCCTGGCGCCGCACGGTGTACCAGAGACAGGCGAGCAGGAAGAGGTAGGCGCTGTAGACAGCGGCGAAGGCCGGGCCGTCGCCTGCCGTCGCCTCACCGGTGAACACGGCGAGGAGCCCGAGCACGGCCATTTGCAGAAAGACGTTCGACCGGGTGCGCCCATCGGAGCGGCCGTGCAGGTCGTGATAGGTGGCCCCGTTGACCCAGGCCAGCCAGATCAGTCCGAACACGATGGCGAACCGGCCCACGCCCGCCCACGTCACGTCCCCCGAGAGATGGTGGGCGGCCTGGGAGATGACGACGACGTAGACGAGGTCATAGAAGAGTTCGAGGAAACTGACCTCGCGCCCCTGGATGACGTCGCCGTGGGCCCGGGGCGGCTGCCAGAAGTGGCGCCGGAAGGCAGCGGCGGATGCCCAGGAGAGCGGTGCGCCACCCGGTTGGTTCGACATGCGCGCTCCTCGCCTCGGCTGCCGTTCTGTTCAGACTCTGAGAGTAGCTCAATGGGGCAGGACGCCCAGGGCAGAGCACGGGTCATGCGCGCGGTCGCGGCGCGGGCTCACTGGTGGTCGATCCGGTCGAGACCCTGCCCCCGGTGGTCGATCCGGTCGAGACCCTGCCCCCGGTGGTCGAGCTGGTCGAGACCGTCAGGGGCGGTTGCTGACGAGGCGGGTGCTGGTGGTGCGGGTGCGGTTTTGGTTGGCGGGGTGCCAGGTTTGGGTGGGGTCATACCAGGGTGGCGCTTTGACCTGGGGGGTTCCGTAGACCATTCGGATGATCCAACCGGAGGTGTTTATGGTGTGGTGACGGAACCAGCAGAGCATCACACCGTTGTCGATGTCGGTGGGTCCGCCGGCGGCCCAGGGGATGACGTGGTGGAGTTCGGCCCAGTGCGGTGGGCAGGTGCAGCCGGGGATGATGCAGCCGCCGTCGCGGGCGGCGATGGCACGGCGTTGGGCGGGGGTGAAGAGGCGTTGTTTGAGGTCCAGGCGGAGCACTTCCTGGTTCGGTCCGAAGAGGATCTTCTGATAGCCGCCGGTGCAGATTAGTTGCTTCACGGTGGTGAGCGAGACGGGGGCGTCGACGCCGTCGACCCAGCCGACACCGGTGCCGGTGAGGAGATCGGTCGCGTTGACGTGGACGAGGACGGTGGGGGCGGCGCCGCCCAGGGTGGGGGTGGCCGGGTCTCGGGCGGCCCGGTCGAAGAGGGCCCAGACGATGTCGGCGCGTTTCTCGCCGCCGGTGCGGTCGTCCCCGATCCCGGCCGGCAGATCATCCGGGGCGCTGTCGGCGCCGCAGTCCTCTTGCTGGTCGGAACCGGCCGGCTCGGCCGGTTCGGTGCTGGTGGACCTGGTGTCCGTCGTCGTCGGGTCGGGGTTGGGCAGGCCCTGTTCGGCGTGGGTAGGGAAGGCGGTTGAACGTGCGGAGAGGTAGGTGTCGAAGAGGACGGTCATGATGCCGCGTAGTTCGGGGGTGACGCCGCCGCGGAGGGGGTAGAGGCCGTCGGTGAGAGTGCCGAAGCTGATCGTGCTGCGGGGTTGCCGGATGGGTTCGGTGGGGGCGGTGCCGTCGGGGTCGAGCCGGGCTTGCCATTGGAGCACGATGCCGCGGATCAGGTCGGTGGCAAACGCGAGGCCTTCGCCGGGGAGCCCTTTGGTTTCTTCGGTGATCGCTCCGGTTGCGCAGGCGACGAGGGCGCGTTCGGCGGTGTGCAGGTCGTCGGGGGCGACCCGGGTGCTGATGCGTTCCAGCCCGGTCACGATCACGTCCGCTGTCTCCACGCCGAGCTTCCCGGCGGTGAGGGCGGCGGCGACGGCCGGGTAGAACGGCGGCATGATGAGGCCGGCGCCGGTGCGGGGCGTGACGAAGCTGCCGAGTCGAGTGCGGCGTTTGGTTTCTTTGACCGAGATGCGGGCGGCGCGGGTGATCACGTCCACCCCGTCCCGGCACCCCAGGCTGGCCGGCAAAGCGGGTTGGGACTGGCCCGGTAGGATCCGGACCGACCGGACATCAACCTCGGACGCGGTCGCGATCCGGGCCGCATCGACACTCCGGCCCAGGTCCTCGACCGCGGCGAGCACCGCGACCGCGTCCAGATCGCTCAGCCTGGCCAACGGCACCGCCGCCAGCTCGGCCGTCAGGGCCAGCTGCAACGCGGCCAGCCGCTGCACCGGGGAGAGCTCCACGACGGCATCCGTGCCCGGGATGGCTGGGGCGGGATCCGCAGCCATCCCCACCTCAACAGTTGGACCGGAGGCGGTGGTTGCTCGGGGATCAGGGGTTCCTGCCATAAACTGAGAATACCACAACTCGAACATAATTGCGAGGATTATTCGAGTTCTTGTGTCGAATAGTCGTATTGAATGTTGCCAGGTCCTCCCGGCAACGAGCTACGCTCGAATGCAGGCCAGCCAGGGAGAACACCGTGACGCACTCGTATCCGCTCTATGTGGCCATCCGCGCCCAGTGCTTTTGCTGCCGGTCGCTGCAATCCTTCAACTTCACCTCGGCAAGCGACCAGGTGGTCTGTTCGTTCTGCCTGCACCACCTGGGCGACGAGAAGGCCGAACGCCGGGACGCCGACCACGTGATGCTCTGGGTCGGCGAGTACGCCGACCTTCAGAACGTGCACCGGAAGTCCGTCGAGAAGTCAGAGTCCGACCTGGCCGAGCGGGACGCGACGATCGCGGAACTGACCGGGCAGGTCGACGAACTTCGTGCCCTGGTGGCCGGTGAGTTCGACCGCACGGTGAGCGGAGGCATCCGCGCCGTGCTCGAAAGCGATCTGGTCAGGCGAGCCGAACGTCGGAACGACCTCGGCGGGCGTCAACTCGACTGGACGATGGCGGTGATCTGGCGGGTCGGGATGCTGCACTCGGGCGACCCGGCGAAACCGGGCTTCTGCACGTGCGGGCGCAGCATCCCTGCCTGCGCCGACGGCCGGGCAATCGACCCACAGCGGCAGGCCGTGAGCGACTGGGAGAAGAAGAACCTCGCCCTGCTCGCGGCCGGCAAGCGCCACGGACTCCCCGACGACCACCCGGCCGTGGCTGCCCAGCGCAGCGTGGGCGACCGGGGCCGGTAGCGTAAAGCAATACGCTGAAGCCATGGATACTCTGTTCAACACCCTGCACATCGTCGCCGCCGTCTTCATCGTCGGCCCGATGGCCATCCTGCCGATGACCGCCATGCGTTCGATCCGGGCGGGGGAGGCCGGTCAGGTGGCCTCGCTGGCGAAGTCGGTGAACCTGTTCACCCTGTTGTCGATCGTCGTGGCCCTCTTCGGCTTCGGCGCCCTCGGGGTTGCCGACCCTGAGGAGGGATTCTCGTTCGGCTCGACCTGGGTGCTGCTGTCGATCCTCGCGTATGCGATCGCCCTGGCGATCAACCTGTTCGTCGTCGTGCCGGCCATGCGCCAGGCTGCGGAGGCGCTCACGGCAGGTGCCGCGGTCGTCGGGGCCTCGGCAACCGGCACCTCGGCAGCCGGGACATCCGACGCCAAGCCCGCCGGTTACTCCCGGGTGGCGATGGGATCCGGGATCTCGTCGCTCCTGCTGGTCATCGTGGTCGTGCTCATGGTCTGGAAGCCGTAGCCTCAGCCAGGGATTCGGCCAGCGCCTGGAGCAGCGTCGCGAGGGCGGCGCGCTGCGCGTCGGTGAGGCCCGCGAGCATCCGCTCCTGGTTGGCGACGTGATCGGGCAGCGCCCGGTCGATCAGCGCGCGACCCTCCGGAGTGAGGCTGACAACGGTGCCTCGCCCGTCGGCCGCATTCGGACTGCGGAGCACGAGGCCGTCCAGCTCGAGCCGGTTCAGCCGTTGCGCGATGGCACTCGAGGTGACCATGGCGCTCTGCTGGATCTCGGTGGGGGTGAGCCGGAACGGTTCCCCGTTCCGCCGCAGCGTCGCGAGCACGTCGAAGGATGCAGCGTCGAGGCCATGGGCCGCGAACGTGACGCCGAGGCGGGAGTCGGCGAGCCGGGCCGCGCGGGCGAGTCGACCGAGCACGGCCATCGCCGCCACGTCCAGATCAGGGCGCGCGGCCGCCCATTGCGCGAGGATGCGGTCGACGTGGTCGGTCATGCGACAAGTCTAGCTTTTTTCTAAGTGCTTAGCTATTATGGCTTAGTGCTTAGCAATCGATGGTGGATGGTGACGACGACCATGGTGGCCCCGATCTTCTGGGGAACCACCTATCTGGTGACGACCCAGTTCCTCCCGCCCGACCGCCCTCTGCTGGCCGCCACCCTGCGCGCGCTGCCGGCCGGCGTCCTGATCGTGCTGATCACGCGCAGGCTGCCGCGGGGCGCCTGGTGGTGGAAGTCGCTGGTGCTCGGCACCTTGAACATCGGCGTGTTCTTCGCCCTGCTCTTCCTCGCCGCCTACCGGCTTCCCGGCGGTGTCGCCGCGACGATGGGGGCCGTGCAGCCGCTGCTCGTGACGGTGCTCGCGGCCAGGATCCTGGGTGACCGGGTCACCGGTTTGAGGGTCGCGGCGGGGATTGCCGGGGTCTTCGGGGTCGCCCTGCTCGTGTTGCAGGCCACGGCGCGGCTGGACCTGCTCGGGGTGCTCGCGGCGCTCGGCGGCGCGGCCGTGATGGCCGTGGGCACGGTGCTCGCCAAACGGTGGGGACAGCCGGCGCATCCGCTGGTCAGCACGTCCTGGCAGCTCCTGGCCGGAGGGCTCGTCCTGGTCCCGGTCCTCCTCCTGGTCGAGGGGCTCCCGACGGAGCCCCTCACCCCGGGCAACCTGGCCGGCTACGCCTACCTCGCGGTCCTCGGCACGGCGCTCAGCTACACGCTGTGGTTCCGGGGCATCCAGAACCTGCCGGTGGCCTCCGTCGCCTTCCTCGGGCTGCTCAGCCCGGTCGTCGCCGTCGCCTGCGGCTGGGCGCTGCTGCAGCAGCCGCTCAGCTTCGGCCAGGTGGTCGGCGCGGCGATCGTGCTAGCGGCGGTCGTGGCCACGAACGCGGTCAGTCCAGGTCGCCCACCGAGACCAGCCCGTCGTGCCGGCGTCCGTCGAAGATGATGGTCGGGATCTTCACGGTGTGGATGCGTTCCTTGACCGTCTGCTTGTTGGCGGCGATGATCCCGGCCACCTTGTCAGAGCCGGCGACGGATGCGACGGTGTCGACCTGCGCCTGGCTCAGCCCGAATTCCGCAGCCCAGTCCTGCAGCAGCGCGGTTGCCTCAACGGCATCCGCGGAGTTGATCACGCTCTGCCACGACACGCCGGCGGCATCCTTCTCGGTGTAGATCCGCTTGAGGATCTCCCAGTCGACCGGAGTCTTCGCATCGGCGAGCGGGTTCAAGCGCAGGGCCTCGAGGTACTGGGTGACCAGCAGGGAGTTCGGGAACTTGTAGCCAGTCGGCGCGGGGATTGGGAAGGCGATGTAGCTGAGATTCTGCTTGTTCGCGAAACCGGCCTCCTCGAGGTTCTCGAACAGCTGCAGACAGTAGGTGCAGCCGGGGTCGATGACCTCGAGCGCCGTCGGCTTCTGGGCGTCGAATTCGTTCAGGTAGGTCGCGTTCGCCGGCAGATATTCCTTGGCGTCCCAGTTCTGCATCCGGGAGGGGATCGCGGAGAATGTCTCGCCGAGCCGCACGAAGTCGTTGCCGAAGGCGCCGACGATGTCCCAGGCGGCGATGGAATCGCCGAAGGTCGGAGTCTGGTCGGGGATGGAGCAGGCCTCCGCGCCCAGGCTGCAGGAGGCGGAGTCCTGTTTGTTGCAGGTGCCGTAGACGTAGAGGTTCGCCGCGCTCTCGACGACGACGTAGCCGCTCCAGATCGTGGTGAGCACGACCAGGAACGCCACCACCTCGAGGGCGACGCTGGCGGGCCCGACGAGCCCGGGGCGGCGGGCCGCGAGCGGCGCGAGCATGTGGTCCTTGAGGTCCTGCTTGAAGGTCGTGTCGCAGGGGCGGAAGGTCACCCGGCGGAACGTGCAGCTCGCCGCCTTCGCGAGGTAGCGCCGGTAGCGCGCCGAGACGGCGGCCATGAACAGGAGAACGATGAAGGCGGCGATGCAGAACACTTAGGAGAGGCCTTTCATGAGGCGCGCGAGGGCGTCGTGCGCCCGGTCGACGTCCGCCGTGGTCGAGTGAAGTCCGAGCGAGAAGCGCAGCAGCGGCGGCAGGCCGAGCCGTTCCTTCAGGTAGTGGTGGGCGCAGAAGTAGCCGCTGCGCGCGGCGATGCCCGACTGGGACAGGAAGACGGCCAGGCGGTGCGAATCCTGTTTCGGGGCGTAGACGCTGATCACCGGGCTGGCCGCGGCGTTGACCATGGTCAGGCCCGGGATGTCGGAGAGACCGTCGAAGAGCCGCTCCGACAGGGCCGAGACGTGTTCGGCCGGGGGCCGCCCGCCGGGGCGCACGGTGCCGAGCCAGTCGGTCGCGTGGCGGAGGGCGATGATCTCGGCCCAGGCCTGCAGCCCGGGTTCGAGGAGGGCGCCCGGGTCGTTGGGCAGCAGGTCGTAGGAGTCCTCACGGACATCCGCGACCATGCCGCCGCCGATGAAGGAGAGCTCGAGCGAGGAGAGCAGCTCGCGCCGGGCGACGATCACGCCCAGGCTCGCGCTGTACATCTTGTGCGCGGAGAAGCAGATCGCATCCGCGTCGGTCTTCTGCAGCAGGGCGCGCTCGTGCGCCATCGACTGAGCGGCGTCGAGGATGACGATGCCGCCCCTGGCGTGGGCATCGCGCACAAGCTCGGCCAGGTTGGTCAGGAGCCGGCCGTCGATGTTCGAGGCGGCGTTGACGACCACTATCGCGCGCTCGAGTTGGGCGGGTTCGTAGACAAGGGCGCCGTCGGCGGCCCGGTCGAGCACGAGCCGGGGGACGCCGAGCCGTTTCGCTGCCGTCATCGTGGGCAGGAAGACCGAGTTGTGTTCGACGTGGCTGGTGACGACCCGGGCGTACCGGCCCTGCGGCAGCTGCTGCAGCAGCAGGTTGAGGCCGAAGGTCGTGTTCAGGGTGAAGGAGACCGCGTAGTGCCGCCCCGACAGGCCGAGCAGGCCGAGCACGCCCTGTCGTGCCGCGGCGACCTCGTCATCGACGCGCCTGCCCCAGGCGTACTTCACCCGGCCGCCGCACGCGTTGTAGCTGGTGTAATACTCGGTCAGCGCATCGAGCACCGGCTGCGGGCGCAGGCTCTGGCAGGCGGAGTCGAGGTAGACGACGCCGGGGTCGAGGTAGGAGAAGTCGGCGAGACGGTCCGTCTCGATCGGCTCCGGCGTGGCCCGCCGGAAAAGCCCGTTGTGTTTCATGGTCCTGATTCTCTCGGCTCAGTCTAGGTGAGCGGCTGGCCGGCCGGGCGAACGTCGATGACGCCCATCATGCCGTTGTCTTCGTGGTCGAGAATGTGGCAGTGGTACACGGTCTTGCCGGCGAACCCGGTGAAGGCGATCCGTACCCGCATGGCGCTGCGGGCCGGCACGTTGACGACGTCCTGCCAGAGCACGGAGTCCACGGCTCGGCCGCCGCGCTCCACCACCTGCATCGGCCAGACATGCAGGTGCAGCGGGTGGTCCATTTGGCTGGTGTTGGTCAGCGTCCATTCCTCGACGGTGTCGCCCTGCACGGTCGTGTCGACGCGTCCGCCGTCGAATTCGCGGCCGTTGATGGTGAACCCCATGCCCCCTCCGCCCATCATGCCGCCCATGCCCATCTCGAAGACGAATTCGCGGCGCGCCGTGACGGTGGCGCCGCGGAGGTCCCTCGGGGTGGCCTGGCGGGGGAGTGCGGGCAGTGCGTCGGCCTTGCTGCCGCCGCCGGCATTCGCGACGGTGACCGTGGCGAGCGTGACCTCCGCGCCGGCCGATCTGCGGCCGCCGCCCATCATGCCGCCCATCATGCCGTCGTCGCCGCGGTCGTAGGGAACGGCGCGCAGGGTGGTGGTGCCCTCACTCGCGGTGACGAGCAGATCGGCTCGATTGCCCGGCGCCAGCAGCACTTCCTCCACCTTCTCCGGCTTCTCGAACCGGCCGGAGTCCAGCCCGAGAAGTTGCAGCTTCTGCCCGTCAAGGCGCAGCCGCAGGTAGCGCGAGGCACAGGCGTTCACTATCCGCCACCGTTCGCGTTCACCCGAACGGATGTCCACCGCCGGGTTCAGCTGACCGTTCACCAGCACCAGCTCACCCTCGCGGCCGTGCATCCGTTCGGCCACGGTGGCCCGGGCCAGGCTGCCGGCGGCGTCGAGCGTGAGGTCGGAGATCACTAGCACGCGTTCGCGGCTCACCGGTATCGGCTGCGGATCTTCGACGATGATCGCACCGTAGAGCCCACCGAAGACCTGCGCGGCCGCAAGGGTGTGATGGTGCGGGTGGTACCAGTAGAGGCCGGGCGGATGGTCGGCGGGCAGGCGGTAGTCATAGTCGAACGAGTCGCCCGGCTCGACCACGACGAACGGGTTGTCGCTGTTGCCCTCCGGCGAGACGTGCAGGCCGTGGGTGTGCAGGTTCGTGGGGTCGTCGAGACCGTTGCGCAGAGTCACCGCGAGGCGGTCCCCGGCCAGCACCCGCAGGGTCGGGCCGGGGAGGCCGCCGTTGTAGCCGAGAGTCGTGGCGTTCCGGCCGCCGATCCGAATCCGGCCTGGTGCGGCATCCAATGTCACCTCGAGCACGCCGTCACGGCTACTCTGCTCGGTCGGTTGGCGCAGCGGCTCGCCGGATTTCGCCCTGAAGGACGATCGGGCGACCGGCTCGCCGAACGGTGTGAAGCCGGGCTGAGCGGTCCAGAGCAGGCCGGCGCCGCCGATGACGGTGCCGGCCAGCCCCAGGCCGCCGAGGGTGACGGCGGTCCGGCGGCTGATCGGCTCCACTAGCCTTCCTCGCCGAGAACCTGGATTTGTTCGCGGTACTGCTCGGCAGTGAGCTCGCCCTGAGCGAAGCGCTCGTCGAGAATCTGCCGGGCGCGGCTGCGCCCCTGCGCCAGCGGCGGCTGGGCGGCGGGCGGTGCCGGCGGAGCCTCCCGCCGGTCGGTCCCGCTGCGGTCGATGCCGCCGCTGTACAGGCGCACCAGGAGCACCACCAGCAAGGCGATGCCGACCAGTGCCAGCAGGCCGAACACCCAGCCCCAGCCCATTCCTCCTCCATAGCCCCACATCATGATTGGTCTCCTTTCGTAGTCAACGGTGTGCCCGTCAGTGTCAGTATGCCCCCGGGGGTAATTTCGGGGGCCGTGGTCAGCCTCTGGTCCATGGCTCAGGCCCCTGCCGGGACGAGTTCGGTCCAGCTCGCCCCGAAGTCGTCGCTGGCGACGACGCCGCGCGTGTCCGCGGCGAGGATCCACGGCGCGATGCCGCCGACGTAGCTGAGGGCGACGGGGGCGCCCTCGGTACGGCCGCCCCTGATCCAGGGTCCGGCCGCGGAATCCTGATGCCAGACCACGCCCTCCGGGTCGATGCCGACGAGTCCTCCGCCGGTGCGTGCGTCGCCGACGTCGATCAGGAACAGGGTCGGGGCGTCGGCGACCAGGCTGAAGCTGCGGCCTGCGTCGCCGCTGCCGACAAGCCCGTCGGCAGTGGTCGCGAAGACCTGGTCCGGGTTCGCCGGGTCGGCGGCGAGGTCTCGCATCGGAACGGTTTCGCCCGTTGACCAGGTCGCGCCCGAGTCGTCGCTGATGGCCAGGGTGCCGTTGCCTGAGTCATAGCCGTACACCCGCAGCGCACTGCCTGACAGGGGCACCGCGTCGAGATCGTGGAAGTCCGTCTTGCCTGCGAGCGAGAGCGGGGTCCAGGTTTCTGCGGCATCCGCGCTCGAGATCAGGCCCAGATTGGGGGCGGCGAGATCCGACGGAGCTTCGGGATCAGGATGCCCGGAGGCCAGCAGCAGGCCGGGTGCGGCGACCGTGAAACCCATGACGTCGAGCACGCGCCCGGCGACCTGCGTCGGCTCCGAGATGTCGGCGGCCGAGGACCTGGCCGGGTAACTGGCCGGGAGAGCGTCCGTCGGGATCAGCCAGACCCCCTGGTGGGTGGCCACGAAGGTCTTGCCGGCTGCGGCGTCCGCGCCGAGACCGTGGATGTGCTCGAAGCCCTCGGCTGCGGCCGACCGGGCCGCCGGAGCGGCAGCCGGGCTCGGGGCGCATCCGGCCAGGAGGATCGCGAGGCCGGTCGTCACAGCGGCGGCACAGCCGAGTTTCCTGGTCCTGCGACAGGATTTCATCGTGTCCCCGGCTCTAGAGCGTCGTGAGGAGGCTCGTCATGACGGCGATCTCCTCGGTCTGGGAGGTGACGATGGCGCTGGCGAGCGCCCTGGCGTCGGCATTCGTGCCCTTGTCGAGTTCGGTGCGCGCCATCGCGATGGCACCCTCGTGGTGCATGACCATCTGCTCGAGGAAGATCCGGTCGGCGTCCGCTCCGTCGGCGTTGTCGAGGGTCATCATGTCGGCGTCGCTCATCATGCCGTCGTTGCTGTGGTCCATCCCGGACATGCTGTCGGCCGTGGCGTTCCAGTCCGTCAGCCAGGATTTCAGCCGGACGATCTCGGGGGCCTGGGCGGCCTTGATCGTGGTGGCCAGCTTGGTCACCCGGGGATCGACGCCGTGCTTGGCCAGCATCCCCTCGCTCATTTCCACCGCCTGCTCGTGGTGCGGGATCATCATCTGGGCGAACTCGATGTCGGCCGTGGAGAAGGTCGCCGCCGAGGCGTCGGCCGTGCTGCTCGGGCCGGATGTCGGGCCGGAACCGGAGGTCGCCCCCGAGCAGGCGGTCAGGGTGAGGGCGGTCGCGATCGCGGCCAGGGTGAAGAGGGAGATGCGCGAGGTGCGCGGGAAAAGCTGCATGTTCGTGGTCCATTCGTCAGGGAAGAGTGCGAAACCGGTGGCCGTTGACACGGCGAATCCGCGCTGCCGGGGTGGCGCGCGGGCGGGTTCGGTCTAAACGCGACTGATCGACAGGAGGGTGAGGCTGGGGCGGTTCAGGTGCGCGGGAATGGCCCGGAAGGTGTCGTTGACGAAGCCGACGGAGGCAAAGACCAGGCCGGAATCGGACGGCTCTTGCGCGAGTACGGCGTTGGAGCCGACCACGAGCAGATCGGAGCAGGACCTCAACGCCGTGCCGCTGCCGCCCAGGGAATTGTGCTCGGAGCAGAGCGCGGGCGGGGTTGCGAGCGCGGCGAGGGTCATCGTCGGGCCGGTGCGGGTCGGATGCGTCGCGGACGTGACCGGGAGCGCGTCCGTGACCGGGAGCGCATCCGTGACCGGGTGTGCGGTCGGCAGGTGGTTCGCGGTCGCCGGGGGCTTCGCGGCCATGCTGGTCGCTGTGGTGCCGGCCATGGTGTGCCCGGCGCCGTCGGAGTGGACAGCGACGAGGCAGAGAAGCGTGGCGACCAGGATCAGCGTGGCGAGGATCACGGCGCGAAGGCGGGAATGGTGCGTGAGTGACGCGGAGACGGCTGGCACCGCGGAGGAGACGACCTGATTCATCTCACCTCCGCTCGTCCGGCACTGATGTGCGGTACGACCACCGGTCGGATACACCGACGGGCACCAGACCAGATTAGCCGAACTGTGCTCGCAAACCCTGTGAGCCGCCGCCACGCACGAACGGCCCCGCGAAAACGGGGCCGTTCGTCGGTTGATTGCGAGGTGCTCAGGCTCCCTGGACCGGGACGCCGCGGCCGACCGAGGATTTCCCCGGCTCCGGGGCACCCAGGCTCGATGAACCCGGTCGCGGTGTGACCCCGAGACGCCGCACGATCTCGGCGGCCTCCTCGGCCGGCGCGCGCCCGGCGTCGATCGTGATCGCCCGCTCGTCGGCGTCGGGCGCCTCGAGGGTCGCCACCTGCGAGTCGAGCAGCGAGGTCGGCATGTAGTGGTCGTGCCGGGCGGCGAGCCGACGGCCGATCAGGTCCTTCGACCCGGCCAGGTGCACGAAGATCACGTTGTGCTCCCGCAGCACGTCGCGGTAGCGGCGCTTGAGCGCGGAGCAGGTGATGATCCCGGGCACGCCCGCCATGGTGTGCTCGATGATCCACGACGAGATGGTGTCGAGCCATGGCGCGCGGTCCTCATCGTTCAGGGCGTGGCCGGCCGACATCTTGTCGATGTTCTCCTGCGGGTGCAGGTCGTCGCCCTCCTCCAGGTCCCAGCCGAGCTGGCCTGCGAGGATGCCTGCCACCGTCGACTTCCCGGAGCCGGAGATGCCCATGATGACGAGGACGGGCTGCTGGTTCAGGAACACGCTAGATCACGATGTTCAGGAGGAGCACGCCGGCCAGGCCGGTCACGGAGATGAGGCACTCCATGATGGTCCAGGTCTTCAGGGTCTGCCCGACGGTGGTGCCGAGGTACTCCTTGACCAGCCAGAAGCCCGCGTCGTTGACGTGGGAGAGGAACAGCGAACCGGCGCCGATCGCGAGCACCATCAGCGAAAGGTCCGTGCCGCCCAGGCTGGCGGCGACGGGGGCGAGGATGCCGGCGGCGGTGACGGTCGCGACCGTCGCCGAACCGGTGGCGACACGCACGAGCGCGGCGACGAACCAGGCCAGGAGCAGCACCGAGATGCTGCTGCCGGCGACGGCATCGGCGATGACGGTTCCGATCCCGGTGTCGATCAGCACCTGCTTGAACCCGCCGCCGGCGCCGACGATGAGGAGGATTCCCGCGATCGGGGGCAGCGAGTCGGCGAGCGACTTGGAGACGGCGGCGCGGTCCATGCCGCCGCCACGGCCGAAGACGATCATCGCGTAGATGACGGCAAGGCCCAGGGCGATCATCGGGGTGCCGAGGAAGTCGAGTGCGGCGTTGAGCGGAGCGGTCGAACCGGGGGCGGTGGCGTCGGCGATCGACCGGGCCAGCATCAGCACGACGGGGAGGAGGATGCCGGAGAGGGTGATCAGGAAGCTCGGGCGCCTGGTGCGCGTCTCGCCGGCGCCGAGGTCCTCGGTGGTGATGAAGAGGGCCGGAACCGGAACGGAGACCCAGCGGCTGGCGAACTTGCTGAAGACCGGGCCGGCGACGATGACCGTGGGGATGGCGACGAGCACGCCGATCGCCAGGGTGAGGCCGAGGTTGGCGCCGAGGGCCGTGACGGCGACGAGGGGGCCGGGGTGCGGCGGTACGAGGCCGTGCATGACCGACAGGCCGGCGAGGGCGGGGATGGCGATCCGGATGAGCGACATCCCGCTGCGGCGTGCGACGAGGATGATCACCGGGATGAGGAGCACGAGGCCGACCTCGAAGAACATCGGCAGGCCGATCAGGCCGCCGATCAGTGCCATCGTCCACGGCAGCGTGCGAACGCTGGAGCGGGTGACCAGGGAGTCGACGATCCGGTCGGCTCCGCCGGAGTCGGCGAGCAGCTTGCCGAACATGGCGCCGAAGCCGACGAGGATGCCGACGCCCGCCATGGTTCCGCCGAAGCCGGTGCTGAAGCTGGTGACGGCGGCGCCCGGTGCGAGCCCCGCGCCGGCGCCGACGCCGACGGCGCCGATAGCGAGGGCGAGGAACGGGTGGACCTTGAGCCAGGTGATCAGCACGATGATGACGGCGATGCCGACGATCGCGGCGATGATCAGCTGGGCGTCACTTCCGGCCGGGGTGATCGGCACAACCGGCGCGGGCGCCGCGGTCGCAAGGGAAAGATACATCTGGGTGTCCATTCCGAGGCCGCGTCCCTGCGACCCCATCGTCATAAGTGGCGCACGGGGAGTCGTCCGGCCGGCTGCGAGTCCGGCATAGTGGGAGGAGACACCGTGCGGTAATAAATCTGATTAATCAGATAATTGAGTGTGGCATACGTCACGCGGTTTTGGGAAGAGCAACGGCGCAATTCGCCGCTACGATCGCGGGGACGCCGCAAACGATCGCCGACACCGGTCGCCGAACCGGGAGCGCCGCGAGCTGCAGAGACAAGGAAGCACCGATGATCACTGGCGTTGGCCCCGGTTCCTGGCGCGAACGCGGGCTGCACGCCCGGGTGCTGAACTCCCTCGGCCAGGAGATCGTCGACGGCCGGTACGCGCCCGGGGACATCCTCAACCTGGACGACATCGCCGCCGCGTTCGCCGTGTCCCGCTCGGTGCTGCGCGAGGCGCTGCGGGTGCTGCAGTCGCTCGGCCTGGTCGAGCCGCGCCAGCGGGTCGGAACGCAGGTGCTCCCGCGCGGGGCCTGGGACCTGATGAATCCGCAGATCATCGTCTGGCGGGGCCGGGGGCCGGAGTACTACACCCAGATGCGCGAGATGCTCGAGATGCGGCTCGGGATCGAGCCGGTCGCCGCCCGGCTCAGCGCCCGGTTGATGACGGATGCCCAGCTCGCCGCCGTCGCCGAGGCCGCCGCGGCCATGGTCGCCGCCGATCTCGCCGGTGACGGCCGTCGGTTCCTGGAGTCGGACATCGCCTTCCACTCGCTGATCCTGGCCGGCTCGGGCAACAGCGTGATGGGCCACTTCGCCGGCACGGTCGCCGCCCTGCTGCGCACCAGGGAAGAGGAGAAGCGGTTCACCATCACCGAGTACACGCCGCCCTCCGCGCACCGGCACAACCAGCTCGCCCTCGCGCTCGCCGAACGTGACGCCGACGCCGCCTATCGCTGGTCGTACGCGACGATCGAGGCCACCCTGGCCGAGTTCATGCAGGAGGCGGGCGACGCCGCGAGCCGGCCGGGGGCCTGACGCCGCGCACAACACTCACAGCCGGGCGAGCCGCTCGATGTCCTCCAGGAACTCGGCCGCCACCTGGGCCGAGACGGTGGTGCGGGTCGACCGGATCGCCGCCAGGTAGTCGTCGGTGCCCGGGCCGGTCGGCTCGGTGTCACTGCTGTCGTCGAACAGGGCTCGCTCGAGCGCCTGCTGTGAGGCCCGCCGGGCGGCATATTCGATGTCGGCCGGGGAGAAGCCGCCGCTGGCCTCGACCAGGGTGGGCAGATCGACGGAGTCTGCGAACGGCTTCGGGATGTAGCCCTCCCAGATGGCCTGGCGGGCGGCGTGATCGGGCAGGCCGATCGGGATGACGTAGTCGAACCGGCCGTGCCGCAGCAGCGCCGAGTCGAGGGCGCGAATGAAGTTGGTCGCGCAGACGAGCAGCCGGCCGGGCTGTTCCCGGAAGGCCGGGATGATCTTGAGCAGTTCATTGGTCACACCCTGCAGTGGCGAGGGCGGTTCGCCGCCCCGCTGCGCGGCGATCTCCTCGACCTCGTCGATGAAGACGACCGCGTGCTCCAGTTCGGAGATCTTGAGGAAGGTCTCCCGGAGCGCGCCGGCCAGACCCTGGGGATCCCCGGCCAGCCTCGACGGGAACACCTCGACGAACGGCCATTCGAGCCGGGAGGCGATGGCCTTGGCGAAGGTGGTCTTCCCGGTGCCGGGCGGTCCGAAGAGCACCACGGCCTTCGGCGGCACGACGCCGTACCGGTCGGCCATGTCGGGCTTGGCGAGCGGCATGACGAGGCGGCGCTCGAGCAGTTCCTTCTCCTTGCGCATGCCCCCGACCCCGGCCCACAGGTCGCGGGGGAGGACTCGGCCGCCCAGCTCGCTGAGGGCGCGCAGACCCTCGCGCTGCACCGGGAGGTGGCGCTCGAAGTAGCGAAGCTGCTTCTTCACCTCGAAGCCGCGGTTGAGGAACGCGTCGACCCGGCTGGCCGTCTCCGGCATCAGGGCGGACAGCTTCGTGATCCCGTGCGGCGCCATCCTCGCCTCGAGGGCCGCGAGCATGGCCGTGCCGATGCCCTGGCTCTGCCAGGACTGCCGGGTGGCGAGGAACACGATCCAGCCCTGGGCGTGAGCGGCCCGGCCGACCGCGGCGCCGACCACCTCGTCACCGTGCAGGGCGACGACGGCGTGGTCCTTCTGGCAGGATGCCATCACCTCGGAGAGCCCGTACACCGGCTCCGTCTTGGCTGCCGTGATCTCCTGCCAGAGCTGCAGGATGCCGTCGAGATCATCGGCATGGAAGTCCCGAATACGCCAACCGGTCATTGAGGCTCCTTCGCGCCATGAGGTGTGCTGACAAATCTAGGTCACCCGGGCGCAGGGCGTGCCCCCGGCATCCGTCGTCGCCGCCTGCCGGGGTGGAGTTTCTCGGACACGCCGCGTTGTTCGGGCGCGCGGCCCGGCGTGTCCGAGGTTTCTCCGATCGTGCGTGGGCCGGGGGCTCGCGCCCGGCCGGCTAGAGAGCGCCGCCGTCGGCCAGACGCCGGGCCAGGTAGGGGGCGGTGCGGCTCTCCGCGTGCCCGGCCACGGTCTCGGGCGGCCCGGAGACGAGGATGCGGCCGCCCGCGTCGCCGCCGGCCGGCCCGAGGTCGATCACCCAGTCGGCCGCGGCGACCACGTCGAGGTCGTGCTCGACCACGATCACCGTGTTGCCGGCGTCGACGAGCCGGTTCAGCTGGGTCAGGAGCAGTTGCACGTCGGCGGGGTGCAGGCCGGTGGTCGGCTCATCGAGGAGGTAGAGGGTGTGGCCGCGGCGGGCGCGCTGCAGCTCGGTGGCGAGCTTGATCCGCTGCGCCTCACCGCCCGAGAGCTCGGTGGCAGGCTGGCCGAGCCGCAGGTAGCCGAGGCCGACCTCGCGGAGGGTGCCGAGGCTGCGCGCGGCGGCCGGGACGTCCGCGAGGAACTCGGCGGCGGCGTCGACGGTGAGGCCGAGCACCTCGGCGATGGTGCGGCCGTTGTAGTCGATCTCCAGCGTCTCGGGATTGTAGCGGGAGCCGCCGCAGGCCGGGCAGGGCGCGTAGCTGCCGGGCAGGAAGAGCAGCTCCACGGCCACCGAGCCCTCGCCGAGGCAGGTCTCGCAGCGGCCGCCGGCCACGTTGAAGGAGAAGCGGCCGGCGCCGTAACCGCGTGCGCGGGCCTCATCGGTCGCGGCGAATGCCGAGCGCACCGCGTCGAAGAGCCCGGTGTAGGTGGCCAGGTTCGAGCGCGGGGTGCGGCCGATCGGCTTCTGGTCGACGCGCACGAGGCGGTCGACGGCGGCCAGGCCGGTGATCCGGTCGACGGTGGTCGCGGCGGAGGCCGTGCCAGGGGAACCCGGGGCGTCGTCGTCGTCGGCCGCGGCGGCATCCGAGTCGTCGTTGATGGCGCCGGGGTGCAGCTCGTGCCGCACGGCGTCGGCGAGCACCTGGCTGACCAGGGTGGACTTGCCCGAACCGGACACCCCCGTGACCGCGGTGAGCACGCCCAGCGGGAAGCCGGCGTCGAGGGCGCGGAGGTTGTGCCGGCTGATGCCGTGCAGGCTCAGCCACTCCGCGGGCACCCGGCGGCTCGGCCCGGTCGGGGCCGGGGTCGCCGAGCCCGTCTCGGTGTCGGTGTCGGTCTCGAGTCCGGCCTCGCCGTCGGTCCCGGGGAAGAGGAAGCGACGGGTGACCGACGCCGGTACGTCGGCCAGGCCGGCAATGGGCCCGCTGTAGAGCACGGCGCCGCCCTCGGTGCCGGCCCGCGGTCCGACGTCGACGACCCAGTCGGCGTTTCGCACGACGGCCATATTGTGCTCCACGACGAAGACGGAGTTGCCGGACTCCTTGAGCTGCTGGAGCACGACGAGGAGCGGCTCGGCGTCGGCGGGGTGCAACCCGGCCGAAGGCTCGTCGAGCACGTAGATCACGCCGAACAGCCCGGAACGGAGCTGGGTGGCGATGCGCAGGCGCTGCATCTCGCCGGGTGAGAGGGTCGGGGTGGCCCTGGCCAGGCTCAGGTAACCGAGGCCGAGCTCGAGCAGCACCTCGATCCGGGAGAGCAGGTCGCGGGTCAGGGTGACGGCGACCTCGGTGACCTCGCCGGATGCCGCATCCGGCCGGGCCGCGCCGGCCTCGGTGAGCGCCGCCGTGGGCCGGATGACCTCGGCGAGACCGGTCAGCGGCAGAGCGGCCAGCTCGGCGATCGACCGGCCGGCGAAGGTGACGGCGAGGGCCGCCGGAGTGAGCCCGGTGCCGCCGCAGAGCGGGCACGGCCCCGACTCCACGAATCGCAGCGCCCGTTCGCGCTGGCTCTGGCTCTTCGAGTCGGCCAGCGTGTGCATCACGTAGCTGCGCGCGCTCCAGAACCGGCCCTGGTACGGCTTGGCGATCCGGTCCCGCTGCGGGACGACCTCGACAACGGGCTGTTCCTCGGTGAACAGGATCCACTCCCGGGCGTCGGCCGGCAGGTCACGCCAGGCCGTGTCGACGTCATAGCCCAGCACGATCAGGATGTCGCGCAGATTCTTGCCTTGCCAGGCTCCCGGCCAGGCCGCGATCGCGCCGTCGCGGATGCTCAGGGTCGGGTCGGGCACCAGGGAGCCGGCCGTGACGGTGTGCGCGATGCCCAGCCCGTGGCACTGCGGGCAGGCCCCCGCTGCGGTGTTCGGTGAGAAGGAGTCGGACTCGAGGCGAACGACGCCGGCGGGATACGTGCCCGCGCGGGAATACAGCATCCGGAGCGAATTGGAGAGCGTGGTGAGCGTGCCGACCGACGACCGTGAGCTGGGGGTTCCGCGCCGCTGCTGCAGCGCGACCGCGGGCGGGAGCCCGGTGATCTCGTCGACGCGTGGACTGTGTCCCTGTTGGATCAGCCGGCGGGCGTACGGGGCGACCGATTCGAGGAACCGTCGCTGGGCTTCGGCGAAGATCGTGCCGAACGCCAGGGAGGACTTGCCGGATCCGGAGACCCCGGTGAACGCGACGATCGCGTCGCGCGGCACGTCGACGTCGACATCCCGCAGGTTGTTCTCCCGCGCGCCGCGCACGCGCACGAAACCGGTGAGCGCAGGGGTGGTCGAATCGGTGGTTGCATCGGTGGGACCGGTGGGGCGAGGCGGCGTTTGCATCCAGATGACTCTACTGGGCGCGGCTGGTCGATACCCGTGCACGGCCGCAGCGGAGCTATCATAGGGGTTGCGATCCCGTCCACTGATGGTGGTGGGTCGGTGGGACATCTCTCGTGCAGTCCGATGCCAAACCGTGACAATCTCGATCGTTCGTTCATTGAACAAGGCTCAGCGGCGTGCCGTTCACTTCACGTTTGAGACTGAGAGACCCATTGGCCGATTCCACGAATAATTCAACGATCCAGTACGTTTCGGCGCTTCGATGGGCCGCACTGAAGCGGGAGTTCGTCTCTCGGCAGGGCGCGACCAGCAGTGACCGGGACAAGGATCGGGGCTGAGAGCAACAGTGGCTGACCCGTCCGCAACCGACGCGACGCAACCGTCGCCGGTCAATCAGGTGTCATTGCCGCGCTGGGCGGAACTCAAGCGCGCCTATGTCGCGCGGCAGGGCAAGGACCACGGCGGGCCGACGGCGGGCGCGGAAAACGCGGCCGACCCGGACCCGATCGCCCCGGAGAGCTGACCCCACCCGCCTCCTCGCAGCCGCCTAAAACAGGCCGGCGTTGCAAACACCCCTTGACTCCGCCGCGCCACGAAGGTGCTTTCTCCGAAACTCAGCGTCGGCTTACGGGGCAGGTGCCAGCATCCAGAGCACTTCGCACTCCTCGGCGGCCGATGCGTTGCGCCAGGTGTGCGGGTCACGGCCACGGAAGGTCATCGCGTCGCCGGCCTCGAGGGAGAACGTCTCCTCACCGATGACGATGACCAGGGTGCCGCGCAGAACATAGGCGAACTCGATCTCGGTGTCGAGCACGTAGAGGTCCAGGCCGGCCGAGCCGCCGGGGTCGATGACCGAGCGGATGACCTCGACCTGGCTTTGGTTGCCGGGCGTCAGCAGGCTCTCGGTGGCGCCCCTCCCGCCGAAATTGATCGGCGAGCCGTGCCCCGCACGCACGATCTGGGTCGGGGGCGCCTCGAACAGCTCACCGACCCGCAGGCCGACGGCGTCGCAGATGGCGACCAGGGTGGCAACGGACGGCGAGACCTGGTCGCGCTCCAGCCTGCTGACGAATCCCTGGGTGATCCCGGCGCTGGTGGCGACGGCCTCGAGGGTGAGGCCCTTGCCCAGCCGCGCCGCGCGCAGCCGCGCGCCGATCGGAACCTGTCGCGCCATCGGAATCCCTACAGTTCGAGGTGCAGCGCCACCGCCCGGACCGGGGCGCCGTCTGCCGCTTCAAAGGCTATCGGTAGCAGCGAAATGACCGGTCCGTCGAAGTCGATCGAGGCGAGATTGGTGAGGTTCTCACTGATCACGCCGCCGACGTCGGCAATGAGGTGGTGCACGGGGAAGCCCTCGCCGGGGTGCGTCCCGTCGGGGGTCTCGTCGATGTTGATGGCGTCGATCCCGAAGGTGCGGATGCCGAGGCCGATCAAGCGCGCGCACGCGCCCGCATCGAGAAAGGGATTGTCGAAGTACCGATCGGTGCCGTAGTGCGTGCTCCAGCCCGTGTGCAGGAGCACGATCGCGCCGGGTTCGAGCAGGTGGGCGACGGGTTCGATCTGCCGCCAGGTGATTCGCCCGCGGTCTCCGACCTCCCTGGCGTCGACGATGACGCCCGGCCCGATGAAGCGGTCGAGCGGCAGCTCGTCCAGCTTCGGAGCGGATTCATCGAAGTGGTACGGCGCGTCCACGTGGGTGCCGGTCTGCGAGCCCATGCTCACGCTGAGGAGGTTGAAGCCGTCCCGCTCGATCGTGCTGTGCACGTCGAATACAGGCACCGGGTCACCCGGGTAGACCTGCGTGGCGGCGTTCACGACGACCGAGAGATCCACGACGCTGTTTATCTTCATAGTCAAAAACTATTGCATGAGAGTCAAGCCAGCGGCTAGTGTCTACCCAACTTGTCCCGAGCCCCCGCTTCTCCCCTCGCGCAGCATCATCCGAGAAACCCGAAGGTCGTCACACATGAGCGAAACCCCCGGCACCGGCCACGATGACGGCACGGTGGTGCTGAACGCCCGCCCGAAGGCCACCGAGGTGGAGACGCACGGGATCGACACGATTCCGCCGGCGGACCGCACCTCCACCTGGGTCGACCTGCTGAGGATCCAGTTCGGCGGAGCGAACACGTTCGCAACCGTGCTGCTCGGCACCTTCCCGATCGTGCTCGGGCTCTCCTTCTGGCAGGCCGTGCTCGCCACCGTGACCGGCGTGCTCGTCGGCACCGTCTTCCTGATGCCGATGGGGCTCTTCGGGCCCAAGACCGGCACGAACAACGCGGTGTCGTCCGGCGCGTTCTTCGGCGTGCGCGGCCGGGTCGTCGGGTCGTTCCTGTCGCTCCTCACCGCGATCGCGTTCTACTCCATCTCGGTGTGGGTGAGCGGCGACGCCCTCGTCGGAGGACTCAACCGGCTGGCCGGCATCCCCGACTCGATCGGCCTGCGAACCCTGGTCTACGGCGTGATCGGCGTGATCGTGATCATCGTGGTGGTCTACGGGTTCCAGTTCATGCTCCTCGTGAACAAGACGGCCGTCATCGCCAACACGGCGCTGATCCTCCTGGCCGTGGTCGCCTTCTCCGGAACCTTCGACGCCGGTTACAACCCCGGGCCCGACGCGCTGGCACTCGGCGGATTCTGGCCGACCTTCGTGGGGGCGGCACTCATCGTGATGAGCAACCCGATCTCCTTCGGGGCCTTCCTCGGCGACTGGTCCCGGTACATCCCCAAGAGCACGCCGCCGCGCAAGCTGCTCCTCGCGACGTTCCTCGGCCAGCTCCTCACCCTGGTGCCGTTCCTGTTCGGCGTCGCCACGGCAACCTTGGTCGCGGGCCAGGCCGACTACGTCTTCGCCCTGATCCAGGCCTCCCCGATCTGGTACGCGGTGCTGTTGATGCTGGTGGCGTTCATCGGCGGGCTATCCACCGGCACGACCTCCCTGTACGGCACCGGCCTGGACTTCTCCTCGGTGTTCCCCACCTTCAGCCGGGTGCAGGCCACGATCGGGATCGGAGTGGTCGCCTTCCTCTTCATCCTGACCGGCCGGCTCTTCTTCGACCTCCTCGGGGCGGTCAACGCGTTCGTCGGCGCCATCATCGTGACCACCACCCCGTGGATGGTCATCATGGCGATCGGCTACGTCGTGCGCCGCGGCCACTTCGACGCCCGGAACCTCCAGGTCTTCAACAAGGGCGAAATCGGCGGCATCTACTGGTTCACCTCCGGCGTGAACTGGCGCGGGATGGTGGCCTGGATCGGCGCGGCCGCCCTCGGGCTGCTCTTCGCCAACTATCCGCCCATCATCGTCGGCCCCTTCGTCGGCCTCGGCGGCGGCATGGACCTCAGCCTGGTCACAGCGGTTGTGGCCGGAGCAGTGCTTTACCTGGGCGCACTGTGGATCTTCCCCGAACCGCGCTACGTCTTCGGTGCGAACGGGCCACGCCTCGTCGCTGCCGTTGACGGAACCGCTCAGGAGGTCGTCACCGATCACGGTTCGACGGCGGCCAGGGCCGCTGCCCGCAGGGCGCGGTAGACCATGACGACCGCAAAAGAACAGACGGGCCCGGCTGCCGAGGCTCTCGCCGCAGCGGACGCGATCATCGACGACTTCGGTCACCATCGACGGGATGCCTACTTCGCCGGGTTCGCAGCCGAGGCCTCCTTCATGTTCCACACGGTCCCGGAGCGGCTGGAAACGCGCGCCGCTTACGAGGAACTGTGGAGGGACTGGGAGCAGACCAACGGTTTCCGCGTGCTGGGCTGCACCTCGGCGAACCGGCGACTGCAACTCTTCGGCACGGTTGCCGTGTTCAGCCACGACGTGACCACCGTGCTCGAATCCGACGGGGTCCGGGCGACCCAGCATGAACGCGAGACGATCGTGCTCGAGAAGCAGGGCGGACGCTGGCTCGGAGTGCACGAGCACCTCTCCCCGGCGGTTTAGGGCCGGCGGAAGACTTCCACGGGCATCATCGCGAGCGGCGCGCGCAGGGCGATGAGCGCCCTGGCCTGTTCGTCGAGCGCCTTGTCCTCTGCGGTGATCAGGGTGAGCGGGGTGACCGATTCGGCGTGGCCGTCCGCCCCGATCGCCACGAAGATGCTCATGCACGCGGTGGTTAGCTGGAGGTCGTGCGGGTTCCGCGGGCTGCCCGAGCGCACCCGGATGCTGATGTGCATGCTTCGATGACCGGTGTGGATGAGCCGGGCATCCACCTCGACGATGTGCCCGATGTGGATCGGCCTGTAGAAGTGGATGCCGCCGGAATAGACGGCGACGGCGGCCTCTGAACTCCAGGCAGCGGCGGTGGCGAATGCGGCCTCGTCGATCCAGCGCATGACCGTGCCGCCGTGAGCGTTGCCGCCCCAGTTCGCGTCGGCAGGAGCGGCGAGGAAGCGGAAGACCGTGCGCGCGGTCGTGCCGTCATCGGTATATTCCGCTGCGCGCATAATCGCTTGGATGCGCTTGCGGGGTTCGAGCCGGGCCTGCGCGTTCCGCTGCAAGGAGCGGTCCACGTCCGAGCGGGGGGTCCAGGTGGGCACCTCGCGGGGCGTGCCCGCGTCGTCGACGGCGACGAAAACGAGGATGCAGTGGGTTGCCGGACTGTATTCCCTGGCGCGCACATCCGTCGTCTCGACCGTGACGAGCACGTGCATGCTCGTGCGGCCGGTGTGGATGATGCGAGCGTGCACCTCGACGAGGTTGCCCGGCTTGATCGGCCGGGTGAAGTGCACGTTGCCGACGTATGCCGTCACCGTGTCCGAAGCGCTCCAGCCGACCGCGCAGGCGTAGGCGGCCTTGTCGATCCACTCGAGCACGCTGCCGGCTGCGACCGTGGAGCCGGAGGCAGCCACGTCCTGGGGCACGGCCATGAAGCGCAGGGTGATGCGGTCGTCGGGCTCCGGGCCCCGGACGGCTCCGCCGGAATCGGGTGCCGGCGTCGGTTCGGGATTCGGTGTCATCGGTATGGTCACGGGAACTCCAGGGGAGCCAGGTCGGGGGCTTGGTTCCAGAATCCCACGCCGGGCCGGATTGGGGAAACGTTCAGGTGCTGAGCCCGGCGTCCCTGCGTTGCAGCCGGATGGTGGCCCAGAGCAGGGCGACGGCCGCGACCTGGAGGGCGAAGACGGTGCCGACGAGCACCGGCACCTGGTCATAGAGCGCCCCGGCCAGCGTGCCGCCGGCGAGTGCGGCCGCGCCCTCGAACGCGGCGAAGATGCCGTACGCGGTGCCACGGTGGCCGCTCGGCACCAGGTCGGCGACCAGGGCCTTGACGGTCGACTCCTGGATGCCGGTGGCCGCGCCCCAGAGCACAGCGCCGACGACGACGGCGCCGAGCTGGGCCGACAGGGAGAGGCCCGGCACGAACGCGATCATCAGCGGAAGGGAGAACAGCACCCCGGTGCCCAGCTTGTCGTAGGCGTAGCCGCTGGCCAGGGCGCCGAGGGCGGCGGAGCCCATGGCGACCGCGTAAACAAGGGGGACCGCGGCCAGCGGCAGGATCTCGGCATCCACGAGGTGGAAGGAGATCACGCCGAAGCTGACCAGTCCGACCGTGGACACTCCGACGGTTGCCGCGAACAGGTAGAACGCGCGGGGCAGCCTGAACGGCGCGGGAGGGTCCGTGGGGTCGGCCGGGTTGCCCGGGTCAGCGGGATCATCCGTCGCGCCGGGCCGGGGTCGCGCGGAAACAGGGGCGCGGTCCCGGCTGCTCTCGTACACGCTGAGATCGGGCACGCGGGCGCGCATCCAGACGAGGATTCCGATCGCCACGGCGCCCGGGATGGCGAGCACGGCGAAGGCCGGCCAGATCACGGTCGTCACGGCGATCACCGCGGAGACGACCAGTGGCCCGAGCAACGACCCTGCCTGGTCGAGGGACTTGTGCACGGCGAAGCCGCGCCCCCTCCCGACGGCGCCGGCGGCGTTCGCGAGGAGCACGGTCTTCGCCGGGCTGCGGATGGCCTTGCCGGTGCGTTCGACCAGGATCAGGGTGCTGGCGAGAACCAGGCCGACGCTGCCGACGAACGGGGTGACGGCGAGCAGTGGAACGCAGACCGCCGTCAGGGCATAACCGGCGATCGTGAAGGTCCAGTACCGGCCGGTACGGTCCGACCAGGGGCCCGAAATGAGACGGAAGGTGAGCGCGAACGCCTCGCCCAGGCCCGTCACGACGCCGACGACCAGCGCGGATGCCCCGAGCTGGCCGAGGAGCGGACCGGTGAGGGACTCGGCGCCATTCGAAGCCAGATCGACGACGAGGCTGACAATGCCGAAGTTGAGCACCACGCGCCAGGCCGACCACTGGCGGGCGGGTGGGTCGGCGCCGAGGGGAACGGGCTCGCCCATCGGTGCCTCCTGACGAAGAGGGTGGCCGGCCGGGGCGACGGCCCCGGCCGGCCGGATCTTGATCCGAGGTTACATCTGTCCGAGTTCGAAGATCTGCAGGCTGAACCTTCCCTTGCCTTCGCTGAGGAACGGGTGCCCCTCGGCGAGGGCCTGCGCCTCGTCGAGGCTGGCGGCTTCGACGATGCTGTAGCCGGTCAGGTCGGCCGCGGCCGCGGTCGATCCGTCATCGACGACGGCAGTGCCGCCGGCGAACGGGGCGCCGCCGTCAACGAGCGCCGACCCGATCCGACCCATCCAGGCTCCCCATGCCGCGGTTTCCTTTTCACTCTGTTCAGGAGTGAACTGGTCCATCGGCGTGGCCGGGCCCTTGTAGATGTAGATGAACTTGCTCATGGTGTTTCCTTCCTGTTGGTGCACCCGGCCGGGTAGCAAGGTACCGTTTTCTTGTATGCGGTTGGCGTCGGGTGCCCGCGGCCGGGCCGACGGTCACGAGGGATTCCGGCGGCCGGTGAAGGCGAGGAGCCGAGGCAGGCTCGCGACCGATTCCGCGACGTCGATTGCCGGATGGAAGCTGCCGTTGCCGCGCGTCGCATCCGTGATGGTCTGGCGGGCCAGGCCGAGGATGTAGTCCGACAGAGCCGGCGCCACCTCGAGCTGCTGCCCGGTCGCCGTGGCCAGGTCCCAGGCGTGCACGAGGAACTCCAGGTTCAGGATGTTCGCCGCCGTCGACGCGGGGAGGCCGCCCGGCCCGAGGTCGACCGTTCCGGCCAGGCCGCGGAGCCGGAGGGCCTCGAGGGTCTTCTGGGCCGCGTCGGCGATCCGCACCTCGGCAGGGACGGATGCTGCGGCAGCGGAGGAGGGGGCGGCGGGCTCAGGCACCCCGAGCGCCGTGCCGATCCGGGCGATCGAGTCCAGAAGGTGCGCGACGAGCTCGGCCACGGTGAAGTCCTCGCAGGGGGTCGGGACCCCCGCGTTGGCCGCGGTCACGCCTCGCAGCACCCGCTGCACAATGGCGAGGGCGGCCTCGGCGCTGGCCAGCGGGTCGATCGGGTCGGGGACGGCGGCCCACTCATCCGGACCGACGTCACCCTCGACACCGAGGGTGACCAGGCGGCCGAGGAAGTGGTGCCAGCCCTGGGCGTGACTCGCGGCCTGCTCGGCGGTGAGACCGTCATGCACGAGCCGCACGGTGGTGCCGCCGTCGACCGCGTCAAGGGTGATCGAGACCGTGGACGCCCCCGGCGGCAGGTCGGGGGAGCCCTCCCAGCCCCAGGTGAGCACGACCCGCTTGCCCGGCTCGATCTCGGTGAAGGTGCCGGCCGCGGAATGCCCCGGCACGATGGTCCACCGGTATTCGCCACCCACGCGCAGTTCGACCCGGGCGGCCACGGTCTTCCACCGGCGCAGGCGCTCCGGCTCGGTGATCAGCCGGAAGGCGGCGTCGGGGTCGAGCGGCAGAAAGACGGTCATGTCGAACGGCATCAGGATTCTCCTTGCGGCGAGTGTGGACGAAGGGCGTGGGCATCGGCTACGAGCTGGTCGAGTTCGCTGGTCCAGAAGGCGTCGAAGAGGCATCGCAGCCGGCCCATTCCGGCCTGGTCAAGCCGGTAGTGCCGGTTACGGCCCTCCTTGCGGGCGGCCACGAGCCCGGCTCCTTCCAGCAGCAGCAGATGCTGGGAGATCGCGGAACGGCTCACGGCGAACTCACCGGACAACTCGGTCACGGTCTGTTCACCGTGGGCGAGCAGTTGGAGCAACCGGCGCCTGGTGGGCTCCGTTGCCACCTCGAGGAGGTCGACCATGCACATACGTTAGCAACCACTAACGCATTTGGCAATGGCCGCACCGGCAGGGTCAGTCGCCGCGGTGGAGGTGTTCAGCCCTGGGCCAGGCGGTGCTCCGCGAGGACCTCGACGACGAGGTCGTGGTCGTCGCGCTGGGCCAGGCCGGAGACGCCGACCACGCCGATCAGCGACCCGCGTACCCGCAGCGGGAAGGCCCCCCGTGGGCGGCGTGGGTGGCCGGGTCGAGGTTCGAGGCGGTGCGGAAGTCGCGGCCGAGCGAGCGGAAGCGCGTGCCCACCGCGAACGAGGAGTTCGCGAACCGGCGCACCACCCGGAACTTGTTCTCGAGCCAGGCGTCGTTGTCGGCACTCGACCCGGGCAGCGCCGCGTGGAAGACGCGCTGGTCGCCGAACGTGATCGACACGGCGATCGGATGCCCGCGCAGGGTTCCCAGTTCGACCAGCCGGGAGCCGACCGCCCAGGAGTCGCCGAAGTCGAAGGAGTCGAATTGGATGGTGCGTTCCTGGTCGAGCAGTGTGGTGAGGAGGTCTGCCGCCTCCGATGCGTCCGTCATGGTCCGCCTTTCGCCCGAGGGCGTCGGTGTGCGCCCGGACCTCAGTCTTCCACGCCCGCGAAGCAGCACGCCGCGGCGAACCGGCCCGCGCACGCCGGTTGTGAGTTGACCAAAAGGGGGCGGGGGCAGAAACTGGAGAGGTGAACCCCCAAGAGGAAGACCGTGCCGTCGCCAAGGTCATCGACCGGTTGGCCGAGAAGTTTCCGCAAGCGCCGCGAGTGCGGATCGAACAGGCCGTGCACGAGCAGCAGGAGGCGCTGGCGGGGAACCCGGTGCGCGACTACGTTCCCGTGCTGATCGAACACGCGGTGAAGAGCCGATTGCGCAGCTCCGCCGCGAGCTGAACCCGAAGGATCTCGTCGGTGTGGGACTGAGTCAAAGTGATGGCGGCAGGGTCCCAGCAGCCACCGACATTCAGCCCAACTCCCAGGGGAGCCGTTCGTCGAAGGGAACGGGGGCGAGCGGGATCATCACCACCGGGCGGTGCTGGCGGTGGGCCAGGCGCACGGCGATGGACCCGGTGAAGAAGGCTTGAAGGCCGCCGCGGACGCTGGATTCCCGCGTGCCGACGATGATCATCGACGCCCCCAGCGTCTCGGCGAGGTGACCGAGGGCCAGGGCCGGGTCACCGGCCAGGGCCCGCGTGCTCCACGCCACGCCACGCCCCTCGAGCAGCGTCTCCAGGCGCGCGCGCAACCCCGGGTGGAATCCCTCATCGGCCAGGTCCGTGTTGTCGGGGTCGAACGACAGGGAGGACATGCTGCCGTCGGGGTGCTCGGAAACCATGTACCGGCCGGGATCGACCCACGCGCAGACCAGTTCGGCCGCGAAATGGGAGGCGAACCCGGCCGCCTGCTGCACGACGGCATCCGGCTGGCCAGGGGCGACGCCCACGATCACGCGCGCCGGGTGTCGAACGGTCATGAGGTGCTCCCTGTGGGCGGGGCTGGATGCCGACCAGTCCGATCGTGCCACCGACCGGCGGGCAGTGCGAGCAATCCCCGCCGAACGCAACAAATATCGATGTTCATCGATATACTGGAAGGACCGACACCACGGACAGGTCGTCCCCACGGATGCCGGACCAGGAGTTGGTGCGCAATGGCAAACATCCAGATCTTCGAACCCGGACTGTGCTGCGGCACGGGAATCTGTGGCGTGGACGTCGACGAGGCGCTGGTCACGGTGTCGGCGGACCTCGACTGGACCCGGTCGCAGGGTGGACAGGTCACCAGGTTCAATCTAGCCCAGGAGCCGCTGGCCTTTGTCGAGGACGAGATCGCCCACGCCTTCCTGCTGACGGCCGGCGAGGAGGGTCTCCCGCTCACCGTCGTCGACGGCGCCACGGTGCTGACGGGGCGGTATCCGTCGCGGGCCGAGTTGGGCAAATGGGCCGGAATCCAGACCCACGAGTCCGCCGTGCAGCCGGAGGGGTCGCCCCGCCTCCTGGCCATGGCGGCACCGGCCGCGGCCCTCGAAGCCGAGGCGGGTTGCTGCGGCGGCACCGGCGGATGCTGCTAGTCAGGACCCCGCGATGACGAATCCCCGGTTCCTCGACGACACGCCGCGCTTCCTCTTCTTCACCGGCAAGGGCGGGGTCGGGAAGACGTCGATCGCCTGCGCGACGGCCGTGCGCCTGGCCGACGGCGGGGCATCCGTTCTGCTGGTCAGCACCGACCCTGCGTCGAACGTCGGCCAGGTCTTCGGCGTGGGCATCGGCAACACGGTCACCCCGATCGACGCGGTCCCGGGGCTGTCGGCCCTGGAGATCGACCCGGAGCAGGCCGCCGAACAGTACCGCGAGCGGATAGTCGGCCCGGTTCGCGGCCGACTGCCGGCCGCCCAGGTGGCGTCGATCGAGGAGCAGCTGTCGGGTGCGTGCACCACGGAGATCGCCTCATTCAACGAATTCACCGAGCTGCTGACGGATGCTGCCTGGACCGCCGCCTACGACCACATCGTTTTCGACACGGCCCCCACCGGGCACACCATCCGGCTGCTCCAGCTGCCCGGCTCGTGGACCGACTTCCTCACCGAGGGAACCGGCGACGCCTCCTGCCTGGGGCCGCTGTCGGGGCTGGAAAAGCAGCGCGCCGTCTACGCGGAAGCCGTCGCAGCCCTGTCGGACCCGGCCCGCACCCGGCTGGTGCTGGTGGCCAGGGCGCAGCGCTCGACCCTCGCCGAGGCCGCCCGCACGCAGGCCGAACTGGCCGCGATCGGCATGACCCGGCAGTACCTGGTGGTCAACGGCATCCTGCCGGAGCAGCCCGCCGACAGTGCGGTCGACCCGCTCGCCGCTGCCATCCGGGCCAGGGAACAGCGGGCGCTCGCCGAAATGCCCGAGGCCTTGCGGAGTGCGACGACCGACCGGGTGGCGCTGAAAAGCACCAACATGGTGGGGCTCGTCGCCTTGCGAAGCCTGCTCGAGCCGGAAGACCTCCCAGGACAACCTGGCCCGGCGCCTGAGCTTGCCCCGGCTCCGCTGTCGGCCCTCGTCGACGAGATCGCAGCCGGCGGCCACGGCCTCGTCATGCTGATGGGCAAGGGCGGCGTGGGCAAGACCACCATGGCTGCCGCGATCGCCGTGCAACTCGCCGAACGCGGGCATCACGTGCACCTGACGACGACTGATCCGGCCGCGCATCTTGTCGACACGCTGGCCGGCGGGCTTCCCGGACTCGAGGTGTCCCGGATCGACCCGGCCGTCGAAATCGCGAACTACACCGACCGGGTCATGCGCACCAAGGGGGCCCATCTCGATGAACAGGGCAAGGCGATGCTCAGGGAAGACCTCCGCTCGCCGTGCACCGAGGAGATCGCCGTGTTCCAAGCCTTCTCCCGGGTGACCCGGGAGGCGAAGGACTCCTTCGTCATCATGGACACGGCGCCCACCGGTCACACTCTGCTGCTGCTGGATGCGACCGGGTCGTACCACCGCGAGATCCAGCGCCAGATGGGCCCCGGTATGCACTTCACGACTCCGATGATGAAGCTGCAGGATCCGGAGCAGACCAAGGTGATCCTGGTCACCCTTGCCGAAACGACACCGGTGCTCGAGGCCGCGGAACTGCAGGACGACTTGATCCGAGCCGGAATCGCCCCCTGGGCCTGGATCATCAACAATTCGATCGCCGCGGCGGCGCCGAGCTCGCCGCTCCTCCGGCTCCGGGCCGCAGGCGAACTGTCGGAGATTGCGCACGTGCGGGAGCTGAAAGCGCCCCGCCTGGCGGTCGTGGCGCTGCTCGCGGTCGAGCCGGTCGGCATCCCCGCACTGCTGGCGCTCAGCGACGGCGTTCCCGCCCTCGCGGCAACCGCCGATTCCCGTTCGTCCTGACTCGCTTCGGGGCGGGGTGTCGGCGAATCAGGGCGGAGTGCCCGGTGTGCTGCCATGCTTACGATCGGGTGGCCGGCCGTTCGGCCAACCGGGAACAACGCCGCGTCGTCGGCGGGATTGTGGAGTGCTTGTGGACATGCGACTGGAACTGGTCCCGCTGCCGTCGACGGATGTGGACCGCTCAAAGGCGTTCTACGTGGACGGAGTGGGGTTCACCCTTGATCACGATGTCGAGCCGGGCAACGGAATGCGCGTCGTGCAGCTGACCCCGCCTGGATCGGCGTGCTCCATAGTCATCGGGGTCGGGATCAGCGATCCCCACGCCGCTCCCGTCCTGAACCTCCATTTGGTCGTGGGCGATGTCGACGCCGCCCGCCGAGAACTCATCGGCAACGGCGTTGAGGTCTCGGACGTGCACGACATGGGCGGAGGCATCCGCTACGCCTATTTCAGTGACCCCGACGGCAATTCCTGGGCCCTGCAACAGATCTCTGTGTGAGTTCACTGCGCTTGCACGGCCGACTGCGATACCGTAATCCGGAGCCGCGATCAGCGGGCCCGGACGAGGGATCAGTACCCGGAACGCGACAAGACTGGCCGTAGGAGTTGTTGTCATGTCCTGGATCGTGCTTATCGTGTCCGGCGTCCTCGAAGCGGTCTGGGCTACCGCGCTGGGCAAGTCCGACGGCCTGACAAAGCTGTGGCCGTCGGTGGTCTTCGTGGTGGCGCTCACCATCAGCATGGCCGGTCTCGCCTGGGCAATGCGAGACATCTCAACCGGCACGGCATATGCCGTCTGGGTTGGAATCGGGGCGGCACTGACCGTGCTCTACGCGATGGTCTTCGGCGGCGAGCCCGCATCACTGGTCAAGATCCTGCTCATCCTCGGGCTCGTGGGGTGCATCGTCGGTCTCAAACTCGTGGATGGCGGCCACTAGGCCAGTCCCCGGCGAACGCAAGCGGGCAGGCACAGAAACGGCGCAGAACCGAGGATGTCCTCGGTTCTGCGCCGCATGTCTGGATCAGATCGTGCGCGGTGCCTTTGCCAGGTTGGCCTCGAGCTCGGCGATGTTCTGTCGCGTGCCGTAGGCGGGGCGGTCGCGCTCGACCCGCCAGCTCTCGGCGAGCGGACCGATGTTCACGGTGTCGAAACCGAATTCGTCGTAAAGCTTCGTGACGAAGTCGGAGGCATCCGCAAAGTCGGACGATGTCGCGAGCGCACGCCGCGCCGGGTCGCCGGTCGGGAACGAGTCAGCGGTGATGTCGGCGGCCGTGATGTGGTTGAAACCCTTCGCGACGCGTGAGGTCGGCAAGTGCCCCTGCAACATGCCGGTCACGGTCGCCTCGCCGTTGTCGAGGGCCTCGATGTGGCCGTCGCGTTCGAAGTAGTAGTTGTTGGTGTCGATGACGATCTTGCCGGCGAGCGGCTGGACCGGAACGTCCGCATAGGCCTTGAGCGGCACGGTCACGACCGCGACGTCGGCAGCCTGTGCCGCCTGCGCGGCGGTTCCGGCGGTCGCCTTCGGGCCGAGCTCGGCGACGAGGGCCGCGAGCGTCTCGGGGCCGCGGGAGTTGCTGATCACGACGTCGTAGCCGCTCTCGATCGCCTTGCGGGCGACCTGGCTGCCAATGTTTCCTGCACCGATGATTCCGATAGTTGTCATGCTCACGTCAACGGGCCCGGCATCGAAAATGTTCCCGATGCCACGAGGCCGGCGTGGTGGAGGCGTTCAGGATCGCCACGTTCACGCGGTGTGGCTGTGAGCCCCGGCGCGATCAGCCGGCTGGCCTATCCTTCTTTCGATTCCTTGGGCGACCGCAATGCCGGGTTGGCCGTCGCCGGGGTGATCCTGGGCGGCGGCCCCTGCGCCGTGGTCGGCTGTATGCCCTTTCCCTTGTGCATTTGTTCCTTGGGTTTCTTGCCAGTCATGGCATCCTCCAGTCCAGTGATCCTCATCTCCAGTTTGGCCCTGATTGGAGAAACCGCTACCACCACAGCCCGTGGGAGAGGCTGCCCACAGCTTGAGGCCGAGGCTTCGCTCACCGGCCGCTTGACCTCAAGTCAGCTTGAGCATCTTGACTAGAAGCATGCAGATCACCAACGTGTCAGTCCGTGTCCGAAACGCTCGTGAAGCCGGGGAATTCTATGCCGGTGTACTCGGTCTCGACGTCGCCCACGGGCATATGGGCGTGGGCGTGACGCTAGGAACTACTCGGCTCGAACTTGTCGAGGATCCCGCAACTGACGGAGACCACCACTTCGCGATCACGATTCCCGCAAACAAGTTCGACAAAGCAAAGACATGGCTCCAGCAGAGGACTGTCCTGCTGGGAACATCCGAGGCGGACGAATTCGAAACCTCGCCCGGCTGGAATGCTCACAGTGTCTATTTCGCCGGCCATGACCGGTCCGTTCTCGAGCTGATCATTCGCCGCGACCTCGACAACGCCACGCCCGGCCCATTCACCAGCGCGGACCTCCTCGGCATCAGCGAGGTCGGGGTCGCCGTAGCGGACGTCTCGGCCATTGTCGCCACGCTTGCCGACGACGCCGAGGTTGCTCCGTATGGCGATGCGCAAGGCGGCGCCTTCGCGCCCGTCGGGGACGTCGACGGCATGCTTATCCTGGTGGCGCCAGGCCGAACCTGGTTTCCCACAACGGATCGCACGGCGGGGGAGACCCCCGTTACCATCACAGCCATCGGTGGGCGTCCAGGGACTTATTCGCTCGGCGCCCTCGGCTCGCTTCATATCCTGCCGTAAGAATCGCCGGGCCGGAGCTCCGCGCCGAGCCGTTCAAGGGTTGGGCGGTTGCAGAGACGACCGCGCTCAAAAGAGGAAGGTTGAGCGCACCCTGGAAATGGCGCCGCCCGTGGAAACGCTCCACCGCGTGCCGGGGCCCGCCGAACTGTTCCTCACCTGCGAGGGGTGTGCAAGAAGGCGCAGTATTACGCCGGGAGTCCCGCAGTGACGCGGTGCTCGTCGCGAGCCGCGGCATCCGCAGTACTGTCGGCGCATGACTCTCCTCGACGCATCCCCCGTAACCTCCGTCACCGCCGACGAGCGCGCCACGCGGCTCATCGAGGCCGGCACCGCCTGGGGGGAACGAATCGCCGCCGATGTGGCCAACGGACAGCTGACCTACCGCGTACGCGGCACGGGCGAGGGCTCGGTTGCGTCGACGATCACCGCAGGAAAGCACAGCTTCCGGGTGGATGAGCCCGCCGCGCTCGCCGGAGACGACATCGCCGCCAGCCCCGTGGAGTTCGCACTCGGAGCACTCATCTCCTGCCAGGTCGTCGTCTACCGCCTCTACGCGCAGGCTCTCGGAATCCGGGTGGACGAGATCGATGTGAAGGCCGAGGGTGACCTCGACGCCCGCCGCCTGTTCGGTATCGAGGAGTCTGTTCGCGCGGGCTTCACCGCGGTGCGTCTCGACATCATCATCACGGGCCCGGAGACAGACGCCCGTTACCGGGAGCTGCGGGCGGCGGTCGACGCCCACTGCCCCGTGCTCGACCTCTTCGCAAACGCGACGCCGGTGACCGTGAGCGTCGCAAAGGCCTAGATCGTGGTTATGCCGCGCGGAAGTATTCGATACTGACTTCCAAGCAGTAGTGCCAGAGGACGGAGATCCGCGACATCCGCTCCGGCTGCGACTCCGCGCTTCTGGGCGACAAAATCGAGGCTTTCACCGAATCGGCGGAACAGCCCGTTCTGCAGCAGCCGGCGCGGATGCGTTAGGTCTCGCGCCTGAGGCAATCGGTGCCGCCAGCGATACCGGCTGATACGTTGTAGCGCACGTCCAGGCGCGTCGCGACCTGCATGACTGAAACGAGGCAATGGTGGCGAACGCAGCAGCAGGTTGGTACGACGACGGTTCGGGTCGCCAGCGACGGTGGGACGGCGCGCAGTGGACGGATGTCTGGCAAGAGGAGGCGCCGGTGAACAGTCCCGCCGCGCTGATCGACCACATCAAGGCGGAGTCCGTCGCGGGAGGTAGACCACGACCGGCGCAAAACGGGCAGAGCTACGTCGTGTTGCAGGTGGTACTGAAGGAGAAGCTATTCGGTACCGGATCTGGCAACCTCACCGAGCTAGAAAGGTCTATCAACGCGCAAGCCGCCCTCGGCTATCGACTGCACACCATCACGACGTCAGCCTCAGGCAGTAAGGGCCTCGGGGGAGGCGACCGCATCCAGGCCACGCTGGTCTTTGAGCGACTGGGGATCAGCTGACGTCTATCGGCACCCGATCGGGGCCTCAGGCGCCCACTGACCGCCCGCAAGCCGGACCTACATGGACGCAGATTCGGCGCCAATTCGCCGACGTTCCGAAGTCTCGGGGGAGTGGCGTTTGGGAACGGTCAGCGGGCGCCGAGAGCCGTCCAACCGAACAACGGCGACCAGATGCGAATGGCTCATGTGGGGCGGTTCTGTTTCCCGTCGAGCCACAGCGTGTCGGATGGGTCGCTGTGCGCGGTACCGGTGCCCACATGCTTGGTGTCGATCTTTTCGCCGTTCTTGATGACGTGCACCAGAGCCATGGCATGACCGCGGCCCAAGTCGAAGTCCGCTTTTAGCCAATCGACGATCACCCCGGCTTTCGTGGACGGATCGTCGAAACCCTTCGCCTCGGCCAGCGCGATGAACTGGCGCGGGGTCAGTCCCGTCTTGTCTTCGATGTTGTCGAGGTACGCCTGGAATGACATCTCTACTCCTCTGCCGGTGGTGCTGAGAACTGTAGGTCGGACGCGCCGCCCATTGGAAAGCTACCTTCGCAACGCTGTCGGGGCTGTCGCCATTCCTGACCGGGTCAGCATTTCGTACACCTAGGCCCGCTCTGCCAACCGTTTGATCGTGACGATGGCCTCCGCCCACATGCCGCGCATGTCGTCGGCCCACTCGTCGGGCACCTCGAGCTCGACGACGAGAGTCGTCACCCCGTCGGTCTCGCTGAACGAGTAACTCTCGTGCAGCCCGACGGTGGGCCCTTCGCGGTTCTCGACGTCGTTCTCGGTATCGCCGAGATAGCGAATCGACACGAACTCGTGGGGCCGATTCTCGACAATGGTGCCGAAGAGACCGCTCGCCGTGCCGTCGTCGTTTGGGCCGAGGAAGCGGATCACGTCGCCCTCGTTCCAGCCGCCCTCGTAGGTTGATCCCTCGTGGAAGGCGCCCGTCCATTCGCGGTAGGTGTCGAGGTCGAGCATGACGTTCCAGACGTGTTGCGCGGGAGCGTCGACATCGACGCTGAGTCTTAGATTCTCCATGCTCGCTTGTATAACCGAGACACTCTGGTGGCGCAAGACCGCCTACAGGGCCGGTTCGTCGACGAGCTTCGCAACGTCGCGGGCGGCGAAGTCTCCGTCACGGCCTGGTCACTCACATACGCCGGCTCTGACCCGCAGCCCTGACCCGCAACCCGTCCAGACCTAAGTATCGAAACCTCGGGGAAGTGGCATTTGGGAACGGTAAACGCGCCGATACGCCGGAGACTTCAATCATCGGCGCGGCGATCGATCATCTGGTGTTCAGCTGCCTATCCAGGAGGCGCGAACTGCACTGATAGTTTCCTCCAGGCCCAGTCCGTGGCCAGCGGCGAGCTCGGATAGCGTTCGGGCTGCCTGCAAGACCTGTGCTGGCGGGGTGGGCACTGCGCTATTGACGCGGGTGCCGCCGCCAGCTCGAGACACCACGAGACCTTCGCGTTCGAGCAGCTTGTACGCCTTGGCGACCGTCCCCGCCGCCACTCCGAGGTCTCGTGCCAGTTGCCGCACGGGCGGCAGTCTCTCCCCGGCAGCCAGAGCGCCGGATTGGATGACGGTGCGGAGCCGCTGATGAATCTGGTCCGATGGCAATCCGAGTCCGTCCAACGTGATGACGGGCACGGTCACCCCTGCGGTTCTGTGACCGGGATGTTGCTTTGCTCGGCCGGAGAGTCAGGCCCCTGGCGTTCGGCCGGGCGCGGGAATCTCGTGAAGAGCGGAAGCAAGAGCAGCGCGACTCCGAGGCCTTGGAGGAGCAACCCGGCGACATTGAGCGGTACAGCGAGAGCGGCAAGGGGAGTCCCCACCGTGACGGGGCCGAGATCGTTGGATGGGAACTGGAGAACCAATGACGCGCCGGTACCGATGCAGAGCAGTGACCAACTCAGCGTCAGGATCAGTGCCCCACCACTGAGGGAGAGAATCGTGCGGGTTCTGAGGCGTCGAAGCCACAGGTCAGCACTGCGTGATTCCGTGGTCGCGGCCAGGGGCGGCCTGGCAATGACCCATAGGGCAGTGAGCGCGACCGCGGTGAGCGCAACGAGAGTGATCAAGATAGGGACGCCGTAGTACCAGCCCAGGAATGTGCTGGCGTCAGAGGCGTTGCCGACTCTGACAAACAGCACCGCATAGCGTCCTTGGTCGTCACGGCTGGAGGCAAGCCCCCCAAGAACGACGGTTGTGACGAGTGCAGCGGCCACTAATATCCAGGACGCGAACCACCAACCCCGACCGTAGGACCACACTGAGCGCGGAGCGAGATCGATCCTGTGCGCCGGATCGGAGAGATCGGGGACACGGTGCCGCGCCGCGGCTGGGGTAACCAGGAGCGACCCGATGCACACCATCACGGTCATCATCGGGACAAGAAAGGAAACCCAAGTATCAGAGGTTCGGTTGGGGAACCACAGACCCGCGATGCTCAGAATCGTGACGACAAACGCGATGCCACTCGCAAGGCGCCCACGTCGAGTCAGGCGCCGAATGGGCAGCAACCTCAGAGCGGTCCCATCGCTCTCCAGTCTGGGAACACAGAGCTCGTATGAATCTGATCGGCGCCAGTAGTGCAGGAGAAGTCCGAACGGGACCATGATCGAGGTGGTCAATGCAAAGTAGGGAATCACGTTGAAAAGCAGGAAGTCCAAGATTCCTCCTCATGTCTCGCTGTAAGCAGCGAACCGGCCGCACTTGTCTTGTATCAATTTGAAGATACATTCACGCCAAGGATTTGTCGGCGGCCCCTTCTGAGGGCCAGGGAGACTGGCATCCATCGCGTAGACGAGAAGGAGCGAATCGCTCGGCGCGCGGTGGTCCTGCCCCAATGCGGAACCATCAACGCGAACGTCTTACGAGCTGGTTTCGACGAGCGCTTGGCCGCGAAGCGGACACTCCGCTCCAGTTGCAAATGCTCAGCGAGGTGGCGGGACTGCTATCTCGCCTGAGCGAGGATCGCCTCGGCTACGGCCTTCGAGTCGCTTGAGATGGAGGAGACGTAGATGGCGTCGACACCGAGCGAGAACCACAGGTCGCAACCGGGCCGGCCGTCAACACAGTTCGACACGGCTTTCTCGCTACCAGTCTGGCCATCCAGCGTGTCGAGGTGCTCAGCGCTCTTCGGCCCAAGTCCTGCAGCAACGCGATCAACGATAGATGCGTTGTCGAGCGCGAGAACGAAGCTCGCTCTCGCGTCGAACCCTGCCTCGGCAGAGCAGGTCACGAACCCGGCGTCCTCGAGGGCGACGCTTTTGAGCGAGACGATGTCCGACGACAAATCGACAGCATCGGCATACTCACCGACGGTCGCCACTCCGAGCGCGTTGGCAAGAGCCGGAGACTTGAGAAAGCTCGAGCAAGCCTCGACTGAAGGACCACCGGAACGGCCGGCGTCCCCGGCCAGTCGAGCTGTGCTGGAGTCGCGCCTGCGAGGGTCGAGAACAGCGACGTGGCGGCAGGGGCGAGCTTCGCGAAGATTTCGTCCTGCGACGATCCGACGAGGCTGTCTCCGACCCCGAATCCTGGATCATGCACCAGAATGCTGACCCAGGAGGAGCCGATGGCTGCCGTGGCTTTGCATCCAGGATCCCCGCACGAGTGCGCTCCGTCGAACCCAGCGAACGGTGTGGTCGCGTCTGTCCCTGGTCCGTCGCCAAACGTGTATGAGGTCCATTTTTCGGCTGCGTCAGGCAGAATCTGGACGTCGAGCCAAGGGACGCCGGGTTCACCGATGATTCTCGAGTATGTGCCCGTGGAACCATCGGCCAGCCATGCGCAGCGAATTCCCCCGGCTGCGGTTGATGCGAAGTCGTACGGGGTGGGGTAGGACAAGAGACTCGCAAAGTCCATGGGTGCCGACGGTGACGCAAGGGCTATGTCGACGTCGGACCCGCCAACGAGGTCCGCGCAGGTCAACGGTGCAGCCGCCGCCGGGGACGCGGAAGGCGCCGCAACGTCGGGATCAGCCGACGGCGCCTGTCCGCCACCGGAACCGGCAGACGAACAGCCGGACAATGCAACGAGTGATCCCACGACCATAATGGCCGCCCCCCAAGACCGTCTCATACGCCGAAGCTATCACTGCCTGGAACGGAACCTTCAACGGGGCGCCGTGTGGTCGACGCCGAGCAATCGCCGCGTGAGTTTGTCCCTGGTCTTGAGCAGGGCGTCGAGGGCGGCGGCCAGATCGACGTCTGTTGGTTGTCGGCCCTGTTCGGCCGCCAGGAGTACGGTGCGGCGCATGAGTTCCTTCGCGAAGGCGCCCGTGGCGCCTTCGGCGAGTGCAGCGGCATCCGTGATCGCCTTTGGAGTCAACGGTAGATCGCCGGCGTAGAGCTCAAACAAGCGACGCCGGGCGTCGGCGTCGGGCAATGGAATTTCGACAGCGAGATCAATCCGGCCGGGGCGATCGGCAAGGGCGTGCTCCAGCACTTCGACCCGATTCGTGGTCAGCACAAAGGCGACATCGGCATCGCCGTCGAGACCATCAAGGGCGTCGAGCATGGCGAACAGAAGCGGTTGCGGCCCCACTGAAAGGTGGCGATCGGCCGCGATCAAGTCGACGTCCTCGAGGACAACGATCGCGGGCTGCATGGCGCGGGCGAGCTCGGCCGCCTGGGCAACGAACTGGATGCTGTTGCCGGCGAGCACGACGGCGGTGATGCCGGGCGTCTCGCTCAGCAGGTGGCGCACGGTCAGTGTTTTACCCGAGCCCGGAGGGCCGTAGAGGAGTACGCCGCGCTTGAGATGCTGGCCCGCGGCGCGGAGTACGTCCCGGTTCTCTCCGATTCCGACCACGTGGCGCGCTACGTTGTCGAGCACTCCCGGGGGAAGGATGACCTCGTCGCCCGGAACATCGGGGCGCGCGAGGAAGGTGACACCGGCTGCGCCCGGGCCGTACTCGTTGCCGCTGAAGGAGAGAACCTGTCCGCGCAGTACGCTGCGCTCGAGCATGAGTCGGCGCAGCGCGCCGAGCAATGCCGTGGGCCCGCCCTCGTCTTCGGCGAGGATTTCCAGTCGGGCGCTGATACGACCGAATTCGGGCCGCGCACCGCGCTGCAGAACGGCCACCCGGTGCCCGTCCACGGTCAGCAGTCGAACACCGAATGAGACCACCTGGCGTTCGGAATCCGGTCCTGTGGGTGCGGAAACGTAGTCGACCGGACCGGGCGCAAAGCGGACGAAGGGGCTGCTCATCAGCTCCTGGAAGGAGGAGTGCTCACGCTGCTGACCCCCGGTAACACCGAATACCGGTGAGGCAGAACCGCCGCTGAGCTCGTCTAGGGCGATGTCTGCATCGACCAGGCGGTGCGTCGCGACGTCTTCGGTGACCATCGGCAGGGTGGAGACATCCCTCTGCAGGAAGTCCTGCACTAGCTCACCCAAGGGGGTGCGCTCCTCCGCCTGCGGACGGGGGACGAGGATGAGTTCGTCCATGAACCGGCGGAATGTCTCCACAAACGCTGCCTGCTGATCGTCCACTTGTGCCCCCGCATCATCGATGGTGCTGCTTGCCGCTCAGGCTATCCCTTGGAACCGGGCGGCATCGCTCTCAAATGTGGCCATAATTGAACCTTTCCGGCCCTCCCGCTGGCGTGACACAGGGGAGTGGGACCGTGCCCGGGTTCCGCGGAGGAACCCCAGGAATGAACGCTGACCTGCGATGACCTATCGGAGTCGGGCGTTCGGTTGAGGAAGTCGGAAATCCGAAGACGCTCTCCATGACTCTGTAATTGGCGGACCGCCGACAGCTCAGAAGTGAGATGCTGAACGTCTGCGTGAGGGGGACAAATGTCGAAGAGAGCAGTTCGCGTTCGAAGTCTCGCGATTCCGACCGGAGTACTCGGGGTCGTTTTGCTGGTCATGTCCTATGGGTTAGCGACGGTTGGTGACTTTCGCCTCGCATACGACCGATGCACATACGCCGCGCTGCCGGCTGGAGCCCTTCGGGCGGAGGGAAGCTTGGTCGATTCCTTCGCGTCGGCCGTTCCGATCGGATATGGCTGCACCTGGACAGCGGCAGAAGTAGGCACAGTCTCGTCGACAATCACCAACTGGGCGCTCACCACGGGGGCCGGTCTTGGACTGCTCCTCGTCGTTGTTGCCGGATTTGCGCGCGGCCCTGGCGGCGATACCGGCTGCGAGGCGCATCACACCCGGAACACATCGTCCAAGCTGACCCCGTGCGGGCACGGGATCCGCCGACAGGCTTCTCGTTCGGGGAAGAGCAGTGCCATCTCACCCGGGAACGATGAATGCACCATACGGACTAGACACTTGCGAGCAGTGCTGACAATCACCGGCTCGGGAATTCCCATGGCGCAAGGCAAAGCCAGCCCAGCGTCGTGACCGAGCATGTTTACACTTGGTCGATGCTCTCCCACGACGGCGCCCTCCCTCATCGCCCACGTCGCGTACTTGTTGCGGGCGTTTCTGGCGCGGGAAAGACCACTCTTGCCGCGCGGATTGCTGTCATCACGGGCGGGCCACGCACTGAAATCGACTCGCTATTCCATGGCCCGAATTGGGTCCCTCGCCCGGAATTCCTTGACGATGTACGGGCCTTCATCGCTGCCGCATCCTGGACGACAGAGTGGCAATACGGCGCCGCTCGCCCGATGCTTGCCGAGCGCGCGGATTTGCTCGTATGGCTCGATCTCCCATTCATGCGTGTGACTCTTCCTCGCGTGATCCGCCGCACCATCCGTCGCCGGGTTCACCGTGAGAAATTGTGGAACGGCAATGTCGAGGCACCCTTCCGCACGTTGTTCACCGACCGTGAGCACATTGTGCGGTGGGCCATTTCGACCAGGCGGAAGTACGACGTGCTGGTGCCGCTGATGGAAATGGAGTACCCACACCTCGTCGTGGTTAGGCTGCGATCGCAGCATGACGTCGAGCGCTGGCTGGCCGGGGCACTCAGCGCCGCCATCCGATAGTCGCGCTCACCGGTACACCGGCCGGTATTGAGCCCATTTGCGCCTTCGAATGCCGGATTGTCTCCAACCCATCACAGGTGATCCGCCCGCGACGCCGCCGCGATCCGGCTCCACTGATGTCGGCAGCAGGACCGCCCGCGGACGAGAGATCTTCCTGAACTGAATCCGCGGAGGCGGTGCCGGTCGTCTACGGTCGATACTCTTTCGGCGGCGGCGATGTTGGCAAGTCGCCTGGGTCAGCTCTGCCTCCGAAAGTCATGGTGGCGATCGAGGACAGCCCGGCACCGATGCCCTTGGCAAGGAGGGACAGGCTTGCCCCCAGTATTTGCCATAGGACGACATTGCCACGTGACTTAGTCATGCGGTGCCCCGATCTCCAGGTCGTGTGCGTCTCGTCGTCGAGAGCCTGCACGATCGCGCGGCTACTTCGCGGCGCGCACTTGTCACTCTACGAGGGTGACCAACGCGTATCCAATAGACACAAGTACAAGATCGTCTTCACGTCTTCACTGCAACCAGTTCCGACGCTGCTGAAAGGGCGTGACATTCTCCCCTCACGCGTGGGCGCATCCGCTGTCCCGCAAGACGGACGCTGAACGGGCGCTTCTGAGCATGCTCCTGCGTGACTTCCGGAGAAGTACGGCATTGATCGAATCCTCAACTCGGAGGAGCTTTGGCACTGCCGGGTGAGCCTCAAGCCATTGCATTGCGGAGCGATGCATCTGTATTGTATTTAGATACAACCGCATCGAAGAGCAATACAAACGCTGAAGGGAGCTGTTCGTGGACTTATCTGCCCCGCTCGCCTCGTTCATGAATGGCCTGGACGCTGTGGCCCTGCGCGTCGTTGCCAGGGCCGGTTCAGCGCTCACTGGTCGACAGATCGCCCGTCTGGCGGGGACTGGAACGCCGGCCAACGTCCGATTGTCTCTTCTCCGGCTCGTCGACATCGGTCTGGTCATCTCGGTCCCAGCGCCCCATGCAACTATGTATTCTGCCAACCGGTCGCACATCCTCTGGCCGGCTGTTGAGATCGCGATGAACGCGCGCCAGGAGCTGAACAGGCGTGTTGCAGCATTCGCCGACTCGAGCGCACCTGAGGGCGTCACGGTTGCCCTCTACGGCTCCGTGGCACGAGGTGACTCCACCAAGACGAGCGACGTCGACCTGCTCGTCGTCTTTCCCGATGAGGTCGCACTCGATGACCGGGACGAATTCGTCACCGGGCTCCGGGACAACGTGCAACTGTGGACCGGCAATGATGCCCAGATCTACGACCTATCCGAATCGGCCCTGACCAGGCAAAAGGAAGAAGGAGACCCGATCGTCGATAGCTGGGCCGCGGAGGGGATCATTCTCTTCGGGAACAACACGCTGGGAATGAGGAAGGCGCCGTGAACGTGCGGATCAAACAGATGACGGCGGCGGAGGTGCGAATCCGTGCCGAACACGCCCGCGATTCTCTCCTCACTGCCCAAGCTCGATTCGAGCCTGGGGGACCGATGGCGTCAAACAATACGACGGGGCTGAATGCCGTGAACGCCGGCATCGCCGCGGCCGACGCTATTTGCGGATCCAAACTCGGATACCGCTCCAGCGGTCAGGATCACAAACAGGCCATCGGCCTCCTAACCCAAGCTCTCCCCGAAAAGAGAACCGCGGCACGGGACTTGGGCCGACTCTTGGAAGCAAAGACCCTCACCTCCTACGGGGCGAGCCACATCACAGAGGCCAGGGCGAGCGAGCTCCTCAAATACGCAACCCGGCTGGTCGACGAGATGGAAGCCGCCCTCGCCTCCTGACCGCGGGCACCCGCCGAGGATCCTCGAATGTTGACGGCCCTGCAGGTCGAGGTGAATTGTGCCGTCATGACTGAACTACTGATCGGGTACGCGCGCGTATCCACAAATGAGCAAGACCTCACCGCCCAACAAAACGCCCTGGAACGACTGGGCGTTAGACCGAACCTGATCTACACCGATCATGGCTTGACGGGAACCAACCCTGCGAGGCCGGGATTACGCGAAGCACTTGCTGCCTGCAGGAGCGGGGCACACTCGTGGTGGCCAAACTCGATCGTCTGGCCAGGTCGCTTCGGGATGCAAAAGACATCGTCGATGAGCTGAGCGCCAAGGGCGTGAAGCTCAGCATCGGCGGCTCTGTGCATGACCCGAATGATCCAGTCGGCCGGCTCCTTTTCAACGTCCTCGCCATGGTCGCGGAATTCGAGTCAGATCTCATCCGTGCTCGAACGAAAGAGGGCATGCAGGTGGCGAAAGCGAAGGGCCGGTTGCGCGGCAAACCACCGAAGCTCTCCGCGGCGCAACAGAAGCATCTGATGGAGGTCTACAACGCTGGTACTCACACAACGGCCGAGCTTGCTGAGCTGTTCAATGTCGCCCGCTCCACTATCTATCGAACCAGCCAGCGCCAACACCGAGGCGCTAGCTAGCAGCCGAGATCGCGTTGCAGGACGAACTGTCCTGCAACGCGAACCTCATGCGGGTGGCGCGGATGTCTGGTCAGTAGTGTTCGCGGGCTTGCAGGATGACGATGTGGTCGTCGGTGACGTAGTAGACCAGACGGTTCGCTTCGTCGATGCGGCGTGACCACGCGCCGGAAAGTACGTGCCGAAGGGGCTCGGGCTTGCCGATACCTGCGAACGGATCGCGCAGCGTGTCGGTGATCAGCTGATTGATGCGCTTGAGGGTCTTGCGGTCCTGGGTCTGCCAGAAAACAAAGTCCTCCCACCCATTCGGGTCGAAGGCGATCGTCCGGCTCACGCGTCCAAAAGGTCGTGCTGCTCGAACTCGCCGCGCCGGACCCGCTCGATGGCCGTGAGCAACCGCTCCGCGTTCGCAGGGTTCCGCAGTAGGAAGGCCGTTTCGGTCAACGCGTCGTAGTCCTCCTTCGACAGGATTACCGCGTTTCCGTGCCGGGAGACGACCTCGATAGCGGTGTGGTCGTCGTTGACCTGCTGGATGAGCCCGAACAGGCTTTTGCGTGCTTCGGTCGCGGTGATCGCCGACATGATCGCCTCCCAAGAGTAGTACTCGATAGCGTACCACTCAGAGCGGGGGTGACGGAAGCAAGGTCGGCACGCCAGTTGGCAACTACTGCGTCGAATGGGGAAGGCTCAGCGCGTCGTGGTTTGCTCTCTGCTCTGCTCAGACGACGGGTCTTACGTCCTCGAGCTCAGAGACACTCCACTTTGTCCGTCGTTCCCGCAGTTGTTTCCTGCTGCGGGAGAGTGGGTACTTTTCCTCAAGCCGCGGTTCGAGGTAGATCCTGCGGATCGCCACCAGAATCAGATAGCCGCCCGTCCAGTATGCGAGGAACAAGACCAGCCCGTACTGTCCGAGGGTGAAACTGACCAGGGTCAGAACGATGCCGATCCCGATGTATAGCCATCGCCAAGCTCCGGTAGTCGGGTGAGCCACACCTACACGACCGCTGGCACATACCTGACGACCTTGGCAATCCGTGACGATCAGGGCGGCGAGGCATTCACCTCCGCCGACCACATCGTCAACATCCCGAAGTACGAGTTCAACGGCTTCCTCGCACCCGTTGACGCAGCCCCTGTCATCAACGCCATGAAAGCAGGTCGTGCCGTACCGATGAAGTTCCGCCTCGGTGGCAACTTCGGGCTCGAAGTCATCCTGGCGGGCTCCCCAACGTCGGTTCGGGTTGATTGCACTACCGGCGCGACCATAGACGAAGTCGAAACCACCACGACTGCCGGGGCCAGCAGCCTGTCATACGATCAAGTCACCGACACCTACAGCTACGTGTGGAAAACGGCGTCCAGTTGGGCGGGAACCCGCCGAATATTCCAGATGAAACTCGACGACGGCAGCGTTCATAAAGCGCAGTTCATGTTCCGCACATGACCACAACAAAGTTAGGTGGAGCGATGACATCTAGTTGGGGCCGGCCCTTACTCTGGGTTGCAGTCCTCGTTTCATGGTCTGCGCTCATCGTCGCCGGACTCGCCGTGATGGGGATTGGCCTCAACCAAACCTGGTACTTCGAGCCGACCGGAGAGGCTCTTGAGGACGCCCGCGTCGGAAGGCTCCTTATCCTCGCTGGTTCGGTCGCACTCATCGCGGCAGCGGGCTGGGCGCGATGGATGCACACCCCGATCTGGGCGTGCGTTCTTGTGGCCGCCCCAGCCGTCCTTGTTGGCGGACTGTCTCTCCTATTCGAAAATTCCCTATTTCCCCAACTCAGCGCCTTGGTGGCTTTCCCGGTTGCCCTCGCCGGCCTGATTTGCGGGATTGTCCTCGCCCGGCCGCTGCTTCGGGCGGGCTCCGCGCGCCCTAACGCCTCAGTTGACCGTCACGAGTCGGACTGAGCTGCCGCCCGCCGTCGGCGAGTGCCGAGGACTACCCATCTAAACACGGCAGCATTGATCGCAGCCAACAGGAAAAACCCCAGGTTATACAGCGCCGCACTCACGGACAGCGCTCCGACGGCAAATTCTCCCGGCCCCGACCCTTGCGAAGAACCCAGTGCACCGACGACATAGTACGCAGTAGATAGCGGCAACGTCAGCACGACGATGACCAAAATCAGCGCTTCGGGTGCTCCCGTCCCAGCACCGAGCCCAAAGGCACGCATCACGGACACCGCCGCAACGAGCCCGGCGACTGCCGCCAAGTAAGCGCCCATCGATGCCCCGGCCCACGAGGGCAGGCGGCCATTCCCTGTCGGTGTTACGCGACCAGTCGTCATATCCGAAAGTTACAGGCCGTGCCCCACTTCAAGCAAGGACCCATGTCGATCGAGTCGTCGGAGATCGTCACGACTGTCAGTTGACGGACGTTCACGGACACGGATTTCGCAGCCAGTCCTTCGAGTCTCCACGGGCCAGTTGGAGTCTCACTTGGGAACCCTTTGAGTCAGCTGAACTCGGGGCAGTCCCGGTTTCGCGACCAGATCTGACCTCAAGCTGGCGTGCACCCCATCTAGTCACGCTGACCCCCAGTTGAAACTTGATTTCGGTGTTCAGTGAGCATGTCTGTGGTGGCTGTCCGGGTAGTGCTCGTGGGTGTGGGTAATCGGTTCATGTGTGTGCAGGTGCTTGTGCCAGCCGTTCGCACCGACTTCTTGATCTGGCTCGTGGTCGTGCTGGTGGTGCTCGTCGTGGGTGTGCAGATGATCGTGGGTAGTCGCTTCATGAGTGTGCTCGTGCTCATGTCGCTCGGTCAGGTGCAGCCAAACACCGGCGGCCATGAGAAGGCCAGCGACTATCACTGGCCAGCTGATTGCATCTCCGAGCGTGATTGCAAGCACTGCTCCGAAGAACGGAGCGATCGAGTAGTAGGCGCCGGCCCTGGCCGTCCCGAGGTGGCGCATGGCGACGATAAACAGGACCAGGCTGATGCCGTAGGCGAACAGACCGATTACCATCGCCGACGCGATGTTAAGGGTGCTGGGGATCTGTGCGCCGAGTAAAAAGGCGAGGATGAGGTTCACGGGTCCGGCAACCCCGCCTTTCACGGCGGCGAGCCAGGTGGCGTCATTGAGTGCGATCTTGCGGGTGAGATTGTTATCCAGGCCCCAGCTGAGGCAGGCGCCGAGAACCGCCAAAGAGGGCCACGGGCTGCCGAAATTCGCGCCAGACGGGACGCTAAGAACGATTGCGCCTGCGACGATCGCGAGCATGCCAAGTGCGATACGGCGGTCGAAGTTCTCTTTGAACACGAACCACGCCAGGGCCGCGGTGAAGACCCCTTCTGCGTTTAGCAGCAGCGACGCCCCCGATGCCGGCATGTTCGACAGGCCGAGCATCAGCAGCACGGGGCCGGCGACCCCTCCGAAGAACACCGCTCCCACGAGGGGCAGCGTTTCGGGCCGCGTGATCCGCACCCGTGGGGCGCGGCGAATCAGCCGATACAAGCTCAACCCAAGCCCTGACCCGCAGTAGAGTAACCCGGCTAGCAACCATGGGCTGACGTTGTTCTCGAGCAACACTTTGGCTAAGGGTGTGCCGGCACCGAAAAGAACCGCCGACACCAACACGGCCTGAACGCCGACGTTCTGGAACGCACGCAGCATCAGCCGACCGCCAACGGTGTCTGTGCCTGATGATGGGCGGGCGAGCTGGTCAGCGCGTGCTCGGCCTGGAAGATCGCATCGCTGACCAGGCGGCTCGCGTGCTCGTTGGCGAGCCGGTAAAACACTCGCGTTCCCTCCTGCCTAGTCGATACGATTCGCGCCAACCTGAGCTTCGCGAGGTGCTGGGACACAGCAGCTGAACTCTTGTCGACCACTTCGGCCAGACTGTTCACGGACAACTCACCATCCCGGAGAGCGAGAACGATCCTCACACGAGTGGCATCAGCAAGCATCGAAAAGATCTCCACTGCGAGTTCCACATAGGTGCTCTGAGGGTCACGACCGCAAAGCGGCTTATCTGCATCCATACGCAGATTCTTACATACCGTCCGGAAGTAATTCTCCGGCCGCGCCTGAGCGCCCCAGATCCGGTGCCGGTCGCTCTAATGCCCCACCATCACGCGCCATCAGTGACAGTCTGGTCGGATTCGTGCAGACGAGCATGAAGATCCGTGCAGCCGGGTGCGAAAACCGACATCAGTGACGACTTCGCTCCGCTGCGTGTCTCGTATACCCCGCCCGCTGAGGTTTCGCGTTCAGGTGCGCTGACTGCATCAACGCGCGAGGCTATCCGGCGCGCTTCGCCGCCGCGAGCCGCAGCGAGGACCAGACGACGATGACGGCAACGAGGAGCATGGTGACCAGGCCCAGGCCCGAGTAGCCGGCTGCCGAGAGGATCGGGCCGGCCACGGCGCCGCCGAGCGCTCCAGCCGCGTTCATTGAGAGGTCGGAGAAGCCCTGCAGGGGGGCGCGATCGTGCACTTCGACGGCCTCGGCGATCAGCGCGGAGCCGGCGACGACGGATGCCGACCAGCCGAGCCCGAGCAGGATGAGCCCCGCAGTCATGGCAACGGGGGAGTCGCCGTTCAGCCAGAACAGGGTCAGCGCGGCAAACAGCAGCGCCTGGCCGGTGAGGATCACCGGCATCCGTCCGAGCCGGTCGGCGAGGGCGCCGAAAACGGGGGAGAGGGCGTACATTCCCGCCACATGCAGGCTGATCGTGAGTCCGACCAGGGTGAGTGTGGCGCCGTGGTCCCGCAGGTGCACGGGAGCCATCGACATGAGGGCAACCATGGTGGCATGGCTGAGGGCGATCACTCCCACGGCGAAACGAGCCGGCGGGTTCGAGCGGATGATGGCCAGCCCGCCGATCCGGCGCTCGCCTGCGGGGTTGCTCGGGCGCGCGGCCAGGGCCGTGAGCAGCGGGTCCGGCCGGAGTCCTGCTGAGTAGACGACTGCGGCGCCGACCGTGGCCAGCAAGGAGAAGGCGAACGCCCCGGTCAACGGAGGCAGGCCCAGAGCCGCGCCGACCGTCTCGCCGGGGCCGAAGAGGTTCGGTCCGAGGACCGCCCCGACGGTGGTGGACCACACGACGATGGAAAGGTCGCGGGCACGGAACCGCACGCTGGCCAGGTCGGTGGCGGCGAACCGGGCCTGGAGGTTGGTGGCTGATCCCGCCCCGAGGAGCATGAGGGCCAGGAGTAGCAGTGGAAACGCGTCGACGGCGACGGCGGTGATGGCCAGAACGGCCCCCGACCCGGCGATGAGCGACCCGGCCGCCAGGGAGCGGCGACGGCCGCGAGCCTGCGCGAGCCGGGACAGTGGTACGGCGACAAGGGCCGCGCCGAGCGTGCTCATGGTGGCCGCCATGCCGGACCAGGCGCTGGAGCCGGAAAGCTGTGCGGCCAGCAGGGCGCCCAGCGAGAGCGTGGCGCCCATGCCGATGCCGCCGAGGATCTGGCCGACTACGAGCACCCGCACCACCGAGCGCTGCAGCGGGCTGTGGTCCGGCGGCGTGGTCGACTGCGCGATCGGCGTTGCTGCGGTCGCGGGCTGGTCCGGAATCAGGATGTGAAGGCCTTCCGGAAGGCGGGTCCCTGCAACGGCTTGCCGAAGAGCGGCGCGAGCAGGCAGAAATCGAATGAGCCCGCGGCGATGAAGACGGCACCGAGCACGGCCAGAATCCACCCCCAGCCACCGAGCACGACGGCGAGGAGCACGAGGATCAGGCCTGCGACGATCCGCGTCCAACGGCCGGCAGGCGACCCGAGGAACTGAAGGATGGACATCATTGCTCCCTTGTTCTGTGCTTCTCAATATACCCCATGGGGTAATTATTGCGAGGCCTCAGGCCGTGGCGACCAGGATGGTGTCGAGGGCGACTCCGCCCGTGTCCGCCGGTGACTCCGGGTCGGTGGCGAGGTCGCGACTGACGGTCTCGCACCGCAGGACTCGCTCGGGTCCCACGATCGATGCCAGCAGCTCGGGTGTGTACAGAATGTCGGGGTTGCCGGGGCCCGGACCGCCGGCGCCGATGTTTGCCCGGTCATGGCCGAGCACAAGCAGGTGCCCGCCGGGCGCGAGCCAGCCGAGCGCCCTGGCCAGCAGCGTGCGGAACAGCGCCTCCGGCAGGTGCAGGTACATCACCGTGACCAGGTCGAAGCGTTCCTCGGGTTGCCAGGTCGTGGCATCCGCCACCAGCCACGTCACGTCGACACCGGCGGCCCGCGCGTGCTCCCCGGCCTGGGCGATTGCCTCGGCGGAGAAGTCGAGCCCGGTGACGTTCCAGCCCCGGCCGGCCAGCCAGATCGCGTTGCGGCCGTCGCCGGTGGCCAGGTCGAGCGCGCGCCCCGCTCGCCAGGGCGTCACGGTGTCCTGCACGAGTTGCGCCGGCAGGGCCGACCAGAGCCTCGCGTCCTGGCCCTCGCGCGCCTGCCGGTAGCGGTCGTCCCACTCGTTCGCGTCCATTGCGAGGTCCCTTCGTTCGATCCGGCTTCCGGCGTGGCAATTTTCGCACGGTTCGGCGGCAGGAGAGCGGATGCGGTCAGCGGGCGAGCGAGGCGAGCTCTGCCCGCGTGGAGGCGCCGACCTTGCGCAACAGGTTGGCCACGTGGAACTTGACTGTGTTCTCACTGATCAGCAGCACCTCGGCGATCGCACGGTTGCGCGCCCCGGAGGCGACCAATTCCAGGACGCCCTGCTCGCGGGGGCTGAGGCCCCATTCGGCTGCCGGCGCCAGCGCGGCGACCGGCGCGTCGAGCGGCAGCGTCACCACCATCTCGGAACCCCACCCCGCGGTGGCCTCCACCTCGAGGCTGCCGCTGAGCGCGGCAACCCGGCCGGCCAGCCGGCTCACGCTCGGAACGTCGGTGGTGAGGTCGCCTGGCCCGTCGTCGCGCACCCGGATGAGCAGGTTGCTGCCGTCGCAGTCCCACTGCACCCGCACCCGGCCGACCCCCTCCTGGTCGATCAGGGCGAGCACGGCGCCGCGCACGATGGCCCGCCCGGCGTGGGCGACCTCGCCGGGGAGCGCCCGGCCGTTGAGCGGGGGCTCGATGAACTGCACGTCCAGGTCGCCGAAGCGCACGAGCGGCCGCAGGTCGTCACGCAGCCGTTCGAAGGCCTGCGCGACCGGTTCCTCCGACAGGGACCGGTCGCGGTCTGAGACCGCCCGCAGTCGCACCATGGCCTGGGCCGTCACGTCGATCGCATTCTGGCGCGCCGCTTCCGCGCTGGCGTCGCGCGCTCGAAGAACGGCGAGGAGCGACTCCAGCGTGGTCGCGTGCGCATCGGTGAGATCGGCGATCACCCTGGCCCGCTCGGCCGATGCGGCCCGCGAGTCGAAGAGGTAGGCGGGAGGCGCCGCGGCCACCTGGCGACGGATGCCGGCGGCCACGAGCTCCCACAGCTGCCCGATCACGGCGATGGACCGGTCCGGCCCGTTTTCCGGTCCGTCGTCAGCGACGGTGCCAGGTCGGCCGGACGCCTCGGCCGGCTCGGACTCCGGCCCCGGCTCGGGGTCGGTGAGCACGAGCAACGCGCCGGTCGCGGCGAGCCAGGCCGCCACCGGGCGCGTCTCGGAGCCGATCGTCGCGTCGGCCAGCCACAGGGGAGTGGAGCCCACCGGCATCGAAGCGCGGAGCGCGTCCAGCTCCGCGATCGAGACCCGGTCGGTGATGAAGTGGTCTCCAGCCTTCTTCTGCGGCCGCCCGGTGCAGTCTTCGGTGAAGATCACCAGGGCGCTGTGGGCGAGGAGCGGGCGCACCAGTTCGGAGAGGCTCGCCGCCACGCCGAGAAGTGGGCTCGAGAGCACCGGGTCGATGCGCGTGAGCAACTCGATCGAATGGGGTTGCAGAAGTGGATTCACGAATCCAGCCTATCCATTCCCGCGTTCGAGCCGCCGGATCCACGTCGACCTACCCGGACGGGTAGGTCTGCCGTCCGTTCGGTGGGCCGCGCGCCCGCCCGGGACGGCGCACGATGAGGTATGCCTTCCCGCAGCACAGTCTCGCCCCTCACGCCCGCCGTCTCGGTCCTGCCTGCCCTCGAACTCATCACCGCCGAGAACGCCGCCGTCAGCCGTCGGCTGCAGGAGGACGCTGCGACGCACCTCGAGTCGGCCGCGGCGCGGCTGCTGGCCGCCCGCAGCGTCTTCGTCTTCGGGGCCGGCCGGTCGGGCCTCGCCCTGAAGATGACCGCGATGCGCCTCATGCACCTGGGACTCCGAGTGCACGTGGTGGGGGAGACGACGTCGCCGGCGATCGGCCCCGGCGATGTTCTGCTGGTGGCGAGCGGCTCGGGCAGCACGGGCGCGATCGTGCGTGCGGCGGAGGCCGCTGTCGCAGCCGGCGCCGGGATCGTGGCGATCACCACCGATCCCGGCTCGGCGCTCGCCGGCCTGGCCGAGGTGACGGTCGTGGTTCCTGCCGCTCGCAAGCAGGACCACGACCGGCGCTTCTCGGCCCAGTACTCGGGCGGGCTGTTCGAGCAGAGCGTCGTGGTCATCGGCGACGCCATCTTCCACAGCCTGTGGAAGTCATCCGGCGCCACGGCCGAGGAATTGTGGCCGCGCCACGCCAACCTCGAATAGCCCGGCCCTTCCCGACGAATCCAGTCAATCCACACGAACCAGAAAGAAGAACAACATGAAGCTTCAAGTCGCCATGGACGTACTCACCACGGATGCCGCCCTTGCGCTGGCCGCGCAGGTCGCGCCCCACGTGGACATCATTGAACTCGGTACCCCGCTGATCAAGGCGGAAGGACTGCGCGCCGTGACCGCCATCAAGGCGGCCCACCCGGACAAGACGGTCTTCGCCGACCTCAAGACCATGGACGCCGGGGAGCTCGAGGCAGACCTGGCGTTCACGGCCGGTGCCGACCTCGTGACCGTGCTCGGCGCGGCCGGCGACAGCACCATCGCCGGGGCCGTTGCCGCGGCGCGCAAGCACGGCAAGGGAGTGGTCGTCGACCTGATCGGGGTCGCCGACAAGGTGACCCGCGCCCGCGAGGTCACCGAGCTCGGCGCCGCGTTCGTCGAGATGCACGCCGGCCTCGATGAGCAGGCCGAGCCCGGGTTCTCCCTGGCGACCCTGCTCAACCAAGGGGAGACGGCCAGAGTGCCGTTCTCTCTGGCCGGCGGAGTGAGCGTCGCCACAATCGCCTCCGTGCAGCGGGCCGGCGCATCCGTCGCCGTCGCCGGCGGCGCGATCTATGGCGCTGAAGACCCGGCGGCCGCAGCCCAGGCGCTTCGCGCGGCGATCATCTAAGCCCGGCGCCAGGCCTCGCACGAAAACACACGAGGCACCCTCCCGACGGGAAGGTGCCTCGTTCGTCGTGGGTGGGGGGTGGTTCAGCCGAGCAGGAGCTTGGCGAGTTGGTCGACCGAGTAGACCGTGGCGGTCGCGGCGGCGGCTTCGGCGGGGGAGCCGTAGCCCCACTCGACGAGGATGGTGGGAACGCCGTGCGCGGCGGCACCCTCCGCGTCGTAGCTGCGGTCGCCGACCATGACCGGCGCCGCGAGGTTGGCGCCGGCGGCGCCGAGGCGGGTCAGTGCCTCTTCCACGATGTCCGCCTTCGAGCTCCGGGTCTCCGTGTCGGACGCGCCGACCATGACCGTGAAGTACTTGGCGAGGTCGAAGTGCTCGAGGATCGTGATGGCGCTGTGCTCCGGCTTGCTCGTGGCCAGGGCCATCGGGATCCGGGCCTCGTGGATGCGCTCGAGCAGGCCGGCCACGCCGGGGTAGACGGCGGTGTCGAGCATGTGCTCGCCCTGGTAGTCGGCCCGGTAGACGGCGAGGGCCTCGACGGCCTCATCGGGCGTCATTCCGGCGTATTCGCGGAAGGCCGCGAGCAGGGGCGGGCCGACGTAGGCGAGGAGTTCGGAGGCCGGCGGAACCGGCCGGCCGAGGAGGGCGAAAGTGCGGGCGAGGGAGTTGGTGATGGCCGGGGCGGAGTCGGTGATGGTTCCGTCGAGGTCAAAGAGGATGGCGCTCCAGGTGCGCGTCAGTGTCGGATTCACTCGCCCATCCTAGGCGGCATGGCCGCGAACTCCTGCACCGGAAAAGGAACCGTTAGCTTATTCCTGTTTCGCCGCGGCCGCCAGCCTCTTGCGCAGTGTGTCGCGGCGCGACAGTCGGCACCTCGCTCGGGCCTAGAAAAGCTTGGACTGGGTGTCGTCGAGGCCGCGCATGGCGTCGTAGTCGAGCACCAGGCAACGGATGCCGCGGTCCTCGGCGAGCATGCGCGCCTGCGGCTTGATGATCTGAGCCGCGAACACCCCGACCACGGGCGCCAGGTGCGGATCCCGGTTCATCAGTTCGAGGTACCGGGTGAGTTGCTCGACCCCGTCGATGTCCCCCCGGCGCTTGAGTTCGACCGCGACCGAGCCGCCCGCGGCATCCCTGGCCAGGATGTCGACCGGGCCGATGGCCGTCATGTACTCGCGGCGCACGAGCGTGTGGCCGTCGCCGAGCAGGTGGATGTGCTCGGCCAGCAGCTTCTGCAGGTGAGCCTCGACGCCGTCCTTGATCAGCCCGGGGTCGATTCCCAGCTCGTGGGCGGAGTCGTGCAGCACCTCGTAGATGCTGACGATGAGCTGGTCGGCGGTCTTGGCGTGGGTGACCGTCCAGAGTGCGGTGACGCCGGCATCCGCCTGGTCGGCGTCGGGCTCGGATTCGGCCAGGCTGCACGGCGGGCTCATCCAATTCAACGGCTTGTACGACCCGCCGTCGGAGTGCACGAGCACGCTGCCGTCGGACTTGATCATCAGGAGTCGGGTGGCCAGCGGCAGGTGCGCGCTGAGCCTTCCGGCGTAGTCGACGGAGCATTGGGCTATTACGAGGCGCACCGTTCGAGCTTAACCGGAGACGTGGCGGGTTTCGCGCGCGGCCGGCGCGGCGAGGCCGGCGAGCACCATCAGCACGAGGATCAGGAAGAGGGCGTTGAGGATGCCCCAGGCCTGGCCGAGCAGGCCGAGCACCGGGGGGCCCACCAGGAACGCGAAATAGCCGATCATGGCGACCGCGCTCACCCGCGCGGCGGCGTTCTTCGTGTCGTCGGCGGCCGCCGACATGCCGACCGGGAAGCCGAGCGAGGCGCCCAGACCCCAAAGCACGGTGCCGCAGTAGAGCAGAGCGTGGCTGGGCGCCAGGATGAACAGCAGAAGGCCGAGCACACCGAGCACCGCGCAGGCGCGGAGCACCGGCACCCGCCCGAAACGGTCGATCACGGGACCGCCGAGCACCCGGCCCACGGTCATCGCGGCCACGAACACCCCGAAGACGATCGCGCCCTCGGTGTTGCTGAGACCGTGGCCGTCGACGGAGGCCAGGGCCAGCCAGTCGTTCGCCGAGCCCTCGGCGAAGGTCATCCCGAGCACGATCGTGCCGATCAGCAGGATCTTCGGATCCGCCCAGACGGTCAGGCTCGCCCGCAGCCGCCCACGACGGCTCTTCGGCCCGTCGGCCGTGCCGGCGGCAGCAGCCTCGGCGCGTGGGTCGACCAGTGGGATGTTGCGCACGGCGATGAGCATCGTGGCAAGCACCAGGATCGCCATCCCGAGGAGGTGCCAGTGCACGGGCAGTGCGATCAGGGAGGCTCCGGCGCCGATGAGGGCACCGAGCACGGTGCCGAGGCTGAAGCAGGCGTGCATCAGCGGCATCAGGGTCTTGCCGATTTCACGCTCCGCCGCGGCGCCCTCGACGTTCATCATGACGTCGAGCGAGCCGATGCCGAACCCGACGAGGGCCAGGCCGAAGAACACGAAGGGGGCAGACGTGAGCAGGCTGGCACCGCCACCGACGAGGGTCAGCCCGACGACGGAAAGTGAGGCGCTGAGGAGCATCGCACGCCGCGCGCCGAATCGGCCGAGCAACCAGACGGCGGCGATCAGGCCGAGCACCGATCCGGCCGAGAGGCCGAAGATGAGGATGCCGACCTCGGCCGTGCTCAGCCGCAGCCCGTCGCGCACGGCCGGGATCCGCGACATCCAGGTGGCCAGGGTCAGCCCGCTGATGAAGAAGATGACGAACACGGCGTTGCGCCAGGCGAGCAGGCCGCGCCTGGTCGTGCTGGGCGTGGTCGTTCCGGTCGGCTGTGCGGGCTGGGTCACGGGGGAATCCTCGGTCGGGGTCGTCGGCCCGTCGAGGCCGTCCCTTCAAACTAGCCCACCCGGTCGATCCGAGGCGGGCTAGACTGGCGCCATGTCGGCCCAGCCTGACGCCTTCGATGAGGCTTTGCAACGGGCGAGAGCGCACACCATGGAGTGGCTCGCGTCCGTTCCGTCCCGCCCGGTGGGCCCGTCCGTGAATGCCGACGACCTGCGTGCCGGATTCGCCGCACCGCTGCCGGAGCAGGCCACCGACCCGGCCGAGGTGATCGACGAACTCGCGCGCCTGGCCGAACCCGGTCTGATGGCGATGCCCTCCGGCCGCTTCTTCGGCTGGGTGATCGGGGGAACGCTCCCGGCGGCCCTGGCGGCCGACTGGCTGGTCAGCGCGTGGGACCAGAACGCGGGCATGCGGTTCGCCACCCCCGCCGTCGCCGCGGCGGAGGAGGCGGCCGCCGGGTGGCTGCTCGACCTGCTGCACCTGCCGCCGGGTGCCGACGTGGGCTTCACCACGGGCGGGACCACCGCGAACTTCGTCGGTGTCGCCGCGGGCCGGAAGGCCGTGCTGGACCGGGTCGGCTGGGACCTCGCCGGCCTCGGGCTCTTCGGGGCGCCGCGCATCCGGGTGTTGGCGGGCGCTGAGCGGCACGACGTCATCGACCTGGTGCTGCGCTACCTCGGCCTCGGCGCGCCCATCCTCGTCGACGCCGACGACCAGGGTCGCATCCGGCCGGGCGCCCTGGCCGCCGCCATGGACTCCGGCGGAGACCCGGCCGGCCCGGCCATCGTCTGCCTGCAGGCCGGCAACCTGCACTCCGGCGCCTTCGACCCGATGCAGGAGACGATCGCCGTGGCACACGAGCGCGGGGCCTGGGTGCACGTCGACGGCGCCTTCGGCCTCTGGGCGGCGGCCAGCCCGCGCTACCGGGAGGCCCTGGCCGGCCTCGACCTGGCCGACTCGTGGGCGACCGACGGGCACAAGACGCTCAACGTGCCCTACGACTGCGGCATGGCGATCGTGGCCAGGCCCGACGTCGTGCGTGCGGCCTTCGGCGTGCACACCAGCTATCTCATCACCGACAGCTCCGGCCCGGGCGACCCGTTCGACAAGGTGCCCGAGCTCTCGCGTCGCGCCCGCGGCGTCACCGTGTGGGCCGCGCTGCGGTCACTCGGCCGGGCCGGCACCATCGCCCTCGTGGAGCGGCTGGCCGACCGGGCGGCCGAGCTCGCCGCGGGGATCGCCCGCCTCCCCGGCGCCGAGGTGCTGAACGACGTGGTGTTCACCCAGGTGAGCGTCAGCTTCGGCGACGACGAACGCACCCGCCGGGTCACCGCGGCGCTGCTCGCCGGCGGCGTCGCCTGGATGTCCGGGTCGCGCTGGCACGGCCGGGACGTGCTGCGCATCTCGGTGAGCAACTGGTCAACGGATGCCGACGACGTCGCGCTCTCCCTCGCCGCCCTGGACCAGGCGGTCGCCTCGGTTGACGCGATAGAATTGTCCTGATCAGCGCCGATGTGAATGCGGTTGGTTCCATCGACGCTCCGGCGTGCGGGGAACCACCGAGGGCAGTCGAAGGGGCATCGTGGCAGGTCGGACATCGGCTCCGGGGCAGTCGGTCACCGGGCGCGTGCTGAGCATCCTCGCCGTCTTCGAGCTCAGCCCCTCGGCGAGGTCGCTGTCGGAGATCGCGGCCGAGAGCGGGTTGCCGCAGAGCACGGCTCACCGGCTGCTCGGCGAGCTCGAGGAGTGGGGAGCGGTGCAGCGGGATGCCCGGGGCCGGTACCAGATCGGCCTCCGGCTCTGGGAGCTGGGCCAGCACGCCGGCAGGCAGCTGCGCGACGTGGTGCGGCCGTTCCTGCAGGACCTCTTCGGCCTCACCCAGGAGACCGCCCATTTCGCCATCCGGGACGGCGCCGACGTGCTCTACATCGACCGGGTCTACGGCACCCGGCGGGTGCCGCAGGCGTCGAGGGTGGGCGGGCGGCTCCCCATGCACGCCACCGCCGTCGGCCGGGCCATCCTCGCGTTCGAAGACGGCTGGGTGCGCGACGCCGTTCTCGCCGGCACGCTGGTGAAGCGCACGGCCTTCACCAAGACCGATCCCGACCAGCTCCGCCGCGAACTCGAGAAGATCCGCGGCCAGGGGTTCGCGCTGGCCTCCGAGGAGGTGCGGCTGGGCTCCTGCTCCCTGGCGGTGCCCGTGTTCCAGGCCGACGGTCACATCTTTGGCGGCCTGGGGATCGTGCTGCCGATCACCCGGGCCCACCAGCTCGAGCGCAACCTGCCGATCCTGCTCGGCACCGCGCAGCGGATCCAGACAGGGATCGCCCACCTTCCCCCGTCGGCGCTCCGGCCGGCCACGCGGGCGCGCACGCAGCCGCAACCCTGATTCACTTCCATCCAGTGGGACGGTCCGAGGGCTTCTCAGGATCGGCGGCATTAGATGGACGCAGTTCCACGATGTTGTGGACCAGACCAAGGAGCATCACGTGAACGCTCAGACAGATTCGTCGACGGCCCCCGCCGACGCGGCATCCGCCACTGCGGCAGGCCAGTGCCCGGTCGACCACCGCTCGATGTCCAGCGTGGCCCCGGCCGACCACCACGGCTATGAACCGTTCAACATGAACGACCCGTTCCCGGCCTACGCCGAACTCCGCGCCGAACAGCCGGTCATGTTCGACGAGCGGATCGGGTACTACATCGTCAGCCGCTACGACGACGTCAAGGCCGTCTTCGATGACTGGCAGACCTTCAGCAGTGAGAACGCGCAGGCCCCGGTGCGGAAGCGGAGCGCCGCGGCCGTCAAGATCATGAACGACGGCGGATTCACCGCCTACTCCGGGCTGTCCGCGCGCATCCCGCCGGAGCACACCCGCATGCGCACGATCGTGCAGAAGGAGTTCACCCCGCGCCGGTACAAGGCGCTGGAGCCCACGATCCGCGAGAACACCGCCAGGCTGCTGCGGCAGATGCTGGCCCACCCGGATGCGACCGGCGACTTCCTCACCGACGTCGCGGTCGACATCCCCACCATCACCATCCTCGGCCTGCTCGGCGTCGGCCCGGAAATGGTGCCCACCTACAAGAAATGGTCGGACTCCCGTGCCGCGATGACCTGGGGCGACCTCAGCGACGAGGAGCAGATCCCGCACGCGCACAATCTGGTCGACTACTGGAACGAGTGCCTGCGCCTGGTCTCCGACGCCCACGCCCACGGCGGCGACAACCTCGTCGCCGACCTGGTCAAGGCGCAGAATGCCGGCGCCGAGATCTCCGACCATGAGATCGCCTCGGTCTGTTACAGCCTGCTCTTCGCCGGCCACGAGACCACCACCACGCTGATCTCCAACACCATCCGGGTGCTGCTCAGCCACCCCGACCAGTGGCAGACGCTCGTCGCCGACCCCAGCCGGATCCCGGCCGCGATCGACGAAACCCTGCGGTACAGCCCGTCGATCGTCGGCTGGCGCCGGAAGGCGCTGAGGGACACCGAGATCGCCGGCACTCCGATTCCGAAGGGCGCGGACATCCTGCTCCTGATGGGCGCGGCCAACCGCGACCCCGGTGTCTTCGAGGAGCCGGAGATGTTCGACCTGAGCCGGGAGAACGCCCGCACCCACCTGTCATTCGGCTTCGGCATCCACTACTGCCTCGGCAACATGCTCGCCAAGATGCAGGACAAGATCGTGCTCGAGGAAACCCTCAAGGCGGTCCCGAACCTGCGCATCGTCAACCCGGAGGCAATCACCTTCGGCGAAAACCTGTCGTTCAGGGCGCCGACGTCGGTGCCCGTCACCTGGGAGGTCCCGTCATGACCCACGCACCCTTCATCCAATTCTTCGACGACGGCGCGGCCCCCCGGCACGAGCTCCTCGGCGGCAAGTGCGCGTCCCTCGTCGCCCTGACGGCCGCGGGAATGCCGGTGCCTCCCGGGTTCGCCATCACCACCGCCGCCTACGACGCCTTCATCCACGAGGCCGGCATCGAGGCCGACATCCACGCGCTGCTGGCCGGCCTCGACCCGAACGACATCGCCGAGGTCGACCGCGTCTCGGCCCAGCTCCGGTCGGAGATCACCTCCCGCCCCGTGCCCGCCGAACTGCACGCCATCACGATCGACGCCTACAACGCGCTCCAGGCCAGGTTCGCCTCCCCGGTCCCGGTGGCCGTGCGCTCCTCCGCCACGGCCGAGGACCTGCCGGATGCCAGCTTCGCCGGCCAGCAGGACACCTACCTGTGGCTGACCGGCGTCAAGGACGTCACCGAGCACATCCGGGCCTGCTGGGCGTCGCTCTACACCTCGCGCGCCATCATCTACCGGCTGAAGAACAACATCCCCGATGAGGGACTCTCGATGGCCGTCGCGGTGCAGAAGATGGTGAACGCCCGGGTCGCCGGGGTCGCCATCACGATGGACCCGCACAACGGCGACCGGTCCAAGATCGTGATGGAGGCGGCGTACGGCCTCGGCGAACTCGTGGTCTCCGGACAGGTCACCCCCGACAACATCACGGTCGACAAGGTCATGCTGATGGTCGTCAAGCACACGATCGGCGACAAGCACGCCGAGCTGGTTCCCGACCTCGAAAGCAAGTCGCTCGTCGAACTCGAGGTCTCCGAGGAGCGGCGCAATCGGCTCTGCATCAGCGACACCGAGATCACCGCCGTCGCCACGATCGCCAAGAAGGCCGAGAGACACTTCAAGTGCCCGCAGGACATCGAGTGGGCGCTGGACCGCGACCTGCCCGACGGGGAGAACCTGCTCCTGCTGCAGTCCCGCCCCGAGACCGTGTTCTCGTCAACGGCAACGGGTTCCATCCCGGTCACCTCAACCGGGTTCGGCATCGAGAGCATCACCAAGTCCCTGATGAGCCAGGCCGGCAAGGCCTGACCCGGCGGGCAGTCTGCCCGTTCGGAACCGGCCGGTATCCACTGCACTTCACTGCACTTCACTTCACCTCACCCGCACCTTCCCCCACCACAGAACGGTTGAACCATGACAGAGAAGTCATTCCCCAGCCCCTACGACCAGACGCCCTCCGCCGCCGCCGAGGGGTGGAAGGACCTCTACGCCTACAACCTGGTCTTCCAGGACAACCGGCGTGAGGTTGAGGAGGCCAAATTCTGGTTCTGCGACAGCCAGCACTGGCCGACGGTGACGAAGCCGTTCGAGACCATCGGTTTCGAATTCGCCGTCTCCTGCCTGGGCCAGTACAACTCGCGCCACCTGCTGATCCCGCCGGCCAACGGCATCGAGTTCCGCATCCACAACGGCTACGTGTTCATGTCGCCGGTCGGCGTGCCGGAGGCGGAGATCGCCGCCCGGGTGCCGCAGTTCATGGAACGGGCCGGCCACTACTTCCAGAACTGGGACACCCTGCTCGAACAGTGGCAGGGCAAGATCCGCGGCACCATCGACGAACTGAACGAGCTCTCCTTCGAAGCGCTGCCCGACGCGGTCCCGGTCGAGGACGTGCTCAGCGGCAAGGGCACCGGCCCCAACAACGAGCTGCTCGGCAACTTCGACAAGCTGATCGCGCTCACCTACCGGGCCTGGCAGTACCACTTCGAGTTCCTCAACCTCGGCTATGTCGCCTACCTCGACTTCTTCACCTTCTGCAAGGAAGTCTTCCCCGGCATCCCCGACCAGGCCGTCGCCAAAATGGTGCAGGGCGTGGACATGGAACTCTTCCGTCCGGACGACGAACTCAAGAAGCTCGCCAAGCTCGCCGTCGAACTCGGCCTCGCCGACCACTTCGGCGACACCGAGAACCCCGACGCGACGCTCGCCCGCATCGCGGCCGCGGCCGGAGGCGACACCTGGCTGGCAGCCTGGGACGAGGCCAAGGACCCGTGGTTCAACTTCACGGTCGGCAACGGCTTCTACGCGCACGACAAGTACTGGATGGACCACCTCGAGCTGCCGCTCGGGTACATCAAGGACTACATCGTGCGGGTGCAGACCGGCCACAACATCGACCGCCCGGTCGAGGAGCTCGTCGCCGAGCGCGACCGGATCACCGAGGAGTACTCGGAGCTGCTCAGCCCCGAGCAGCTCGCCGCCTTCCAGGGCAAGCTCGGCCTGGCCCGCCAGGTCTACCCCTACGTCGAGAACCACAACTTCTACATCGAGCACTGGACCATGGGCGTGTTCTGGCGCAAGGCCAGGCAGCTCTCGAAAATGCTGCAGGGCCAGGGCTTCTGGCCGGAGGAGAACGGCATGTTCTACCTTCGCCGCGACGAGGTGCGCGAGGCACTGTTCGACTACGTCACCGGCTGGGGCGTCGGCGCCCCCGCCATCGGCCCCGACTACTGGCCGGCCGAGGTCGCCCGCCGCACGGTCATCGTCGACGCGCTGTCGAAGGAGCGCCCGCAGCCGGCCCTCAACACACCGCCCGCCGTGATCACCGAGCCGTTCACCCTCATGCTCTGGGGCATCACGAGCGACCAGATCAGGAACTGGCTGGGCGACTCGGATGCTCCGGAAGGCGAATTCCGCGGAATGGCCGCCTCCAGCGGCGTGGCCGAGGGCCCGGCCCGGGTGATCAGCAGCTCCGACCAGCTCTCCGAGGTGCAGGACGGCGACATCCTCGTCGCACCCGTCACCGCGCCGTCGTGGGGGCCGATCTTCGGCAAGATCCGCGCCACCGTCACCGACATCGGCGGCATGATGAGCCACGCGGCCATCGTCTGCCGGGAATACGGGATGCCCGCCGTCACCGGAACCGGCACCGCCTCCTCCCAGATCAGGACCGGGCAGTGGCTGCGGGTCGACGGCAACAACGGTACGGTCACGATCGTGGAAGACCACGATCACGACCTCAGCCTGGCGCCGGCCGCCGCGATCCAGTTCGACACCGCACTGGAAAGCAGCCATGCCTGAGGCCGGCACGGCCCCGACCTCCCCCAGAACGGTGCTGATCACCGGCGCCGCCGGCGGTCTGGGCCGTGCCTTCGCCCTGGGCTTCGCGGCCCAGGGCGACCGGGTGGTCGTCGCCGACGTCAACCTCGACGGCTGCCGGGAGACCGTGTCGCTGATCGCGGCCTCCGGCGGCACGGCCCTGGCCGTCGGCGTCAACGTCACCGCCCTCGACTCGGCAACCGCAATGGCGATGACCGCCGCGTCCTTCAGCCGCGACCACGGCGGCGAAGGCAAGATCGACGTGGTCATCAACAACGCCGCGATCTACGCCACCGTCACGCGGGCCCCGTTCACCGAGCTCGACCCCGACGAATGGGACCGGGTGATGGCCGTCAACCTCAAGGGCCCGTGGCTGGTCACTCGCGCCTGCTCGCCGTACCTGCCCGACGGCGGAAAGGTGATCAACCTCTCCTCAGCCACCGTGATGAGCGGCTCGGCCCAGTGGGCGCACTACGTGGCGTCGAAGGGCGGGGTGATCGCACTCACCCGGGTGCTCGCCAAGGAGCTCGGCGACCGCAACATCACGGTCAACGCGATCGCACCGGGCTTCACCCTCACCGAGGCCAGCTACGGGCTGATCGACGGGGCCGAGCAGTACGGAGTGGACCGCGGCGCCCTCAAACGGGCCAGCGAGCCGGGCGACATCGTCGGAGCGGCGCTCTTCCTGGCCGGCCCCGGCAGCAACTACATCACCGGCCAGACCCTCGTGGTCGACGGCGGCCGGCAGTTCATCTAACGAGAACGAACAAGGAGACCCGAGAAATGCCAACCGTAACCTACGTCGCCTACGACGGCAGCGAGACCATCGTCAACGGATTCGCGGGCGACTCCGTTATGGAGACCGCGGTGCGCAACGGCGTCCCCGGCATCGTCGCCGAGTGCGGCGGCAGCCTGTCCTGCGCCACCTGCCACGTCTTCGTCTGCGCCGACAGCGCGGGACTGTTCCCGCCGCGGGCCGACCTCGAGGACGACATGCTCGACGGCACGGCCGTCGACCGGGAAGAGAGCTCCCGGCTGTCCTGCCAGCTCAAGCTGACGGATGACGTGGCCGTGCACGTGCAGACCCCCGAGACCCAGGTCTGAGCGCCATGCCCGCTCCAGCGCAGCCCCGCACGGGCACCCTCATCGTCGGCAACTGCCAGGCGGGCGTGCAGATCGCCTCCACCCTGCGCGAGCTGGGCGACACCGAACGCATCACGCTGGTCGGCGAGGAACCGCACGCTCCCTACCAGCGGCCCCCACTGTCGAAGGCCTTCCTCAAGGGCGAGGCCACCGCCGACTCCCTGGCCTTCCGCACGCACGACTTCTACCGGGAGCACGACATCGAACTCGTCACCCGGGAGCGGATCGTCACGATCACCCGGGACGAGACGGGCGGCGTGGCCGTGGCCGAGTCGGGGCGCACCTTCCCGTTCGCCCGCCTCGCCCTGGCCACGGGCGCCGTGCCGCGCACGATCCCCTTCGAGGGTTCTGAGCTGGAGGGCGTCAGCTACCTCCGCACCGCCACCGAGGCGACGGTGCTCGAGCAGCAGCTGCGCCAGGCGACGAACGTCGTCGTGGTCGGTGGCGGGTTCATCGGGCTGGAGGTCGCCGCCGGGGCCCGCGCGGCAGGCAAGAACGTGACCGTGCTCGAAGCCGCCCCGCGGCTGATCGGCCGGGCCGTCTGCGAGCAGACCAGCGAGTTCTACCTCCAGGCGCACCGGCGGCGGGGCACCCGGGTGGTGCTGAACGCGAAGGTCGTGCGCTTCACCGGAGAGCACGACCGGGTCACCGGGGTCGAACTCGGCGACGGAACCGTCGTGCCGGCCGAGGTCGTGCTGATCGGCGTCGGCGTCATCCCGCGCACCGAACTCGCCGGGCAGCTCGGACTGCAGGTCGACAACGGAATCGTCGTCGACACTCACGCGCTCGCCTCGGACGGACTCACCGTGGCCGCCGGCGACTGTGCGAACATGCCGAACCCGTCGATCGCGGACTTCGGCCAGGGCCGACTGCGGCTGGAGAGCGTGCAGAACGCCGTCGAACAGGCCAAGGTGGCCGCGGCCACCCTGCTCGGCCAGGCTGCCGAGCACAAGACGGTGCCCTGGTTCTGGTCGGACCAGGCCGACCTCAAACTACAGATCGCCGGCCTCTCCGGAGGGCACGACCAGGTCGTGCTCCGCGGCGACCCCGACTCGGAGAAGTTCTCCCTGCTCTACTACCGGGACGGCATCCTGATCGCCGCCGACTGCGTCAACAGCCCACTCGACTTCATGGCCGTGCGCAACGCCCTGCACCAGGGCCAGTCGGTCCCCGCCGCGCTGGCGGCCGACAGCTCGCTCCCGCTCAAGAAGTCCGTCACCGACGTGCTCCTTCCCGTTCCTTCCCCGGCCGCGTAGGCCCCTTCCCGTGTGCGCCCCGGCGCCGGCCACCCCAGAAAGCGAGATCGCCATGACCCTGCAGACCGAACACCCCGTCGACACCTCACCCATCGACGTCGCCGGCGACGCCCCGACCGACCTCGACCCGCTCTGGCGGGCCGTCGAACCGGAAATGCGCACGCGCGGCAACGACATCCACATCCCGATCTCGTTCGCCTTCGCGGAGCGGCTCTGCGAGGCCTACCCGGAGGCGGACTCCCTCGTCGTGCGGGTGGCGATCCTGCTGCACGACACCGGCTGGGCGCGCGTCGACGAGACCAAGATCATCTCCGAAGGGTTCGGCGCGAACTGGAGGCAGGCGCAGATCCGGTTCGAACACGAGATCAGGGGCTGTGAGATCGCCAGGGAGGTGCTGCCGGGCCTCGGCTATGACGACGCGTTCATCACCCGGGTGACCGACATCATCGACGGCCACGACACCCGTGCGGAGTCGCACTCGATCGAGGATTCCCTCGTGCGCGACGCCGACCGGCTGTGGCGCTTCAACCCGGCCGGAATCGCCCTGGCCTCCAGCTGGTTCGGCCAGACCCCGTCCTTCTACTGCCGGCGCCTCCGCACCGAGATCCTGCCCGAGCTGATCACGGCCGCCGGGCTCGAGATGGCCACGGTCGAACTGGACCGGGCCGAGGCGCTGCTCAAGGTGGCGGTGCTCTGATGGAGACGGCCGTGGCGACCCTGCCCTACACGCACACCGCCGACCTGTTCATCGACGGCGCCTGGACGCCGGCCGAGGGCGCGGGGAGCACGCCGGTGACCAACCCGGCCACCGAGGAGGTCTGGGGGAGCGTGCCCATCGCATCCGCCGGTGACCTGGACCGGGCCGTCGGCGCGGCCCGGCGCGCGTTCACCGGCCACGGCTGGCGCGACCTGACACCCACCGAGCGGGCCGGCCACCTGCTGCGGCTGGCCGACGAGGTCGAGAAGCGGGCCGAGGCGATCTCGCACACCAACACCTGGGAGAACGGGTCCCCGGTCGCGGAGACCGCCAGGGCGGCGTCGAACGCGGCCGCGATCTTCCGCTACTTCGCGTCGCTCGCTCCGCACCTGGAAACCCCCGACATCCGCCCCTTCCCCGACGGCTCCGCCGAGACCGTCGTGCGGCAGGACCCGGTGGGCGTCTGTGCGCTGATCGCCCCGTGGAACTTCCCGATCAACCTCGTCGTGGCCAAGCTGGCGCCGGCCCTGATGGCCGGCTGCACCGTCGTGATCAAGCCGGCCTCACCGACGCCGCTTTCCATCCGCCAGATCGCGGATGCCGCCACGGCCGCCGGGATCCCGGCCGGCGTGATCAACGTGGTCACCGGCAACAGCTCGGTGGGCGACGCCCTCGTGCGGCACCCCGGCATCGACAAGGTGGCGTTCACCGGCTCCACCCCGGTGGGGCGCTCGATCGGCGCGGCCTGCGGCGAACTGCTCCGGCCGGTGACCCTGGAGCTCGGCGGCAAGTCCTCCGCCCTCGTGCTGCCCGACGTCGACCTGGCGGAGATGGCGAAGGTGCTCATCCGCAGCTGCATGCGCAACACCGGGCAGACCTGCTACATCTCCACCCGCATGCTCGCCCCGCGGGAACGCTATGACGAACTCGTCGACATGGTCACCGCCACGATCAGCGCGGCGCCGCAGGGCGACCCGATGGACCCGGCGACCGTGTTCGGGCCCAGCGCCACCGCCGCGCAGCGCGACACCGTGCGCGGCTACATCAGGTCAGGGATCGCCGAGGGCGCCCGCGCGACGACCGGCGGTGACGTCGCCTCCGGGTTCGACCGGGGCTTCTACGTGAAGCCGACGGTCTTCGCCGACGTCACCCCCGGGATGCGGATCGCCAGGGAGGAGATCTTCGGGCCCGTGCTGTCGATCCTGCGCTACGACACCCTCGACGAGGCGGTGGGGATCGCCAACAACACCGGCTTCGGCCTCGGCGGCACCGTGTTCTCGGCGGATGTCGACTTGGCGTTCGAGGTGGCCGCCCGCGTGGACACCGGCTCGATCGGGCTCAACTTCTTCGCGTCGAACCATGCCGCGCCGTTCGCGGGCCGCCACGACTCCGGCCTCGGCGTCGAGTTCGGGCTGGAGGGACTGCACGTGTACCTCAAGCCGCAGTCGGTGCACCGCCGTATCCGTTCGTAGCGGGCGCAGGCTTGTGCAGCTCGGGCTCCTCCGCCTCAGCCGCCCGCCTCAGCCGCCGCCGACGTGGATGCCCGGCCGGCGGGCCGGGTCGGCCTCGCTGGTGCGGAGGATCTCGCGCACCACGGGGGCGGTGTCGCCCTGCCCGAGCAGGAGGTAGCGGACGAGATGGGCTACCGGGTTGCCCTCCGACCACTCGAAGTAGGCGTGCGGCCGCACGCCGGCAGCGTCCCGGAGCGCCAGCAGGATGGCGGCGATGGCGTTCGGGGCCGCGGGGCTCTTCGCCCGCAGCACCCGGTAGCCGTCGGCCTCGACCCCGCGCACCTGCAGCCGCTCGCTGAAGCCGGACGGGTCGACGACCTCGATCTCCAGGAACAGGAGGTCGGCCGCACCCGGCACCGGGTTCATCCCGCGCTGCTCGCGCTCCTTCTGTGCATAGTCGCCGCGGGTGCCGGGCGCCCGCTTGTGGGCGACCAGGTTGAGGGCCCCGTCGTAGTCGAGGGAGTCCCGGATGTACCGCCTTGCCGTCTCGTCGAACTCGACCTGCTCCACCCGGAGCTCGGTCGTGCGGGACACCCGCGAGATCAGGGACACGGTGACGATCCCGAGGATGAAGAAGGCGGAGATGGTGATGCCGTCCGGCTTCTCGATGATGTTCGCGCCGAGCGCGTAGAGGAGCACGAAGGTGAGCACGCCGAACGCGACGCTCGCGCCCCGTTGCCGCCGCCGCACGGCGGAGATGGTCACCGCGACCGCGCCGGACACCATCATCACCAGGATCCCGGTGGCGTAGGCCCCGGCCTGCGCGTTGACGTCCGCGTTGAAACCGATCGTGATCAGGATGCTGACGCCGGTGTAGACGAGCACGACCGGCCGCACCGCGCGGCTCCACTCGGGGGCCATGCCGTAGGAGGGCAGGTAACGCGGGACGATGTTGATCAACCCCGCCATCGCCGACGCCCCGGCGAACCAGAGGATCAGGATGCTGCTCACGTCGTAGACCGTGCCGAACACGTTGCCGACCCGCTCGTGCGCGAGGTAGGCGAGGGCGCGCCCGCTGGCCGCCCCGCCGTCCTGGAACGCCGCGGCCGGGATCAGCACCGTGGTGACCAGGCTGCTGGCCAGCAGGTAGACGCTCATGATGACGGCCGCGGCGGTGAGCAGCTTGCGGGTATTGCGGATGCGGGACGCCAGCCGTTCCTCCGGCGTGCTTCCCGCGGCCGCGACGAGCGGCATCATGCTGACCCCGGTCTCGAAGCCCGACAGGCCGAGCACGAGCAGGGGGAACGCGATGATCGCCGGTCCGGCGATGTCCCCGAACCCCGTGCCCCGGGCGGACAGGGCGCCGATCCAGTCGGACAGGGCCCGGGGTTCGGTGAAGACGTCGTAGAGGCCGACGCCGATCACGATCCCGTTCAGCAGCAGGAACAGGGCGACCAGGGGGATCGCGACCGACACCGCCTCGCTGAAGCCGAGCAGGAAGACCCCGCCGAGGATGAGCAGCAGCACGATCGTGATGGTCACGGCATGCCCCTGGAGGAAGGCCGGCGCGAACGGGTTCTCGAGAAGGTGCACCGTGGCATCCGCCGACGACAGCGTGATCGTGATGATCCAGCTCGTGGCGACGAAGCCGAGCAGCACGAGCACGAAGACCTTGCCGCGCCAGAACGGCAGGAGTCGCTCCAGCATCGCCACCGAGCCCTGGCCGCGCGGGCTCTCCTGGGCCACCCGCCGGTACATCGGCAGCATGCCGAGCAGGGTCAGCGCCACGATCAACAGCGTCGCCAGCGGAGAGAGGGCGCCGGCCGCCAGGGCCGCGATGCCGGGAAGGTAGGACAGGGTCGAGAAATAGTCGACGCCGGTCAGACACATCACCTTCCACCAGGAGTGGGTGGCCGTGGTCTCCTCTCTGCTCTCCGGTCCCACCGGCTGAACCCGGTTCTGCAGCAGCCAGCGCGTGAAAGCGTTGGTCGGGGCCGTGGCGCGCGGCGGGCGTGGCACGCTCGCGGGAATCAGCGGTCGGGCAGGTGACGTCATGGTTCTCTCTCCCGGTGGCACTCGGCCTGCCTCGGGCCCGGCGGAACCACGTCGACAGATCACCATTGTCGACCCTTCGCGCCGTTTCGTGGCTATTCGCGGCGCGGTGATCCGCAACGTCGCCGGGGCGCGCCCGCCGGGCCGCCGGAGCCGACCATAATCGACGTGTACCCCCTGGGCAGCCGGCCCACCGGGAGCAGAGGTCCCGAGCCGAGCATCCGCCCGCGCTCGCCGCCGGAAAGTGAATCCATGCCAGGCATCCCCACCACCCGGGTCGCCGTTCGAGGCGTCTGGGAGGGTGACACCCCGGACTACGGCAACGTCGTCGACGCCGAGAACGCGGGCAGGCTGCTCACCGATCTCGTGCGCTCCGCCCTCGAACTGCTCGAATACCGCCGGCTCGCCTGGGAGCCCGACGCGATCCAGCTCGTGTCGAGCGACCGGGCGGCCTACCTGAGGTTTCCGGCGGCCGACGAGCGCACGGCGGATGTCGCGGTGCAGCTGTCGCAGGCCCTCTCCGCGCATGCCGCCGACGGGCTCAACCTCGGCCGCATCATGGGGGCCAACCCGCCCTGGCGGTCGGTGCGCATCCTCGTGCTCGCCGACGAGGACGGCGCCGCGACCACGCGCCTCGACCTCGATCCGGAGGGGGAGTGCCGGGTGTCCTGGTACGGCCCCTTCGACAACGCCCGGTTCTCCGAGATCGCCACCGGGTTCGCGCTCTTCCTCACCCATATCGTCGCGAACGTGTTCGACGACGACGACGGCAGCGAGACGTTCGAGGAATCGTTCGACTGGGTCGTCTGAGACCGATCTTCGCCGGGCCGGTTCAGCGCGCCCCGACGACCATCCAGCTCGAGGCGCGGGTGCGCAGACCCAGGGTGACCGCGCGGGCGCCGAGGTAGCCGAGGGCGAAGGCGGCCATCAGCCACGCCAGCCCGGCAGCCCCGGATGGCGCCCAGACCAGCACGCCGACGGCCAGCGGAACGAAGGCGGCCAGGTTCACGACGCCCGTGACGGCCAGGTAGCGCGCGTCGCCCGCGCCGATCAGCACCCCGTCGAGCACGAAGACCACGCCGCCGAGCGGAACGGAGAGCCCGAGCACGACCAGCGTGGCCGGCAGCAGTGACGCCACCTCCGCGGCGTTCGTGAAGAGGCTGCCGAGCCCGCCGCTGCCGAGGATCACGAGCAGTCCGAGGGCCGCGCCGCTGAGCACGCCCCACTCCAGGCAGCGCCGGAGCACGGCCTGCACGCCGGCCAGGTCGCCGGCGCCGAGGCCGCGGCCGACCAGTGCCTGGGCGGCGATGGCCAGCGCGTCGAGCGCGAAGGCGAGGGTGGCGAACACGGTCATCGCGATCTGGAAGGCCGCCAGCTCGGGTGAGCCGAGCCGGGTCGCCACGAACACCGCGAGCAGCATCGCCGCGCGCAGGCTGACCGTGCGCAGGAAGAGCCAGCCGCCGCTCGACGCCCCGCGCAGCACGCCCGCGCGGTGCGGGCGCAGCCGTGCCCCCTCACGGCGGGCGTGGCGCCCCACGACGACGAGGTAGACGGCGACCATGGCCCACTGGGCGACGACCGTGCCGAGCGCCGAGCCCACGATGCCGAGTCCGAGCCCGTAGATGAACCACAGGTTGAGCAGGATGTTGGCGGAGAAGCCGAGCCCGGCCACCCAGAGCGGGGTGCGGGTGTCCTGCAGCCCGCGGAGCAGCCCCGTGGCCGCGAAGATCAGCAGCATGGCCGGGAGTCCGAGCATCGAGAGGCCCAGGTAGCCCGCGGCGGCCTCCGTCACGGCCGACTCGGCCCCGAAGGCGCCGACCAGCGCCGGGGCGGCGAACCACCCGGCCGTCGCCAGCAGCACGCCCAGGCCGAGGGCGAGCCAGAGGCCGTCGATGCCGACCGAGACCGCCCGCCCGCGGTCGCCGGCGCCGAGCCAGCGGGCCACCGCGGGGGTCGTGCTGTAGGCGAGGAACACCATCAGGCCGATGATCGTCTGCAGCACCGCGCCGGCCAGTCCGAGCCCGGCCAGGGGCACCGCGCCGAGGTGCCCGACCATCGCCGAATCGGCGAGCAGGAACAGGGGTTCGGCGATGAGAGCGCCGACGGCGGGAATGGCGAGGCGCAGGATCTCGCGGTCGATGGGCTGCGGGCGGAGGATGGTGATGCTCCAGAGTAGCCGCCGACCCCTCGCCGAACTGAGAGTTCGGCGCGTTTTCGGCGGCTGGGAGGGTGCCCAACTCTCAGTTCGGCGAGGTGGATCGGGCCGACGCAGCGAATAGGCTGGGAGCATGACTGATCAGGGGACCGCATCCGGAATCGACCGCGACGAACTCGACCCGGGCGTGCGTCCACAGGATGACCTGTTCCGCCACGTGAACGGCAAGTGGATCGATCGCACCGAAATTCCCTCCGACAAGGCCCGCTGGGGGTCGTTCTACCTCCTGGCCGAGGAGTCCGAGAAGGCCGTGCGCGAGATCATCCTCGAGGCCCAGACGGCCCAGCCCGGCACCGAGGAGCGCAAGTTCGGTGACCTCTACGCCAGCTTCCTCGACGAGCAGAAGGTCGAGGCGCTCGGCGCCACCCCGCTCGCCGACGATCTCGCCACCGTCGACGGCATCTCCTCCATCCCCGTGCTGCTCGGCACCCTCGGCCGCCTGGAACGGGCCGGAGTGGCCGGCGCATTCCAGCTCTACGTCGACAACGACCCGGGAAACCCCGAACGCTACCTCGTCTTCGTCGAGCAGGCCGGACTCGGCCTTCCCGACGAGTCCTACTACCGGGACGAGACCTCCGGCGCGATCCGGGAGGCCTACCAGGCCTTCGTCGAGCGGATGTTCGGCCTCGCCGGCCTCACGGACGTCGCCGCCCGGGCCGCCCGCGTCTTCGACCTCGAGACCGAACTGGCCACCCACCACTGGGACAAGGTGCGCTCCCGCGACAGCGAGAAGACCTACAACCTCAAGACCTGGGGCCAGGTGACCGCGCTCGCCGCCGGGGCCGACCTGCAGCTCTGGCTCGAGGGGCTCGACGCCCCGGCCGCGGCGTTCGACGAGGTCGTCGTGCGCCAGCCCAGCTTCGTCACCGGCCTGGCCGAGATGCTCACTGAGGACCGGCTCGCCGCCTGGCAGGACTGGCTGCGCTGGCAGGTCATCCGTTCGAGTGCCGCGTACCTGTCGGCCGACTTCGTCGACGCCAGCTTCGACTTCTACGGCCGCACCCTCACCGGCACCCCGCAGCTGCGCGACCGCTGGAAGCGCGGGGTGTCGCTGGTCGAGGGTGCCCTGGGCGAGGCCGTCGGCCGCATCTACGTGGAGCGCCATTTCCAGCCGAGCGCCAAGGCCAGCATGGATGTGCTCGTCGCCCACCTCGTCGAGGCCTACCGCCGGAGCATCGCCGACCTGGGCTGGATGACCGAGGAGACCCGTTCCCGGGCGCTCGAGAAGCTCGAGAAGTTCACCCCGAAGATCGGCTACCCGGTGAAGTGGCGCGACTATTCGACGCTGGCCATCGACGCGGGCGACCTCATCGCCAACGTGCGCAGGGCCAACGAGTTCGAGTTCCAGCGGGAGCTCGGCAAGATCGGCAACCCGCTCGACCGCGACGAGTGGTTCATGACCCCGCAGACCATCAACGCGTACTACAACCCGGGCTTCAATGAGATCGTCTTCCCCGCGGCCATCCTGCAGGTGCCGTTCTTCGACGCCGACCGGGATGCGGCAGCCAACTACGGTGCGATCGGCGCGGTGATCGGCCACGAGATCGGGCACGGCTTCGACGACCAGGGTTCCAAGTACGACGGCGACGGTTTGCTCACCGACTGGTGGACCGAGGATGACCGCGCCGCGTTCGAGGAACGCACCAGCTCCCTGATCGAGCAGTTCAACGTCCTGGCCCCCCGGCAGGTTCCGGAGCACCACGTCAACGGCGCCCTGACCATCGGCGAGAACATCGGCGACCTCGGTGGCCTCTCGATCGCGTGGAAGGCCTACCTGATCTCCCTGGCCGGCGCCGAGCCGCCCGTGATCGACGGCTTCACCGGCGCGCAACGCTTCTTCCTCTCCTGGGCGCAGGCCTGGCAGCTCAAGATGCGCGACGAGGAGGCCATCCGGCTGCTCGCGATCGACCCGCACTCGCCCAACGAATTCCGCTGCAACCAGATCGTGAGCAACATCGACGAATTCTACGACGCCTTCGGCGTGGCCGAGGGTGACGCCCTCTGGCTCGCCCCGGACAAGCGCGTCACCATCTGGTAGCGGGCTTCTTCGCAAGAATCCTCCAACCTCGTTGGGTTATGGTGGTGCCGGGCCAGCAGGCCCGGCGCACGGAAGGACCCGCATCCGGTGGTCAAGCCATCCCAGGACTCAGAGCGACGGTCCCGCCACTCCTCTGCGCCACCCGGGAAGCACGGCGGGGCGGGGGCGAACGCCAACTTCGGCCGCGGCTTCCAGGCCCTGGGTGACCTCGCCGTGCACGGGGTGCAGGTGTCGGCGCGCGCCACCGACCTGACCACCGGCCGGGTGCTGTTCTCCGTCGACGACCATGTCGTGATGCCCACCGCCGGGATCGGCACCGTGCTCCTCCTGATCGAGGTCGCGGCCCGGCTGCGCGAGGCGGACTTCGGCGCCTACACGATCCTCGACCGCACCCCGCTCGACTCGGTCGGCGGCTCGGGCATCTGGCAGCACCTGCAGGCCCCGTCGCTGCCGGTGGCCGACCTCGCCGCCCTGATCGGCGCCACCGGCGACAACCTGGCCGCCAATGTGCTCATCCGGGCGGTCGGCCTGGACGCCGTGCGCGCCCGCACCGAACAGCTCGGCCTCTCCCGCACGGCCCTGCTCGACCTCGTGCGCGACGAGCGCGGGCCCGACCACGCGCCGCAGCTCTCGGTCGGCAGCGCCAAGGACCTCACCTGGCTGTTCACGGCGCTCGCCCGCGGCGAGATCGTCGACGCCGCCGCCAGTGAACGGGTGATCGGCTGGCTCTCCCTGGGCAACGACCTGTCCATGGTGGCCAGCGCCTTCGGCTTCGACCCGCTCGCCCACCGCCAGGGCGACCACGGCATGCTGCTGGTCAACAAGACGGGCACCGGTGCCGGCGTGCGCAGTGAGGTCGGCATTCTCCGCGGGCCGCGCGCCGGCGTCACCTACGCGGTGTCGATGTCGTTCGCCGACACGGCACTCTCGGCCAGGCTCGCCGTGCTCGACGGGATGCGCGCGGTCGGCATGGACCTGCTCGAATACGTGCACTGACCGGCTGAAGTCCACAGGCGCCCCCGCCGGGTCGTTGCGCGTCCGGCCCGGCCTTGACAGGCATCCGCGCCCCGCCCTAGTCTCCGCAGTACAGGCTTTGGCAGGTTCGACGAGAGGACCTTCGCATGTCCACCCCACCGCTGATCGACGCAGAAGGCCGGGCCGCGGGCTCGGCCCTGGAGATCGAGCTGAACGGCATCAACGCGATCCATTCGAGCGAGCACAAGGGGCACCCCCGGGACCTCTTCTGGCCGTGGTTCGCCGCCAACGTCTCGGTGCTCGGCATCAGCTACGGCTCCTTCCTGCTGGGCTTCGGCATCTCCCTGTGGCAGGCGACGATCGTGGGGCTCGTCGGTATCATCGTCTCGTTCCTGTTCTGCGGTTTCATCGCACTCTCCGGCAAGCGCGGCCACGCCCCGACGATGACGCTCAGCCGGGCCGCCTTCGGCATCAACGGCAACCGGGTGCCGTCGGCGCTGTCCTGGCTGCTCACCGTGGGCTGGGAGACCGTGCTCGCCTCCCTCGCCGTGCTCGCCACGGCGACCGTGTTCACCGAACTCGGCTGGGAGGGCGGCATCCTGACCAAGGTCGTCGCACTCGTGGTGGTGGCCGCGCTGATCGTCGTCGGCGGGGTGCTCGGCTTCGACTTCATCATGAAGCTGCAGAAGTGGATCACGATCATCACCGGAATCCTCACGGTGGTCTACGTCATCCTCGTCGCCGACCAGATCAACTTCGACACACTCGCCGCGATCCCCGGCGGCGGCACCCCGCAGGTGATCGGCGCCCTCGTGTTCATGATGACGGGCTTCGGACTCGGCTGGGTCAACGCGGCGGCCGACTACTCCCGCTACCTGCCCCGGTCGGCCTCGAGCACCGGCGTCGTCGCCTGGACCACCTTCGGCGCGTCGCTGGCGCCGATCATCCTGCTGCTGTTCGGGCTGCTCCTGGCCGGTTCCTCCGCCGAGCTCAGCAGCGCGATCGCGGTCGACCCAATCGGGGCCCTCACGACGATCCTCCCGATCTGGTTCCTCATCCCCTTCGCCCTGGTGGCCGTGCTCGGCCTCGTCGGCGGCGCCGTGCTCGACATCTACTCCTCCGGCCTGGCCCTGCTCACCACCGGCGTCAGGGTGCCCCGGTTCGTCGCCGCCGGCATCGACGGCGTGCTGATGGTGCTCGGTGCGGTCTACGTGGTCTTCTTCGCGGGCAGCTTCCTCGGCCCGTTCCAGGGCTTCCTGATCACCCTCGGCGTTCCCGTCGCGGCGTGGTGCGGCATCTTCATGGCCGACATCCTCCTTCGCAAGAAGAGCTACGCGGTGAAGGAACTGTTCGACCCGGCCGGGCGCTACGGCAGCGTGCGGGTGCTCTCGATCGTGCTGATTGCGGTCGGGTCCATCGTCGGCTGGGGCATGGTCACCAACGGCTTCGCCGACTGGCTCGCCTGGCAGGGCTACCTGCTGGACCCGTTCGGGCTCGGCGGCCGAGGCGGGGAGTGGGCCTATGCCAACCTCGGCGTGCTCGCCGCGCTCGTGATCGGCTTCGGCGGCACCCTGCTCTTCGGCCGCGGAACCGTTCGGGCGCAGGAAGCCCTGCCGGTCCCCGGCGAGGACCAGGCGGCCGAGGAGCTCCTGCCGGCATGAGCGCCGCACCGGAGGGTTCCCCGGGCAGGTCCGCCGCCGCTTCCGGCGTGGACAATGGTTCGTGGCTCGTCCTGATCGACCTGCAGCGCATCTTCGGCGAACCGGGCAGCGACTGGTTCACACCACGCTTCGCCGAGGCCGCGGCGGGCGCCGCCCGGCTCCGACCCGCGTTCGGCCGGCGGGTCGCCCTGACCCGGTTCCTCGCACCGGAGAAACCCGGGGGAGCCTGGATCCCGTACTACCAGGACTGGCCGTTCGCGCTCGACCCGGCGAACCGTGCGCTCTACGACCTCGTGCCCGAGATCCCGCCGCTGGACGCCCGGCTGATCGACCGGCCCACCTTCGGCAAGTGGAGCGCCGCAACCCGTGCGGCCCTCGACGACCCCCGCGAGATCGTGCTCGCGGGCGTCTCCACCGATTGCTGCGTGATCTCCACGGCGCTGGCCGCGGCCGACGACGGCGTGCGGGTGCGGGTGGTGGCGGATGCCTGTGCCGGCCTCAGCGACGCCGACCACCGGCGCGCGCTCGACGTGATGGCCCTCTACGCCCCGCTGATCAGCATCACGTCGGTCGACGAGATCCTGGCCGAACGCGCCGCGGCCGGCTGAGCTGAACCGGGGCCGGGCGACCTGAACCGGGGCCGGGCGAACGGATGCCTCCCCGCGTTGGCGAGGAGGCATCCGTTCATGGGCCGGGTCAGGCGCCCAGTGCGCTGAAGCGGGGCGTGCCGGTTCAGCAGCACCGTCCCTGCGGGTTGGTGTCCTGACGGTCGGTCTGGTCCCGCCAGAACTCGCGCTCGGTGAGCACCGGGGTCGCGTCGGCCCCGGGGTGCCGCGACTCGTGATGGGCCCTGTACTTGTCGTAGGCGTCTTCCCCCATCACGCCCTTGACGAACCAGGCAAGGTCCCTGGCGCCCTTCTTCAGGAGCTCGACGGTGTTCATCAGCGCTTCGCCTTACCCGGCTTCTCCAGCCTGGCCTGGGCCTCCCAACTGGCGCCGAGTTCCTTCTCGGCCGGTGTCGGCAGGAAGCCGGACGGGGCGAACATCTGCGACGGGACGGCCGGGTCTTCGTTGGTGCCGAAGTCGCGGCTCTTCCACGAGCGCCAGGTGGCCTGGATCGCGGTCACCATGACGATGATCGCCAGCACGACGAAGAGCACCGACAGGATGCCCTGCACCATCGTGTTGCGCACGACGGCCTCCATCGCGGCCACGGTCTTCGCGGTTCCGAAGCTCGTCTCGCCGGCCGCCAGCGCCTCGGAAAAGACGCGGTTCTGGGCGAAGTAGCCCACCGCCGGAACGGTGGAGAAGATCTTCAGGAATGACGCCGAGATGGTCACGACGGCGGCGAAGGCCAGCGGCAGGGCCACGATCCACAGGTACGTGAACATCCCGCGCTTGGCGACGATGGCCATACAGACGGCCAGCGCGATGGCCGCTAGGAGCTGGTTGGCGATTCCGAAGAGCGGGAACAGGGTGTTGATGCCGCCGAGCGGGTCGGTCACTCCCATGATCAGCACGGCGCCCCAGGCCAGGACCATGATCCCGGTCGTGAGCCACGCGCCCGCGCGCCAGGACGTGTTCTTGAATTTCGGGAAGAAGTTGCCCAGGCTGTCCTGGAGCATGAACCGGGCCACCCGGGTGCCGGCGTCGACGGCGGTCAGGATGAACAGCGCTTCGAACATGATCGCGAAGTGGTACCAGAACGCCATCATCCCGCTGCCGCCGGCGACCTGCTGCATGATGTGGGCCAGGCCGACCGAGAGGGTGGGAGCGCCGCCGGTGCGGGAGACGATGCTGGCCTCACCGACATCCTTCGCCGTCTGGGTGAGCATGTCCGGGGTCAGGTTGACGCCGGTCAGGCCGAGGCTGTTCACGAACGCGACGGCACCCTCCACGGTGCCGCCGGTGAGTGCGGGTGAGGAGTTCATCGCGAAGTAGATGCCGCGGTCGATCGACACGGCGGCCACCAGGGCCATGATCGCGACGAACGACTCCATCAGCATTCCGCCGTAGCCGATGAACCGGGTCTGGCGCTCCTTCTCGATCAGTTTCGGCGTCGTGCCGGAGGCGATCAGGGCGTGGAAGCCGGAGAGGGCGCCGCAGGCGATCGTGACGAAGAGGAACGGGAAGAGCGAACCGCTCACGACCGGGCCGCCGTTGGCGGTGAACTCGCTGAAGGCCGGCACCGAGATCTCCGGGCGAACGATGATGATGGCGATCGCGAGCATGCCGATCGTGCCGATCTTCATGAAGGTCGAGAGGTAGTCCCGCGGGGCCAGGAGCAGCCAGACCGGCAGGATGGCGGCCACGAAACCGTAGATGATGATGCCGATCGCGAGCGGAAGCGGGTCGACGTGGAAGAACGCCGCACCCCACTCGGTGTTCGAGATCATCCCGCCACCGACGATGGCGGCCAGGAGCAGCACGAAACCGATGATCGAGACCTCGGTGACCTTGCCCGGGCGGAAGAAGCGCAGATAGCAGCCCATGAGCAGCGCGATCGGGATGGTCATCCCGACCGAGAAGACGCCCCAGGGGCTGGCGGCGAGGGCGTTGACGACGACGAGGGCGAGGATGGCCACGATGATCACCATGATGGCCAGGGTCGCGATGAGCGCGGCCGTGCCGCCGACCTTGCCGAGTTCGTCCCTGGCCATCTGGCCGAGGGAGCGGCCGCCGCGCCGCATCGAGAAGAACAGCACCAGGTAGTCCTGCACCGCGCCGGCGAGGACGACGCCGACGATGATCCAGATCGTGCCGGGCAGGTACCCCATCTGCGCGGCCAGCACGGGGCCGACGAGCGGTCCGGCGCCGGCGATCGCGGCGAAGTGGTGGCCGAAGAGCACGCGGCGGTCGGTGGCGGCGTAGTCCTTGCCGTCGGCCTTGTACTCGGCCGGGGTGGCCCGCCGGTCATCGGGCCTCAGCAGGTGCTTCTGGATGTAGTTCGAGTAGAAGCGGTAGCCGATGAGGTAGGTGCAGACGGCCGCGAAGACGAACCAGATGGCGTTGACGGTCTCCCCGCGAACCACGGCCAGCATCACCCAGCTGAGGCCACCGAGCAGCGAGATACCGCCCCAGATGGCGATCTTCGCGGGGGTCCAGTGGGCCTCCTCCGCGTCGTGCGTGGTCTGGTCGAGGGCTACGGCCAGCAGGGCCGGATCCCGATCCAGCACCCCAGCCCCCTCGGTTGACTCGTGTGGCGTGCGGGGCCTGGTGCCCATGATCTCTCCCTTGAGGTACCGCAAGGACTGCGGGATTCCTTAGCAAGGCTAACAGCTTGGCGGCGGAGCGGCGGCAAACGCCTAAAATGGGCTGAGCGCCCGCCGGGCTTCCGCCCGCTCGCGACACACTCTCCCACCCTCGACCATTGGAGCCACCGTGGCCGCCCCCACCCGCCTCGATTCCGTCATCGCCCTCGCCCGCCACCGCGGGTTCGTCTTCCAGGCCGGTGAAATCTACGGCGGATCCCGCTCCGCGTGGGACTACGGGCCGCTCGGGGTGGAGCTGAAGGAGAACATCAAGAAGCAGTGGTGGCGCTTCATGGTCACCAGCCGCGACGATGTGGTGGGCCTGGACTCCTCGGTGATCCTGCCCCGCAAGGTGTGGGAGGCATCCGGCCACGTCGAGGTCTTCTCCGACCCGCTGGTGGAGTGCACGAGCTGCCACAAGCGCTTCCGGGCCGACCACCTCGAGGAGGAATTCGAGGAGAAGAAGGGCCGCCCGCCCGAGGGCGGCATCGACGGCATCCCCTGCCCGAACTGCGGCAACCGGCACATCTGGACCGAACCGCGCGCGTTCTCCGGTCTGCTCAAAACCTACCTCGGCCCGGTCGACGACGAGACCGGCATGCAGTATCTGCGGCCGGAGACAGCCCAGGGCATCTTCGTGAACTTCGCCAATGTGCTGCAGGCCGCCCGGATGAAGCCGCCGTTCGGCATCGGCCAGATCGGCAAGAGCTTCCGCAACGAGATCACCCCGGGCAACTTCATCTTCCGCACCCGCGAGTTCGAGCAGATGGAGATGGAGTTCTTCGTCGAGCCCGGCACGGACGAGGAATGGCACCAGTACTGGATCGACCAGCGGATGGCGTGGTACACCGGCCTCGGCATCGACGCCGACAACCTGCGTTTGTTCGAGCACCCCGCCGAGAAGCTCTCCCACTACTCCAAGCGCACCGTGGACATCGAGTACCGCTTCGGTTTCAGCGGCAGCGAATTCGGCGAGCTCGAAGGCGTGGCGAACCGCACCGACTTCGACCTGAAGACGCACGCCGCGGCATCCGGCAAGGACCTGTCCTACTTCGACCAGACCAAGAACGAACGCTGGGTTCCCTACGTGATCGAGCCGGCCGCCGGCCTGACCCGTTCGCTGATGGCCTTCCTGGTTGACGCGTACCACGAGGAAGAGGTGCCGAACGCGAAGGGCGGCGTCGACAAGCGCACCGTGCTGAGGCTCGACCGGCGCCTGGCGCCGATCAAGGTCGCCGTGCTGCCGTTGTCCCGCAACGAGGCGCTCTCGCCGATGGCCAAGGCGCTCGCCGCCCGCCTCCGCGAGTCGTGGAACGTGGACTTCGACGACGCCGGTGCGATCGGCCGCCGCTACCGTCGCCAGGATGAGATCGGCACGCCGTATTGCGTCACGGTCGACTTCGACTCGCTCGAGGACCAGGCCGTCACCGTGCGCGACCGCGACACCATGGCGCAGGAGCGCGTGCCGCTGGACAAGCTCGACGCCTACCTCGCCGAGCGCCTCCGCGGCGCGTAGCCCGCGCCGGTCCGCTGCTCAGCCGCGGGCTCAGCCGCGGGCTCAGCCTGAATTGGCGACGCGGCCTGACTTGGAGGCGGGGCGCGGGGCGACCTCGATCAGGGTGACGCCGGCCGGCGGCACCGGGTCCGACATCGCCGCGAGGGCGGCCGGCGCCTCGGCGAGGGTGATCCTCCGGCTGACCAGGGTCTCGGGGCGCAACCGGCCCGATTCGACCAGGGCGAGCAGCGCCGGGTAGTCGGCGGCGGGCATCCCGTGGCTGCCGAGCACCGTCAACTCCCGGGCGATGACGTCGCCGAGCGGCATCCGCGGGTCCTCCGCCAGCAGGCCGATCTGCACGTGGCGACCGCGGGCGGCCAGGGAGCGGATGGCGATGGAGACCGTGTCCTCCCGGCCGAGCGCCTCGACGCTGACCTGCACGCCCGCGCTCCCGGCGGCGGCGCGGATGCGGGCGAGAACCTCGTCGTCGTCCAGGCCGGAGGAATCGACCGTGTGCGCGGCTCCGCACCGGGCGGCCGCGCCGAGGGCAGGCCCGCTGATGTCCACCGCGATCACCGTCGCGCCCAGGGCGGCGCCGATCATCACCGCGGAGAGCCCGACGCCGCCGCACCCGACAACCACGAGTGTCTCGTCGGGAGCCAGGCGGGCCTGGTGGGCCAGGCCGCGATAAGCGGTGGCGAACCGGCAGCCGAGCAGGGCGGCGGCCCCCGCGTCGAGAGCGTCCGGCACGGCGATGAGGTTGACGTCGGCGTCGTGCAGCGCGACCAGTTCGGCGTAGGAACCCCAGTGGGTGAAGCCCGGCTGGGTCTGGTTGCGGCAGACCTGGGCGTTTCCCGCCGCGCAATCCGGGCAGTCGCCGCAGGCGCAGACGAACGGAACCGTGACGCGCTGGCCGACCCGGAACCGGCGCACCAGGGGTCCGGCCGAGTCGATCACCCCGACGAGTTCGTGGCCCGGAACGTGGGGCAGCGCGACTCCGGGGTCGTGCCCCAGCCAGCCGTGCCAGTCGCTGCGGCAGAGGCCGGTCGCCTCCACTCGCACGACGACGCCCGTTGGGGAGGCGACCGGGTCGGGCACCTCCCGCAGTTCGGGCAACTCGCCGAAGCGCTCGAACCAGACCGCCTTCATCGTGCGACCGGCCGGTCGCGGGCCTGGATCGCGAACACCTGCAGGTCGGACCACTCGCCCTTGAAGAACTCGGTCTCGACGAAGTGCGCCTCGAGGCGCATCCCCAGCCGCAGGCAGAGGGCGGCGGATGCTTCGTTCCGCGGATCGAGTTCGGCGAACACCCGGTGCGCGCCCAACTCCCCGAACGCGAGGTCGAGCAGGGCGCCGGCGGCTTCGGTGGCGAAGCCCTGGCCGTGCCAGTCGGGGTGAAAGACCCAGCCGACCGCGACCTGGGCGTGCTCCCGGCTCTTGAGGAACACGCTGAGGTCGCCGATCACGGGCCCGGGCGCTCCGGCCGCGCCGACGAGTTCCGCGGCGAGGATGAGGGCGTCGCCGTCCTCGGCCAGCCGGGTGAACCCGGCGCGGGTGATGGTGTGCTCCCGCGATTCCTCGGGACTCCGAACCGGCCACGGCAGGTACCGCACGACCTCGGGCAGGCCCTGGTAGGCGGCGACCTCCTCGGCGTCGGACGCGGTCAGCGGGCGGAGCAGCAGGCGCCGGGTTCGGACCGGGTGGGCGGCGAACGGGAACGCGCCGTGCGGCCCCGGTTCACTCATGACGGCCGGCGCACGAGGACGGCCACGGTCATGAGGCGGCGGGGGAGATCTCGACGTCGCCTCATGACGGCTGGCGCACGAGGACGGCCGCCGTCATGAGGCGGCGGGGGAGATTTCGACGTCGCCCGGGGTGCCGGAGACGGCGGGCAGGTCGACCTGGATGCCGAACACCGCGTCGAGCCCGGTCAGGAAGGCGGCCTGCTCGCCGGCCCGGGCGAGCTCTCGGGAGCGCACCATCGGGGTGTGCAGCAGCACGCTGGCCAAGTGCCGCAGCGCCGCTTCGGTCTGCTCGGTCGAGTCGCTGCGACGGCGGACCCGTTCGATCTCCGCGTCGAGGAGGCCGAAGATGTGGCTGCGCAGGGCGACGACCGCCGGAGCGAGGCTCTGCTCCTCGGCGACCGCGGAGAACTTGCGGGCGGCCCGTCCCACGAGGAGGCGGGCGTCGCTGGTGGCGTTGAGCTCTTCGAGCGGGGCGTGGATGCGGATGGTCTCGAGGTCGAGCAGTTCAACCCCGGCCAGCTCGGTCACATCGGGGTCGACGTTGCGCGGCAGGCCGAGGTCGATGATGAGCCGCTGCGGAGTCTCCGGTGACCCGGGGGCCTCTGGAGAGAGTGACGACCCGGGCGACTCGCCGACCGGGCACACGGTTGCCGGCGGTGCGGCATCCGCCGGGGCCCCACCCTGGGCGCGCCCGGCCCGGAGCAGTGCGGCGGTGATCACGTGGTGCTCGACGGTCGTGCAGGTGAGGATGAGGTCGGCGCTCGCGGCCGCCACGGCGAAGTCCGACTCGGCGACCGCGGTGATCCGGTGTGAGGAAGCGAACTTGCGGGCGCGGCCCGAGGGGGAATAGACCCGCACGTTCTCGGCACCGAGGTCGCGCAGAGCGGCCAGGGAGGCGCCGGCGTAGCGCCCGGTGCCGACCAGGAGCACCTGGGTCTCGGTCCAGTCGGGGATGCGGCTTTCGGCCAGTTCGAGGGCGAGCCGCACGAGAGAGCGGCCTGCCGCGCCGATCCCGGTGCGGTTCTTGATTCCGCGGGAGGTCTGCGAGGCACGCTGGAACAGGCGCTCCAGCTCCGGGCTCGTGGTGCCCACCAGCCGGGCCTGTTCGAGCGAGCGCCGCACCTGGCCGGCGATCTCGCCCTCGCCGACGACGACGGATTCGAGGCCGCTGGTGACGGCGAAGAGATGCTCGGCGACGGTGTTGCCGTGCACGAGTTCGAGGGTGTCACGCAGCACCTCGACGGCCACGCCGGTGCTCGCGCTGACGCCGTCGATCGCGGCGCGCACGGCGAACCGGGGGGAACTGCCGGTCGGTTCGTCCAGGTCGAGGTACGCCTCGAAGCGGTTGCAGGTGGCCACGACGACGGCTCCGACCAGGGCCGGGTGGCGCGCCAGGATGCCGGCCGCTGCGTCGCCCGCACCGACAGACAACCGCTCCAGCACGTCGAAGCTGGAGTTCTTGTGACTGGCGGACAGGCAGATTAACACCTGTGAAGTCTACTTTGCGATTCTGGGGGTCGAATCGCCCGGGTGTGTGAAGTTTGACAGAATTGAGGCAAATGAACCTTGAAGCGCACCACCCCCTCGCATCCGGACTCACCGCCGACGCCCGTCTCATCCGGGCCTACCAGGGCACCCGCCCGGAGGTGACCCCCGTCTGGTTCATGCGCCAGGCCGGCCGCTCCCTGCCCGAATACCGCTCGCTCCGGGTGGGCACCCGGATGCTGGACGCCTGCCTCGACCCCGAGATGGCCAGCGAGATCACCCTGCAGCCTGTGCGCCGGCACAACGTCGACGCGGGCATCCTGTTCAGCGACATCGTGATTCCGCTCAAGCTGGTCGGCGTCGATGTCGAGATCGTCGCCGGCATGGGTCCGGTCCTCGGCAAGGCCGTGCGCACGGCGAAGGACGTCGCCGAGCTCACCGCCCTCGACCCGGCCGTGCTCGACACGAGCCTCGCCCCGATCCGCCAGGCGGTCGCCCGCACGGTCGCTGAACTCGGCGCCACCCCGCTGATCGGCTTCGCGGGAGCCCCGTTCACCCTGGCTGCCTACCTGGTCGAGGGCGGGCCGTCGAAGGACCACATCAACGCCCGCACCTTGATGCACGCCGACCCGGAGGCCTGGGCCGCCCTGATGGCCTGGACGGCCGAGGTGACCGGCCGCTTCCTGCGTGCGCAGGTGCTGGCCGGGGCCAGCGCCGCCCAGCTCTTCGACTCCTGGGCGGGCGCCCTGTCGCTGGACGACTACACCCGGTACGTCGCGCCCGCATCCGCGGCGGCGATCGCGCATGTCCGCGACCTCACCTACACCGAGAACGGCGTCCCCACGGATGCCGACCAGACCGGCGCGGAGACGGCCACCCGCCGCAACGTGCCGGTGGTGCACTTCGGCGTCGGCACGGGGGAGCTCCTCAAGGAGATGCACGGGGTGGGCGCCGACGTCGTCGGAGTCGACTACCGGGTGCCGCTGGACGAGGCCAATCGCCGCCTCGGCGGAGTGGTTCCCGTGCAGGGCAACATCGACCCGGCCCTGCTCGCCGCGCCGTGGCCCGTGCTCGAGGCGCATGTGCTCGACGTGCTCGAGCGCGGCCGCACCGCGCCGGCCCATGTGCTCAACCTCGGCCACGGCGTCCCGCCGCTGACCGACCCGGACGTGCTCACCCGGCTGGTCTCGTTCGTGCACGAGCTCGGCGCCTCCGCCACGGTCGCGTCCTGACCGTTCGCCGACCCGGGAGCTGAGAAGCACATGCAGGACGTCATCGTCATCGGCGGGGGTGTGGCCGGCCTCGTCGCGGCCAGGGCGTGCGCCCGGGTCGGCCTCACGGTGACCGTGCTCGAGGCGACACCCGCGGTGGGCGGGGCGGTCGCAAGCCACGAGGTCGCCGGGCTGACCCTGGACAGCGGGGCCGAGAGCTTCGCGGTGCGCCGCAACGCGGTCGCCGAGTTCGTCGACTCGCTCGGCCTGACCGGCGACGTGGTCGCGCCGGACCCGGCCGGCGCCTGGCTGCACCTGCCCGACGAGGGCCCGGGCGGCGGGTCGATCAGCGTCCCCCTGCCCCAGGCCGGGGTGCTCGGGATCCCCGGGTCCCCGCTGGCCGACGACGTGCGCCGCGTGATCGGATGGAGCGGCGCCTGGCGCGCCTACCTCGACCGGCTGATGCCGGTGCTCACGATCGGCCGCGAGCACAGTCTGGGCGACCTCGTGCGCAAACGGATGGGCCGCCGCGTGCTCGAACGGCTCGTCGAGCCGGTCACCGCGGGGGTCTATTCCTCCGCGGCGGACGACCTCGAGATCGACGTCGTCGCCCCCGGGCTGAACGCAGCCCTGACCACGGCAGGCTCGCTGTCGGGCGCGGTCCTGTCCCTCCGCTCCGCGGCCCCGGCCGGCTCCGCCGTGGCGAGCCTGCGCGGCGGCATGTCCCGGCTGGTGTCCGCCCTCGTGGCCGACCTCGACCATTTCGGGGTCGAGATCGTGACGGATGCCCCGGTCACGACCCTGCGGCGGGCCGGTGTGCCCGACGACGCCGGTGTGCCCGCTGGCGGAGAACAGACCTGGGTCGTGCGGCACGAGGTGCCGGCCCACGACGCTCCGGCCGAGGTCCCGGCCACTGATCTGCCGGGCTGTTCCGCTGCCGGAGCCGCCGAACCTGCCGCACTGCCCGCGACCCGCGACCGGGAGGCCCGCTTCGTGATCCTCGCGACTCCGGGCGCCCCGGCTCTTCGCCTGGTCTCCGGCCTCAGCCCCGAACTGGCAGCACTCGCCGGGCTCGACTGGCCGGAGACCACCGCGGTCGAACTGGCCACCATCGTCCTCGACGCGCCCCAGCTGGACGCGCACCCCCGGGGAACGGGAGCCCTCGTCGCGGCCGCCACCCCCGGCGTGACCGCCAAGGCTCTCACCCACGCGACCGCGAAGTGGGGCTGGCTCGCCGAGGCGGCCGGACCGGGGCGCCACGTCATCCGTCTCTCCTATGGTCGGGCCGGCGCGGCCGGCCCGACAGTCGACCTGTCCGACGCCGAGCTGCTCGCCCTCGCCCTGCGGGACGCGTCCGCCATCTTCGGAGTCGACCTCGACGCCGGCGCGGTGCGCGGTTTCGCCCGCACGCTGTGGGGCGACGCCCTGTCGCCGGCGACGATCGGGGCGCCCGGCCGGGTGCGGCAGGTGCGCACGGCCGTCGAGGCGACGCCCGGGTTGGAGTTGACCGGTGCCTGGCTCGCCGGCACCGGGCTCGCGTCGGTGATCCCCGACGCCCTCGCGGCTGCCGGCAGGGTCAGGCACGGGGCGCTCGGCATCTGAACGCCGGCCCGGAGGCTGGGAATAGCCCCGACAACCAGGGTCGCTCCGGCTTCACCCTGCGCGTGAACCCGTGGAGGGATACGCTGGTGAGATACATGAACCTCGAGGAATGGAGTGACAATGCGGGGAAAGCTTCTCTTCATCACAGGTGGGCTCGTGGGCTACGTCCTGGGCGCCCGCGCCGGACGCAAGCGCTACGACCAGATCGTGGCTGCCGCTGAGAATCTGTGGAGCGCCCCACCCGTGCAACGCCGTGTGACAGAAGTGCGCGACTTCGCCCTCGAACGGGTCGGCGACGTGCCGTCCGCCCTGTTCGACGCCGGCAAGAAGATCGTCACGGCCGTGCAGGCCAGGACAACCGGGCCCAGGGACGCCGGTGGCACCGCGTATAGCCCCGCCACCCCCGCGGCAACCAAGCCCGCCGCGGCAACCAAGCCCGCCGCGGCAAAGCCCGCAGCCACGTCCGCGGCGAAGGCCGCCGAGACGTCCGCGTCCGACGACGCCGCCACCAGGTAACAGCCGCACACTCCAAGGAAGCGAAGGAAGGGGCAGCTGTGAGCAACAGCGGATTCAACCCGAATGGTTTCAACCCCAGGACGAAGCGATCGCTCGTCGTGCTGCTCGGCGAGCTGCCCGGCCAGATCATCGCCCTCGTCAAGGCGGAACTCGACGCCTTCAAGGCCGAGGTGGCCGGCAAGGCGAAGAACATCGGACTCGGCATCGGCCTCTTCGCCGTGGCCGGCGTCTTCGCCTTCCTCGCCGTGATCGTGCTGATCGCGCTCGCCGTGATCGCCCTCGCGCTCGTGCTGCCGCTCTGGCTCGCCACGCTGATCGTAGCGGTGGCGCTGCTGCTGATCGCGGCGCTCCTGGTCCTCGTCGGGGTGAACCGGGTGAAGGCCGCCACGGCCCCCGATCCAGAGGGAATCGCGGCAAGCATCCGGCACGACGTTGACGCGTTCAAGGGAGTTGGCGAGTATGAGCACTGACGACAAGACCAGGACCGGAAGCCAGGCGAAGACGGTCGCCGTCACCGGCGACGCCGCCGTTCATCGTTCGAAGGCCGAACTGCGCGCCGACGCGATGACGGCCAGGGCGGAACTCGCGCGCACGCTCGATGCGATCGAGTACAAGCTCAACCTGCCCAAGCAGCTCCGCTACCGGGTGCGGCTGCTCAAGCTCCGGCTGTACCGCCTCGGCGAGGACAACCCGGCCGCCCTGGCCGGGATCGCCGTCGCCGCTGCCGTCGTCGCCGGCGCGGCGGTCTGGCTCGGCGTCAAGGCCGTGCAGGACCGCTGAACCACCGCCGGGAACACCGGCGCACCCGCGGGCACCGGGCGCGTCTTTTGGCTCTGGTCGCAAAGAAGTAGAGACTAGTACTCATGACTCACCCGGCTGCCGGAGAGGCAGTAAACCCACTCCACCCGACCAGTCCCGCCGAGACCCCGTCAGCGGCCGACGCCTCTGCGGCATCCCCCCAGGGGTTCACGCTGTTCACGGTCCTGCGCAAGGACCCGAGCAACCCGGATGACCTCGACGGCCGCGACGTGCCGCACGCCGTGCTTGAGCTCGATGACGTGGTTGAGCTCGTCGAGGCGGAGGGTGTGACCGTGCGCGGCTTCTACGATGTCTCCGGGCTGCGCGCCGACGCCGACGTGATGATCTGGACCCACGCGCCCGAGGCCGAGTCCCTGCAGTGGGCCAACCGGGAGCTGCGCCGCAGCCGCCTGCTCAAGAGCCTGCTCCCCACCTGGAACGCGATGGGCGTGCACCGGGACGCCGAGTTCAACAAGAGCCACGTGCCCGGGTTCCTCCGCGGAGTCGAACCGAAGGGCTGGCTGACGGTCTACCCGTTCGTGCGCAGCTACGAGTGGTACCTGCTCCCCGAGGCCGAGCGGAGCGCCATGCTCGCCGACCACGGCCGCAAGGGTGCCGCCTACCGCGGCGCGATCGCCAACACGGTCTCCGCGTTCGCCCTCGGCGACTACGAATGGCTCCTGCCGATCGAAAGCGACGAACTCACCGAACTCGTCGACCTCATGCGGGGCCTGCGCGAGACCGAAGCCCGCCGGCACGTCCGCGAGGAGATCCCGTTCTACACCGGGCGCCGCATCGGCACCGCCGAACTCGTCGAGGTGCTGCAGTAGTGGCGCGCTACGACGCCGTCCTGCTCGCCGGATTCGGCGGGCCGGAGGGCCAGGACGACGTGATCCCGTTCCTGCGCAACGTCACGCGCGGCCGCGGCATCCCGGAGGAGCGCCTCGAAGAGGTGGCCCATCACTACCGTCACTTCGGCGGGATCAGCCCGATCAACAACCAGAACCGCGTGCTCAAGGCGGCCCTCGAGGTCGAGCTGGCCGGCCGCGGAATCGACCTGCCCGTGCTCTGGGGCAACCGGAACTGGGGACCGTACCTGCGCGACGTCGTCGCCGAGGCGCACTCCAACGGCCAGGACCGGCTGCTCGCCATCGCCACCAGCGCGTACAGCTCCTACTCCGGCTGCCGCCAGTACCGCGAGGACTTCGCCGAGGCGCTGTCCGTGAACGGCCTCGAGGGCATCGTGCAGATCGACAAGGTGCGCCAGTTCTTCGACCACCCCGGTTTCGTGATGCCGTTCATCACCGGCGTTCGGAAGGGCCTGGAGGAGGTCGCCGCCTCCATCCCCGGCATCGACCTGGCCACCGAGGTGGAGATCCTGTTCTCCACCCACTCCATCCCCATGACGGATGCCGCCAAGAGCGGCCCGGCGGCCCTCGGATTCGGTGAGGGTGGCGCCTACAAGGCCCAGCACCTGGCCGTCGCGCAGGTCGTCATCGACGGCGACTCCGTCGCGGAGCCGATCCAGAGCCCGTGGCAGCTGGTCTTCCAGTCGCGCAGCGGACCGCCGAGCATGCCGTGGCTCGAGCCCGACATCAACGACGCCATCGCGCTGCTGCCGGCCCGGGGCATCCGTGCCGTCGTGATCGTGCCGCTCGGCTTCGTGAGCGACCACATGGAGGTCATGTGGGACCTCGACAACGAGGCAACGGAAACCGCCAGGGAACACGGCCTGTTCTCGGTGCGCGTGCCCACCCCCGGCGTCGACCCGGCCTACGTCAGTGGACTCGTCGACCTCGTCCTCGAGCGCCTGACCGACGTGCCCGTCGAAGAACGCCCCGCGATGACGGACCTCGGCCCCTGGTACGACGTGTGCCGGCCCGGCTGCTGCGAGAACGTTCGCCTCGGATTCAAGCCTGCCGTCGCGGGGATGGCACCGTGAGTGCTGCCATTCGCGTCGGCACCCGCGGGAGCGCCCTCGCCCTCGCCCAGACGACGCAGATCGCCAACCGGATCGCCGCCGCCGCGGGCGCCGAGGTCGAGATCGTCCAGGTCACCACCCACGGGGACACGTCCACCGAGCCGTTGTCCAGCCTCGGCGGAACCGGGGTGTTCGCCAGCGCCCTCCGCGAATCCCTCCTCGCCGGTGAGTGCGACCTCGTCGTGCACTCCTTCAAGGACCTGCCCACCGCAGCGTACGAGGGTCTGGCCATCGGGGCCACGCCCAAGCGAGCGGATGCCCGCGACGTGCTCTGCGCCCGTGACGGCTTCACTCTCTCCACCCTGCCCCAGGGCGCGCGGGTCGGCACCGGGTCGCCGCGCCGGGTGGCGCAGCTGCGCCAGGTGCGCCCCGACCTCGAGGTCGTCGACCTCCGCGGGAACGTCGACACCAGGCTGGGTCGCGTGGCCCCCGGCGACCTCGATGCCGTCGTGCTCGCGGCCGCGGGTCTCGGCCGGCTCGGACTGTTGACCACCTTCGAGCCGGAGTTCCTCGAGCTGTCCGCCTGGCCGACCGCGCCGGGCCAGGGCGCCCTGGCGGTCGAGGTGCGCTCCGGCAGGCTGGACCGCACGCTGGTCCGGGCGCTGGACGCTATCAACCACGCGACGACCCAGGCCACGACGACGGCGGAACGGCTTGTGCTCGCGCACCTCGAGGCAGGGTGCGCCGCGCCGATCGGCGCTATGGCCGCCATCGACGACGGTCTCCTCTTCCTCACCGCGACGGTGTACAGTCCAGATGGTGCCCAAAGCGTCGTGAGCTCGCATGCCGCGACGCCTGAATCCTTTTCCATTGCACACCTGGTCGACGCCGCCCAGGACGTCTCAGAACGTGTGGCCCGAGACCTGCTCTCCGGCGGTGCTGCCGACTTCGCCCCGATGAAGGTGACTTCGTAATGACCTGGCGTTACAAGACCAAACCGAACCTGACCAAGCCGTTGACCGGCTGGCGCATCCTGGTGCCCCGCGGCGGCCCGTGGGGCGACCACGTCGCGGCCGATCTGCGCGCCAAGGGGGCGCAGCCGATCGTCGCGCCGATGATCAACTTCGCCGCGACCGACGACGCACCCGCGCTCGAAGAGGCGCTGGCCAGGCTCGCCGCCGGCGATTTCGACTGGATGACCGTCACCAGCGCCACCACCGTCGACGTGCTGTCCTCGCACCGTGCTGTCGTCGCCCCCGGAACCCGGATCGCTGCCGTCGGCGAAACCACCGCCGCTGCCCTGATCGCGGCCGGGTATCGCGTCGACATCGTCCCCTCCGAAGACAATTCGGCCCGCGGCCTCCTGTCCGAGTGGGAGGCGGCTACCCAGGGAGTGGTGCCGCTGCGCATCCTCACCCTCCGGTCGGAGATCGCCAAGCCGCTGCTCACCGAGGGGCTGCGCCGGATCGGCCACGAGGTCGAATCGGTCGTCGCCTACCGCACCATCGGCGTGCCGGTCGATGAGCGGGTCGTGGCCGACGTCGCGGCCGGCCGGGTGCAGGCGCTGCTCGTCACCTCGGGGAGCGTCGCCCAACAGGTGCAGGACCAGCTCGGACCGGTTCCTGAAACCACCGTCGTCGCCTGCATCGGCCCGCGCACGGCGAAGGATGCCGCGGCGATCGGACTGCGGGTCGACGTGGTGGCCGACGCGCCGAGCGCCGAATCCCTGATCGAGGCCCTGGTCCAGGTCGCACTCTCCCGCTGAGCCGGTCACCTGCCTCGGCGAACTGAGACTTACGCTCGGTTCCGGGCCCCCGGAAGGGTGCACACCTCACAGTTCGCGGAGGCTCCGCCGGGCGACGTAGGGTTGAGGAGTGATAAACCCCGTCATCCGCCCGCGACGGTTGCGCACCACACCCGCGCTCCGTCGCCTGGCCAGCGAAACCCGACTGCACCCCTCCGAGCTCGTCCTGCCGATGTTCGTGCGGGAAGGCACCGGCGCAGCCGTGCCGATCCAGTCGATGCCGGGGGTCGTGCAGCACACCGTCGACAGTGCCCGGCGCGCCGTCGCCCGGGCGGCGGAGGCCGGCATCGGCGGGATCATGCTCTTCGGCGTGCCCGATGTGCGCGATGCCGTCGGCACGGGTGCGACCGACCCTGACGGCATCCTCAACGTGGCCACCCGGGCGCTTGTCACCGAGGTCGGCGACGCCCTCGTCGTGCAGACCGACCTCTGCCTGGACGAGTTCACCGACCACGGGCACTGCGGCGTGCTCTCCGCGGACGGCACCGTCGACAATGACACTACTCTCGAGCGCTACCGCGAGATGGCGCTCGTACAGGCCGCCTCCGGTTCGCAGCTGCTGGGCCTCAGCGGCATGATGGACGGCCAGGTGGCGGCGGTGCGCGAGGCGCTCGACCAGTCCGGCTACGTGGACACGGCCGTGCTCGCCTATTCGGCCAAGTACGCCTCCGCCTTCTACGGTCCCTTCCGCGACGCCGTGGAGTCCACCCTCGTCGGTGACCGCCGCAGCTACCAGCTCGACCCGGCCAACCGCCGGGAGGGCGTGCGCGAAGCCCTGCTCGACATCAGCGAGGGCGCCGACATCGTCATGGTCAAGCCGGCCGGCAGCTACCTCGACGTGCTGGCCGACGTCTCCGCCGTCAGCGACATTCCCGTCTGGGCATATCAGGTTTCCGGCGAATACGCGATGATCGAGGCCGCCGCCGCCCACGGCTGGATCGACCGTCGCCGCGCGATCGAGGAGTCCGTCCTCAGCATCCGTCGTGCCGGGGCGGATGCCGTGCTCACCTACTGGGCCGTCGAACTGGCCGACTGGCTCACCGAGAGGCCCACCCGCTGATGACCCACAACGACGACCTGTTCGCGCGCGCCCAGCGCGCCATCCCCGGCGGGGTCAACTCTCCGGTGCGCGCCTTCCGCTCGGTCGGCGGCACCCCCCTGTTCCTGGTCAAGGCCAAGGGCGCCTACGTCACCGACTCCGACGGGCGCGACTACGTCGACCTGGTCAGCTCCTGGGGTCCGGCCATCCTCGGCCACGCCCACCCCGGCGTGGTGCAGGCGGTGCAGGATGCCGCCGCGCTCGGGCTGTCCTTCGGCGCCTCGACCCCCGGTGAGACGGTGCTGGCCGAACTGATCGAGGCCCGGGTGGGTGCGGTCGAGAAGCTGCGCCTGGTCTCGACCGGCACGGAGGCCACCATGACGGCCATTCGCCTGGCCCGCGGCTTCACCGGGCGTGACCTCCTGATCAAGTTCGCCGGGCACTACCACGGCCACTCCGACGGGCTGCTCGCCCAGGCCGGCTCCGGCCTGGCCACGCTGGCCCTGCCCGGCTCGGCCGGCGTGACGGCCGCGACGGCCGCGCAGACCCTCGTGCTGCCGTACAACGACCTTGCCGCCGTCCGGCTGGCCTTCGAGGCCCATCCGGGCCGGATCGCCGCCGTGATCACGGAGGCCGCCGCCGCGAACATGGGCGTCGTGGCCCCGGATCCCGGCTTCAACGCCGCCCTCGCCGACCTCGCGCACGAGCACGGCGCGCTGCTCATCATCGACGAGGTGCTGACCGGCTTCCGGGTCGGCCCGGCCGGCTTCTGGGGACTGGAGAACGCGGGCGACCGGCCCATGTACAGCCCCGACCTGTTCACCTTCGGCAAGGTCATCGGCGGCGGACTGCCGGTGGCGGCGCTCGGCGGCCGGGCCGACGTGATGGACCACCTCGCCCCGAACGGCCCGGTCTACCAGGCCGGCACCCTGTCGGGGAACCCGGTGGCGGTGGCCGCGGGAATCGCCACGCTGCAGGCGCTCGACGCGGACGTCTACGCCGGGCTCGACGCCACCGCCGTGCGCCTCTCCGGTGCGGTGTCGGCCGCGCTCAGTGCCGAAGGCGTCGCGCACAGCGTGCAACGCGCCGGCAGCCTGTTCAGCTTCGTGTTCGGCGAGGAGGCAGCGGCCTCGGCGCCGCGCGACTACGCCCAGGTGCAGCGGCAGGAGGCCTTCCGGTACGGGCCGTTCTTCCATTCCATGCTCGACCAGGGTGTTTCCCTGCCGCCGTCGGTGTTCGAGGCGTGGTTCGTGTCGGCCGCCCACGACGAGGCCGCGATCGAGTGGATCGTCGACGCGCTGCCCGCTGCAGCGAAGGCGGCGGCCGCCGCCACGGCGGTGGTGTGAGCATCCGACCGCGGGGACGTTATTCCTTTGTGAGGAACCGACAAACCGATTTCCGCCCGGAACAGGCAGACTAGGAGCATGGCCTCCCTGCGCGTTCACCCCGACCGGCTTGAGATCCACCTCACGAAGGCAGAGAAGACCCTCTCGCTCCGGCGAGATGACCTCGTCGTGCAGCGGGAGAACATCCGTACGGTGACCATCACCGACGACCCGTGGATCTGGATCCGGGGGATCAAGGCGCCGGGCCTCGAGCTGCCGTTGGTGCTCGCGGTCGGCACGTGGAAGTTCCACGGCGGCAAGGACTTCCTCGCCATCAAGCGCAAGCGCCAGGCCGTCGTCATCGACCTCGTCGAAGAGGACTTCGCGCGGGTCATCCTGACCACCAACCACGCACCCGACCTGATCGCCTCGCTCAAGCTCTGAGCTCGGCGGCGCGTCAGCTGACCAGGAAGAGGACGAAACCGATCAGCGGCAGGGTGCCCTGGGTCAGGGCCGCCCGCCGGTAGCCGGGTCCCGTTGTTGTCAGCACGGTCGCGGCGAGCACCATCGAGCCGGTGCTGAACAGCACGAGTGCGGTGCCGGCCGGCGACTGGCCACTGAAGAAGAGCAGGAGCCCGATGACGGCGCCGACGGCGAGGAACAGATTGTAGAAACCCTGGTTGTAGGCCATCGGCCGGGTCGCGTCCGCATCGGCCTGGCTGGCCACGCCGAACCGTTTCCAGGTCGCCGGGCGGGTCCACCAGATGCTTTCCATCAGGAAGATGTAGCCGTGCAGCAACGCCGCGAGGGCGACGAAGACGGCCGCGACAATGCTCATGCCGGCAGCCTATGCCCGGACGTCGACCACGGTGCGCCCGTGGATCGTGCCGGCGAGGATGCGCTCGGCCGCCCCGAACGCGTCGTCGAGGCCGATCTCCTCGGTCAGGTCGTCGAGCAGGCCGAGGTCGAGGTCGGCCGCGAGCCGGCCCCATGCCTTCTCACGAAGGGAGAGCGGAGCCTCGACCGAGTTGATGCCGATCAGGCTGACCGCGCGCAGGATGAACGGCATGACCGTGGTCGGCAGGTCTGGGCCCTGGGCGAGACCGCAGGCTGCGACCACTCCGCCGTAATTCATCTGGGCGAGGACGTTGGCGAGGGTGGAACTTCCGACAGAGTCGATGGCCGCGGCCCAGCGCTGGGCCTGCAGGGGCTTGCCGGCGTCGCTCAGGGTGCGCCGGTCGACCAGGTCCGCAGCGCCGAGACCCCTCAGGTAGCCGCCGAGCTCGTCGGCCCGGCCGGTTGAGGCGTGCACCCGGTAGCCGCGCACCGCGAGCAGGGCGATCGCGATCGAGCCGACTCCGCCGGCAGCGCCGGTGACGAGGACGTCTCCCGAGTCGGGCGTGATACCACCCTGCTCGAGTGCCAGCACGGAGAGCATGGCCGTGAACCCGGCGGTCCCGATCGCGGCCGCGCGCTTCGCGCTGATGCCGGCAGGGAGCCGCACCAGGGAGGCGCCGCTCACCCGGGCCCGCTCGGCGAGTCCGCCGTGGTGGGTTTCGCCGAGGCCGGCGCCGTTCAGGATGACGCGATCCCCGGTGCTCCAGCGCGGGTCGGTGCTCGACTCGACGGTGCCGACCAGGTCGATCCCGGCGATCAGCGGCCAGACCCGCACGACGCCGGGGCGACCCATCAGGGCGAGGCCGTCCTTGAAGTTGATGCCGGAGTACTCGACGACAACGGTCACGTCCCCGGGCATCAGGAAACCGTCATCGACCAGGCGGAGCGCCGAGCTCTGGGTCTTCCTGCCCTCCGCGTCTTCGGTGCGGTCGACGACGATTGCGCGGAACTGCGTTTCAATGCCCATGGGTCGAGCCTACGCGCCGACCCGCAGGCGGCGCGGCGGCCAACCAGCGGCGCCGACCCGGGGAGCCTGGCTCAGGTGACGTCGCGGCGCCAGCTGACGAAGTAGCCGCCGATGGTGGCGGCCGCCGCATAGGCGAGCAGCACGAGCCCGCCCTGCCACCAGTCGAGCGCGGCCGCCGCACCGCCGACCGGGCTGGCCACGGTGAAGATGCTCGCACCGACCAGGGCATCGGATGCCGCCCCCGGCAGGAACTTGCCGATCCCGGCGGTGGCCTCGGTGAACATCGAGGCGAAGCGCAGCAGCGGCTCGACGAACTGGGTGAACGCGAGCACGATCACGATCGAGGCAACCTGGTTGGGCACGAGCACGCCGAGACCGACCCCTACGGCCGCCCAGAGAGCCATGGCGAGCAGGGTGCGGCCGATCAGGGCCCAGGTGGCGCTGTCGCCGAGCAAGGTGTCGACCCCGAACGCGTTGATGACGAGGGCGCCGATGCCGACGGAGGCGAGCAGCGCGACGGCGCCGAACGCGCCGCCGGCGAGGAACAGGGTGATCGCCTTCGCACCGAGCACCTGCGCCCGCCGCGGGTTGGCAAGGAAGGTGGGCGTGAGGGTCTGGTGCCGGAATTCCCCGGTGGTCGCGAGGGCGCCGAGCAGGACGGGAAAGACATACCCGACGGAGGAGGCGAAGCTGTAGACGAGCGGGGGAAGGCTGCCGAGGGGCGGGGTACTCTGGGACCCGGTGCCGGCCGCGCTCGGGTCGATGGCCCCGCTCTGGATTCCCGCGAACAACGCGGCCAGACCACCGGAGAGCAGGCCGATGTAGCCGAAGAGCACGGCGGCGAGGACCCACCAGATGCGGGTGGTGAGGAGCTTGGCGAACTCGGCCCTGATGGCGCGCAGCAACATGGTCACAGCGAGTCGCTTCCTTCCACGAGGGTGAGGAACGCATCCTCCAGGCCCTTCTTCTGGCGGTGCAGGGCGCTCACCTCCACGCCGGCGGTGAAGGCGATGTGGCCGATCCGGGCCGGGTCGGCGGCGGTGGCCAGCAGCCCGGTCCGGCCCTGGGAGAAGACGACCCCGGCTCGGGCCAGGGCGCTCGCGAGGGCGGCGCGGTCGGGAGAGTCGACGACCACCTGCGGCGCCACCTGGGTTTCCAGGCTGGAGAGCGGCCCGCGGTGCACCAGCCTGCCCTTGGCGATGATGATCACGTCGTCGACGCTCTGCTGGACCTCGCTCAGCAGATGGGAGCTCACCAGGACGGTGCGGCCCTCGGCTGCCATGTCGCGCAGGAAGCCGCGGATCCACTTGATGCCCTCGGGGTCGAGGCCGTTGATCGGTTCGTCGAGAACGAGCACGCCGGGGTCGCCGAGCAGCGTGCAGGCCAGACCCAGGCGCTGGCGCATGCCCAGCGAGTAGCCGCCGACGCGCTGGCCGCCGTGCTCGGACAGGCCGACCAGGTGCAGCACCTCCGCCACCCGGGCCTGCGGCAGGCCGGCTGCGGTCGCGTAGATCGACAGGTGGTTCCGGGCGGTGCGGCCCGGGTGGAAACTGGCGGCTTCGAGGGCGGCGCCCACGGTCGCCAACGGGTGCGGCAGGTCGTGGTAGCGCAGGCCGCCGAAGGTGGCGCTGCCGGAGCCGGGGCTGACAAGGCCGAGCAGCATCCGCAGGGTCGTGGTCTTGCCGGCGCCGTTGGGGCCGAGGAAGCCGGTGACCCGGCCGGGCTCCACGGTGAAGGACAGGTCGTCCACCGCGGTGACATCACCGAATCGTTTGGTGATGTTGCTGAACTCGATCACCGCTCCGACTGGCATTCGCGCACCCCGATTTCCGATTTGACCCCAGACTATGCCCTGCGCGGACACCGACCGGGCGTACCGCGTCGTCGCGCCGGACCCAGCGGGCGGTCAGCGTGGGTGCAGAGCGTGCCCGGCGCAGGCCGGTGCGTCGCGCCCGGCGCAGGTCGCGCAGACGACGAGCTGTTCCCGGCAGGAGACATCCCGGCAGTTGAGCATGTTCTTCGTCGGCTCGCCGCAGGCCCGGCAGTGGCCGAGCACCGCAGTGTGGTCACTGAAGTCCACGGACATCCGCTGGTCGAAGACGTAGAGCGAGCCGTCCCACAGGCCGTCGTCGCCGAACGCCTCGCCGTAACGCACGACGCCGCCGTCGAGCTGGTAGACCTCGCTGAAGCCGCGGTCCTTCATCAGGCCGCTGAGCACCTCGCAGCGGATGCCGCCGGTGCAGTAGGTGACGACGGGCTTGCCCTTGAGATGGTCGTACTTGCCGCTGTCGAGTTCGGCGACGAATTCGCGCGTGTTGGCGACGTCGGGCACGACCGCGTTCCGGAACCGGCCGATCTCCGCCTCGAAGGCGTTGCGCCCGTCGAAGAAGACGACGTCGTCGCCGCGCTCGCCGACCAGTGAATGCAGCTCGGCCGGGCTCAGTTTCTCGCCGCCGCCGACGACGCCGTCCGCGTCCACCTTCAGTTCGCCGGGAGCTCCGAAGCTCACGATCTCGTCGCGCACCTTCACGACCAGGCGGGGGAAGTCCAGGCTGAGGCCGGCCGGGTCCAGTGCCGTCCCGTTGCTCCACGTGAAGTCAATCTGCTTGAACGCCGGATAGTCGCGGGTCTTCCGCACGTAGCGTTTGAGCGCGGCGAGGTCGCCGCCGATCGTGCCGTTCAGCCCCTGGGCTGAGATCAGGATCCGGCCGCGGATGCCCAGCGCCGCGCAGAGGTCGCGCTGCCAAAGCCGCACCGCATCGGGGTCGGCCAGTGGCGTGAAGACGTAGTAGAGCAGGATCTTCGGGATGGCCATCGGCCCATTTTACCGCCCTCCTCGCGGGCTCGGACCCTCGCGCCCCGGCGGAATCTCCCTAGGCTGGTGGCAGACAACGGAGGAAACGTGAGCACACCTGATCCCCTCGCCCGGTTCGGCGACGTCCCGCTCTTCAGCCTGACGAGCACCGAGATGACCCACGGCCGGCCGCTCGCCGCGGCACAGTACGGCCGGGGTGCCGGCGGCGCAGACCTCTCCCCCCAGTTGTCCTGGTCCGGCTTCCCGGCGGCGACGCGGAGCTTCGCGGTGACCGCGTACGACCCGGATGCGCCGACCGGCTCGGGATTCTGGCATTGGGCGGTCTTCAACCTGCCGGCAACGGTGACCAGCCTCCCACCGGGTGTCGGCGCGGCCGGCGGGCACCTGCTTCCCGCCGGCGCGGTGACCCTGCCGAACGAGGCGGGGCAGCGCGCGTTCATCGGGGCCGGCCCGCCGGCCGGCACGGGCACGCACCGCTACCAGTTCATCGTGCACGCGGTGGACGTCCCTCACCTCGACGTCGGCCCCGCGTCCACGCCGGCCGTGCTGGGATTCACCCTGCACTTCCACACCCTGGCCCGCGGCATCCTCGAGGCCACCGGCGTGTTTGGGGGAGCCGCCGGCAACACGGACGGCTCCTAGGACCGGCGTGATCCAGCAGTACAATCGCTGAATGGAATTGCGCCAGCTCGAACACTTCGTCGCCGTGGCCGAGGAACGCCACTTCACCCGGGCCGCGGAGCTCCTGCAGATCTCGCAGTCCGGCCTGTCGGCGTCGATCCGCGCCCTCGAGATCGAACTGGGCACGTCCCTGTTCGTCCGCAGCACCAGGCGGGTCGAACTGACGACCGCCGGCCGGGCGCTGCTGACGGATGCGGTGCGCACCCTGGCCAGCGCCGCCGCCGCCCGCAACGCGGTGGCCGCGGTGCGCGGGCTGATGCGCGGCACCCTCACGGTCGGCGCCGAGCCCTGCCTCGGGTCGGTCGACCTGCCGGCCGAGCTGGCGGAGTTCCGGCGGCTGAACCCGGGCGTCGAGATCCGGTTGCGCTACGCCGGTTCCGTCGACCTCACCGAGAGCGTCGCCGGCGGGCAGACCGATGTCGCGCTCGTGGTCGAGACCGGCGACACCCCGCCTGGGGTGCGGCTGCTCCGGCTGAGCACGCAGAACCTGATCGTGCTCTGTCACCCCGGGCATCCGCTCGCCGCCAGTGCCGGGATCGAGATGGATTCCCTGCGCACCGAGTCGCTCGTCGGCTTCCAGGCCGGCTGGGGTGCGCACGTGCTGACCCGGCGCGCCTTCGCCGCGGCCGGGTTCGACTACCGGGCCACCCTCGAGGTGAACGACGTGCACCCGCTTCTCGACCTGGTCGGCCACAACCTCGGCATCGCGATCGTACCGGAGAGCTTCGCGGAGAAACGCCCGGACGAGTTGCACGCGGTGGCATTGCACGCGGGGATGCCGCAGTGGCACGTCGCGGTGGCCGTGGCGGACGAGCCGAGCCCGGCCGCCACGGCGTTCCTCGATCAGCTGCTCACCCGGGCGCCCGCTCAGGCGGCGTCGAGCGTCGCCGATTCCTCCGGGGTGAGCGTGAACTCGGCCGCCTGAACCGAATCCCGGATGCTCTCCGGGCGGGAGGCGCCCGGGATCGGAATGACCTGGGGCGACTTCGCCAGGTGCCAGGCGAGGCAGACCACCTGCGGGCTCAGGCCGCGTGCGGCGGCGACGGCCTGGAACGCGGGGAACCGATCGCCGAGTGCCGCCGCGGACAGGATGCCGCCGAGCGGCCGCCAGGGGAGGAACGCGATGCCGAGCTCATCGCAGAGCCGCAGCTCCGACTCGCTGCTGCGGAACGCGGGCGAGAACTGGTTCTGCACGCTCGCCAGGCGACCGCCCAGGATCTCCCTGGCCAGCAGGATCTGCTCCGGGTTCGCGTTGGAGATGCCGGCCAGCTCGATCGTGCCCGCGTCGAGCAGGTCGCGCAGGGCTCCGATCGAGTCGGCGTACGGCACGGCCGGGTCGGGCCGGTGGAACTGGTACAGCCCGATCGCGTCGCCGCCGAGGCGTTTCAGTGACGCCTCGGCCGCCTGCTTCACGTACTCGGGCCGGCCGTCGACGGTCCAGGTGCCGTCCCCGGGCCGGAGATGCCCACCCTTCGTCGCCACCAGCACGGTCGACGTGTCGCCTCCCCACGACCCGATCGCGCCGGCGATCAGAGTTTCGTTGTGGCCGACCTCGTCGCTGTGCACGTGGTACGAATCCGCCGTGTCGAAAAGGGTCACGCCCTCCTCCAGGGCGGCGTGGATGGTGGCGACGGAGCGTGCGGCATCCGGTCGGCCCTCGATCGACATGGGCATGCCGCCGAGTCCGATCGCGCTGACCTGACGGTGGGCGATGAGCCGGGTCTTCATGAGTCCTTCAATCCCCGGGCGAAGCCGGTTTCGGGCCGTGCGGCCGCAATGAGTGCGTCGAATGTGCTCGTCAGCGCCGGGTTGGGCAGCTGGTGTTCCGGATGCGCGTCGAACCAGGCGAGGGTGGCCCGGGCTCCCCGCCAGAGCGGCGTGGTGCAGACGAACTCCGGCACCAGCGCCCTGACCTTGGTGTTGTCGAAGATCACCGAATGGGCCTTGTCCCCGAGAAGCGGCGGGCCGAGCTCCGGGTCGGCGGCCGCGATCGTCTCCGACGCCACGTGCACGAGGTCGGGCTCCGGGGCTCCGGCTGCCGCGGCATACACGGCGTAGATGGCATTCCACGGCATGACCTCGTCGGAGGTGATCGTGAAACTGTCGCCCACCGCCTGGGGAAGACCGAGCAGCCCGACGAACGCCTTCGCAAAATCGGTGCTGTGCGTGAGCGTCCACAGCGATGTGCCGTCACCGTGCACGACAACGGGCGCCCCGGCCCGCAGCCGGACGATGTCCGACCAGCCGCCGGTGAGCGGAATCTGAGTGTGGTCATAGGTGTGCGACGGGCGCACGATCGTCACCGGGAAACCCCGTTCGCGATACGCGGCGACAAGAAGGTCCTCGCCGGCGATCTTGTCCCGCGAATACTGCCAGAACGGGTTGCGCAGGGGAGTCGACTCGCGAATCGGCAGAACGCCCGGGGGCTTCTGGTAGGCCGAGGCCGAGCTGATGAAGACGTACTGCCCCGTTCGCCCCTCGAACAGTTCGATGTCGGCCGCGACCTGGCCGGGCGTGAAGGCGACGAAGTCGACGACGACGTCGAAGCTGCGGGAGCCGAGCGCGGAGCGGACGGATGCGGGATCACGGATGTCCGCGACCAGCAGTTCGGTTCCGGCCGGCAGGGGGCGGAGCGTCGCCCGGCCGCGGTTGAGGATGGTCAGGCGGTGGCCGGCGGCGACGGCCCGCTCAGCGGCGGCGGCGCTGATCACCCCGGTGCCCCCGACGAAGAGCACGGTCAGCCCGGCGCTCGCCGGCGGGAGGGAGCCCGTCGCCGGCGTCACCATGCGTAGTGCTCCGGTGCCGGCTTCCGGCCCGGGAAGATCTCGTCCAGCCGGGCGAGGGCCGCCGTGTCGAGGCTGACCGTGAGCGCTCGAACCGCGGCGTCCAGCTGGCCCTGCGTGCGCGGACCCACGATCGGCGCGGTGACGGCGGGCTGGTGCAGCAGCCAGGCCAGGCCGACGTCGCCCGGCTCGTGGCCGAGCTCCGCGCAGAAGTCCTCGTACTGCCCGATCGCGGTGCGGTGCTTCGCGAGCTGTTCGCCGACCTTGCCCTCGAGGCGTCGCTTGCCCTCCTGCTCCTTGCGGAGCACCCCGCCGAGCAGTCCGCCCTGCAGCGGCGACCAGGGGATGATGCCCAGGCCGTGGCTCACAGCCGAGGGAATGACCTCGAGCTCGATGTCCCGGGTCAGCAGGTTGTAGATCGACTGCTCGCTGACCAGCCCGGTGAAGTTGCGCCGCCGCGCCTCCGCCTGGGCGGTGGCGATGTGCCAGCCGGCGAAGTTGCTGCTGCCGGCGTAAAGGATCTTGCCCTGCGCGACGGCCGTCTCCATCGCCTGCCAGATCTCGTCCCACGGGGTGTCCCGGTCCACGTGGTGGAACTGGTAGATGTCGATGTAGTCCGTCTGCAGCCGCGTCAGGCTCGCGTCGAGGGCGCGACGGATGTTCAGCGCAGAGAGCTTGCCCTCGTTGGGCAGTCCGCTCATGTCGCCGTAGAGCTTGGTCGCGAGCACGGTTCCCTCCCGGCGGGCGCCGCCCTGGGCGAACCAGTCGCCGATGATCTTCTCGGTGCCGCCCTTGCCGGTGCTGTCACCGTACACATTGGCGGTGTCGAAGTAGTTGATGCCGTAGCCACGAGCCGCGTCCATGATGGCGTGCGCGTCGGCCTCCGGGGTCCAGTGGCCGAAGTTCATCGTGCCGAGGCAGAGCCGGGAGACCGCGAGGCCGGAACGGCCGAGATGTGTGTAGTCCATCTGCCCAGCCTCCACCCGTACCGAGTGAACTGTCCAACAGGGGCAGCGGATGTCATTGTGCGCTCGGGCTTCTCAATCTCGAAGGTGAGGCGCTCTCAGCTTGCTCACGGTCGGGCGTCATACAGTCGGCAGGTGATCCAGACCCACCGCTCCCTCGCATGACGAGCCCACCTCCAGCAATCGGCACCGACGCACCCCCCGTATCCGCCGCACCAAGGCGAACACCGAAGAAGCCGAAATCGCACAAGGAGACGGCGCTCTCCCGGGTTCCGGTCTGGGTCTGGCGGGCACTGATGCACCGCATCCTGCCCGGCGAACTGCACAAGTTCAACGCGGAGCCGATCGACACCGTCGACTACCACCTCGACCTCGACTACGCCGGCGACGGCATCCGTGACCATCGTCTCGACGTCATGGTGCCGCACGACGCGCCCGAACCTCTCCCGGTCTACATCTACTTCCACGGCGGCGGCTGGACATCGGGCGACAAGGCGCCGCTGACCAAGTACTGCGCGAGCCAGGCCGCCGACGGCATGGTCGTGGTCAACGCGAACTACCGGATGGCCACCCACTTCCAGCTCAAGCACATGCTCGAGGACGCCAACGAGGTGCTCGACTGGGTGGCCCGCAACATCGACCGCTTCGGCGGCGACCCGACCCGGATCGTGCTCGGCGGCGACTCGGCCGGCGGGCACATCGCCGCGCTCCTGGCCGCCTCCGCCTACGAACCCAGGCTGGCCGCCTACTACGGCATCCGCCCGCAGGTCGAACCGGAAAACCTGCGCGGCCTCGTGCAGCACTGCAGCATCGCGGACGTCTCGGTGATGTTCGAGCGCGGCTTCGTGCTGAGCCTCAATTTTCTGCGGATGCTGCTGCCTGAGCGGGGCCGCGGCCTCGTGCTGCGCGCCGCAGCCCGGTTCATGTCCCCGATCGAGTGGCTGGACAGCGGGTTCCCGCCCGTCTTCGTGACCACCTCGGAGCGGGACTACTTCTACCGGGCCAACCTCAATTTCATCGCGGCGCTGCGTCGCCGCTCGATCACCGTCGACACGCTGATCTACGAGCGCGGCCGGGCGAACACCCACCACACCTGGCAGCAGGATTCCCGGCACCCCGAGTCCCAGGAGGTCTACCGTCGCCTCGGAGCCTTCGTGCGCCGGGTGGCCGCCCTGCCCGCCGCGGTCCCCGCCTGACCTGCAGCAGCAGCCTGACCGGGAGCAGCAGGAGGAGTCAGGACTGCGCGCCGGTGGCGGCGAGCACGCCGCCGAGGCCGATCATCATCACGCCGCCCGTCGCGGAGAGGTTCTCCATCCGGCGGGGCGATTTCGCGAACCAGTCCCTGGCCGACCCCGCCGCGAGCGCCCAGACGCTGTCGCCGAGCAGGGCGAGGAACACGAACAGCACGCCCAGGGTCATCAGCTGCAACGGCACCGCGCCGGCCCGGTAGTCGACGAACTGCGGCAGCACCGCGACGAAGAAGACCATCGACTTGGGGTTGCTGACGCCCACCACCGAGCCCTCTGCCAGCAGGCGCCAGTTGGACTTGCGGGCGACGCTCACCCCGATGTCCCTGGCCACCGCCCGGCGATGCCGGATGGCGTGCACGCCCAGGTAGACGATGTAGGCGGCGCCGACGAACTTGATCACGGTGAAGACCACCACCGACTGGGTGACGATGGCCCCGAGGCCGAGCGCGACGGCCGCGATCACGGGAACCATGCCGAGGGCGTTGCCGAGCACGCTGAGGAAGCCGCCGATCCGGCCGAGCGCGAGCGACCGCCCGATCACGAACAGCACCGTCGGGCCGGGCAGCGCGATCAGCGCGACGGAGGCCAGCGCGAACGTCAGCAGGTTGGACAGGGGAACCATGGGGCAATGCTAGACCGCGCCGGGCCCCATCCGCTGTGGCAATCGTGCAGGTTCCTGGCCTGGCGTGACGAATGCTTGTGGCCCTCAGCAGAAAATGCGCGGACCGGGCTTTCCTGGCCCTAGCATCGCAGGGTGCATATGCTCTGGCGAACCCTCCTCCACAGTCTGCTGTCCCGCTTCGGAGCGAGGCTCGGCCACTACGACGTCGCCCGCACCCGGTTCATCACCCTGCCGACCGACCAGGACATCCTGCGGCACATGAACAACGGGGTATACCTGTCGATCATGGACATCGCCCGGTTCGACCTGCTGCATCGCACCGGGATCTGGGCGATCTTCCTCGCCAAAGGCTGGTACCCCGTCGTCGTCTCGGAGACGATCAGCTTCCGGAAGTCCCTGACCCTCGGCCAGCGCTTCACCGTCGAGTCGCGCATTCTCGGCTTCGACGAGAAGGCCGTCTACGTGGAGCAGCGCTTCGTGCGACCGGATGCCGACGGCGCGCCCGAGGTCTACGCCCAGGGCTTCATCCGCGGCCGATTCCTCAAGCGCGGCGGCGGAGTCGTCACGATCGACGAGCTCACCGAGGCGGTCGGGGCGGTGCCGGCATCCGTCACCGTTCCGCACTGGCTGCTGGAGTGGAGCACGGATGTGGCGATGCCCGCGACCCGCGCGGCCGCCCCCAGCCTCTGGGAGTAGCCTCGCCGGCGGAACCCACCGGTCAGTGGATCGGTTCGGCGGCCCGCTTGGGAACGACGAGCTCCCGGTAGTACTCGGCGTGCGGGTGGTAGTGCGCGCGATCGGGGAGCGGCTTGCCGAGCCGGGCGGCGACCAGGCGGTCGAAGTAGTAGTCCCAGTACGGGCCGACGGTCTCGGCGTCCGCCGCGCTGTGCAGCCGCTGGCCGAACGTGAGGGTGGTCATCCCCGCACCCTCGACGAGGTGCAGGATGACGTGCCGGGCGGCGTCGCCCTCGCCGATGTTGACGGTGAACCGCTTCGGCGGGATGCAGGTGAGGATGCTGACGTACTCCCACTCGGCGCCAGGCTCATCGAGGCGGAAGCGCACGGCGCCCGTTTCGGGGGAACCGGTGTAGGTGCCAATCCAGCCGGCTAGGCCGGCGGGTCGGCTCATGCTCGCCCACACGTCGTCGATCGGCGCGGTGAAGAGCCGATCGAGCATGAGATAGAGCCCGTCCTCGCGCTGGGCGAGGCGTCCGGTTGGCTTGGCTGACATGGGAACCTCCACGGTGAGTGAGGCACTGGCCTCACTACAAAACTATGCCCTTCTCCGGCCGGGGGCCAGCGGCCACGCCAAGCGCCGGCCCGGGGGAGGGTCCCCCGCCAGGGCGATGCCTTGACGTGGGCGCGGCCCGGGAGCAGGATGGCGGCGAGAAACACCTCACGTCGTTCCGTGACCTGAGGACCGCTCCCGCCGTGACAAGCCGGCCGCCCATCGCCGCCATCGGCATGATCCCTGGGCCACACCTACTCAATCGGAGGAAAAACCATGGGTGTCAAACGAACTCTGTTCCATGCCGCGGCCCTGGCCGCCCTGATCGTGCCAGCAATCCTCGTTCCGTCGATCGCCGGAGCCACCACCGGACACGGGACCGATGCGCATCCGGCCGTCGCCGAACTGCTCGTCTCCGGCCTCGAAGGCACCAGCGGCGGCGCCATCGGACCTGACGGGGCGCTCTACGTCGCCGAGGGGACGACCGGCGAGATCACCAGGATCGATCCCCGCACCGGCAGCACCACGACCTTCGCATCCGGCCTGCCCAAGGCGGTGATCCCCATCGGCGGTCCGATCGACGTCGCGTTCGTCGGCGACACGGCCTACGTGCTCGTGTCGGTTGTCGGCCCGGATGTCGGCGGGAACCAGATCGACGGGATCTACCGGGTTGACGGCCCGAACACCTTCACGGTCATCGCCGACCTCGGGGAGTTCTCGCGCACACATCCGCCGGCCACCGCGTTCGACCTTGATCGCGGGGTGCAATTCGCTCTGCAGCCGGTGCGGGGCGGATTCCTCGTCTCCGACGGCCATCACAACCGGGTGCTGTCGGTGTCGAGGTCGGGCGAGGTGAGCGAGCTCATCGGGTTCGGCAACATCGTTCCGACCGGGCTGGCCGTGGCCGGCAAGACCGTGTACCTGGCCGAGGCCGGCCCGGTGCCGCACGCCCCCGCCGACGGCAAGGTTGTCTCGTTCCCGCTCAGAAACCCGGACACCGAGGAAGTGACCGACGTGGCCTCGGGGTTCAGCTTGCTTGTCGACGTGGAATTCGGGCGCTGCGGCGCGCTCTACGCCCTCTCCCAGGGCGATTCGCCGGGTAATGTTCCCGCCGGCTCTCCGGCACTGCCGAACAGTGGGGAGCTGCTCCGGGTGAACGACGACGGCACCTTCTCCGTTGTCACGGCCGAGCTGAATCTGCCGACCTCCGTCGATTTCCTGGGTGACACAGCCCTGGTCGTCACGCACAACGGTGAGGTCTGGAAGATCCGGGGTGTCTCGCGGGCGGCCGGCGATTCCGAGCGGAAGGGAGGCGACTGCCGCGGTGACGACCGCGGTCATGGCGACGACCACAGCTGACGCCGGTCGCGCCTGACGCTCGACGTCCCGGTATTCTGCGCGGCGGCGGGTCAGGAGTCCTCGAGCACCGCCATCGCCGCGTTGTGCCCGCCGATCCCGCTCACCCCGCCGCCGCGCCGTGCCCCCGCGCCGCAGATCAGGATCCGCGGGTGCGCGGTGGCGACGCCCCAGCGCTGGGCCGGGGTGTCCCTCGGCTCGTCGTCCTCGAGGAACGGCCAGTCCAGGGGGCCGTGGAAGATGTTGCCGCCCGGCAGGTTGAGGGCGTGTTCGAGGTCGAGGGTGGTCTTCGTCTCCACGCAGGGGTTCCCCTCGGTATCCGTCAGCAGCAGGTCCTCGATCGGCTCGGCGAGCACCGAGTTGAGCGAGGCGAGCACGGCCGCCTGCAGCCTGGCCCGGGTGGCGTCGTTGTTCTCGTCGCTCAGCCAGCGGCTCGGCGCGTGCAGTCCGAACACGGTCAGGGTCTGCGCGCCGGCCGCGACGAGCTCCGGCGAGAGGATGCTCGGGTCGGTCAGTGAGTGACAGTAGATCTCGCAGGGCAGCAGTTCGGGGATCACGCCGCGGGTCGCCTGCTCCCAGGCGTCCTCCAACTGGCTGAACGTCTCGTTGATGTGGAAGGTGCCGCCGAACGCGGCCTCCGGTGAGACCGACGGGTCGCGCAGCGTCGGCAACCGGGTGAGCAGCAGGTTCACCTTGACCTGGGCGCCCTCCGGTTTGGCGATGGCCGGTCCGGCGGCGGCCGCCGCGGGGAGGGGAGCGTCGGCGGTCCCGGCGGCCAGGAGCTCCTGCAGGACCCACGGGGCGACGTTGGCGAGCACGTGCCCGCCGACGACGACGCGCTCCACGTCACCGCGGCGGTACCGCACCTCGCCGTCCGGACTGACCGAGGTGACCAGCGCCCCGGTGACGATGCGGGCGCCGGCCTGGCGGGCGGCATTCTCGAGGGCGCCGGTGACGGCGCCCATCCCGCCGATGGGCACGTCCCAGTCCCCGGTCTCGTTCCCGATGACGTGGTACAGGAAGCACCGATTGGCGTCGAGGGACAGGTCGTCCGTCGAGGTGAACGTGCCGATCAGGCCGTCGGTGGCGACGACGCCGCGCACCAGGTCGCTCCCGAACCGTTCGGTGATGGCCGTGCCGAGCGGGCGCTCGATGAACTGGTCCCAGACGAAGTCGTCCCCGACCAGCCGGCGGGCCTCCGAGCGGGTCGGCAGCGGCTCGCAGACCGTGGGGAAGAGTGCCGTCGCGAGGGCCTCCGTGTCGCGGTAGAACGCGTTCCAGGCGTCGAAGTCGTCGCCGGCGCCGACCCGGTCGAAGCTCATGCGCGTGGCGGCGTCGTCGCCGCGGTCGACCAGCAGGCCGCCGGTGGTGTCGGCGGGGTTGGGCGTGTACGAGGAATAACGCCGCCGGGCGAGCTCGATCGACAGGCCCAGTTCGTCGATGATCCGCCGGGGGAGCAGGCTGACCAGGTAGGAGTAGCGCGACAGCCGCGCGTCGACTCCGGGGAAGGCCTCGGCCGAGATGGCCGCGCCGCCCACGTGGTCGTCGCGCTCGAGCAGGAGCACGCTCTTCCCGGCGAGGGCAAGGTAGGCGGCGGCGGTGAGGCCGTTGTGTCCGCCGCCGACAATCACGACGTCGTGAGTGGGTTCAGTCATGCCTCGAGACTAGCCAGTCCTCGAATCGAACCGGGTCGACTCGCGCTTCCGCGCCCGGAAGGAGAGCGCCGTGGGCGATGGCCGCGCCGAGCAGCGGGAGCCGGAGCACCCGGGTCCGGGGCTCCTCGACGGCGGCCAGGCGACGGGCCAGGTCGGCCAGGTCGTGCTGCTCCGGTCCGGCGATCGTTCGCACGATGCCCGGCCGGTGTCCCTCGGCGACGACGTCGGCCAGGTACGCGGCCACCGAGCCGGCGGCCACCGGTTGGGCGAGCATCCGCGGCACGACCGCGACCCGTCCCATCCGGATCTGGTGCAGCAGCGAGCGAGCCAGCTCGAACCATTGCGTTGACGAGACCACCGTCGCGGGCACGGGCGCGGCGCGGTAGACAGCCTCCTGCGCGGCCTTGCCCCGGTAATAACCGAGCCGGGAATTGACCCCTGGGTCGGTCACGTTCACGATCGACAGGCAGACCAGGTGCAGGACGTTCGCGGCCCGGGCGGCGTCGGCGACCTGGCGCGCGGTCGTGGCGAAGAACGCGGTGGCTCTCCGGGCCGACAGTGTGGGCCGGTTGAGGCAATCGAGCACGGTGTCCGCCCCGGCGAATGCCGCCGCGAGGCCTTCCCCGGTGACGACGTCGACCCCCGTCGACCGGGAGACGCGCCCCACGCTGTGGCCCCGGGACTCCAGCACACTGGAGACCCGACGGCCCATCTCGCCTGTCGCCCCGAGGACAATCACTCGCACGCGGGCAGCCTACAACGTCGGCCCGGAACGCGGGGCCGGCCCGGCCACCAGCCCGACGGCCCTGGCCAGCGCGTCGCGGACGGCGAGCACGCCGGGCCGGCTGGCACTCGACCGCCGGGTCGCGGAGAACACCGTGCGGTTCGGCCGGCCGGGAAGGTCGACCAGGTGCACGGTGGGCTCGTGGCCCGCCCAGATCAGATCGGGCAGGATGCCGACGGCATTTCCGGATTCGATCAACCGGATGTGCGCGATCAGGTCCGCGGTCTCGAACCGCACGTCCGGCTCGAAACCGGCCGACCGGCAGAGCTGCCTGGCCCAGTGCCGCGACGCCGTGCCCTGCGGCTCCATCACCCAGGGCAGGCCCGCCGCCTCCTCGAGCGACGCGGGAGCGCTGCGGCCGGCGCGCGGCGGCGGCACGGCGAGCCGGAGCGCATCCGTCGAAAGGTTCACCCGGTCGAGGTCGGGCCAGTGCGCGCGGGTGTGCCCCGGATACTGCTCGGCCAGCACGAGGTCGAAGTCGCGGGCGGAGACCTCGAACAATCCGCGCTCCGGCTCACGCTCGGTCACCTCCACCCGGAGGCCGGGGAACTCGCCGGCCAGCAGGGTGAGCGCCTGCGGGATCAGGGCGTGCGCGGCCGACTGGAAGAGGGCCACCCGCACAGTACCCGACACGGTCGTCAGCGACGCCGTCATCTCGGCCTCGGCCAGCTCCAGGCGCTCGAGGAGGTGGGTCGTGTGCTCGACCAGCACCTCCGCCTGCGGGGTGAGCCGCACCCGGCGGCCCACCTTCTGCAGCAGCGGAACCCCGGCCTCCTTTTCGAGCAGGGCGAGCTGCTGGGAGACGGCCGAGGGGCTGTAGGCCAGGGCCTCCGCCACCCCGGCGAGGGTGCCCCGGATCTTCAGCTCGCGCAGCAGCCGCAGGCGGCGGACATCCAGCATGGGCACTTCCTCCGGCTCGACCGTGTTAGATCAGTAATCCTAATGAATATCGATCAAGAAGAATCGCTTTTGCTAAACGAATGCGGGCGGCACACTGAAAATAGAATCCTCTGGTATGAGGCGTGCCGAAACGAAAGACTAACCTCGTGACCATGACCAACCCCTCTCCCCACGTGCAGCAGGACCTGAGCGCCGAGGTCGTCGCGCTCGTCAAGAAGTGGCTCGCCGACAGTGCCACCATTCCCGCCGACGTGTCGGCCGAACGCCTCGCCGGCGTGCTCAAGGACCCGAACGGGCTCGACTTCACCGTCGGCTTCGTCGACGGCGTGATGCGGCCGGAGGATCTGATGGTCGCCGGTTACAACCTGCAGACAGTGGCGAAGAAGGCGCCGGGATTCCTGCCGTCGTACATGCGCGGGGCGATCGGCCTCGGCGGTGTGCTCGGCCCCGTGCTGCCCTGGGTGGTCATCCCCGCAGCCCGCAAGGTGCTGCGCCAGATGGTCGGACACCTCGTCGTCGACGCCACGCCCGACAAGCTGGGCCCGGCGATCGCCCACCTGAGGGAGTCCGGCAACCGGCTCAACATCAACCTGCTCGGCGAGGCCGTGCTCGGTGAGAAGGAGGCCCTCCGCCGCCTCGACGGCACCAGGGCGCTGCTACTGCGTGACGACGTCGACTACGTCTCGATCAAGGTATCGTCGATCGCCAGCCAGCTCTCGATGTGGTCCTTCGACGAGGCCGTGAACCGGGTCGTCGAACGCCTCACCCCGCTCTACGAACTGGCATCGGCCTCCGCCACGCCCAAGTTCATCAACCTGGACATGGAGGAGTACCGCGACCTCGACCTGACGATCGCGGTCTTCGAGCGCATCCTCGACCTGCCCCAGCTGCTCCACCTCGAGGCCGGCATCGTGCTGCAGGCCTACCTGCCCGACGCGCTCGCCGCGCTGCAGGGCCTGACCCACTGGTCCCAGGGCCGCCGCGCCGCCGGGGGCGCCCCGATCAAGGTGCGCGTCGTCAAGGGCGCCAACCTCGCCATGGAGCACGTCGACGCCGCCGTGCACGACTGGCCGCTCGCGACCTACGGCACCAAGCAGGACAGCGACACGAACTACAAGCGGGTGCTCAGCTGGGCGCTCACCCCCCAGAACACGGATGCCGTCAAGATCGGCGTCGCCGGCCACAACCTCTTCGACGTGGCCTGGGCCCACCTCCTCTCCCAGCAGCGCGGCGTCGACGACCGGGTCGAGTTCGAGATGCTGCTCGGCATGGCCACCAGCCAGGCCGACGCCGTGCGCAAGGACGTCGGACGCCTGCTGCTGTATACGCCGGTCGTGAACCCGGCCGAATTCGACGTGGCCATCAGCTACCTGATCCGCCGCCTCGAGGAGAACGCCAGCCAGGACAACTTCATGTCGGCCGTGTTCGAACTGACCACGACACCCGCCCTGTTCGAGCGGGAGAAGCAGCGCTTCCTCGCCTCGCTCGCGACTCTCGACACCGTCGTGCCGAAGCCCAACCGCAGCCAGGACCGCTCCGCGGTGACCCAGCTCGAGGCCGAGGCCCGGGCCGAGGACGCGGCCGACGGCGCTGAGGCCGACGCCGGCCTCACCGCAGCGGTGCTCGGCCTCACCCGCGGATCCGTCTCCGCCGCCCTGGACGCCGCGCCCGGCGCCGGCGCGCCCGCTGCCGCCCGGTCCGGCTTCCACAACGAGCCCGACACCGACCCGTCGATGCCGGCGAACCGCGCCTGGGGCCGCCGCATCCTCGCCCGCGTCGAATCCTCCCGGCTCGGCGTGGACGCCATCACCGAGGCCGCCGTGACCGATGCCGACCAGCTCGACCGGTTGATCGCATCCGTCGCCGCCAGCGGCGAGGCCTGGGGCCAGCTGCCCGGCGCCGAGCGGGCCGCGGTGCTGCACCGCGCCGGCCTCGCGCTCGCCGCGAATCGGGACCGCCTGATCGAGGTGATGGCCGCCGAGACCGGCAAGACCATCGCCGAGGCCGACCCTGAGGTCAGCGAGGCGATCGACTTCGCGCACTACTACGCGGAGCGGGCGAAGGGCCTCGACGCCGTGCAGGGCGCGATCTTCGTGCCGTCCAGGCTCACCGTGGTCACCCCGCCGTGGAACTTCCCGGTCGCGATCTCGGCCGGCGGAGTACTCGCCGCCCTCGCCGCCGGCTCCGGCGTGATCGTCAAGCCCGCCAAGCTCGCCCAGCGCACCGGCGCCGTCATGGTCGAGGCACTCTGGGAGGCCGGGGTTCCCCGCGAGCTGCTCGCGCTCGTCGACCTCGCCGACCGCGCGCTCGGCACCCAGCTCATCTCGCACCCTGCCGTCGACCGGGTCATCCTGACCGGCGCCTACGAGACCGCGCAGCTCTTCCGCGGCTTCCGGGAGGACCTGCCGCTGCTCGCGGAGACAAGCGGCAAGAACGCCATCATCGTGACCCCGTCCGCCGACCTCGACCTCGCCGCGATCGATGTGATCAAGAGCGCCTTCGGCCACGCCGGCCAGAAGTGCTCCGCCGCGAGCCTGGTCATCCTCGTCGGCTCCGTCGCCAAGTCGGAGCGCTTCCTGCGCCAGCTGGTGGATGCCGCGACCTCCCTGCGGGTGGGCTGGCCGGCCGATCCGACCACCCAGATGGGCCCGATCATCGAACCGGCGGAGGGCAAGTTGCTGCACGCCCTCACCACGCTCGGTGCCGAGGAGAGCTGGCTGGTCGAGCCCGAGCGGCTGGACGAGGAGGGCAAACTCTGGTCGCCCGGCATCCGCACCGGCGTCGCCCCCGGCTCCTACTTCCACCTGACCGAGTTCTTCGGCCCGGTGCTCGGCGTCATGCACGCCCGCAACCTCGCCGAGGCCATCCGGTTCCAGAACGCGGTGGACTACGGCCTCACCTCCGGCCTGCACTCGCTCGACCCGGCCGAACTGGCCGAATGGCTCGACACGATCGAGGCCGGCAACCTCTACGTGAACCGCGGCATCACCGGCGCGATCGTGCAGCGCCAGCCGTTCGGCGGCTGGAAGCGCTCGGCCGTCGGCCCCGGCACCAAGGCGGGCGGACCGAACTACCTGTTCGGGCTCGGCAGCTGGGTGACCAACCCCGGCCGGAACAGCTCGACCCTGCACCTGCGCGGGCTGGAACAGCGCGTCACCGACGTGATCGAAGGCTCGCAGCCGGTGCTCGACTACGCGGACTTCGACGTGCTGCGCCGGTCCGCCCTGAGCGACGCCCTTGCCTGGCGCGAGGAGTTCGGCGCGGTGAAGGACGTGTCGAACCTCGGCTACGAGCGCAACCTGTTCCGCTACCTCCCGCTTCCGGTCACGGTGCGCCTGGCCGAGGACGGCACGCTCTCGAACCTGCTCCGGGTGATCGCCGCGGCCACCCTCTCGAAGTCCCGCTTCCTGGTGTCCAGCGCAATCCCGGTGCCGCCGATCGTGCGGGGCCACCTCGCCGACCGGGAGATCCCGGTCACCGTCGAGAGCGACGCCGAGTGGCTCGAGCGCGCCGCAGCCGGTGGCATCACGACCACCCGGGTGCGCCTGATCGGGGGAACCCCCCTCGCCGGGGCGACGGATGCCGCATCCGCCCTCGCCCACGCCCTCGGCGGCAGTCCCGACATCGCCGTCTACGCGCACCCCGTGACCCAGGCCGGCCGGTTGGAACTGCTGCCGTTCCTGCGGGAGCAGGCGATCTCGATCACGGCCCACCGCTTCGGCAACCCGAGCTCCCTCTCCGACGGCATCATCTAGATGAGTGAGTCCTAATGGTCGTAGGCGATGAGGGATCGTTTGTTGGGTGTTCCGAGGAGCCAGTTGTGCCAGATTCCGGCGGCGAGGGCGAGTAG
>NZ_SOFH01000031.1 GCF_004402495.1 Cryobacterium sp. HLT2-28 | reverse complement strand
AAGCTCTGCGGCTTTCCGCACCTTTGGGGTACGTGAAGACATTACGGCCCCCCGCCCACCCCGTCAAAACCCGCCCCCGCCCGGGCGTGTCACCCCCACCCCCGCCCACCCGCGCGGGCACAACGACGACGCGCCCGCATCCGCTCGGTGAGAACGGATGCGGGCGCGCGACCTGCGGGAACGAGACGGGCGTCAGTAGCGGTAGTGGTCGACCTTGTACGGGCCGTCGATCGGCACGCCGATGTAGGCGGACTGCGCGGGAGTGAGCACGGTCAGTTCGACGCCGAGCGCGTCCAGGTGCAGCCTGGCGACCTTCTCGTCGAGGTGCTTCGGCAGCACGTACACGCCGACCGGGTACTTCTCCGGGTAGCAGTACAGCTCGATCTGGGCGAGCACCTGGTTGGTGAATGAGTTGCTCATCACGAACGAGGGGTGCCCGGTGGCGTTGCCCAGGTTCATCAGGCGTCCCTCCGAGAGCACGAGAACGCTGCGTCCGCTCGGCAGGTGCCACTCGTCCACCTGCGGCTTGATCTCGACCCTGACCGCGCCGGGCAGGGATTCCAGCGCCGCCATGTCGATTTCGTTGTCGAAGTGACCGACGTTGGCGATGATCGCGAGATGCTTCATCCGGAGCATGTGGTCGACCCCGATGACGTTGAAGTTGCCGGTGCCGCTGACGAAGATGTCGACCTGTTCGACGACGGATTCGATCCGGGCGACCTGGAACCCGTCCATCGCTGCCTGCAGGGCGTTGATCGGGTCGATCTCACTCACGATCACCCGGGCACCCTGGCCTCGGAGCGCCTCGGCGGCGCCCTTGCCGACGTCACCGTAGCCGGCGACGAAAACGACCTTACCGCCGATGAGCACGTCGGTGGCCCGGTTGAGTCCGTCGGGCAGCGAGTGGCGGATGCCGTACTTGTTGTCGAACTTCGACTTGGTGACCGAGTCGTTCACGTTGATCGCCGGGAAGAGCAGGCTGCCGGCGCCGGCGAGTTCGTAGAGCCGGTGCACACCGGTCGTGGTCTCCTCGGTCACCCCGGCGATGGCAGCGGCGATGACGGTCCAGCGGTCCGTCGACGTGGCCAGCGACCGGCGGAGGACGTCGAGGACGACCCGGTATTCGTGGCTGTCGGCCTCCGTGGCGTCGGGCACCGCGCCGGCCTGCTCGAATTCGCGGCCCTTGTGCACGAGCATCGTGGCGTCGCCGCCGTCATCGAGGATCATGTTCGGGCCGGTCCAGGTCTCCCCCGCGGCGGCGGCCTCGGTGCTCCAGTCGAAGATCTGCTCGGTGCACCACCAGTAGTCCTCGAGCGTCTCTCCCTTCCAGGCGAAGACCGGAACGCCGGCCGGGGCCTCGGGGGTGCCCGTGGGCCCGACCGCAATGGCCGCGGCGGCGTCGTCCTGGGTGGAGAAGATGTTGCAGCTGGCCCAGCGAACCTGGGCGCCGAGGGCGACGAGCGTCTCGATCAGCACGGCGGTCTGCACCGTCATGTGCAGGGATCCGGCGATACGGGCGCCGGCGAGCGGCTTCGATTCGCCGAATTCGGCTCGGAGGGCCATCAGCCCGGGCATCTCGTTCTCCGCGAGGCGGAGTTGGTGGCGGCCGGCCTCGGCGAGCGCCAGATTGGCGATCCGGAAGGCGGGCACGGTGGATGAAGGGGACGCGACGACAGTCATGCCACCATCCTGCCATCCCCTGCCTCGTCAAATTCGACGGAGATTTTGGCCAGAACGGGCCTGAGAACGGGATTCCGGGCCGAATCAGCGAAAATCTCCGTCGAATTCGACCGGGGACGGGCGCTCAGCGGGCGGAGCCGACCGGTTCGTCGGGGGCGGGTTCCAGAGCATCCGTCTCGCGCGCAGCCTTCCCGGGGCGGGTGTCGCCCCGGTACCGCCACAGGCCGATCCCTGCCACGACGGCGGCCAGGAGGAGCGACATCAGCAGTTCCTGCCTGGTCTTCTCGAGAATGGCCATCCCGACGAGCAGGGCGACGATGCTGACGATGGCGAACCAGGTGAGGTAGGGGAACGCCCACATCTTCAGGGAAAGCCGGCCCGCGGCCTCCGCGCCCATCCGGCGGCGGAGGATGAGCTGGGAGACGGCGATGACGAGCCAGACCAGCAGGGCGATCGCGCCGGACGTGTTCACCAGGAACAGGAACACGGTGTCGGGGGCGAGGTAGTTGAGCCCCACCGTGATGAAGCCGACCACGGTCGAAGCCAGCACCGCGGTGCGGGGCACCCCACTGGTCGAGACCCGGGACCAGGCGGCCGGCGCGTCGCCGCGCACGGACAGGGAGAACAGCATCCGGCTCGCCGTGTAGAGCCCGGAGTTCAGGCAGGAGAGCACGCTGGTCAGCACGATGACGTCCATGATGGCGCCGGCGCCGGGGATGCCGTAGAGCTCGATCACTGCGACGTAGGGGCTCTTGGCGACGGAAGCACTGTCCCAGGGCAGCAGGGTGACCACGATGGCGATGGACCCGATGTAGAAGACGAGGATGCGCCAGACGGTCGACTTGACCGCCTTCTTCACGGCGTCGACCGGGTTCTCGGACTCGCCGGCCGCGATCGTGGCGATCTCGGCCCCGAAGAACGAGAACACGACCACGAGAACGCCACCGAGGACCGCGCCGCTGCCGCTGGGGAAGAACCCGCCACGACCGGTGAGGTTGCTGAGGCCCGGCGCGTCGAGTCCGGGCATCAGGCCCAGGATGGCGACGACGCCGAGCAGCAGGAAGATCGCGATGGCGGCCACCTTGATCGACGCGAACCAGAACTCGAACTCACCGAACATCTTCACCGAGGCGACGTTGGTCAGGGTCAACAGCACCATCAGCACCAGCGCCCACACCCACTGGTCGACCGCCGGGATCCAGCGGTGCACTATCGCGGCACCCGCGGTTGCCTCGATGCCGAGGACGATGATCCAGAACCACGCGTACAACCAGCCGATGCTCAGGCCGGCCCAGCGCCCGAGCGCCTTGTCGGCGTAGCTGGAAAACGAGCCGGTCTCCGGGTGGGCGGCGGCCATCTCCCCCAGCATCCGCATGACCAGGATCACCACAAGGCCGGCCGCGGCGTAGGCGACGAGAATGCCCGGCCCGGCCTGCTGGATGGCCGCCCCCGAACCGACGAACAGGCCGGCCCCGATCACCCCGGCGATGGCGATCATCGAGAGGTGGCGCGGCTTGAGCGTATGGGCGAGCTGGCTGTCCCTCCCGCCCGTCGTCGCCGGTGAATGGTCGGTTTTCGGCAGGAACGCCATGAGACTCCAAGGTCATCGCGAACGGGCACCCGGTCGGGCCGGGCACTCGTTCAGGGGTGTCCGGTCAATCTATGTCGGCCTCATGAAGGCCCGAAACGACACGCGCGGCGCGAAACCAGACCGTAACGGGACCCGCACCGACAGGCACGGGCCGAAACCTGACCGTAACGCCGCCCGGTGGGATCGGTTCGAGCGTGAACCTAGTCGCGAGGCTGAGCCGGCATCGTGCGCAGCCGCACGAGCTGCCAGCCCTGGGGCGCCGAGGTGAGGCGAGCGTGCCGGTCGCACAGGTCGAAACTGTGCGGTTCCCGCACCAGGGAAAGCGGCCCGAGCACGGCCATCGAATCGCCGTAGTCGAAGGTAAGGGTAGCCACGGACTCATCCGGGCAGGCGACGCGGGAACAGGGCCTGGAAGACATTGCCTTCAGGCTACCCTCACCGCGCCGGAACTAGGATGTGACCATGTCCCGAATCCGCCGTGCCGCCGCACCGACGCCCGCGCCGACCCGACGCGGCCGGGGCCGTGACCGGCACGGCCGCGGCATCCGCAGCTCGGTCACCGGACCGTTCCTGCCGCCGCTGCAGACCAGGATCAGCCAGTTCGACATGACGCTGGCCTCGACCATCGACTATCTGCGCTCGGTCTGGCCGGACGAACTGAGCGACGTCACCTTCGAGGTGGCGGCCGGACCGTACGCGGTGATCCCCGACGTCGGGGTCGAGCGGTGGACCGTGACCGCCGCAGAACGCCGGATCGTCTTCTACCGGCTGCCGATCCAGCGCCTCACCCGGCTGCACCGCAATGACGACCTGCACCGGAGGATGGTCATCGAGAGCTGCGTGTTCCGCGCCATCGCGGAGCTGCTGGGCAAGGACCCCTGGGACCTGGCACCGGACCGGTTCCGCCACTTCTAGCTTCCGCCACTTCTAGCTTCCGCCACTGCCAGGCGAACGCCGCCCGGCGACAGCCCACCCACGCGGCCGAGGATTCCTCGGCCGCTTTTTCGCGCCCGGGCGACCGCGGCGGCGGCGCTCCATCCGCGGAAGAGCCGCGTGATCACGCGGCCGATCCGGAGATTTCGAACCGGTGTGGGTTTTTTCCAAACCGATTCGGCGTTCGAACCGAACCATTGTCAGCACCACACGCTGCTCCACCTTCACAGCAACACCCCACAGACCAACCACACAGACAAAGGGATCACACCATGCGTTCATTCTCCAAGGCCACCATCAGCCTCGCCACTGCCGGACTGCTCATCGCCGGCCTCGCCGCGTGCTCCAGCGGCGCCGAGGCCACCGGGTCGGCCGCCAAGCCGTCCGCGTCCTCCTCCGCCGAGGCCACCCCGAAGCCCGTCGCCTCGATCCCCTCGCTCAAGGGCGTCGACACCGCCGTTCTCCTCGACGCCGACTTCGCCACGGCGCTGACCAGCCTGGGCCTCACCCCCGGCACCGTCGGAACCGCCACCCTGGTCGACGGCAGCCTGCACTTCCCGATCACCGGCGGGAACGTGGACTACTACGACCCGAACGAGAGCTACCGTCCGTTCGTCCAGGGCTCGATCGAGCACGAGGGTTCCGGCTTCTCGCTGACCGCCGGCGACACGACGGTCGAACTGACCAACTTCACCATCGACCCCGGCTCCTCGAAGCTGTTCGGTGACGTCAGCGTCAACGGCACCTCCGCGGCCACCCAGGTGTTGCTCTTCAACCTCTACGGCGGCACGCTCAAGCCGCTGCAGATGGACGGCGACAACGCCATCCTCGAAGGCACCACCGTGCACATCTCCGCCGAGGCCGCCGGCCTGCTGAACAGCACGTTCAAGACGGAGGCCGTCGCCGACCAGCTCCTCGTCGGCATCGCGAAGATCACCGTCGCCACCAAGTAGCACCCCGCGACCCCGGTATAGAGGAAAAGGCGCCTTCGTCACTGGACGAAGGCGCCTTTCTGCGTGCCTCAGGCCGATCGACCGGGCGGTCTCCCCCGGAACGGCCCCCAGTGGAGCAGACGTTCGACCGCACCCGGACCGGCCCGGCGGAACGCCATGGCAACGATGAGGATGACCGCCACGGCGAGGGTCACCCGGGTGAGCTGCACGGACGGCACCAGCATCCGGATGCTCAGCGCGATCGGCACGACGAGCCATTCCCACCGGCCGCTCAGGGCGACGAACGGCACGAGAAGCAGGGCGTACCACGGGTAGCGGGGGCTGAGGATGATCAACGTGCTGCCGATCATCAGGAGCTGGCCGAGCCAGGGCTGGGCCGGATCGGTCTTCCACAGGGTGAGTGCGGCGACTCCGGCGAGCAGGATGGCAACGACGTAGACCCCGGCACCGCCGGGCGCGACCAGCGAGACGAGCGCGAACCGGGTGCCGTCCTGGTACCCCTCCTCGGTGAGGTAGCCGGGCAGGTAGCCGAGGACCCCGATTCCGGTGGTGAGGACGTAGGGGACGTACAGAACGAGGAAGGTGACGACGGCGGCGACGATCACCTTCCAGCCCTGCCGGCGGAGCAACGCCGGGGCCGCGATCACCGGGATCAGTTTGGTGGCGATCGCCGCGCCGAGGGCGATGCCGCCCCTCCAGTAGCGTTCCCGGGTGACCAGGAAGACGGCGGCGAGGGTGAAGACGACTCCGAGCAGGTCGACGTGGGAGTTGGTGACGGCCTCGGATGCCACGAGCGGGCACCACGCCCACAGCGCGGCACGGCGCAGGTCGATGCCGCGGCGGCGCATCCCGAACAGGAGCATCACGGTGGTGCCGACGCTGAGCAGCAGCCCGGTCAGCTGCAACGGCCAATAGGCCGGACCCGGCCCGGTGACCATACGCACTCCGGCGAAGTACAGTTCGGCGGCGGGCGGGTAGATGGTGGGGACGCTGGTGCGGTTCAACGCCGAGCAGAGCACCTCGTCCGGCCCGCCCCGGTGCACGGTCTGGATGCGCTCGCCGACGCAGCGGGCGGATCCGTCAGCCCCGATCTGCGGGGCCGGGAACAGCCAGTCCGGCCTCAGGGAATCGAGGCGAGGGTCGGAGGGCACATACGCATACGGCGACACGCCGGCGTTCGCCACGATTCCGTCCCACGCATACCGGGCAGAGTCGGTGCTCGTGTTGGGTGGCCCGATCATGGCGGCGGCGCCGATCCCGATCGAACCGGCCAGGATGAGCACCACGACCGCCCGCCCGCGGACGCCCCGGAGCGCGATCACCGCGGCGGCGAACAGCAGCCAGACGACGGAGAGGGAGACGAGAAGCGGCACCGTGTCGCGGCCGGGTGCGAACAGGTCCAAGTTCGCCACCCCGAACCCGGTGAGCGCCGCGATGGCGGCAAGGAGCAGGGAGACGACAGTGATTCGCACACTGCCATCCTGTCGGAGTCCCGGGCCGGCCACCGGACCCAGGCCTGCGCGCGTCATCGAACCGTAAGGATTCCGGGCCGCCCCGGCCGCTCGAAACTGGTGCAATGGACTATGCGCCGTTTGATGTACGAAGCCCAGCGATCCCTGGCGTCGCCGGCGCGCAACCCGCGGATGGCGACAGTGATCGGCCGTCTGCTCGGCGCCGCGTTCCTGGTCTGCTTCGGCACCGGGCTGTACAGCCATTTCCTGCAACAGCCGCTGCCCGGGATGCGTTTCCCCACCAGGCCGGAGTTCCTCTATCAGTTCACCGAGGGCACCCACATCATCGCCGGGATCGCGTGTTTTCCGCTGCTGCTGGCCAAGCTCTACGTCGTGTTCCCCGACCTCTTCGCCTACCCGCCGGTGCGTTCCTTCGTGCACCTCCTGGAGCGGGCGTCGATCGCCCTGTTCGTGGGCGCATCCCTCGTGCAGATCACGATCGGGCTACTCAACACGTACCAGTGGTACCCGTGGCCGTTCCCGTTCCGGCAGGTGCACTTCGCCCTGGCCTGGGTGCTGATCGGTTCGCTGGCGCTGCACATCGGCATCAAGCTGCCGATCATCGCCCGGTTCTGGCGCAAACGAACAGATTACGGGCCCGGCACCGACCACCTCACCGATGCGGTGCCCGCCGAACGTGTCGCGGGCACCGAAGCCGAGCGGCTGTGGGGCAGCAGCCGGTCGACCGGGCTGACCGGCCGGCTCATCGCCTACCTGGACGCCACCCCGCCGGCCGCCGAGAAGGTGAGCCGCCGCGGATTCCTCGCCACGGTCGGCGTCGCCGTCGCCGCGGTTGTCGGGCTGACTGCCGGCCAGACGTTCGCACCGCTCGACGCGGTGAACGCCTTCGGTCCGCGCAAGAAGGGGGTCGGCCAGCAGGGCGTCCCCGTCAACCGCACCTCGAAGCAGGCGAATGTCACCGAGGCGGTCATCGCGGGGTGGGTGCTCACGGTCACCCACGGCGGCGTGGAACGCAGTTTCACCCGGCCCGAGCTCGAACGGATGCCGCAAACCGAAGTCACGCTCCCCATCGCCTGCGTCGAGGGCTGGAGCCAGATGGCCGCCTGGCGCGGCGTTCGGCTGCGCGACCTCGCCGACCTGGTCGGCGCCGGCGCGGACACCTCGTTCAAGCTGGTGAGCCTGGAAGAACGCGGCAGTTTCCGGCAGACCCAGATGGGCCCGGAGTACGTGCGGGACCCGCTCACCCTGGTGGCGCTCGAGCTCAACGGCGAGACCCTCGACCTCGAGCACGGCTACCCGGCGCGGATGATCGCCCCCGGCCGGCCGGGCGTGCTGCAGACGAAATGGCTGAGTCGAATCGAGGCGATCACCGCATGAACCAGGTCAGCACAGCATCCGTCGCCCTGACCCCGGAGCGGGCGGCTCCCGGCCGGGGCATGCGCGTGGCCCGCGCCACCCTCGTCCTGCTCGGTGCCGCCGGCCTCGCCTGGGGTGCCTGGGTCATGGTGGACACCGTGCGGATCGCCCGGCTTCCCGGCGTGGCCCTCTGGGTCGGGGCGGCGATCCTCGTCCACGACGCCGTCATCGCCCCCCTCGTCTTCTTCGGAGGGGTGCTGCTGCGCCGCGCGGGCCGGCGACTGGCCGGCACGGTCGTCGCCGTCCTCCAGGGCGCGATCGTTCTGGGCTCGATCATGACGCTGATCGTCGTGCCCGAGATCGTGGCGCAGACCCAGGGTCGGGCCCCGGAGAACCCGACCGTGCTCCCGCTGGATTACGGCACGAATCTCGCCGTGTTCTGGGTCGTGATCGCGGTGCTGGGCACGGCGGCGTCCGCCGCGCTCTACGCGCGCGCCAGCCGGGCCGGCCGGCGGCGGCCGCTCTAAGCGCGCAGCAACCGGGCGAACCAGCGGCCGCCCTGCCGCCAGTCCTCGGCGACGAACAGTCCGGCGTCGCCGGCACGCTCACGCAGGCCGGCCAGGCCAAGTTCGGCCCAGGGGAAGATGGCGCTCCGGCCGCCGGAGGCATCCTCGATCGTGCCGTCGTAGCGGTCGTCGGTGTCGGGGTCCTGGCTCAGCTCCACCAGCAACGCGCCGTCCGGGGCGAGCAGGGCCGCGCAACGCTCCAGCAGGGCGGACGGGTCGCCGCCGATGCCGATGTTGCCGTCCACGAGCAGCGCGGCCGCCCAGGCGCCCTCGAGCGGCATGGGGTCGAACACGCTGCGGCGCAACACGCTCAGCCCCGAGTCCACGGCCATCCGCACCGCGGTCGCCGACACGTCGATGCCGAGGGCGGAGAGGCCGAGGCCCATCGCCGCGCGCACCATCCGACCGGGCCCGCAGCCGATGTCGAGCACCGGACCGGTGATTCCGGTGAGGAGGCGGAGGTCGGTGGCGTCGGCATCCGCGCTCCACCGTCCCGCGTCGATCACGAACGGCAGGGCGTGCGGCTCCGACCGGGCGCGGCGCAGGTAGAGCACATTCTCCGCGTTCCGCAGCGCCGCCGCGTAGGGCTCGGCCCCGCCGGCACCGAAGGTCGACGGTTCGAAGAGCTCGCCCAGGGCGTCGTCCCGGGCGTCGGTCCGGGCCAGGAGCGTCATCGGGTCTTTCCGTTCTCATCCGGCCCGAGCATGGTGGCCAGCACCCGGGCGAATCCGCCGTCGGGGGCGATGCCCGCGACGGTGTGCGCGTCGTCGATCGTGTCCACATCGGTGAGGGTGGGGAGGAACGCCACCTGCAGTCCGGCCGCGCGCAGCCGCTCGAGCTGGCGGGCACCGGTGTCGCCCTGGGACATCGGGATGCCGCGAATGAGGTCCCCCCGCGGCTCGGCGAGCGCGAGCGCCCAGAATCCGCCGTCGTCGGCGATGCCGATCCAGGCGTCAACGTCGTCGGTCCAGTCCGTGAAGACCGGTTCGAGGAGTGCGGTGGTGACCTGAGGCGTGTCCATCCCGATCAGGACGGTCGGTTCGTCGCAGTGGTCGAAGATCGCGGCGAGGCGTTCGTCGAGGCCCCCGGCGACCTGGGGAAGGATCTCGAATCCCGCGGCCGCGCCGGGCGGCACGATGCCGTCGAAGGCGAGGATGCGGCGGGTGGCCGGCAGGCTCGACACAGCCCGCAGGGTGTCGTCCAGGCTCGCGGCGGCGAGCTCGGCCGCCTGGGCGAGGCTGAGCGGCGGGTGCAGCCGGGTCTTGACCTTGCCGGGCACGCATTCCTTGGCGATGACCACCAGGATCGTCATCGGCGGGTCTCCCTGAGGAGGGCGGACATGTCCGCGATCGCGGTGAGCGTTCCCCGCACCGTTCCGGTCACCTTGCTGCGGCCGACCCGCGGCGAATAGGTGGTGTCCACTTCGCGGATGCGCCAGCCGGCAGCCGCGGCACGGAGGAACATCTCCAGGGGATAGCCGCTACGGCGGTCCCGGAGGTCGAGGGAGAGCAGGTCTTCGCGTCGCGCGGCGCGCATGGGGCCGAGATCATGGATGTTCACACCGGTTATTCGGCGCAGTCGCCAGGACAGACTGGTATTGGCGATCCGGCCGTGCCACGGCCACGCCTTCGACGTGCTCGCCCGGCGGCGGCCGAGCACCAGGTCGGCCTCCCCCGCGCGCACCGGGTCCACGACCAGAGGGAGTTCCCGAGGGTCCATCGACGCGTCGGCATCGCAGAAGGCGACGATCGGCGCGGTCGCCGCCAGCAGGCCGGCATGCGCGGCGGCACCGAATCCTCGCCGCTCCTCGAACACCACCAGCGCCCCGGCCGCGGCCGCGATTGCGGCCGACCCGTCGGTGGAGCCGTTGTCGACCACAATGGCGCGGTAGCCCTCCGGCAGACGGGACAGCACCCAGGGAAGGGCACCCGCTTCATTCAGGCACGGCAGCACGAGGTCCACCCGGATCACAGTCATGGTTCGACACTATGGCGGCGAAAAGGCTGAAACGCCTCGAGAAGATTACAGGCTGAGGAACGATCGGGCGGGGCCCTGGAGCGGAGCAGCACGGCTCTATCCTGAGATCGTGACTACATCAGCTGTGCGCCAGGACCGGCGCGTCCTCGTCATCGACGACGACCCGACGGTCTCCGAGATCGTCAGCCGCTACCTGCGTGCCGCCGGTTTCATCGTGGACGAGGCCCCGGACGGACCCGACGGGCTCCGCAAGGCCGAGGAGCTCCGCCCCGACCTGGTCGTGCTCGACCGGATGCTGCCGCTGCTGGACGGCATCGAGGTGTGCCGGCGGATCCGGGCCAACTGGTCGATCCCGGTGATCATGCTCACCGCACTCAACCAGGAGGAGGACCGGATCGACGGCCTCGAGGCGGGCGCCGACGACTACCTGGCCAAGCCGTTCTCGCCGCGCGAGCTGGTGCTCCGCGTTCACTCGGTGCTCCGCCGCAATGTCGCCGGTTTCGTCCCGGAGGGACTGGTCAGCGTCGGCGACTTCACGCTGGACTCGTCTGCCCACGAGGTGCGGCTGAACGGGGAGCCCCTGGTACTCACCGCCCGCGAGTTCGACCTGCTCGCCTACCTGATCGGGCGGCCGCACAAGGTCCTCAGCCGGGAGGACCTGCTGCGTTCGGTCTGGGGCTGGGAATTCGGAGACCTGTCCACGGTCACCGTGCACGTGCGCCGGCTACGGGAGAAGATCGAGGCCGACTCCGCGCATCCGCGGCTGTTGAACACGGTCTGGGGGGTCGGCTACCGGTTCGACCCGGTGCCCCTCGGCCGCCCGGAAGCGGCACCCGAGGAACGGAGAGACTGATGACCCTGGACGTCCTGGCCACCGTGACCCTGTTCGCCCTCGCCAGCGCGGTCGTCGTCGGCGCGCTGGGCCTGCTGGCCCTGCGGATGCTGTCCCGCGCCTCCCTTGTTCTGCAGCTGATGGTCGTCGCCCTCGCCGCGGTGGTCTCCGTGGTCGGCGGGATGGCCGCGGTCGCCTCGCAGATGTACGTCTCCACCCACGACGTCACCGTCTTCTACTGGGTCGCGGGAGTGGCCGGCCTGGTGTCGCTCGTCATGTCCGCGGTGCTCGGCCGCAGCCTGGTGCGGGAGGGTCGTGAGCTGCGTTCGGCCGCGGCGAGCCTCGGCCGCGGCGAACGGGTCGTTGCGGCGGACCGGCACAGCAACACCGAGTTCGCGGCGTTGGCCGGAGAACTGGCGGCGACGGGCGAGCGCCTGGCCGAGTCCCGGGCGCGGGAGAACCGGGTGGAGGAGTCACGCCGGGAACTGATCGCCTGGATTTCGCACGACCTGCGCACACCGCTGGCGGGCATCCGGGCGATGGCCGAGGCCCTCGAGGACGGCATGGCGGAGGACCCCGACCGGTATTACGCGCAGATGCGCGGCCAGGTCGACCGGCTCTCCGGGATGGTCGACGACCTGTTCGAGTTGTCGCGGATCCACTCCGGCACACTGCGGCTGGCCGTGGAACCGGTCTCGCTCTACGACCTGATCAGTGACACCGTCGCCGGGTTCTGGCCGGTCGCCCGGGCGAAGTCCCTCGACCTCCGGTTCGAAGGCGAAACCGGTCTGACCATCCTCGCCGACCCGCGCGAGCTGTCGCGGGTGGTCGGGAACCTGGTCATGAACGCGATCCAGCATTCCCCGGCCGGACTGGAGATCGTGGTGTCGGTCACCGAGAACGACGACGGACGCGCCGTGATCTCGGTGCAGGACTCCGCCGGCGGCATCCCGGAACAGGACCTCGGCCGCGTCTTCGAGGCCGGCTGGCGCGCGAGCGAACCGCGCACCCCGGCTTCGGAGCCGACCCGGTCGGGCGGGGCCGGGCTCGGTCTGGCGATCGTGCAGGGCATCGTGCGGGCCCATCGCGGCGAGGTCGTGGTGCGGAACGTGCCGGGCGGCTGCCGCTTCGACGTGCTGCTGCCCCGGCATCCGGTCGCGGCGGGCTGACCGGACCGGGCGGGCCGTTCCGGGCGGGCCGTTGCGCCTCAGCGCCGCACGGCGGCCCGCAACGGGGCGGTGGCGAATTCCGCGACGCCGCGCTCGAAGGTCACCGTCGGGGACCAGCCGAGTTCGACGCGGATGCGTTCGGACGACGCGGTGATGTGCCGCACGTCCCCGAGCCGGAACTCACCGGTGACCACCGGGTCAGGCCCGCCGGAGGCGCGGCTGAGCGCCTCGGCCAGGTCACCGATGGTGTGCACGGTGCCACTGCCGACGTTGAAGGCCCGGAAGGTGGATGCCGGGCTGACGCCGGTCCAGTCGAGTGCGGCGAGGTTGGCCGAGGCGATGTCCGCGACGTGCACGAAATCGCGGCGCTGGGCGCCGTCCTCGAACACGCGGGGTGCCTCGCCGCGCTCGAGGGCCGAGCGGAACAGGGAGGCGACGCCGGCGTACGGCGTGTTCTGCGGCATCCCGGGGCCGTACACGTTGTGGTAGCGCAGCGCGGCGACCCGGCCGCCGGTCGCTCGGGCCCAGGCCGAGGCCAGGTATTCCTGGGCGAGCTTGGTGGCCGCATAGACGTTGCGCGGGTCGAGCGGGTCCTCCTCGGTGGTGAGCGCGGGTTCGAGTCGTTCGCCGGTGACCTCGTCCACCGGGTCGTAGACGCCGGCCGTCAGGTCGGCGGCCCGGCGCGGCCCCGGCCGGGCCGGGCCGCGGGAACCGCGGAAGCTGCCCTCGCCGTAGACGACCATGGACGAGGCCAGCACCAGCCGGTCGATGCCGGCTGCCGTCATCGCGGCCAGGAGCACGGCCGTACCCACCTCGTTGCTCCTGACATAGTCCGGGGCATCGGAGAAGTCCACGCCGAGCCCGACCTTCGCGGCCTGGTGGCAGACGAGGTCGATCTCCCGCAGTGCGACAGCGACGACGCCGGGATCGGTCACATCGCCGACGATGACGTCGACCCGCGGGTCGACGAGGGGCAGCGCCCCGTGCACGTCGCTGCGGAGGGAGTCGAGCACGCGCACGCTCCACCCGTGCTCGAGTGCGGCCGTGACGATGGCGCCGCCGATGAAGCCGGCACCACCGGTGACGAGCAGGCGCGGGGCGTTCACCGCGGGAGCCCGGCTCCCGGGCCGGCCGGCCGGGCGAGCACCGCGGCGACCTGCCCAGGGTCGATCAGTTGCCGGGGCGCGAAGTCCCCGGGAACGGAGCGCAGGATCGCGTCGATAGCGGCGAGGATGCGCGGCTGGGCGTCGGCGAGCCGGGCGAAGACGAGCGTCGCGGAGACGGCATCCGCGTCGGCCCCCTCCCCCGCCGATAACCCGGCCCCCGGCGACAACCCCGCCTCCGGGGACAACCCGGCCTCCGGGGACAGCCCGGCGTCGGCGTCGGTCACGAACGACAGGTTGACCGTTCCGATGTTCAGCTCGGAGGCGAGCACCACCTCGGGGTACTGGGTCATGTTGACGATGTGCGCCCCCACGGCCCGGAACCAGAGCGATTCCGCCCGGGTGGAGAACCGCGGCCCCTGGATCACGACGACGGTGCCGGACGGAGCGAAGTCCTCGTCGAGGCCGGCGAGGGCCGCGACGGCGGTGCGGCGCAGGATCGGGTCGAACGGGTCGGCCGCCGCAAGGTGCGCGACGCTCCCCCGGTCGAAGAAGGTGTCGGCACGGCCGGACGTGCGGTCGATGAACTGGTCGGTCACGACGAGCAGGCCCGGCGGGTACTCGGGGCTGACACCGCCGACGGCCGAGGACGAGATGATGGCGGTGACGCCGAGTGAGGCGAGCGCCCAGATGTTCGCCCGGTAGTTGATCAGGTGCGGGGCAGCGGAGTGCCCGCCGCCGTGCCGGGGCAGGAACGCGACCCGTCGGCCGGCGCGCTCACCGATGGTGATCGGAGCCGAGGGAGGACCGTACGGCGTGTCCACCTCGACCGAGGTGGACGTTGCGTCGTCGAACAATCGGTAGAGGCCGGAGCCCCCGATCACGGCGATGGCGACCGGCTCGATCGCCGGGGGGCGGGGCGGGGCGTCGGTGCTGGTCACTGCTGGCTCCAGAGGTTCAAGGGACACGTCAGACCAGTCTGCCAGCACCGGCGGCGGGCTTTATCAGTGGGGGTAGACCTGGATCGGCGCGGCCAGCGGCCCGGCCTGGCCGAGGGTGAAGGATGACACCAGCCCGGCCCCGGAATAGCCGACCGAGGCGACGGTCGTTCGGCCGCCGGAGACGAGGTAGCGGGCGGATGCCGTCAGCGGCAGCGTTCCTGACTCACCGGCCGGCACGGTCACCGTGACCGGCTGGCCCGTCTCGGGGGTCGCGGTGTAGGTGGCGTCCTCGTCGGCGGTGTTCACGAGGTGGAGCGCCGGGCCGGGTCCGGGGGCGACGGCGACGAGGAAGTCGTCGTCGAGCGTTCCGGAGGCCGAGAACCAGGCGAAGTCCTTGCCGGCGGTTCCGACCGAGGACGCCTGGGCCGCGGCCACTATCGGCTGGTCCGACCGGAGTTCGACCGAGTAGGCACCTGGTATGAGTCCGACCAGCGGAACCTCCGTGGCGATTCCGGGCTGGATCTCGACCTGCAGCGAGGACCCGCCAGGTTTGCCCTCTTCGCTTTCGATTCCGACCTGTTGTCCGCCCGCACCCACCACGCCCAGCTCCACGGTGGCGGCGGTGTCGCCGGGGACGAGAATCCGCACAGACGGGGTGTCCTCGGCGATCCCCGTGCTGTCCGTCGCCGCAACCGCCGCCTGCGTGGTGATGAGCAGGCCTGCGATCCGCTGGGTGAGCCCCGGCACGGCCGACGACCCCACGATTTCGGCGCCGCCTGGTTCGAGGCCCCGGACCACGCTCTGCTCGAGGGCCGCGGCAACCTGGCCGCCGTGAGAGGAGACGTGGACGACCGGGGAACGGAGGTTCGGGGCCAGTCCGGCGAGGGAGACGATCCGCTGTGCGCCGGGCTGGACCAGGATCCCGGTCGACCCGGGCGCGTTCACCAGGCCGGCCTCGCCGTAGACCGCCAGGTCGACGGCCGCGACGACGGTGCTGGGATTGCTGAGCAGGACGAGACTGGTGCGGCCCACATCGGTGGACCCGCCGACAAGCCAGGCATCGCTGACGGCTTCGGCGCAGGCAGCGACGGCGAGGCCGGCGAGCGAATCGGTCGCCGCGGTCTGGGACTGGCTGGCCCCGACGAGCGGAACCGTGGTCGCTCCATCCTGCACGGGCACCCGAACCAGGCGCGGTGCGCCGTCCACGTCGCTCTTCGCGTTATCGGGTGCCGCGAGCTCCGTGGACGACGGACGGATCCAGTCGGATCCGGCCGAGGTCGCGTTGGCGCCGAACTCGGCATCCGCCGGGCCGACGGACGTGGCGGCCTGGGCCTGGCTCGAGTCCTCGGCGAGGGTCAGCAGGGGGCCGGGGCAGACCCGCTGCTGTTCCGTCGGCACTGGCGAGACGAGAACGGATGCCGGCGCCCTCTCGAGCGTCGGCCAAGGCACGACCGCCGCGGCGCCGACGACGACGACCGCGACGGCCAGGCCCACCGTACCGGCCAGTGCCCGGGCCCCGAAGAGGGCGACCCTACGTCTACTTGGCATCGTCATCCTCCTCCAGGGGGGTCGTCGGTTCGGCCGGGGGTTCGTCGGCTGGGGGTTCGTCGGCGGGGCGTTCGTCGGCGGGGCGCTCGTCGGCGGGGCGCTCGTCGGCCGCGCGTTCGTCGGCGGGGCGTTCGTCGGCGGGGCGCTCGTCGGCCGCGCGTTCGTCGGCGGGGGCGTCATCGGCGAGGATGGCGTCGGTATCGGCCACATCGACAGCGGTTTCGTCGGCTGGTTTCCCGGCGTCGGTCACGGCGGGCGCCTTCGCCTTCGCTGCCCGTTTCAGTTCCCGGGCGTCTGCCTTCTTCGTGCGTGCGTCGGCCCTGGCCGTCTGCCGGATCGCGTCCCGGTTCGCCTGGCGCACGGCCTCCGGGCCCGCGCCGGTCGGAATCGAGAGCAGCACTGTCGCTCCGATGACGACGGCCGCGACCAGCGCGAAGACCAGGCCGAGAAGGCCGCCGGCGTTGCGGGGGATCTCGCCGGCGGCACCGGGCACGGCCGCGGCGTCATGCCGCCAGAGCCGGCCGAAGGCGGTATCGCCCACCGGGACGAGGGCAGCGTCACCGTCCAGCGCGGTCGTCGAGCGCCCGGCCGTCTCGAGCGCGGCGGAGCTGGCCGGGGCCGCGCTGCCCGGTCCGGTCGGCACGACCGCTGCCGGGCGCAGGAGCACGAAGCGGATGCCGAAGTCGGCCAGTCCGCCGGCGGCATCCAGCCCGCTGCGGGAGGCAAGGTTGCCGGCCAGGGTCGCCAGGTCCCGTTCGGAGGCGGAGAGGGAGCCGTCGGTGCTGCTCAGGGTCGACTGGTGGTCCAGGGTGGCGCCGTCACCGCGAACGATGGTGGCCAGGATGCCGCCGTCCGGCTGGGGCACGATCTGCAGGGTGCCGACCCGGGCATCCGTTCGGGCCTCGGCCGCGACGAATGCCGGCTGGGTCCTGTCGGTGCCTTCCTGCACGACGCTGGTGCCGAGCGGCAGGGCCGCGATCAGGGGGGCCGCCACGATCACCAGGGCGATGACCGCACTGACCGCCGGCGCGATCGAGAACCGCGGCATGCTCCGAAGCGCGAACACGACCGCGCCGACGAGACCGAGCCAGGCCAGGCTGAGCCCGGCTCCCGGCCAGACGTTCACCGACTGGGATCCGACCGAGGAGAGGAACAGGTGGGTGGAGGCGACAGCGGTGCCGAGGCCGAGCAACACGGCCAGGAACGCGAAGCTGGCGCCCCGCGCGCCGGGAAGGAACAGCGAGACGGCCGCGAGCAGGGCCAGCGGGATGAGCAGCACCGGAACAAGGATGGACGCGTGGACGCCGGGCAGTCCGAGCATCTCGAGCAGGGGGGTCCAGCCGCCGAGCTCACCGGTCGGGAAGCCGAGCAGGAGCTGCCAGACGGAGACGGCGGCGCTCGGCACCGGCGCCCCGGGGTCGGCGATCAGTGCGAGCCAGTTTCCGCGCAGGCCCTGGTCCCAGATCAGGGGTGCGGCCAGGGCGAGCGCGGGCAGGGGGATGCCGAGGTAGCGCATGACCGCTCGGCCGCTGGCCAGGATGGACACCAGCCAGGCCACGATCAGGGCGGGGGCCAGCGACGGCGCGCAGGCGACGATCGCGGCGAACAACAGCGCGGCCGAGGCGGACGCCGACCAGGACCGGGCGGCCGCGTAGCCGGCGAAGAACAGCCACGGGAGGAGCAGGTGCACGAGGATCGCGGCGGGGCGGCCCGCCGCGAGGGCGCTGAGGAACGTCGGGGCGAGGATCCACAGCGCGGCGGCGACGGCCCGGATCGAGGCCCGGTGCGAGAGACGGCTTGCCGCGAGCCAGGCGCCGAGCGCCGCCACCGGCAGGGCGAGGAAGTACACCAGGACGAGCGCGAAGGAGGGTGACCAGAAGGTGAGCGAGCCGAGGATCGCCAGGACAGCCGCGAACGGGTCTGCCGCGCCGACGAAACCGAGTCCGATGTCCCGCCAGCCGTAGCCGACGGCAGCCCACAACCCGGCGGGGGTGCCCGACAACGGCAGCAGCCCACCGCCGGTGAGGGTGCGGGCCCCGAGCAGGGGGGCCAGGATGGCGACCCCGGCAACAGCCGCGGCGATCACCGTCCAGGCTCCGCCGCCGGCGAAGAACCGGATCTCGGGCCGGTCGCCCCTCGCCCCGGTGAGGCTGGCCTCCCGTTTGAGCGCGTGCCGGCGGCGCACCTCGGCCGAGGACACTCTCAGACTGGCGATCGAACCCCAGCCCAGCGTGCGGGTCGCGGCGAAACGGCGCCGCGCGGCGGAGACCCGGATCCCGCTGAAGGCCGCGGCGAACGCGGCCGAGAACTCGCCGAGGACGGCGCCGGGTTCCTTCTGCAACAGCTGTCCCACGGACCGGAACAACGCCAGGGGGACCAGACCGAGCCAGTGCACCGGGATCATCCAGCCCTGGGAATAGACGAGGCGGCGGTGGAGCTGGGCGGCGCGCACCGCGCGGACGCGTTTGCGGCGTGCCCGGCCGCGTGACGACCCGCTGGGGCCGGCCACACCGTCGCCGGCGGACGCGATGCGTGCGGCGGCCACCACGGAGACGCGGTACCCGGCCATCCGCACGCGCACGCAGAAGTCGAGGGAGTCATCTGCCGAGGGCAGTGCCGGGTCGAAGCCGCCGAGGCGTTCCCAGACGGTGTGGCGCACGAGCATCCCCCCGGCGCTGACGGCGAGCACGTCGCTCATGCCGTCGTGCTGCCCCTGGTCCAGTTCGCTTTCGACGAGGGTCACGGTCGCGCCGCCGGGTGTCATCGACTGCCCGAATTCGTGGATGTAGTCGCGGACGTGCCAGTCCATCACCTTGGGGCCGGCCACGGCCACCGAGGGGGCGATCTCGAGCTCACCGAGCATCGCGGCCAGGGCGCCCGGCTCCGGGGCGCTGTCCTGGGCCAGGAGCCAGAGCATCTCGCCGTCGGATTCGGGAGGCGCCGTCACGCGCACCGCGGCGGCGATGGCCTCCCCGAAGGTGAGGTCGGAGTCGGCGGAGATGAAATGAGTCGGGCCGTAGGCAGCCAGCAGCGCGGCGCTGTTGTCCGTGGATCCGCAGTCGACGGTGATGACGACGTCGGGCTGACGTGTCTGCCGGCTCAGCGCCTCGAGGGTTGTCTCGAGGTGCTTCGAGCCGTTTCGGGCAACAAGGATGGCGGTGACTCTGGCATGCATATCGATCACAGCCTAGGTTGGTCCGCGCCGAACGTCGCGGAAGCGCTGGGGCGCGCCTGAAATCCGCCGCCCGGATGGGTCGACGTCGGAGGGGGCGAAGCGGGGAAGCCTGGTGCCGCGCGGGGCGCCGTCCGGGACGGCCGCGCCGCGCGCCGGGTCAGCTGGCGCGTTTGCGCAGTTTGCGCCGTTCGCGTTCGGAGAGGCCACCCCAGATGCCGAAGCGTTCGTCGTTCGCGAGCGCGTACTGCAGGCATTGGGTCTTCACCTCGCAGGAGGAGCAGATCTTCTTCGCATCGCGGGTGGAGCCACCCTTCTCGGGGAAGAACGCCTCAGGGTCGGTCTGCGCGCACAGCGAATCCGACTGCCACGACAACGGATCGCCGTCGCCGGTTTCCTTGCGAACTCCGGGGACACCCAAACGAACCGGGTCAATGAACCAGTCCTCAGGAACCCCGGAACGATACTCAGACTGCGTCATATCGTCTCCCACCCCACTGCAAAAATGTGCCCGAATTACCCGTCAGCCCTAATTACAGCCGTGTAATTCCCTGCCGTCAAGTCGCAGATCCTAAACCCTCAATATTGGCTGGAGAGTTTCGACTCGCCGATTCGCGAGATTGGGTCAGATGTGCGGGGCGGATGCCGCCTGCCGGGACGCCCAGGCGCTGCCCACCATGTCTTCGAGGCTGTGCCGCATCTCCCAGTCGAGGTCCCGGGCGGCAAGCTCGCCCGACGCGACGATCCGGTCCGGGTCGCCGGGCCGGCGAGGGCCGATCACCGGCGTGAACTCGATCCCGGTCACGGCGGAGACGGTCGACATGATCTGGCCCACCGATACGCCATCGCCGCTGCCGAGGTTGTACACCGGGAGGATCGGCTGACCGGCATCCAGCCGCCTGGCCGCAGCGACGTGGGACACGGCGAGGTCGGCCACGTGGATGTAGTCGCGAACACAGGTGCCGTCGGGTGTGGCGTAGTCCTTGCCGTTGATGCTCGGGGTGCGTCCGTCGATCAGGGCGTCGAAGACCAGGGGGAACAGGTTGTGGGGGCTGGTGTCGCGCAGCTCCAGCGCGCCGGAGCCGACCACGTTGAAGTAGCGCAGTGAGGTGTGCGTGAGCCCGGCCGCGATGCCCTGGTCTCGCAGTAGCCACTCGCCGATCAGCTTGGACTCGCCATAGGGCGACTCGGGGCTCTTCGGTGTGTCCTCGGTGACGAGGTCGGTGTGCGGGGTGCCGTAGACGGCGGCACTGGAGGAGAACACCATCCGGTTGACTCCGGATTCCTGCATCGCCGCGAGGAGGGTGGCCGTCGCGGTCACATTCTGCCGATAGGTGTGCAGCGGGCGCTGCACCGAGACGCCGGCGTACTTGAACCCGGCGACGTGCACGACACCGGTGACGTCGTGTTCGGCGAAGGTGCGCATCAGGAGGTCGCCGTCCAGGATGTCGCCCTGGACGAACGGAACCGAATCCGGCACGAACTCCGCGTGCCCGCTGGAGAGGTCGTCCACGACGACGACGTCGATCCCCTCGGCGAGGAAGGCACGCACGATGTGCGAACCGATATAGCCGGCGCCGCCGGTGACAAGCCAAGCCATCTGAACCTCGCAGAATCGTGCGTCAACCCTGCATTGCCGCGCGTCCAGCCTAGCCTCAGCCCTGCCGCATCTCCGGTCCCCGGTTCCGATCCGCGAGTTCCGGCCGGCCCAACCCGTCGTTGCCGAGACCGAGAATGGTGGCGACGACGCCCCAGACGACGAGCAACACGATGGCCATAGTGAGGATGATCATGGCAGAAATTCTACGTATTGTGTTTTCCTGCCGCTAGTGGCAGGATTGCCACGAATCGTCGGATTCCTGCCATTCGCCCGTCCGGCTCCACGCTCGTCCTTTTCGAAAAGGGAATACTCATGCTCAGCAAGGTCGTCTGCGTCACCATGCCGGGAATGGCGCCGTTCGAGTTCGGCGTCATTTGCGAGGTCTTCGGGATCGACCGGAGCGAGCACGGCGGTCCCGTCTTCGACTTCCACGTCACGGCCGCCGAGCCCGGGCCGGTGCGCACGAAGCTCGGCTTCGACATCGTGGTCACCGAAGGCCTCGGCGCGGCAGACGACGCCGATCTGGTCGCCATCCCGGCCTACCAGGAGGGCGCCGGCATCCACCCTGACATCCTTCGGGTCGTGCGCGAGGCGGAGGCTCGCGGAGCGTGGGTGCTCAGCGTCTGCAGTGGGGCGTTCGTGCTGGGGGCGGCGGGCATCCTCGACGGCAGGCGCAGTACCACCCACTGGATGTACACCGACGCCCTGGCCCGGGCCTATCCGCAGACCGAGGTCGACCCCGACGTTCTGTTCGTGGAGGACCGGAAGGTCGTCACGGGCGCCGGGACCGCGGCCGGCATCGACGCCGCCCTGCACATCGTGCGCAAGGAGCTCGGCGCCGCGGCTGCGAACATCATTGCCCGGCGCATGGTCGTGCCGCCGCAGCGCGACGGCGGGCAGTCCCAGTTCATTCAGGCCCCGGTCACCGAGTGCCCGAGCGACTCGTTCGCCGCGGTCACCGAGTGGATGCTGCACAACCTCGATCGGGAACTCACCGTCGACAGCCTGGCCCGCCGGTCCCTGATGTCACCGCGCACGTTCGCCCGCCGGTTCCGCGCCGAGTTGGGCACGACGCCGACCGCGTGGCTGAACCGCCAGCGCCTGCTCCGAGCCCAGCAGTTGCTCGAGGAGACCTCGCGCAGCCTCGAGGAGGTGGCCGCGGACACCGGTTTCGGGGCCGCGGCGGTGATGCGGCACCACTTCGTCAAGGTGCTCCAGACCACCCCGACGGCGTACCGTCGCACGTTCGGCGGCAGCCGCGTCGGCTGACCCGGCCGGGCGCGGCATCCGTTTCGCCCCGTGCCCGTCGAATTCGACGGTAATTTTGCGCAAATCACGGTTTTTTCCGGATATCTGACAGCAAAACGGCAAAAAGTCCGTCGAATTTGACCGGCTGGCACCGCTCGGGAGGACAGCGTCTGCAGGTCAGGGGGCGTCGACGTCGGCCGGGCGGGGCGGGCGTGAGGCCGGGCGGGGCTGCATGCGCCAGGGGAAGGCCGGGAATTCCGTCTGCTTCGCCAGCCGGTAATCGTCGGCGAGGGCATTGGCCATGGCCGCTGCGCAGAGCTGCCATTTGCGGCGGAACAGAGGATAGCTGAACCGCAGGACACGCCCGTTCTTGCCCGCCACGAGGATGTCGCGTTCGCGGTCGACGGCGAAGGCCTCCGGGTTGTCGTGCCAATTCGCACCATCGACCTCGACGAAGACCGACGGCCCGATTTGGCCGTCCAGGAAACCGACACCCGCGACAAAAGGCTGGGGAACGAACGGGATTCCGGCCTCGAGCGCGAGAAGACGGAATTCCGTCTCGCCGCCTGAACCCGCACGCCCATCGACCTGCGAGCGCCAGGCCTGAACCCGTTGAGGGGCGCGGGCGAAGATCTCGTCGAGATCCGACTCCACGATCCCGGCACCACCCTCCCGCCTGCTGTGCAGTGCCGCGTCAAGACACACTATCGACGTGACCCGGTCGTGGTTTTCCAGCACATGCACGAGCGCATCGATCACGCTCGTTCGCCACCGGAATGACGCGTGCCGATCGGTCGCGGCATCATTCCAGGTCACGCGATATCGGTGACCGTCTGCTCGATCAAACGGCGCCCGCATGTCAGTGGGCCTTCGCAGTCCGCGGGCGGCATCTGGCACAGTGACGTGGATCTTTCTGGTCTCCGGGGTCCAGATTCCCCAGGTGCTCAGGCAACTCAACCCGGCCAGGCGGCCGCCGATCCTGAATGCCTCCGCGGCGAACCGTGGCGCGGAGGGGACCGAGTACCACCCCTTGCGAATCCGAAGGATCGTCCCTTGATTCACCGCGCGGCGAAGATCCCGATCCGACCAGCCCCTCGACAGCAGCACGGCCCGCTTGACGAACAACCCGAGTTCGGCGATGTCCTTCGGCAGCGAGCGCATGCCGGGCAGCATCGCACTGACGGGTCAGCCGGCCGACGACATCCATCGTTGTGTGGATGCCCCGCGGGTTCGACACCTGCGGTGGAGAAGCTACGAGCGCATCCACCGCTCCCCAACTCGTCTCGGGCCCGTCAAATTCGACGGAGATTTTGCCGAGAATGGCCCGAAACCCGGCATATCCGGACTCAAACGGCAAAAAGTCCGTCGAATTCGACGGGCGACCGGCGACCGGCGGGCGCGGGTCAGGGGGTGGTGGCCAGGAACACGTCGCCGGAGCCGGCGAAGGTCAGGGTGCCCTCGTCCGGCGTGATGTAGACGGATTCGCCGCGTTTGAGGGTGACGGATGACGTCGCCCCGGCCACGAGGAATCCGCCGGCCGTGCAGATGGCGATGCCGGGTCCCGTCAGCGTGAACTGACGCATCGGAACACCGGCGGCGACATCCGCTCCCGCCGCCTCCGCCGTGATGTGCACCAGAGCGAAGTCATCCACGGCCGGCCGGTATTCGGCCACGCCCGGGCTGTGGGACACGGGGGCGAGGTAGGGCACGGGCAGCGACGTGAACTCGAGCACGTCGAGCAGTTCGTCGACGTCGATGTGCTTGGGGGTGAGACCGCCGCGCAGCACATTGTCTGAGGCCGCCATCAGTTCGACCCCGAGGCCGGAGAGATAGGCGTGGATGTTGCCGGCCGGCAGGTAGAGCACCTCGCCGCGGCGCAGCGACACCCGGTTGGTGAGCAGGGAGATGACGATGCCCGGGTCGCCCGGATAGGCGACGGCCAGCTTGCGCACGGTGTCCAGCTCGAGCGGGAACTCCAGGATGGCGCCGCCGTGAGACAGGCCGACCGCGCTGCCGGCGAGGGCGACGACCCGTTCGACCAGCCAGGCGACCTCGCCGCTGTCTTCCCCGCGCCCGTCGCGCAGCAGCCAGTCGACAGTGTCGCGGAGGGCCTCCGGGCCGAGCAGTCGCTGTTCGAGGGCGTCCAGGGCGCCGGGCTGCGGGTCGTTGCTCGCCACGTCGAGGGCGCGGAACTCGCCGAGGATTCGCCGGATCTCCACCGGCTCCCGGAAGCCGCAGAGCGCCTCAAAGCTCTCGCTCAGGGCGAAGATGACCTCGGGCTTGTGGAAGGGGTCACGGTAGTTGCGGTCCGCGGCGTCGACCGGGATTCCGGCCTCGTTCTCCAGGGCGAAGCCCGAACGGGCACGTTCCATGGTGGGGTGCGCCTGCAGGGAGAGCGGGCTCGCCGCGGCCAGGATCTTCATCAGGAACGGTAGCCGGGGTGCTCCGCCTGAGGCGCGCGCCGGGGCCTCGCCGAGGGCGGCCTCCGGGGCGGCGGCGATCCACTCGGTGAGCGTGGCGTAGCCGCCGACCTGCTCCGGGTCGGTGATGACCGACGGTGAGCCGGGGTGGGCGCCCAGCCACAGTTCGGCCTCCGGTTTGCCGGAGGGGGCGTGCCCGAGCAGGCCCGCGATCGCGGTGGTGGAGCCCCAGGCGTAGTTCCGGGGTGAATTGGCGATGCCCACAAACATGCTGGCTCCTGTACTACTCGGTTTAGACCAAACTACCAAGCGCTTTCGGCCGACCCAGACCCGCCACCTAGGCTGGCGGGAATTCGCCGATCGCCGCACGCGAGGCCGTCGTACCCTGCAATGGAGCACCCAATGACTTTCGAGCCACTCGCCAGTGACGTCTACGGCTATGAGAACCTGCTCAGCGCCCCGGAGAAGGCGGCCCTGACCAGGCTGCGCGCCTACCTCGAGTCGGACGTCAGGCCGATCGCGAACGGATGCTGGGAGCGCGCCGAGTTCCCCGAGGAAGTCGTCCGGCCGCTGGCCGAACTCGGCGCGTACTCCTTCGGCTGGCCGGAGACACGGCCGTTTCCGAACTCGGCCGTGTTCCGCGGCTTCGTGGCGCTGGAGATCGCCCGGGTGGACGCATCCGTCGCCACCTTCGTCGGCGTGCAGAACGGGCTGGCCTGCGGCACCATTTCTACGACCGGGTCGCAGGAGCAGCGCGACGAATGGCTGCCCCGGCTGGCCTCCGGCGAGATCGTCGGCGCGTTCGGGCTGACGGAGCCGCTCTCCGGCTCCGACGCGGCGCAGGGCCTGCGCACCACGGCAACCCGCGACGGCGACGTCTGGCTGCTGAACGGGGCCAAGCGCTGGATCGGGAACGCGACCTTCTCGGACATCACCATCATCTGGGCGAAGGACACCGCGGACGGGCAGGTCAAGGGTTTCATCGTGCACACGGACGCCCCCGGCTACACGGCCACCAAGATCGAGGGCAAGATCAGCCTCCGAGCCGTGCAGAACGCCGACATCACCCTCGACAACGTCGTGGTGCCCGAACGCAACCGGCTGCAGAACGCCAACTCGTTCAAGGACGCCGCGAAGGTGCTGCGCCTGACCCGGGCCGAGGTGTCCTGGGCCGCAGTGGGCACGGCGATGGGAGCCTACGAGGCCGCCGTGGCGTATTCGAAGGAGCGCGAGCAGTTCGGCAAGCCGATCGGCGGGCACCAGCTGGTGCAGGACCTGCTCGTGAAGTCGCTCGGCAACATCACGGCGAGCCTGGCCATGGTGGTGCGGGTCTCGCAGATGCAGGACGAGGGCAGCCAGCGCGACGAGCACTCCGCGCTGGCCAAGCTCTACACGACGGCGAGGATGCGCGAGACGGTCGCCTGGTGCCGGGAACTCTTCGGCGGCAACGGGATCGTGCTCTCCTACGACGTCGCCCGCTTCTTCTCCGATGCGGAGGCGATCTACTCGTACGAGGGCACCCAGGAGATGAACACCCTGATCGTCGGTCGCACGATCACCGGCCAGGCCGCCTTCGTCTAGCGTTGCCCGCTGCCCGCGCCCGTCCGCCCCGGGAGCCGGGCAGTCAGGCGAGGGTGAGGAACAGCTTCTCGAGCTCGTCGACGGTGAGGGTGTTCTCCGCGCCCGGGTTGTCGAGGCACTCGCGCATGGCCGTGGACACGATCACGAAGCCCGCGCGGTCGAGGGCGCTCGACACCGCGGCGAGCTGGGTGACGACATCCTTGCAGCTGCCGCCGGCCTCGACGGCCGTGATGACCGCCGCGAGCTGGCCCTGGGCCCGGCGGAGGCGGTTGATGATCTTCTTCTGCTGGGCCGTGTCGTCGGTCGTCATGGTCACGCCTTTCGTTCGATGGGAAGCCCGGCCTGCCGCCAGGAGGTCATGCCGCCGGAGACGTTGACGGCGTCGACGCCCTGGTCGGCCAGGAACGCCGCCGCCTGGGCGCTGCGCCCGCCGACCGCGCAGACCAGGTAGACCGGCCCCTGGCGGGGAACCTCGCCGACGCGCTGCACCAGTTCGCCGAGCGGGATGTGGGTGACGCCGGCGATGTGGCCGTCGGCGTATTCAAACGGCTCGCGCACGTCGATCACGACGGGAGCGGGAAGCGCGGACAGGTCGGCGACGGTGATCTCGTTCATGCCGGGATCCTTTCGGGAACTGGGGCGGGAGCGGGAGCGGGAGTGAGGGTGAGGGTGGAGACGCCGGCGGTCCAGGTGCGGTAGCCGCCGTCGAGGTTCCGAACGTCGAAACCGTTCTGGCTCAGGATACGGGCGGCGGTGTGCCCGCGCTGCCCGACCTGGCAGTGCACGACGAGCGGGGCATCCGGCATCTCGGCCAGGCGCTCCCTGAGGTCGTCCAGCGGCACGTTCGCGGCGCCCGGGATGCTGCCCGCGGCGAATTCGCCGCTCGTGCGCACGTCGATCAGCACGGCACCGTCCTCCAGCGCCGATTCCAGTTCGTGCCACTGCAGGTTCCGGGTCGAGCCCGACGCGAGGTTGTCGGCGACGTAGCCGAGCTGGTTGATCGGGTCCTTGGCCGATGCGTACTGCGGCGCGTAGGCCAGCTCGAGCCGGGTCAGGGCGGATGCCGTGATCCCGCCGGCCATCGCGGTGGCCAGGATGTCGATCCGCTTGTCCACCCCGCTGCCGCCGACGATCTGGGCGCCGAGGATGGCGTCCGTCTCGGAGTCGATGAGCAGCTTGATCGACATGGTCTCGGCCCCCGGGTAGTAGGTGGCGTGGCTGGCCGGGTGGGTGTGCACGATCCGGTGCGGTCTCGCCTCGGCGACGAGGCGCCGTTCGCTCCAGCCGACCATGGCCACGGTGATTCCGAACACGCCGACGATGGCGGCGCCGAACGCGGGGGCGGCCGAGGAGGGAGTGCCGGCGATGCTGTCGGCGGATGCGCGCCCGTGGCGGTTGGCCAGCCCGGCCATCGCGATCCGGGTGGGCTGGGCGTTGATCGCGTCGATCTTCTCCACCCCGTCGCCGACCGCGTAGATCGAGGGGTCGCTGGTCCGCTGGGTGTCGTCCACCCAGATCCCGCCGCTCTCGCCGATCCGGAGACCGGCTTGCTGGGCCAGGGAGGTGTCCGGTCGCACGCCGGTGGCCTCGATCAGGAAGTCGGCCGCGACGTCGGTGTCGTCGCTGAGCTGCACCCGGCCGCCGAAGGTGCCCTTCACCGCGGTGCCGAGGCGCACGTCCACGCCCTTCGCCCGCAGCGCGTCGAGCACGGGGGCCGCCATTTCGGCGTCGAGAGGGCCGAGGATCTGGGGTCCGAACTCGACCGCGGTCACGGCGACGCCGCGCAGCACGAGGTTCTCGACGGCCTCGAGGCCGATGAAACCGGCGCCGATGACGACGGCGGAGACCGGGCCGGCAGCGGCGTCGAGGATCGCGGTGATCCGGTCGACGTCATCGACCGTGCGCAGGGTGTGCACGGGAATGTCGGAGTGGGCCAGCACGCTGCGCGTGGTGGCCCCGGCGGCGAGGATCAGCCGGTCATAGCTCTCGGAGGCTTCCTCCCCGGTGAGCGTGTCGCGCACGAAGACCGTCTTCGACTCGCGATCGATCCGGGTCACCTCGTGGTCGATCCGCACGTCCAGGCGGAACCGGCTGGCGAGGGACTCCGGCGTCTGCAGCAGCAGGTCGCCCCGGTCACGGATGACGCCGCCCACGTAATAGGGCAACCCACAGTTCGCGAACGAGACGTAGTGTCCCCGCTCGAATACGATGATCTCGGCCGCCTCGTCCAGCCGGCGCAACCGCGTCGCCGCCGACATACCACCCGCGACTCCGCCCACGATTACTGTTTTCATAGCCTCACCATACCCCATGGGGTATCAAACTCGGTGGTCGGTTCCCGTCCGCCGGTCGAGCCGGTCGAGCCGGTCGATTTCGACGGTAATTTTGCCCGAATCGGCTCAGAACCGGCCCGGGAGGCGCCAAAACGCCAAAATCTCCGTCGAATTTGACAGCAAGCCGCGGGCAACGGCGGTCTGTGCGACCCGGTCGGCCACCAGCGCGGATGAGAGCGCGGATGAGAGCGCGGATGAGAGCGCGCCGCCCTGAGCGGTTCTCAACGGATGCCCCACTAGCCTTAGACACATGCCCGCCGTCCAGAGCCGATTCGTCGTTCGCACCTTCGCGACCCTGGTCTTCTTCACGCTCTTCGCCGGGCAGTTCTGGCGCAGCCTGTTCGGCTGGTGGGGCTTCGGCGCGATCGCCCTCGTCATGCTCGCCGGCAGCATCGTCGGGCTGGTGCGCCTGAAGCCCGACTGGAACTGGACCCGATTCCCGAAATCCGTCGGAGCCTTCCTCCTGCTGGCGACCCTGTCACTGGCCTGGTCGAACTACCTGGGTGCCTCCCTGATCGGGGTGACCCTGCAGTGGGCCACCACGGTCGCCGCGGTCTTCCTCGCGCTCTGCCTGAGCTGGGCCGAACTGCTCCGCGCCCTCGGCGGTGCCCTGCGCTGGGTGCTCGCCCTGTCCCTCGTCTTCGAGGCTGTCGTCGCCGTGTTCATCCGGCACCCGGTGCTCCCGTTCTGGGTCGACTACGGCACCGAGAAGGTGCCGCAGGCGTTCTACTGGTCCCGCGCCCTGCTCCTGCACGGCGGCCCGATCGAGGGAATCCTCGCCAACCGCAACCTGCTCGGCTTCGTCGCCCTGCTCGCCGTGATCGTCTTCGCCGTGCAACTCGCGGCGGGCACCGTGCGCCGGGGCTGGGGCATTGCCTGGCTGGCCCTCGCCGTGCTCATGATCGCGCTCACCCGGTCGGCGACCGTGTCGCTGGCGGCCGGGGCCGTCGCGGTCGTGCTCGTCTTCGCGCTGTGGACGAGACGCCGCGGCCCGCACCGGCGTCGTCCGGTCTACCTGGCGGCTGCGGCATCCGTCGTCGCCGCCGGCGCTGCCGTGGCCGCCTTCACCCCGCAGCTGCTCGCGGTATTCGGCAAGAGTCCCGACGTCACCGGCCGGATCGACATCTGGCGCGGAGTGATCGAGGCCGCCGGCCAGCGCCCCGTCTTCGGCTGGGGCTGGGTCAGCTACTGGGCCCCCTGGGCCGAGCCGTTCAAGGGCCTGGCCGAGCGCAAGGGCGTCGTCTACCTGCAGGCGCACGACGCCTGGCTCGACGTGTGGCTGCAGCTCGGCATCGTCGGCCTGGTCGTCTTCGCGGCGCTCGTGCTGTCGACGCTGTGGCGGTCCTGGTTCCTCGCGGTCGACCGGCCCCGCCGTGGGATCGCCGACACCGAACCGTATGCGGCGTCCGCCCTGCTGCCGCTGCTGCTGCTGGCCGCCCTCCTCGCCCAGAGCGTGGCGGAGAGCCGGATGCTGATCGAGTCGGGTTGGGTGCTCCTGGTGGTGCTCGCGATCGTCACGAAGCGCCAGCAGGCCTCTGCCCTGCCGATGCCGTAGACGGTAGCGTGGGAAGCCCATGATCCCGAACATCCCCGGCCGCCAGGTCTCGCCCCGGCTCGTGCGTTTCCTCGGGGCGCCGCGGTTCGCCGCCTCGCTGACCCTGCTGATCATCGGGGTTGCCTTCTCCACCCACCTCATCCGGGGCGTGATGGGCTGGCCCGGACTGGTCGGCGCGCTGGTCACCCTCGTCGCTCTCGCCGTGGCGTCCCTGGTCGCCCGCCGGGAGCGCACCGACTGGCACGGGCTCCTTCCGATCTCGATCATGGTCTTCGTCGGCTGGTGCGCCGTCTCGGTGCTCTGGTCGGGCTATGCGCCCGACACCGTGCGCGGGGTGCTCTACCAGCTCGTCTTCACCTTCCTGGCCATCTATGTGGCCCTGGCCCGCGACACGATCCAGATCGTGCGGGCGACGGGCGACGTGCTGCGGGTGCTGCTCGGGCTCTCCCTCGCCCTCGAGGTGCTGTCCGGGCTGCTGCTCGACCTGCCGATCGTGTTCCTCGGCATCCAGGGCAACATCGCCCAGCTCGGGCCGGTGCAGGGCGTCTTCGGCTCCCGCAACGTCTTCGGCCTGGTCTCCCTCATCGCCGGGGTCACCTTCATCGTCGAGGTGCGCGCCCGGTCGGTGCGCCGCGGCGTCGGGATCGGGTCGATCGCGCTCGCCGGCTTCGGCCTGCTGCTCACCCGCTCCCCCGTCATCCTCGTCGTCGCCCTCTTCGTCGGGCTGGCGGCGCTGGCGCTCTACTGGCTGCGGCGCACGCCGGTGGATAACCGTTGGAGGCTGCAGATCGGTCTGCTCGGCACCACCGCGGTTGTCGGAATCGCCGCGTTCGTCGCCAGAGCCCGGCTCATCGAGGGGCTCAACGCCGGCAGCGAGTTCGGGGTCCGGTACTCGCTCTGGAGCGAGATGTGGCGCCTGGTCGGCCTGCACCCGCTCGAGGGCTGGGGCTGGGCCGGACTCTGGCCGACCGGCGTGACACCCTACGGCTGGCTCGACTTCGTCACCAGGCGCGACCAGACCTCCGGGCTCAACGCGTTCCTCGACGTGTACTTCCAGGTCGGCCTGGTCGGCTTCCTGTCGTTCCTGGCCCTGGTCGGGCTGGCGTTCTGGCGCTCCTGGCTGCTCGCGTCCAACAAGCGCACGCTCGTCTACGTGTGGTCACCGCTGGTGCTGGTGATCCTCATCGTCACGTCGGCCGCGGAGAGCACGGCGCTGATCGAGTTCGGCTGGCTGCTGCTGCTGATTTGCGCCCTCAAGGCGGCCCAGGGCAAGAGCTGGCGCAGCCTGCTCCGGCCCAGCCCGCGCAACCTCATCGGCTGACCGGCGCCGACACGCTCAGACAGGCTGGACGAGGTCCCGGAGCACGTCCTGCAGGCCCAGCCCGAACCGGGTGTAGTCCCCGGCGCGCAGCGCCCGCAGCACCGGCCGCACCCGCCGGGCTCGGGCCGCCGGCAACCCGCTGCGCATCCGTTCATGGGCCAGCTTGGCGTCGATCCTCCGCAGGGTCTCCGCCGTCGGCGCCGGCACGAAGGCTCCGGCGCGTTCCCGCAGGTCAACGGCCCGCGCGAGCAGCCGCGCATTCCGTGCGCGGCGGGATGCCGTCAGCCGGCCCAGCCGGCCGGAAGCGTCCAGACTCGACGCGCCGATCTGGTTGCCCGCGTGCTGGCGGTAATCCACGAGCGCCTCGTCGAGCAGGTCCATCTCCCCGCTGGCGGCGGCGACCATGGCCAGCCACTCATCGTGCACCCACGATGCCGGGAACGGGCGGGCTCGCCCGACGAGTTCGCGGCGCACGACCATGGTCGCGCCCGTGACGACGTTGCGACGCAGCAGCGCGTCGATCCCCCGGCCGCTGCGCACCGCATCGCGATCTGCCGCCGACACTCCCAGCGTGTCCAGGAGGGTGGCTCCGAGCGGGAGGCCGTCGGCGTCGACGAGTCGGGCATCCGTGTGCAGCAGTTGCAGGCTCGGCCGGCCCTGGAATGCCGAAACGACCCGGTCCAGCCGATCGGGGTGCCAGACGTCGTCCTGGTCGCTGAGCGCGATGAGGTCACCCGTGCACGCCGACAGCGCCTGCTCGAAGTTGGCGGTGACCCCCAGCGGTGCGTCGTTGCGGAGAACTCGCAACGCCACCACCACCCCCGGGTGCAGAGCCTGCCACGCGCCGAAGACGCTGAGCACAAGCTCAGCGGAACCGTCGCTCGAGCCGTCGTCGGAGACCACGATCTCGGTCGGCAGCAGGGATTGGTCGAGGATGCTGCGGAGCTGCTCCTCGAGGAAGGCCGCCCCGTTGTAGGTGCACAGGGCGACGGAGACGCTCGGGCCCATGATTAGCGCCGTTTCAGACCGACCGACAGCACCCCGAGGAACATCCCGCCCATCACGGTCTGGGACCCCAGCATCATCAGCAGCGCCGACGGGATCGCGACTCGAATGGTCGCACCCGCCTCCAGGGCGCCGTAGCCGCCGGCCGCCCACCCGATCAGCTGGGAAAGCGCGATTCCCAGTCCGACCAGGAAGAGGATCAGGCCGAAGACGGCCCCGCTCTCGAGGCTGATCCGCCGCTCGAGCCGTTCGAAGTTGCGGCTGCGTGGAATCCGGAAGCCCTCGTGCTGGGCGTAGATCTTGGTGAGCAGCGCGAAGAGAAAGGCCTGGTAGCCGACCACGGCGAGCGCGGCGAGGTAGATCTGGCTGGAGTAGGTGAACCCCACCTCGCCGACGACGACGGGCCCGAAGGCGAGCAGCACGGTGCCGAGGAAGCCGATCAGGAAGGCCAGGCTGCCGGGGATCAGGAAGAGCCAGCGCGGGCTGAAGATGAGCAGGAAACGGAGGTGCCGCCATCCGTCACGCCAGCTGCGGAGGTGTGGCGGTCGGCTGCGGCCGTCTTTCTTCAAGGTCGTCGGCACTTCGCTGACCCGGGATCCGCCGAGGGTGGACTTCACGACCATCTCGCTGGCGAACTCCATCCCGGTGGTCTGCAGGTGCAGGGCGAGCATCGACTGCCGGTTGAATCCGCGCAGGCCGCAGTGGAAGTCCTTGATCGGCGAGCGGAACAGCGTGCGGCCGATCCAGGACAGCACGGGGTTGCCGAGGTATTTGTGCAGCGGCGGCATGGCGCCGGGCTCGATGCCGCCGCGGAACCGGTTGCCCATCACGAGTTCGTCGCCGGCGCGGAGGCGTTCGACGAATCCGTCGAGGGCGCTGAAGTCGTAGCTGTCGTCGGCGTCGCCCATGATGACGTAGGTGCCCTTGGCCGCTTCGATGCCGCCGATCAGCGCGCTGCCGTAGCCCTTCTCCGCCACGGCGACGACGCGCGCGCCGTGCGCCTCGGCGATCTCCTGCGACCCGTCGGTGCTGCCGTTGTCGGCGATCAGCACCTCGCCGGCGATGCCGCTTCGCCGCAGGTAGTCCTGCGCCTTGTCGATGCAGACGGCCAGTGTTTCGGCCTCGTTCAGACAGGGCATCAGGATCGAAAGTTCGAGTGTTTCGGTGAGTGACATGCGTGCAGCGAGTCCCGTCATTGTTGGTGCGGCCCCCTCATCGTACAGAATGTGATTTGTGAACCTTGGACTCGTGGTGTCAACTCTCGGCCGTGTCGAGAGCCTGCGGCGTCTCCTCGAGTCACTTTCGGACCAGCTGAGCGCGGATGATCACCTCGTCATCGTCGCCCAGCGAAACCTTGCCGAGGTCGAGGCCCTGGCCGCCTCCCACCGGTCGGCCGGCCTGTCCATCACGGTCGTCACCTCCCCGCCCGGGGCCTCCCGCGGCCGCAACGCCGGCGTCGCGGCCCTGCCCGTCGGCCCGGACCTGCTGCTCAATTTCCCGAACGACACGACCTGGTTTCCCCCTCACACCCTGGACCGGCTTCGCAGCCTCCCCGACGGCTTCCGGGCGGGAGCGCTCACCGTCGTCGACGAGAACGGCCCGAAGTTCGTGCTGCCCGCGCCCGGCACCGCCCTGGACCGGCACACCGCGTGGACCGTCATCGAAATGGGCCTCCTCATCCGGCGCAGCCTGTTCGACGAGCTCGGCGGCTTCGACCCGGAGATCGGCACCGGCGCCCCCACGCCGTGGCAGGCCGGCGAGGCGACCGACCTGCTGCTCAAACTCCTCCGGGCGGAGCCGTATATCGACTTCGCCTGGCTGCCCGCCGACGTCTTCGTCGGCGGCATCTCCGACCCGAGCGGCCTCACCGTCGCCGAGCGTCGCCGCAAGCTGCGCAGTTATGGCCGCGGGCTCGGCCGACTGGTGACCCGGTGGCGCTATCCGCTCTGGTGGCGGTTCGCATTCCTCGGCGGAGGGCTTTTCTTCGGGCTGCGCCACCGCGGCACGAACGCCCTGGCCGACGGCTGGTGGGTTTTTCTCGGTCGGCTCGAGGGGATGCTCGGGCGCACCCTGAACGACCAGCTGTCGTTCACCGCGGTGACCCGGTGACCGCGTACCTGCCCTCCCCGTTGCGGCTCCGCCGGGCGACGCTGAGCCTGATCACCCTGCTCGGCGGGGTCTCCCTGGCCGTCATCCCCGCGGCCACGGTCGCCATCTCGTCCCGGCTGTTCAGCCGCCCGGAGCAGGGCGTCATCGCCGTGGCCGTGATGGTCGCCACCTTCGCCGGCCAACTCACCTTCGCGGTCGTGCTCGAGTCGCGGTTGAGTTCGGCCGCCACAGAACGCCGGGTGGTCTTCCCGCTCTGGCTGGCCGGACTCGCCCTCGTCGCCGCCCTGGTTATCGCCCTCAACCCGACCAACCCCGTCGTGCTGTGCGTGGGACTTCCGCTGCTGATCGCCGCCCTCGAGGTGGGGCGGGGCGTGTCGGTGGCCGAACGTCTCGACGTGCGGGAGATCTGGGCATCCGTCATGGTCGGTCTCGGCGCGCTCGGCGGCGTCGTGGCCGCGTTCACCGGCCAGAACTGGGCGCTCATCCCGCTCGTCGCGGGCATCGCCGCGGCGACGCTCCTCCGCTGCCTCCCGGTGGCGCACAAGGCGAGTCGGCCGGAGCCGGCCGTGATGGGCTGGGTGGTCGCCGACACCGCGATCACCGGAGTGATCTACCCGCTCCTGAACACCATGATCCTGGCCCTGCTCGGCCCGGGAGACGCGGTGCTGTTCACCGCGATCGCCACGGTCTCCGGGCTGCTCGCGATCCCCCTGAACTTCATGCGCCTGCGCCTGTTGAAGGCGCATTCCCAATTGGACATCGTCGTCTCGGCCGGCGCCGTGCTCGCCGCCGTCGTCGTTCTCGTGGTCCTCGAACGCACCGGCGTGCTCGGCTTCATCTTCGGCGGCGTCTGGACGCGTTCGGCAGCTATCCTGCCGCTCGTGCTCGCTTGCTGCTGGAGGGGCGCGTCGCTCCCGACGACGATCCCGTTCGCCGCGCTGCGACGGATGGGCGAGGTGCGCCTGCTCACCGGGTTGCGCGCGGTCGTCTCGGCGATGGCGTTCGCCCTTGCCGCGGTCGGCCTCTGGCTGCACAGCCTGCCGGCCGTGTTCCTCGGCCTGCTCCTCGCCGAGCTGGCCTCGGCCGTGGTCTACGAACTCGCCCGGCGCCGGCGCGTGCGGGCCGCCGAGCAGCTCGCCGTGGCCGCTCGATGAGCCGGGTTCTGGTCGACCTGCTGTTCTTCACCGGCCGCAAAGGCGGGATGGAGTCCTACGTGCGCGAGGTCTACAGCCGGATCGAACCGGGCGCCGACGGCCTCGAATTCATCGGCCTCGCGTCGCGTGAGCTGGCCGCCGGCGACACCGGCTGGTTCCCCGGCGAAATCGTCGACTCGGGCATCAGCGGGGAGAACCGCATCGCCTGGGCCCGCGGCGAGCTGTTCGGCGTCGCCCGGTTCGCCCGTCGCCTTCGCGCCGACCTGATCCACTGCCCGGCGAACCTCGGCCCGGCGTGGTCGCCGGTTCCAGTCGTGCTCACTGTGCACGACCTGCTGCCGTTCCGGCATCCGGAGTATGTGCCCGGCGCGTACTCCCGGGTGCTGCGCACGATGATCCGGCTCGCCGCCCGCGGCGCCCAGCGCATCCTCACCGTCAGTGCCGCTTCGCGGAGCGACATCGTGCGCTACCTGCGCATTCCGGCGTCACGCGTCGACGTGGTGCCCCTGGCCGGCCAGGACCAGGAAGCGAACCCGACACAGCTCCCCCGGCTGCCCCGCCAGCTGCTGGCCGTGGGCAACCGGATGCCGCACAAGAACTTCCCGCTGCTGCTGGAGGCCCTCGCCCTGATCCCCGAGGGAGCCCGGCCGCACCTCGTCGTCACCGGAAGCCACGGCGACGACCCGCTCGCCCCGGTCGTGGCCAGGCTCGGCCTGGAACCGTGGGTGTCCCTGCGCGGCTGGCTGCACCCCGACGAGCTCGACCGGCTCTACGCCGAGTCGAGCCTGATCGTGTTCCCGACCCTGTTCGAAGGCTTCGGACTGCCGGTGCTGGAGGCGATGTCCCGCGGCTGCCCCGTCGTCTGCGCCGACCTTCCCGTGCTGCACGAGGTCGCCGGGGACGCAGCCGTCTACGTGTCGCCGCACGACGCCGCAGCCCTGGCCGCAACGATCAGCGAGCTGCTCGACGATCCGGCCGAGCTGGCCCGCAGGTCGGGCCTGGGCCGCGACCGGGCCTCCACGTTCTCCTGGGCAACGACCGCCCAGGGCACCGTGGCATCGCTTCAGCGGGCCCTGGCCGAGCGGTAGCGCTTGAGGATCTCGTCGATCGAGCCGCTGAGCCCGCGGCTGACCCGCTCCTTCTCGAACCACGCCCTCGTGCTCGCGCGCAGGGGCTCGCCGGCCTGCACGGCCCTCACGATCGCCGCGCCGAGGTCGGCGGGCCCCATAGTGGCGGCGACGTAGCCGTTGACGCCGTCGGCGACCAGTTCCGCGGCGGCGTTGTCGGGGCCGGCCACCACCACGCTCGGCGTGGCGAACGCGGCAGCCTCCACGACGACCAAGCCGAAGCCCTCCCGAGCCGACGGGTTGACCAGCACGCGCGCGCCCTGGATGAGCTCCCGCAGCTCCTCCTCGCCGACCCGGCCACGAAGCTCGACCGCGGAATCCAGACCGAGCTCGGTCACCGTGGCCGCCACCGCCGCCGTCTCAGGCCCGTCACCGACGATGACGGCGCGCAGTGCGGGAAGCACCGCGCGGGCTTCGCCCAGGGCCGGGATCAGGTCGATCAGTCGCTTGTCGGCGATGTGACGGCCGATGAAGACCAGGTAGGGGTCGCCCGGGCGGTCCGTGCCGGCGCCGGGTTCGTCACCGCTGAGTTCGACGAGATCGACGAGATCGACGAGCCCGAGCGTCACCGGTTTCGCGCGCCGTCGATACCGCCGCAGCCGCGCCCCGGTGAAGTCGCTGTTGACGGTGTGCAGGTGGGCGAGACGGATGCCCAGCCACTGCAGCAGAAACGCGATCGCCCCGGGCAGCGCGCCGGCGTACTCCCGCCACTTCTGCCACGGCCAGACCTCGAGCCAGTCGGCGACCACGAAGGCACCGCTGCCGAGCAGGGCCAGTCGCACCGCGAACAGGTTGAGCACCGGCAGGGTGCTCACCACCACGAGGTCGTAGCGGCCGCGCCGGCGGAGAAAATGGCGAAACAGCGCCCAGGCGAAGGCGACCGCGCTTCGGGGGGTGCGGGTGCCGCCGGCATCGTAAATCTCGCCCTGCCAGACCGGCACGATCCCGAACGAGGCGGGAGGGGCATCCGTCGCCCACTGCCGGCGGGTCACATAGTCGACGGTGCTGCCCCGCTGCACGAAGAGCTCCGCGAGGCGGCGGTAGACCCGCTCTCCGCCGCCGGCGTTGAGGGGAAACAGGCAGTCGTACGCGATCGCGACCCGAGGTTCAGGCATGGATCGTCTCGGTCGCAGGAGGCGTCGCCGCACCACTGGCCTCGGCCTCAGCCGAGTCCTCGGCTCGGGCGGACCGCGCGGCGAGCCGCACCGTCCACAGCACGAAGACGAGGGACGTGAGGAAATAGAGAGCGACCAGCGTCATCGCGCCCAACGGAGGCTCCCAGGAAGGCTGGCGCCACATGGCGCTGAACGGCTGGTCCGTGCCAACGACGTACCGCCACAACACGAAGAAGAACGCCGCCAGGCCATAAGCCGCCACGAGGCTGATGCCGACACCGCTCAGTCGGGTGCCCATGAACGCGACGCGCCGCCCCGACGGCCCGGACAGGAGCCACGCGGCCACCAGCGTGACTCCCACGTAGAGGAACAGCCCGTACCGCCCCTGCCAGATGATCCCGGTCTGGTGCACGCTGTACGCCTGCACGAGAGCCGGGACCAGCACAGCCGCGCCCGCCACCGCGCCCATGGTCAAGACGCTGCGGCGGTCGAGGCCGGCGATTGCCAGCACCACGAGGATGGTGACGGCCGCCACGAACGGCCAGTAGGTGTAGATGGAGAGGGGCATGTCGAACCAGCCGAAGAACCCGATGGCCTGCTGCAAGTGATCCGGCAGCATGCGGAACATGTAGGTGAACCCCTGGTAGAACGATCCACCGACGAGGGGCGCGTCCGATGCGCCCGCCTGGCCGGACAGGCTGCCGCCGCCCAGTGTCCAGCCGAGAGAAAATACGCCGCCGACCGCCACGAGGGCCAGCCAAAGATAGGACGCCTTCGTCGTGAACATCCGTCTCACCGGCACCCACCCAGCCGCCACGAAACACAGTCCGACCACGACAACAAGCCACAGCGGACCAGTGGCCCTGGCCGTGGCCAGCACAATCGCCGACGTCGTCACCACCATCCACAGGTAGCGGCGCGGCAGCGACGAAACGACGCCCGAATCCCGCCCGTCAAGGTGTTGCAACAGTCGCAGCAGAGAAATCCAGAGGGCACCGGCGGCCGCGATTTCGATCCCGTTGGGATTTACCGATCCGAATAGGTAGACGACCATGGGTGCGGCCAAGAATGTCAGCCCGAAGGGCATCCAGCGGGCACGTCGCACCGACATCGCAGACTGGAAAGCCCAGGCGACGAAGAACGAGCACAGCAAGCCGCTGACGATCCGCATGGCGTAGATGCCGGCTGATCCGTCCAGGAAGAGGGTGGGCCAGCCGACAAGGTAGTAGTAGATCGGGTTGTAGGCGCTCACCCAGGTATTGAACCAGCTGTTGCCACCCGTGTCCCCCAGTTCGAAACCACAGTCGGCGGGGATCTCGGAGTGGAAGATGTAGCAGACAATCTGCTGGCTGTAGGAATAGCCTGCCGGCAAGTCCACCACGGAGTGCTTGACGCCCTCAACGGCGTGCCCGGTCAAGTCCCCGCGCACCTGCGCGATGGCCTTGACCGCATGAGCGTTCTCGTCGGGGACGGAGAAGATCGGACTCGCCAGCGACCACAGTGTGGCCAACATCGCCATCAGTGCGAACGCTGTCCAGAATGCAGACCGTGTCCGGTTTTCAGACGACGCGCGGGCCGGATACGCGGAGCCGGAGCGGGTGGGTTTCCGCGCATCCCACGGACCTCTTGTTTCGCTCACGGCACGCACCCCTCAGTTGTGGATAGATCCAGAATGGGCACTTCGTTCAACCTGATGTTCCCCCATGCACAAGACACCAAATCCTACCCAACTACCTGTTGGCCACCCACGATTGCCAGGCCGAAGCGACTATCGCCTCGATCCCCAGTTTGTGGGTCCAGCCCAGCTCGTTTTCGATCAAGCGCGTATCGGCGATGACGGAACTGGGGTCACCCGGCCTGCGTCCCCTCACGACCGCACTTTGCTGAGATCCGGACACGCGAAGGGCGGTCTCAATGATCTGTCTGACGCTCGTGCCTCCGCCCGTTCCTACGTTGAAGACCGGTGAGCGAACCGTTCCCTTCTGCAGCGCGTCCAAAACCGCCACATGCGCATCGGCGAGATCCCGGACGTGTACGAAGTCACGCACACATGTTCCATCGGGTGTGTCGTAGTCATCGCCGAAGATGAGCGGGGGCTCGTCCGCATCCAAACGCTCAAAGACCATCGGCACAAGGTTGAGGATCGCGCGATCTCCCAGGTCGGGCCAGCCTGCACCAGCCACGTTGAAGTATCTCAACGAGACGGCCCCGAGCCCGTGCGCCGCGGCCGCATCTGCGAGCATTCGCTCGCCGATGAGCTTCGTCATCCCGTAGGGATTGATCGGCTCAGTCGGCGAACGCTCGGTGAGACTTTCTGAGCCGGCATTGCCATAGACAGCGGCAGAGGAGGAGAAGACCACTCGAGAAATGTTGCACTTTTCCACTGCGAGAAGCACGTTCGCAAGGGATCCCACGTTTTGTGAGTAGTACCACGACGGTCGTTCAACAGACTCCGCGACCTGCTTTCGGGCAGCGAAATGCACCACGTCATCCACGTTGTATCGCTTGATGACGTCCACGAGAGTTTCGACGGATTCAGAATTCCCGAGGTCTGCCCGCACTAACGGCACGTCGCCGATTCTCCGCGCGTCTCCCGTCACGACGTCGTCAACGACGACCGTGTCTCCACCTCGCTCGACAAGAAGCCTGACCACATGGGAACCGATGTACCCGGTACCTCCCGTGACGAGTGTCGTCATCGGTGCCTCGACCCCGCGTGGACCGCCGCACCCAACGCCTGTGCCCGGGCCAACTCTGTCACTTGGAGATCGACCCGGGAGTGATGCGCTCGGGTTGCGATGACATAGCCGACAAAGGCAACCACAAGGCCGTATAGGAGCAGGTCAGCTCCGCGGCCGACCCCGAAAAGTCGTGCGACATCGTTCGCAAGTTGCGGGAAGACAACGGCCACGGCTGCACACACCACGAGAAGAAGCAGCGAAATGCGTCGCAGGGCCATGCGGCGAGCGCCACGTCCAGGCCAGACAACCAACAGAGCGACGACTGCGAGGCCAGCCAGCAACACCAGTTTGATTAGGAGTTGACTATCCATTCTTCAGCACCTACTTCAGGATCAGTTCAACAAGGATGTTTACCGAGTTCCAGAGCGATTGGCCCTTCGAACGGGAGTAGTCGGTGTAGACGATGTGTACCGGTTCTTCTGCATACCTCATTTTCGCCCGGCCGATCTGGGCGATGAGTTCGGAAGCGTGCGCCATCCGGTTCTGGCGAAGTCGGACAGATTTTAGCGCCGAAGCACGAAACGCACGCAGCCCGTTGTGGGCATCCGACAGTTTGACCCCGGTCGTGAAGTTGGTGAAGATCACTGCAAGCTTCAACACTGCCCGCTTGAGGCGACTGGCATTCGTACGCGTGTCCAGGAAGCGCGACCCGAGAACGACATCGACGTCTTCATCCCGTAGCCGTGCAACCATGGCCGAGGCGTCAGCTACCTGGTGCTGGCCGTCTGAATCGAACGTCACGACATACTCAGTGGCGACGTCGCTCAGCACATAGTCGAATCCCGTCTGAAGCGCGGCGCCTTGGCCCAGATTAATGGGGTGACGAACCACGTAGGCTCCTGCCGATTCGGCCAGGCTCGCCGAGTTGTCGGTGCTGCCATCATCGACACACACGATCTTCGGAAAGACCTGGATTGCGTCAGCAATCACCTGCTGAATGACGGTCGCCTCGTTGTAGAGCGGAACGACCAGCCAGGTGTCCAGATTGTTCATCCGGCGGCACCGGTGTGAGACTCGCGGGAGAGCCTGCGTGCTCGCCAGGAGACAATCTCCCCCGCTGCCAGTGTCGCCAGCGCGATTGGCCATAACCAGATGAGCGAGATTCCTCGTGCGGGCCCCGTTAGGTTGTTTCGCTTCACGTCGAGTGCCTCCCTCGCCGAGGTCTTTCGATCTGCGACGGTCAGCGAGTCGGCATGCCAGCGGAACGCGGACACCGACTCTCTCGTGCTCACGAACCGACCGATGCGCTTCAGGCGCAAGAACGCGTCAAGATCCATCGTATACGGCCTGTCCTCGGCGAACCCCCCGACCTTTTCCAGAGCCTCTAGATTGATCAACGCCCCGGGATGCGGAATCAGGTTCGGGCCCCATGCCAGCACTATCGACGCCAACTTGCCAACTCGGTTTGTGCCGATGACCCGTGACTCACCGTCGATGTAGTCGCACGCCCCATATGCCACGACTGTGTTTTCTCGCCGGGAGGCGAGTCCGATGAGTGTCTTGATTCCATGAGGGCGAAGAAGATCGTCGTCGCCAAGACCAACGTAGAAGGTTTCGCCGGCCCGAGCCGCTACGCCGGCATTCATCGCAGCGGCCAGCCCGCGTTTGGGATCGTCGACGAGGTCTGCGCCAAATGTCACCGCGAGAGACCGCGCCTCGGTCGCGACCACGGGAAGGACGACGACCAGGCGAAGATTGACTTCGGCCCGTTGCGCCGCGACGCTCTCCAGTGCGTCCCGTAGGGACTCCATTCGCCGCCCGAGAGTCGGAAGAACGACGAGTACAGCATCAAGCATGTCGGACGACCTTGTCGACCCAGACGCCGCCACCGGCAGCCAGCGCGCGGACATCATTGTCGACCATGATTTGGGCGAGTTCGGGGGTCTTGATCTGGGGGACCCAGTTCAGTTTCGTGCGCGCCAGCGTCGGATCGCCGACCAGCGCGTCCACTTCAGTGGGTCGCAGGTACCGTTCGTCGAACTTGACGTACTTCTCCCACTCGAGACCCACGTGCGCGAAGGAGAGTTCGAGGAAGTCGCGAACTGTGTAGGCAGCACCCGTGGCGACAACGTAGTCCAGGGGCTCGTCGTGCTGCAGCATAAGCCACATCGCTTCGACATACTCGGGCGCGTATCCCCAGTCCCGGACCGAATCGAGGTTTCCCATGTACAGCTCGGTCTCCAGACCGGCCGCGATTCGGGCGACCGCACGCGTGATCTTGCGCGTGACAAAGGTCTCGCCGCGACGGGGAGACTCGTGATTGAAGAGGATTCCGTTGACTGCGAAAAGCCCGTAGGCCTCCCGGTAGTTCTTCGTGATCCAGTACGAGTAGACCTTGGCCACGCCGTAAGGCGAGCGAGGGTAGAACGGTGTCTGTTCGTTCTGCGGCGGCGGAGTAGCCCCGAACATCTCTGAACTGCTCGCCTGGTAGAACCTGCAATCCAGCCCGGTAACCCGCACGGCTTCGAGCAGCCGCACCGTGCCGAGGCCCGTGGTGTCGCCCGTGTATTCCGGCTCGTCGAAGCTCACCCGCACGTGCGATTGCGCCGCCAGGTTGTACACCTCGTCGGGCCGAATCGCCCCCAACAGCGTCACCAACCGTGACCCGTCAGTCAGGTCGCCGTAGTGCAGGATCAGTTTGTTGCCCTCAACGTGCGGGTCAGAGAACAGGTGGTCGATGCGTGCGGTGTTGAAAGTCGATGCCCTGCGGATGAGGCCGTGCACCTCGTATCCCTTGGACAGCAGGAGTTCGGCAAGGTAACTTCCATCCTGGCCAGTAATACCGGTAATTAGCGCGCGCTTCTTTGTCTCATTCATAAGTTGAGTAGATACCGTTTTCATTCATCTTCCGTTGAGGAAGAGGTGTTCTCGAGTGCTGGTCATTTCAATAGTACCGAACGGCCTATTGAATGATCACAGACGCCGTCGTCGGCCACGGGCCAGAGACCAGACATGGACCATCGTTCCGACAACCGGTCCGATCAGGAGCGCCAGCAGCACACGCTCGGTGATGTCGATCGGCAGGAAGAGCATGACGGATGTCACGAGAGCTGCCAGCAGCCATCCCCCGGTGTACGCGCGGTGATGCCCACGCGCTAACGCCGCCGCACCGCTGATGCTGATCACTCCGACAAAGCCTGCCGCGACGGTCGCGCCTCCGATGAAGAGAGCATCCATGCTGTATGCCGGCCCGAAGATGAAGATCAGCAGTTGTCGACCGATGAGCACGGCGACAATCCCGAGCACCAGCGAGAGCACGAACACCCACAGCATCGGGCGCAGGACGGTGCGAATCGTCTGGTCGCGTCGGTCAACGAATGACGAAACGATCATTCCGAGGAAGGCGTTGAGTGGAACCAGGATCGGCGCGCGGGTGAGCGTCACCACCAGGATTATCCGCGCCAGGTCGTCAGGATCCTCACCGCGCACGAAGATTGCGAGTAGGAGCGGGAAGCCCGTGACGATGATCGCACTTGCGGTCGAGGCCACGACCGATTGCAAAGTTCGACTGACGGATGTGGCGAAACCGGCGTCGAGCCGTCTTCCGGACGCTCGCCGGAAAGGTTTCGCGAGCAAAAACACCAGCCAGGTCGCCATCGCAAGGGTCGAGGCGACTGCGAAGCCCAGGACTGACGAGGCGAGAGCCGCAGCGGCACCGACGAGGCAAAGTCGAGCGATGGATTCAGCAACTATCAGGTAGGAATAGTACGACCAGGAGTTCTCCCCCGCGAGTGCGCCCACCGTTGCTGCATGACCCGAGTACAGGAGAATCCCGAGAACGACCAGGGCCACGTATTGCCACCCGGCGGCGCCGAAGACCTGGCTGGCCCAGAACGGTGAGCTCGCAGCGACGAGCACGGCCACGACAGCGCCAACGGCCAACCCGGACCATACCGCATTCGCCCCGTGCCTGGATCCGTCAGCGCCCGAGACCAGCAGCCCGGTCTTGACGCTTCTGGTCGTTTCCTGCTGCACACCGAAAATCCCGCCGACTCCGAGATACAGCGCAGCCCAGAAGACGGAAAAGTCGAGGTATCGTTCGGGCCCGAGAACTCGGGCGACCAACACAAGCACAATGTAGCCACCGCCGGCAACCAAAACCGTTGCGACGGCCACGCTGGCTATTGACCTCGGTCGGGTTCGGTTGCCGTCGTCGCTTGGTTCCATTGCGGCGTATCAGCTAGTCGAGAAGCTCGATGGTATCCAACAGCAGGTCCAGCTCACTTGGAATGGGGTAGTGGTGATTTCCGACGAACAGGCCATCCTCATGGATTTTATCCGCGGCAGGAAGCTCCGCCGGGACCACAGCGCGCAGCTGGGACATGACCGGGTTTCGCGCGAAATTTCCGGCGACGATGGGCCGAGAATCGATGCCCGCAGCCGTCAACGCGTCGACAAGCTGAGCGCGCCTACCGGCGAGGCGGCCTTCCAGCACAAGCGAGAACCCAAACCAGCTGCTCTCCGCGGCTACCTTCTGAATCCTCAAATCAGTGCGGCCGGCGAAGCGCTCAGCGAACAGTGCTGCGTTCTGCTGACGCCCGGAGACCAGTCCTGGGACCTTCTTGAGCTGTTCGCGTCCGAGTGCACCCGACATTTCCAAGGGGCGTACGTTGTAGCCCGGCAGGACGAAACGGAAATGGTCTTCGAAGGCGACCCCGGTCTTGGGGAAAATCAGGTTGTCAGCCGGCAGGTCTCGAGTCCAGCCGTGGGCGCGCAGCGACACCATCGCCTGATACATGTAGTCGTCGTCGGTGACAATCAGCCCACCCTCCATCGTTGAGATGTGGTGGGAGAAGAAGGAACTGAAGGTTCCGGCAAGACCAAAAGTTCCCGTATACCGTGAGCCGATTCGTGACCCGAGAGACTCGCAGTTGTCCTCGATGAGAACGAGGCCGTGTTCGGTGCAGATCGCGGCCAGAGTCTCGAGGTCTGCCGGATTGCCCAACAGATTGACGGCAAATACTGCCTTTGTGGTTGGGCCGATGGCATCCACGACAAGCTGGGGGTCGATGTTCAGTGTGTCAACGTCAATGTCGACGAATCGGAGGGTGAGTCCCAACTGGTGGATCGGGAAGTAGGTCGTGGCCCAGGAGACCGCCGGAACGATGACCTCGTCTCCTGGATTCAGATCGATGTTCGGGTTTGCCACGGCCGCAGCGATCGCGATGAGGTTCGCGCTGCTTCCCGAGTTGACCATGACCGCGTACTTGGACCCGAAGTACGACGCGAATTCCTGTTCGAAATTTTTCACTTCCGGACCCATTGTGAAGCGGCCGGTCTCGATGACACGCTGCAGGGCGTCGTATTCGGCCTGATCCCACGTTGAGGTGGCCAGGGGGTAACGCGTGGTTGTCATGCTCTGTGTCATTCTCTCTCTACGGTTCGATCGCACCAGCGATCAGGTCAGGACAGGGTTTCCAGGTAGCGCCGGTAGGCGCGATCCATGCCTTCCAACAGCTCGGTGTGGGGTTGCCAACCGAATTGGTGAGCAACCGCTGAGGTCATCAATTTCTGGTGCATGCCTGCAGGTTTCGTCGTGTCAAGTTCCAGTTCGCCGGTGTAGCCCACCACCGTCATGGCCGCCTGGTAGTACTCCAGAACGGAATGGTCACTCCCGAAACCAACGTTCATCATCGTCGGCCAGGAATGGATGTCATCGACGTTCGTGACGATCCAGTCCGCCAGATCCCCGACGTAGGTGAATTCGCGGCGCGCAGTACCGTCACCCCAGACACCGATCGTGGACGCTCCGGATTCCTTGGCTGCATGTACCTTTGCGATCGCTGCCGCGACGAGATGACCCTGACCCAGCGAATAGTCATCATCCGGACCATAGAGATTCGACGGGATGACAACTCGATAGTCGAGACCGAATTGGGTCGACACGTACTCGCAGTACTTGGACGCCACGATCTTCGAGAGCGCATAGCCCTCGTTCGTCGGCTCCAATGGCGCCGCTAGCAGGTCCGTTTCAACCAACGGCTGGCGATAGTCACGTGGATACATGCAAGAGCTTCCGAAATACAGGAGCTTGGGCACACCCAGGTCGACGGCCGCTTTGAGGATGCTCGAGTCAATCAGGAGGTTGTCCATGAGAAACGTCGTTGGATCGGCGATGTTCGCCGCTATCCCGCCGACGCGAGCAGCGCAGTGAAGAATGATGTCCGGCTGAATTCGGGCGACCATTGCCCGAGTCTCTGCAGCATTGGTGAGGTCCGCTTCGGTTCGCGTCACGACAACGAGGTCCTCAGAGTCCCTCTGATCTCGCCAGGCCGAGGCGATACTTCGGGCCAGCATGCCGTTCCCGCCCGTCAAGAGTGCCCGCACGGTCGTCTCCAATTCCATTCACTGTGCCAACTCAGGTCAAGAGCGACTCGGCAAGCTTAGCCGATTGCTCGATTCCATTCGCTTGACACACAGTCGTGACGCCCCGCGTCTCGCTGGGTACGAATTAGGAGCGTTAGCTTGGTCTATCCCCCCACGGCTGTGAGTGGTCTTCGGCCGGACCGAGCGCTCCTTCGTGAGTAAACCGCGATCCCCAGTACGGCAAGACCGAAGGACAACGTCCCAATCGCCCAAACGCCCAACGGAGAGAAGGGTGACATGGGCGGAATGGGAAAGATCCACCACCACTCTGCACCGCGGTTGAGGTTCAGAGCATCAACGTCAAGCCCGGTAACGTATCGCCGGATGTTTACGTGAAGGGCAATCGAATTCGCGAGGGTGACGAGGCTCCCAATGATTGCTGTCTGGGGCCTTGTCATGCGCAGGTCATCTCGATCAACCTGCACCAGCGCGATGCCGGCAAAGAGGATCAGCAGTGGATAAATGTACCTAGGCTGAATGTATTGGCCCACAATAACGCGGTCGTGTACAAGCACATACAGGGGCACAACAATGAGGCTTCCAAAGACCGTAGAAAAGGCGACAGCCTTTCGCCAGGACATTCTGCGCAGTCCCAGGAAAACTGTTCCTGCATAAACTGCGAGCATTGTCACCCAAACACTGCCCGGAAGTGCCGTGTCCAGCCAGCCGAGTCCCCAGGTACCCAATCCGCCCGCCCAGAGCTCTGGCAGCTTTCGGAAGTTGGTCATCGTAAGAGAGAAGACGGCGTCCGATGTCGTGCCGGCAAATGAGTTCGGGTTAACGACGGAAGCCTGGCCAGTGCTCGAATAGAGCACCACCGAAACGACGGCAAGTGCGGCGGGAAGAATTGCCAGCAACGCATAACGCTTGCTCGCCTCGAAGGCAAGCGCGAGTACGACCAACATTGCCAAAACTCCGTAAACCGCGGAGTCGCTTCGTGCGCCGGCCCCGACGACGGTCATCAATGCAGCAATGGCGGCAAATCCAATCCGTCTGTTCCGACCAGTTGCCGTGAAATATCCGAGAAGGGCTACCCAGAGCGTGGCAGCTGAGAGAATCGCCCAACTGCTCGGGTTGACGCTCGGGACAAGGAACATTCCCAGCGGAACGATGGATACAAGCGCTCCCCACATCAGGGGCCCGCGGCGGGTGCGGGGAAGTAAGAGGAAAAGTGACGAGACGGAGAGGACGAAGAACAACGCGTTGAATAGCCTCATCGCAACGGTGGATGCGTAGATGCTTTCACTTGCGAAGATACTCATCACTGCGTAGTAGACAGGTGGATAGAGTCCGTCATTGAAGTTTCCGCGATCCGTGTTGACCAGGGTTGTCGATGGCTTCTGCGGACACGTCGGGCTGGCCTCCGGATGGAAGGCGTAACAGCTTGAATACTCCACCAGCGGCGCAGGTACCCGGCGTTCATTCGCACTGTTGCCTGCCTCGCACAACCCTGCCCGAACTCCTTGACCGCACCAAATGCTGGCCAGGTGAAAGTCATCGTCCGGGCTCGAGCCGACAGGAGACGACAGCCCCCAGCTCGCCAATGCCACAAACAATGCTGCGGGCACGAGCCCCATGACGAGCACCCTCTTCAGTACACCGATCATACTCAAAGCACACTCCGTCACCGTTAGCCGACACCTCCCGACCAAATCGGAACCACCGTATTCTACTTTCTTTCCGGAATGTGCTCGCTTTCGACCGACACGATCGCAAACGTGAACTGCGGGTCAACAAAGCCAGGCAGCATAATGCTGGGCCTTGCGCCCACGAACTGCAGAAGCACCGCTAGCTATGCCAGAGGCCCCGTCGGGATCACCCCAGCAAACTCAGGAGCGACATTGAGCCACGTCGACGTACCGATGATCTCGCTCAATCGCGACATCGATGCCACAGCGCGTTTCTGCCCGGCCACAAGCTGGAAGATTCCGCCGTCCGGCGTACGAATAAACGTTGACGCGGCTGCTCCCTTCTTCATCTGACCGCAGGTGAACTGGTCCATGGCCACGTAGTCAAACGGGTACAAGGCAGCAAGCGAAGGGTCAACGCGATGCACCTGACCGCTAGCAGCAACGTAGAGATCTGGCCCGCAGGAGAGGCCAAACGTCATGAGTTTCGCGCTCAGCGGGTAGGCCTGGATGCGCTGCTCGGTGGAGTAGACCAAGTCCCCGAATCCAGCCTCGACTGGGAACACAAAGTTCGTGAATGCGACTCGACTAGTCACGCCGTCGATGAAGTAAACTGTCGCGTTTTCGGGCGATCGAACTAGAGTTCCTGCCGTCAGCGCAACCGGACCTTGAGTCAGAGACGAAATCACCGAGGGAGCAACGGTCGTAATGACCGGGTTCCCGTCGGGAGTCAGCGCCAGCAGTGCACCCCAACCGCTGATCGGCCTGATATCGGTCGGCATGACCACGTAAACGTCAGCGGCGTTGGAGGACTTGATGAACGAACCCGCGGCGATGCTGCCCTTGTTAGGGTATGTGTCGATCAGGGCCTGGGGAACAGCGACTGGAATGTTGTTCGCGGCAAGACCACCCGCTGTGAGCGCGTACCTACCTTCTGCATTCACGACGATCGTGGGTGAACTCCCGCCTGAGGTGAGGATTCCGGTGAACGACCCGGAAGGCGAAGGAATCAACGCCATACTTGCGGCAGCCAGCGATCCCGTCGTGCGCGCTGGCACCCCAAGCGAAGATTCAGAGCCGGCGGGGATCCCGTATCGTTTGCCAGCCGCGATCAAGGAGTAGCTCGACGTGGATCTGGTTTTCGCGAAGGCACCATCACGGATGACGGGAGCAGCGAGTTGCAAAGCCGATACGGCACTCTCCGTCAGCACGTTCATTCGGGTAGGAATGCCAGCGATGGCCTGCGACTGATCATCGAGGATTTCGGCCTTCGTTCCATTCTTGATGTAGTACCGGCTGCCCTCGACGGTTCCCAGAACAGGGCTGAGGACAGGACCCGGATAAAAAGCAGAAATCTGGGCATCCGTTAGCTGAACGTAGCCGTCGGATGCGCACGACGCTCCATAGTCACTCGCCTGTGTGCAGGAACTAAATGGAAGTTTGATTCCGGAGTCGTAAAAGTAAATGCTTCCGTCGTTCGCACGTATGGAACGGCCGACAGTGTGCGCCGTCGTGAACCGGTCAAGATAGGACTGCGATACGAAACCCACCTTGCCCAGCGGGGCCAGGGCGCCCAGAATCCCGAGGCTGGGTACGGGGTATTTGAACTTTTCTGAGATTAGATAAACCGTTCCATTGGCCGCTGTGCGCAGCAGACTCGTTCCCGACGTGGGAGAACCGAACCAATCGCTGAACATCCGCCAGAAGTTGCGGTTTCCGTAGGAACTACAGCCATCCCCGGTGCCGTAAAGATTGCCCAGAGCCGCGGCATTGGGTTGGTAGGGCGTGTAGTTGTAGAGGCCCGCCGTGGCCTGGTTTTGGATAAAGACGGTCCCAGAACCACAATCGGGATTCGGGTTGTAGCGCACCGCGTTGTTCCTGCCGGGAACGTGATTCCAGCGCGTCGGATTCGCGGCGTAGTACTTGAATTGGAGCGCTGCCGCGTATACCTGATTGAAGAATCCGTAGTAGGTAACGTCGCAATCCGCAGTGTCAGGGCAGCCGTAGCCGGTTGCGCTGCGATACTGCCGCGCTGACGGCCACGTATCGGAGATGAGCCCCTGCTCCTTCTCCAGCAGTACGATCATCGCCTTCTGGCTGATCCCACACGCGTTGCCGACCCGGGTAATGATGTCCGCCGCACTCTCATTGGCGCGGCCTCCATAGGCCGTACAGCCATTAGAGATGGCGGATCTATTCGGCGTGTCCTGACGGTAGTCCTTGAGGCAGGTGTAACCGGCACGGCAGTTCGGAACCTGAGCCGCGAGAAATGATTGCACGGCGCCAGCATCCAGGGCCTGTCCATCGAAGAACACGGCATCACTGATGATGTTTCCCGGTTCGAAGAGTGAAGCGTCCGCCGCTGTTGCGGTCTGAGCGGGGCTGACCACGGTAATGAGGATTGCTGCCAGCACACCCGCCAGAACCATTGCACCAATTGTCTTCAGATTCATGGGATCTCCAGGTCAGTGGGCGGTGAGGTCAGCGTGAGGTTACCGGACGTGTAGGTCAGCACGACCTGCCACGTCCCTTTCGTGAATTGGTCGATGGGGAGTTGGACGAAACCGCAGGTTGTGTCCGCAACGTTCGCCACCGCGTCTCGACTCGACTCCACTCGGTGTTCCGGCCGTGTAAACGCGAATGTGCACTTACCGCCGTTCTCGACGACTCCTGACACATAGCCGGACGCCGAGACGTTGAGCCCATCCAGGTCCGCGCCGGCCACCACGATCACGGCCTCTGGCTTAGCCACCGGTGCGGGGCTGGCGGTTTTCGACTTGTCAGGGGAACCTGTCAACGTCGGCGTGCCCGACCCGCTGGGTGGTCCGTCGCTCGATGCAGTGCACGCAGTTAGCCCCACACTGACGAGGCTTAGAGTCACGGCCAAGGCCAAACTCAGCGCCGTAGGGCGCAATCGCTCACGACTGCGTGGCATCGTCTGCACTCGCATGACAAGTTCCTATCTGCTGATCTACACTGTCATGCCCCCGGCACCACTCTCAGTATTATCGCCTAGACTCGACAGATTCCTATTATCAACATGAACGAAAGTTGTCTATGATCAGGGCCAGCGCCCAAGAGCGTGCTTTGCGCATCGAGCAGGAGCCGCTCATTCCAGTTGGTCAGTCAACTGGATTCATCACCGGTACCTGGTCCTCAATACAGGACGTGTGGGCCCACAGAGAGCTCCTCACTCTGCTTGTGAAACGCGAGATCAGGGCGCGTTACAAGGACAGCTCCCTTGGCGTGGTGTGGAGTCTGGTCAAACCTCTCGTTCAGCTCCTCGTCTACTACTTCGCCATCGGGCAGGTCCTTGGCGTGGCCCGAAACATTCCAAGTTTCGCCATCTTTGTTTTCGTCGGCTTGACCGTGTGGGGGTTGTTCACCGAAATCGTGTCAAGCGGCACCATGTCGATTGTGAACAACTCTGGTCTCGTCAAGAAGGTCTACTTGCCCAGGGAAATCTTTCCCTTGGCAAGTGTTGGCGGTGCCCTGTTCAATTTCTCGTTACAGCTCGTCATTCTCGTCGCGGCAACTGTGGTGCTCGGCAAATTCCCTCTGACGACCGATCTGGCCTATGCCCCTCTGGCACTTGCCAACGTCATCGTGTTTGGTACGGCGGTTGCTGTTGTTCTGGCTGCGTCGACCGTGTATCTGCGAGACATACAACATCTTGTCGAGGTGGCGCTCACCGTGGCCTTCTGGGCTTCCCCGATCGTCTACTCGTTCTCGTTTGTACACAGGGCAATCGCAGGTACGTTCCTTGAACAGATCTACTTGGCAAACCCGGTCACGTTGAGCGTGCTCGGCATGCAGAAGGCATTCTGGATAGATGGCACGGCGCAAACGTCTCAGACGAATTGGCCGCCCGATCTGGCCCTTCGCATGTGGATTTCGCTAGCCATCAGCATCGTGCTGCTCTGGTTGGGGCAGCGCGTGTTCTCGCGGCTGCAGGGTAATTTCGCGCAGGAGCTGTAGATATGAGTCACCCCCCAAGAGTTGCAAGCATGCACGACCTCCCGAGCATCGTGCGGGTGCAGGATGTCTCCAAACGCTTCATTTTGCACAAAGACAAGTCTGTCAAGGAGCGGTTGACAACTTTCGGTCGCTCGCGGCGGCACGTGCAGGACTTTTGGGCGCTCCGCGAAATGAACTTGGACATTGTCACGGGCTCAACCGTTGGTCTCGTGGGACACAACGGATCGGGCAAATCCACACTGCTGAAGGTAATCGGCGGGATTATCCAACCGACGACGGGCACCGTTGTCCGACGGGGCCGCATGGCCGCACTTCTGGAGCTAGGCGCCGGCTTCCACCCTGACCTCACCGGTCGGGAAAATGTCTACCTCAATGCCGCAATTCTTGGGCTCAACAAGTTCGAGACGGACAGGAACTTCGACGATATTGTCGAGTTCTCAGGTATCTCAGATTTCATTGACACCCAGGTGAAGTTCTACAGTTCGGGAATGTATGTCCGGCTCGCTTTCTCGGTGGCCGTGCATGTCGACCCGGATCTCCTGCTGGTCGATGAAGTTCTCGCGGTTGGCGATGAGCCGTTCCAGCGCAAGTGCATGGATAAAATCGCGGAGTTCCAGTCGGAGGGCCGCACGATCGTGTTGGTGAGCCACTCATCCGATCAGGTTGGTCGGCTCTGCGATCGCGTCGTCGTGCTGCACGCCGGTTCCATGGTGCACGATGGGGACCCGGCTGAGGGCATTCGTATCCTTCGTGACGGCTACGAAGCAGATCGGGTGAACAAGATTCGCTCGCTCCCAACAGTCGCATCAGTCGAACGATTGAACATCGCTGCAGTCGAGGCTGAAACCAATACCGACGATGGCCACAACAACGTCGTTGTCAAGGTTGCTGTCAACGTCAGCGAATCGGTGCCCGGTTGGGGGGTTGGGATCTCCATCGAAACCACCTTGGGAATGAGACTTTACGCCATGGACAGTTTCGGGATGGACATCGCGCTCCCCACGACCATCGGTCAGCACATGATTGAACTCACTCTTCCCGACATCAGGCTCGGATCCGGCAAGTATCTCGTCAGCGTTGGCCTCGGCCTCCCCACTGGGGAAAATTTCGACCGGAAGGATAGCGCCGCATCGTTCGATATTCCCACGGATGACTACGGAATGGGCTTGATTCGCCTCAAGCCAACGCTGACACTCGCCTCGCCGACGCGGTGACCATGCCCGTTGGCAATCTCCTCTACGACTCCATCAGTCGAAATACCGGGGACATCGCCATGGGGATAGCGGCAAGTCAGCTCCTCGGTGAGCACGGCATCTCCACCTCAATTGTCGATCCGCTGTGTGCACGCATGCCTCAGCAGATGATCATCGGCGGCGGGGAACTCATCCGGCCGACCGGAGATTCTCTGTACGACGTATTCAGACGACCCGGAGCACACATGCTCAATTCCGCCGGGGTGTGGGACACGGCAGATGATTTGGACTATCTGAAGGGGTACGCTCACGTGTCGGCCCGGTCCTCACGCGAAGTTGATGTGCTGCGCAAGTGGGTGCCCGAAGCGGAATTGGTTCCGTGCGCGACCACGATGCTGCACAGCGATCACTACGAGATTCCAGGTACTGAACCCGGTGAGCTGCTGGTGGGCATCCACATGGTCCCGCACGCCCTGCGCATGATCGAGGACCTCATTCCGCTTGTGAATGCCATCCCGCACAAGAAGGTGTTCATTCCGTTCACGCATTACAACGGTGATGCCTCGTTTATGCGTCATCTTCCATTTGACAAGTCCAATTCGGTTTTCCTCGATACGCTCACTCCGCTGGAATTGCACTCAGCCATCGGCCAGATGAGCCACGTTCTTGTTTCTTCACTCCATGCCTCGATTTTCGCGTACAGCCAGAACGTGCCGTTCGCTTCAGTGTTCCAGCAGAAGACGCACAATTACTTCGATGATCGGGGACTGCGCGCGCACATAGTCACCAACCGGGATCAGCTTCAGAATATGATTCACCGTTTGGACGCTGAGACGTTCGACTTCACCGCATCCGTCGAGAATGACACCGCTGTCATCACACGAACCTTTGCGATATACGCGAACATCCTCCAGGGGACCCAAGCTCCATCGGAGACTGTGCCCCTTGCAGAACTCGAAGATCTCGACAGAAGTCGAGTTCGCGGCGAGATACTGCTCAATCAGGCTGAACAGATTATTGAAGACCGTGACGTCACGCTCGCAGGAATTGAAGCAGCCCGGCTCGCGCAGGCCGCCCACACTCTTCAGATCGTCGCGGAGCGGGATCTTTCAGTCATCGCCCAAGCGAAGGCAAACCAATCCAACACTGCCCACGTTGCCGACCTTGAGCGCCGCCTGACAGACACTGAAACCGCCTTGACGAGGATCACCCATTCTTGGTGGTGGCGCCTTGCGCGCACCATGGCCGCACCAATCCGACGAGTACTACGCAGCCTTACGGCTGTGTTCCAACGAACCTGACCGCACGGCTTCCTCATCGGCCACATCTACGAGCGTCGACGCTCGATAGCTGCTCCACTTCTGGATTTGATAGACCGGATTGATGAAGAGCCAGTACAGCTTTCGCTTCCACCCATAGTCACCATCCCGCAGTATTCTCAGAGTGTCCCCGACGATGCCGCGGACAATCAATCGTGATCGATTTCCGCGTGTTAGTACTGGAATGTCGAATCCGATTTGCCGGAGTCCCACTGTCTCGTCGAAGATTCGCCGCCGGTATTCGGCGAGAGTGAGATCGTTGGAGTGTTCCACTGCCGCCCGCCCCGAATACGCTTTGCGATATCCGGCCTCGATCAGATCCTTGCCAAAGAGCTGATCCTCTGCATACCGAACGTCGCGATACGGCATGGTGTGGACCAGGAAGTCACGGCGTGCCGCAGAATTGACGTCCGAGTAGAAACTCACCGCGTTAAGCACCCCTTCGCTCTGAACGAAGTCGTCCTTGTAGAAGATCGACGTGCCGAAATCGGGGCCGAATCCGGCAAAAACTCCCTGAATCTCGTACTTGAGCAGCGGAAAACAACCGGCGCGCGGTATCTGCTTGCCCATGACGGCGACAATCCGCGAATCAAAAGCGAAGGGCGCCAACAGCTCTCTGAGCCACTGTGCCGAAGCGGGAATGGCGTCGTGGGTGAGGAATGCGATGAACTGCCCGTTTGCCAGCTGCGCCGCGAGGTTTCGCGTCTTGCCATGGCCGAATTCCGAATTCGGGATCTCGTGCAGACGAACCGTCGGGAACTTGCGAACTACGTCGAGCGTCGCATCCGTTGAGCCTGAATCGATCACGAGCACCTCGACGTCACCGTCGATTTGCTGAGTCGTAACCTGTTGGAGGATGCGCTCCAGGTACACCTCACCGTTGTAGGTCAGGATTGCGACCGTCACGAGTGGTTGATCAGTCATGTGTCTGACCTCTTATTTCTTCGAATGTGAATCTGACGCCTTCGTCGAGAGCGGTGAGGCGTGACGCGCCGAACTCTGACCGATAGCGGTCTGTGTTCAGGACGACCCGATCGACGAAGGTCGGTGGGATCGGAAGTTCCGTGACTTCAAAATCGACTCGCGTCACTCGGCGCAAAGAGTCGATGATCTCGTTGACCGAGTGCCCGACCCCACTGCCGATGTTGTACAGATCAAACTCGGTTTCGACCCCGACCATCGGGGTGAGCATCTGCACGAGATCCTCCACGAAGACATAGTCGCGCACCATTGAGCCATCCCCCATGCGGACTACAGGGCGACCCAGCACGATTTGTCGAAGCGCAATTGGGATCAGGCCCTGCTTCTTGTTCGCCTTCTGGCGAGTCCCGTAGGGATTGGAGATCCTCAACGACGTGGATTTCAGGCCATGTTTGATCCTGAAATAGTGCAGATAGTGCTCGATCGATAGCTTCCCGATTCCGTATGGCGAGATCGGCAAGGCGCGATCGGTTTCGGCGTAGTCCGCCTTGCCCTGCGGCCCATAGATTGCGCCTCCGGTCGACGCGTAATAGAAACGCTTGACCCCTGCGTCCACGCACGACTCAAGCAGTTCGACCGTCTGGGCGATGTTCGTACGAATGTCGAGTGTCGGGTCGCTTTCTGCCGTCGCCGGCGTTGTCGTCGACAGAAAATGGAGGACATAGTCCTGGCCGCGAACCGCGGAGTCGAGGTCGGACCTACTCAAAAATTCACCCGGCAGCACAATCACGTCCTTCGCCGTGAACACCGGGTCCGACGCGCTGAATCGATCAAAGGCAGTGACGTCGTGACCGGCGTGCGAAAGGGCATCGACCAGGTGCGAGCCGATGAACCCGTTCCCACCGATCACTAGAGTCTTAGCCACGCATGACCCTCTCGAAGGCCGTCATGAACTGGATGCCGGAATCGGCCCAGTCATTCTGAGCAACCGATTCGGACATCGCGATCGACCGAGCCACCGCGTCCGGGTGATCGAAGACCTCGGCCATCTTCCGTGCGATCGCCAGCGGCGATGCCGGGACGTATTCGATGAACGGGTTCTCCGACACCATCCTGTTGTTGGGACCGTCGTTGACGATGGGTGTGACTCCGCTGGACAGCAACTCCAGTGGGAGCAAAGACATGTTCGACAGGGACATCACCAGTCCGGCTGCGCAGCGGTTGTAGACGGAATTGAGTTCAGAGATATCGAGACTCGAAAGGTTGGTATACGCGAACGGTATCTCCCAGTTCGACACATCCCAGCCGGCGAGATTGATTCGTACATCTGGTTTCAGTCGAGCGAACTCAGCCAGCGCGAGCAACCCGAACTCGAAGGCCCGCCGGGGCGTGACCGGTCGCGCGTAGAAGAAGACTTCTGACCGACGACTCAGGTTCGTCACGCTGTAGTGCGTCTTGTCTACGGCGAAATCGAAGTGATCCGTGACCATTCCGAAGTCCGTCGAGAGCTTGTGCGCGAGCCAGCCCCCCGCCGTGATGCCATGGAAGCCGAAATGGTAGGTGTTCTCGGCTAACAGGGATTCGGTGCCGAGCGGGTAGAAGCTCGCTTCATAGTCTTGAACGAAATAGAAGCGTCGCGCATTCGAGGTGTCGAGGTATGCCGGATACGCGGTCTCCCAGCCGGTCGCGAAGATGGCCTGGGTTTCGGGCTTGACCCCCGCAGTCCGATCGTACATTTCGATGCTCGCTGACACTTCGGGGTAGGCAGCAGCGGACCGCAGCATCGCCCTGATATCCGGAATGCTCACGGGATGGTTATTGGTCGTATAAAGGTAAACCGCGCACCGATGCCCGGCCTTCTCCGCCAGATCAATGAATCGGAAAAGGTTCTGGTGGCCACCGCTTTCCAACCCAGGTGGCGACATGATCCACGCAATCTCCACGGGTCCGTCTTGAACGGAGATGGGATCGCTCTGCCAATCGGCTGGCTGTGTCCAATCCACCCTCGACGCATCGTCATTATTCACGAGAATCACAGGCTTGTACCTGCTGAGACGTTGACTGGCCTTGGCGAGGCTTCGAGCAGCGAATGACCGCGGCCCCTCCGCCTGGAGCACCCGCACTGGGCGAAGTACGACGTGCGTTGCCCTGCTGGCAAAGACTCGTGGTCCGTGCTCGCGAAGGATGCGAATACTTCTGCCGAACACGTTCAAAAAGAGTCTCCTAGCTCACAGTCACGAATCGCCGTTGTGCAAATCCCGGGCGACACATCAACACTATCAAGTGACGATTGCTGGTTGTGGGGTGTGGACGCGCGCTGCGGCCAACACAAGGGGCCACGAGTATGATTGGCATTCATGTCCAAACCTCCTCTTGACGCCACAGCGGTGGTTACCGTTAGCTACAACTCCAGTTCCCAGTTAATGAGCTTTCTTGAGTCGGTGCGGCGGAGTGAAACAGGGGACTTAACTGTGGTCGTCGCCGACAACCGTTCGGCAGACCTGGATTCCACGACGGAAATCACCCGGTTGCACGGCGCCCGACTACTCGCGCTGCCTGAAAATCGCGGCTACGGCGGAGCTATCAATGCGGCAGTGGAATCACTGCCGGCAAGGTTCGAATACGTCCTGATCTCGAATCCCGATGTCGAGCTCATGCCAGGCGCCATCAGCACGATGCTTGCCGAACTCGAAGGAGATGCCCACGTCGGCGCCGTGGGGCCACGCGTTCTCAATTCGGATGGCTCGACCTACCCTTCAGGTCGCCAACTACCTTCGCTGCGCACAGGCATTGGCCACGCCCTTTTCGCGCGTGTGTGGCCGAAGAACCCTTGGAGCCGGGCCTATCGCGGCGACGGCGAGGGCGGCGACACCCGCCGCGCTGTCGGTTGGCTGTCCGGCTCGTGCCTCCTGGTCCGGCGAAGCGCATTCGAAGAACTCAACGGATTCGACGAAGGTTTCTTCATGTACTTCGAGGACGTCGATCTGGGTTTCCGCATGGGTAAGGCCGGCTGGTCCAGCGTGTACACGCCCGCGGCCTCCGTGGTACACACGGGCGCCCATTCGACGAGCGCAGACTCCGGAAAGATGGTGCGAGTTCACCATGAAAGCGCGTATCGCTACCTGGAGAAGAAGTACTCGGGACCACTCCTGGCGCCCGTGCGCGGCGTCCTCAAGATCGGGCTGAGCGCCCGGGCCCACCTATTCACTCGCTAGGACAACCCGAGGGCGGGTCCGTCCGGGGTCCAGGTCAGTCTTCGACCGATATGAGCCCGGCGAGATAGCGCCCGTAGCCGCTCTTGATCAACGGGGCGGCAAGCACCGCAAGCTGGGCGTCAGTGATCCACCCGGCGCGCCAGGCGATTTCCTCGATGCAGCCGACTTTGAAGCCTTGGCGGTCTTCGATCACGCGAACGTACTCGGACGCCTGCATCATCGATTCGAATGTTCCGGTGTCGAGCCATGCTGTTCCCCGGTCGAGAACCTGCACATGCAGTTTGCCCTGCGCGAGATAGCGCTCGTTGACGGTGCTGATCTCGAGCTCCCCGCGGGCGCTCGGTTCGATGGTCTTGGCGACGGCGACCACGGAGTTGTCGTAGAAATACAGACCCGGGACCGCGTAGTTGCTCTTCGGCTTGGCCGGCTTCTCCTCGATCGAGACCGCTGTCATCGTGTCGTCGAACTCGACCACGCCATAAGACGTGGGATTGCTCACGTGGTACGCAAAGATCCTGGCACCCACGATTTCGGCATTGCCTCGCAGCGCCGAACCGAGGCCGGCACCGTGGAAGATATTGTCGCCAAGCACGAGCGCAACGCTTTCATCGCCGATGAACTCCTCACCGATGATGAACGCCTGAGCCAGACCGTCCGGCGACGGCTGGACCGCATACTCGATGCGAATCCCCAGGTCGGCGCCATCGCCGAGGAGAGCCCGGAACTGATCGTTGTACTCAGGCGTCGTGATGATCAGGATTTCCTTGATGTCCGCCATCATCAGCGTCGCCAGGGGGTAGTAGATCATCGGCTTGTCATAGATAGGCATGAGCTGCTTGGAGATGCCCTTGGTGATCGGCCAGAGGCGCGTGCCTGAACCGCCGGCGAGGATGATTCCGCGCATAGTTACTTTCCCTCGTTCAGGGAGTCGTAGAACGCACGTGCGGCGTCCCAGGTGGGCAGGAGGCCGCTCGCCGCAGCCTCAGCCAGGCCCGGGGCGTCCGTGTCTTTCGGCGACAGCAGCAACTCGCCCGCTTCGGGCGGGAAGACCAGACCGATCTGGGCGTCGAGCGGGTTGATCCCATGTTCGCGGCCCGGATTGAACGGCGCCGTGACGAGGTAGCTGACCGTGGCGTTGTCTGTGAGGGCTACGAAACAGTGGCCGAGGCCCTCGGCGACGTAAATGGCGCGGCGGTCGGTGTCGTCGAGCAAAACGCTGTCCCACTGACCGAACGTCGGCGAGCCCACGCGAATGTCGATGACGAAATCGAGCACCGCACCGTGGGTCGCGGTGACGTACTTCGCCTGGCTCGGCGGGATGTCGGCGAAGTGGATGCCGCGCACCGAGCCGCGCGTCGACACCGATGTGTTCGCCTGGGCAATGTCGAGCGGGTGCCCGATCGCCTCTTCGAGCCGGTCGAACCGGTACCACTCGAGGAAGACCCCCCGGTCGTCGCCGAACTTCTTCGGAGTGATCTCATAGGAATCGGGGATGGAGAGTTCGCGAATCTGCACGTTCGGCAGTCTACCAACCGGCCTCCAGCCGAGTCGCAAGCTTAAGCTGATCAGCGGCGGTGGGGTCGAACCACATCGCTCAGCAGCCGAAATGGACGGGTTACCTTCCAGCTCGTGCTCTCGTGAAGCTGGTCAATCTGCCCCAACAACCCGACCCGTTCGCTCTCCAATCGAGCGATCATTCGGTCCTTGTCCTCAAATCGCTGCCCGACGCTCTGAAGCTCCCGTTGCAAAGCGGGAACGGCTAGTGCGAGAACGCGCTCGCCATGCAACTCGTCAACAATCCTGCCGCGGTTCAGATAGAACTCTTTGATCTGATCTCCGCTTTCGACGCCAGCGCCGAGGAAGGCGCGGAGGCGAGGGGGAATACTGGCGCCGACTGCCAACACGCCAAGCCCGTGACCGTGATCGAACGCGAACGACGGGTATTGCCGGGCGATTTCCTCCCAGAACTGCCACACTCCGAAACCCTCCTGGTGTTCTGCGATGTCGTGGAAGATCACGACCCCGCGATCAGAGAGTTTCGGGCGCCACGCCTCGAAATCGTGGCGCACGTCATCGTAGCCATGTCGTCCGTCGATGTGGAGGAGGTCAATGGACCCATCGGCAATCGAATCGAGGCTGTCGTCGAAATAACCGCGCAGCAGGGTCGAGAAGGCGGAGTAGTCCGTTTCATTGATCGTGCTCACGCTCTCATAGACATCAGCACCGTAGAATCCGGCCTGTTCGTCGCCCTCCCAGGTGTCAAGCGCGAAGGTCCGCGTGGGCAAGCCCAATCGAGCGACCGATTCACAGAAGACAAAGTAAGAGAAACCGTTGTGAGTGCCGAGTTCGGCAATGACTTTCGGCCGGATCGCGTCCACCAGCCAAAACGCGAAGGGGGCGTGTTCCAACCAAGCGGAATCGACCAAGTGCCGCGGAATCCAATACGAGGTATCGCCGATCCAGGAATCGGAAGGTCGCACGGTTCCCTCATCCAGGAAATCGGAACCGAGTGGGACTTCGTTCACGTGTAAGGCCTCCTGCGCCGCTGCTCGGAAAGCCAATACTTTCCAAGTAGAAGCCATCATTCCACCCCTCTTTGATCTCGGGAAGACGTAGAGAGCCAAGGGAACCGGCACGCTCGGCCACCTGCCAACCGGGTTCCGATAGAATCGCGGAGGCCCTCACACCAACGGAACGGTTACCTCCATATGAAGATCCTCGTCACCGGCGGCGCCGGTTTCATCGGCTCGAACTTCGTTCGCCGCACCCTCGAAGACGCCTACCCCGGTCTGGAAGGTGCCGAAGTCGTCGTTCTCGACGCGCTCACCTACTCGGGAAATCTCGAAAACCTCGCTCCCATTGCCGAGAGCCCCCGCTACTCGTTCGTGCACGGCGACATCCGCGACGCCGCCCTGCTCGACACGCTCTTCCCGTCGCTCGACGCCGTCGTGCACTTCGCCGCGGAGTCCCACGTGGACCGCTCGGTGCGCGACGCCTCGATTTTCGTCGAGACGAACGTGCTCGGCACCCAGCAGCTGCTCGACGCGGCCCTGCGCCACGACCTGCAGCGTTTCGTGCACGTCTCGACCGACGAGGTCTACGGCAGCATCGCCGAGGGCTCCTGGAACGAGGAGCGCGCGCTCGAGCCCAACTCGCCCTACTCGGCGTCGAAGGCCGGCAGCGACCTGCTCGCCCGCAGCTACCACCGCACCCACGGCCTGAACATCTCGATCACCCGCTGCTCGAACAACTACGGGCCCTACCACTTCCCCGAAAAGGTCATCCCGCTGTTCGTCACGAACCTGATCGACGACAAGCACGTTCCCCTCTACGGCGAGGGCAACAACATCCGTGATTGGCTGCACGTGGACGACCACACCCGCGCCATCGCCATGGTGCTCGTCGGCGGCCGCGCCGGCGAGATCTACAACATCGGCGGCGGCACCGAGCTGACCAACAAGGAGCTCACCCAGCTGCTGCTCGACTCGACCGGCAAGGATTGGTCTTACGTCGACCGGGTCGCCGACCGGCTCGGCCACGACCTGCGCTACTCGGTCGACATCGGAAAGATCCAGGCCGAACTCGGCTATGCCCCACTGGTTCCCTTCGAGCAGGGCCTGGCGGATGTCGTGCAGTGGTACCGCGAGAACCGCGCCTGGTGGGAGCCGCTCAAGGCCCGTGCGGAGCTGGGCTAGGCCTCAACGCCTACGGCGTGCTACAAGCGGCTACACTGGTTTCATGAGTCTTGTTCCGGTTCGAGATCTTCGCAATCACACTGCGGAGATCATTGAACGCGCCCGAAACGGTGAAGAGGTGACGATCACGGTGAACGGCGTGCCCGCGGCGACTCTGGTTCCGGTGCGCCCACCCACACGGCTGTTCCTCACGAAGCAGGAATTCCTGGCGCTGAGACCCGGGAAACCGGTCACTGAGGCACACCCGCATGACCTCTGGGACGACACGACCGACGATCTCGGCCCCATCCAGTGACCCCCAGTCGCGGACTCCTCGACACAAGCGTGTTCATTGCCCAGGAACAGGGCCGTCAACTCGATGTTTCAGCACTCCCAGACCAGCAGTTCGTCTCCGCGATCACCCACGGTGAGCTCTATGCCGGCGTGCACGCCGCGACATCGCTGCACACGCGTGCCGTGCGTCTGGCCACCATCGAGTCCCTGTCGGGCCTCGCGACACTACCCGCCGACACCGCCGCTGCTGCCCACTGGGGCCGCCTGCGTCAGGCGGTGAGCGAGTCCGGGCGCAAGGTGAATGTCAATGACCTCTGGATCGCCGCCATTGCTCTCGCTCACTCGCTGCCCGTCGTCACCCAAGACACGGACTTCGCTGTTCTGGCAGACTTGGGCGGTCCGGAAATCATCACCGTCTAGCAGTTATCGTTTAGGGGAGCACATGAAGTATCTGATCACCGGCGCCGCCGGGATGCTCGGCCGCGACCTGCAGGTCGCGCTGGCCGGCCGCGACGTGACCGCGTTCGGTCGTGCCGATCTGGACATCACCGACCTGAGCGCCGTGCTCGAAGCCGTCGATGGCTACGACGCGATCATCAACGCGGCCGCGTACACGAAGGTCGACGACGCCGAGACCAACGAGGACGCCGCCTACGCGATCAACGCGACCGGCCCGCACAACCTGGCGCTGGCTGCCGTCGCAACCGGTGCCCGGCTGGTGCAGATCTCCACTGACTATGTGTTCGACGGGAATGCGACCACGCCCTATGGCGAGGACACCCCGATCGACCCGATCTCGGCCTACGGTCGCACCAAGGCGGCCGGGGAGGCGTTCGTGCTCTCCACGCACCCGACCGGGAGCTACCTCGTGCGCACCGCGTGGCTCTACGGAGAGCACGGACCGAACTTCCCGAAGACCATGCTGAAGCTCGCCGCGGCGCGGGACACGCTCAGCGTCGTCGACGACCAGGTGGGCCAGCCCACCTGGACCGCCGACCTGGCCAAGCAGATCGTGGCGCTGCTCGACGCGAAGGCGCCCGCCGGTATCTACCACGGCACCAACTCGGGCGTGACCAGTTGGTTCGGTTTCGCCCAGGCGGTGTTCGCCGGCGCGGGCCTCGATCCGGCCCGAGTCACGCCCACCGACAGCTCGCAGTTCGTTCGTCCGGCACCGCGCCCGGCGTATTCCGTGCTCGGGCACGATGCCTGGCAGGCCGCCGGGCTCGCGCCGATGCGGGACTGGCGCGAGGCCCTCGCCGACGCCACGGCCCAGGGGATCTTCGAGGAGAAATGACCACACTGCGGGTAATCGTCGACCAGATGGTCGCACCAGTCCCCGGAGGGGTCGGGCGTTACACCGAGGAACTGACCCGGGCACTCATCGCCACCGCGCCGGCGAACTGCGAGGTTGAGGGCATCGTTTCTGCGAGCTCGGCCGAGCACTACGCCGAGCTCGAAGCTGCACTGCCCGGACTGGCGAGCCTGCACAAGACGACGCTCCCCCGGCGCGAACTCGCGGCAGCCTGGCAGTTGGGCCTCGCGGGTGGATCGGGAACCGGGATGATCCATGCGCCGGGACTGCTCGCTCCGTTGCGCAAGCACAGCATTGTCAACGACGGCACCCAGATCGCGGTGACCGTGCACGACGTTCTGGCGTGGACGCATCCGGACGCCCTGACCCCCACGACCGTCGCCTGGACCAAGGCCATGGTGAAACGCGCCCGCAAGCACGCAGACGCGGTCGTGGTGCCCAGCCACGCGGTCGCCACCCAGCTCGGCGAGATCGTCGACCTCGGCGATCGCATCCGGGTCATCGGCGGCGGCGTCGGCAGCGGTTTCCGCCTGCCGTCGAACTCGTCCGCTACAGAGGCGCTGGCCGCCGCGCTGGCGCTGCCGTCGGAGTACATCGTGACCGTGGGCACCCTGGAGCCCCGCAAGGGCGTCACTGCCCTGATCACGGCTCTGGGCCTGCCCGGCGCCCCCGACCTGCCGCTCATCGTCGTCGGGCCCGATTCGTGGGGCGAGCTGGACCTGTCGTCGGTCGCCGACGAGGCCGGCCTCGCGCCCGGCCGGGTGCGGTCGATGATCGGCCTCACCGACGAGCAGCTCGCCGTGGTCATCGCCCGGGCGTCAGTGCTCGTCTTCCCGAGCCTCGAGGAGGGCTTCGCCCTCCCGATCATCCAGGCCTTCCACCTGGGTACCCCGGTGATCCACTCCGACGCCCCCGCGCTAGTCGAGGCCGGCGGAGAGGCCGGGCTGGTTGTGGAGCGCGAGGATGCTCGCGGCTATCCCGAACGGCTCGGCGCCGCACTGAACCGAATCCTGGGCGATCAGGCCCTGGCGAGCCGGCTGAGCATCGTCGGCAGCGACCGAGCCCGGGCCTTCAGCTGGCGCGACGCCGCGGAGCGGGTCTGGCAGTTGCACGCCGACCTGTAGACCGGTGGGTTGAGTCTCGGGCGACCTGGATCACTGACAGGCTCGATCACCGGGCGCGATTGTCGGTGCGCTCGATCACCGAAGTGGTCGGTCACCGGGGCGGTGGTTGGCCCCGCCGCTCCCGCTCCAGCGAGCCCGCCTCAATAGCCTCACTGTCGTCGAGACCCGTGCGAATTGATCGGTAGTAGCTCTGCCATTTGACCAGGTGGAATGCGGGATTGACGATCAGCCAGTACAGCTTGCGGCCGACCCCGTAGTCGCCGTCACGGAGGATTCGTCCCGAATCCCGCAGGGTGCCATAGCCGGTGTAGAGCACCTGCTGCACCCGCCCTATCCTGGGCACGACCTGTCCCACCCGCCGCCGCGCGATCGTCTCGTCGAAGATCCGCTTTCCGTACTCGCGCAGACTCAGGTCGTTCGAGTGCTCAACACAGGCCTGCGGCGCGTAGACCTTGCGGTACCCGGCGTCGATGACATCGCGACCGAACGCCATGTCCTCCGAATAGGGCAAGTCCCGATACGGGATGACGTTCAGCAACAAGTCCCGTCTGGTCGCCGAGTTCACGTCCGAGTAGAACGACAACGCGTCCAGCTCTGCGGGGGTGCGTTGCCCCTCACCGCGGGCGAAGACGGTGGTGCCGCAGTCTGGACCGAACCGGGCAAAGACGCCCTGAATTTCATACTTGAGCAGGGGGAAGCAACGTGACCGGGGAACCTGCTTGCCCATCACGGCGACGGCGTCGAGACCTTGAGGGTCAAGCGGTGCCGTGATCTCCCGGAGCCAGTGCGCATTCGAGGGAACCGCATCCTGGGTCAGATAGGCGATGCTGCGACCGTGCGCAAGTCGTGCGCCGAGGTTTCTCGTAGTGCCGTGGCCGAATTCGGAGTTGGGGATCTCGTGCAGTCGAACACCGCCGTGGGCGCGCACGATGTCGAGAGTGCGGTCACTCGACCCGGAGTCAATGACGAGCACCTCGAATTCTCCGTCGAACACCTGCCCGTCGAGTGCGTTCAGAATGGTCTCGAGGTAGGTTTCGCCGTTCAGGGTCGGGATGACGATCGTCGCGTCAATGGTTGGAACACTGGTCGGGTCGCCGGGTGCGTCAGGAGGCATCCGCGACCCTATGCGGCGACGTGCGCATGACAGTGGCGAAATCCTCGGTGAATGTCGAGCCGGGGTCAGACCACTTCGTCTCTTCCACGGAGCGTGCGATGACCGCGGCGTGTGCGGACGCATCCGGTCGATCAAGAATCTGCACGATCCGCTCGGCAATGGCCCGCGGCGACATGGGCACATACTCGATGTGCGGGCTGTCGAAGAAGCCGTGCGTGTTCGGCGCATCGTTGACGACCGGAACGACGCCGCTCGACATGATCTCCATGGGGACCAGGGACATGTTCGTCAGCGACAGCGCCAGCCCGGCGGCGCAGCGGTTGTAGATGTCATTCAGTGCTGAGATGTCGACGGCGGAGTGGTTCACGTAGGGGAAGGGCACATCGAATCCCGACATGTCCCAACCGACGAGGTTGATCGTCACGTCCGGTCGGAGCAGGTGGAACTCGCGCAGGGCGAGAAGTCCAAATTCGGTGGCTCGGCGAGGTGTCGGCGGCCTCACGTAGAACAGGATCTCGTTGCGTGGCTGGGAATTCAGATGCCGGTAGCGGGTGGTGTCGACCGCATAGTCGTAGTAATCGCAAGACATTCCATAGTCGCTCCGCAGTTTCCGGGCCAGCCAACGACCGGCGGAAAACCCGTGGAATCCGAGCCGGTAGGTGTTCTCGGCAACGATATAGTCGCTTCCGGCCGCGAAGAAGGCGGGCTCAAAGTCCTGAACGAAGTAGAACCGCTTGGCGTTTCCCTCGTAACGGTAGACGGAGTATGCGTTCTCCCAATCGGAGGCGAAAAGCGCGTCGTACCCCGCATCGAAGCCCCGCTCCGGGTCGTAGAGCCGGAACGTGGCCTTGAGGTCAGGGTACGCGCTGGTTTCGCGCATCATTTCCAGAATGGCCTCGATGCTGACCACCGGGTACCTGCTCGGTGAATAGAGGTAGACAGTGAGCTGATGCCCGGCCTTCTCCAGGAAGTCCATGAATCGGAACGCATTCTGGTGTCCGCCGCTGGTGCGACCGGGTGGGGTGATGATCCAGGCAACCCGATACCCGCTGTCGCGACCCTCGATGGCTCCGCTATTGAAATCGCGTGCTGTCGTCCAGTCGACCGCGCTGACCTCATCCGGGTACACGGTGGCGAGTGGTTTGCGCGAAAACGGGTTGTACCGGGTGGACATCACCTTGGCGCTCCTCCAGACGGCCGATTTCAACCCCTCCGCCTTGATCGCTTCCAGAACCCGTTGTGCGCCGCTCATCGTTTCCCCCTGTTGTCCACAGCCACGTTCATGCCCAGCTCGCTGTCGAGCGTTCGTACGACGTGACACCGGCGATGACGCGTGACACCTCATCATCCGTCATGCCGGGCCACAGCGGCAGTCGCACCAGGCGTCGTGAAAAATCTTCGCTCTGTGTGAGTGGCCTGAGAACCCGGCCGAACCGCCGCCCGGCCGGGCTGGAATCCAAGGGCACGTAGTGAAATGTTGCCATGACGCCGAATCGTCTGAGGTGCGCGATCAGCAGAGCCTGCGATTCCCAGTCCGGCATCACCAGGAAGAAGAGGTGCGCAGCATGGATGCCCTGGGCCGGGTTCATCACGCGAACGCCGCTTTCACCTGCCCACTCCTGGAGTTCTGCGCTGTACCGAGTCCAGACGGCTAGGCGGCGCGCCTGGATCGACTCGAACTCGTCCAGCTGAGAATCGAGCACGGCAGCATTGAATTCGCTCATCAGGTAGCTCGAGCCCAGCGCCACCCAGCTGTACTTGTCGACCTCGCCGCGGAGGAACTGGGAGCGATTCGTGCCCTTCTCGCGGATGATTTCGGCTTTCTCGACGAGACTCGCATCGTTGATCAGCAGCGCGCCACCCTCACCACAGTGCACGTTCTTGGTGTCGTGAAAACTCTGAGTGGACAGCGAGCCGATCCCGCCGAGCATGCGCTCGCCGACCCGCACGGCCAGTCCGTGCGCATTGTCTTCGATGACTGGGATCCCGTGAAACGCGCCGATGGCGCTGATGGCGTCGAGGTCAACGGGAACACCGCCGTAGTGCATCACCGACAGCGCCTTGGTGTTCGGTCCGACCGCCTCAGCGACTTGCTGCGGGTCGACGTTGCCGGTTTCAGGGTCGATGTCGACGAACACGATGCGAGCACCGGTCATCGCGATGGCATTGGCGGCAGACGGAAAGGTGAAACTCGGCAGAATGACCTCGTCGCCCGGCCCGATTCCGAGCAACTGGCTGGCCATCTCCAACGCGTGAGTGCACGACGTGGTCAGGAGGGCATGGCCGACACCCGTCAGCGACCGCAGCCGCCGGGTGGCCGATCGGGTGAACACCCCGTCGCCGTGGGCATGATCCGAGTTGAGGACGCGTTCCAGGTTGGACAGTTCCCTGGCAGTTTTCATCGGCCGCGAAAAGGGGATGACCTCAGCTTGATGCCCGAGACGCTGCTGCACCGTCGTCAGGTGCGCGGATTTCTGCTGCACAATGATGCGCCTCGCCCCCCGGTAAGCATCCAGCTCTGTCGTAGAGCGTGCTCACAGTGTAGAGGTTCGAGGTTGAGTAACAGGGTGTTTCACCGGGCGATTCGCTGGCCGCGTGCTGGTCGAGCCACCCGGTGGTCGAGCTTGCCCGGTGGTCGAGCTTGTCGAGACCCCCGATCGATCACCGGGGCTGGATCTCGACAGGCTCAATCACCGACCCGGTGGTCGAGCCTGTCGAGACCCCCGGTGGTCGATCACCGAGCTTCGGCGGGCTTGCTCAGCGCCGGGAGATCGCCGAGGCGGCCCGCTATCAACGCGATCCGCTTCGGCCTGCCCCAGCCCTGAATCTGTTTCTCGCGGGCGAAGGCATCCGTGATTCTCGAGTACTCCTCGACGTGCACCAGACGCACGGGGCGGCGTCTTCTCGTGTATGCGGCGCCCGTGCCCTCGCCGTGTTCGGAGAGGCGGCGCTCGAGGTCCCGGGTGCTGCCGACATAGAACGATCCGTCGGAGCACTCGAGAATGTACATGTACGGCATGGTGACATGCTGCCTGCTGGCCGTTTTCGGCGCCTGAGTTGTGCACAGGGATCTCGACAAGCTCGATCACCGGGGGGGCGGGATCTCGACAAGCTCGATCACCGGGGGGCGGGATCTCGACAGGCTCGATCACCGGGGCTCGATCACCGGGCCGGTGGTCGAGCTTGTCGAGACCGGGACAGGGATCTCGACAAGCGCGATCACCGCGGGGGTTAAGGGGCGGGAGTCGCGGAGGGCGGCGGGGCCAGGGAGGTCGCGATCAGGTCTCGAATCACGCCGTAGTCGGGGTTCTCCGGGTCGACGTTGTTGTCGGGGATCAGCTCGACCGACTTGATCGGCAGGGCCTTCGTCTTCGAGGCGAGGTTCACGAAGTAGCCGAGCATGCCCTGGGGGATGTCCGTCTTGACCACCTGGGACCCGGCCTTCGCCACGGCCTGGAACTTGGTCAGCACGTTCGCCGGGCTCGCCTGGGCCAGGATGGCCTCCTGCATCTGCCGCTGGCGCACCATCCGGTCGTAGTCGCTGGTGCCGTGGCGGGAGCGGGCGTACCAGAGCGCGTGGTAGCCGTCCATGTGCTGCCGGCCGGGCTCGAACCAGAACAACACCTCGGTGAAGGTGTCGTCGGTGTGCACGGGCACCCGGTGGTCCACGGTGATGTCGACCCCGCCGAGAGCGTCCACCAGCTGGGCGAAGCCCTGCATGTCGATGAGCACGTAGTACTGGATGGTCAGCCCGGTCACGCCCTGCGCGGCATCCCGCATGCCCTCGATGCCCGGCTCGCTGCCCGCGGCAATCGCCTTCGGGTACATCTCAGGGCTTTTCAGCTCGACCTCGGTGTAAATCGAGTTGAGCATGCACGCGTCGACCTCGCAGCCGTCGATGGCGCCGTACCCCTCCGGGTACAGGTCGGCGAGCGGGCCGGGCGAGAACGGCACATCCTCGAGGTTGCGGGGCAGCCCGATCATGCTGGCCTGCCCGCTCTCGGCGTCGATGCTGACCACCGAGATGCTGTCGGGGCGGAGGCCGTCACGGTCGGGGCCGGCGTCGCCGCCGAGCAGCATGATGTTGTAGCGGCCGTCGACCGGGGGTTCGGTCGGCCCCGCAACGAAGACCGAGGAGAGGAAGTCGCTGGCGGTGGTGGCAACGTAGGCACCGTAGCCGGCGGTGCCGACGACGCCCACCATCAGCACGGTCGCGAACGCGGCGATCAGCGGCCGGGCCTTCGGGCCCGCCTTGACCAGGCGAGTGAGGCGCAGCGTGTCCATGGTCAGGATGAACCAGACCACGGCGTAGAAGGCGAGGAGGGCGGCGGCAACCCACAACCCGATCGTGTTCGTCAGCGCGGTGAGGATCACCTCGGGCCAGAGCAGGTAGACCACACCCGCCACGACGACGAGGAAGAGCAGGGTGAACGTGGCCCGGAGGCCGAACCGGCCGAGGCGGCGGCTGCCGGCCAGCACCTGCACGGAGCCGGGCAGCACGAAATTGAGCAGGACGAGCCACCAGGCTCGCTTGGTCATGACCCGTTCTGAGCCGACATTCGGGTGCCGGATCGGGCTGCTTGCACTCGTCATAGTTTCGCTTGGAGGTCCGAATTCTTCTTCTCGACCTGCGCGGCGAGCATCTCGGCGTAGCCCTCGAGCTTCACCCGCAGGGAGTCGTCGGCGGTCGCCAGGATCTTCACGGCGATCAGGCCCGCATTGCGCGCGCCGCCGATCGACACGGTTGCGACCGGGACTCCGGCCGGCATCTGCACGATGGAGAGGAGGGAGTCCAGTCCGTCGAGCCGGCCGAGGGGAACGGGCACGCCGACGACGGGAAGGGTGGTCACGGCGGCGAGCATGCCGGGCAGGTGCGCGGCACCGCCGGCTCCGGCGATGATCACCCGGAGGCCCCGCTCGTGCGCGCTCTTGCCGTAGGCGATCATCTTCTCCGGCGTGCGGTGAGCGGAGACCACCTGCACCTCGCAGGGCACCCCGAAGTCACGCAGCAACTGCGCGGCGTCACTCATCACCGGCCAGTCGGAATCCGATCCCATGACCACTCCGACAAGCGGGGTCACGACGATCTCCGACTGGGCGGGCTGGGGCACGGAGTTCTCTGGCACGGAGTCGATCTTATGGGTCAGTCCTGAAAAACCGCCGCAGTGGCTCGCGCCTCGTACACGACTTCATCCAGATCCGACCCTCCGACGGTCACGTGGCCGACCTTCCGGCCGGGCCGCGGGGCCTTGCCGTAGTTGTGCACCTTCGCCGACGGATGCTCCGCCAGGGCCACGGGGTACCGATCGGCCAGGCTCCCCTCCACCGGTCCCCCGATGATGTTCACCATCACCGACCACGGGTCCCGGTTCGTGGTCGCGCCGAGCGGCAGGTCGAGCACCGCACGGAGGTGCTGCTCGAACTGGCTCGTCGTCGACCCTTCGATCGACCAGTGGCCGCTGTTGTGCGGGCGCATCGCCAGCTCGTTGATCAGGAGGCGCCCGTCCGTCGTCTCGAACAGCTCGACGGCGAGCATCCCGGTCACGCCGATGCCGTCGGCGACCCTGACCGCGATCTCGGCGGCGAGCTCGGCGAGCCGGCCCTCGGACAGTGGCGCGGGCGCGATCACCTCCGCGCACACCCCGTCTTTCTGCACGGTCTCGACGACGGGCCAGACCGCGACCTCGCCGGAGGGTCGCCTCGCCACCTGCTGGGCCAGCTCGCGCCGGAACTCGACGAGTTCCTCCACCAGCAACGCGCCGTCATTGCCGTCTTCGGCGAGGGCGGTGAACCAGTCGTCGGCGTCGTGCTCGTGCGAGACGAGCCGCACGCCCTTGCCGTCGTAGCCGCCGCGGGCGGTCTTGACGACCGCGCGGCCACCGTGCCCGGCAAGGAAGACGCCCAGTTCGGCGGAGTTCTCCACCCGTGCCCAGTCCGGCACCGGCAGTCCCAGCTCGGTCAGGCGTTCGCGCATCAGCAGCTTGTCCTGGGCATAGAGCAACGCGTCGGGCCTTGGGTGCACCGCCACGCCCCGCGCGACGAGTAAGCGGAGGATCTCCTGCGGAACGTGCTCGTGGTCGAAGGTGACCACGTCGACGGTCTCGGCGAAGGCGAGCACGACCTCCCGGTCGCGGTAGTCGCCGACGGCGAACGCGGCCAGCGCGGCCGACATCCCCTCGTTCTCGGCCAGCACCCGGATGTCGATGCCGAGATTGACCGCTGCCGGGATCATCATCCTGGCCAGCTGGCCGCCGCCGATAACGCCGACAGTCGTATTCATCTGTTCACCAATTCCTGTGCGAGCGTTCATTCTTCGGTGCGGCTTCTCTCAGGCTGGAGGCGAGGCTGCGCCGTAGACTTCGAATCCTGCCCTCCTATCTTCACCCATCGAGCGGACGGACGCATGCCGACAAAAACGACGAATCCAGCACGACTGATGACCTTCCTGGTCCAGGTCGGCAAGTTCGGCGCGGTCGGACTCGTCGGCTTCGCCGTGGACGTGACCGTGTTCAATCTGCTCCGCACGACCGTGTTCGACCCGCACCTGGTGCACGCCGGACCGATCTACGCCAAGGTCTTCTCGACCATCCTGGCGATCTTCGCCAACTGGGTCGGCAACCGGTACTGGACCTTCGGCAAGAACCGGCAGGAGCAGACCCTGCGCGAGGGAATCGAATTCTTCGCCGTCAGCTTCGTCGGCATGGGCATCGGCCTGGCCTGCCTGTGGCTGAGCCACTATGTCCTCGGCCACACGAGTGTCGTCGCCGACAACATCTCCTCGAACGTGATCGGCCTGCTGCTCGGCGCGATCTTCCGGTTCGTGCTCTACCGGTACTGGGTCTTCGCCCCGAACCGCCGCACCCCGGCGCCCGCGCCGGTCACCGGCAGCCTAGCGACGGTGCCACACGGGCGGCTGGTCAGCGAGCGCTGACGTCGCGGTGGTCGAGCCTGCCCCGACCCTCCTCGACCCGATCAGGGTCTGAGACCGCTCCATCAGGTCGTGCAGCACCTGCTGCACCAGGTCGGCGTTCGGCACGTCCTTGAGCAGGAGCGGATGCTCCTCGCCCCCGTTGATGAGCACGTCGCCTGACCTGCAGAGCGACTGCAACCAGGTCTTGCGCACGGTGACGTCGTAGCCGCGGCTGTGCAGCAGTTCCTGGCGGGTACGCACGAAGAAGCCCCGGCGGAAGATGATCCGCCGGGTGGTGATCGTGTAGCGCCGGTTCAACCAGGTTGCCAGCGGCAACAGCCAGAGCAGCACGACCACGGCGACGGCCCCGGCGGCCAGGGCGGTGTTCTGCCACGGCTCCGGCATCGACCCGTAGAAGTAGCCGGTGGCGCCGAAGACCGCGACGAGCAGCACTGTCGGCCAGAACAGCACCCGGGCATGCGGCCGGAGCCCGGCGACGACGCGCTCGACCGAGGTCGGCGCCTCGCCCTGGCTGTTCACCGCTGCGTTCGTCATACCCTCATTAATACCTCAGATGGGTGACATCGCCGGCGGCGACAGCCTGCAGCTCCCCGTTTGCCTGGTCCTCGATGATGAGGCGACCGTCCCGGTCGAGGTCGATGGCGACGCCGACCAGGTCGTCGCCGCCGGGCAGCTGCACGCGCACCGTGGCCCCCAGCGTGCCGCAGACCTCCCGCACTGCCGCGAGCAGCCCGCTCCGCACCGGGTCGCCCCCGGCGGCGAGGAAGGCCCCGGTGAGGCCGCGCAGCTCGGTCAGGTACCGGGCGAGCACGGCGTCGGGGTCGGGAGCCGACCCGATGACCAGCATCAGGGAGGTGGAGGTGAGGGTGGGCAGGTCGTGCTCGTCGAGGGACACGTTCAGGCCCGCGCCGATGACGAGGCCCCTGGCGTCGGGGAGCAGTTCGGAGAGGATGCCGGACACCTTGTAGCCGTCGATCAGCACGTCGTTCGGCCACTTCAGGGTCACCTCGTGCACCGGATGCCCCTCCTCAGGCTCAGGGGCGGGGCCCGCCAGGCTCGCGTCGACCACCTCGCGCACGGCGCGGGTCATCGCGGTGCCCGCGAGGAGGGGGAACCAGCCGAAGTGGTCGACCGGGAGCGGCGTCCCGGCGTGCACCGGGCGGAGCAGCACGGAGATGGCCAGGGACTTGCCGGTGGGGGCCAGCCAGGTGCGCCCCAGCCGGCCGCGTCCCCTGGTCTGGTTGTCGGTGACGACCACCGACAGGTCGGGCCAGGCCGCGGCATCCGCCCCCGTCGCGTGGGCGACCAGCACATCGTTGGTCGAGCCGGCCTCGGCCAGGTACTCGAACCGTGCCCCGGCATCCCGGCTGAGCGGAAACTCCATGCGAACCTCTTCCCGTGCGTAACTCCTGCAATTCTCCCGAATCCGGCCAGAATTGGCTATTTCGGTGGATTTCGGCCCGAATTGCAGGAGTTATGCAAATCACCGGGGCGGAACCGACCAGCGAACGTGCCCATCTTTGTAGAGTTTCGTCAACGGTCGGGGACAACCGTTGGCCGGTAGAGTGAACCGGTGACTGAGAACTCACCCCTCGCGGGCCCCGACCTGTACACGACGGCTGGAAAGCTCGCCGACCTCAAGGTGCGCTATCACGAAGCCGTGACCGCCAGCGGAGAGGCGGCGATCGAGAAACAGCACGCCAAGGGCAAGATGACGGCCCGGGAACGGATCGACCTACTGCTCGACCAGGGTTCGTTCGTCGAACTCGACGAATTCGTGCGGCACCGCACGCACGCCTTCGGCATGGAGAAGAAGCGGCCGTACGGCGACGCCGTCGTCACCGGCACCGGCACCATCCACGGGCGCCAGGTCTGCGTCTACTCCCAGGATTTCACCATCTTCGGCGGTTCGCTCGGCGAGGTTGCCGGCGAGAAGATCATCAAGGTGATGGACCTCGCCCTGAAGACCGGCGTGCCGATCATCGGCATCCTCGACTCCGGCGGAGCCCGGATCCAGGAGGGCGTCGTGGCCCTCGGCAAGTACGGCGAGATCTTCCGCCGCAACACGGCCGCGTCCGGCGTCATCCCCCAGATCTCGATCATCTGCGGCCCGGCGGCCGGCGGCGCCGTCTACTCCCCCGCCCTGACCGACTTCGTGATCATGGTCGACAAGACCAGCCAGATGTTCGTCACCGGCCCCGACGTGATCAAGACCGTCACCGGCGAAGACGTCGGGATGGAGGAACTCGGCGGCGCGCTCACCCACAACACAGTCTCCGGGGTGGCGCACTACCTGGCCAGCGACGAACCCGACGCGCTCGACTACGCCCGCACCCTGCTCAGCTTCCTGCCGGACAACAACCTGGCCGAACTACCCGTCTTCGACAGCGATATCGAGCTGGAGACGACGGATGCCGACATGAAGCTGAACACGATCATCCCCGACTCCCCCAACCAGCCCTACGACGTCAAGACAGTGATCGAGTACATCGTCGACCACGGCGACTTCCTGGAGACGCAGCCGCTGTTCGCCCCGAACATCGTCGTCGGTTTCGCCCGGGTCGAGGGGCGTTCGATCGGCATCGTCGCCAATCAGCCCAGCGCCATGGCCGGCACGCTCAACATCCCGGCCGGCGAGAAGGCCGCCCGGTTCGTGCGCTTCTGCGACGCGTTCTCGATCCCGATCCTCACGCTGGTCGACGTGCCCGGCTTCCTGCCGGGCACCGACCAGGAGTGGACCGGCATCATCCGTCGCGGCGCCAAGCTGCTCTACGCCTACGCCGAGGCGACCGTCCCGCTGGTCACGGTGATCCTGCGCAAGGCCTACGGCGGCGCGTACATCGTGATGGGCTCCAAGCAGCTCGGCGCGGACATCAACCTCGCCTGGCCGACCGCCGAGATCGCCGTGATGGGCGGCCAGGGCGCAGTGAACATCCTCTACCGGGCCGAGATCAAGAAGGCGGAGGCCGCCGATGAGGATGTCGCGGCCGTGCGCACCCGGCTGGCCAACGAATACACCTACAACGTCGCCAGCCCGTTCCTCGCGGCCGAGCGCGGCGAGCTGGACGGCATCATCGAGCCGGCGGCCACCAGGGTCGCGATCACGAAGGCCCTGCGCGCGCTGCGCACCAAGCGCGCCAGCCTGCCGCCCAAGAAGCACGGGAACATCCCGCTGTAGGCGGGCGCCATGACCCCGACCACGACACCCACCCCAGACCCGGCCGAGGAACTCCTCTTCCTCACCCGGGGCGTCACCCCCACCGAGGCTGCCGCCGTGTCGGCCGTGCTCCGCGGCCTGCTGCGCGAGGAGACGGACAACCTGCGCCGGGATCCCGAGGGCAGCCAGAGCGCCTGGCAGGTCAGTCAGCGGGCCATCCGGCCGGCCGTGCGCGCCGGACAGGGCCAGTGGCGGGGCTTCTCGGCCTGACCCGCACTCCCCCCGAACGGCCGGTCCCCCTAAATGCCGACTTTTCTGATCGAACCGGGTCGATGAGTATAGATATTGCTAGGTGTCGCTCACAGAGTTACACCACCAAAATTCGTCGACTAGGGTAAGCAGGCGAATTTTGGCGGCGAGTCAGGGTGACATTCGGGTTGTCGCCCTGGCACGAAAGTCGGAAGGGGACCAGCCTCACGGTTGGTCCCCTTTCGCATGTCCGGGTGGCCTGATTGCGACACGCTCAATCACCGCGGCAAGCTCAATCACCGGGGCGAACCCGTCAGCGGGCCGCCGGGGCGTCGGCCGGCACCGGGCTGCGCGGGATCTCGAGCCACAGGTCGACCTCAGGCTCCGGTGATTCCTGGCCGAGCGCGCTGAGCCGGGCGTCGGCGCTGCTGAGGCCGACCACGGTCACCGCCGTCGCCGAACCGTCCCCGGCCGTCCGCGCGATGATCGAATCAGCGGTGGTGCCGCCGATCGCGGCCGCGAGCGTGTTGAGCACGGTTTCCAGTTCCGGGCCGCGGAGGTCGTCGATGCCGCCTTCGTCGAGCAGGGTCACGATCGCCCCACGCCGTCTGGCCGCCATGACCTGCTCACGGACCGCCTCGTTGAGCAGCTTGCGCCCGCGGATCTCGTCCCGCACCGCCGCCTCGAGGTACCGGCATTCCTGCCGCTCCAGGGCGTTCAGCACACCGCCCCGGACGATGATCCGGCGCAGCATCGGCGCCGCCAGGCGGATCGTCTGCGCCAGCCGGACCTGACGCTCATAGAGGTGTGCCTCCTGGGCCGCCTGCCAGTCCGTGGCCTCGCGTTCGGCCAGAGCGTACTGTCTGGCGTCCCTCCCTGCCTTGGCGAGGGCGCGGGCGAGGATGACCGCGATGGCCACCCAGACGGCGCTGCCGATCACCCCCATGTCGGCGAGCGCGGCCGGGCCGGCCCAGACGATGGTGTGCACGATCAGTGCCGCGGCGCCGATCCAGGCGAGCGCCGGGCGGCGACTGGTGGCCGTGATCGTCATCAGGGTGCCGACGGCAGCGACGTACCAGGTGGCGTAGCCGTTGACGGCCGCGCCGTCGAGCTGGCTGCCGACGAGCAGGGGCATGGCCACGCAGACGGCCACGTTGAAGAAGGCGAGCCAGAGCGGCATCCGCATCGGGCTCCTGGGCCACAGGCTCAGCGCCGTCGCCAGGATGTAGGCGGCGATCGCGAGGATGGCCGGGCCGGGTGTGCGCGGCTGGTTGAGCGAGTAGATGCCGAGCACAACGTGGTAGGTCGAGAACAATGCTGCCAGAGACAACACAAGGCCACGGGGCACGGTGATCATGCGGGTGCCACCTCGCCTTCGGTTGGCCAGTCGAGGGTGATGGTGGTCCCGCGGCCGATCTCGGAGCGGATCTGCACCGAACCGCCGACGCTGGCGACTCGTTCCTGGATCGAGAGCCGAAGGCCCAGCCGTTCGCTCGGCACCTGCTCCGGGTCGAAGCCGACCCCGGTGTCGGCGATTTCGATGGTGCAGCCGCCCTGGGCGTTCGCCCGCATGGTGAGGGTGCGGCCCGGTTCGACGATGCCGTCGCCCGCGTGCTGGACGCTGTTGACCATGGCCTGCACGCTCGCCGCGAACAGGGCGTCGCTGGCGTGCACCGGGAGGCTGAGCGTGTCGATCTCACACTCGAGGACGGTGAATGGCGCGGCGAGCCTGTCGGCGGCCTCGCGGATCCGCACGCTGAGGGCGTTGAACGGCACCAGGCTGTCGTCCCCGGCCGGCACGATGGCCGCGTCGTTCAGCCGGGTGAGCGCGTCGGAGGCCATTCCCGAGGCCAGCTGCGCCGCCTTGGGACTGCCCGCAGCCGCAGCCGCGAGGAAGGTGGCGAGCACGCTGTCGTGCACGATCGAATCGACCTGGACCCGCTCGACCTCCGTCGCGTGCTGCCTCACGGCCGTCGCGTACTGGTGCAGGGCATTGGTCTGGGCGGCATCCACCGCGGCGGCCGTCTGGCGCAGCATGAAGATGATGATCAGGATGACCTGGCCGAGGATTGTGGCGTAGGCGGCGTCGAGGGAGGCGAGGAGCACATCGGCGCCTCCGCCGGACGGCTGGGTGCGCACGATGCCGTAGACGATCGGGGCGAGGAAGGTGTAGATCGCCGCCCACACCAGCGGGAACGACACTGCGGCGCAGGCCGTCGCCACGGTGCACAGGTACCAGAGCCACGGTTTGCCGTCGAGCACGGCCGAGGGGTCGAGCATCAGGAAGGGCCAGCCGAGGAGGGCGGCCAGGTAGACCACGGCCACCGTGCCGGTGGTCACCCGCACGCCCACCTTGGTGACGGCGGCGATCACCACGGCCCCGATGCCCAGGGCCAGGGCCAGGGGCATGGCGACCGCCATGACCGGCAGCCGCAGGGGCACCTGGGCGAGCAAGACCGGGAGCGCCTGGAGGGAGAAGATCACGCCGACCCCGGCGACGGAACGGGAAACGACCGTTTCGATCCGGGTGCGACTGATCGGGTTGCGGGGCTGGGTGGGCCCGGCGATCAGGTCGGAGTCCATGCCCAGGGTGGCAGTGTCGCCGGCGCTCCTCGCATTCCTGTCCTGGGTGCCGCGCTCCGCCCGGGGAAGCCGGAGCGGCAGTGCGGCCGAGGACTCAGCCGCGGCCATCCCCGCCGTCCTGGTCCAGCCCAGGAAGGATGCCGTCTTCGACCGCACGACGCAACAGGTCGACCTTCGTCGGCGCCGGCCGGCCCACCTCGACGTACTTCACCCGGATCCGGTCGAGGTACTCCCGCGCGGTGGAATGGGCGATGCCGAGCTGCATCGCGACCATCTTGAGCGGCAGCCCCGACGCGTAGAGGTGGAGCACGTCCCGCTCGCGACGGCCCAACTGGGCCTTGGCGAAGTCGCGGTCGGCGTCGATCGCGGTCGCCCATTCGAGGTTGTTGAGCACGTCGCCGCGGGCGACGGATGCGACGGCCGCCATCACCGTCGTCGTCGGCGAGGACTTGGGGATCACTCCGGCGGCTCCGGCGGCGAGCGCCTCCCTGACCAGGGCGACCCGGTCGGCGATACTGTGCACGAGCACCGAGGCACCGGTGCTCTGGGCGTTGTGCACGTTGTCGGTGACGAGTGAACCGTCGCCGAGCGACAGGTCGAGCACGATGACGTCGACGGCGCGGCCGGCGATGCCGTCCACGAGCGCCCGCACCGTGGCCGCCGCGAAGATCACGTCATAGCCCGCGTTCTCACAGGCCGCCTTGATGCCGAGCCTGACCGACTCATGGTCATCGGCGATGCCGACCCTCACCGGGTGGTCGAGAGTCGTGCGCCCCCCGGCGTCCTGGCCGGCCGGTGATTCCAACGGTGCAATCGAGTCTGTCACGGGGGTCCACGTCCTCACTTTGTCGTACAGGTCAACGATAGCTATTTGGTGAGGAGCGCGACGGCCTCGACATGGTGGGTATTCGGGAACAAGTCGAACGCCCGCAGCCCGCGGAGTTCGTAGCCGTGCCCGGCGAGCAGGGCGATGTCCCGTGCGAGCGCCACGGGGTCGCACGCCACATAGACGATCTGGCGTGGGGAGAGGGCGCCGAGCTGGTCGATGACCTCCTTGCCCGCGCCGGCCCGCGGCGGGTCGAGGACCACCGTGGCCGCCTGCTGCCGCACTCGGTCGGCGGCGCTGGAGTCCCGCACGAGTCCGGCCAGGAACCGGTCCACCCTGGCGGTCTGCACGCTCGCGCCGACCCAGTCCGCCAGGTTCTCCGCGGCGAAATCGGTGGCCTGGGCATCGCTTTCGACCGACGTGATCCGGACCGAGCTGCCGAATCGGTCGCCGACGGCCGCGGCGAGCAGTCCCACGCCGCCGTAGAGGTCGAGGTTCGCGGCCTTCGGGTCGAACGACGCAGCGTCGATGGTGTCCTGGACCGTGCGATAGAGGGTCTCGGCGGCGCGCGCGTGCACCTGCCAGAAGCCGGCGGCATCCAGCCTGAATTCGCGGTCGCCGACGACCTCACGGATCAGGTTGCGCGGCGTGGGTTTGCGGCGGCCCTGGGCGTCCTGCTCGGCGACGAGCACCTGCACGGTGCCGAGGCTCGGCGCGACCACGTCGACGGATGCGGCCCCGCGGAACAGCTGGTCGAGCGGCGCCGCCGCCTCCAGCAACCGGTCGGCGAGAGGCAGGTCCCCGACGGGGATCACGCGGTGGCTCCTGGCCGCGTACGGTCCGACCGAGCCGTCCTCAGCGACGTGCAACCGCACCCGGGTGCGCCAGCCGGTGCCGTCGGCGGCGTCGCCGGGGGATGCGTTGGGGCCGACCGGGACCGGCTCGACCGTGACGTCGGTCTCGATCCCCGCCATCCGCTTGAGGGCATCGGCGAGGACCTGGCGCTTCAACTCGCGCTGGTGACCCAATTCGATGTGACCGAACTCGGCGCCGCCGGCGCGGTCGTCGGGGTCACGCTCGAGGGCGGCGGACGCCCAGATGTGCGGCTGGCGCTCCGGGGCGGCGTCCAGGACCTCGACGGTCTCGGCACGCCAGAAACTCTTGTGGCTGGCAGAGGTCAGCCGGGCGCGCACCCGCTCACCCGGGAGGGTGTCGCTGACGAAGACCACGCGGCCCTCGTGCCGGGCGACGAAGATGCCGCCGTGGGCTACGTTGGTGACGTCGAGTTCGAGTTCGCTGCCGACTTCGACGGACTGCTCGCCCGGAATCGACTGGTTGTCATTGCTGGTGCCCATTGAACGAGCATCCCACATCGCTTCTACCGTCGCACGAAGGAACCATGCGCCTCTACCTGGCCTCGACCTCCCCCGCCCGCCTGGCGCTGCTGCGCTCCTCCGGGATCGAACCGGTCACGATGGCCCCCGGCGTGGACGAGGATGCCGTCGCCGCGGAGGCCGCCCGGCAGTCCGGCGCGCCGCTCACCCCGCACCGGGTGGTCGAGCTGCTCGCCCGCGCCAAGGCGGAGGCGGTCTCGGTGGCGCTGCGGGAGACCGGGACGCACGGCGACGGGCTCGTGCTCGGCGGCGATTCGGTGTTCGTGATCGACGAGGTCATCTACGGCAAGCCGCACACAGCGGAGAAGGCCCGGCAGCGCTGGCAGTTGCAGCGCGGACGCACCGGGCAGCTCTTTTCGGGCCATTGGCTGATCGAGCACTCGAACGGGCAGGCCGGCCGGGCGGTCGGCGCCGTCGCCGTCGCGGACGTCACCTTCGCCGACGACATCGGCGACGACGAGCTCGACGCCTACATCGCCACCGGCGAACCGCTGCTCGTCGCCGGTGCGTTCACCATCGACAGCCTCGGCGCGCCGTTCATCACGCACATCGACGGTGACCCGTCCACGGTGGTCGGGCTCTCCCTGCCGACCCTGCGCCGGCTGGTCACCCGGCTGGGCCATTCCTGGCCGAGCCTGTGGAATCGTGGCCCGGCGAGTTGACCCGGTGACCTCCTTCCGGCACCGATTGTAGGCATCCGCACCTTTCTCGCTGTTCTTTTTGTGGAACAGAACCAAAAGACCTCGGCTCAGGCACCATAAGCTAGGGCACTGTGTCGCGAATAACGAAGGTCCTCATCGCCAACCGGGGCGAGATCGCCGTCCGGGTGATCCGAGCCGCGAAAGACAGCGGCATTCTCTCGGTTGCCGTCTACGCCGATCAGGATCGTGATTCGGTGCACGCGCACCTTGCCGACGAGGCCTATGGTCTCGACGGAACCACCAGCGCCGACACGTATCTCGTGATCGAGAAGATCCTCTCGGTGGCCAGGCGGTCCGGCGCCGACGCCGTGCACCCCGGCTACGGCTTCCTCGCTGAGAACGCCGACTTCGCCCGGGCGGTGATCGACGCGGGGCTGATCTGGATCGGCCCGTCACCCGAGGCGATCGAAAAGCTCGGCGACAAGGTCTCCGCCCGCCACGTCGCGGAGAAGGTCAACGCCCCGATGGCGCCCGGCACCCTCAACCCGGTGGTCGACGCCGCCGAGGTGCTCGACTTCGTCGACCTGCACGGCCTGCCCGTCGCGATCAAGGCCGCCTTCGGCGGCGGCGGGCGCGGCCTCAAGGTCGCCCGCACCCGCGAAGAGGTGCCCGAGCTCTTCGAGTCGGCCACCCGCGAGGCCGTCGCGGCGTTCGGCCGCGGCGAGTGCTTCGTCGAGAAGTACCTGGACAAACCGCGCCACGTGGAAACCCAGTGCCTCGCCGATGCCCACGGCACCGTCGTCGTCATCTCCACCCGCGACTGCTCGCTCCAGCGCCGGCACCAGAAACTCGTCGAAGAAGCACCGGCCCCGTTCCTGACCGACGCCCAGCAGACCGAGATTTACCGCGCGTCCAAGGCCATCCTGGCCGAGGTCGGCTATGTCGGCGCCGGTACCTGTGAGTTCCTGATCGGCCAGGACGGCACCGTTTCCTTCCTCGAGGTGAACACCCGGCTGCAGGTCGAGCACCCCGTGTCGGAGGAAGTGACCGGGATCGACCTCGTCCGCGAACAGTTCCGCCTCGCCGAGGGAGGCACGCTGGACTACCCCGACCCTGCTCCCACCGGCCACTCCTTCGAATTCCGGATCAACGGCGAGGATGCCGGCCGCGGCTTCATGCCCGCGCCCGGCCCCGTGCACGTATTCAAACCCGCCGGCGGTCCCGGTGTGCGCGTCGACAGCGGCGTGCAGGCCGGCGACGTGATCTCCGGCTCGTTCGACTCCCTGCTCGCCAAGCTCATCGTCACCGGAGCCACCCGGGAGGAGGCCCTCGAGCGCTCCCGCCGCGCCCTCGACGAGTTCGAGGTTGCCGGGCTGCCCACCGTGCTGCCCTTCCACCGCCGGATCGTGCGCGACCCCGCGTTCGCCCCGGCGAACGGCCAGCCCTTCTCTATCTACACCCGCTGGATCGAGACCGAGTTCGACAACGACATCGACCCGTGGAACGGTTCGCTCGAGGAGCCCACCGGCCCGGCGAAGCGGCACAACGTCGTGGTCGAGGTCGAGGGCCGCCGGATCGAGGTCAGCCTGCCGGTGCGGCTGCTCCCCGGGTCGGCGTCCGAGAGCACGGCGGGGCCTGCCCCGCGCCGACGCAGCGGAGGCCACGCGGTCAGCACCGCGACCGGTGACGCCGTGCACGCGCCGATGCAGGCAACCGTGGTCAAGCTGGCCGTCGCCGAGGGCGACATCGTCGTCAAGGGTGACCTGCTGCTCGTCCTCGAGGCCATGAAGATGGAGCAACCGCTCACCGCCCACAAGGACGGCGTGATCGGCAGCATCGAGGCGCTCGTCGGCACCACCGTCGCCTCCGGCTCCCTGCTGATGGCCGTCACCGACCACCCCTGACCCGCCGCCCGGTGGTCGAGCCCGTCGAGACCCCCGCCGTGGTTTCGACACGCTCAACCACCGATCGAAGTGGCTCAACCGCCGACCGAAGTCTCGAGCAACCGGTGGTCGAGCCTGTCGAGACCTCCGCCATGGTTTCGACACGCTCAACCACCGACAAGCTCAACCACCGACCGGCTCAACCACCGAGCGGCGGCGGGCTACTGGACGATGTGCATGGCGCGCGCGGCATCCGTGATCGAACCCGTCAGCGACGGGTAGACCGGGAACGCCCGGGCCACCTCGTCGACCGTGAGCCGGTGCTCGACCGCCAGGGCGAGGGGGAAGATGAGCTCGCTGGCCTTGGGCGCGACGATCACTCCGCCGATGACGGTGCCGGTGGTGGTGGTCGCGAACAGCTTGACGAAACCGTCCTTGATGCCCATCATCTTCGCGCGCGGGTTCGACGAGAGCGGCAGCTTGTAGATGCTGCCGCGGGTGAGGCCGTCCTCGATCTGCTTCTGGGTCCAGCCGACCGTGGCGATCTCCGGCTGGGTGAAGATGTTCGCCGCGACGTTGCGAATTTCGATCGGGTTGACCGCGTCGCCCATCGCGTGGAAGACCGCGGTGCGGCCCATCATCGAGGCGACGGATGCCAGCGGCAGCTCGGTCGTGCAATCGCCGGCCGCGTAGATGTTCGGGATGGACGTGCGCGCCACCCGGTTCACCCGGATGTGGCCGGATTCGGAGAGCTGCACGCCTGCCTCCTCGAGGCCGATCCCGGAGGTGTTCGGCACCGAGCCGACCGCGATCAGGCAGTGGCTGCCCTCGACCGTGCGACCGTCGGCCAGGGTCGCCAGCACGCCGGTGTCGGTGCGCACGACGGAGGACGCGCGTGACTTGTTCAGCACGACCATTCCGTTGCGTTTGAACACGTTCTCGATCACGGCCGCCGCGTCGGCGTCCTCGCCGGGGAGCACCTGGTCGCGGCTGGAGATCAGGGTGACCTTCGCGCCGAGGGCGCGGTAGGCGGAGGCGAACTCGGCACCCGTCACGCCGGAGCCGACCACGATGAGGTGCTCAGGGACGGCCTTCAGGTTGTAGAGCTCGGTCCAGCTGAGGATGCGTTCGCCGTCGGGGACTGCGGTGGGCAGGATGCGCGGGGTCGCGCCGACCGAGACGACGATCGTGTCGGCGTCGATGCGGTCGAAGTCGGTGCCGGAGCCGTCCTCGGCGGTGGAGACGATGACCCCGCTGGTGCCGTCGAGGCGGCCGTGGCCGCTGACGAGGTGCACGCCGGCGCGCATCAGGGTGGCCTTCATGTCCTCGGACTGCTGCCGGGCGAGGGAGAGGAGCCGCTTGTTGACGGCAGCCAGGTTGATGGCGACCTCGGGCCGGGCGGGCCTGCCCGTGTCGCCGCGCACGAACAGCTGCACGCCCAGGTCGGTGGCCTCGCCGATCGAGTTGGTGGCCTCGGCCGTGGCGATGAGCGACTTGGAGGGGACGACATCCGTGATCACGGCGGAACCGCCGACCCCGACCCGCTCGACGAGGGTGACCTCGGCACCCTGCTGGGCGCCGGCCAACGCCGCTTCGTAACCGCCGGGCCCTCCGCCGAGGATAGCGATGCGCTGCTTGCGTTCGAACTCGTAGGCCATTGTCATATTCTCCCGCTACGGGGGGCCCCTGCCAAACCACGCCCGCGGCCCCCGGCCGCCCGTCCGCGCCCGGTCCCTCCCCTGTCGAATTCGACGGTAATTTTGGCCAAAATCGGTGATAGCGGCCCGCTACCTGCGCGAATGAGCAAAATCTCCGTCGAATCATACGGGTGAGCACCGGCGAAATGGGCGGGCAATTAGAGTGGGGGCATGCTGAAGATGGATAACAACCCGCTCGACGCGCCAGAAACGGATCCGTTCGAGGTCGCGCGCATCGCGGCCGGCGAGATCGCCGCCCGCACCGGTGTCGCCCGGCACGACATCGCACTGACCCTGGGCAGCGGCTGGGGCAAGGCCGCCGACCTGATCGGCGAGACCACTCACACGATCCCCGCACAGGAGATCACGGGCTTCAGCGCCCCCGCCCTGGCCGGCCACGCCGGCATGCTCCGCTCCGTGCTGCTGCCCGGCGGCAAGCGCGCCCTCATCATCGGCGCCCGCACCCACTACTACGAGGGCCACGGCGTGCGCCGGGTCGTGCACAGCGTGCGCACCGCGGCCGCCACGGGCGTGTCGACGATGATCCTCACCAACGGTGCCGGCGGCATCCGCGAGACCTGGACGCCGGGCAGCCCGGTGCTGATCAGCGATCACATCAACCTCACTGCCGACTCGCCCCTGGAGGGCGCGACCTTCGTCGACCTCACCGATCTGTACTCCGCCCGGCTGCGCGCCCTGGCCCGCAGCATCGACCCCACCCTCGACGAGGGCGTGTACTGCCAGTTCCGCGGCCCGCACTACGAGACCCCCGCCGAGGTGCAGATGGCGAAGGTGATCGGCGGCCACATCGTCGGAATGTCCACTGCGCTCGAGGCGATCGCGGCCCGGGAGGCCGGGATGGAGATCCTCGGCCTGTCGCTGATCACGAACCTCGCCGCGGGGATCCAGAAGGAGCCGCTCAGCCACGAAGAGGTGCTCGAGGCCGGCAAGCTGGCCGAACCCGTGATCGGCGCGCTGCTTGCCCGGATCGTGGCCGCACTGTGAGCCTCGACGGCACCGCAGTGCCCCCCGAATCCGGCGGCAGGCACAGCGAGGGGGACGCCCCGGAGACGGTGCTCCCCGACACGATGGTGCTCGACACCATCGAGACGGACGCTCCCGCCGGGGACGCCGCCACGGCCCTGCTGAACACGGCGAACGACTGGCTCAGCCAGGACCCCGACCCCGAAACCCAGGCCGAGTTGCGCCTGCTGGTGCGCTCCGCCGGCGACGGGGATGGGGCGGCGATCCTGGAGCTGCACTCCCGCTTCGATGAGAGACTCGCCTTCGGCACGGCCGGCCTCCGCGGAGCGATCGCGGCCGGCTCGAACAGGATGAACCGCGTGCTCGTCTCCCAGGCCGCCGCCGGCCTCGCCGCCTACCTCAGGAGCGCCGCGTCCCCGGGCGAAACCCCGTCCGTCGTCATCGGCTACGACGGGCGCAAGAATTCCCACGTCTTCGCCACCGACACGGCTGCGATCATGGCCGGTGCCGGGGTGCGCGCCATCCTGCTCCCCCGACTGCTGCCCACCCCCGTGCTCGCCTTCGCGGTGCGGCACCTCGACGTGGGTGCCGGCGTGATGGTCACCGCGTCGCACAACCCGCCGAACGACAACGGCTACAAGGTCTACCTGGGCGGCGCGAACAACGGCTCGCAGATCGTCTCCCCCGACGACGCGCGCATCGCGGCGGAGATCCTCCGGGTGGCGACCGAGCAGCGGGTACCTGACCTGCCTCGGGCCGCCTACGAGACGGCACCCGAATCCGTCGTGCAGGCGTACATCGACGCCACCGCCGGTCTCGCCCACCCGCCGCGCGCGCAGGTGAACACCGTGTACACCGCCTTGCACGGCGTCGGCTGGGATACGACCAGGCGCGTGCTCGAGGCCGCCGGCTTCGACCTGCCCACCCTCGTCGACGCCCAGATCGCCCCGGACGGCCACTTCCCCACCGTCGCGTTCCCCAACCCGGAGGAGCCGGGCGCCCTCGACCTGTCCTATGAGACCGCGAGGGAGGCCGGCGCCGAACTGATCATCGCGAACGACCCCGACGCGGACCGGCTCGCGATCGCGATCCCCGACCCGTCGTCCGGCACCGGCTACCGCCGGCTCAGCGGCAACGAGGTCGGCGCCATCCTCGGCTGGCGGGCCGCCGAGCTCGCCGCGACCGCGGCAGGCGATGGCGCGGCCGACGGCACGCTCGCCTGCTCGATCGTGTCGTCGCCGGCCCTGCAGGCGGTCGCCGCGGCCTACGGCCTGCGGTTCGCGGACACCCTCACCGGCTTCAAGTGGGTGTCCCGCGCGCCGAACCTGATCTTCGGCTACGAGGAGGCCCTCGGCTACCTCGTCAACCCCGGCACCGTGCGCGACAAGGACGGCATCTCCGCCGCCGTGGCCATTCTCTCCCTGGTCAGCGACCTCAAGGCCGACGGGCTCACCCTCGCCGACCACCTCGACCGGTTCAGCGCCAGGTTCGGCCACTTCGCGTCCGGCCAGATCTCGGTGCGGGTGACCGACCTCAGCGAGATCGACCGGGTGATGGCCCGCCTGCGCCAGAGTCCGCCGTCGATGGTGGGGGGCATCCGGGTCGACCAGGTGGACGACCTGTCGGCCGGCTTCAACGGACTGCCGCCGAGCGATGTGCTGCGGATCAGGCTCGTCGACGGCTCGCGCGTCATGGTGCGCCCGAGCGGCACCGAACCCAAGCTCAAGGTGTATTTGGACACGAGCAGCACCGCCGGCACGGTCGCCGAGCGGAAGGCCGCCGCCGAGGCGACCCTGGCCGAACTCGACCGGGGCATGCGCGAACTGATCAAGTAGCGCGGTCGGGCCGGCACTCAGCCCAGCGCGGTCAGCCCAGCGCGGTCTCCAGCTTCGCGGTGAGTTCGTCCACGTCGAAGTAGTTGTCGATCACGACGATGTCGGCGTTGGTCTTGCCGATGGCGTCGACCAGCTCCGACGAGGTGAGGATCACCTGGGCGTCGAAGCCCACGCTCGCAACGCCGGCGACGTCCGTCGCGGTGACCTCCGCCTCGATGTCCAGCCGGGCCAGGGCCCGCTCGGCGTTGACCTTGAGAATCGCGGAGGTGCCGATTCCGACTCCGCACAGGGCGACGATCTTCATTACTGCTCCTCGGATGGTGCGGTCACGCCGAGCAGCGAACGGATGCTGTCGACATCCGTCGCGGCCGCCAGCGCCGGAATGACGTGCGGGTCGTTGAACACATTGGCCAGTTCGGCCACGAGGAGCACGTGCTCGTCACCGCTGGTGACGGCCAGGCCCAGCACGACGCTGACCGGGTCGTTGTGCGGGTGTCCGAACGCGACCGGCTCGGCGAGGGTGACAACGCTCAGGCCCTCGGTGTGAACGTCGGGTCCGGGCCGGGCGTGCGCCAGCGCGAGGCCCGGCGCGATCACGACGTAGGCGCCGAACTCGTCGATCACGCCGATCATGCGCTTCGTGTACTCGGGCGAGGTCGACCCTGACCGTTCGAGGGCGTCACCGGCAGCGGCCACCGCACCACGCCAGTCCTCGACGTGGACGCCGATCGTGATTGCGGCAGTGGGGAGGGGCGGCAGTGGCATAGGGGCTTTCACGGTGTCGATCGGACGGGCATTGGTTCTTCAGGCGCCTTCGAAGCCGGCGACGATGGCATCGGCCAGCTCCTCGCGCTCCTCGAGCGGGAGGAACGTGGCCTGCGCGGCGTTGAGCTGGAAGACCTCGAGGTCGTCGATGTCGTAGCCGAACGCGTCGCTGAGCAGGGCCAGCTCCTTGCTCAGGCTGGTGTCGCTCATCAGGCGGTTGTCGGTGTTGACGGTGACCCGGAAGCCCAGCTGGTAGAGCAGGTCGAAGGGGTGGTCGAGCAGGTCGTCGCCCCAGGCCGCGATCGCCCCGGTCTGCAGGTTCGACGACGGGCTGAGCTCGAGGGCGATCTCGCGGTCGCGCACCCACTGCGCCACCGGGCCGAGGGTCACGTAGGTGTTGTCGTCGGCGTCCTGGCGGCCGACGACGATGTCTTCGGCGATGCGCACGCCGTGGCCGAGCCGCAGCGCACGTCCGTCGAACAGGGCCCCGCGGATGCTCTCCAGGCCGTCGGCCTCGCCGGCGTGCACGGTGACCGGGAGAAATGCCTTGGCCAGGAAGTCGAACGCGTCACGGTGGTTGTGGGCCGGGAAACCGAGTTCGGCGCCGGCGATGTCGAACCCGACGACGCCCGCGGTGCGGTGGCGCACGGCCAGCTCGGCGATTTCGAGGCTGCGGTCGGCGTGCCGCATGGCGGTGATCAGCTGGCCGATCTTGATGCTGTGGCCGGCCTCGGCGGCGGCGGCGATGCCGGCCTCGATGCCGGCCTGCACGGCCTCCACCGTCTGGTCGAGGGTGAGGCCCCGGGTGAGGTGCTGCTCGGGGGCCCAGCGCACCTCGCCGTAGATGACGCCGTCGGCGACGAGGTCCTCGACGAATTCCCGGGCGACCCTGGTCAGGCCCTCCTCGGTCTGCATGACGGCACAGGTGATGTCGAAGGTCTTGAGGTATTCGACCAGCGAGCCGGAGTTGGCCTGGTCGGCGAACCAGGCGCCGAGGTCGGACTCATCCGTTGTCGGCAGGGCGAATCCGATACTCGCGGCCAGCTCGATGACGGTGCCGGGACGCAACCCGCCGTCGAGGTGGTCGTGCAGGGAGATCTTCGGCAGCGCGTTGATGCTGATGCCGCCGGGCAGCAGGTATTCCTCTGGGCTCGTGTTCACGTTCCCAATCTACCGGCCATGACGCTGGGAGTCTCCCTGTTTCCTGAACCTCGGCTGATTCGCCGGACCGCGCCGAACCGCCCCTCGCATAACTCCTGCAATTTCGCCCGCCGCGTGTTCCGCAGCTTGGAAAATCAAGGCAGCCGAAGCAACGGGACACAAATTGCAGGAGTTATGCGCGAGGGTGGACGGGGCTCGGGGTGGGCTGGGGCTGGGCGGAGGCGGGGTCAGCGGCCGATTCGCTCGGCGATCAGGGGTCCGCCGTCCTGGATGGGCTCGCCGGGGTCGCCGATCCGGTAGGCGCCTTCCACGGCCTCGAGCGCGCGGGCGAAACGCTCAGGCTCGTCGGCGCTGAGCGTGAACAGGGGCTGCCCGGCCCGCACGGTGTCCCCCGGCTTGGCGTGCAGGTCGATCCCGGCGGCGTGCTGCACCGGGTCCTGCTTTCGGGCGCGGCCGGCGCCGAGACGCCAGGCGCCGATTCCGAACGGAAGGGCCTGCTGCTCCACGAGCACCCCGTCGCGCAGGGCGGTGACGACGTGGGTTTCCTTCGCGACCGGCAGGGCCGCATCCGGGTCGCCGCCCTGGGCACGGATGACCTCACGCCACTTGTCCATCGCGCGGCCGTCCTTCAGCGCGGCGGCGACGTCGACGCCGGTGATGCCGACCAGGTCGAGCATCTCCGTGGCGAGGGCGACGGTGAGTTCGACGACATCCGCCGGCCCGCCGCCGGCGAGCACCTCGACCGATTCGCGGACCTCGTTGGCGTTGCCGATCGCGTGGCCGAGAGGCACGTTCATGTTGGTGAGCAGCGCGGACATCGCCACGCCGGCGTCCTCCCCGAGCGTGACCATGGTGCGGGCGAGTTCGCGGGACCGGTCGATGTCCTTGAGGAAGGCGCCGGAGCCGAACTTCACGTCGAGGACCAGCGCACTCGTGCCCTCGGCGATCTTCTTCGACATGATCGAGGATGCGATCAAGGGAATCGCCTCCACCGTGCCGGTGATGTCGCGCAGCGCGTAGAGCTTGCCGTCGGCCGGGGCCAGGCCTCGTCCGGCGGCGCAGATGACGCCGCCGTGGTCGCGCAGCTGCGCGAACATCTCCTCGTTGGTGAGGCTGGCCCGCCAGCCCGGGATCGACTCGAGCTTGTCCAGGGTGCCGCCGGTGTGGCCGAGGCCGCGGCCGGAGAGCTGGGGAACGGCCGCGCCGAAGACGGCGACGAGCGGCATCAGCGGCAGGGTGATCTTGTCGCCGACACCGCCGGTGGAGTGCTTGTCGGTGGTCGGTTTGCCGAGGCCGGTGAAGCTCATCCGCTCCCCGCTGTTGATCATGGCCATCGTGAGGTCCTTGATCTCCCGGCGGTTCATCCCGTTGAGGAAGATCGCCATGGTCATCGCGGCCATCTGCTCGTCGCCGACGTAGCCGCGGGTGTACGCGTCGACCAGCCAGTCGATCTGGGCGGTGCTGAGCTCGCCCAGGTCACGCTTGGTGTGGATCAGGTCAACAGCGTCGAAGGCCTCGATGCTGGTCTGGATGTTGCTCACGGTCACTCTTCCCGGTAGTCGGCGAGCTGCCTGGGCCCGAAGGCGTCGGGCAGGATTTCATCAATGGTTCGCACACCCGACACCGTGTCCAGTAGCATGCCGGGGGCCGAGTGTTCGTACAAAAGCTGGCGGCAGCGCCCGCAGGGCATCAGGGTGCCACCGGCACCGTCGACGCAGGTGAAGGCCACGAGCTGCCCGCCGCCGGTGAGGTGCAGCATGGAGACGAGGGCGCACTCCGCGCACAGGGTGAGGCCGTAGGACGCGTTCTCGACGTTGCAGCCGGTGATCACCCGCCCGTCGCTGACGAGCGCCGCGGCGCCGACCGGGAAGTGCGAGTACGGCGCGTAGGCGCTGCCCATCGCCTGCACGGCTGCCTCGCGGAGGACACCCCAATCGACGTCGCCCGAGAAGGGAGCGTCTGGCCGGGTAGACCCGGTCACGATTTGATGTAGGGCTTGCCGCTGGCGGCAGGTCCCCTGGACTGGCCGACCAGGCCGGCGACGGCGAAGATCGTGACGAGGTAGGGCAGCATGAGCATGAACTCACTCGGCACCGGGGACCCGATGATGCTGAGCACGTTCTGCAGGTTGCTGGCGAAACCGAACAGCAGCGCGGCGAGCGTGGCCCGGATCGGGTCCCACCGGCCGAAGATCACGGCGGCCAGCGCGATGAACCCGGCCCCGGCGGTCATCTCCTTGCCGAACGCGCCGACCGAGCCGAGGGTGAAGTAGGCTCCGCCGAGGCCGACGATCGCGCCGGCGATGGACACGTTCCAGAACCTCGTCGACGCGACGTTGATGCCGACCGTGTCGGCGGCCTGCGGATGCTCGCCCACGCTGCGGAGGCGCAGTCCCCACTTCGTGTGGAAGATCCCGTAGAAGACCACGGCGACGGCGACGTACATGATGTAGACGATCAGCGTCTGCCGGAAGAAGACCGGCCCGATGATCGGGATCTCGCTGAGCAGCGGGATGTTGATCCGTTCGAACCGGGGCGGCTGGTTCAGGAGCGCCGCGTTCGGTGCCATCACCTGCGAGTAGAGGAAGCCGGTCAGGCCGATCACGAGCACGTTGAGCACGACGCCGACGATGACCTGGTCGACGAAGTACTTGATCGCGAAGGCGGCCAGCACCATCGAGACGAGCACCCCGGCCAGCATCGCGGCCAGGAGGCCGAGGAGCGGCTGGCGGGTGAGCGATGCGACCATCGCTGAGGTGAACGCGCCGGCGAGCAGCTGACCCTCGATGGCGATGTTGACCACGCCGACCCGCTCGGAGATGACGCCGCCGAGGGCACCGAAGATGAGCGGCACGGCCAGGCTGAGCGACCCGAACAGCAGGCCGGGAACCGGGATGGACTTGTCGGCGGCGGCCCAGGCCAGGAAGCCGATCAGGACGAGCACGGCGTAGACGGCGATCAACCAGATCGGGGCCTTGGCCTTGGCGCGCACCAGCCAGACGCTCACGCCGGTGATCAGGAGGAGCAGGACGGTGATCACGATGCCGGTGACCCGGGTCGGCAGTTCCACGTCGGGCAGCTGGATCAGGTCACTGGACGTGGACAGGCGCATGGTGCTGGTGCCGTCCCGGCCGAAGACCACCAGGAGCAGGAAGCTGAGGACGGTGAAGATCGACAGGGCGATCGTCACCTTCCAGCTCTTCACGAACTCGAAATCGGGGCCTTCCGGCGTGGTGGGCTGTGCGGGCTGGACGACCGGAGCGACGGTGCTCATTTCGCTGCCACCTCCTGGGAAACGTTGACCTGGGTCTTGCGACGGATGGCTCCCGGCACAGGCAGGCGGAAGATGGCCCGCACGAGCGGCGGGGCGGCGATGAAGAGCACGATGAGCGACTGCACGACGAGCACGATGTCGATCGGCACGCCCTCGGCGGCCTGCATCGAGAACCCGCCGGCCTTGAAGGCGCCGAACAGGATGCCGGCCCAGAAGACCCCCCAGGGCTTCGACCGGCCGAGCAGCGCCACGGTGATGGCGTCGAAACCGATGCCGGAGTCGAGTCCGGCACCGAAGCCGCTGGTGGTCGTGCCCAGCACCTGGTTGATGCCGGCGAGGCCGACCAGCCCGCCCGAGAGCATCATCGCGTAGACGTACATGCGCTTGACGCTGATGCCGGCGACCTTGGCCGCATGCGGGTTGAGCCCGACGGCCCGGAACTGGAAGCCGAGGTTCGAGCGCGAGAGCAGCCACCAGGTGAAGATCGTGGCGAGGATGGCCAGGATGAAGCCGAAGTGCAGGATGTAGTTCGGGCCGAGGAGGTCGGGGAAGACCGCCGTGACCTTGGTGGCCGGGCTCTTCGGGTTGTTCGACCCGGGCGTCTTCAGGAAGCCTTCGCGGAGCAGGTAGCTGACGAGGTAGAACGCCACGTAGTTGAGCATGATCGTGGTGATCACCTCGTGGGCTCCCGTTCGGGCTTTGAGCAGACCGACGATACCGCCCCAGAGGGCGCCGCCGAGGATGCCGACCACGAGCGCGACGATCATGTGCAGCCCGTAGGGCAGGTCGACCGCGAAGCCGACCCAGCCGCCGAGGGCGGCCGCGATGAGCATCTGCCCGCGCCCGCCGATGTTGAACATGCCCACCCGGAAACCGAGCGCCACTCCGAGGCCGGCCATGATCAGCGGGGTCGCGAAGGTGAGGGTCTCGGTGAGGGGCTTGATCCCCGCCGCGAAGCTCGGCCGGCGGAAGTTGTAGATCGAGCCCTGGAAGAGGGCCGAGTACGCCCCGGACACCGCGTTCCAGATGGCGGCGAGCAGGTCGCCGGGCCTTGAGAAGAAGTAACCGGCGCTGGCCTGGACCTCCTTGTTGGTGAACGCGATCATGACGGCGCCGACGACGAGCGCGAGCACGACGGCCAGCACGGAGATGATGGCGCTGCCGGTGGTGATCTCGCGGAACATCCGGTCCCAGCGGGAGGGCGCTCCGGTCGGCGAGGTTGCCGGTCCGGTCACGGTCCCCGGACCCTGTGTGGTGCTCACGCTGCGGCTCCTTCTCCGGCGGGGGCTTCGCCCGCCATCATCAATCCGAGGACTGCGCGGGGGGTGTCGCCCGGCACGATGCCGACGATGCGCCCGCGGTACATGACCATGATCCGGTCGGCCAGGGCCGCGACCTCGTCGAGTTCGGTCGAGATCACGACCACCGGGGTGCCGGCGTCCCGGGTGGCCACGATGCGTTCGTGCACGAACTCGATCGAGCCGACGTCGAGGCCGCGGGTGGGTTGCGCCGCGACGAAGAGGCGCAGGTCGCGGCTGAGCTCACGGGCGAGGACGACCTTCTGCTGGTTGCCTCCGGAGAGGCGCCCGACCGGGGTGTCGATCCCCTGGGAGCGCACGTCGAATTCCATGACCTTCTCCCCGGCGAACTTCGCCAGGAGCGCCCGCTGCACGTTCCACCGTTTCACGAACGGTTCGTCGTTGGAGCGGTCGAGCATGAGGTTCTCGGCGATGGTGAACTCGCCGACCAGCCCGTCTTCGGTGCGGTCCTCCGGCACGAAGCCGACTCCGGCCTCGAGCACCTGGCGCACGGAGTGTCCGCGCAGGGACTTGCCGTCGAGGGTGATCTCGCCGGAGACGCGCGGCTGCAGGCCCATCAGGGCTTCGGTGAGTTCGGTCTGGCCGTTGCCCTGCACCCCCGCTATTGCGAGGATCTCGCCGTTGTGCACCTCGAAGCTGACGTTGTTGACCAGGACCTGGCCGTGCGGGTCGAGCACGCTGAGGTTCTTGACGACGAGGGCGGCGTCCCCGGGAACGGCGGGCGCCTTGTCCACCGTGAGGTCGACCGCCCGGCCCACCATCATGGTGGCCAGTTCCACGTTCGTCGCGGTCGGGGAGGCTTCGCCGACGACGGCGCCGAGACGGATGACGGTGATCCGGTCGGCGACGGCCCGCACCTCCCGCAGTTTGTGGGTGATGAAGACGATGGAGGTGCCGGCCTCCTTGAGCTGGCGCATGATGACCATGAGCTCGTCGGTCTCCTGCGGGGTGAGCACCGCGGTCGGCTCGTCGAAGACCAGCACCTTCGCGTCGCGGGAGACGGCCTTGATGATCTCCACCCGCTGTTGCACCCCGACGGGGAGGTCCTCGACGAGGGCGTCGGGGTCGACGTCGAAGCCGAACCGGTCGGAAATCTCCCGCACGTGCTTGCGGGCCGCCGCCAGGTCGAGGCGACCGCCGGTCTTGGTGTCTTCGTGACCGAGCATGACGTTCTCGGCGACCGTGAAGACCGGGATGAGCATGAAGTGCTGGTGCACCATGCCGATCCCCGCGGCCATCGCGTCGCCTGGCCCAGCAAAGTGCTGAACGACGTCGTCAAGCAGGATCTCGCCCTCTTCGGCCCGGTACAGGCCGTAGAGCACGTTCATGAGGGTTGACTTTCCAGCGCCGTTCTCGCCCAACAGCGCATGGATTTCGCCAGCCTCGACGGTGAGGTTGATGTGGTCGTTCGCGACCAGGGCACCGAATTTCTTCGTAATGCCGCGAAGTTCGAGCTTCATAGTCCCGATTCTATTGAGTGGGCGAACAGATGAGGTGCTACCTGCGCGAATGATGGCGTTTGCAAACCGATTTGCTCATATGTTGGTCCGATCTGCTCTTCTGAGTGACTGATCGGCGCTGTTAACCGATGCGGGGAGGCCAGCGTGTCGCTGGCCTCCCCGCATTGTGCTGCTGGTGGAGCTGGTGGCGCTTTACTTCGGGGTGGCGTTACTTCGGGGTGGAGGGAGACTCGACCTTGAGCTTGCCGCTGATGATGTCGGCCTTGATGGCGTCGACCTCCTTCACGAGCGCGGGGTCGACCTTGGACTCCCACTCGTGCAGCGGGGCGATGTCCACGCCCTTGTTCTCGAGCGTGCCCACGTACGGGTCGGCGGTGAAGTCACCCTTCGAGTCGTCGACGACGATCTGCTTGGTGGCGGCGGCCATCTGCTTGAGCACCGAGGTGAGGTACAGGGCCTTGAACTCGGGCGTGGTCTCGAACAGGTCGCTGTCGACACCGATGATGGCGACGTCCTTGCCGGAGTCCTGGATGGCCTGCGCGGTGCCCTGGAAGAGCGGTCCGGCAACCGGGAGGATGATGTCGGCGCCCTGGTCGATCAGACCGGTGCTGAGCGCCTTGCCCTGGTTGATGTCATCGAAGCTGCCAGCGAAGAGACCGGTCTGCGCGGCCTTGTCCCAGCCGAGGACCTTGACGCTCTTGCCCTTCTGGTCGTTGTAGTACTTCACGCCGTCGGCGAAACCGTCCATGAAGATGGTGACGGACGGGAACTGCAGTCCGCCGTAGGTTCCGACGACTCCGGTCTTGCTGGTTCCGGCGGCGAGGTAACCGGCGAGGAACGCGGCCTGCGCGGTGTCGTAGAGCACCGGCTTGACGTTGTCGAGCGTCAGGGGGCTGAAGTCGTCGTTGGAGATGGCGGAGTCGATCAGGGCGAAGTGCGTGTCGGGGCTCGCCTTGGCCGCGTCGCGGGTGGCGTTGGCGAGGGCGAAGCCGACGGTCAGCACGAAGTTGCAGCCCTGGTCGACCATGCTGCTGGTGTTGCTGGCGTACTGGTCTTCAGACTTGGATTCGGCCTGCTTGAACTCGATGCCGAGCTCATCGGCGGCCTGGGTGATGCCGTCGAAGCTGGACTGGTTGAACGACTTGTCGTCGAAACCGCCGAAGTCGGACACAATGCACGGCAGGTAGTCGGATGCCGCGGCGTCTCCCGAGGATTTGCCGTCGGTCGGTGCCGGCGCGCAAGCGGCGAGCAGGGCCACAACGCCGAGCGTGGCAAGACCGCTGAAAACGGCCTTGCGTTTCGTGATTGTCAAGATTGACCTCCTATGGTCGCCCGGCGTGGGTCCGCGGGGGCTGTGTTGGACTACACGTTACCGAATGTTTCCCTGCTCAGATGAGCAAACTCGGGCTGCAACCGAATGGTTACCAAGCCGCGACATAAGCGCCGCCGCGGCGGCGCGAATGCGTCTCGCATCGGGAGAATTGTCCGGCGTCCGCTGGCCGGCCGGCGGCACCGGCCTCACCGGCCGGACGGGTCAGAGGACGTCGGTGCTTCCGGAGAGCTTCAACGCGTCGACGACGGCCTTGACTTTCTGCGCGTTCGCGCTGGTGGTGACGAGCAGCGCGTCCGGCGTGTCGACCACGACGATGTCCTCGACGCCGATCAGGGCGATCATGCGCCCGGTGTGGCTGACCACGATCCCGCTGGACGAATCGGCGAGCACCCGGGCTCCCTCGCCGAGGATGGCCAGGTCGCGCTTGCGGCCGTTCGCGTGGATCTTCGCGATCGAGGCGAAGTCACCCACGTCGTCCCAGTCGAACTGGCCGGGGATAACGGCGAGTTTGCCTTTCGCCGCGACGGGCTCGGCGACCGAGTAGTCGATCGCGATCTTCTTCAGCCGCGGCCAGACCCGGTCGACGACCGCGCCGCGGCGCGGGGTGTCCCAGACCTCGGCGAGTTCGAGCAGGCCGGCGAGCAGCTCGGGCTCGGCGGCGCCGATCTCCTCGAGGAGGCGATCGGCCCGCGCGATGAACATTCCGGCGTTCCACAGGTAGTGGCCGTTCTTCAGGTATCCGCGGGCCGTGGCCAGGTCGGGCTTCTCCACGAAGGAGTCGACCGAGAGGGCGCTGTCGGCGCCGATGATGTCGAGCGCACCGGAGGTCTTGATGTAACCGAAGCCGATGGCCGGTTCGGTGGGGCGGATGCCGATGGTCACGATGTAGCCGGCATCGGCGGCGGCGACGGCCTCGGCCACTGCCTGGCGGAACAGGATCGGTCCCTTGATCACGTGGTCGGCGGCGAAGGAGCCGATGATCACGCCGGGCTCGCGCTTCTCGAGGATCGCAGCGGCCAGGCCGATCGCCGCGGTGGACTCCCGCGGCTCGCTTTCCAGCACGACGTTGTGGTCGGCCAGTTCGGGGAGCTGGGCCTCGACGGCCGCGCGGTGCGCGCGGCCGGTCACGACCATGATCCGCTGGTCGCCGGAGAGCGGCGCGAGCCGGTCCCAGGTGTCGCGCAGCAGGGTCTGCCCTGACCCGGTCAGGTCGTGCAGGAACTTGGGAGCGTCGGCGCGCGAGAGCGGCCACAAGCGTGAGCCGATCCCACCCGCCGGGATCACGCTGTAGAACCGAGCGAGGGCGTCCGAGGTAGCTGGCATCCGGCCAGACTACCGCCCGCACGCAGCCGTTCACCGTGCATTCACCGGCCGGACGCGGCGGCTGCCTAGTCTCGCAGCATGAGGGTTGCGCTCATCACCGAAAGTTTCCTGCCCACCGTCAGCGGCGTCACCACCAGCGTCTGCAAGGTGCTCGAGCATCTGGCGCGTACCGGCCACGAGGCCATGTTGATCGCCCCGTCCGGCGCTCCGGCCGAGTACGCGGGTTTTCCCGTGCACAGCGTGCCGGCGCTGTCCTACCGCCAGTTCCCGGTGGGGATGCCCAGTCCGCAGGTGCACCGGCTTCTCGCGGACTTCGGCCCTGACGTTCTGCACGCCGCCTCACCGTTCCTGCTCGGCGCCCAGGGGATCGCCGCGGCGAACCGGCAGGGCATCCCCAGCGTCGCCGTGTTCCAGACGGATGTGGCCGGCTACGCCCGCCGGAACAAGCTCGGCCAGGCCGCCAACGCGGCCTGGCGCTTCGTGAAGTGGGTTCATGAGGGCGCCGACCTGACCCTGGTGCCGTCGACGGCGTCGATGCTGGACCTCCGCCGGGTCGGGGTGCGACGGCTGGCCCGCTGGACCCGCGGGGTCGACCTCGTCGGCTACCACCCGAACCACCGCGGCGACCCCGCGGTGGCCGCCCTGCGCCGCCGGCTGGCCCCGAACGGCGAGGTGGTCGTGGGCTACGTCGGCCGGATGGCGCCGGAGAAGCAGGTCGAGCGGTTCCGGGCGCTGCGCGGCGTGCCCGGCATCCGTCTCGCCCTCGTCGGCGACGGGCCGTCCGTGCCGCAGATCCGGCGGGAGCTCACCGGGATGCCGGTGACCTGGCTGGGCCGTCTTTCCGGGCCGGAGCTGGCCGCGGCGTATGCGAGTTTCGACATCTTCCTGCACGCCGGCACCGAGGAGACCTTCGGCCAGACCATCCAGGAGGCGCACGCCGCCGGCCTGCCCGTGGTGGCCCCGCACGCCGGCGGCCCGATCGACCTGGTGGCTCACGGCGAGAACGGCCTCCTGTTCACCCCCGACGACGAGCGGGACCTGCGCCGGTGCGTCGCCCTGCTGGCCGCAGACGCCCCGCTCCGGCACCGGATGGGCGAGGCCGGACGCCGCGGCGTGCTCGGCCGGTCCTGGGAAAACGTGTGCGGCACCCTGCTCGGCTATTACGAACAGGTCGTCGACGAACGCGCCGCCGTGCGGGCCACGGTGTCGGTTCCGCTGTCAATGCAGCGCTAGCCGGGCCCGGGGATAATATCTCGGCGCAGAGACACTTAGGATGGTCTTACGTGCGTTCTGCGCACCGTCGTCCTGACATCGTCGGGGCCGTTATCAGCCAGGGAGGGTTGGTCATGCCACAGCAATCGGCAGAGACACTTGCATCCCAGCAGAAGACGACATCACGTCGCCCCGCCGGCACCCTGTACCGGGGCCGCGAGGGCATGTGGTCATGGGTCCTGCACCGCATCACCGGTGTGGCGATCTTCTTCTTTCTGCTGGTCCACATTCTGGACACCGCGCTCGTGCGCGTCAGCCCGGAGGCGTACAACGGGGTCATCTCCAGCTACCAGACGCCGATCATGGGACTCGGTGAGACCGCGCTCGTCGCGGCGATCGTGTTCCACGCGTTCAACGGGCTGCGGATCATCCTGATCGACTTCTGGAACGCGAAGTACCAGAAGGTCATGTTCTACGTCGTGATCGGCCTCTGGGTCGTCACGATGCTGGCCTTCGTTCCTCGCCACCTGATGAACGTCTTCAGCGACTAGGAGGCGCAGACATGTCAACCACACTCGAAGCTCCCCGCAGCCCCTACTCCCGTTCGCCGAAGAAACGCGGCATCAACTGGGAGAAGTGGGGCTGGATCTACATGCGCGCCTCCGGCGTCGTGCTGGTCGTGCTCATCTTCGGCCACCTCTTCGTCAACCTGATGATCGGCGAGGGCGTCAGCGCCCTCAACTTCGCCTTCGTCGCCGGCAAGCTCACCAATCCGTTCTGGCAGACCTGGGACGTGCTGATGCTCTGGCTCGCCCTGATCCACGGCGGCAACGGCATGCGCACCCTGGTCAACGACTATGCGACAACGCGCCTGACCCGCGGCATCCTCAAGTCGTCGATCCTCGCCGCCGTCGTCATCCTGATCGTGCTCGGCACGCTCGTCATCTACACCTTCGACGCCTGCCCGGCCGGATCCCCTGCCGACCTTCTTCCCTCGTTCTGCTCGGCCAACTAGGAGCTGCACACACACACCATGACGGATGCACCCACAACAGCACCCACGGAGTCCACCATCGTCGATGGCGTTCACTACCACCAGTTCGACATCGTGATCGTGGGGGCAGGTGGGGCCGGCATGCGTGCCGCCATCGAGGCCGGCCCCGGCGCCAGCACCGCCGTGATCTCCAAGCTCTACCCGACCCGCTCGCACACGGGCGCGGCGCAGGGCGGGATGGCCGCGGCCCTCGCCAACGTCGAAGAAGACAACTGGGAATGGCACACCTTCGACACCGTCAAGGGCGGCGACTACCTCGTCGACCAGGACGCGGCCGAGATCCTCGCCAAGGAGGCCATCGACGCGGTCATCGATCTCGAGAACATGGGCCTGCCGTTCAACCGCACGCCGGAGGGAAAGATCGACCAGCGCCGGTTCGGCGGCCACACCAGCGACCACGGCAAGGCGCCCGTTCGCCGGGCCTGCTACGCCGCCGACCGCACCGGCCACATGATCCTGCAGACCCTGTACCAGAACTGCGTCAAGCGGGGCATCAACTTCTTCAACGAGTATTACGTGCTCGACCTGGTCATGACACCGGTCGACGGCGTCGACCAGCCGTCCGCCGTCGTCGCCCTCGACCTGTCGACCGGTGAACTGCACGTCTTCCAGGGCAAGGCGTTCATCTTCGCCACCGGCGGGTTCGGCAAGATCTACAAGACCACCTCGAACGCGCACACCCTCACCGGCGACGGCGTCGGCATCATCTGGCGCAAGGGCCTGCCGCTCGAGGACATGGAGTTCTTCCAGTTCCACCCGACCGGCCTCGCCGGGCTCGGCATCCTGCTGACCGAGGGTGCCCGCGGCGAGGGAGCCATCCTCCGCAACGCCGCCGGCGAACGGTTCATGGAACGCTACGCCCCCACGATCAAGGACCTCGCCCCGCGCGACATCATCGCCCGCTGCATGGTCAAGGAGGTCGCGGAGGGCCGCGGCGCCGGACCGAACAAGGACTACCTGTACCTGGACTGCACCCATCTGGGCGCCGAGGTGCTGGAGACCAAGCTGCCCGACATCACCGAGTTCGCCCGCACCTACCTCGGCGTCGACCCGGTCACCGAGCCGGTTCCGGTGATGCCGACCGCGCACTACGCGATGGGCGGCATCCCGACCAACGTCAACGCCGAGGTGCTGCGGAACAACACCACCGTCGTGCCCGGCCTCTACGCGGCCGGCGAATGCGCCTGCGTGTCGGTGCACGGCTCGAACCGGCTCGGCACCAACTCGCTGCTGGACATCAACGTGTTCGGAAAGCGCGCCGGGAACAACGCCGTCGAGTACGTCAAGACGGCCGAGTTCGTGCCGCTGCCCGCCGACCCGGCGAAGGCCGTGCGCGGACTGCTCGAGGGCATCCGTTCGTCGACCGGAACCGAACGCATCGCCGTGCTCCGCAAGGAGCTGCAGGAGACCATGGACGCGAAGGCGCAGGTCTTCCGCACCGACGAGTCGCTCTCCGACGTCACCAACGTCATCCACGGCCTGCGCGAGCGGTACAAGAACATCGGCGTGCAGGACAAGGGCCGCCGGTTCAACACCGACCTGCTCGAGGCCGTCGAACTCGGCTTCCTGCTCGACCTGGCCGAGGTGGTCGTGTACTCGGCCCGAAACCGCAAGGAGAGCCGCGGCGGCCACATGCGCGACGACTTCCCGCTGCGCGACGACGAGAACTACCTCGTGCACACCATGGCGTATCTGACCGGTGACCCTCTGTCGGCCGACGCGGCCGACCACATCGCGCTCGACTGGAAGCCCGTCACCATCACGCGCTACCAGCCGATGGAAAGGAAGTACTGAGTGAGTACCGCAACGGCAACCCCTCCCGCTGTGCCCGAAGAAATCCAGTCCTTCACCGTCACGCTGATCATCCGCCGGTTCAACCCGGAGGTCGACGCTGAGCCGCACTGGGAAGACTTCGACGTGCAGCTGTACCCGACCGACCGGGTGCTCGACGCGCTGCACAAGATCAAGTGGGAGCAGGACGGCAGCCTGAGCTTCCGCCGCTCCTGCGCGCACGGCATCTGCGGCTCGGATGCCATGCGCATCAACGGCCGCAACCGCCTCGCCTGCAAGACCCTGATCAAGGACCTCGACATCACCAAGCCGGTCTACGTGGAGGCGATCAAGGGTCTGCCGCTGGAGAAGGACCTGATCGTGGACATGGAGCCGTTCTTCGACTCGTTCCGCGCCGTGCAGCCGTTCCTGGTCTCCCAGCAGGCGCCGAAGGACGGCAAGGAGCGCATCCAGACCGTCGCGCAGCGTGAACGCTTCGACGACACCACCAAGTGCATCCTCTGCGCCGCGTGCACGTCGAGCTGCCCCGTCTTCTGGACCGACGGGCAGTACTTCGGGCCGGCCGCGATCGTCAACGCGCACCGTTTCATCTTCGACTCGCGCGACGACAACGCGGCGGTCCGCCTCGACATCCTCAACGACAAGGAGGGGGTGTGGCGCTGCCGCACCACCTTCAACTGCACCGAGGCCTGCCCGCGGGGAATCCAGGTCACCCAGGCCATTTCCGAGGTAAAGCAAGCCATGGTGCGCGGGCTGAAGTAGCACGCAACGAGGTAGCCGGTGGCGTCGACTCGGGTTTCGCCGCCACCGGCTGGTCGAGGAACCGCCCGACCGTCGCACGCCGCCCGACCGGTTGCCCGGCACTTCACCTGTTCGTGGCCGGGCCGCCTGCCATCCAGCCTCGGGTGGTGGATGTCCGACTCGGTTGGGTCAGCACTGGGATAGTGGCAGACCTTCCCGTCGTACCGCAAGAGGTGAGACACCCTCAGCTTGTATTTGCACCCCGAACTGGGGGTGGGCAGGCGGCCGCCGACCGCTGGCTAGGCTGGAGCCGTGACGAGCCCCGCCCCCGTGAAACGGGCCACCCTCCTGTACAGGCGCACTATGGCCTGGCGGCCGGTGCGCGCCGTCAGCCATTTCGCCCAGACCGGCGGCGCCATCCTCGCCGGCGGGATGACCTACCAGGCGGTCTTCGCGATCTTCGCGGCGATCTGGGTGGGGTTCTCGATCGCCGGGCTCGTGCTGGGCTCGAACGAGCGGCTGATGAGCGCCCTGATCGCTCTCATCAACCAGTCCATCCCCGGTCTGATCGGCAGGCACGGCGTGATCGACCCGAAACAGCTCGCCAACGCCGGGGTACTGACCTGGACCGGCGCCGTGGCCCTGGTCGGCTTGCTCTGGACCACCCTCGGCTGGCTGTCCACCACCACCCAGGCCGTGCGCACCATCTTCCGGATGCCCCGGGACGGCACCCTCTTCGTGCTGGTGAAGCTGCGGGAACTCGGTCTCGGCATCCTCTTCGGCGTCGCCCTGATCGTGTCGGCGCTGATCTCCCTGGCCAGCACGGAGGCGCTCGGCGCCATCCTGGGTCTGCTGGGCATCGCCCGGGATTCCTTCTGGTTCAACGCCGGGGCGCGCACGATCGGGCTGCTCGTCGTCCTGATGATCGACACGGCCACCCTCGCGACCTTGTTCCGGGTTCTCTCGCGGGTGTACATCCCGCACCGGCAGCTGATCCTCGGGTCCGCCCTCGGCGGGGTCGCCCTGGGCGCCCTCAAGGTGCTCGGCGGAACGCTGCTCGGGCGCACGGGATCCAACCCCCTGCTGGCCACCTTCGCCGTGATCATCGGGCTCCTGATCTGGTTCAACCTGATGAACACCGTGATCCTGCTCACCGCCTCCTGGATCTCGGTCGGGATGGAGGACGCCGGCATCGCGCCCGTACCGGTCGACGCGAAGCGCGCGGCGATCGAACAGGCCGAGCGGGAGAACGAGGCCCGCCGGATTGCCGCCCTGGCCGAACTGCGGGACGCCCGGAACGCCCACGCCCACGCCGGCTGGCGGCAGCGGTGGGCGACCGCCCGCCGGCTGCGCACCGCGGAGCGGGCGGCGTCGGGGTACGAAACCGCCGTGCCAGCGGGAGAAGCCGCTCGCCCAACCTAGACTTGGTCCATGCCGTCCACGCCTGAGTCTCCCTCGCCTGCCCAGCCGCTCCGGATCGCCAGCATCAACACGAACGGGGTGCGCGCCGCCTACCGCAAGGGAATGGGCGAGTGGCTCGCCGCCCGGGACGTCGACATCCTCGCCATCCAGGAGGTGCGCGCGTCGACCGAGGACCTCGAGAACCTGCTCGGCCCGGAGTGGAGCATCCTGCATGACCCCGCAACGGCGAAGGGCCGGGCCGGCGTCGCGCTGGCCAGCCGGTCCTCGGCGTCGATCCACCGGGTCGAGCTCGGCGCGACCGATTTCGACAGCGCCGGCCGCTGGCTGGAGGCCGACTACGAGGTCAACGGCAAGATCGTCACGGTCGTGAGCACCTACGTGCACTCCGGCGAGGCGGACACCCCCAAGCAGGTCGAGAAGTACCGTTTCCTCGACGCGATGCTCGCCCGGTTGCCCGAGCTGGCCGCCCACAGCGAGCGGGCCGTCGTGCTCGGCGACCTGAACGTGGGCCACCGCAAGCTCGACATCAAGAACTGGCGCGGCAACGTGAAGCGGGCCGGGTTCCTTCCCGACGAGCGCGCCTATTTCGACCGGATCCTCGGCGCGGAAGACGAGCCCGGGTACAACGCCGGGGCCGGGCTCGGCTGGGTCGACGTGGGTCGCAAGTGGGCCGGAGAGGTCGACGGGCCGTTCACCTGGTGGTCCTGGCGCGGGCAGGCCTTCGACAACGACACCGGCTGGCGAATCGACTACCAGCTGGCGACGCCGGCGCTGGCGGCATCCGTCACCAACTACGCGGTCGACCGGGCCGCCGCCTATGACCAGCGCTGGTCGGACCACACGCCCGTCGTCGTCGACTACCTCGTCTAACCCACCGTTTTCCCCGGTTCCGCCTGCGGCGGCCCCACGACACGAAAGACCCCATGACCAAGCCCCGTCTCTACTCCGGCATGCAGCCCTCCGCGGATTCCCTGCAGATCGGCAACTACATCGGCGCCCTGTTGAACTGGAAGGCGCTGCAGCAGACCCACGACGCATTCTTCTCGATCGTCGACCTGCACGCGCTCACCGTGGCGCAGGACCCGGTGAAGCTGCGCGAGAACACCCGGCGCACCGCGGCTCAGTACATCGCGAGCGGGATCGACCCGTCGGCGTCGACGCTCTACGTGCAGTCGCACGTCGCCGCCCACGCCCAGCTGGCCTGGGTGCTCAACACCATCACCGGGTTCGGCGAGGCCAGCCGGATGACCCAGTTCAAGGACAAGTCGGCCAAGCAGGGTTCAGACGGCACCACGGTCGGGCTGTTTGCCTACCCGATCCTGATGGCCGCGGACATCCTGCTCTACGACACCGTCGTCGTGCCGGTCGGCGAAGACCAGCGCCAGCACGTCGAGCTGACCCGCGACATCGCGGCGCGGTTCAACTCGCGGTTCGGGGACACCTTCGTGATTCCGGAGGCGGACATCGTGAAGGAGACCGCGAAGATCTTCGACCTGCAGAACCCCACCTCGAAGATGTCGAAGTCGGCCGAATCGCACGCCGGGGTGATCTGGTTGCTCGACGAGCCGTCGGTCACCGCGAAGAAGATCATGCGCGCGGTGACGGATGCCGATGGCGGAGTCGTCTTCGACCGGGAGAACAAGCCGGGGGTGGCCAACCTGCTCACGATCTACTCCACCATGGCCGAGCGCTCGATCCAGTCCCTCGAGGACGAGTATGCCGGCCGCGGCTACGGGGATCTCAAGAAGGGACTCGCCGAGGTCGTCACAGGCACCTTCGGCCCGATCCGCGCGCGCGTGCTCGAGCTGCTCGGCGACCCGGCCGAACTCGACCGCCTGCTCGCCCACAACGCCGACCGCGCGGCGGGTGTCGCCGACGCCACCCTGGCGCGCGCGTTCGAGCGTGTCGGACTCCTCCCCCGCGCCTGACCATGGAGCCCGTCGAACTGTCGTCGCCGCTGGTGCGGTTGGACCAGCCCACCGCCGGCGATGCCGACACGGTGTTCGAGTACTGCCAGGACCCTCTGTTCGAGCGGTACCTCACCGTGCCGTGGCCGTATCGTCGCTCCGACGCGGACTCATTCATCTCGGAGTATGTGCCGGCGGCATGGGCCTCTGATCAGGAATACACCTGGGCGGTTCGCGCACCGGGCTCCCCCGCCCTGGTCGGCGTGATCGGGCTGCGCGTTCCCACGGCCTCGATCGGCTACTGGCTCGGGGCGCCGCACCGCGGCCACGGCTACATCCCGGAGGCCCAGCGGCTCGTCGCCGACTGGGCGTTCTCCGCCGGGATCGTCGACGCCATCAACTGGCAATGCCTGCCGGGGAATATCGCGTCGGCGCGCACCGCCCGGAAGACGGGCTTCAGCTTCCTCGGCGAGTCGCCCGCGGACCACCCGCACCGCGACGGGTCCTTCCCGCTGGCCTGGACCGGGCGGCTCCGCTCCACCGACGACCGCCAGCCGAAGGCCGGCTGGCCCGCCGGCGTGGTGGCCGGCGTGGTGGCCGGCGTGGTGGCCGGCTGAGCCATGGCCGCACCCGCCCGCATCCCGTCGGTCGTGTTCTTCGACCTGGACGACACGCTGTTCGCCCATCGCGGCGCTGTCGCCGACGGCATCCTGCGGTATCTCGCCGCCCTGGGCGGCCCGTTCGACGGCGTCGACCAGGGCGGGGCGGTCGCGCTCTGGCAGGAGCTGGAAGAGCGGCACTACCACTCCTACCTTGCCGGGCGGCTGGACTTCCCCGGCCAGCGGCGGGAGCGCGCCCGTGACTTCGCCGCGGCGCACGGGGTCCCCCTGACGGACCAGGAAGCGGCCGCCTGGTTCGGCGCCTACTTCGAGCACTATCGGGCGAGTTGGCGGTTGCACGACGACGCGCTGCCCTGCCTGGCAGCCCTGGAGGGTGAGTTTCCGGGCATCCGTTTCGGACTGATCACCAACGGGGAGCGGTCGCACCAACAGCCGAAGCTGGACCGCACGGGCCTGGGCGACCGGGTCGAACGGGTGATCACCTCGGCCGCGTTCGGGGCCGCCAAACCCGACCGGCGCATCTTCGAGCACGCCTGCGCCGTGTTCGGGGTCGCCGCGGCCGACGCGGTGTACGTGGGCGACCGCATCCGCACCGACGCCATCGGGGCGGCGGCCGCCGGCCTCACCGCGGTCTGGCTCGACCGGCGCGAAGCCGCGGTGGACCCCGCGGACGCCGCCGACGCCGCCCGTCTCGGGGTGCTCCGAATCACCGGCCTGGCCGAACTCCCGGCCCTCCTGACCGCCCCCAGGCCGCCCCCGGCCGGCCTCGGCCGGTCCCGTCCAGTCTCGGCCGGTCTCGGCACGTCTCGGCACGTCCCTTCCCGCCCAAGTGATGTGCATAACTCCTGCAATCTGAGCCGCCCGGGCCGGGCCGCCCCGGATTCCCGGGGCGGCGCATCCGACCGCCCGGAATCTGCAGGAGTTATGCGCGACCCGCCCGCATGAAGCGGTACCGGCCTGTAGACGAGCGACTGGGTCAGGCCCGGATGCCGCCCTCGCGGCAGACTCGCACGAGCGCAGCGATCGCGCTGATGACTCCGGCGGGATCGAACATGATGTCCTGGTACAGCACCCGCAGAGTCACATACCCCAGCTGGGCAAGAACGCGATCTCGGGTGCGATCCCGGATGTGCTGTTCCCACGACTTGTGGTGTGCGCGGCTGTCCGCCTCAACCACGACGCAGCCCTCGACCAGAAGATCCACGCGCCCCACGCCGTCGATCGGCACCTGGATGTCGCATCGGAATCCGGCCTCGAGGACCAGCCGCCGTAGCACGGTCTCCTGCCCGGCGTCCGCCCGAGCGTCGATCTGGTCGCGGAGTGCCCGGTATTTCGCCGGAACGTTTCCGAAAACATCCTCGAGGTCGGAGGCGAAGATGCACCCCTCATGCAACGCGGTGTCGAGGGCGGCCAGGGCGAAGTGGCGCGGTTGGCATTGGATCAGCTGGGCGAGGGCATCCCGGGTGCCGACACAGAACTCGGTTCCGTCCCCCGGCTCGATCAGTGGCCACCAGTGCACTGCGACGCCGTCGCGCGGGACTGCATTCAGCCGGTCGTACCGGCTCCGGGCGCCGCGAAGACGCGATGCCTCCCGGGGGACGTGGAGGTGCGTGAACCTCGTCTCGAACGCGAAAATCCCCAACTCCCTGGCCGCCGAGACGCAGGCCAGCCGGCCGCCGACGCGGACGGCCTCGACGGTGTGGCGATCCGTTCCCGGCGCCGCATAGTGGTCTCTCCTCACCCGGAGCAGGCGGTCCGCCCGCACCGCGAGGGTGATCTGGGATCCGGTCAGGCCGCTGTCGAGCAGGTCGCGCCTGCTGACAATACGTCGGGCACCGAAGTCGAAATCGCGTGGCAGGCTCATGCCCCGAGAATCGATGCTGAGCGCGACCGGCGGTGCCGAGGGCACCGCTGTGGGGGGATGCGTCCAGGTTCCCGCCCTGTGGAGGACAGCACCCGATCGTGCATTACTCCTGCAATTTCGGTGGCGGGATCGCCGGAAAGGCCGTAATCACGGGGCCGTCGCCGACAGCCCGAACAAATAGCAGGAGTTACGCAAGTAGACGGCGGGGAGGTGGGCACGGCGGGGGTGAGACGACGGAAACCCGGCGGCCTGGGGTGGACGCCGGGTTTCCGGGGAACTGGTGAAGCGGGTGAGGCGGGTGAAGCGGGTGAGGCGGGTGAAGCGGGTGAGGCGGGTGAGGCGGGTGAGGCGGGTGAGGCGGGTGAGGCTAGACGACGTCCTCGTCTACCCAGTCGAGGGACTTGGTGACGGCCTTCTTCCAGTTGCGCAGCAGTCGGTCGCGCTCGGCGACGTCCATCTGCGGCTCCCAGCGGGCGTCTTCCTGCCAGTTCGCGCGGAGTTCGTCGAGGCTGCCCCAGAAGCCGACCGCGAGGCCGGCCGCGTAGGCGGCGCCGAGCGCGGTGGTCTCCGCGACGACCGGGCGAACGACGGATACGCCGAGGATGTCGGCCTGGAACTGCATCAGCAGATCGTTGGCCGAGGCACCGCCGTCGACCTTGAGCTCGGTCAGCGGCACTCCGGAGTCCGCGTTGACCGCGTCCAGCACCTCGCGGGACTGGTAGGCGATCGCCTCGAGCGCGGCACGGGCGATGTGGCCCTTGTTCACGAACCGGGTCAGTCCGACCAGGGCCCCGCGGGCATCCGAGCGCCAGTATGGGGCGAACAGGCCGGAGAACGCCGGCACGAAGTAGGCGCCGCCGTTGTCCTCGACCGAGAGGGCGAGAGCCTCGACCTCGGCGGCTGAGCCGACGATGCCGAGGTTGTCGCGCAGCCACTGCACGAGCGCCCCGGTGACCGCGATCGATCCTTCGAGCGCATAGTGGGTTTCCGCGTCGCCGAGCTTGTAGCCGACCGTGGTGAGCAGCCCGTTCTTGGAGTGGACGATCTCGGTGCCGGTGTTGAAGATGAGGAAGTTACCGGTGCCGTAGGTGTTCTTCGCCTCGCCCTGGTCGAACGCGGCCTGGCCGAAGGTCGCGGCCTGCTGGTCGCCGAGGATGCCCGCGATCGGCGTCTCGCGGAGCAGGCTGTGCCCGCTGGCGATGCCGTAGACCTCGCTGGAGGAGCGGATCTCGGGCAGCATCGACTTGGGCACGTCGAACGCGGCGAGGATGTCGTCGTCCCACTGAAGGGTCTCCAGGTCCATGAACATGGTGCGGCTGGCGTTGGTGACGTCCGTGGCGTGCACGCCGCCCTCGAGCCCGCCGGTCAGGTTCCAGAGCACCCACGAGTCGGTCGTTCCGAACATCAGCTGGCCGGCGTCGGCCTTGGCCCGGGCACCCTCGACGTTCTCGAGGATCCAGACGATCTTGGTGCCGGAGAAGTAGGTCGCCAGCGGGAGGCCGACCTTGGCCTTGAACCGTTCGACGCCGCCGTCGGCGGCGAGCCGGTCGACGATCGGCTGAGTGCGGGTGTCCTGCCAGACGATGGCGTTGTAGACGGGCAGGCCGGTGGTGCGGTCCCAGACCACGGCGGTCTCGCGCTGGTTGGTGATGCCGACGGCGTCGATGTCGTGGCGGGTCAGGTTGGCCTTGGACAGGGCCTGGCCGATGACCTCACGGGTGTTGTTCCAGATCTCCATCGGGTCGTGCTCGACCCAGCCGGCGCGCGGGAAGATCTGCTCGTGCTCGAGCTGGCCGGTCGAGACGATCGACCCCGCCTTGTCGAAGATGATCGCGCGGGAACTCGTCGTTCCCTGGTCGATGGCAATGATGTACTGGGCCATTGATAACTCCTTTGTTGATCGTGCGGTTCAGGTTAGGCGTGCGAGATGAGTGTCGAGTGTGCGCGGCATCCGTCGACGGATGCCGCGGTGCCGGTCCCTGCTACGTCAGGATCGGCAGGAGGACCGCGGAGGCCCAACCGGCGAGCAGCCCGCCGATGATCGGGCCCGCGACGGGCACCCAGGAGTAGGCCCAGTCGGACGAGCCCTTGCCCTTGATCGGCAGCAGGAAGTGCGCGATCCGCGGGCCGAGGTCACGGGCCGGGTTGATCGCGTACCCCGTCGGACCACCGAGCGAGGTGCCGATGACGATGACCAGCAGCGCCACCGGCAGGGCGCCGAGGGCGGCGAGGCCGCCGCTCTCACCCTGGCGTCCGCCGCCGAACGCGATCACCACGAACACCAGCACGAAGGTGCCGATGATCTCGGTGACGAGGTTCCAGCCGTAGGAACGGATGGCCGGGCCGGTCGAGAACACGCCCAGCTTGTTCGCCGCGTTCGGCTCCTGGTCGAAGTGCTGCTTGTAGGCCAGCCAGACGAACACGGCCCCGAGCAGGGCGCCGAGCATCTGCGCCCCGATGTAGGCCAGGACCGAGACGGCGTTCACCGGGACACCCGAGCCGAACTCGGTCGCCCCGGAGGCCACCAGGCCGAGCGTGACGGCGGGGTTGAGGTGGGCGCCGGAGTTGTAGGCGACGATGACGCCGGAGAAGACCGCGAGGCCCCAACCGATGGTGACCATCAGGAATCCGCCACCGACACCCTTGTTCTTGGCGAGTGCCACGTTGGCGACCACTCCGCAGCCGAGGAGAACGAGCAGGGCTGTGCCCACCAGTTCCGAAAGAAAAACGATACCGAGATTGTCCACATTGACACCCTTGTTAGTTGGAACTGGAGGATCCGGAAGAAAACGGATCCTGCAAAACCTATCGAGTCGGCCCGGCCGAAGGTGCGCCTTCGGCTGCACGTCCGTGCAGATCCCGGCGCGCAGCAGGCGCCGGCTGCCGGGCGCACGCACGCCGGACGGCCGTGCGCAGGCCGATCAACGGTGCGCAGGCCGATCAGCGGTGCGCAGGCCGATCAGCGGTGCGCGCCGGGCCGGGCGGCTCAGGCGACCTGGCCGGCCGGCTCCGGCGCGGCCGCCAGCCGCACCCCGTGCGTCTCGCGGAGCATGTCCACGGCGAGCGCCACCTCGTTCTCGCGGGTCGCGGCATCCCAGCCGAGCACCGGTGCGACCACGCCCGCCAACTCGTCGAGCAGCGGCAGGCTGAGTTCGCCGCGGAAGGCCAGGCTGGTGCGGCGCAGTACCAGGTCGAGCAGGTGCATGACGGATTCCGTGGCGGCCAGGTACTCGATCTCCCGCCGGGTGTAACCGGCATGGTTGTCCAGCGGGGCGTCCGCTTCCTCGGTGAGCCAGTCGATCACGTCGGCGGCGCGGGTGCCGTACCGGGTGAGCAGGGCCGCGGCGCGCGCGGCGCCCACCTCGTCGCCGTGCGCCGCGACCCAGACCTGGTGCGCGGCATCCGTCACCGGGAAGTCGCGCCCGCCGCCAATAGCGAGCCCGGCCGTCGACACCACCCGGGGCAGGCCGAGCAGGGCGAGGATGTCGCCGCTGAGGTGCTCGGCGAGGGCACGGAACGTGGTCCACTTGCCGCCGACCAGACTGAGCAGCGTGCCGGGGCGGGCGCCGAGCGGCCGGGATTCGATCCGGTAATCGCGGGAGACGAAGCCGGGTTGTTCGTCGTCGTGCCGGGGCAGCGGGCGCACCCCGGCGAACCGGAAGACGATCTGCGAACGGTCGACGGCGACATCTGGGAATACGTGCGTGACCAGCTCGAAGAAGTAGTCGACCTCGTCTTCGGTGCAGCGGGCCGGCTGGGTCATGTCGTGCTCGAGGTCGGTCGTGCCGACCAGCACCCGGCCGGCGAGCGGGTAGATCAGCACGATCCGGCCGTCCTTGTGCTCGAAGAAGATCTCACGCCCGCCGGTCGCCGCCAGCAGCTCGGGGTTGTCGAGCACGATGTGCGAGCCCTTGGTGCCGCCCATGTAGGCGCTGGCCTGGCCGAGCGCCACGTTGGTCAGGTCCGTCCACGGTCCGGAGGTGTTCACGACGACGTCGGCCTGGAAGCTGAACTCCTCCCCGGTGACCTTGTTGCGCAGGAGCACGCCGTCGGCATCCATCGCCACCGCCTCGAGGTAGTTGGCGCTGCGGGCGTGCGGGCCGGCGGCGAGGCCGTCGCCGAGCACGTCGAGGGCGAGCCGCTCCGGGTCGTGCATCGAGGCGTCGTAGTAGGTGGCCGTGTACTTGAGCGACGGGTTCAGCCGGGGAAGCTGGCGCAGCGACTCCTTCGCCCCGCGGAACTCGTGCCGGGGCACGCTGCCGCCGTCACGCGAGAAAGAGTCGTACAGGGTGAGCCCGACCTTGATCAGCAGCGCGCCGCGCTCCTGCGCCGCTCCCTGCCGATGGGTAAGGAAACGCAGCGGCGCGCTCAGCACCCCGGAAAAGGTGGAGAAGATCGGCACGGTGGTCTTCAGCGGCTTCACGTAGTGCGGGGCCGTCTTCAGCAGCGCGTTGCGCTCCTCGACCGATTCCTTGACCAGGCGGAACTCCCCGTTCTCGAGGTAGCGCACCCCGCCGTGGATCATGTGCGAGGAGGCGGCCGACGCCCCGGAGACGTAGTCACCCTTGTCGACGATGACCACGTCGACGCCCTGCAGGGCCAGGTCGCGGAAGGTGGCGATGCCGTTGATGCCGGCCCCGATGATGAGGACCTGCGCGCGGGGATCGGCCTGGACGGCCGCCTGGGCCTGGATCGCTGTATTCTGCACTGTTCGCTCACTTCTGTGTGGGTTCGCAGCCGTGAAGCACTCACAGCCGGCTCAACGTCGATTTGCACTCCGGGCAAACCTCGTGGGTCAATACAGCTTGAATACTTCGACACAAACGGTCAAGCTGGCTGAACATATGTGCAAGGAGCGGGAATGACTCTGCCGAACGATCCGACGCTGTCCGACCGGACCAACGACGCCCTCACCGCGGCGCACCTGTACTACCTGCAGGACCTGACGATGGATGCGATCGCCCACGAGCTGCACACCTCCAGATCCTCGGTTTCCCGCTTGCTCAGCCAGGCCAGGGCGACCGGGCTGGTGGACATCCAGGTGCGCTCCCCGCTCGACGCGACCAGCCGGCTGGAACGGCTCATCCTCGAGCGCCACCATGTCACCGCGCACGTCGTACCGGTCGCCGACCACGCCAGCGATGTCGACCGGCTGGAGCGGGTGGCTCTCTCGGTTGCACGGATTCTCGGCCAGTTCTTCGATTCGAACATGACCATGGGGATCGCCTGGGGCTCGACCATGAACGCGATCAGCCGGCATGTCACCCCCAAGCGCACCCACAACTCGCAGATCGTGCAGCTCAACGGCGCCGGCAACATGCGCACGACCGGCCTCGACTACGCCAGCGAGATCCTGCGCCGGTTCGGCGACGCGTTCGGCGCCCATGTCGAGCAGTTCCCGGTGCCCGCCTTCTTCGACGACCCGGCCACCCGGCAGGCGTTCTGGCGGGAACGCGGCGTGACCCGGCTGCTCGACATGCAGGGCCGGATGGACGTGGCCCTGTTCGGCCTCGGCTCGCCGTTCTCGGATGTCCCCAGCCACGTCTACGCCGGCGGTTACCTCGAAGACGAGGACTACGATGCCCTCGGCCGGGGCGGCGTCGTCGGCGACGTGGCCACGGTCTTCTTCCGCGCGGACGGCTCCACCGACGGCATCCCGTTGAACGAACGCAGTACCGGCCCCGACTTCGCCGTGCTGCGCCGCACCCCGCGGCGGATCTGCGTCGTGTCCGGCAGCTCGAAGCTGGCCAGCCTCCGCGGCGCCCTAGCCGCCCGGGTGATCACCGACCTGTACATCGACGAGGGAACCGCCCGGGAACTGATCTCGGCCGACGCGTGAACGGGCCGGTTCTCGCCGGGTTGTGACCGTGCGAATCCTGCACGCCGTCGGGCGGGAATTATCCGGCGGCCGGGGCGTTGAGCTATAACTAGTAGTAAGAAACGTGCTCCGGGGTCGGTGTAAGTCCGAACCGGCGGTGAAAGTCCGCGACCCGTTCCGCCCTCGGGCGAAACGGTTGAGCTGGTGAAATTCCAGCACCGACGGTTAAAGTCCGGATGAGAGGCGCACGAGTCGAGAAATCCCGCCAGGGATCGATCGGCGGGTTTCGCCCTGCGCGCGACCCACACGGTGTTCGCGCACCATTCCCCCGGAGTTCGTTGCAGAAACGGACGAGGACGGGCATGGACCAGGACGCGGCACTGGAACGCTTGATGCGGCGCGCCCTCGAACTGGCCGCCAACGGGCCGGCCACCGGGCCGAATCCCCGCGTCGGCTGCGTCATCCTCGCGGCCGACGGCGAGGTGCTCGCCGAGGGCTGGCACCGCGGCGCCGGAACGGCCCATGCCGAGGTCGACGCGCTCAGCCGGCTGCCCCGCGGCGGCGCCCGCGGGGCGACCGCGGTGGTCACCCTCGAACCCTGCAACCACACCGGCCGCACCGGGCCCTGCGCGCTCGCCCTGATCGAAGCCGGCATCGCCCGGGTGGTCTACGCCGTGTCCGACCCCGGCCACGAGTCCTCCGGCGGCGCCGACCGGCTGCGCGCGCACGGGATCGACGTGCTCGGCGGAATCCTCGAGGCCGAGGTCTCCGGCTTCCTCGCCGACTGGCTCCGTGCTGCCCGGCTCGGCCGGCCGTTCGTCACGCTCAAGTGGGCCTCCAGCCTCGACGGCCGCGCCGCGGCCGACGACGGCACCAGCCGGTGGATCACCGGCCCGGAGGCCCGCCAGGACGTGCACCGGCGCCGGGCTGCGGCCGACGCGATCATCGTCGGCACCGGCACCGCCCTCGCCGACGACCCGGCGCTCACCGCCCGCGACGCCGCCGGGGCGCTGCTGCCCGGCCAGCCGCTGCCCGTCGTGATCGGCGCCCGCGGCATCCCGGCGGATGCCCTGCTCCGCTCCCACCCCCGCGCGCCGTTGTTCTTCGCCACCCACGACCTCACGGCCGTGCTGGCCGACCTGCACGTCCGCGGCATCCGTCACGCCTTCATCGAGGGCGGACCCACGCTCGCCAGCGCGTTCGTCGCGGCCGGGCTCGTGGACGAGTACCTCGTCTACCTGGCGCCCGCGCTGCTCGGCGGCGGGCGGCTGGCCCTCGGCGACATCGGCGTGACTGGAATCGACGGACAACGCCGCCTGACCATCGAACACTGCGACCGGCTCGGCGAGGACCTCCTCATCGTGGCCCGGCCGAGATAGGGGAAGCATGTTCACCGGAATCATCGAGGAACTCGGCCGGATCGAGAGGGTCGACCCGTCGGCGGATGCCGTGCGCCTCACCGTGCGCGGCCCGCTTGTCGTGTCCGACGCCGGGCACGGCGACTCGATCTCGGTCAGCGGGGTCTGCCTCACCGTCGTGGACCGCACCGAGGAGACCTTCACGGCGGATGTGATGGCCCAGACCCTGAGGATGTCGACCCTCTCCGGCGCCACCGCCGGCACCCCCGTGAACCTGGAACGGGCCGCGCTGGTCGGCGGCCGCCTGGGCGGGCACATCGTGCAGGGCCACATCGACGGCACCAGCGAACTGCTCACGATCACCCCCGGCGACGCCTGGCGGGTGCTCCGGTTCAGCCTCTCCCCCGAACTCGCCCCGCTCGTCACGAGCAAGGGGTCCATCGCCGTCGACGGAGTGTCGCTGACCGTGAGCGACATCAGCCCCGCGGACGCCGCCGAGCAGTGGTTCGACGTCTCGCTTATCCCCGAAACCCTCACCGCCACGACGCTCGGAGAGCGCATGGTCGGCGATCACGTCAACATCGAAACCGACATCCTGGCCCGCCACGTGGAGCGCATGCTCGACCTGGCGGCCGCAGGATCGAAAAGGAGCCTGTCATGAGTCTCGCCGACATTCCCACCGCCCTGGACGCCCTGCGACTGGGCAAACCGGTCATCGTCGCCGACGACGAGGGCCGGGAGAACGAGGGCGACGTGATCATCTCCGCCCAGATGGCCACGCAGGAGTGGCTCGCCTGGACAGTGCGCTACTCCTCCGGGTTCATCTGCGCCCCGATGACCAACGACCTCGCCGACAAGCTCGACCTGCCGGTGATGGTGCTGAACAACGAGGACCCGCGCGGCACCAACTACACCGTGTCCGTCGACGCGGCCGACCGTCTCAGCACGGGGATCAGCGCCGCCGACCGCGCCCACACCCTGCGCGTGCTCGCCGATCCGGCGTCCACCCCGGCGAGCCTGCACCGGCCCGGCCACATCATGCCGTTGCGCGCGGTGGACGGCGGCGTGCGCGAACGCGACGGCCACACCGAGGCGGCCGTGGACCTGATGAAGCTCGCCGGCCTCGTACCCGTCGCCGGGATCAGCGAGATCGTCGCCGAGGACGGCGAGATGATGCGCCTGCCCGGGCTGCTCGAACTCGGCGAGCGCGAGGGCGTGCTCGTGATCACGATCAAGGACCTGATCGCCTACCTGCAGGAATTCCACTGCGACACCGACCTGCCCACGGTGAGCCCGATCCTCGAATCCCCGCGGGTCGACTTCGAGGTGGAGACCACCGTGCCCACCCGCCACGGTTCGTTCCAGATCCGCGCCTACCGGGACCGGATGACCGGCGCCGACCATGTCGCCATCGTCTCGGGCACCCCGGGCGACGGCACCCTGGTGCGGGTGCACTCCGAGTGCCTGACCGGGGAGGCATTCGGCTCGCTCAAGTGCGAGTGCGGCCCCCAGCTCGACGCCGCGCTCGAGACGATCCAGGAGGAGGGCGGCATCGTCGTCTACCTGCGCGGCCAGGAGGGGCGCGGCATCGGCCTGATCAACAAGCTGCGCGCGTACAAGCTGCAGGAGGACGGGCTGGACACCTTCGACGCGAACCTCGCCCTCGGTCTGCCCGCCGACGCCCGCGACTACGGCGCGGCCACCGCCATCCTGCACCAGATGGGCATCTCCTCGGTGCGGCTGCTGACCAACAACCCCGAGAAGCTGCGCCAGCTCGAGGCGCACGGCATCACCGTGACCGAGCGGGTGCCCCTGATCGTGGGCGTCGGCAGCCACAACCAGGACTACCTGGCCGTGAAACGCGACCGGATGGGCCACCACATCGCAGACACCGACCTCCTGAAGGGAATCGCACTATGAGCGGAGCAGGATCACCCTCGATCGCCGTCGACGGCACCGGGCTGAGAATCGTGATCGTCGCCGGGCGGTGGCACGACGTGATCACCGACGGGCTGATCGCTGGTGCCACGCGCGTGCTCGAGGCCTCCGGCGCGAGCTTCAGCCTGGTGCGGGTGCCCGGCAGCTTCGAACTGCCCGTCGCCTGCAAGGTGGCGCTCGAGAACGGGGCGGATGCCGTCGTCGCCCTCGGCGTCATCATCCGTGGCGGCACGCCCCATTTCGAATACGTCTCGGCGGCGGCCACGGACGGCCTCACCCGGGTCGCCCTGGACGCCGGCAAGCCGGTCGGCTTCGGCGTGCTCACCCTCGACGACGAGCAGCAGGGCCTCGACCGGGCCGGCCTGCCCGGGTCGAAGGAGGACAAGGGCGAGGAAGCCGCGTCGGCCGCGATCGCGACCGCGCAGGTGCTGCGCGCGCTGCGGTCCGGCTCCGCCGGCTAGGAGCCCTCGCGGCACACCTTTGGGAGTCCGGCGCACCGTGCACGGTGCGCCGCGTGCTCAAAGGTGCGCCGCGAGGATCGACCGGTCATGGCCCGGCCCGCGGCGGCATCCGCAGATCGTTACCTGAGCGTTAGCCGGGGATTGGCTCCCGGTCGCCCCCGGACGTAGGGTGCACTGGGGCCGCCACAAGCGGTCACCTCATCGTGCGGCCCCTGGGGGGCAGCCGCCGGCGCCCGACCGGCGTCGCCTCTGCCGTCCGGGTTCCGCTTCGCGTCAATCCCGGAGCGACTCCTCAATGTCAGCACCCACCACGTCGGCCCTCCCCGCCACCACGGCGGCACCCACGAACCCGCGCAGCCGGGTCGTGCTTGCCAGCCTCATCGGCACGACCATCGAGTTCTACGACTTCTACGTCTACGCCACGGCCGCCGTGCTCGTCTTCCCGCACCTGTTTTTCCCCACCGGCAACGAGACCACGGCGCTGCTCGCGTCGTTCGCGGTCTTCGGCGCCGCCATGGTGGCCCGCCCGATCGGCGCCCTCGTTTTCGGCCACTTCGGCGACCGGAGGGGACGCAAGGCGACTCTGGTCGGCGCACTGCTGACCATGGGCATCGCCACCTTCCTGATCGGGCTGCTGCCCACCTTCGCCCAGGTCGGCTGGTTCGCCCCGCTGCTGCTCGTCGTGCTGCGGCTCGCCCAGGGCTTCGCGCTCGGCGGGGAGTGGAGCGGCGCCGCCCTGGTCGCGACCGAGAACGCGCCGGCCGGCAAACGCGCCTGGTACGGCACCTTCCCGCAGGTCGGCGCCCCGCTCGGCTTCATCATCGCGAACGGGCTGTTCCTCGCGATCGCCCTGGCCCTGCCGTCGACGGATCCGACCCGCCCTTCCGACGCGTTCCTCGAGTGGGCCTGGCGCATCCCGTTCCTGTTCTCCGCGGTGATGGTGATCGTCGGCCTCTGGGTGCGCCTGCGCTTGGTCGAGAGCGACGCGTTCACCAAGGTCGTCGCCACCAAGCGGGTGGAGAAGCTGCCCCTGGCCGCGGTGTTCAAGTCGAATTGGCGGGAGCTCATCCTCGGCACCTTCATCATGCTGGCCACCTACGTGCTGTTCTACCTGATGACCACGTTCACGCTCGGCTACGGCCGGGCTGCGACGGATGCCCCGGTGCCCGGGCTCGGGTACAGCTACAACAGCTTCATCCTGATGATGATCGTCGGCGTGTTGTTCTTCGGGGCCTTCACCCTCGCCTCCGGACCGTGGGCCGACCGGCACGGCCGCCGCAAGACGCTCATCGTCGTCACCCTGGCGATCATCGGGTTCGGGCTGCTGTTCGTGCCGCTGCTCGGCGCCGGATTCTTCGGGGTGATGGTCTTCCTGATTCTCGGCTTCTCGCTGATGGGCATGACCTTCGGTCCGATGGGCGCGCTGCTGCCCGAGTTGTTCCCGACGAGCGTGCGCTACACCGGTTCGGCGTTCGCCTACAACATGAGCTCGATCCTGGGCGCGGCGGTGGCCCCGTTCATCGCCATCTGGCTCTGGACCCTCGGCGGGGGCAGCCCGTTCTGGGTCGGCGTCTACCTGTCGGTGATGGCGGTGCTCACGTTGGTCGCGCTGCTGCTCAGCCGAGAGACCCGCGACATCGACATCGAGGCCTGACCCGGCAGCAGCATCCGCTGGCAACTGTTGCCGAACCGGACGAGTGTTGCCGGCGTGTCGGTAACAGTTGTCCGGACGGGCAACAGTTGCGTCGGGCTGGGGTCAATCGAGGAAGAGGGCTCGCAACCGTCGGGTGGTGAAGACCAGGCCGACGAGGATCATGGCCAGGTAGTAGAACACATGCCAGAGCAGACCGGCGTCGACCTGCCCGGTGGTCAGGCCGCGCACGAGTTCGACCCCGTGCCAGAGCGGCAACGCCTGGATCAGGTACTGGATCGGCTGCGGGTACACGCTGAGCGGGTAGAACGTGGCCGAAAAGAGGAACATCGGCAGCATCACGAAGTTGACCCAGTCCATCTGCTGGAATGTCTTCAGGTAGCTGGTGACCGCCATCCCCACGCTCGCGAAGCCGAAGGCGATCAGCAGCACGGCGGGCAGCGCCAGCAACGCCCACCAGGACAGGTTCAGCCCGAGCACCTGCATGACGACCATGAACCCGGTCGCGTAGAGTCCGCCGCGCAGCAGCGCCAGGGAGATCTCGCCGAGCGCGACATCCAGCGGGCCGAGGGAGGTGGACAGCATGCCCTCGTAGAGTCTCGCGAACTGCATCTTGAAGAACACGTTCCAGGTGGAGTCGTAGATGGCGCCGTTCATCGCGGCGACGGCGAGCAGGGCCGGGGCGATGAACGCGGCGTAGGGCACCTCCTGGCCGGATGCCGTCGTGACGGTTCCGATCAGCGCACCGAGGCCGAGGCCCATCGAGAGCAGGTAGAAGATCGGCTCGAAGAACCCGCTCACCACGACCAGCCAGTTGGTGCTCCGCGTGGCCCGCCAGCCGCGGGCCATCACGCTGCGCGCGTTGCCGGCATAGAGGCCGCCGAACGGGCGCGCCGCCGGGGGCGCCGAGCGCACGTCGTCGACCTCGGTCATCTGTTCAGCCTCCTCGCGGCGACCCGGCGGGCCCAGGTCCAGCCGAGGCCGAGCAGCGCGGCCAGGTAGAGCACGTGCAGGGCGCTGAGCCAGATCGGCTCCTCCGCGCCGTAGGCGAACACCCGGGAGAGCTGGGTGCCGTGCCAGAGCGGCGAGATCCAGCCGATCCATTGCAGCCACCCCGGCAGCACGCTGAGCGGGAAGAAGGTGCCGGAGAACAGCGTCATCGGCAGGATGACGAACCGCATGACCATGGCCAGCTGCCCGGTGTCCTCGGTCAGGGTGGCGGTGTAGGCCATCAGCACGGCTCCGAAGCCGAGGCCGGTCAGCAGGGCGGCGAAGACGGCGAGGAAACCGGCCGGCGACGGGACGGCACCGAAGACGAGCATGAAGGCGTAGTAGATGCCGCAGGTGACCAGCATCCGTGCGGTCACCGAGATCACGATGCCGTTGATTATCTGGCCGGGCTCGATCGGGGCCGCGTTCATGCCGTAGAAGACGGGGTTCCATTTGAAGCCGAGCATGATCGGGTAGGTGAACTCCTCGCTGGCGACGGTGATCGCCGCGCTCGCGAGGAGGGCAGGGGCGACGAAGGCCAGATAGCTGACGCCGGCGACGGCATCCGGTCCCAAGTTCGCGTCGACGAGGGTGGCCAGGCCGACCCCCATCGCGTAGAGGTAGATGACCGGGTTGCCGATCGCGGTCACGACCACCGTCTGCGCGTAGGAGCGCATCACCCGGAAGCGGTGCTCGGCCACATACCAGGACCCCCAGCGGCGCACCCGGCGGGTGGCCCGGATGGCGTCGTCGGCGGCGGTCTCGAGGGTGCTCATGCGCGGGTGCTCATTCGATCAGGGTCCGCCCGGTCAGCCGGAGGAAGACGTCTTCGAGGCTGGAGCGCCGCACCAGGCTCGTGATCGGCCGGAGCCCCGCATCGATGATGCGCACCAGCTCCGCCTCCCCGTTCTCGCTGTAGATCAGGATGCGGTCGGGCAGCACCTCGATCCGGTCGCCCATTCCGGCGATTCGCCCGGCGACCTCGGCGTTGAGGTCGGAGCCGAAGCGCACCTCCAGCACCTCCCGGGACGAGTACCGGCGGATCAGCTCGGCCGGCGCGCCCTCGGCCATGATCACGCCCTTGTCGACGACGACCAGGCGGTCGCAGAGCTGCTCCGCCTCGTCCATGTAGTGGGTGGTGAGCAGCAGGGTGGTGCCCTGCTCCTTGAGCCGGAACAGCCGGTCCCAGAGGATGTGCCTGGCCTGCGGGTCGAGCCCGGTGGTCGGCTCGTCGAGAAGCAGGATGCTCGGGTCGTTGATCAGGGCCCGCGCGATGGTGAGGCGCCGCTTCATGCCCCCGGACAGGGCATCCACCTTGGATTTCGCCTTGTCGGTCAGCTGCGCGAACTCGAGCAGCTCGTCGGCCCGGCGCGCCACCTGGGCGCGCGGCAGGCCGAAATACCGGCCGTAGACGAGCAGGTTCTCCCGCACCCGCAGCTCGGTGTCGAGGTTGTCGGCCTGCGGCACCACGCCGAGGCGCGAGCGGATCTCCGGCCCGTGCCGGTCGGGGTCCATGCCGAGGATGCTCAGTGTGCCGGCGGTGCGCGTCGACACCGCGCCGACCATCCGCATGGTCGTCGACTTGCCGGCCCCGTTCGGCCCGAGCAGGCCGAACGATTCTCCGGCGGCCACCTCGAAGGAGACGCCGTCGACGGCGGCGAATTCCTTGTATCTCTTGACGAGGTTCTCGGCGACAATCACAGGCTCCGGCACAGTTCCCCACACTAGACGGAACGACCGGCACCCGGCCGTTGCGGTTAAGCTCAATTGGTGAGCACCCCGAACAACGGCACGAATACCACCAGCGGCACCCCCGGACCCGGCACCCCCGGACCCGGCACCCCCGGACCCGGCACCCCCGGACCCGCCGCCCCGACCACCCGTCGGGCCCGCTTCGGCCGGATGGGCCGTCGCACCGGGGCCGCATCCGGGCCGCGGGCGAAGTTCAGCCAGCTGCTCCCCTACCTCCTCGAGCACAAGCGTGTGCTCAGCGTCGTCATCGTGCTGAGCATCCTCGGCGCGCTGGCCAGCCTCGCCCAGCCGCTGCTGGTCAGCCAGGTCATCACGGTCGTGCAGAAGGACAGTCCGCTCGGCGCGCTCGTCTGGGGTCTGATCGGGCTCGTGGTGGTCTCAGGGCTGATCAGCGGTTACCAGCACTACCTGCTGCAGCGCACCGGCGAGGGCGTGGTGCTCTCCAGCCGCCGCAAACTGATCGGCCGGATGCTGCGCCTCCCGATCAGCGAATTCGACACCCGCCGCACCGGGGACCTCGTCTCCCGGGTCGGCTCGGACACCACCCTGCTGCGCGCGGTGCTCACCCAGGGACTGGTCGAGGCGATCGGCGGGTCGCTCACCTTCCTCGGCGCGCTGATCGCGATGCTCGTGATCGACCCGGTGCTGCTCGGGCTGACCGTGCTGGTGATCGCGGCATCCGTCGTCACCGTGACCCTGCTCTCGCAGCGGATCCGGGTGGCCAGCCTCGCGGCGCAGGTGAAGGTCGGCGACCTGGCGGCGAGCGTGGAGCGTGCCATCAGCGCGGTGCGCACGGTGCGGGCCTCGAACGCGACCGACCGGGAGATCGCCGCCGTGGAGGAGGACGCCGTCGGCGCGTGGAAGATGGGCATCCAGGTCGCGAAGATCTCCGCACTGGTCGTGCCGATCGCCGGGATCGCCATGCAGGTGTCGTTCCTCGTCGTGCTCGGCGTCGGCGGGTTCCGGGTGGCGAGCGGCACCATCACGGTCGCGAACCTGATCGCGTTCATCCTCTTCCTGTTCCTGATGATCGTGCCGCTCGGCCAGGCCTTCGGCGCGATCACCTCCGTCAACTCCGCGCTGGGCGCGCTCGGCCGGATCCAGGAGATCATCGATCTGCCCGCCGAGGACCAGTTCGACCGCGACATCGCCCCGCTGGCGATCACCGTGGGCGCCGCCAACGAGTCGGTGCGACCGGATGCCCCGGCGATCTCCTTCGAGGACGTGCACTTCGGCTACGCGGTGGCAGCGGAAGTCGGGCCCGATGCCGCAGCAACCGCTGCCGCAGCGGCAGCCGCGAGCGTCGAGACCGTCGCCGCCGCGTCGTCCCTGCTCGAAACCGTGATCGTGGCCCCGGCCGTGATCGAGGCCGTGCTCGCCGAGCCTGACCTGCTCGAGGCGGATCTCGCCGCAACGGAGGCCGCGGACACCGCTTCGGCCCTGGCCGCGATGGACACGGCAGCGGGCGCGGACGGCCAGCGGCTTCCCACCGCAGCCGATCTGTTCGCCACGGTGCCGGCCGACCAGGCCACCACGCCCGAAGACATCGAGCCCACGCCCGAGCTCGAGCCCGAGCCTGAGCCAACGCCCATGCCCATGCCCGTGCCGACGACGGCCCCCGCAGCGGTCCCCGCCGCCTCCGCCGAGCCCAGCCCGCCGCGACCGGTGCTCCGCGGGGTCTCCTTCACCGCCCCGCGCGGGCTGCGCACCGCACTGGTCGGGCCGTCCGGCGCCGGGAAGAGCACGATCCTCGCCCTGATCGAGCGGTTCTACGACCCGAACGCCGGCGTTGTGCGCCTCGGCGGGCTGGACATCCGCACCCTGGACCGCACGGCCCTGCGCTCACAGATCGGTTACGTCGAACAGGACGCTCCCGTTCTCGCCGGCTCACTGCGGGACAACCTCACCCTGGCCACGCCGGACGCGACCGACGAGGAATGCATCGCCGTGCTGCACGCCGTCAACCTCGGCGAGGTGCTCGACCGTGACCCGGCCGGGCTGGGCGCGGCGGTCGGCGAGTCCGGCGTCATGCTCTCCGGCGGCGAACGCCAGCGGCTCGCGATCGCCCGGGCGCTGCTCGCGGCGCCGCCGATCCTGCTGTTGGACGAATCGACGTCGAGCCTCGACGGGGTCAACGAGCAGATGATGCGGGCCGCCATCGACGCCGTCGCGGTGAACCGCACCCTGATCGTGATCGCGCACCGGCTCTCGACCGTGGTCGACTCGGACCAGATCGTCGTGCTCGACCACGGCCAGGTCATCGGCACCGGCACCCACTCCGAGCTGGTCGCCTCGACCCCGCTCTACCGCGAGCTCGCCAAGCACCAGCTCCTCGTCTAGCCAGAACGTCTCGCAGTCCGGCGTTCTCCCGCCGCCGAACTGTGACTTCGACACCATTTCCGGCGTCGGGGAGGTGTTCTTCTCACAGTTCGGCGGAGGAGACGGATGCTCGTTGAGGGCCGCGAGAGCGGTTACGGGCGGGCGAAGCGGAGGGTGACCAGCTGGAAGGGGCGCAGCTCGAGGAGCAGGGTGTCGCCCTCGGCCGCCAACGTGGCGCGGGGCTCCGCGAGCGGGCGTTCGAGCAGGTCCGTCTCGGTGACATCGGTCGCGTCGAAGCGACGGATGATCCGCGCGCGAGCCCGCGACCCGTGTGCCTCGTAGAGCCGCACCACGACATCCCCGCTGCGGTCCTCGGCGAGCTTGACGGCCTCGATCACGACCGCGGGGTTGTCGACCTCGAACAAAGGGTCGATCCCCTCGGCGGCGACCCCGTGCACGGTGCGCAGCGGCAGGTTCAGCCGGTATCCCTCGGCCACCGCGTCGCCGATGTCAGCCCCCACTCGCACTGACACGCGGAACTCATGCGCGCCCTGGTCGGACTCGGGGTCGGGGAAGAGCGGTGCCCGCAGCAAAGACAGGCGCACGGTGGTGGTCGTGCGCCCGGCGACATCCGCCGACCGGCCGATGTCATGGCCGTAGGTGGCGTCGTTGGCCACCGCGACGCCGTAACCGGCCTCACCGACGTGCACCCAGCGGTGCGCACAGGTCTCGAAGCGGGCCGCGTCCCAGGACGTGTTCTCGTGCGTGGGTCGGAAGACGTGGCCGAACTGGATCTCGGAGGCCGCGCGTTCGGCGTGCAGGTCGAGCGGGAAGGCGAGCTTGAGCAGCTTCTGCCGCTCGTGCCAGTCGATGTCGAAGGCGAGATCGACCGATGGGGACCCGGCGGCCAGAGTGATCTCCTGGACCAGGCGCGATGCGCCGAACGACCGCACCACGCGCACTCCGACCAGGGCCGGAGTGTCGACGAAGACCTCGACCGACTCCGTGCCGGTGAGCTCGGTGACGTTTCGCAGGTAGTGGTCGTCGAGGTCCCAGGCGTCCCACTGGGTGGGAGTGTCCCGGTGCAATTGGAGCAGGTTCCCGCGTCGGCCCTCCGGGACCAGCTCGCGGTCGGCGGCCAGGTCGCGCACCGAGGGGAACAGCCCGTCGGCGTCAACGGTGACGGCGACGAGGCCGTTGACCAGCACGATGCCCGCGGGCCTGCGCTCGATCGACGCTCCGGTGCCCGCCGAACGGGCACGACGGCCCAACCCTGTACTGGCCGTGGCACCGTTGCCGGCGCCGTCGTCCGGCGTTGAAACCGCGCCGAGAGCCGGGACGCCACCCAGCTCGTACGGGCCGGCGTTCAGCGTGAGCGACTGCTCGCCGGGGCCGGCGAGCGCCGTCACCGAGGTCCCGATCAGGCCGTTCAGCGTTCGGGCCACCTCCGCGTAGTTGCGTTCGGCCTCGCGGTGCACCCAGGCAATGGACGTGCCGGGCAGGATGTCGTGGAACTGCGCCAGCAGCACCGTGCGCCACGTCTCCTCCAGCGTGTCATACGGGTACTCGGCGGCCCCCCGCACTGCGGCGGCGGTCGCCCAGAGTTCGGCCTCCCGCAGCAGGTGCTCGCTGCGGCGGTTGCCCCGCTTGGTGCGCGCCTGCGATGTGTAGGTGCCGCGATGGAACTCGAGGTAGAGTTCCCCGGACCACACGGGCGGGTCCGGATACTCGGCCTCCGCGGTTTCGAAGAAGCGTCGCGGGGTGGACAGTTCCACCCGCGGCGAGCCCTCCAGCGAGCGGGTACGATGGGCGGCGGCGATCATTTCCCCCGTTGGACCGCCGCCACCGTCCCCCCACCCGAATGGCACCAGCGACGTGTTGGCCGTCCCCTTTTCGGCATACTGACGCTCCGCCAATGCCAGCTCCTCCCCGGACAACTCCGCGTTATACGTGTCGACCGGGGGGAAGTGTGTGAAAATCCGGGTACCGTCGATCCCTTCCCAACGGAAGGTGTGGTGCGGCATCCGGTTTGTTTCGTTCCAGGAGATCTTTTGGGTCAGAAACCAGCGGGAACCGGCGGCCGCCACGATCTGCGGCAGCGCCGCCGAATAGCCGAACGAGTCGGGCAACCAGACCTCGAGCGGCTCGACGCCGAATTCCTCCATGAAGAACCGTTTGCCGGCCACGAACTGGCGGGCGAGTGCCTCCCCGCCGGGCATGTTCGTGTCGGACTCCACCCACATCCCGCCCACCGGAACGAAGCTGCCCGCGGTGATGGCTGCCCTCACCCGTTCGAAGAGCTCCGGGTAGGACTCCTTGAGCCAGGCGTACTGCTGGGCGGATGAGGCCGCGAACGCGAAGTCCTCGTTCTGCTCGATCAGGTGCAGCACGTTGGAGAAGGTGCGCGCCACCTTGCGGACGGTCTCTCTGACCGGCCAGAGCCAGGCGCTGTCGATGTGCGCATGACCGACCGCGTGCAGGCGGTGGGAGCTCGCGTTGGCGGGGCTGGCGAGCACCCCGGCGAGGGCCTCGCGGCCGGCGGATGCCGTGCCGGCCACGTCGTGCGGGTCCATGGTGTCGATGCAGCGCTCGAGCGCTCGCAGGATCTCCGCGCGCCTGGGCTGGGACGTCGGCAGTTCACGCAGCAACCCCTCGAGGGTCCAGAAGTCCGCCACGAGTTCCCACACGGTCTGGTCTCGCAGGGCCAGGTCGACGCGGCGCAGCCGGTAGATCGGATCGGTCCCGGCGGTGGCCAGGTCGCCGCGCTCGGTCGGGACGAAGGTCCAGTTCGCCGTGACATCCGGGTTCGACGCGGCCTCGATGTAGAAGTCGACCCTCTCCCCCGGTCCTGCCTTCACGGGCACGGCCTGGTTTCGGGGTTCGATCGCCTTGAGGACGACCCCATCGGGCGACCAGGCCAGTCCCTCAGCCTGGAAACCGGGCGCCGTCGAACTGAACCCCAGGTCGACGACGGCCTCCGGCCGTAGCAGCGCACCCGTGGGCCAGTCGACCGGGACGGTCCCGGTTACGTGGAGCCAGGTGGTGCCCCACGGGCACCCCCAGGCCCGACCGGTCTGGAACGGTTTGAACGGCTCCCGGATGGCATCGGCGAACGGTACGGGTTCGCCGGGGGCCTCCCAGATCTCGATCGTCAGTGGGACGGACGCCCGGTAGATCGCGGGGCGCAACCGCTCGGCGACGAACCGGCTGATCCGCTGCTGTACACGTGAACTGTCGTCATGCATGGTGACCGGCTCCTAACCTTTGATCGCGCCGGAGAGGGTGAATGATGCGCCCATGCCCCGGGACACCAGGGCGTAGAGCAGGATCACCGGCACGGAATACAACACGGAAAAGGCCGCGAGCTGCCCGTAGGCAATCGCCCCGTACTGACCGAAGAAACTGTAGATGCTCACCGCGGCCGGTTGTTTGCTCGGCGAGAGCAGCAGCACGAACGGTACAAAGAAGTTTCCCCACGCCTGAATGAACACGAAGATGAAGACCACGCCGAGTCCCGGTCGCATCAGCGGCACCACCACGCGACGAAGGGCAGTCATGGCGCTCGCCCCATCGACCCAGGCGGCCTCTTCGAGGCTGATCGGCACGGAGTCCATGAAGTTTTTGGTCATCCAGATAGCCATCGGCAGCGAGGTTGCCGCCATGAAGAAGATCGTCGCCGGCATCGAGTCGATCAGGTTGAGCCGGACGAACAGGCTGTAGACGGGCACCATGATCGCCGTGATCGGCAGGCAGGTACCGAACAGGATCGCGTACATGAACGGCTTGTTAAACCTCATCGTGTAGCGCGAGAGCGGATACGCGGCGAGCACGGCGGCCACCACCGTCGCGACAGCGGCTCCCCCGGAGAGCAGCAGGCTGTTCCAGAGCGGCAGGAAGGTCAGCCCGGGCGTCAGCACCGCGGCGTAGTTGGCGAATGACGGATTCGCCGGGATCTGGGTCCGGTAGCTGGCGTCCGGATCGAGCGAGGCGAGTATCAGCCAGGCCAGGGGCAGCAGGAAGCACAGGGCGATCACGATCAGGATCCCGTTGGAGAGCGCGGCTGCCGTCGCCTTCCGAGGAGACGCGACGGAGGCTGCGAGGGTCGCAACAGACATCCGTTTACCCCTTTCCCGGTCGAAGGGCGCGGATGTACACGACGGAGAAGGCCGCGCCGATCAGCAGCATCACGGTGGCGATCGCGGTTCCGTAGCCGATGTCGCTGAACCGGAAGGCCTCCTGGAAGGCCATCACCGGCAGTGTCGTGCTCTGGTTTCCGGGGCCGCCGGCGGTCATCACCCAGATCAGCGTGAACACCGACAGGGTCTGCAGGGTGATGAGCATGAGGTTGGTAGTGATGCTGCTCTTGATCATCGGGATCGTGATCAGCACGAGTCGTTTCGTGCCGCCGGCGCCATCGATCATGGCGGCCTCCGTGATTTCGATCGGCACATCGTTGAGCGCGGCTCGGTAGACCATCATCGAGAACGCGGTGCCCCGCCACACGTTGGCCAGGATGATGGCGAGCATCGGGAGGCTGAACAGCCAGTTCGGGCCGGTCATCCCGAACGCCGACAGAACCTGGTTGAGCGTGCCGTCCTTGCTGAAATAGGCGTAGGCGACGAAGGCGGCCACGATCTCGGGCAATACCCAGGCGGCCACGACGGTGAGGCCGACCAGGCTGCCGACGACCCGGTTGGCCCGGTTCATCAGAAGCGCGATGCCCAGGCCGAGGAAGTTCTGCCCGATGATGGCGGACGCGACCACGAACACAACGGTCAGCCACAGCGCGAGCGGGAAGACGGGGTCCTGGAACAGCGTGATGTAGTTGTCGAGCCCGACCCATTGGGGGTTCCGGGCTTCCCTGCCGGTCAGCGCCGCATTGGTGAATGAGCCGTAGAACGACCACGCCACCGGCCCCGCGAGAAAGACCAGGAGCAGCAGCACAGCGGGCAGGAGCGGCAACAGGCGGGCGGCCGTTCGCGCACGCGTGCCGAGCGGCCCTCGGCGCCGGGACCCGCCTTCGGTCGATTCCGGGCGCCCGGGAGAACCGGAGCCAACGGGCTCCGGGTCTCCCGGGTTCGGGCCCCGGGTCGGCGCGATCTGTTCGGGCTTCATCGTTCTACTTGGTGACCTTGTCCGCTCCAACGATTGCCTCGACGGCCTTGTCGTAGGCGGCGGATGCCTCGTCGACGCTCATCTGCCGGGTGATCACCGCTTCGGTCGCCGCCTGCACTTCGGCGGAGATCTTCGGGTAGTCGGAGGTCGCCGGGCGGTAGTGCGTCACGGAGACGAGGTCGGTCACGGCCGCCACGAACGGGTTCGCCGCGAGGTAGGTCGGGTCCGCGGCGACATCCGTTCGCACCGCGATCTGCGAGTTGTTGATGTCGTACCAGAGCGAATTCTCCTTGTTGAGTGCGAGGCTGAGGAACTCGAATGCGAGGTCGGCGTTCTTCGTTTTCGCGCCGACGGCCAGGGTCCAGCCGCCGGACATACTCACACCGTGCGGGGCATCACCGTTCTGGGTGGGGAAGGCCGCGACGCCCATGTCGGTCACGTAGGCCGGCCATTCGTAGGAGCCGCCCTTCTGCCAGAACGACGGCGTGTAGGAGCCTTCGACGGTGCCGCCGAGCTGGCCCTTCGGGAACAACTCACCGAACACCTTCTTCCACACGTTCGGGTCGAGTGCGTCGGACGGGTCGACGGCGAGCTTTTCCGAGTAGAGCGTGTCAAGGAAGGTCAGCGAATCCTTGAACCCTTTCGAGCCCACGACCCATTTCTGGTCGTTCTCGTTGTAGAGCGAGTCTCCCGTGCCGTAGAGAAGCTCGTAGAAGCTTTGCATGACCGTTCCCTCGCCGGTGCCCTTCCCGGCGTACATGTTGAACGGCACGACGCCGGGCTGGGTGGCCTGGATCTTGCGAGCAGCAGTCAGGATGTCGGCCCAGGTTTCGGGCTGCCACGGCACGGCGATGCCGGCCTTGGTGAAGACAGGCTTGCTGTACCAGATGCCGCGCGTGTCCGTGCCGAGCGGGACGGCGTAGGTGCTGCCGTCGTCGCCCATCCCCGCGCCCTTGGCTCCCTCGTTGAACTTGGACCAGTCAGCCCAGCCGTCGAGGTGCCCGTCGAGGTTGAGGAGGTAGCCGGCGTCGATGTCCGAACGCAGGCGGAAGGTGTCCTCATAGAAGACGTCGGGGGCGGTATCCGCCGACTGCTGGGAGAGCGCGAGCTTGGTGGAATAGTCGTCATCATTGGCCTGGATCGGCTGCAGGTTGACCGTCACGCCCTTGTGTGCCGCTTCGAACTCGGGCTTGATCTTCTTGAAGAGTGTATCGAGGGCAGTGAACGAATCGGTCTTCTCGTAGACGATTTTCAAGGTCTTGCTGTCGCTCCCCGCGTCGGCGGCCGAGCAGCCGGCCAGTGCGATCATCGAGGTGGCCATCAACACGGACACGGCGAGTTTTGTGTTGCGATGCATGGTGCTCCTTTGCTCCATCAGTTGCCCCCCACGGACGGTCGCCGGTCCGATGACCGGCTGTGGCAAACCCAATACTAAATCGAATGGATAAACTCCTCAACCCTTCGGGCGCGCCCATACCCCAGCGTTATACAGCTGTTACCCGGCGTTCAGTGGGCCAGGAGCAGGCGGGCCGCGCGGGGGGCCAGAGCGTGGTCCAGCACCAGACAGGCAGCGCCGATGGCACCCACGTCTTCGCCGACGCCGGTGCCGACGACCTCGACCCGGTGGATGCTCCGAGCCACGGTGAGCTCATCGAGGAGGGAAGGGATGCGGCCGAGGTAGACCTCGCGGAGCCGCGCCCAGTACGGGCCGCCGAAGACGACCCGGTCGACGTCGAGGAGGTTGGTGATGACCGAGGCGGCCCTGGCGACGCGCACCGCCGAACGATCCAGGATCTCCGCGGCGACGGAATTGCGGCGCGCGGCCAGCGCGCAAAGCGCCGAGAACTGCTCGTCCACGGCGTGGGGGCCGTTCTGCACCCGGGTGTCGGCGAGAACACCCAGCTCCTCGGCTTCGAGAACGAGACTCTGCGGGGTGATGGTGACGGCGATGCATCCGCGGAGACCGCACACACAGAGCGGTCCCCCGGGGTCGGCGATCACGTGCCCGATCTCGCCGGCATTGTGCGAACGCCCGCGCACGACCTCGTTGTCGACGACGAGGCCGGCACCGATCCCTGTGCCGAGGTAGAAGAAAACGAAACTTCCCGACCCGCTCGGGCCGCCGGCCCACGTCTCGGCGATGGCGGCCGCGGTGACATCCTTGTCGACGATCACCGAGAACCCGGTGGTTCGCGCGAGGGCGTCGCGGAGGGGCACCCGGTGCCAGCCGTGCAGGTGCGGCGGATCGACGACGGTGCCGCGCTCCGGGTCGATGGGTCCGGGCGTGGCGACCCCGAGCCCGGCGATCTTCTGCCGGTCCACACCCGACTCCAGGATCAGTCGCTCGATCTCGCCGGAGATCGCCGTGATGATCCGGTTCGGGTCGCCGGCCACCGGTGTTCTCTTGCGGGAGCGGACCAGGACAGTTCCGATCAGGTCCAGGATCGCAAAGGTCATCACGGCCGGATCGAGATGCACGCCGATCGCGTAGACAGCGTTCGGGTTCAGCCGCAGAATCGTGCGCGGCTTCCCCGCCCCGCCGCTCGCCTTGCCGGCCTCGACCACCATCTGCTGGTCGATCAGCTTGCGGCAAATGTTGGAGACCGTCTGGGCCGAGAGCCCGGTTGAGTGCCCGAGTTCCACCCGGCTGAGCCCCGTGCGTGAGCGACGGATCGAGTCGAGCACAACGGATCGGTTGAAATCGCCCATCCGGGGCAGGTTTGTTCCCCGCCGCGCCTGGGGTTCGACGTCACTGTCCACGGGTTCACCTCATGTTCGCTCATGCGTGTGGTGAGTTGAATCCTATGGGCAGCCGCGCCTGCGCCCCGGCGCGAGTGGCGCGCGCCGACACCTCGGGAGAGCGTAGTTTTGGCCCCCCCAGCAATGCTGAGAGGGCCAAAAGTGCGCGTTCGCGCATCCCGGCGGAGGCGGTTGCGGGGCGGGCGGGGAGGAGCGGGCGAGGTTAGCCGCGGAGGTTGTAGCGCACGCTGGCGAGCTCGGCCTGGAGGGCCGGCGGCACGCGGTCGCCGAACTGGGCGAAGTACTCCTCGGTGAGGTCGCACTCGGCCAGCCAGGACGCGTGGTCGATGTGGAAGAGCTGCTCCACCGCATCCTCGGACAGGTCCAGGCCGTCCAGGTCCAGGCCGCCGGGGGCGGGGAGGCGCCCGATCGGAGTGTCGACGGCCGGCGCCTTGCCTTCGATCCGGCGCACGATCCACTCGATCACGCGCGAGTTCTCGCCGAAACCGGGCCAGAGGAAGCTGCCGTCGTGGCCCTTGCGGAACCAGTTCACCTGGAAGATCGCCGGCGCCTTGGCGCCGAGACCCCTGCCGACCGAGAGCCAGTGCGCCCAGTAGTCGGCCATGTTGTAGCCGCAGAACGGGAGCATTGCGAACGGGTCGCGGCGCAGCTCGCCGACGATGCCCTCCGCGGCGGCGGTCTTCTCCGAGGCGATGGTGGCTCCCATGAACACGCCGTGCTTCCAGCTGCGCGCCTGGGCGACGAGCGGCACGTTGGTGGCGCGGCGGCCGCCGAAGAGGATGGCGTCGATCGGCACGCCGCCGAACGCCTCCCAGTCGTCGGAGATCGACGGGCATTGGGCCGCGGCGACGGTGAACCGGGAGTTGGGGTGCGCGGCCGGGGTGCTCGAGGCGGGCGTCCAGTCGTTGCCCTCCCAGTCGATCAGGTGGCTCGGCGGCGTCTCGGTGAGGCCTTCCCACCAGACGTCTCCGTCGTCACGCAGTGCGACGTTCGTGAAGATGGTGTTTCCCCAGACGGTGGCGACGGCGGTCGGGTTGGTGACCTCCCCGGTGCCGGGGGCGACGCCGAAGAAGCCGGCCTCCGGGTTGATCGCCCACAGGCGCCCGTCCGTGCCGGGGCGCAGCCAGGCGATGTCGTCACCGATGGTCTCGACCTTCCAACCGGGGATGGTCGGGCGCAGCATCGACAGGTTGGTCTTACCGCAGGCCGACGGGAACGCGGCGGCCAGGTGGGAGACGCCGCCCTCGGGGGAGGTGACCTTGATCAGGAGCATGTGCTCGGCGAGCCAGCCCTCATCGCGGGCCATCACCGAGGCGATCCGCAGCGCGAAGGACTTCTTGGAGAGCAGCGCGTTGCCCCCGTAGCCGGAGCCGAAGGACCAGACCTCGCAGGTCTCCGGGAACTGCACGATGTACTTGGTGTCGTTGCAGGGCCATTCGACGTCGGCGCGGTGGTGTCCCTCGGCGTCGACCAGCGGGTAACCCACGCTGTGCAGGGTGTGCACCCAGCTCGCGCCGGCCTCGATCAGGCGCAGCACCTGCACGCCCATCCGGGTCATGATGCCCATGTTGAGCACGACGTAGGGCGAGTCGGTGATCTCCACCCCGAGCTGCGAGATGGGGCCGCCGAGCGGGCCCATCGAGAACGGCACGACGTACAGGGTGCGACCGCGCATGCTGCCGGCGAAGACCTCGGTCAGCTCGGCGCGCATCGCCCCCGGGTCGGCCCAGTTGTTGGTGGGGCCGGCATCCTCCGGGTCGGTCGAACAGATGAAGGTGCGGTCCTCGACCCGGGCGACGTCGGACGGGCTGGTGCGGGCGAGGTAGCTGTTGGGGCGCCACTCCGGGTTCAGCCGGATGAGCTTGCCCTCGGTGACGAGCTGCTTGGCGAGGGCGTCGGCCTCGCGCAGGGAGCCGTCGCACCAGACGATCGCGTCGGGCTGGGTCAACCGGGCGATTTCGTCCACCCAGGCCTGGAGGTTGGGGTCGGTGGTTCCAGCGGCGTGGCAGGACTCGCCCCCGCCGGTCTGAACTGAGACATTCGCGATGGTCATCTCCTGGCCTTTCGTCTTCGATCGGGTGCATCGGATGGGTAACTTTGCCCGCTAAATCAAGAATGCGCCTGTTTCCCGCATTCCGTGGGCATTCTTTCCGTTAAGAATCGCGATTCTTTCGGTAATGTTAAGGAATGCCCACACGTGCCTCCGACCTCGTCACCCTCGGCCTGCGCATCCGTCATTTCCGCGGCGAGCGCAGCCTCACCCTCGACCAGCTCGGCGATCGGGTCGGCCTTGCCGGCAGCCAGCTCTCCCTGATCGAGAACGGACGGCGCGAGCCCAAGCTGTCGACGCTGCAGGATGTCGCCACCGCCCTGGCCGTGCCCATCACCGAACTGCTCAGCGGCGAGGCTCCCAACACGCGGGCGGCCCTGGAGATCGAGCTCGCCCGGGCACAGAAGAACCCGCTCTACGGCGCCCTCGGCCTGCCGACGGTGAAGGTGACCAAGGGCATGCCGCTCGCGGCGCTCGAATCCCTGCTCGGCCTGCACCGGGAACTCGCCCGCCGGGCCAGCGAGGCCATCGCCACGCCGGAGGAGGCGCGGCGGGCGAACACCGAGCTGCGCGAGCTCATGCGCGAGCAGGACAACTACATGCCCGACATCGAGCAGCTCGCCGAGGACCAGGTGCGGGCATCCGGTCACGTGTCGGGCGCGCTCACCCACCGCGAGGTGAGCGTGATGGCCGAGCAGCTCGGCTTCAACCTGATCTACGTGAACGACCTGCCGAACTCGACCCGGTCGGTGACCGACCTGGTCAACCACCGCATCTACCTGCCGCCGGCGTCGATCCCCGGCGGGCACGGGCTGCGCTCGATGGCGTTGCAGGCGATGGGGCACCGGCTGCTCGGCCACGAACGCCCGGACAGCTACGCCGAGTTCCTCTGGCAGAGGCTGCAGATCAACTATTTCGCGGCGGCCTGCCTGATGCCCCGGAACGCCTCGGTGGCGTTCCTCGCCAACGCGAAGCGGGAGCGCGAGCTCTCGGTCGAGGATTTTCGCGACGCGTTCGGGGTGACGCACGAGGCGGCCGCCCTGCGCCTGACCAACCTGGCCACCTCCCACCTGGAGATGCCGCTGCATTTCCTGCGGGTCACCGGTGACGGCGCCCTGCAGAAGGGCTACGAGAACGACGGGCTGCCGCTGCCGGTGGATGTGACCGGGTCGATCGAGGGCCAGTACGTCTGCAAGCAGTGGAGCGCCCGGAGCGCCTTCACCCACACCAACCGGACGACCGAGTTCTACCAGTACACCGACACCCCGGTCGGCACGTTCTGGTCGGCCACCCAGACGGGTGTGGCGGATGGCGGCGAGTTCTCGATCAGCGTGGGGGTGCCGTTCGCGCAGGCGAAGTGGTTCCGCGGCCGGGAGACCACCCAGCGGGCCGTGTCCCGCTGCCCCGACGAGTCCTGCTGCCGCCGCCCGGCGTCGGAGGTCTCCTCCCGCTGGGCCGGCAAGGCCTGGCCGAGCGCCCGGTTGCACGCGCACGTGCTCTCCCCGCTGCCGAGCGGCACCTTCCCCGGCGTCGACGACACCGAGGTCTACGAGTTCCTGGAGGCGCACGCCTCGGAGTAGCACGCGGCGGCGGCCCCGAAGGTGCCGCCGCCGCGCCGTGTATCAACTCAGCCGGGTATCAACTCGGCCGTGGGTCAACTCAGTCGTGTGTCAACTCAGAAGACCCCGCTCACGTCGTCGAAGAAGTACGTGCGGTCGGACGGCATCGGTGCGTAGCCGCCGGCGCCGACGAAGTAGTCGAAGAAGACGCTCACCTTGTTGTAGGTGCTGGCCAGGTTCAAATTCTGGGTCGGCTTCGTCCGGTCGTACGTCGTCGGCCCATCCGGGATGAAGTGCGTGGACGTGTCACCGAAGTCGAAGGTCAGGGTCTCCCACGCCCCGGCGACTGTGGTGAACGCATCCGTCTCGACGTTCTGCCCCGGGTTGGCGGCATTCTCGAACTTCATCCGAACCCGCACGCCCGCAGCCGGGCTGTAGACGCGCATCGTCATCTTGGTGCGAGCGACCGTGAATGGGATCGTGTCGACGGACAGGTTGGCACCGGTGGACACCGTGCTGCCCGCCGTCGCCGACGCCGTGACGGCCTTGGACACCGTGGCGACCTTGTTCGTGCCACCGGCAGGGTCGGCCACGACGGCGCCGCCGTTGTTACCGAAATCGGTCAACGTGTACGTTTTCGCGGGGTCATCGAAGGTGATCGCCCAGGACGGCGGCGGCGGCGGCGTTGAGGTCGTGTTGTAGGCCTGCTGCGCGGCGGTAGCGGTGGTGTTCGCGTTGCCGGCCAGATCCGTGAACGTGCCCGCGGCCACACTGACCCGGGCGGTTCCCGTCGAGTCGGCCGGAGGCGAAACCACGAGGGTCGCGTGAGTGGCATCGATGCGAACGAACGCGCCGGCGGTGCCACCGGTGGTCACGATGTCATCGGCGGTGAAGCTGGTGCCGACGTCCCTGTTGAACGCGAAGGCGAACGTCACATCACCGGTCGCGGTTGCGGTCGGGACATTGTCCGTGATTGCGAGCGTCAGCGGGGTTGTCGTGTTGAACCCCTGCTGGGCGCTGGCGGCCGCGGTGTTGGCCGTGCCGGGCAGGTCGGTGAACGTGGCCTCGGCCATGCTCACGTTGATGGTTCCACTCGAGTTCTCAGCGGGCGGCACAACCAGGGTGGCCGTTTTGGCATTCACGCGGGTGAAGGATCCCCTCGAGCCACCGGTGACGACGATGTCGTCGGCGGTGAAGCTGCAGACATCCTCGCTGAAGGTGAAGGTGAAGGTGACCTTGCCGGTTGCCGTGTCGCCGTCGACGTTATCGGTGATGGCGACCGTGGGCGGCGTAGCGTCGTCCGAGGGATAGAGGACCACGCAACTGGGAATCCCGACTCCGGCCGAGTTCACCGCCAGGCCCTTGTCGTTGATGACGTGGTCAAGGGTTCCGGCACCGAGCTGGACGCTCAGCAGGTTGTGCATCTTCACGCCCGGCTTGCGGGGCACCTCGAAACCGACCGAGGCGTGGATGGTGGGATCGACGTTGTTGAAGACGTAGCTGCCACCGCCCCACAGCTCGTTCTTGGTGACCGTGTCGGCGACCTTGTAGCCGGCCCAACCGAGGACGCCGTCGTGCTGCCAGGCTGCCTGGTTGGGGGCGTCATAGGGCAGTTCGTTCTGGAAGAAGACTGTTCTGCCGTTCTCCCCGTTCCAGATGACGTTGTACTGCTGGTAGTGCTCGACGAAGAGTCCGGTGGCGGTGACGTTGTCGCCGTTGACGATGACGCCGTTCTGGCCGGTGTTGATGTCCCAGCCGACGCTGCCGGGCTTGCCGTGATCGGCACGCCAGGCCCAGATGTCGTCGAGGATGGCGTTGTCGCTGTTGACCTCCAGGCTGACGGTCGCCTTGCCCACGTGCGGTCCCCCGACGCGGAAGAAGACGTCCTGCAGGGCGGTCGGGTTGGCCGCACTCGTCGTCCCCCGATGGCCCGTCTTGGTGCCGATTTTCAGCAGCACCGGTGAGTTCATTGTTCCCGCATCGATCGTGATGCCGGCGATGTCGATGCCTTGAACGTCGGCGGTGCTCATCACGACGGCACCGTTCACGGCCGTCAAGGTGGCCAGGCCCATGCCCAGCACCACGGTGTTCGCGTTCTTGACCGTGATCGTCTTGTCGACGTCATAGACCCCGGGCGTGAATAGCAGGTTCAGGCCTTTGGCGAGCTTGCTGTTGATGGCGGATACCGAGTCGGACGGCTTGGCGACGAAGAACTTGGACAACGCGATCGCGCGACCGGGCGTGGGCCCGTTCTCCCAGGTGGTTCCGGTGTAGTTGGTGCGGGGAGCCGGCACGAAGACCTGCCACGCGCCCGCGGAATCGATGAAGAGGTAGGGCTTTTCCTTGCTGGCCGGGCTCTTGGCGAGGGTGGTGTACGGCGGGTCGGGGTAGGACTGCGCGGGGGCGCCCTGCACTCCGGCGAACACCTGGTTCCAGACCCCGTTCGACCAGGCACCGATGCTGCTGTCCCGCACCAGATACTGCTGCTGGGAGCCGTTGATGATGTCGCCGGTCTTGGAATCGGCGATGAAGCCGCCGCTGGCGTACTGCGGTCCGTCGGTGCAGTAGTCCATCAGGGATAGTTTGCCGCCGGTGATGTTCACCCGACGCATCGGCGAGGCCTGCGATGCAGCCCAGAAGTTGGTTCCCGCCCGGCAGCCGTCCCCGCCCGTGACGTTGATCGTGAGGTTCGACACCGAACGCCAGAAGCTGTCCAGGGCGAAGCAGCCCGTCTCCGGCCGGCACCGGTTGTAGACGTCGACGTGGCCGTTGATTGTGACATCCGTCGGTGAAGCGCCCAGGCCCGCCACCTCGGTGTAATAACCGACCTGAATGATGAGGGGTTTCTCGGCGCTGCCGTAGATGCCCGGCTTGAACAGGAGGGTATAACGGTTCGTTCCCATTTCGTCATTGACCTGGGTGTCCCTGATGGCATCGACCGTGGCCTGGATGTCGGCTACGGGCATGCTGGGATCGAAGATCTTGACGTTCGGGCCGAAGTCCGGGGCGGCCACGGGCGGCGGCTTGGCCGGCGCGGCGAAGGCCGCATCGGGGACCAGCCCTGTTCCGGCAGTCAGGACGCCCAGCAGCACGGCAACGGCGCCGGCAACCAGCCGCGTGCGGAGGCGAGAAGGCCTCCCGATCGGAGGCCTTGGGGCAACCTGCCCCGTTCGGAAAATGGATAGCGACATTGCTCGTCCTGCTCTCTGTGGAGGTCGCGGGCTCCGGTTCGCGGCTGAGACAACAGCGTGAGAGCGCTCCCACGCGAGAGTGTAACACCCCCATCCGGGGCTAGGCAAGAGCTTTTCGCCGAGCCCGGAGTGCGGGCAGGCCGCAGCGCGGGCTGGGTCAGCGGGAGGGCTGGGTCAGCGGGCGGGCTGGGTCAGCGAGCGGCGGGCGGCGACGGATGCCGGTGCGCCGTAGCGAGCGCGGCCGCCGCGAACGCCGTGGCCGTGCCGCGTGCCCGGAGGCTTACACGGCTGCCGACGACGGTGCCGGTGGTGCCGTGCTGCCGCACGTGCACGATGGTCTCCGGGCTGCCGGGCACGTGCAGCCGCACGGCCAGCTGCACCTCGGCTCCGTAGAAGTCGACCGCCTCGACCTGGCCGGTGCAGGTTCCCGTGCCGGTTCCGTCGGCGTCGCAGGGCTCCACCACGATCTGCTCGGGGCGGAGCATGATGCAGGCATCGCCGTGCAGGGTGGTCGGGGCGACGCTGACCTGGCCGAGGGCGCAACTGGCGACCCCGTCACCGATGCTGGCCGGCAGCACGACGGCGTCGCCGAGGAACCGGGCGGTGAACAGGTCGACCGGCCGCCAGTAGACTTCCCGCGGCGAACCGACCTGGCCGAGGTGGCCGTCGCGGAGCACCGCGAGCTGGTGGGCGAAGCTCATCGCCTCGGCCTGGTCGTGGGTGACGAGCACCGTGGTGATCCCGGCGCGCTCGAGGGTGGCGGCGACGATGTCGCGGGTGGCGGCGCGCAGCCCGGCGTCGAGGGAGGAGAACGGTTCGTCGAGCAGCATCACCTTCGGGCGGCGGGCGAGCGCGCGGGCCAGGGCGACGCGCTGCTGCTGGCCGCCGGAGAGCTCGTCGGGGCGGCGGTCGGCGAAGCCCGGGTCGAGCGAGACCATGCCGAGGAGTTCGGCGACGGCCTTCTTGCGCTCCCGGCGGGTGCCGCCGCGGAGGGCCGGGCCGAGGCCGAACGCGATGTTCTGCCCGACCGTGAGGTGCGGGAACAGGGCGCCGTCCTGGGCGACGTAGCCGATCTCGCGCCGGTGCGCCGCGACCTGGGCGCCGGGACCGGCGACCAGGCGGCCGTTGACGGTGATCGTGCCGGCATCCGGAAGCTCGAATCCGCTGATCAGGCGGAGCAGCGTGGTCTTGCCGGAGCCGGAGGAGCCGACGATGACCGTGCGGCTGCCCTCCGGCACGGACAGGGAGACCCGGTCGAGAATGGTCGTGCCGCCGAAGCTCTTGCTGACCCCGGCGAGCTCGATCGCGGCCCGGTCGGCCGGCATCCGCTCGGCCGCTGCGCCCGCACCCGCACCCTCGGCCGCACCGGCGGCCGCACCCTCGGCCGCACCGGCGGCCGCACCCTCGGCCGCACCGGCCAGGTCCACGTCGGTCACGAGACGCTCGTCAGTCGGGAGCGGGCGAACAGGAGGTAGGTCACGGGGAGGCTGAGTGCGATCATCAGCAGGGCATAGGGGGCGGCGCCGACGTAGTTGATGTCATTCACTTTCGACCAGAATTGGATCGCCAGGGTGCGGGTGCCGTTCGGGGCGAGCAGCAGGGTGGCCGTCAGCTCGGTGACGATCCCGAGGAAGACGAGCGCGCCGGCGGCGAGCGCGGACGGGGCGAAGAAGCGGGCGGTGACGCTCAGGAACGCGCCGATCGGGTGTTTGCCGAGCGACCGGGCGGCCTCCTCCAGGCCCACCGGCACCTGGGCGAGCCCGGCCCGCAGGTTCACGAGCGCCCGCGGCAGGAACATCAGCAGATAGGTCGCGATCACCAGCACCACGGACTGGTAGAGCGGCTGCACGAAACGGATGCTCACCGTCACCAGGGCGAGCGCCGTCACGATGCCTGGCAGGGAGCTGGTGAGGTAGTTGACCGACTCGAGGCCGCGGGCGAGCCGGCTGGGGTAGCGTACGGCGAGGAACGCGATCGGGAAGGCGAGCAGGCAGGTGGCGACAGCGCCGATCAGGCCGTAGCCGACGGTCTGCAGGAAGGCTTCGCCGACGACTCCGTCGGCCCAGACCGCGGGGCCGCCCTGCACCAGCCAGCGGAGCACGCTGGTGAACGGCACGCCGATAGAGAGCACGAACAGCCCGCCGAGCACCAGGTAGCCGAGCGGCGTGAACCGGCCGAGGGAACGGCGCGGGGCGGGGCGGGCCACGCCGGAGCCGATCCGGGCGTAGCGGGCCCGGCCCCTCGCACCGGACTCGCCGACGAGGAGGAAGAGGCAGCAGAGCACGAGCACGCCGGCGAGGGCGTTCGCCGCCGGGCCGTTGAAGGTGGACCGGTACTGCTCGACGATGGCCGTGGTGAAGGTGTCGAAGCGCACCATCGCGAAGGCGCCGTACTCGGCGAGCAGGTGCAGGCCGACCAGCAGAGACCCGCCGAGGATCGGCAGGCGCAGCTGGGGCAGGATCACCCGGAAGAAGACGCCCCACGCCCCGCTGCCGAGCGAACCGGCCGCCTCCTCGACGGTGGGGTCCAGCCGCCGGAGCGCCGCCGCGCAGGGCAGGTAGACCAGGGGGAAGTAGGAGAGGGTGGCGATCAGGACGCCCGACCAGAGACCGTTCAGCGACGGGATGGCGCTCACCCAGCCGTAGCTGTTCACGAACGCCGGAACGGCGAGCGGCGCCGCGAGCAGCACGGCGAAGACGCGCGCGCCGGGCAGCGAGGTGCGGCCGACCAGCCAGGCCGCGCCGACCCCGATCGCCGCGCAGAGCGGCACCGTGATCAGGACCAGGCCGACCGTGTTGACCAGGAGCTCGCCGACCCGGGGCCGGAACACCAGCGCCGAGAGTTCAGGCCAGCCGGTGAGGATCCCGGTGACGATGACATAGCCGAGCGGGAGCAGTCCGAGCAGCGAGACCGTGCACGCCACGGCGACGATGAACGGGGAGGGGCGCCGGCCCACCCGGCCGACGGCATCCGTGCGCTCCGGACCCGCGTCGGCCGCCGGCCCGGCCGCCGGGCGGAGGGACGCCGGATCCGGGCGCTCGGGCGCCGGGCTCGCGGGTGGCAGGGTGACGGGCATCACTATTGAGTTTACAGAAGCCCGGCCTGGGTCATCAGATCGGTGACCTTGGTGCTGTTCAGCTTCGACGGGTCGATCTTCGGCGCGTCGAGGTCGCTGATCGGCAGGAGCGCGGGGTTCGCGCTGACCCCGTCGGCGATGGGGTATTCGAACGAGGTGCCGGTCTGCAGGATGGTCTGGCCGGCCTTGCCGGTGATGAAGGCGAGGAACGCCTGCGCAGCCACCGGGTTGGGACTGGACTTCAGCACGCCGCCGCCGGAGAGGCTGAGGAAGGCGCCCGGGTCCTGGTTCTTGAAGTAGTGCAGCTTGGTGCTGTCGCTGTTCTCGCCCGTGCCGGCCTGGTCGCCGAACCAGTAGTAGTGGTAGATCACGCCGCCGGGGATCTCGCCCGCGTTGATGGCCTTCATCACCGTGCTGTTGCCCTTGTAGACGACGGTGTTGCTCTTCATCGCCGTGAGCCAGGCGGTCGTCGCCGACTCGCCCTTGACTGCGAGCATGGCGCTGACGATGGCCTGGAAATCGGCGCCCGACGGGGAGGCGGCCCAGCGGCCCTTCCAGCTCGGGTCGGCCAGGTCGAGCAGCGACGCGGGCAGCTGGTCTTCGGTGAGCAGGGCCGGGTTGTAGGCGAACACGGTCGAGCGGGCGGCGATGCCGGTCCAGTTGCCGGAGCTCGGCTGGAACTGTGCGGGCACCTGGGCGAGCGTGTCGGCGTCGACCGCGGTGAAGAGCCCGGCGTTGTCGACGAGGCTGATCGCCGGGGAGTTCTCGGTGAGGAAGACGTCGGCCTTCGATGCCGACCCCTCCTGCACGAGCTGGTTGCCGAGCTCGGAGTCGTCGCCGTTGCGCAGCGTGACCTTCACCCCGGTCTCCTTCGTGAACTCGTCGGCCCAGGCCTGGGTGAGCTCCTCGTGCTGCGCGTTGTAGACGGTGATCGAGCCGGACGGCTTGCCGCCGGACGATGCCTCAGGGCCGGATGCCGCGCCGTTCCCGCTGCAGGCGGTGGCGCCCAGCACGGTCACTCCGGCGATGCCGGCAATCATGGCCCATCTGCGTGTCAGTCTCATCGTGTCGCGTGCCCCATCTGTCGTGCGGGCATCGCCCGCGGTATTAGGTAAGCCTACCCTAATTCAGCGACGAGTTCGTCGAGGTGCGCGTCGTGGAGCCGAGCACCCCGGCCGCCAGGCCGAGTTCGTGTTCGGCGACCGTGCGCACCAGCCCGCGCAGCGACCCGGCATGGCCGTAGCGCACGATGGCGTGGGCGTTCAGCCCGTCGATGATGCCGAGCAGCTGCCAGGCGACCGCGTCGGGATCGGCGGCGGTGAACTCGCCGGCGGCGACCCCCGAGCGGAGGTGCCCCGAGACGAAGGCCTGCCAGGCATCCATCTGCACGCCGACCTCGACGGCGAGCGCCGGGGTGCGCCGGCCGAGGCTCCAGGCATCCAGCCAGAGCGCGGTGACCGGGCTGCGCTCCGGTCCGAGCAGGGAGTCGATCAGGGTGCCGAGCGCGGCAACCGTGCTCGGGGATGCCGCCAGCTCCTCGGCGACCTCGCCGATTTCGGCGGAGACGATGGCGCCGAAGGTGTCGGCGACCAGCACATCCATGCTCGGCTGGTAGTGGCTGACCAGTGCGGGGGTCACCCCGATCCGGGCGGCGACGCCGCGCAGGGTGATGCCGGCCAGGCCGTCGGCCAGGGCGATCTCCCGGGCCGCTCCGGCGATCTCCGCCGCGCGGTCGGCCGGCGACTTGCGGCGGGCGCCTGGCCGAGGTTCGCTCTGGACGGTTGACATGGAACCTCAGTGTATATAGCTTTGCTTCTACCTTGTTGATCGCACGATCAACTAATCCCCGCAGCCCCACCGGAGAACTCATGCGCCTCATCCTTGCCCCCGGCATCGCCGTTCCGCTCACCCGCGTCGCCCCCGCGGTCTCGCCCCCGCTGCGGGTGGCGCTCGTGCAGCATCGGTGGCACGCGGACCGGGCTGCGCTCACCGCGGAGCTGGCCGACGGCATCCGTCTGGCCGCCGCGGAGGGCGCCCGGGTCGTGTTCCTGCCCGAGCTGACGCTCTCCCGCTACCCCGGCAACGAGCGGGCCACGGGCGTCCCCAAGCTCGGCGCCGAGGACCTGCTGACCGGGCCGACCTTCACCTTCGCGGCCGCCCAGGCGCGCGAGCACGGCGTCGTCGTGCACGCCTCGCTCTACGAACGCCCGGACGACTCCGACGCCCCGGCCGACCCGCGCGGCTACAACACCGCGATCCTGGTCTCGCCGGCCGGCACGCTGCTCGGCCGCACCCGCAAGCTGCACATCCCCGTCACCGAGGGCTACTACGAGGACACCTGGTTCCGGCCGGGCCCGGCGGAGGACGCCTACCCGGTCTACGCGCCGGGGGAGCTCGACGGCGCCCGCCTGGGCCTGCCCACCTGCTGGGACGAGTGGTTCCCCGAGGTGTCGCGGCTGTACGGCCTGGCCGGCGCGCAGCTGCTGGTCTACCCGACGGCGATCGGTTCCGAGCCGGGGTTCCCGGCCTTCGACACCCAGCCGATCTGGCAGCACGTGATCGTGGCCAACGGCATCACCAGCGGCCTGTTCATGGTCGTGCCGAACCGGCACGGCGACGAGGGCGACCTCACCTTCTACGGCTCGTCGTTCATCTCAGACCCGTACGGCCGCGTGCTCGTGCAGGCGCCGCGGGACGAGTCGGTCGTGCTGGTGGCCGACCTCGACCTGGCCCAGCGGGAAGAGTGGCTCGCGCTCTTCCCGTTCCTCGGGACCCGCCGGCCCGACAGCTATGCCGGGCTCACGGCGCCGGTCGACCCGGCGCGCCCGTTCGGCGCGGCCGGGTCCCCCACGGGCATCGACGCGGCAGCCGGGGCCCGGTCGTGACCTGGCGGATGCCGGCGGAGACGGCACCGCAGGACCGCGTCTGGATGGCATTCCCCGCGTCGGCCTACACCCTGGGCGACGACGCCGGCTCGGCCGCGGAGGCCCGCCAGGCCTGGGCCGACGTGGCGCACGCCGTGCTCGAGTTCGAGCCGGTCACGATGGTCGTCGACCCGGCCGAGGCAGACGCGGCCCGCCGCTACCTGTCCGCGGCGGTCGAGATCGTCCAGGCGCCGCTCGACGACGCGTGGATGCGCGACATCGGCCCGA
>NZ_SOFH01000020.1 GCF_004402495.1 Cryobacterium sp. HLT2-28 | reverse complement strand
CTACTCGCCCTCGCCGCCGGAATCTGGCACAACTGGCTCCTCGGAACACCCAACAAACGATCCCTCATCGCCTACGACCATTAGGACTCACTCATCTAGCCTGCGGGCTCTCCCGCCCCGCTGCGCTCCTCCGCCCTGTCGGGGGATCCCACGGTGCGGAGCAGCCAGGCGAGCAGCACCAGCATGAGCACCGTGAGCAGTCCGATCGGCGCCAGCACCGTCCAGGCCGCCGTCTCGCCGCGCACCGACTGCACGATCGGGGTGACCATGATCGGCACCCCGGTGAGGATCAGGAACACGAGGAACGCCGGCGCAACCGGGTAGGCCATCTCCCGGCGCCGGAGCAACAGGATACCGGTGCCGACGACCGCGGGCAGGAAAAAGGCCAGGTCGAGGATGTGCACCGGATTCGTCGGAATGCCCAGGTCCAGCACGCTCTGCGGTGTGGTGCCCGCCACCAGGGCAGGGACGTCCTCCGACAGCCAGAGCAGGCCGAACAGCACGCCGACGACGATGAGTGACCACCCCGTGACGACTGCCGCCGGCCGGCTCCCGAACCGGGCGGCGGCGGCCCCGGCATCCGTGCTCGCGATCCCGCCGATCAGGGAGAAGAGGCTGAGGCCCAGCACGGCCACCCAGACGGGGAACAACGGCCCGAACGGGATCGAAAAGGTGTAGATGACGTAGTTGTAGACCGTGAACGCCAGCACGCCCAGCCAGACCAGGCGGGCGCGGAGCGACCCCCGCAGGGCGAGGATCGCGCAGACCAGCAGGGCCGGGGCCGCCAGAGCGAGGTTGGCGACGTCCTGTGCCAGCGCCTGGGGCAGGAAGGCCGGGGTCAGGTTCGCGTAGAACCCGCCGACGCCCAGCCCGACCACGCTGCCGGCGACGGCGAGCACGCCAGCGGCGATCGACAGCCACAGCCACGGTGCGCCGGGGGCTGCGGCTCCGGCAGCCGATCCCCGGTTCGACCGCTCTCCCTGATCCGTGCGCTGCTGACTCATCGCCGTTCCCTCCGTTGTTCGCCAGCATAGGCCAGCGGAAATAGGGCATCCGTCCGATGCCCGGCCACCGCCTTAGAGCGCACTGTGATGAACAGGAAACAGAGGAAGAGGACACAGTGCAAATCAGTGAATACGCCTTCTACCGGCTCTACCGCGCCGACGAGGAACGGCTCACCCGAGACCTGGAGCGTCGGCGGGTAGCGCGCGAACGCGTGGACGAGGAGCGTGCGCGCGGGACGGCCAGGGAGACCCTCCCGCAGCGGACCATCAACCGGCTGCGGATCGCCGGGCATCCGCAGCTCCACTCGTCGCGGTGACCCACTCCAGGTGACCCGACCGGTCCGGCAGGCCGCACCCGTCGAGGACGCCAGCGGTGCCGGGGTCGCCGGGCAGTGGCACGATGGACCCATGCACACCGAGCAGACCACCGCGCTCGTCGGCCGAGAGGCCGACCTCGAGGCGCTCCGCGGCGCCTTCGCCGAGGTTCAGGCGGGCCGCACGCGCACGGTGGCGCTCGGCGGCGAGGCCGGCATCGGGAAGACCCGGCTCGTCCAGGAATTCCTGGACGAGCTTCGTCCCGAACCCGAAGCTGAACCCGAACCCGAAGCTAAACCCGAACCCGGAACCGGAGCCGAACCCGGAACCGGAGCCGGGACCGGCCGGCCGGACCGGCCGCTGGTGCTGCGCGGGCAATCGATCGACCTCGACAGCGACGCCCCGCCGTACTCTCCCGTCGTCGCCGCGCTGCGGGAACTGGCCGCCGGGATCGGCGAGCAGGCGTTCCTGGAGGCTGCGGGCCAGGCCGGGGAGACGTTGGTCCTGCTCCTGCCCGAACTCGGTCTCCCCAACCGCGCCGTTGCCCCACCCGAAGCCGGTGCGTCCAGCCGGCTCAGCGCCAACAGTGTCTACGACGCCGTTGCCGGCACCCTCGAGGCCGCGGCCAGGGTTCATCCGCTCGTATTCGTGGTCGAGGACCTGCACTGGGCCGACCAGGGCACCCTCGGGCTGCTGAGATACCTCATCCGGGTGATCGAGCGGGACCGCATCCTCTTCGTGCTCACTTTCCGCAGCGACGAGCTGGGCCGGGGAAGCCCGCTCCGGGCCTGGCTGCCCGAACTCGACCGCAACCGGCGCGCTGAGCGGCGCGAACTGGCGAGGCTGACCCGCGCCCAGGTGCGCCAGATGGCCATCGGCATCCTCGGTTCGGCGCCCGACGAGCGGGAGATCGGCCTTGTGCACGAGCGCACCGATGGCGTCCCGTTCTTCGTCGAGGAACTGATCGGCTGTGAGATATTCGCCGGCGCGGAGAGCGTGCCGGAGACCCTTCGGGGCATCCTGCTCGCCCGGTACGAGCTGCTCAGCGAGAACACCAAGCGGATCATGCGGCTGCTCGCGGCCGGCGGCGTACGGGTCGAACACGAGCTGCTCGCGCTCGTCTGCGACGCCAGCGCGGACGACATCGACGCGGCCGCCGGGGAAGCCGTCAATGCCGGGGTGCTCGTCGCGCTCGGCACCGCCTATGCGTTCCGGCACGCGCTCGTGCGCGAAGCCATCCACGACCAGCTCCTGCCCGGAGAGCGGGTGCGGTTCCACACCCGCTACGCCGAGGCCCTCGAATCCGGTCGCAGCGAGGCGAGCCCCGACGCCACGGCGGTCTCCTACCACTGGATGGCCGCGCACAACCTGCGGAAGGCGTTCGCATCCTCCGTCACCGCGATGACGCAGGCCCATCGCTCCTACGCCTTCGCCTCGGCGGCGAGAATGGGAGAGCGGGCGATCGAACTCTGGGACCAGATTCCGGATGCCGAGGAACTGGCCGGGCGCAGCCGGGTCGACCTGCTCGCCGAAACGTCCTACATCCTGCGCAACGCCGGCGAGAGCGAACGCGCCATCGCCCTGATCGACGAAGCCATCGCCGGTTCGAGCCCCGCGGACCCCGAGCGGTACGCCCGGATGCTCCGGAACAAGGCCTCCTACCTCGCGAACATCGGCCAGATCGGGTCCGTCGCCCTCCTCCGGGAGGCCCTGGACGTGCTCACCGATCAGCCGCCCAGCGTGCTTCGTGCCAATGTCCTCGGCGAATTGGCGGCCCGGCTGATGCTGGAAGCGCGGTTCGACGAGGCTGTCGGCACCGCCAACGATGCCTACGCGCAGGCGGCCGAGGTCGGCTCCGGGCCGCGGATGTCGGTTGCGGCGAACATCCGAGGATTCTCCCGGCTGTCCGCGGGCGCCATCGAGGCGGGCCTGTCCGACCTGGAGCTGGCCGGGGAACTGGCCGGGGACAACGACTCGGCCCGGCTGCGGTTCTGGGTGAACCAGTCCGACGCCCTGCATCTGCTCGGCCGGTTCGAGGACGCGGTGCGCGTCGCCGAGGAGGGAGTAGAGCGGGCGAGGCAGCGCGGAGTCGAACGAACCTCGGGCGCCATGCTGATGTCGAACCTGATCGGGCCGCTGGCCGCGCTCGGCGAGACCCCCCGCGCCGACGAGCTCCTCGACCGCGCCCTCGAGCTCGATCCGCCGATCGGTTATCGCGCACATCTCCAGCGGCTCAAACTGCACTCCACCCTCCGGGCCGGCGACGCGCCGGGCGCCGATCGGATGCTCCGCGGCTGGCGGGGCGCGCTCAACCTCCAGGTGCGCATCGACGCCCAATCCCGGCTCGGGCTCGCCGCGGTCGCGGCCGAGATCGCCCTGGCGCGCGCGGACGTCCAGGAGGCATGGCGGGAAGTGAGCGTGCTCCTCGAACCGGAGCACCGGTCGTTCCCGGCCTACGATCTGCCGTTGCTGGCCATCGGAGCCCGGGTGATCGCGGCCGCCCGCGCCGGCGGCTCGCCGATCGAACGCGAGGGCGCGCAGGGCGCCGGCGTGGGTGCCGGCGTGGTTGCCGAGCCGGGTGTCGAGCCGGGTGGCGAGCCGGCCCGGACCGGCGCCGGTCCGGGGCGAATCCTCGACCGTCTCGAAGGGAAGCTGCGCGCCACGCTGGCCGCGGCGTCGCCCTGGCCGACGGCGCCGGCCCTTCGGGCGGTCTTCGAGGCGGAACTGAGCGGGCCCGGCCGAACGGGAACGGATCCTGAGGCGTGGACGGTGGCGGTTGCGGCATCCGCCGTCCCGGAGGCGGACGCCCAGCTGGCGCCGTACGCGGCCTTCCGCCTGGCCGAGGCGTTCGCCACCAGCGGTGATCGGTCGAGCGCGCGCCGGTGGGCCGAGTCCGCCCGCCGCGACGCCGAGCGGATCGGGCTCGGACTCGTGGCGGACCAGGCCACCCGGCTCCTGCGCCGCATCGGCCCGGCCAGGCCTGGGGCGAGCGACCTCTCGGCGGAGGCCCAGACCGCGGCCCTGCTGACAGAGCGAGAGCGCCAGGTGCTGGACCTGCTCGCCCAGGGTCTGAGCAACCGGCAAATCGCGGAGCGACTGTTCATCAGCGTGAAGACCGCGAGCGTGCACGTGTCGAACATCCTCCGGAAGACCGGCGCCGTCACGCGCACCGAAGCCGCCTACCTCTCCCGCGCCACCGACACCGCACGATAGCCGCCCTGCCGACCCCGCTCCGCCCTCGGTGGTCGACCCCGCAGCGACAAACCCTTCGCCGAACTGAGAGGCGTGCAGACTTTCGGGGGACAAAAGCCGGCTTATCTCTCAGTTCGGCGACGGGTCGGCCACGAGCGGGCGGGTCGCCGGTCGGGCCCGACCGCAGCATCGCCCCGAAGCGCCGAGTTACGGCATCCGCCCGATGTGACCGGCCCGCCTTACCGAGGAGGCTCAAACCCATCGATTCATCCCTGAACTGGAGGCAGGCAATGCTCATTCTCATCATTCTCGGCGTTCTTTCCCTCGCCGGTATCGGCGGCACCATGCTGCACGTTCTGCGGGACGGCTACGGGCGCTTGCCCGACCGGCCCGGCACGATGCGCGCGTCCGACCTCAGGCCCGGGTCCCGAAGCAGCGACTTCGCCTGACGGCGCCGGTCGGCGCCGCCGAGAGGGTTGGCAACCCGGGTCCTAGAGTGAATGGAACGTCCCGCACACGATGCGGACGGCGTGGAGACGCCGATTCATGCAGTTCCGGGCATTCACTGTTGAGGAAAATGGAATCCGTGACCAACCCTACGAGCACCAGCCGCTTCCGAGACGCGCGAGACCAACTCCTGCGCCTGCGCGAGGGGCACGAGCGTGCATCGGCCGAATTCGCCTGGCCCGAGGTCGGGCCCTCCTTCAACTGGGCGACCGACTGGTTCGACGTCATCGCGGAGGGCAACGACAAGACCGCCCTCTGGATCGTGGAGGAGGACGGTCGCGAACTGAGGGTCACCTTCGCGCAGATGTCCACCCGCTCCGACCAGGTCGCGCTGTGGCTGATCCAGCGGGGTGTCAAGCCGGGCGACCACGTCATGCTCATGCTCGGCAACCAGGTCGAGCTCTGGGAACTGATGCTCGGCATCATGAAGGCCGGCGCCGTCATCCTGCCGACCTCCACGGTTCTGGCCACCGGTGACCTGGCCGACCGGGTGCGGCGCGGGGGAGTCGATCACGTGATCGCGAACGCGAGTGATGCGGCCAAGTTCGCCCAGGTCGAAGGCGACTACTCGCGCATCTGCGTGGGGGAGGCCGTGCCCGGCTGGGCGCACTACGCCGACGCAGACCTGGTCGCCCCGGCGAAGACCACGGTCACCGTGGCATCCGACGATGCGTCGCTGATCTACTTCACCTCGGGCACCACCAGCAAACCGAAGATGGTCGTGCACACCCAGACCTCCTATCCGGTGGGGCACCTCACCACGATGTTCTGGATCGGCGTGCGTCCCGACGACGTGCACCTGGCGATCAGCTCACCCGGCTGGGGCAAGCACGCGTGGAGCAGCTTCTTCGCGCCGTGGATCGCCGAGGCGACCGTGTTCGTCTACAACTACGCCCGGTTCGACCCGCGCGCCCTCGCCGACCAGCTGCACCGCGCGCGCGTCACGACCTTCTGTGCGCCGCCGACCGTGTGGCGGATGCTGATCCAGTCCGAGTTGGGCGTCAAGCCCGAGGGTCTGCGAGAGATCCTCTCGGCCGGGGAGCCGTTGAACCCCGAGGTGATCAGCCAGATCCAGCGGGCCTGGGGGCTGACGATCCGCGACGGCTACGGCCAGACCGAGACCACCGCGATCGTCGGAAACGGGCCAGGATCCCGCCTCAAGGCAGGGTCGATGGGCCTCCCGCTGCCCGGCGTCCGGATCAGCCTGGTCGACCCGATCACGGGTGCGGTGACCGACGAGGGTGAGATCTGCCTTGACCTCTCCGAGACGGCCGTCAACCTGATGGCCGGCTACTACGGCGACCCCGAGCGCACGGCCGAGGCCGTGCGCGACGGCTACTTCCACACCGGAGACGTCGCCAGCCGCGACAGCGACGGCTACATCACCTTCATCGGGCGCACCGACGATATCTTCAAGTCCTCCGACTACAAGGTGTCGCCGTTCGAGGTTGAGAGCGTGTTGCTCGAGCATCCGGCCGTCGCGGAGGCCGCGGTCGTGCCGGCGCCGGACGACACCCGTCTCAACATCGCGAAGGCGTACATCGCGCTTGCCTCCGGCTGGGAGTCCAACGGCGCAACCGCCCTCGAGGTGCTGCGCCACGCCCGCAACGGGCTACCTCCCTATATGCGCGTGCGACGGGTCGAGTTCTTCGAACTTCCCAAGACCAGCTCGGGCAAGATCCGCCGGGTCGAGCTCAGGATGCGCGAGGACGAGGCGGCAGCGACCTGCACGCGACTGGCCGACGAGTGGCGGGACGACCAGTTCCCCGAGCTGAAGCGCTGACGCACCCACCCCCACCTCCCTCACCCGCCGGAGGGCAGGTCAGGCCCGGCCCGGCGCGGGGACGACGCCGACGAGTCGGTTGATCGCCGCGAGGGGGATCGGGAGCCAGCTCGGCCGGTTGCGGGTCTCGTAGACGGCCTCGTAGAGGGCCTTGTCGAGCTCGAATGCGCTGAGCAGCGCACCCTGCGCGCTGAGGTCCAGGCCGGATCGTTCGGCGTAGCCGGCGAGGAACGCCTCCCTGCAGGAATCGGCCCACGCCAGAGCGGTCCGCGCCGGACGTTCCGGATGCGCCAGTTCGATGGTGCCCGCCGCGTAGGAGAACGACCGGAGCATGCCGGCGACATCCCGGAGCGGGACATCCGGCCGGTTGCGTTCCTCCAGCGGGCGGAGCGGTTCGCCTTCGAAATCGACCAGCACCCAGCCTCTGCCGCCGGGCACATTGAGCACCTGGCCCAGGTGGTAGTCGCCGTGGATGCGCTGCAGCGGCGGCCACGGCGCCGTCTGTGCCCGGCTGAAGATGGTTTCGATCGCGGCGCGGTACCCGGCCAGCGCGGGAATCTCAGCCACGGCGATGCGGTAACGGTCCCGGATGCCGGCCAGCTCGGCCTCGATCACGTCGGGGGTGGCCTCGCGGGTCGGCATCACCGTGGCCAGGTCGGCATGCACGGCAGCCGTCGCCACGCCGAGGTCGTGGGCCTCCCGGCTGAAGTCCTCCTCGGCCGAGGCTGAAGCCAGCGCGGAACGCCAGGCGTCCTCGACGCCGGGCAGGAACTCCTGGGCGAAGGCGAGGTGCCCCCTGGCCCGTCCGTCCTTCCGATCGGGGTCGTCCCACTCGCCTTCGACGTAGCCGATCGGTTCGGGGACGAACCGGGAGCCGGCCCTGGCCAGGGCCGCCTGCACGGAGATGTCCGGGTTCTCGCCATGATGAAGGGCGCGGAACACCTTGCAGATGACCGGGCGGGCCGGCGTGCCGTCCGCACCGCGGGTGTCGAAGATGATCGAGGTGTTCGACTGCTCCCCGGTCAGCACGCGGCTGGCCGCCACTGTATATAGAGGAGCGTCCATCGGGTCGAGCAGCAGTTCTCCCCGCGCGCTGCCGCCCGAGTCCTCCGAACCGAGTGAGGAACCCTGGCCCAGGATGATCCGCAGGATCGCGGTCGCGTACGCGGGGTCATACGGTGCGTCATAGAGGAAGCGAGCCTCCCCGTCGGGTCCGTCCACCCTGGCGACCAGGGCGCGCTCCCCGTTCGGCAGCGGATCGGTGCGTTCGGTGAGCGGCAGCTGGTAGAGCGAATCCTCGCCGGGCGTCGCATCGATGACGAGGTAGGTGCGGATGTCCACGCCCGGCTCCGCCGCGGGCAGTGACCACCGGGCGATGCTGTGGAGACGGGGGACGTTCCCCTTACTCGCGAACCAGCGCTGTGTTGCGACCCATCGGTTGAGGTAATCCGGGAGAGGGGTGCCGCGACCGTGCTCAGTCATGTCGCCAGCGTACGCCAGCGGCGGCATCCGTCGGGGTCATGCGATCGGTCGATCAGACGCGACGGATGCCGTACGCCACCGCGGCCAGGCAGCCGGCGCAGACTGCGGCCAGCACGCTCATCAGCACGGCGTAACTGGCGACCGAGTTCAACCAGGCGAAGAGCACCGGTAACAGGAAGCCGACGTAGGTGAGGCTGTAGTAGACCCCGGTGATGCCGGCGAGGTCTGCCGGGGTTGAGATCCGCTGGATCTCGACCAGGCCGGCCACCACGCAGATGCCGTAGGACGCGCCGAGGGTGATCGCCGTGATCAGCGCGAGCAGGGGCGAGAGCACGATGGCGGTGGCGATCGAGAGCACCAGTCCGAGAAGCATGACGCTCATCCCCACCACGAGGGCGCGCCCCCTGGTGACCTGGTTGATCCGGGCGACGAGGGGCTGCACGAGCGCCCCGGTGCCGAGCGTCACGACGGTGAGCAGGGTCGCGAACGCCAGGTTGAGCGACCCTAGCTGGTCCTCCACGAGCTTGGGCATGATCGCGTAGGCGATCGCCGCGGCGCCGAAGACCCAGGGGGCCGAGGGGGCGATGACCCGCACGAACCGGCGGTGGCCGGCCAGCGGCACCGCGAGGTCCTGCCAGAACGGCCGGTGCGAGCGGAACCGCGGCACCGTCTCCGGGGCGCGGAGGAGCCGGGGCAGCACGAGCAGGCCGAGCAGGATGTGGACAAGGTAAGGAGAGAGGGTGGGCATCGGGCCCCACTGGGCGAGGGCGCCGGCGACTCCGGCGCCGAGGCCGAACCCGATCGTCAGGGTGAGGGCGGGACGCCGGGCGCCGGCCGTGCGGTCGGCCTGGCGGTCGAACGGCGCGCTGGAGAGTTCCTTGAGCCAGGCGGTCCCGACCGACATCGCCACGCCCACGCTCAGGCCGGCCAGGAACCGACCGAAGGAAAGCATGATCTCACTCGAGAAGCCGAGGCCGAGCAGGATGCTGGCTGCGATGCCGATGGCGACGCCGGCGACGGACAGCGGCTTGCGTCCGTACCGGTCGGAGAGGGCGCCGGCCACCAGCAGCCCGGGAATGAGCCCGACGACGTAGAAGCCGAGGAAGAGGTCGGCCATCAAGGCCGAGTAATGGCCGAGCGACTCGTACATGTGCAGGAGCGGGGTGAAGTGATTGCCGCCCCAAGCCATCACGAAGAGGGCGGGTGCGGCGAGCTGCCAGGCAGGGACGGTACGGCGGAAGTTCATGAATCTTTCTGGATCGGAGTCGGGCATGCGCCGGGATCAGGGTGCGAGCGGCGCCGGGAGGCCGTGCCGCACATGACGGCGGAGGGCGGCCTCGTAACCGGGGGCGTCGCCGGCGCTGAGGTAGCCGGCGAGGGCACGGTGTTCGGTGATGAAGCCCTCGAGACTGCCCGGATCGCGGGTCGCAACACGGTGCAGGAGCCGCTTGAGCCGCGGCCCGAGCTGGGTGTAGAAGTCGTCGATGACCCGGTTGCGGGACTCGTCGACGACCCGGGCGTGGAAGCGATGATCGGCGCGGGCGAAGGCGAGCAGGTCGCCGGCCCGGGCGGCCTCCTCCTGCTCCAGGATCAGGGCGGCCAGGTCGTCGTCCACGGCGCGGTCGGCGCCGGGGCGGGCGCTGTGCAGCGACACCGCGGTCGTCTCGAACATGATGCGCACCTGGAGCAGCTCGGCGGTTTCGGCGTCACCCTGGGCCGTGACGACCGCGCCCTTCTTGGGGAAGAGCGTGAGGAGTCCGTGCGCCTCGAGGGCGAGGAAGGCTTCCCGCACCGGGGTGCGGCTGATGCCGAGGGTCTCGGCGACTTCGCCTTCCGTGAGCAGCGAACTCGCGCCGACCGCGCCGGTGATGATCGCCTCGGCCACATGCGCGTAGACCCGCTCCACCGCGGAAGGACCGGTGGTGCCGTTTCGGGGGGATCGGGGCGCACTCATGTCTCAAGCCTAACCATAAATGCATCAATAAATACAATCTCGACGGAGATTGGGTGCCGACCTGATCGCGGCATCAAGCCGAACCCCGACAAAAACTCTCTTATAGACTTGCCCTCGCAGCCATCCGAGACATGCCCTCCGCAGAGTCCGAGCCCTTCGCCCGCGCGTTCCCGCTCGCCTCACCAGATGTGATCGCCTGCCGCAACCTCCGGCCGCACACACTCCTACCGCAGAGGCATCCGTGACCACGACAGCACCCCAGCCCACCCTCTTCAACGCACTGGCCGAGGTTCTGCCCGCCGGCCAGCTGATCACCGGTGAGAAGACCGGGGCCTACCTCCGGGACCAGTCCGACAGCACCGCGGCCGGTGTCCCGTTCGCGGTCGCCCTGCCGGTGAACACCGAGCAGGTCGCGGCCGTCGTCGCCTTCGCCGCAGCCCACCGCATCCCGATCGTGCCGCAGGGTGCGCGCACCGGCCTGGCCGGGGGCGCCAACGCGATCGAGGGTTCCATCGTGCTGAGCACGACCCGGCTGAACAAGATCGTTTCCGTGGATGCCGAGGACCAGACCGCCACCGTGCAGGCCGGCGTGCGAACCTACGCCCTGGCCAGGGCCGCCGCCGCGGTCGGATTGTTCTACCCGCCCGATCCCGGTTCCTGGAAGGGCTCGACCGTCGGCGGCAACGTCGCCACCAACGCCGGCGGGATGCTCTGCGTCAAGTACGGCGTCACGGGGAACTTCGTGCGCCAGCTCACCGTCGTGCTCGCCGACGGCTCCATCGTGCGCACCGGCCAGCGCACCATCAAGGGCGTCACCGGTTACGACCTGACCGCGCTCCTGGTCGGCTCGGAGGGCACGCTCGGCATCATCACCGAGATCACGGTCGGGCTGCTGCCTGCCCCTGCCCCCGCGTCCGGGGTCTCGGCGACCTTCGCCGGCACGGAGGCCGCCCTCGCGGCGGCCGCGCTGATCGTCGCGTCCAACCGGCGCCCCAGCATCCTGGAATACCTCGACGGCCCGTCGATCACGGCGATCAACGCCTTCGACCCGGAGTCGAAGCTTCCGGCCGACGCGGCCGCCCTGCTGCTCGTGCAGTCGGACCAGGCCGGCCAGGCCCACGACGACGTCGAAGAGTACGCCGCCATCCTCCGCGCCGAGGGCGCCACCGAGGTGCTCGTCGCCCACGACCCCGCGCAGCTGGACCAGCTGATGACGGCGCGCCGACTGCTGCAGCCCGCGCTGCAGGCCGCGCGCGGGTCCAGCCTCAACGAGGACATCACCGTGCCACGGTCCCAGCTGCAGGCCCTGCTGACCGGGCTCGCCGAGATCTCCCGCGACCTGTCGATCCCGATCGGCACCGGCGGGCACCTCGGCGACGGAAACCTCCACCCGATGATCGGCTTCGACGCGGCGAACCCGGCCGAGATCGAGGCGGCCAACGAGGCTTTCGCCCGGGTGATCCGGCTCGCAATCTCCCTCGGCGGCTCCGCGTCAGGCGAGCACGGCATCGGCCTGCTCAAGCAGGCGCACCTCGACGACGAACTCGGACCCATCCTCCGCGACCTCCAGCGCCGGGTGAAGGCCGCCTTCGACCCCGACTCGCTGCTCAATCCCGGAAAAAAACTGTGAAAATCCTTCCGGTTGAGGCGTTGAACCGTGATTCTGGCCTCTGGACAGGCCTTTGGATCTGCGCCGGAATCGCATTTCCGGGCTTCCGGATGCCCCGGCGACTCGGGCCGCGAACGGGCCGCCTCCCCTTAAGGGCGCGGGCGCGAAACGGCGGGGCCGATTCGTGTTATGGGCCCGGCGACCGGAGTAGTGTTGGCAGAAGAGGGCAAGTCACGATGCATCGTCGCATTAGCCACAATCCTCGTGTTCCTGCTCTCCAGGCCCGACTGTGGGAGACACACTTCTGCGGCGGGGGAGACTCGATCCCACGAGGAGTGCAATCTACATGACCATCACAGAAGGTGTTCGCAGCGACAAAGACGCGACGCAGGCCGAGCGTCCGGACTTCGTGTCCGGCCCCTGGCAGGATTCGATCGATCTTCGCGATTTCATCCAGCGCAATTACACGCCCTACCTCGGCGACGCTACCTTCTTGGCGGGCCCGACGGCTCGCACGACCGGGGTCTGGGCCAAGCTGTCCGCCATGTTCCCCGAGGAACGACGCAAGGGCGTCTACGACGTTGACGCGACCACCCCGTCATCCATTACAGCCCACAAGCCCGGCTACATCGACCAGCCCAACGAGGTCATCGTCGGCCTGCAGACGGATGCTCCGCTCAAGCGCGCGATCATGCCGTTCGGCGGCTGGCGCATGGTTGCCACCTCGCTCGAGACCTACGGCTACCCCGTGTCTCCCGAGCTCGAGAAGATCTTCACCGACTACCGCAAGACCCACAACACGGCCGTGTTCGACGTCTACCCTCCCGGGGTCCGCCGTGCGCGCAACAGCCACCTGATCACGGGTCTTCCCGACGCCTACGGCCGTGGCCGGATCATCGGCGACTACCGTCGCGTTGCCCTCTACGGTGTCGACGCGCTCATCGCCGGCAAGAAGAACGACCGCGCCGAGCTCGACATGGGGCCCTCGACCGAGGACATCATCCGCGCCCGCGAGGAGAACTCCGAGCAGATCCGCGCGCTCAAGGAACTCGTCCAGATGGCGGCCAGCTACGGCTCCGACATCTCCAAGCCCGCCGTCACGGCCCAGGAAGCCGTGCAGTGGCTGTACTTCGCCTACCTCGGCGCGGTGAAGGAGCAGAACGGCGCGGCAATGTCGTTCGGCCGTAACGCGGCGTTCCTCGACACGTACATGGAACGCGACATCGCCGCCGGCCTCCTGACCGAGTCCGGCGCCCAGGAGCTCATCGACGACCTCGTCATCAAGCTCCGCATCGTGCGCTTCCTGCGCACCCCCGAATACGACGAGATCTTCGCCGGCGACCCGACCTGGGTCACCGAGTCCCTCGCCGGAATCGGCGAGGACGGCCGCGCGCTGGTCACCAAGACGACCTTCCGCTTCCTCCAGACGCTGTACAACATCGGCGCCGCACCGGAGCCGAACCTCACCGTGCTGTGGAGCGACGCCCTCCCCGAGGGCTTCAAGCGCTTCTGCGCGCAGGTCTCGATCGACACCTCGGCGATCCAGTTCGAGTCGGACGACATCATCCGCGCCGAGATGGGTGACGACGCCGCGATCGCCTGCTGTGTCTCTCCCATGCGCGTCGGCAAGCAGATGCAGTTCTTCGGGGCCAGGGTCAACGCCGTCAAGGCGCTCCTCTACTCGATCAACGGCGGCAAGGACGAAGTTTCCGGGAAGCAGGTTGCCCCGGCGACCACGCCGAACACCGAAGAGATCCTCTCTTACGACACCGTGTTCCCGGCCTACCTCGAGACCCTCGAGTGGCTCGCCGAGACCTACGTCACCGCCCTGAACTGCATCCACTACATGCACGACAAGTACGCGTATGAGCGTCTCGAAATGGCGCTGCACGACAAGGAGATCATCCGCACGATGGCCTGCGGAATCGCCGGCCTGAGCGTGGTCGCCGACTCCCTGTCGGCCATCAAGTACGCCAAGGTGCGCCCGGTGCGCGACGAGACCGGTCTCGTCGTCGACTACACGATCGAGGGCGAGTTCCCCCAGTTCGGGAACGACGACGACCGCGTCGACTCCATGGCCGTCGACGTGATGGAGCGGTTCATGACAATGATCCGCAAGCACCCCACCTACCGGGATGCGATCCACACCCAGTCGATCCTGACCATCACCTCCAACGTGGTCTACGGCAAGGCGACCGGCAACACGCCGGATGGCCGCCGCAAGGGTGAGCCGTTCGCACCGGGTGCCAACCCGATGAACGGCCGCGACACCCACGGGATGCTCGCATCGGCGCTCAGCGTCGCCAAACTCCCGTACAGCGAAGCGCAAGACGGCATCTCGCTGACCAACACCGTGGTTCCCAGCGGTCTCGGCCACACCAAGGAAGAGCAGATCACCAGTCTGGTCGGCCTCATCGACGCGTTCACGTCGGCGACGGGGTACCACATCAACGTCAACGTGCTGAACAAGGACACCCTCGAAGACGCCATGCTGCACCCGGAGAACTACCCGCAGCTGACCATTCGCGTCTCCGGCTACGCGGTCAACTTCGTGCGCCTCACCCGCGAGCAGCAGATGGATGTCATCAGCCGCACGTTCCACTCGCACTGACATTCACCGATAACAACACGCGGCGACGCTGAGTAGGACGAGACAATGCCCGCAGTAAACCTCGGCCTGCCCAGCGCCGGCGCCGCCATCGCCCTGGTGGACGGTTCATCCGTCAGCAGTGAACAGGCCGAACTGGCCGAACTCCACCATCTCGAGATGGAGGCGATCCACAACGGCTCGGTGGCCAGTGTCCACTCGTGGGAACTGGTCACCGCCGTTGACGGTCCAGGCACGCGCATGACACTCTTCCTCTCCGGGTGCCTGCTGCGTTGCCAGTACTGCCACAACCCTGACACCTGGAAGATGCGCGACGGGTTGCTGACGACGCTCGATGACCTCGTGACCCGGGTCAAGCGCTACAAGGGCGTCTTCGACGCAACCGGGGGAGGGCTGACCATCTCCGGTGGTGAGCCGCTCATGCAGCCCGCCTTCGTGGCGCGCATCTTCGAGGAATGCCACAAGCTGGGTGTGCACACCACCCTGGACACCTCCGGGTTCCTGGGCAAGAGCGCGTCCGACACGCTGCTGGACAACCTCGACCTGGTGCTGCTCGACGTCAAGTCGGGCCTCCCCGAGACGTACAAGGAAGTGACCGGTCGCGAGCTCGCTCCGACTGTCGCGTTCGGTGACCGTCTCGCCGAGCGGAAGATCCCGGTCTGGGTGCGGTTCGTGCTCGTGCCCGGACTCACCGACGCCGTCGACAACGTCGACGCCGTCGCCGAGATCGTGGCGCGGTGGCCGAACGTCGAACGGGTCGAGGTGCTTCCATTCCACCAGATGGGCGAAGACAAGTGGGACAGGCTCAACCTGCCCTACCCGCTGCACGGAGTGCACCCTCCGGACAACGAACTGCAGGAACGCGTGCGGGACCAGTTCCGGGCGCGCGGGCTGACGGTCTTCTGAGACCAGTTCGACAGCATTTCCCGGACGAGGCGTGGCGTAGCAGGATGCCACGCCTTTTTCATACCCCCAGTGGTGGGGCGGATGGTGTGAATCACCTGTGTAAGCGCTTACAAAGTGTCACGCTGGAGTCACGACAGTGTCACGACCGCGTGGCGCGACGAAAGGCCAGCAGATGAGCACCGCAACACTCCCGGAATCCTCTTCCGTATCCCTGACATCAGGCAAGGCTCGACTGGTCAGGCTGATCGGGCTCCTCGGCATCATCGGCGGGATCGTCATGCTCCTCGTCGGCGGTCTGGTCTGGGGCACGGTCAGCAGCCAACTGAGCGAGGAGAAGATTACCGTCGCCGAGGACGCCTCCTTCCTCGCCGGCGCCACCGTCGACAACCCCCTGGCGGCCTATGCTCAGGCGACGATCATCAACCACCACGCCATGAAGGCAAGCGGCGGCAAGACCTACGCCGAGCTCGCCCAGGACGACCCGACCCGCCCCACCGTCATGACCGCGTCGCTCCTGCGCGCGTCGCTGTTCACGTCGATCGTCGCCTTCGGCGTGTCGGTCTTCGCGATGGGCGTCGGCATCCTCCTGGCCCTGTTCGGCTGGGCAGTCCGCGCCGTCGTTCCGGCCGCCCCGAAGCCGGCGACCGCGATCTGATCAGCCCCCGTTCCAACCCGCGCGGGGCGATGTCCCGGCGGTGCACACGAGGGGTCCGGCAGCATCCGCTGCCGGGCCCTTTTTTTTTGCGGCCCCGGCTCTGGCGGACCGGTCAGGGGTGCGGGATGATGGTGGGTACTAATCGGGAGGCACCATGACCGAAGCCATCGTCGGCAGTGGAACCAGGGATGATCCGTGGCTGCTGCGCACCCCGCCGGGCACGTCGGAGTACCGGATGTACCGCGACGAGAGCGCGGATCCACCGAGCCTGGTCTGCGTCGTCGGAACGACCACGCTGGCCTATCGGCTGCGGTGCCTGGACGATCTCCAGGCGATGCTGCTGGACGTTGGGGACTGGGTCCCCCTCGGCAGCGCCGACGAGCAGAAGCCTGCCGCCGAGGGCACGGTGGAGGCGTGGGCGCGTTCCGGAACGAACCCGGTCGGAGGCTGGTACGGCCTGAAGAAGGGGCTCCGCGGCCGGTTCGGGATGTACGTGCCGCCCCTGATGGAGGCGCTCGACCTGGCCGAGCTCGAACACAATCCGCGGGGCAACCGGATGCGGGCCAGGTAGCGCGAGCCGGGCATGCCATATTCGGCGCGTCGCGGCAAGCCCCTCCTCAGGAAGTGCTGCGCGGGGTTCTATGGTGAATGGATCGAACGGAACCGGTCGGGGGTGACATGATGCGCAACTCGGGATTCGCCGAGCGGCGGACCGTGTCCGGCGTTTTCGGCGGGCTGCTCGGGCTTCTCGCGATGAGCTCCGCGGGCGGGCTGCTGGTGGCCGTCGCGGTCACCCCGGTGGTCGCATTGTCGAGCATCGCTGCCACGGACACCATCAACGTCTTCGAGAATCTGCCGGAGTACCTCTCCATCGATCGCCTGTCGCAGAAGAGTAATATCTACGCGACCCGGAGTGACGGAACGACGGCACTGCTGGCCTCGTTCTACGACCAGAACCGGATCGAGGTGGGACTGGATGCGATCAGTCCGTACGTGAAGGATGCCGCGATCGCCAGCGAAGACCCCAGGTTCTTCGAACACGGCGGCGTCGATTTCCAGGGCACCGTCCGGGCGGCAGTGAGCACGTTCGCCGGCGGGGCCACCCAGGGAGGATCGTCGATCACCCAGCAATACGTGAAGAACGTGCTCGTGCAGAAGTGCGAGGTGCTCTCCGACGTGGCGGCGCAGCACACGTGCTACCTCGCCGCGACCGAGACCAGTCCAGATCGCAAGCTCAAGGAGATGCGGCTGGCCATCGGGATCGAGAAGAAGTATTCCAAGAACGACATCCTCCGCCAGTACCTGAACATCGCCGGGTTTGGCGGCACCGTCTACGGCATCGAGGCCGCGGCCAACTACTACTTCCACACCACGGCGGCGAACCTGACCTTGCCGCAGGCAGCCAGCCTCGTGGCCATCGTCAACAATCCCGTGAAGTTCCAGCTGGACGACCCGCAGAGTGAGACCAACGGGGCGGCCAACGGCTACCAGGCCAACCGAACCCGCCGTGACTACATCCTGCGGGATATGCTCGCCTACCGGAAGATCACCAGGGCCGAGTTCGACGCCGCGATCGTCGCCCCCGTCGAACCGTCGATCGCCGAGCCGAGCACCGGGTGTCAGACCGCCGCGGGAAGCGCTTTCTTCTGCGATTACGTCACGCACGTGCTGCGCAACGACCCGAGCTTCGGCGCAGACGAGGCGGCCCGGCTCGTCAACTTCCGGCGTGGCGGCTACAACGTCTACACCACCATCGACCTGGACCTGCAGAACGCGGCCGAGACCGCAATCCGCGCAAACGTGCCGACGACCTACCCGGGGTGGGACGTCGGCAGCGTGATCTCCAGCGTGCAGGTCGGCACCGGGCGGGTGCTGGTGATGGCTCAGAACAAGGACTACAGCCAGGACCCGGTGGTGCAGGCAACGGGAGCCAACTTCACCGGGATCAACTACAACACCGACTACGTCGACGGCGGATCGAGCGGATTCCAGCCGGGCTCGACCTACAAGGTGTTCACCCTGGCGGAATGGCTGCGGGAGGGACATTCCCTCAACGAACGGGTCGACTCGCGGCGAAAGGCGAACTGGGGCACCTTCAAGGACAGTTGCCTGGGCCCCCAGAATTACGACCGCGACAAATGGAACCCCAAGAACGACGCGAACGAAAGCGGCGCCAACTACAGCGCACTCGAGGCCACGATCGGCTCGATCAACACCGGCTACATCGGGATGGCGAAGAAGCTCGACCTGTGCGGCATCCGTCAGACCGCCGAGGCCTTCGGAATGCACCGCGCCGACGGTGATCCGCTGCTCCAGAACGCGGCGTCGGTGATCGGGACGAATGAGATCGCTCCGTTGAGCATGGCCGTCGCGTTCGCCGGAATCGCCAACAAGGGCGTCACCTGCACCCCGGTCGTGATCGACCGGATCGTCGCCGCTGACGGGACGGAACTGCCCGTACCGAAATCACAGTGCACGCAGTCCGTCGACCCGGCGGTCACCGCGGGAATGGCGTATGCCATGCGCCTGGTGATGACCGGCGGCACCGCGCAGGCGTCCTATCGGGCTACCTCGCCCCGGGTGCCGATGATCGGCAAGACCGGGACCACCGACGGCAATAAGGACACCTGGATGAGCGGAGCGAGCACCAAGGTCGCCACCGTGGTGGCTGTCGTCAGCCTCACCGGGGAGACGAACCAGCGGGCGGTCAATTTCGACAGCGGACAGGCAGCGACGGCCCGCCACCGGATGTGGCCGGCCGTGATGTCGGTGGCCAACGCGAAATATGGCGGAGACGCGTTCGCGGAGGCCCCGCCGAGCGCCGTGATCAAAGCGGGCACCGGGCCGCGCTAGCCGGCCGGCCGGCGCGCGCATTCGTCATGCCACGGCGACGAGGGCCTCGTTGTGTTTGAGGAATCCGGGTTTCCAGGGCGGGTCGAACCGGGCGAAGTACACGCCGCCGACCGGCTCGAGACCCGCCCGCCGCACGGCCGCCAGGAGGGTGTCGCCGTTCTCCGTGAAACGGGCCTCGCTCCACCCGCCGCCGAACCGGCGCGCCGCGGCCCCGTGCGCCGGCACCACCCTGGTGGTCACCCTGGCGTCCTGCGGCACGGGAACAGCCGAGACGGGCATCCCCTCGGGAAGAACGAAACTGACGGTGTGGGCGTCGTCGGCCGTGGTCTCCTGGAGCACCGGGGCGGTCATCGCGATGCGGGTGGCGGACTGGTTGTTGCCGCTGATGTAACGGAAGAGGGGACCGAAAGCGGCGTTGCCCGCACCGGAGAAACCGCCGGTGACCTCCACTTGCACAAGCACGTAGTCGGGATAGTGGCGGAGTTCGAAGTCGTCGTATTCCCGCAGGACTTGATAGGGCTGTTGGTCGGTCATGGCCGCCAGTGTAGGCCGCGCGACCGACAACGGGGTGGGTGTGGCATCCGCCGGTGTCCGCGGCCGGACTAGGCGCGCAGCGGCCACAGATGGTGCACGTTGTCGACCGGGATCGCGGCCAGTTCGGCCGCGAGTTCTATGGTCCGGTCCGTGTGCCGCGCAGCGGCCTCCGCCTTCCGCCGCTGGTCGACCTTGCGGGCGACCTCGGTGAGGTCCCACAGGTTCTCCCCGGTGACGGACACCCCTTTCGCCCCCGACCGGCGGGTGCGGCCCCGCACGAGGATATGGCGGGTCTGGAAGACCGGGCCGCCGATCCGTTCCTGCGCGTCGTGGAAGAACACGACGTTGGACACCGGCCCGGTGCCGTCGTCGAGGCTGACGAACACCACCCGCCGGCCGCCCCGCATCGGCGGGGTGTTCGTGGCGCGCCGCACCCCGGCGATGAGCACCTCGGTGCCGCCGGGCAGGTCGGCGAGCTCGGAAGCCGGGGTGACTCCCAGCTCGGCGAAGAGCGGGTAGAACCGCGTCATCTGGTGGCCGGACACTGCGAGATGGAGGTCCCGCAACTCCAGGTCGGTCTGGCTGCGCCCGCGCAGCTCCAGGGAGGTCACCGCATCGAAGCGGGCGCCCTCGAAACCCTGCACCGGCAACTCGACCTCGAACGCCAGCTGGTCGTCGTTGATGGTGACCGCGGTGCCGCGGAGGGACTGCACATGGGCGAGGAGTTCGTGCCGGCGGGCGCGGTCGTAGCCGATGAAGCTGTCCAGCGCCCCGACCCGGGCGAGCGCCTCGAAGGTCTTTCGTCGCGGCCGCACCCGATCGCGGAAATCCTGCAGGGAGGAGAACGGCTGGTGGCGCACGATTCGGGCCCGTTCGGCCGCAGTGCCGCCGGCGAGCTCGGGCAGCGCCAGACGGATGCCGCGGCGCTCGTCGCCGAGCTCCTCGACCCGGTAGTCGAGCGTGCTCCGCTGCACATCGAGGCCGAGCACCGGCACGCCGAGCAGCCGGGCCTCGGCCACGATGAGGTCCTTGGGCCACATGCCGGGAGCGTGGGTGAGCAGTCCGGCCAGGAACACGGCGGGATGGTGGGTCTTCAGCCAGGCCGACTGGTAGGTCGGAAGCGCGAACGCGGCGCCGTGCGCCTTGGCGAACCCGAAGCTGCCGAATCCGGCCAGCACCGTCCAGACCTGGTCGATGACTGCGGGCGGGAACCCGCGTTCCAGGGCCATCTCCCGCACGTACTCCTCGATCCGGGGGAGCTGCTCGGGTTTGCCCAGGTGGCGGCGGAAGACATCCGCCCGGCCGAGGCCGCAGCCGGTGAGCTCGTCGAAGAGTCGCATCACCTGCTCGTGGAAGATGACGACCCCCTTCGTCTCCCGAAGGATCGGTTCCAGTCGCGGGTGGAGGTAATCGGGCATGACCTCGCCGTGCCTGGCCTGGAGGTATTTCAGCGGCATGTTGTTCTGCATCGGGCCGGGCCGGAACAGGGAGATCTCGACCGTCAGGTCGTTGAAGACCTCGGGCTGCAGTTTGCCGACCAGTTCCATCTGGCCGGGCGATTCGATCTGGAAGATGCCGAGCGTCCGGGTCGAACGGATCAATTCGAAGGTGGCCGGATCGTCGAGCGGGATCCGATCCAGGTCGATGCTCTCGCCGGAGAGCCGGTGGTGTTCCTCCACGGCGTGTGCCATGGCCGACTGCATCCGCACGCCGAGGATATCCAGCTTGATCAGGCCCATCGGGTCCATGTCGTGTTTGTCGAACTGGGACATCGGCAACCCCATTCCGGACGCCTGCACCGGGGTGCGGTCGAGCAGGGTCGCGTCGGAGAGGATCACCCCGCAGGGGTGCACGGAAATGTGCCGGGGGAGACGGTCCAGCTTGGCGGTCAGGTCGACCAGCTGGTCGAGTTGCTGGGACTCGCGCACCTCAGCGGCGAGCGGCTCGAGCTCGGGTTTCTCTTCCAATGCGCGCCGGAAGTCCCTGGCGTTGAAGCGCCACATCTGTTTCGCGATGGACGCGACCTGCTCGTGGTTCATCCCGAGGGCAAGGCCCGCGTCGCGCACGGCGCCGCGGCCGCGATAGGCGTTCGTCATCGACATCAGCGAGACCCGGTCGCCGCCGAAGGTGTCGAACAGCTTGCGGTAGATGTCGTGTCGGCGCGCCGATTCGACGTCGATGTCGATGTCGGGCAGGGTCTGTCGTTCGGGGGAGAGAAAGCGTTCCCAGAGCAGGCCGTTGGAGAGCGGCTCCACCGACGACGTTCGGAGCGCATAGTTGAGCACCGAGCCGACCCCTGACCCGCGCGCCTGGATGCGGATGCCCATCTCCCTGATGATGTCCGCCACCCGGGCCACCGTGAGGAAGTAGCCGGCGAAGCCGAGGTGCTCGACCGTCTTCATCTCGTGCGCGAGCCGGGCGTGCGCGTCCTCCGCCGAGGCGGCTCCCCGGCGCGCCCCGGCCTCCGGCCTCGGGTAGAGATCGTCGATGCCGGCCCGTGCCCGTTTCCAGAGTTCAGCGACCGGGTCGCCGCTGACCCCGATGATCCTCGCCTCCGGCATCCGCGGCCGGCCGAGACCGATGTCGGCCTCCGGGTCGAGGGCGCACCGGTCGGCAAGCCGCTCGGTGTCGCGGAAGAGAAGCTCGAGGGCGCCGTCGTCGTGCAGCCCCGCGTCGACCACCATCCGTGCGACCTGCCGCATCGCCCGCGCCGGTTTCAGCCACGCCTGTCCGTTCGTCTGAGGCTGCTCCAATTCGGCAAGCGGGGTGAGGGTTCGCGCGGCGTCGGCGAGATCGGCGGTGACAGCCTCCTCGGGGGTGCCGTAGCGCACAGCGTTGGTGAGCACGGCCGGCACCCCCGCATGCTCGGCGAGGGCGAGCATCCGGGTGGCCGGCGTCACGCTGCCCGGGGTGCCCGGCTCCGACAGGTGGCAGACGACCTCGAGTGAGACGGAGCCGGCCGGCATGGCGCGCAACCACGCGGTGAGGCGGGCGCGGGCATCCTCGTTGTCACGGTGGCCGGTGGCGGTGCCCACGTCGGAGGCCGGGCCGAGCAGTACAGTGAGCGAGCGGAGGCCGGCCAGCCCGGCGAGTTCGGACCGGGCGATGCTGGGCAGCGATCCGAACCCCTGCGAGACCGTGCGGTGCGCGGCGGACACGGCGCGGCAGAGCGCCGCGTACCCGCGGCCGTTCGTGTTGCCGTGCGCGAGCACGACCACCCGCCCGAGGGAGAGATGGTCGTCGTCGTGCACCGCGAGGTCGGCGCCGAGTCCGGGCCGCACGCCGGCGTCCACGCAGGCACGCACGTGTTTGACCGCGCCGTACAGGCCGTCACGGTCGGTCACCGCGAGGAAGGTGCCGTCTTGTGCCTTCGTCTGCTCGGCCAGCGCCTCCGGCATCGTGACCCCGTAGTGGGTGGAGTACGCGCTGGCGACGTGCAGGTGCGGGAAGCTCATCCCCAGTCGAGGGCGAGCACCCACGATCCGTCGACATCGCGTCGCAGATCGTAGCGGTGCTGTTCCTCGTCCCCGCGTGACGCGTCCACCCGCCACAGCTCGGTATCGATGCGCAGGGGCACGCCGTCGTTCTCCCACCAGCGGGTTCGGGTGAAAACCGCTTGCGGCTGGCCGATGATGGTGTGCTCGAACCGGTTCCAGATGAACGCTTGCGGGTCGCCGTCGGCCGACAACTCGACGTCGACCTGGGTGTCGATGATCTGCGGCATGCGGGCCCTCCCTCGGTTCGAACACGTGTTCGATTCTTGGAGTGTACGTCACACCACGGACAGACGCCAACGGGAACCGTCAACCGCGCGTTGAGGGTTCCCGTCTGGGCCGGTTTCCCCTCGGGTCAGATCCGGGCGAGGAGCTCCGTCTTCTTCAGCTCGAACTCTGCCGCGGAGACGACCCCGGCATCGCGGAGCCGGCCCAGCTGGAGGAGATGCCCCACGGCGCCGGCCTCGATCGCGGCGGTGCCGGTCGGGCGCGGAACGGGTAGGACGCTCACGAGTGGCTGTGGTTCGAGCGGCGCGACGGATGCCGCGGGGGTCACGGCGTGACCGGCCGCCTGGGAGATTCGGTCGATCCAGGCCAGGGCGATCGCCGAGACGATGAAGACCATGTGGATGACGACCTGCCAGAGCACGCCGTCCCAGGTGTAGACGTCGCCGGTGATGCTCTCCTGGCCCTCGGTGGACGTGGAGCCGCGGGCGGCGAGGTCGCCGACCTCGATGAAGGTCTTCAGCAGGTGGATGGAGGAGATCCCGACGATGGCCATGGCGAGCTTGACCTTGAGCACGTTGGCGTTGACGTGGGAGAGCCACTCGGGCTGGTCGGGGTGACCGTCGATGCGGATCTTGGAGACGAAGGTCTCGTAGCCGCCGATGATGACCATGATCAGGAGGTTCGCGATCATGACCACGTCGATGAGCCCGAGCACGCCGAGCATGATCTTGGCTTCCTCGATGACGATGCCGTCGGGCCCCGGGTGGGTGAACCCGTGCAGGACCTCCTCGCCGAGGTGGCCGAGTTCGACCATGAAGACGACGACGTAGATCACCTGCGCGACGATGAGGCCGATGTAAAGGGGGGCCTGGAGCCAGCGGCTGAAGAAGATCATCAGCCCGACGCTCCTGACCCACTGGGATTGTTCGCGGAAAGGAGGCTGGCCGGAGGTTTCAGTCACCGGTCGATTTTACGGAAGCGGGGATGGGAACCTCCTGAACGGGGCCGAAATGCCGCGGCGGGACATGGCCGCGGGAGGGTAGCGTGGTGCTGATGTCAGGGAAGCCGGCGCGGGCGAAGGCGACCGAGGGCGCGTCAGTGTCCCCGGTCGATGACCGGTCGGTTGCCGCCCGGCTGTTCGCGATCCTGGATGCCTTCACCTCCCCGCCCGCGACGGCGCTCAGCCTCACCGCGATCGCCCGGCGTTCGGGCATCCCTCTCTCGACCGCGCACCGGCTCGTCGCAGAATGGGTGACCTGGGGTGGGCTCGCCCGCCAGGAAGACGGCCGTTATTCGCTCGGTATGCGGCTCTGGGAGGTGGGCGTGCAGACGCCGACGGCGCGAAACCTCCGCACGATCGCCCTGCCCTACCTCGAAGACCTGTACGAGACAACCCGCGAGCATGTGCACCTGGCGATCCTCGACGGCCGCGACGCGCTCTACCTGGAAAAACTGTCCGGGCACCGGGCGGTGCGGGTGATCTCCCGCGTGGGCGGACGGCTCCCGCTGCACGCCACGGGGGTCGGTCTCGTTCTCCTCGCCCACGCGCCGACCATGGTCATCCAGGACTACCTCGCCGAACCGCTGCAGCGGTTCCTGCCGCAGACGATGACGGCGCCGGAGGAGCTGCGGCGCAGGTTGGCGGGCATCCGCAGCCAGGGGATCGTGCGGATGTCGGAGGAGATGACGGCGGGATCGAGCTCGCTGGCGGCGCCGATCCGGGACCGCACCGGCCAGGTCGTCGCGGCCGTGTCGATTGTGACGCACACCTCGCCGGGGCAGGGCCCCGAACACGAGCAGGCGGTGCGGGTGGCCGCGCAGGGTGTGAGCCGCGCGCTCGGCTACCGCCGCGCATCCTGATCGGTCTTGTCGAAATCGCCGCACCTGGTCTCCCCAGGCTCGACCACCACCGGTGATTGAGCCTGTCGAAATCACCCCACCTGGTCTCGACGAGCTCGACAACCGTCGGTGATTGAGCTTGTCGAAATCACCGTCAGCCTATCCTCCACAATGCGGGGTTGATCAGGTTATCCACACCCTGGTGTGGGGCCGCTTGGGGGTCGGTGAATGTCGGTGGCTGGTCGTAGTGTGCTCATATGGCCACCCCGGTGAGCACCTCCCAACAGCAGCTCGGACTGCTCTTTGACGCGGTCGCGGCAGCCGACAAGGCGATCGCCCGGTGCTTTGCCGTGCGGGCCGAGGCGGTCGACCGGGCCCGCCGGTTCAGCGCCGCGCAGGCCGGGTCGATTCCGCTCAGCCTGCAGTCCCGGTGGAGTCGCGAGGAGATCGCGCAGCGGGAGCTCTCCAGCGAACTCGCCGCCACGCTGCGGATCCCGGAACGCACGGCGGAGACCCTCCTTGCCGAGAGCCAGGCGTTGGCCGAGCACCTCCCCGCCACCCGGGCCGCGTTGGCGGAGGGGCGGATCAGTTACCGGCATGCGCAGACGATCGTCCAGCAGTCCTGGTCGATCCCGGTCGAGGGTGTGGCCGCGTTCGAACAAGCCCTGCTGCCCTCGGCGGAGCATCTGACGGTGGCCAAGCTCAAGCACAAGGCCCGGCTGCTGCGGGAACGGTTGCATCCGGAGACGATCACGGCGCGGCGGGCGAGGTCGTTCACGGACCGCACCAGCGGGGTTGACCCCCGAGTACGACGGGATGGCCACCCTGTATCTGACGACAGGGGCCGAGCTGGTGCAGGCGATCTTCCACCGGGCCACCGACCTCGCCGCCAGCCTCCAAGGGCCGGACGAGACGCGCACGCTCACCCAGGTGCGCACGGGATGTGCTCAGTGACCTGTTGATCCACGGGGTCACCCCGACCGGCGTCGGCACCGGCGTCAAGGCGACCGTGCAGGTGACCGTGCCGGTGCTGACACTCCTCGGCCACAGTGAGGAACCCGGGTATTTGGAAGGGTATGGGCCGATCGATCCCGCGACGGCGCGGGATCTAGCGTCGCGGGCGCCGAGCTTCACCCGGTTGCTCACCCACCCCGAGACCGGGGTGATCCTCTCCGTCGGGAGGGACCGGTACAAAACGCCCAAGGCGATGCGCCGCTTCCTGCGCCTCCGCGATGAGACCTGCCGTTTTCCGGGCTGCAACAGACCCGCGAGAGGTGCGGAGCTTGATCACTCGCATGATTGGGGGTTGCTCGGCGAGACCGCGCACGACAACCTCGCCCACCTCTGCAGACCCAACCACGCGCTGAAAACTCAGACCCGGTGGACCGTCGCCCAGCACCCGGGCGGCATCCTCACCTGGACCTCCCCGACCGGGCGGGAGTTCATCACCGAACCCGCCACGATACTGCCGACCGTCCTCCCCACCGGGCCACCGAAAGCCGGCCCGCCGCCAGTCGGACCACCGACAGCCGCAGCCCCAGACCTCCCCGACGACCCGCCATTCTGACTCATCGTCTTCTGCTCGATGCGGAATGCGTCCGCCGAAGCGCGCCGGGTACCCGGGACCAGCGGGCCGCGCCCATAATGAGGCATGCCCGCCGAACGGTCCCCGCGCCGCACCCCGTGGTTCCCGGCGGTCTCGGTGCGAGTGCGCATCCTCGCCTCGATCCTGCTGGTCGCAGCGGCCGGCATGGTCGCCGCCGGCACGACCGCCTATTTCGTGCAGCGCGACAGCACTCTCGACAGCATTGACGCCGCTTTGGTCGGAGCGGTCAACGACGCTCGCTTCATCGCCACGGACTCGAAGGGCACGACCCTGAACGCCGTGCTCGAGGCCGTGGTCCAGCAGATCCGGCCGGGCACGAATGAAGCCACCCTGGCCATCGTCAACGGCGCCGCAGCCCTCGCACCCGGCGGGGACGTCGACTTCCGCCTGGAGGAGAACCGGGGGTTCGTCGCCCGCGTCGTCGGTGAGACCGCCACCGGGAAGGTCGTGCTCGGCAACGTCCGCACGGACGGTCGCGCGGTGCGCTACGTCGCCGCACCCGTCAGCGTCGCCGGCGACCCTGCCGCCGGCGTCTTCGTCGCAGCGTTCGACCTCGACGCCGCGCTGAGGCCGGTGACGGACGCTCTCCTCACCTCGCTCAGGGTCACCCTCGCCGCCCTCGTCGTGCTGGGCCTGGTCGGCTGGCTGGTCTCCGGCCGGCTGCTGAGGCCCATCCGGGCGCTGCGGGAGGCGGCAGCCCGGATCACCGCCTCGGATGTGAGCGAGCGCATCCCCGTGGTCGGCCGGGACGACGTCTCCGAGCTCACCCGCACCGTCAACGACATGCTCGATCGTCTCGACGGCGCCCTGACCGGCCAGCGACGGCTGCTCGATGACGTCGGCCACGAGCTCAAGACCCCGATCACGATCGTTCGCGGACACCTCGAACTGATGGACGAGGACGACCCGGCCGATGTGGCGGCGACCCGCGCCCTCGCCATCGACGAGCTCGACCGGATGAACGGGCTCGTGCGCGACATCTCGGCCCTCGCGGAGGTTCAGCGCCCGCTCGGCGTCACCCGCGCGCCGGTCGACATCGCGGTGCTCACCGAGCTCGTGCGCACGAAGGCGGCCGCGCTGTCCGGCCACCGCTGGGTGACGACCGAGACCGCGGACCTCGTGGTGCCGGTCGACGCCGGCAAACTCACCCAGGCTCTCCTGCAACTCGCCGCGAACGCCGTCAGCCACGGCAGCGCGGACGGGACGATCGAGATCGGGAGCGCCACCGGTCTGGACTCGACCGGCAACCCGAGACTGCGATTCTGGGTGCGAGACGAGGGGCCCGGGATCAGCGCCGACGCGCAGGAGCACATCTTCGAGCGGTTCCGGCGAGGGGCGACCGGGCGAGGCTCGACCGGATCGGGCCTCGGACTCGCGATCGTGCGGGCCATCGCCGAAGCCCACGGCGGAACGGTCTCGGTCGCCTCCGCACCGGGACGCGGGGCCACCTTCACGATCGACCTGCCGCTCCCTCCGGGCGACGGGGCACCAGAATCAAGCCGGGCCGAACCAGGCCGGGCCGAACCAGGCCGGGCCGAACCGATGGAGACAACGCTGTGAGCCGAATCCTGATCGCTGAAGACGAACTGCGCATCGCGTCCTTCGTGGAGAAGGGGCTGGCCGCGGCCGGCTTCACCACCGTGACGGTGGGAACAGGCACCGACGCCCTCGACTTCGCGCTGACCGGCGGTTTCGACCTGCTCGTGCTCGACATCGGGCTGCCGGGCCTCGACGGCTACGAGGTGCTCCGCCGGTTGCGGGAACAGAAGTCGGTGCTGCCCGTGATCGTGCTCACGGCGAGGGACTCGGCCGAAGACACCCTGGCGAGCCTGCAGGGCGGGGCGAATGACTACATGGCGAAACCGTTCCGGTTCGACGAGCTGCTCGCGCGCATCCGGCTTCGCATGACGGATGCCGCGCCCGCGACGCAGCCTGACCTCGCGGTCGGGGGCCTTCGGCTCGATCTGCGCACGCGGCGGGCGCAGGTCGGGGGCCGCCAGGTCGACCTCTCGGCCCGGGAGTTCGCGCTGGCGGAGGAGTTCCTGCGCAACCCCGACCAGGTGCTCAGCCGGGAGCAGCTCCTCAGCCGGGTCTGGGGCTACGATTTCGACCCCGGCTCGAACATCGTCGACGTCTATGTCGGGTACCTGCGGGCGAAGTTCGGCGCCGAGCGGATCGAAACGGTCAGAGGAATGGGCTACCGGCTGCGCTGAGCCGGTAGCCCTTTCCCTGCTGCGGGGGAGTGCTCGCTAGTCGTCGCTGCCGTGGCCTGAAGAGCCGTGGTCGTCGCTGCCGGAGTCGTCGCTGCCATGTCCGGAGTCGCCCTGGTCGTCGTTCACGTCGTGGGTCGCCGGCACGGCAGGGGTGGCCGGAGTGGCCGCGTGGTCTTCGCCGTCTTCGTGGTGTGCGGGGGTTGCCGGGACGGCGGGGGTGGCGGCGTGTTCGGCGCCCTCGTGCTCGGCGTCTTCGCCGGCCTCGTGCGTCGCCGCGTCATCGTCGCCGACCTCGGGCGTGGCTGTGCTGTCATCGCTCGGGGCGTCGGTGTCTGTGCCGTCGGTGTCTGTGCCGTCGGTGTCGTTGTCGTCCGCGTCATCGTGGGTGGCCGGATCGTCGACCGAGTTGTCGTCGACCGTCACGCTCGACGTGGGCGTCGTGGTGGGGTCGACGCCGTGACCGGGGTCGGCCTGGGCGGCGACGATGCCGATCGACATCAGGCCGGCGAGACCGAGGGAGGCAAGGGCGATGGAGCGCTTCTTGGTCATCTTCAACATGAACGGGCCTTTCGTTGGCGCCGGGTGGGCCGGCGGCTGGAACTGGAGGAATCTTGATACGCCTTGTACTCTCGGGTGCCGGGATAAGGCGTGCACGAGAGATCGGTGAGAGGTCTCTTAGGTTTGCGAGGGAGTCAGTCCTTGCCGCCGGACGTGCCGTCGCCGGAGCTGCCATTGCCGGAGCTGCCGCTGGAACCGCTCGTGCCGTCGCTGCCGCCGTCGTGACCCGCGTCGTCCTTCGAGGCGTCGCTGCCGCCGTGGTCGTCCACAACGACCGGGGCCGGGGCGGGAATGAGCTCAGGCTCCGGTTCTGCCCCGGGCGAGGACGAACCCGAGCCGGAGGAACCCGAGCCGGACGACGAACCCGAGTCCTCACCCGGCGTGCCCGGCAGCTCGGCCGGACCGGACGTTGCTGCGGGTGACGGCGACCCCACTGGTGTGCCGGCGGCCGGCCCCGTGCCGAGTTCCACGGTCACCGCCGGCACCTCGAGGACCCGGCCGGGCTGGTCCGCCAGGGCGAGGGCGCTGACCATCGAGGCCGCGGCAGCCGCCGCGACCAGGATTCCCAGCCCGCCGCCGACCGCGAACAGCGCGCGGCGGCGCCGGGCGGGACGGATGCCGGGTGTCGGTGTCTTCTCGCTCATTGTGTCCTCCACGGGTCGTGTCCTCCACGGGTCGGCACGCACCTCGGCCAGTCGTGGCCGGGGTCGGTGTCTGAGCGCGAGCCTGGGCTGATCCTATGAGAAGCCGGCAAGGAGCGCATGAGAAAGTTCTTATCCGGCGCCGCTGGAGCCGGCGGGGAATGCGGCCGGAGCAGGCCGGCCCGGGCATTGCCTTCCACTGAGTGAAAACATCTGCTACCGAAGGTCGGTCGACGCCGCATGATGAGGCCATCACCTGTCATCGTCGCTAGGAGAAACCCGTGTCCCCAGAAAACACCCGTGTCGCCATTATCGGTGCCGGCCCTGCAGGGCTTCTCCTCAGCTGGGCGCTGCGCGATGCCGGAATCGACTCGATCGTGGTCGAGAACCGCTCGCAGGAGTACGTGCTGGCCCGCATCCGTGCCGGTGTGCTGGAGCAGAGCGCGGTGGAGACCCTCACCCGGCTCGGCCTCGGCGATCGCCTCGCCGCCGAAGGGCTCGAGCACGACGGCATCTACCTGCAATTCGCGGGGGAGCGCCACAACATCGACTTCAACACGCTGATCGGCCGCACCGTCACGGTCTACGGGCAGCAGGAGGTCGTGAAAGACCTGATCAAAGCCCACACCGACGCCGGCTCGACGATCTACTACGAGGCGGCGGATGTCGCGGTGCACGACGTCGAGTCGACATCGCCCCGGGTGACGTTCCGCCACGACGGCGAGGCCCACGAGATCACGGCCGACTTCATCGTCGGCGCCGACGGGTTCCACGGCGTGTGCCGCGCTTCCATCCCCCCGAAGGCGATCACCCTGTACGACCGCAGCTACCCGTTCGCCTGGCTGGGCATCCTCGCCGACGTGCCACCCTCGACCGATGAGCTGATCTACGCGCTGCACGAGGACGGCTTCGCCATGCACTCGATGCGTTCACCGCAGGTCTCCCGCCTCTACCTGCAGGTGGACACTGCGGACTCGATCGACCAGTGGCCGGACGAGCGCATCTGGGAGGAGCTGCAGACCCGGCTCGGCGTTCCCGGCTGGACCCTGCACGAGGGCGCCGTCACCGACAAGTCGATCACCCCGATGCGCAGCTTCGTCGCGTCCCGGCTCTCCTACGGCAACCTGTTCCTGACCGGGGACGCCGGCCACATCGTGCCGCCGACCGGCGCGAAGGGACTGAACTCGGCCATCGCCGACGTCGTGCTGCTCGGCGCCGCACTGGTCGGCCACTACGCCGGCGACGACGCACCGCTGGCCGGCTACGGGGAGGCGGCCCTCCGCCGCCAGTGGAAGGTGCAGCAGTTCTCGCAGTCGATGACCGAGATGCTGCACCGCAACCCGGGTGACCTGCAGTCGGCCGCGTTCGACTACCGCAGCCAACTCGGCCGACTGGACTACCTCACCGGGTCGCTGCTCGCCCAGCGCGAACTCGCCGAGCAGTACACCGGCCTTCCGTTCTGACCGCCCGCCCAGCCGACTCCCGAGAGGATTCACCGTCATGACAGATGAGACAGCCCCGGCCCCGGCCGTGCACCCCCTGGCCGATCGGGCGCCGACGCAGGCCTCCCAGGCCGAGATCTCCGACGAGATCCGGGCGATCGAGGCGGAGGCGCGCGCCCGGGTGACAGACGGCGGTCAGCCGGAACTCCACCCGCGCCGCAACTACCCGCCCTACCGCAGTTCCATCCTGCGCCACCCCACCCACGCCCTCGTGCGGGTCGACCCGGAGGAGGTCGAACGCGTCTCGCCGGCCTTCGGGCACACCGACGTCAACCCCCTCGAGAGCGACCTCACCATCCAGCACAACGCGGAACCGCTCGGCGAGCGGATCACCGTCTCCGGCCGGGTGCTCGACGGCGAGGGCCGCCCGGTGCGCCACCAGCTGGTCGAGATCTGGCAGGCCAATGCCGGCGGGCGTTACGTGCACAAGCGCGACCAGCACCCGGCCCCGCTCGACCCGAACTTCACCGGCGTCGGCCGCGTGATCACGGGGGACAACGGCGAATACTCGTTCACCACGATCAAGCCCGGCCCCTACCCGTGGCGCAACCACCTCAACGCCTGGCGGCCGGCGCACATCCACTTCTCCCTCTTCGGCACTGCGTTCACCCAGCGGCTGGTCACCCAGATGTATTTCCCGGGCGACCCGCTCTTCGCACTCGACCCGATCTACCAGTCGATCACCGACCCTGCCGCCCGCGCGCGCCTGGTCGGCAGCTACGAGCACGAGCTGAGCGTGCCGGAATGGTCGCTCGGCTACCGCTGGGATATCGTTTTGACCGGCCCCAAATCCACCTGGATGGAGAGCGAAGAAGCCCATGACTGATAAGTCCGTGACTGAGCAGCCGGCACCGGGATACGTCCAGACGCCGGCCCAGACGGTCGGACCGTTCTACGGTTTCGCGCTGCCCTACGAGCGTGGTCCCGAACTCGTGCCCGGCCACCACCCGCATGCGATCCGGCTGCACGGCACCGTGACGGACGGCGCGGGCGAGCCGGTCCCCGACGCGATCCTCGAGATCTGGCAGGCCGACGAGAACGGCGTGCTCAGCCGCGAGCGGGGTGCGCTCGACCACGACGGCTTCACCTTCACCGGATTCGGCCGGGCGGCCGTCAACCTCGCCGGGCACTACACCTTCACCACGGTGAAACCGGGCCCGGTCGGTGACGCCGCCCCGTACATCGTCGTGACGGTGTTCGCCCGCGGCCTGATCCACCACCTCTTCACCCGTGCCTACTTCCCCGAGGATGCCGCGGCGCACGCCGGCGACACCGTGCTCGGCGCTGTGCCGGCCGAGCGCAGGCAGACCCTGGTCGCCGTCGCCGACGGCACACCGGGCGGCGCCGCCTCCTACCGGTTCGACGTGCACCTGCAGGGCGACGCGGAGACCGTCTTCCTGGACTTCGATGCCTGATCCGTCCGGGCCGGACCGGTTCGTCGATGTGGGACTGCTCGACCCGCTCGGCCACGGCAGCCGTGCGGCCGAGCTGACCGGCGATTCCGCCTGGCTGCAGGCGATGGTCGACACCGAACTCGCGCTCACCCGGGCCCTGGTGGCCGCCGGTCTGGCCCCTGAGTGGATGGGCGCCGTCTGCGACGACCTCGCCGACGCCGGCCGGCTCGACCTCGCCGCGATCGCCGCCGAGGGCCAGGGCGGCGGCAACCCCGTCATCCCGCTCGTGAAGCACCTCGCCGCCGCCGCCGAGACCCTGCGCACCGGCGCCTCCGACCACCTCCACGTCGGTGCGACCAGCCAGGACATCCTCGACACCGCCGCGATGCTGGTGGCCCACCGGGTGACCGGAGAGATCAGCGCCCGGCTCGGCGACTACGCGGCCACCCTCGCCGGCCTGGCCGGCGCCCACCGCGGCACGGCCATGGCCGGCCGCACCCTCGGCCAGCAGGCCTCGCCGACCAGCTTCGGCTTCGTCGTCGCCGGCTGGCTCGACATGGCCCTGACTGCGATCGAGACCATCGACCGGCTGCGCGCCCGGCTGCCCGTGCAGCTCGGCGGCGCCGTCGGCAACCTCGCCGTGCTGCACCAGATCGCGACCCTTCGCGGCACCGGGGGGGATCCGGCGCACACCGTGGACCTGGTCCTGCGGCGGTTCGCGTCGGGGCTCGGCCTGGCGGCGCCGTCCATCGCCTGGCACACCAACCGGCTCCCGGTCGTCGACCTTGCCGCCGGGCTCGCCGCCGCGACCGGGGCCGTGGGCGCCTTCGCGCTCGACGTGACGGTGCTCGCCCGCACCGAGATCGCCGAGGTCGGCGAGCACCTCGGCCAGGGCCAGGGTGGATCCTCCGCCATGCCGCACAAGCGCAACCCGGTCACCGCCGTGCTGATCACGGCCGCGGCCCGGCAGGCTCCCGGCCTCGTGGCGACGCTGTTCGGCAGCCTGCTCGCCGAGGACCAGCGCCCCAGTGGCGCCTGGCACGCCGAATGGCCGGCGCTGCGCGGGCTCGAACGGCTCACCCTTTCCGCGGTGGCCGGCGCCGCCGCACTCGCGGGCCGCCTCGACGTCGACCCCGAACGGATGCTCGCCAACCTCGAGATCACCGACGGGCTCGTGTGCAGCGAACGGGTCACCACGCTCCTGGCCGAGGCGCTCGGGAAGACGGCGGCCTTCGCCCTCGTGCAGCGGGCCTCGGCGGAGGCCTTCCGTACGAACCGTCCGCTGCGGGTGGTGCTGTCCGGCCTGCTCTCCACCGACGGCCACGACGAGCAGCTCCGGGCCGGCGTCTGGGCGGCCTTCGACCTCGACCCGGGCCAGGACGGCCCCGGCATCGACCGGGTGCTCGACCGATTCCGGCTGGCCGCCGACGCAGTGAATTCCGACGGGCTCGGCACGGCCGCTGCGCCCAGCTCCATCGATGCCGTGAGGACACCCGCACCATGACCCAGCCCCGCATCCGTTGCACGCTCGAACCGGTCAGCGGCGATCCCGGTGCCGCCCTGGTCGTGCTCGGCCCCTCGCTGGGCACCACGACCGCGCTCTGGGACGAGGTGGCCGCGCGGCTCGCCCAGGGTTTCCGGGTGCTCCGCTTCGACCTGCCCGGCCACGGCTTCAGTCCGGCCGCCCGCGACCCGTTCACCATCACCGAACTGGCGGATGCCGTGGTCGCCCTGGTCGACTCGGTCGGCGGGGGAGCATTCCACTACGCCGGCATCTCCCTCGGCGGCACGGTCGGGCTCGAACTCGCGCTGCGCCACCCCGACCGGCTGCTCAGCCTCGCCGTGATCTGCTCCGGCGCCCGGATCGGCACCGCCGACGGCTGGCGGGAACGCGCCGCGCAGATCCGGGCGAGCGGCACCCCCTCCGTCATCGCGGGCAGCGCCGACCGTTGGTTCGCCCCCGGCTTCCTCGACCGCGACCCCGCCGCCGGCTCCGCGGCCCTCGAGAGGCTGCTCGACGTCGACGACGAGTCCTACGCGCTCGCCTGCGAAGCGCTCGCCGGGTTCGACGTCACCGACCGGGTGGCCGGCATCCACGTGCCCACCTTGTGCGTCGCCGGCGAACTCGACCAGGTCACCCCGCTCGCACTGCTCGCCGACCTGGCCGCGCGCATCCCCGGCGCCCGCCTCGCCACGGTCGACGGCGCCGCCCACCTTCCCTCGCTCGAGCGGCCGGTCGAGGTGGCAGCCCTCCTCGCGGCCCACCTCGCCGATCGCGAACCGGCCGAGGCGCCCGCCCGCACCACCGCCGACGTCCACCGGGCCGGGATGACCGTGCGCACGGCGGTGCTCGGCGAGGCCTACGTCGACGCCGCGACGGCGAAGATCACCCCGGAAACCGCTGATTTCCAGGATTTCATCACCCGCTACGCCTGGGGCGAGGTCTGGACCAGACCGGGGCTCGACCGGCGCACCCGCAGCTTCCTCACCATCGCCTGCCTGGTCACCGGCGGCCACGAGCAGGAACTCGCCCTGCACGTGCGGGCCGCCCTGACCAACGGGCTCAGCCGGGCCGAGATCGGCGAGGCGATCCTGCACACCGCGATCTACGCCGGGGTGCCGGCCGCGAACTCCGCGCTGGCCGTGGCCAGGGACGTCTTCGAGTTGCTGGACGCCGAGCCTGCCGCCGACCCGGATGCCGCCTCCCGGGCACCGACCGACCAACCCTGAACGACCGAACCGACAGTCGAAGGACGATTCCATGGACAAGAGCTATTCCTCCGCCGCGGCCGCCGTCGCGGACATCCCCGACGGGGCGTCCCTCGCCGTCGGCGGCTTCGGGCTGGTCGGCGTGCCGATCGTGCTGATCCGGGCGCTGCTCGCCCAGGGCACCGCCGACCTCCGGGTCGTCTCGAACAACTGCGGGGTCGACGGCTGGGGTCTCGGCGAGTTACTGCGGGAGGGACGGATCAGCCGGGTCATCGCCTCCTACATCGGCGAGAACAAGGACTTCGCCCGCCGCTACCTCGGAGGCGAGCTGGAGGTCGAACTGACCCCGCAGGGCACCCTGGCCGAACGCCTCCGGGCCGGCGGCAGCGGCATCCCCGCCTTCTACACAGCCAGCGGCGTCGGCACCATGGTCGCCGAGGGCGGGCTGCCCTGGCGCTACGGTCCCGGCGGCGAGGTCACCGTGAAGTCCCCGCCCAAGGAAACCCGGGTCTTCTCCTCGCTCGGCAGTCCGAAGGAATATGTGCTCGAGGAGGCCATCGTCACCGACTACGCGCTCGTGCGCGCCGCCCGCGGCGACCGGCACGGAAACCTCGTCTTCGAGAAGTCGGCCCGCAACTTCAACCCGGTCGCCGGGATGGCCGGCCGGATCACCATCGCCGAGGTCGACGAGCTGGTCGAACCCGGGGAGCTGGACCCCGACGCGATCCACCTCGCCGGGATCTACGTCGACCGCATCATCGAACTGAGCCCGGACGAGGCCAGGGACCTGCCGATCGAGAAGACGACCACCCGGCCGCGGCCGGCTGCCGCGGCATCCGCTGCCCCGGCACCCGCCGGCACCGACCGGAACGAGAACTGAGATGCCGTTGACCCGGAACGAGATGGCCGCCCGCGCCGCGCAGGAACTCACCCCCGACAGCTACGTGAACCTCGGGATCGGGCTGCCGACGCTGATCCCCAACTTCCTGCCCGACGGGGTGCACGTCATCCTGCACTCGGAGAACGGGGTGCTCGGCGTCGGCCCGTACCCGTGGGAGGGCGAGGAAGACCCCAAGCTGATCAACGCCGGCAAGGAGACCATCACGGTCAACCCCGGCGCGAGCTACTTCGACTCCGCCCAGAGTTTCGGCATGATCCGCGGCGGCCTGATCGACGTGGCCGTGCTCGGCGCGATGCAGGTCTCCGCGGCCGGCGACATCGCCAACTGGGCTGTGCCGGGCAAGATGATCAAGGGGATGGGCGGCGCGATGGACCTCGTGCACGGCGCCGACACCGTGATCGTGGTGATGGAGCACACCGCGAAGAACGGCGACTTCAAGATCGTCACCGAATGCTCCCTGCCGCTGACCGGCCGGGAGGTCGTCACCCGCATCATCACCGACCTCGCCGTGATCGACGTGACCCCGGAGGGTCTCGTGCTGAGCGAGATCGCCCCCGGCCTCACCGTCGCCGAGGTGCAGGCCGCCACCGAGGTGCCGCTTCTCGTGCCGGCCGAACCGAAGGTCATCCGCACGATCCTCTCCGAAGGGACAGCCTCATGAGGGACGTCGTGATCTGCGAGCCGCTGCGCACGCCGATCGGCCGGTTCGGCGGGGTGTTCGCGGCCGTCGCCCCGGCCGACCTCGCCGCGACCGTCATCGCGGCGCTGCTCGCCCGCACCGGCATCGACGGTTCAGTCGTCGACGACGTCATCCTCGGCCAGGGCTACCCGACCGCCGAGGCTGCCTCGGTCGCCCGGGTCGCCGCCCTCAACGCCGGACTACCCGTCACCGTCGGCGGGGTGCAGGTCGACCGCCGCTGCGGTTCCGGCCTGCAGGCCATCCTCGACGCGGCCATGCAGGTGCAGACCGGGATCAGCGACCTCGTCATCGCCGGCGGGGTCGAATCGATGAGCCAGGCCCCGTTCTATACCGTCGACTCCCGCTTCGGAGTCGGCGGCGGCCCGGGGATCCTGCTGCGGGACGCGCTCAGCCGCGGCCGCGAGACGGCCGGCGGCCGCAACCACCCGGTGCCCGGCGGCATGATCGAAACCGCCGAGAACCTGCGCCGCGAGTATTCCATCGGTCGCGCCGAACAGGACGAGCTCGCCCTCAGGTCGCAGCAGCGGGCATCCGCCGCCGTGGCCGACGGCCGCTTCACCGACGAGATCGTGCCGGTCACCGTCCCAGGCCGCAAGGGCCCGACCGTCGTCACCGCCGACGAGACGCCCCGCGCCGACGCCAGCCTCGCCGCCCTGACCGCACTGCGCCCGATCCTGCAGAAAACGGATGCCGACGCCACCGTGACCGCGGGCAATGCCAGCGGCCAGAACGACGCGGCTGCCGCCTGCATCGTGACCACCCCCGAGCGGGCGGCCCAGCTCGGCCTCGTGCCGCTGGTGCGCCTCGTGACCTGGGCCCGGGCCGGCGTCGAACCGTCCCGGATGGGCATCGGCCCCGTGCCGGCGACCCGGAAGGCGCTCCAGCGCGCCGGCCTGACCCTCGCCGAGATGGACCTGATCGAACTCAACGAGGCCTTCGCCGCGCAGGTGCTCGCCGTCAGCCGGGAGTGGGCCTTCACCGACGCCGACTGGGACCGCACCAACGTGAACGGCTCCGGCATCTCGCTCGGCCACCCCGTCGGCGCGACCGGTGCCCGCATCCTCGCCACCGCCGCCCGGCACCTGCACCGCACCGGCGGCCGCTACCTGCTCGAGACCATGTGCATCGGCGGCGGCCAGGGCCTCGCCGCGATCTTCGAACGGGTGTAGCGGCGCGACCGTCCTCCGCCCGCCCGGGCGTACTCTGGTCCTGTGGATTCAGGACAATCGATCGAACCGGCCCCCGCGGCAGTGCGGATCAACGAGGTCACGGGTGAGCCGCTCGACCTCCCGGCGCATGTGGCCGCCGTGTCGACCGGCTCGTGCGGAGCCGTGGTCACCTTCATCGGCCAGGTGCGCGACCATGACCCCGACGCGGCCGGCCAGGTCACCGGGCTCGACTACAGCGCGCACCCGGATGCCGGGCGCATCCTGGCCGGGATCGCCGACCGGTTCCGCACCGAATTCCCCCAGGTGAACCTCGCGGTCAGTCACCGGATCGGCCACCTCGACGTCGGCGACCTCGCCCTGGTCGCCGCCGCAGCGAGCGCCCACCGCGGCGTGGCCTTCGAGGCCTGCGAACGCCTGGTCGAGGCCGTCAAGGCCGAGGTTCCGATCTGGAAGAAGCAGTACGAGGTCGACGGTTCGCACGCCTGGGTCGGACTGGCCTGAGCGGGCTGCCGGCGCATCCACTTATTAAAAGTACGTGTATCCTCTAAAATAGAGTCGTGGCAATGCCACGCCGATAAGGAGGACCATCATGACCGCCGAACCGATCACCCTGAGCGACCTGCGCCCTGGACACCCGGAAGCCGCCGCCGCACCGGGGCATGACTGCCAGTGCGGCCACGATGACGCCGAGACGATCGTGCTCGACGGCCGCACGATTCCGCACGCGGTGCGCCACGCGGCCATCTTCGGTGCGCTCGAGGCGATCCAGGTCGGTTTCGCGCTCGACCTGATTGCCCCGCACGACCCGCTGCCGCTGATCGCGCAGCTGGAGACGGCCCGCCCGGGTGCTTTCGCCGTGTCCTATGTCGAACGCGGGCCGGAGGCCTGGCAGGTGCGTTTCACCCGCGTCGCCTAGCCGACATCTCTCGACCCGACACCACAGTGACACGCTCCACCCTCGCATCGACGGATGCCGCACGCCCCGCACGCCGGGCAGGCGCGGTCGCTCCGCGGCGCACCATCGGCCGGCTGGCCCTGCTGCTGGCCGGCGGGATCGCCCTGCTGGCCGGGCTCGACGGCGCCCTGCTGCTGCTCGGCCTGTCCGCGCCGATCATGAGCGCGCGCCTGGCCGATGTGCACGGCCCGCTGATGGTCTTCGGCTTCGTCGGAACGGTCGTGGTGCTCGAGCGGGCCGTCGCCGTGCGGAAGAGATGGGCCTTCCTGGCCCCGGTCCTGCTCGGCGTCGGCGGGCTGGCCCTGCTCTCGCCGCTGCCGCTTCCGGTCGGCCAACTCTGCTTCGTCGCCGGCTCGGTCGCGCTGCTGCCGATCTACGGGGTGATCTGGCGCCGGGCGCCGTCCACCTCCACCGCGGTTCAGGCCCTCGGCGCGATGCTCGGCCTGATGGCCGCCGTGCTCTGGCTGGCCGGGGTGGCCGTTCCGCACCTGGTCCCGGCGATGACGCTCTACCTCGTGCTCACCATCGCGGGGGAGCGGCTCGAACTGGCCCGGATCTCGCCCTCGGTCGATGAACGCGCCGAGACCCGGCTGCTCGGGCTGTCCCTCGCGCTGGTGGCCGGCGCCGTGATCGCCCTGTTCTGGCACCCGATCGGTTACCCGCTGCTCGGGATCGGAACGCTGGGCCTCGTCGCCTGGCTGCTCCGGCACGACGTGGCGACCCGGCTCATCCGTTCGCGCGGACTGCCCCGGTACATGGCCGCCTGTCTGCTGGCCGGTTATGGCTGGCTGGTCGTCGCCGGTGGCTGCTGGCTCATTCTTGGCCCGACCTTCTCGGGACCGGCCTACGACGCCGTGCTGCATGCGGTGTTCCTCGGTTTCGTGATGTCGATGATCATGGCGCACGCCCCGACGATCCTGCCCGCGGTGCTGCGCCGGCCGCTTCCCTATCGCGCGGTGATGTACGCCCCGGCGGCGTTGCTGCACGCGTCACTCCTGGTCCGCATCATCGGCGATGCCCGCGGCCTGCCCGGGCTGGTGGAGTGGGGCGGCGTGTTCAACATCGTTGCCGTGCTCTCCTTCGTGCTCGTCGCCGTGGTGTCGGTGCTGCGGGGAGCATCCCGATGAGCCGCAGGCTGTGGCACATTCTCACCGGCGTCCTCGTTCCGGCCTGGCTTTTCCTCACCCTCGTCGCCGTGCTCATCCACCGTTTCCTTCCCGTGGCTCCCTGGCTGATGGTGCATCTGCTGCTGCTCGGTGCCGTCAGCAGCGCCATCCTGATCTGGAGCCAGCACTTCGCCGACACCCTGCTCCGGCGCCAGGCCATCGGCGGGCGCACCTCACTCGGCGCCAGGCTCGCGGCGCACACCATCGGGGCGATCCTGGTGATCACGGGCATCGTCGGCGAATGGTGGCCGGTGGTGCTGGCCGGCGGCATCCTGGTCGGCGGCAACGCACTCGCCCACGCGGCGATCCTGCTGGCCCAGTCGCGGGGGGCACTGCCGGCCCGGTTCGCACCGCTCGTGCACTACTACATGGCCGCCGGCGTCGCGCTGGCGCTCGGGGTGACGGCGGGAGTGCTGATGGCCCGTACCGACATCGACGGCGAACCCTTCGAACGGCTCTTCATCGCGCACATCGGCCTGAACCTGCTCGGCTGGGTCGGACTGACCGTGGTCGGCACGGTCGCCCTGCTCTGGCCGACCGTGCTGCACGCCCGGGTGCAGACCACTCGCGCGGCGGCTCGCGGAACCCTGACCCTGTTCATCGCCGGGCTCACCCTGCTCGTGGCCGGTTGCCTGGCCGACCTGCGCCTGGTCACCGCGCTCGGCGTCGCCGTCTACCTCGTCGGCCTCGGCCTGGTCCTGATCGAGGTCGTGCGCCTCGGGCGCGCTTCCCCGGCGGTGACCTTCGCCGGTTGGAGCCTCGGCGCAGCCCTGGCCTGGTTCGCCCTGTGCGTGCTCGGTTTCGGCCTCTTCGTCGCGATCGCACCCGACTGGGTCGGCGCGGCGGACCGGCTCGAGCAACTCGTCCCCGTCTTCGCGGTCGGCTTCGCCGCCCAGATCCTGCTCGGTGCCCTCAGTTATCTGCTGCCCGTCGTGCTCGGCGGTGGGCCGCGAGTCGCGAAGGCCACCGCCCGCGAACTCGACCGAGGCGGGCTGTTCCGAGTCATCGTGGTCAACCTTGGCCTCGTCGTCTATCTGCTCCCGGTTGCCAGCCTGGTCAAGGTCGCCCTCTCCCTCCTCGTGGTCGGCACCCTCGCCTCCTTCCTCGTGCTGATGACCCGTGCCATGAAAGTGAACCGGCGACTGCGGGCGGATGCCGTCCCTCCTGTCCCCGGCCGGCCTGCCCCGGCCGCGACACCACCCCCGCGACGCACCGGGGCTGTCCTCGCCGCGACCGCTGCCCTGCTCCTCGCGGTCACGGGCGGGGTGGCCCTCGACCCGGCGGCTGTCGGCCTCGCCGGTGCAGCGGCATCCGTGCCGGCGACCGGGCACACGACAACCGTCGACGTGGTGATGAAGAACACCCGGTTCACCCCGGACTCCGTCACGGTCCCCGTCGGTGACACCCTGGTGGTCAACCTGAGCAACGAGGACGACATGGTGCACAACCTCGTCCTCGAAAATGGGGTCGTGTCTGGCTCGGTAGCCCCTGGAGCCGCCACGACCGTCGATGTCGGCGTCGTCGGCGCGGACATCGCCGGCTGGTGTTCGATCGCCGGGCACAAGCTCCTCGGGATGGTGCTGGACATCGTGGCGGTCGGCGCCCCCGCAGCGGACTCGGCAGACGCGGCGGCATCGACGGGCCAGGGGGCGTTGGGCCACTCCGCGCCCAGCGCACCGTCGGCGGCCGGGGACCTTGACCTGATGAAGGCGCCTGCTGCCTCGTTCGCCGCCCGGGACGCAGCCCTGTCGCCGGCGCCCGCCGGCACGGTGCACACCCTCACTCTGACGGTGAAGAACGTGGAGACCGAGGTCTCGCCGGGGGTTCGCCAGACGCTGTGGACCTACAACGGCACAGCTCCGGGGCCGACCCTGCACGGCCGGGTCGGGGACGTGTTCGACATCACGTTCGTCAACGACGGCACGATGGGCCACTCGATCGATTTCCACGCCGGCGCGCTCGCTCCTGATCGGCCGATGCGCAGCATCCAGCCGGGGGAGAGCCTGGCCTACCGGTTCACCGCCACCCGCTCGGGCATCTGGCTCTACCACTGCTCCACCATGCCCATGTCGGTGCACATCGCCAACGGCATGTTCGGTGCCGTGATCATCGACCCGCCCGGCCTTTCCGCGGTCGACGCGGAATACGTGCTGGTGCAGTCGGAGTTCTACCTCGGCGCGCAGGGCAGGGAGGCCGACGCTGACCGGGTGGTGACCCAGAACCCCGACCTCGTGGTCTTCAACGGCTACGCCAACCAGTACGCGTCCCGGCCCCTCACGGCCAGGGTCGGCGAGAAAGTGCGCGTCTGGGTGCTCGACGCCGGTCCCAATGTTGGAAGCTCGTTCCACGTCGTGGGCGGACAGTTCGACACCGTTTTCGCCGAGGGCGACTATCTCCTGCGCGACGGCGGCAGCACCGGCACGGGCGGTTCCCAAGTGCTCGACCTCGGCGTCGCGCAGGGCGGATTCGTCGAGCTCACCTTCCCGGAGGCCGGCCACTACCCCTTCGTCAGCCACATCATGTCCGACGCCGAGAGAGGCGCGCGCGGCGTCTTCTCCGTGCTGCCGTGACCTTGCCCTGAATTTACTGAGAGAACCACAGATACGGCGTGTCGCACCCGCGCATAAAACTTTCGGACCGCAGACACTGGCGAGTGATTTTCAATTCGGAAAATTGCGCGGACCGGGAGTTTAGATTCCGGTATAAATGTTCCGGGCGGCCGCGTTCGGTATTAGAAATTACAATCATACTTTCTAAATCGTGGTAGCTTTCAACCACCCCGTGTGACCCATCCGGGGGAGGAAACCCGGCCGCGCCGTATAGGCAGCCATGGTGCCCTTGAACCACGCAACAGGGAAAGGGGCCCACCGTGGTCCGATTGAAATCCAGTGCACAGAACCTGCGTTCGGAGTTGATGGTTTCCAAGGGGTGGTTGCAGGGCGTCGCCCTGGTGATGATCTTCGGCTTCGCCGTGATGGGGTTCCTGGCGGCGATGACCTATACCGATTCGATGCCCCAGCCGAAGCAGGTCGTCGACGAGCAGGGCGCGGTCGTCTTCAGCGGCGCCGAGATCACTGCGGGCCAGCAGACCTTCGTGGCACGCGGCCTGCAGGAATACGGTTCCATCGTCGGGCACGGTGGCTATCTCGGGCCCGATTACACGGCCGATTACCTTCGCCGCTCCGCAACCTTCGTGCTGGACGCCCTTACCGAATCCGGCATCCAGGACCCTCATGGCGCGCTCGTCGAGATGATGCGCACCAACCGCTACGACCCGGCGACGGGAAACCTGGTCTTCACCGACCTGCAGGTCAAGGCATTCGACGCGGTGCAGCAGCACTACGCGGACTTCTTCGGCACGCCGACCACGAAGAACGGCCTGCTGCCGAGTGTGATCACCGACCCTGCGGACATCCACAACCTGACCGCGTTCATCGCGTGGACCTCCTGGGGTGCCTCCGCCGACCGACCGGGGCACGACTACTCCTACACCAACAACTGGCCGGCCGAGCCCCTCGTCGACAACGGCCCGACGGCCGACATCATCGTCTGGAGCGGGCTGTCCCTGATTTCCCTGATGGTCGCCCTCGGCGCCCTCTTCGCCCTCTACGGGCGCTGGAGCAAGAGAATGGGCTGGCAGCACGGCGAGGAAACCCCGCCGCTCTCATTCCGCCAGCCGGGGACGGTCAAGGTGACGCCGGCCCAGTCTGCGACCGCCTGGTTCTTCCTCGTGGTCGCGCTGATGTTCCTCGCGCAGGCGTTCCTCGGCGCCGCCGTTGAGCACTACCGGGTCGACCTGGAGGGCTTCTTCGGGCTGGACCTGGCCCAGCTGCTGCCGATCAACCTCGCCCGCACCTGGCACGTCCAGCTCTCGCTGCTCTGGACCGCCGCCTCGTTCCTCGCCGCCGGTATCTTCCTGGCCCCGTACATCTCGGGCCACGAACCGAAGCGGCAGCACTGGCTCGCCTACGCGCTGCTCGGCGCCCTGGCTCTCGTCGTTGCCGGGTCGCTGACCGGCGAGGCCCTGAGCATCTTCGGATTCCAGGCCGGAAAGGACTCGCCGTTCTGGGGCATGCAGTGGGAGTACATCGACCTGCCGAAGTTCTGGCAGGGTCTGCTCACCGTGGGACTCTTTCTCTGGATCGCGATCATCTACCGGGGCATCCGCGCCCGGCTGAAGAGCGAACACCGCTTCAACTTGCCGTGGTTGTTCTTCTACTCCGGTCTCGCCATCCCGGCCTTCTACGCCGTCGGCATGCTCGCCGGCACCGAGGTCACCCTGAGCGTCGCCGAGTTCTGGCGCTTCTGGGTCGTGCACCTCTGGGTGGAGGACTTCCTCGAACTGTTCACCACCGTGATGGTGGCCTACATCTTCGTCATGCTCGGGGTGGTGCACCGCAAGATCGCGATGCAGATCATCCTGCTCGACGTGATCTTGTATTCCGCCGGCGGAATCCTCGGCACCATGCACCACCTGTACTTCTCCGGCACGCCCGTCGAGCACATGGCGCTCGGCGCGTTCTTCTCCGCCCTGGAGGTCATCCCGCTGACCTTCCTGACGGTCGAGGCCTGGAGCTTCCTCCAGTTGGGGGCCAGGCAGCAATCGCGCAGCTCCGCCCCGTTCCCGCACCGGTGGTCGGTCATGTTCCTGGTGGCCGTCGGCTTCTGGAACTTCCTCGGCGCCGGCGTGTTCGGCTTCCTGATCAACCTGCCGATCGTCTCCTACTACGAGATCGGCACGGCGCTCACGGCGAACCACGCCCACGCCTCCATGATGGGCGTCTACGGAATGATGGGGGTCGGCCTGTCGCTGTTCGCCTTGCGCTATCTGATTCCCGCCGACCGGTGGCCGGACAGGCTGGCGAAGATCTCGTTCTGGTCGCTCAACATCGGGCTCGCCTGGATGACCTTCGCCACCCTGCTGCCGCTCGGCGTGCTGCAACTGTGGCACTCCGTCAGCGACGGCTATTTCGAGGCCCGCAGCATGAACTTCATCACGGGCACGGGCAACACCGTACTCGAATGGCTGCGGATGCCCGGAGACCTGGTCTTCATCTTCGGCGGCGTGGTCCCGTTCGTCTGGATCGCGTGGCTCGGTGTGCGCTACCGGATCAAGGGAACGACCCAGGACGTGCCGATGGAGGCATTGTTCGTCGAGGCGCAGCCGGTACCCGCATTCGGCGCCGACGACCCGGCGCCGGATACCGGCTACGGGACGGGCTACCGGCCGCGCGCCACGGACGAGGGCGACGGGACCGGCAGGATCGGAGGCGCATGATGGGCCCGATCGATCCTGAAGTCTGGTTCGCGCTGGCCTACGGCGGGTTCCTGCTGCTCATCGCCCACGTGCTGGACATCCTCGCCCGGCGCACGGCGACCAGCACGAGCAACGCGCGCTCCGGCGGGTTCAGCTACCACGAAGACCACGACGCGTGGACGTGTTCGGAGGACCAGTGGCTGTGGCCGATCTCCTTCGACCCCGACAACCGGGTGACCCGCTACCGCGCGTCGCCCACGGTCTGCAACCCGTGCCCGGTGAAGCACAACTGCACCACCGGCCACTCCGGCCGGGAGGTCGTGCGCAACATCGACTCCTGGCCCAGTTCGGAAGCGGAGCGTTTCCACCGCGGCATCGCCTGCGCCGTGGTGGTGCTCGGGTTCGTGTGGCCGCTAGCCGTCATGCTCCAGGGCCGAAGCATCCTGGAGCTCGCGGTGCTCGGATCGGCATCGGCGGCAATCGCCGCGGGAAGCTGGCCGCTCTGGTCTCACCTGCGCCGCGCCCCCGCGCGCTTCCCCGACCATCTCAAGTCCGAGGGCCTCGACGAGAGCGTCGCGGCCCGCGCGGTCACGGCGGCGGCCGAGCTCGCCCGGCAGGGCGGCTACGGCAGCATCCGAAAGACCGGACCCCGGCCGGTGCAGATCGAACCCTATGCGAGCTCCCGGCCGGCGCCGGAAGTCGATTCCGCCCCAGGCCCGACGAAAGGAAACACCGTGCGCGCCTCATTCTCGGCCCGATGGGCCGAACTCGAGAAGGAAGCCGACCCGGGCGGCACGTCACCCGGCGACGGCTGGACCCGACGGGTCAACCCATGACGGCCTGGCTGATCGTGCTGATCCTCCTCGTGGTTCTCGTGGCCGTCTGGCTGCTCGCATCCGTCAAGATCCTGCAGGAGTATGAACGCGGAGTCAGCTTCCGCCTGGGCCGCCTGCGGCCCGTGCTGGAACCCGGCCTGCAGATGATCTTCCCCGGAATCGACAAGATCGTGCGGGTCGACCTCCGGATCGTCACGCTGACGATCCCGCCACAGGATGTCATAACCAAGGACAACGTGCCGGCCAGGGTCAATGCGGTGGTGCTGTTCCAGGTCACCGATCCGGTCCGGTCGGTGATGGCGGTCGAGAACCACGCCGTCGCCACCTCGCAGATGTCGCAGACCACTCTGCGCTCCGTGGTCGGCCGTGCAGACCTGGACACGCTCCTGGCGCACCGGGCCGACCTGAACGAGGACCTCGCCCGCAGCATCAACGCCCAGACCGAACCCTGGGGGGTTCAGGTCAAGGTCGTCGAGATCAAGGACGTCGAGATCCCCCAGGCCATGCAGCGGGCCATGGCGCGTGAGGCCGAGGCCGAGCGCGAACGCCGGGCCAAGATCATCAACGCGCACGGGGAGCTCCAGGCGTCGGAGGAGCTCGGCCAGGCCGCGGAGATCCTCAGCCGCAACCCGGCCTCGCTCCAGCTCCGCTACCTGCAGACCCTGCTCGAACTCGGCGCCGACCACAACTCCACCGTGGTCTTCCCGCTGCCGATGGACATCATCGGCCCGTTCTTGAACAAGGTCCCGCAATGGCTCGACCAACAGGGTGCCTCCAGGCAAGGGCCCGGCGCCGACCAGAACGCCACCGACCAGAACGCCACCGGCCAGAAAACGGATGTGAAGACCCATGACTGACACCTCGGCCCGGAACGGCCCGCGCAGGGAAAGCGCGCCCGCTGCGTCTGCAGACCGCACCCGGTGCATCCGCTGGATGCTCATCGGAGCCTTCGTGGGCATCTTCGGCCCCATCGCCGGCTTCCTGGGTGGCACCATCGTCGACGCCGACCAACTCATCGGCGGCCTCGAACCGCTGTTCGTCTGGCTCTTCCTCGGCATGATGGTCGGGGGAGTGGGCGTCTGCGTCGGCATCATCGGCGCCCTGCGCTGGGTGAAGGGCAACTACCACCTCGAGTGAGTCGTCCTGCCCGTCGAATTCGACGGAGATTTTCGCATTCTGTTGCTGCATGGCCCGGTTTCGGGCTGGAAACGGGAAAATGTCCGTCGAATTTGACTAAGGGGAGGGGGAAACCGCCCGGTCCTGGACCGTCGCGGGGACGAGGCCGGCAACGGGCTGGTAGCCGCAGCTGGGGTCCTCGGCGAGGGGATCCCCGGTGACCGCGTAGGCGTGCGACCGGGAGCCGCCGCAGACGGTGCGGAATTCGCAGTGACCGCACCGGCCGCCGAATAGATCGGGAGAACGCAGCTCCTGGAGTAGCTGCGCCTCCCGATAGATCTCCGGGAAGGGTCGCTCGTGCACGGAGCCCACCGAGACGGGCAGGAACCCGCTCGGATAGACGAGCCCGACATGGTCCACGAAGGCGAACCCACGACCGGAGTTCACGTCGATCGGGGGCCGGGGCATCCGTCGCCGGGGCTCATCGCCGGTGAGCAGACACGCCGTGGCCTCCCGCAGGTCGGCGCGCAGCGGACCGACCGGGAACGCCGAGTCGAGGTCGACGACGCCGGCACGCTGCAGGGCGATGCGCCGGTAGTGCGGCGCCTCAGTCGTCTTGATCGCGACCAGCTCGGAGACGTCGTGCAACCAGTGCAGCACTTCCTCCTCCTCGCCCGCGGTCAGGGCGTTGAGAAGCTTGCCGCGGCCCGTGGGCACCAGGAAGAACACGCTCCACAGGGTGGTGCCCAGCTCGAGCACTGTCTTCAGGATGCCCGGCAACTCATGCACGGTGTCGCGGGTCACGGTCGTGTTGATCTGCAGTCGGTAGCCCACCTCTCGCACCATCCTGGCCGCGACCATGGTGTCGTCGAAAACGCCGGTGACGCCCCGGAACGCATCGTGGGTGGCAGCGGATGCGCCGTCGAGCGAGAGCGAGACCGCCTTGGCGCCGGCGTCGTGGAGTTCGACCAGCACCTCCCGGGTGAGGCGCGGAGTGACGGAGGGGGAGAGGGCCATGCTCAGGCCGAGGGACGCGCCGTGGGCGACCAGTTCGGGCAGGTCGGGCCGTTCGAACGGGTCGCCGCCGGTCAGCACGACCAGCGGCCGCGGCGTGCCGAACGAGGCTAGGTCCTCGAGCAGTCTGTAGCCCTGTTCGGTGCTCAGCTCGAACGGGTTACGGCTGCGGATGGCGTCTGCCCGGCAATGCGTGCAGACGAGCTGGCAGGCACGGGTGACCTCCCAGATGACGATGAAGGGTCGTTCGCCGGCGTCGTGGTGCATGAGTCGGATCGGGCGTTTTGCTGGTGACACGGTCACGGATGTCCTCTGCTCTGGGCCGGCCACAACGGCCGACGGTGCTGCGTGCGGAGGAGAATGGGTGGTTTCGAGCAACGTCGGGGTCTCCTGACAGGTCTGTGCCCGGGGCGGTTTACGGCCCTTATTTGTTTTTACCATAGTTATAGGGAAAACTAATTCCATGCCCACCGACGTCATCGATCCCCGCAGTCATGCCGTGCTGTCCGGGATCAGCCGGGTCGCCGTGCTCGAGGTGCTGAGGGCGAGCAGCGAGCCGCTCACCGCTGATGCCATCGCCGCCCGGGTGGGGCTGCATCCGAACACGGTGCGTTCCCACCTCGACCGGCTGACCGAGGCCGGGTTCGCCACGGGAGCCGCGGAGGCGCTGGGCAAGCCTGGCCGGCCGCGACTTCTTTTCCGCGCCGCACCATCGCCGGAAGACGCCCCCGAGGACTCCTATCGTGTGCTGGCGGGCATCCTCGCCGAGGGCATGGCCGCCGGTGCGACGGGTGCTCAGGTGACGGGTGATCGGTCGGCCGCACTGAGCGGTGCCGACGCGGCCGCGCTCGCCGGCAGTCGCTGGGGACGTCGGCTCGCCACCGCCCGCAACGAGGCCGACACGACGGCCCCCGCCGACGCGGCCGCCCCGTCCGGCGGTCGGGCCGACGCGCTCGCACGCGTGGTCGCGATCCTGGACGAGGTCGGCTTCTCGCCTGTGCTCGGCGGGCCGGACCACGGCGCGCCCACCGGGACGGCATCACTCGCAGACGACGCCCCCGTCGTCATCGAATTGCACCGCTGTCCGTTCATCGACGTGGCGCGCAGCCAGGCCGACATCGTCTGTTCGGTGCACCGCGGCCTGATCCAGGGCGCACTCGAGCGCCTCGACGCGCCGTTCGGCCGGGTCACCCTCGAACCGTTCGCCCGCCCCGGCATTTGCCTGGCCCGCCTCGAGCCCGAACCGCCGGACGCTTCCCTTTCGGCCGGCCACGTTGAATGATTGACCAATGACGTTTCGCCCGCCGTCGAGCTACCGCACGCTCGCCTCGTTCAGCAGGATCCAGCTGCTGCACTTCCTCCAGCAGCGCGGCACGATGACCGTCGGTGACCTCGCCGAGGCAACCGGGCTGCACCACAACACCACCCGGGAACACCTGCAACGCCTGATCGGCGATGGTTTCGTCACCAGCGAGCCGGAAATCACCGAGACGAAGGGCCGCCCGCGGATGCTCTACAGCGCCGCCGGCGGCGCCGACCACCAGGCGGGCTGCATCCGTGAGGCGAAGGCCGACGCCGCCGAACGCCGCGGCGACCTGGTGCGGCGGATGCTGCCCCTCCAGGCCATCCTGCACTCGCCGTTGCAGCGGCAGCTCGACGCCCTCGACGACCACCTCGACCAGACCGGGTTCGACGCGACCCTCGACCCCGACGGCGATCACGTGCACCTGCACGACTGCCCGTACAGCGAGATGGTCAAGGCGCACCCGGAGGTGTGCCGGGTGCACTTCGGCCTGATCAAGGGCCTGCTCGAACAGGCGGAGGGTCCGCTCGCTGCCGAGGCGCTGCATCCGCTGGTCGAAGCGAACCTGTGCACACTCGACCTGCATCGCGCCGAGCCGGGTCCGGGCACCGAACCCGAACGTGAACCCGAGCGTGCACCCGAACGGGAAGCCGCGAACATTTATCACGGTGTTTTCGGCTTGTAGCCCCCGATCGCGTCCGTGAGACTCGGATGCGAGGTTGTCGCTGACTGCGGCGACGCCCGGCACAGCAAGGGGTACGTCGTGAAACCAGCTCAGACCTCCGCCTTCTCGAAGCCCGCCCGCGGCAAGCCGGCCGGCAAACCCGGCACCGACGGGCCCCTCACCGACACGATCCTGAACCTCGGCCGGTTCCTCCGCCGGGGTGAGACCTCGCCCGACCTGCGCTCCCTGTTCCTGGAGGGCGGCCGCGACGCCGACAGCTTCTACCGAGACCGCTGGACCCACGACAAGGAGGTACGGTCCACCCACGGGGTGAACTGCACCGGCTCCTGCTCCTGGAAGGTGTACGTCAAAGACGGCATCATCACCTGGGAGACCCAGCAGACCGACTACCCGAGTGTCGGCCCTGACTCTCCGGAGTACGAGCCGAGGGGATGCCCGCGCGGCGCGGCCTTCAGCTGGTACACGTATTCCCCGACCCGGGTGAAGTACCCCTATGTGCGCGGTGTGCTGCTCGACCTCTACCGGGCCGCCAAGGCGAAGACCGGCGACCCCGTGCTCGCCTGGGCCGAGGTAACCGGCAATCCGGAGAGCGCCCGCGCCTACAAGAGCGCCCGTGGCAAGGGCGGCCTGGTCCGGGCGAGCTGGGACGAGGCGGCCGAGATCGTCGCCGCAGCCCACGTGCACACCATCAAGGCCTACGGCCCCGACCGGATCGCCGGCTTCTCGCCCATCCCGGCCATGTCGATCGTGTCGCAGGGGGTGGGCAACCGGTTCATCTCGATGCTCGGCGGCACCATGCTCTCCTTCTACGACTGGTACGCCGACCTGCCTGTCGCCAGTCCGCAGGTGTTCGGCGACCAGACCGACGTTCCGGAGTCCGCCGACTGGTGGAACTCGTCCTACCTGATCATGTGGGGCTCCAATGTGCCGGTCACCCGAACCCCCGACGCGCACTTCATGGTCGAGGCCCGCTATCGCGGCCAGAAGGTCATCACCGTCTCGCCCGACTACGCCGACAATTCCAAGTTCGCCGACGAGTGGCTCGCGGTGCACCCCGGAACCGACGGCGCACTCGCCCTGGCAATGGGCCACGTCGTGCTCACCGAGTTTCTCGTCGACCGGCGCACCCCCCGCTTCGTGGACTACATGAAGCGCTACAGCGACTCCGCCTACCTGATCAGTCTCACCCGGCGTGGCGACGCGTACGTGCCCGGCAAGTTCATGACCGCGGATGCCCTGCCCGCCACCGCATCGACCGTAGCCAGCGCCGCGTTCAAACCCGTGTTGCTCGACCAGGATGGCCGGGTGGTCGTGCCGAACGGGTCGATCGGACACCGCTTCTCCGAAACCGACGTCGGCAAGTGGAACCTCGACCTGGAGGGCGTGGACCCGCTCCTGTCCATCGCCGACGCGCCGGACTATGACCAGGCCTCCGTCGCCATCGACCTGCCCCGGTTCGATCTGGCGCCGGGCACCGACGAGGTCGGTGAGCAGCACGCAGGAGGAGCGGGCGTCATCCGTCGCGGCGTCCCCGTGCGGATGGTGGCCGGCCAGCTGGTCACCACCGTGTTCGACCTGCTCCTGGCCCAGTACGGCGTCGGCCGGCCCGGCCTGCCCGGGGAATGGCCGACCGGTTACGACGACGCCTCCTCGCCGGGCACCCCGGCCTGGCAGGAGGGCATCACCTCGGTGCCGATGCAGGCCGCCGAACGGATCGGCCGGGAATTCGCCCAGAACGCCGAAGACTCCGGCGGGCGTTCGATGATCCTGATGGGCGCGGGCACCAACCACTGGTTCCACTCCGACACCATCTACCGGGCCTTCCTCGCCCTCACCACGATGACCGGCTGCCAGGGTGTGAACGGCGGCGGCTGGGCCCATTACGTCGGCCAGGAGAAAGTGCGCCCGCTCACCGGCTACGGGCAGTACGCGTTCGGCCTGGACTGGGTGCGGCCGCCCCGCCAGATGATCGGCACCGGCTTCTTCTACCTGGCCACCGACCAGTGGCGCTACGACGGTCTCTCCGCCGACACCCTCGCCAGCCCGCTCGGCGCGGGAACCTTCGCCGGTCGTACGACGGCGGACTGCCTGGTCGAATCGACCAAGCGCGGCTGGATGCCCGGCTACCCCACCTTCAACCGCAACTCGCTCGACCTCGTCGACGAGGCGGAGACGGCCGGGGTCGACCCCGCCCAATACGTGGTCGAGTCGCTCGGCGACGGCAGCCTGGCGTACTCGGTCGAAGACCCGGACGCCCCGGAGAACTTCCCGCGGGTGCTCGTCGTGTGGCGGGCCAACGTGATCGGCTCCTCCGGTAAGGGCAACGAATACTTCCTCAAGCACCTGCTCGGCACGGACAGTGCGGTGCGGGCGCCGGAGTCCCCGCCCGAGAAGCGGCCGAAGACGATGAAATGGCACGAGACCGCGCCCGAGGGCAAACTCGACCTGATGGTCACCAGCGACTTCCGGATGACGTCGACCACCATCTTCAGCGATGTCGTGCTGCCGCCGGCCACCTGGTACGAGAAGAACGACCTCTCGACGACGGACATGCATCCGTTCATCCACTCCTTCAACCCGGCAATCACGCCGCCGTGGCAGGCGAAGACCGACTTCGACATCTTCCACATCCTCGCGCAGAAGATCTCCGAGTACTCGGTCGAGCACCTCGGTGTGCGGAAGGACATCGTGGCGGTGCCACTGCTGCACGACACCCCCGACGCGATGGCCACCCCGCACGGCGCCGTCGAATACGACCAGCCGCTCATCCCCGGCATCACGATGCCGAAGCTCGTCGTGGTGGAACGGGACTACCCGGCCTTCTTCGACCGGCTCGGCGCGCTCGGCCCGCTGACCGAGAAGCTCGGCATGGTCACCAAGGGCGTCAAGTTCAACCCCGACGTGGAGGTGGAGTACCTGGGCCGGAAGAACGGCCTCGTCGAGGGCGGCCCGACCGCGGGGCGGCCCCAGCTGAAGACCGCGATCCAGGCCTGCGAGATGGTGCTCGCCCTCTCCGGCACGACCAACGGCCGGCTCGGCACCCAGGGCTTCCGCCGGCTGGAGGAGCGCACCGGGATGAAGCTGGCGCACCTGGCCAGTGACAACGAGGGCCGCCGCTTCTCCTACCCGGATGTTCAGGGCGCGCCGGTCCCGGTGCTCACCTCCCCGGAGTGGTCGGGCAGCGAGCACGGCGGGCGCCGCTACAGCGCGTTCACGATCAACGTGGAACACCTCAAGCCCTGGCACACCCTCACCGGGCGGCAACACTTCTACCTCGACCACGACTGGATGATCGAATTGGGCGAGCAGCTGCCGATCTTCCGGCCGCCGCTGGACATGCACCGCCTGTTCGACGACTCGATCGTCGGCTCGACCGCCGCCACCGGCGCCGCCGGCTCGAAGGGCCGCGCCGAGGTCGCCGTGCGCTACCTCACCCCGCACTCGAAGTGGTCGATCCATTCCGAGTACCAGGACAACCTGATGATGCTCTCGCTCTCCCGCGGCGGCCCCACCATCTGGATGTCCCCGCTCGACGCCGACAAGATCGGCGTGCGCGACAACGAGTGGATCGAGTCCTACAACCGCAACGGCGTCGTCGTCGCCCGGGCGATCGTCTCGCACCGGATGCCGGAGGGCACCGTGTACATGTACCACGCCAAGGACCGCACGATCAACGTGCCGATCGCCGAGACGAGCGGGATGCGCGGCGGCACGAACAACTCGCTCACCCGGATCCTGCTCAAGCCGAGCCACCTGATCGGCGGCTACGCCCAGCTGTCCTTCGCCTTCAACTACCTCGGCCCGACCGGGAACCAACGCGACGAGGTCACCGTGATCCGTCGACGCAGCCAGGAGGTTGAGTACTAAATGCGCGTAATGGCTCAAATGTCGATGATCATGAATCTCGACAAGTGCATCGGCTGCCACACCTGCTCGGTGACCTGCAAGCAGGTCTGGACCAACCGCACCGGCGTCGAATACGTCTGGTTCAACAACGTGGAGACCAAGCCGGGCGTCGGCTACCCGCGTCGCTACGAGGACCAGGAGAAGTGGAAGGGCGGCTGGATTCGCAACAAGCGCGGCCGGCTGAAGCTGCGCTCCGGCGGCCGGTTGAAGCGCCTGGCCACCATCTTCAACAACCCGGACCTGCCCGTGATCGACGACTACTACGAGCCGTGGACCTACGACTACGACATGCTCACCAAGGCGCCGCTCAGCACCCAGAGCCCCGTGGCGCGCCCCAAGTCGCTGCTCACCGGCAAGAACATGGACATCAAGTGGTCGGGCAACTGGGACGACAACCTGGGTGGCTCGCAGGAGACCGCGGCCGATGACCCCATCCTCGCCACCATGAGCGAGCACGTGAAGATGGAGTTCGAGAACACCTTCATGTTCTACCTGCCGCGCATCTGCGAGCACTGCCTGAACCCCGCCTGCGTCGCGGCATGCCCCTCCGGCGCCATGTACAAGCGCGAGGAAGACGGCATCGTGCTCGTCGACGAGGACGGCTGCCGCGGCTGGCGGATGTGCGTCTCCGCCTGCCCGTACAAGAAGGTCTACTTCAACCACAAGACCGGCAAGGCCGAGAAGTGCACGCTCTGCTACCCGCTGATCGAGCAGGGCAAACCCACCATCTGCTCTGAGACCTGCGTCGGCCGACTGCGCTACCTCGGCCTGATGCTCTACGACGCCGACGCGGTCCTCGCGGCGGCCAGCATCGAGAACGATCAGGATCTGCTCGAGGCTCAGCGCGGAGTGTTCCTCGATCCGTTCGACCCGGAGGTCATCGCCGCGGCGAAGGCTGAGGGGATGGAGGACGACTGGATCCTCGCAGCCCAGAACAGCCCCATCTACAAGCTCATCTCCGAGTACAAGGTGGCCCTGCCGCTGCATCCGGAATACCGCACGATGCCGATGGTCTGGTACATCCCGCCGCTGTCGCCGGTCGTCGACGTGATCTCCACCACGAACAACGACGGCGAGGACGCCCGCACCCTCTTCGCCGCGATCGACAAGCTCCGCATCCCGGTCGAATACCTCGCGGGGCTGTTCTCGGCCGGCGATGTGGTGCCAGTGGAGTCGTCGCTTCGAAAGCTCGCCGCGATGCGCTCCTACATGCGCGACATCAACCTCGGCCGCGACCGCGACGAGTCGATTCCGGCGGCCGTCGGCATGACCGGCACCGAAATCGAGGCGATGTACCGGCTGCTCGCCATCGCGAAGTACGAGGACCGCTACGTCATCCCGAAGGCGCACGTCGAAACGGCCAGGGATCTCGAGGAACTCGCCTGCTCGCTCGACACCGAAGGCGGCCCCGGCATGGGTGGCCCCACCGCCGCCACGGCAGCGGGACCGTACGGGAAGACCCCGGGGATGCCCCTGAACGGAACAGTCGACAACTACAACGAGATGGTCGGCAAGGGCGGCGAACGCACGAAGCCGACCACTCCCGGCCGGGTGAACCTGCTCAACTGGACCGGTGGCGGCGTGCCGGAGGGCATGTTCCCGCCGATCGTTCCGCCCGCCGGGGCCACCGGGAGCCCCGCATGAGGCTCCCGAAGCTCCCGAAGCGCACGGTGGCTGCGATCGGACTGTCCGCGGAGGACGGCCGGATGGCGCACATGGCGGCATCCATTCTGCTCGACTACCCGACCGTGTCGCGCCGCGCGCGGTTCGCGACCGTCGCCGACTCGGTGAGGCTGCTGCCCGACCCGATCCGGCACGCCTTCGAGGCGTTCCTGGTTGCGACGGATGCGATGGGCCAGCAGGAACTGGAAATCCACTACACGGCCACCTTCGACCTCAAGCGCAAGTGCTGCCCGTACCTCAGCTACTACGCCGCCGGTGACACCCGGCGCCGGGGGATGGCCCTCGTTCGGTTCATCGAGGCCTACCGCGCGGCCGGCTGGGAGGTCGCGGCGGACGAACTGCCCGACTACCTGCCGATGGTGCTGGAGTTCTCCGCGCGCAGCGAGTCGCCGATCGCCCAGGAGCTGCTCGCCGCGCACCGGGACGGCATCGAGGTGCTCCGCTCGGCGCTCGAGGCGGTCGGGAGCCCGTACGCCCACGTGGTGGAGGCGGTGTCCCTGTCGCTCCCGACGATCGACGAGGAAACGCGCCAGCGCTACCTCACCCTCGTCAACGAGGGGCCGCCGACCGAGACGGTCGGCATGACCTTCCTCGGCAATCTCAAACCGTTCTCGCCGTCCGGCGCCTCCAGTGAGGAACTCAGGGTATGAATCCGATCGACTTCCTGCTCTGGGTGGCGTTCCCGTATGCGGCCATGGCGGTCTTCGTCGTCGGCCACATCTTCCGCTACCGGCACGACCAGTTCGGCTGGACCTCCCGGTCGAGCCAGACCTACGAGAACCGGCTGCTCCGCTGGGGATCGCCGATGTTCCACTACGGCATCCTGATGGTGCTCGGCGGACACGTCGTCGGCCTGCTCGTGCCGAAGGAGTGGCTGGAGTTCTTCGGCGTCACCGAGCAGATCTACCACCTCGGCGCCACCTGGCTCGGCAGTGTGGCGGCGGCGCTGACCCTGGCCGGCCTGGCCATCCTGATCTACCGCCGCCGGCTGAACTCGCGAGTGCTGCTGGCCACCACGGTGATGGACAAGATCATGTACCTGCTGCTCGGGGCCACGCTGCTGTTCGGCACGACCGCGACCGTGCTCTACCAGGTGCTGGGCGCCGGCTACGACTACCGGGGCACGATCTCGCCGTGGGTGCGCGGGCTGCTCTCGGCGCAGCCGGATCCCTCGCTGATGAGCGACGTGCCGTTCTTCTTCCAGTTGCACGTGCTGAGCGCGACCCTGCTGTTCATGCTGTGGCCGTTCACCCGGCTGGTGCACGTGTTCTCCGCGCCGCTGGCGTACTTCGTGCGGCCGTACATCGTCTACCGCTCCCGCGACCAGCACCGGGGATCGGGCTCCCGCAGGCCGCGCCGCGGCTGGGAGAAGAGCGAGCTGCCGGGGACCGGGCGGGAGCGCCAGGGCACCCGCCGGTGACGGTCCGCTCGCCGGTGCGGGGCGGGCCAGCAGCCTCCCGTTTCCCGGTCGTTCGCGGTTAGCAGAGCCTGTCCTTCGTGGACCATGGGGGCGAGGCTGCCTAGCATGAGTGTCGTGGGCGGCGCCGGACGGTGTCAGCCCGGACCTTCCAAGGAGTCTCAATGCTGGACACATTTTTCGGCCTGCCGACGCATCCGCTGATCGTGCACGCGACCGAGGTCGTCGTCCCCACCGCCGCCGTCGTGATCGTTCTCGCAGCGCTGTGGCCGCGATTCCGCCGGTGGGCCCGCTTTCTGCCGCTCGGCCTGGCGCTGGCGGCCGTTGTGCTCGTTCCGCTGTCCACCGAGTCGGGCCAGAGCCTCGAGGAGCGGGTCGCGGAAACACGGCTGGTGGAGACCCACGCCGATCTCGCCGAGGGTCTGCTGCCCTGGGTGATCGGCCTCGTCGTGGTCGCCGCGGTGCTGCTCTGGTGGACCTACCAGGAACGCAAGGAGAGCCGTTCGCCGCGCTGGATCGCCGTCGCCCTGATAGCGGCCGCGCTGGTCGCCTCCACGGGAACCACGATCCAGGCAATCCGAATCGGTCACAGCGGCGCCGCCGCCGTCTGGTCGGACAGCGTCGCACCCGGCTCCGGCGAGGGCTGACCTGCAGCCGGCTCCGTGCATAACTCCTGCAATTTGATCGGGCGGCGGACCACCGCACCCCTGAATTGCCGGGATGTCGGTGGACCTCGACCCGAATTGCAGGAGTTATGCGCGGGAGCGGCCTGGTTCTCGGCGGGCGGACGTCCTGAGTGAGAGGGATCTGTGGAGCTCGGGCCGAGGCGAAGGTCAGCCGGGGAACGGCGCCCCCGGGCGAGCGTAGTAGTGCCAGGCGAGCCAGGTGCAGAACACGCTGAACACGGTGACGGCGATGAAGAAGGCGGTGGGGCTGATCATGGTGAGCGAGATGCCCACGATGAAGGGACCGAAGGCCGCGATCGCGGAGGTCCAGGCGATGGCGCCGCCGGCCTGACGCTTGGGGAAGATCATCGGCATCTGCTTGAAGGTGCCGGCGTTCGCCAGGCCCGCGAAGAAGAAGATGGTGATCATTCCGGCGAGGAAGCCCCAGAACTGGTCGACGCTCGTCGGGTTCAGGAAGAAGGCCGTGACCGCCGTTCCGACGACCATGCCCGCCCCGCCGACGAAGGTGAAGATGGCGCCGCCCCATTTGTCGCAGAGCGGGCCGCTGGCGGCACGGACGAGGGCGCCGACGATCGGGCCGATGAACGCGAACGCGAGGGGGTTCGGGGCGTTCGGGAAGTCACCGTAGACGTTGAGGATGATCAGGCCCATCTGGGCGGCGAGCCCACTGTAGGCGCCGAAGCTCATCAGGTAGATGGCCGTCATGATCCAGGTGTGCTTGATCGTGAAGATGTCCATCTGTTCACGGAAATTGGCCGTGACGGGAACCCGACGCAGGAAGACCGCAGCCAGGACGACCGCGAGCAGCGCCCAGGGGATGAGCACCAGGCCGCCGTTGTGCAGCCAGACCAGGTCGCCGTCCGCGCTGCTCTGCGGAGTGAGTGCGGCGGTGCCGAGCAGTCCGAAGCCGACCACCCACGGCAGAATCAGCTGCATGAGTCCGATCCCGAAGTTTCCGAGACCGGCCTGCAGGCCGAGCGCGGTGCCGGTGAGGCGCTTGGGGAAGAAGTAGCTTGTGGACGCCATGAATCCAGAGAAGGTGCCACCGCCGATCCCGGCGGCGAACGCCAGGGCGAGCAGCACCCAGTAGGGCGTCGTGGTGTCGCGGGCGGCGAGGGTCCAGCCGAGCATGGGCAGCACGAGCAGCGCCGACGACATGGCCACGAGCGCGCGCGTGCCCATGATCGGCGGGAGGAACATGAACACCAGGCGCAGGAGCCCGCCAGCCAGTCCGGGGATGGCGACAAGCCAGTACAGCTGTCCCGGGGCGAGCGTGTAGCCGATGTCATTGAGGCGAGGTGCGATCGCGCTGACCAGGTACCAGGTGGCGAAGCTCAGGGTGAGGCTGAAGGTGGTGATCCAGAGGGTGCGCCAGGCGAGCCGGGAATCCCAGGTTTCTTCATGCTCCGGATCCCAGTTGGACAGGTCCGGGTTGAGCTTCGAGGCGACGAGTGCGGAAGAGGCGGCTGACATGTGCTTCCTTGGCCTGGGTGTGCGGTCGGGCGCCTGTGCGGCCCGCGTCCTACCACCCTGACCGTGCACGCGGCTCGTGACAACGAGGGAACACCGTGAAAAATCGGCACTTCGCGCTCGGCCCGATTGGCGGCCGCCGCCCGAGCGTCAGCCGCCGGCGAAGGGCGGAAGCACGTCGACGGTGTCGGTCGCAGAGAGGGTGACCGCGTCATCCGTCGCCCGGGTCCCGTTGACCAGGAGTGAGCAGAGTCCGAGGATGCGGGTGAACTCGGCCCCGAACTGCGTGCCGAGCAGGTTGCGCAGTTCGCCGATCGTGCCGGCGTCGATCGCGGCGCCGTCGCAGGCGGCGGCCTCGGCGGCGCCGGCGAAGAACCGCACGGTGGCCATCAGCGACCGTCCTGAGGGTGGTCTTCGCCCCAGGCCAGGGCCAGCCCGCTCGCCAGGGCGGCGGCGCGTTCGATGTCCGCGGCGGTGCCGCCGTTCCGGGCGGCGGCGAGCCCGACCAGGAAGGTGCTCAACGGTGCCGCCGGCCGGGCCACACCGTGGGCCACATCACGGGCCAGGTCGAGCAGCAGGCCGACGGGAATGTCGGCCGGGTCGAGGTCGAGGGCGGCGGCGAGAGCGGCCAGCCAGTCGTCGAGGGCTTCCGGCGGAAGCGGTGGCTGCGTGCTCATGGGATGAAACTCCTCGGTGGGTTGCTCCGCGACGGGTTCAGGAGCGCGGTGCTCTCCCGAACATCCTGCCACGTGTCCACGTCACGCCCGGCCTGACCTGGGTCACGGATGCCGCGCAGCGAGAACCCGGAGAGCAACTGTCGCACGCTCGCGCCCCGCGCTTCGCCGCCGAGCCGCCGCACGCTCTGCCGGAGCGCCTCGGCACGGTAGATCCCGGCGAGCCACTGTTCCCGGCCGTCCGCGTCGACGAGGTGGAACCCGTCGGGTTGCGGCGAACCGGGCGCCTTGTCGGCGACCGCCGCGACCAGCAGCCGAGCGGCATCCGTCGCCCAGGGCAGGTCGCAGGCGAGCACGAGCAGCCAGGGGCTGCCGGCCGGGCCCGGATTCCCCTCGGCGGCCCGGTCGGGCGTTGTCTGGTCGGGCGCGGCCTGGTCGGGCGTGGCCTGGTCGGGCGTGGCCTGGTTCAGCGCGGCCAGGTCGAGCGCGGCGAGCCCGGCGACGATGCCGGCGACCGGCCCGCCGAACGGCGGATCCTCAAGCGCCCAGATCAGTGGCACCGGCTGCGGGCCCGCAGCGTCGCGCGCGGCATCCGGCCCGACGACGACGACGCGGCGGGCGAGCGCGCGGGCGTCCAGCACCCGGGCGAGCAGGCTGCGGCCGGCCACCTCGACGGCCGGCTTGAACGTGCCGCCGAGCCGGCTGCCGCGGCCGCCGGCGAGCACGATCAAGTCGACGGCCGGCGCGGCGTTCTCTGACTGCGGGGCGGGGTTCGGCACGGTCAGCCGTCGCTGCGATGCCAGTCGCCCGACTTGCCGCCGGTCTTGGTGATCAGGCGCACGTTCTCGATCAGCACCGACTTGTCCAGGCCCTTGACCATGTCGACGACGGCCAGCGCGGCGATGGAGACCGCGGTCAGCGCTTCCATCTCCACGCCGGTGCGGTCGGCGGTGCGCACGGTGGCGATCACCCGCACTCCCTCGTCCTCGATCGCGAGGTCGACGGCGGCGCCGTGCACGCCGATGACGTGGGCGAGAGGGAGCAGGTCGGCGCATTTCTTGGCGCCCTGGATGCCGGCGATCCGGGCCACCGCGAGCACGTCACCCTTTGGGGTGCTGCCGTCGCGGAGCGCGGCGACGACCTTCGGGCCGCAGCGCACGAACCCGGCCGCGGTGGCGCTGCGCACGGTGGGCTGCTTGTCGGTGACGTCCACCATCCGGGCCTGGCCGGCCGAGTCGAGGTGGGTGAAGGGCTGCGGGGTCACGGGAGTTGTGGGCACAGCAACAGCATGACAGTCAGGAGGTCACCCTCGTCAATCCGGGTCACGTCCTCCGGAACGAGGGCGAGCCCGGTGGCCTGGCCGAGACCGGCCACCAGGTGGGAGCCGGAGCCCCCGGCCGCCGCGGGGCGCACCCGGGAGTCCGGGCCCGTGCGCTCGACGGTCACCGGCATGTACTGCGCGCGCCCCGGCGGCGAGTTCCAGCCGGTGGCGGCGGAGGCGGTGATCGTGGGCCGGTGCAATTCGGTGTGGCCGGCCAGCCGGCGCAGGGCCGGCCGCACGAACACCTCGAACGACACGTAGGCGCTGACCGGGTTGCCGGGGAGCGCGAAGATGACCGGTCCGGGGGCTCCGTCGTCGCCGGCCGGCCAGCGGCCGAATCCCTGCGGCTTGCCCGGCTGCATCCTGACCGGGCCGAACGTCATGCTGGGCAGCGGAGCGAGCACGGCCTTGACCACGTCGTAGGCTCCCACGCTGACCCCGCCGGAGAGCACGATGGCATCGACGGTGTCGGCGAGGGTGGCCAGCAGGTCGCGGAGGGTGTTCTCGTCGTCGGGCACCGCCCCGATCCGGATCGGCACAGCCCCGGCCTCGGCCACAGCGGCGGCGAGGAGGTAGGAGTTCGAGTCGGGGATCTGGCCGCGCCGGGGCAGATCGCCCGGGGTGACCAGCTCGCTGCCGGTCGAGATCACGGCGACCCGCGGGGCCGGATGCGCGAGCAGCGATGATCGCCCGGCGCTGGCGGCGGCGGCGATCCGGGTCGGCCAGAGCACCGAACCGGCGGTGAGCACGGTGTCGCCTGCCTGGGCGTCCTCACCGGTGCGACGGATGTGCGCAGCCGGCTCGGGCGCGCGCAGCACGGTGGCGAAGTAGAGACCGCCCCGGTCGGTGTCTTCGATCGGCACCACGGCGTCAGCGCCGTCGGGCAGCGGCGCGCCGGTCATGATCCGGGCGGCCTGGCCCGGTTCCAGGACCGGGTTCTCGCTCGTGCCGGCGGCGAGGTCGGCGATCACCTGCAGGGTGACCGGGTTGTCCTCTGAGGCGTCCAGCAGGTCGTCCCGGCGCACGGCGTACCCGTCCATGGCCGAATTGTCGAACGGGGGCGTTGCTGTCGCACTCCGGATGTCCTCGGCCAGCACCAGCCCGCGCGCCGCGTCGAGCGAGGCCAACTCCGGTGCCAGCGGGGTGGCCACCGCGAGAACGGCGGCCAGGTGCTCGGCCACGGTCTCGGCGTCGACCGGGGCGGCGCAGGCATCCGCCGCGTGGCGGTCATCGTGCCCGTGCGCCTTCCGGTGACCGTGCGCTTTACCGTTGCCGTGTATCGTCCCGTTGTCGGGCACCGGTCAGCTCCCGGCCGGGCGGTCGTCGGCCGCGGCCCACTTGCTGCCCTCGCCGGGCGCGTCGCCGGCGGCCACCGCGGCGTCCCAGGCGACGATCCCGCCGGCGAGCAGGGACAGCCCGGTGAAACCGGCCCGGTGCAGGGCGAGCGCCGCGGCCTCGGCGCGCGAGCCCTGGTGGCAGTGCAGCACGAGCGGCACGTCCGTCGGCAGGGTCGTGCGGCCTTCCGCGGTGAGGAGACGCCCCAGGGGCAGCAGCACGGCGCCGGGCACCGCGCTCTCGGCGTGCTCGTCGGGTTCCCGCACGTCGACGACGAGGAACGGGGCGCCGCCCGCGTCCCGCCCGGCCAGGCGGGCGGCGAGCTCGGTCGCGGTGAGCAGCAGCCAGTCCGGGACCGGCTCCGGGGTGGCCGGGGCCGGCCGGGGGTCGGCTGCTGCGACGCCGGTGCCGATCAGTGGAACCTCGCTGAAACGCCCTGAGAGGGCGTCGATCACCAGGATGCGCCCGATCAGAGGGGTGCCGATCCCGGCGATGAGTTTGATCGCCTCGGTGGCCATCAGCGAGCCGACCTGGCCGCAGAGGGCGCCGAGCACTCCGGCCTCGGCGCAGTTGGGCACCTCGCCGTCGGCGGGAGGGTTGGGGAACAGGTCGCGCAGGTGCACCCCGACCAGGCCGCTGCCCTTCGGGGGTGTGGCCCAGAACACCGACAACTGGGCGTCGAAGCGCAGCACGGACGCCCAGACCAGCGGCAGTCCGAGCGCGGCGCAGACGTCGTTGACCAGGAACCGGGTCGGGAAGTTGTCGGTGCCGTCGATGACCACGTCGTAGCCGCCGATGATCGCCTCCGCGTTGTCCGCGGTGAGCCGTTCGGCGTGCTGCACCACGGTCGCCTCCGGCGCGATCGCCGCGATCGACTCCGCCGCGCTGACCACCTTCGGCCGGCCGATGTCCTGCGTCCCGTGCACGATCTGCCGCTGCAGGTTGCTGGGCTCCACGTCGTCGCTGTCGACGATGCCGATGGTGCCGACCCCCGCGGCGGCCAGGTAGACCAGGGCGGGGGAGCCGAGACCCCCGGCGCCGAGCACGAGCACCCTCGCGTTGGCGAGGCGGCGCTGGCCGAGCTCGTTCAACTGGGGGAGACGGCGTTGCCGGGCGGTGCGAGCGGATTCGGCGGCGCTGAGCTGCGCGACGGGCTCGACGAGAGGGGAAAGGGCCATGCCCCAACGCTAGGCGCAGATACGGGGGATGAGATCCGGATTCGGGAATCACCTTGAATTCTCAGGCTCTTTGTAGTCGAGTGGAAGGGCACCAACTAGAGAGTCCATGCAGTCTCGCGTGGCCGAAGAGGCCGCGTTTCGAGGTAAATCGACAAGGAACTAGGAAGGTACTTTCATGACGGGGAACAGAGCAGTTGCCTACAAGAGCCCGGGTCACGTCGAGGTCATCGACATCGACTATCCGGGCTTCGAACTGAAGGACGGGCCGGGCGTGAACCCGGCGAACGTCGGCAGGAAGGTTCCGCACGGCGTCATCCTCCGCACGGTCACCACCAACATCTGCGGCTCGGACCAGCACATGGTGCGCGGCCGCACGACCGCACCGATGGACCTCGTCCTCGGGCACGAGATCACCGGTGAGGTGGTCGAGGCCGGGCCCGACGTCGAGTTCATCAAGGTCGGGGACATCGTCTCGGTGCCGTTCAACATCTCCTGCGGGCGATGTCGGAACTGCAAGGAGCGCAAGACCGGGATCTGCCTCAACGTCAACCCCGACCGCCCGGGCAGCGCCTACGGCTACGTCGACATGGGCGGCTGGGTCGGCGGACAGGCCGAGTACGTGCTCGTGCCGTACGCGGACTGGAACCTGCTGAAGTTCCCGGACCGCGACCAGGCGCTGGAGAAGATCATGGACCTGACCATGCTCTCCGACATCTTCCCCACCGGCTACCACGGAGCGGTGAGTGCGGGCGTCGGAACGGGGTCGACGGTCTATGTCGCCGGGGCAGGGCCGGTCGGCCTCGCTGCCGCGGCATCCGCCCACCTGCTGGGTGCCGCCGTCGTCATCGTCGGTGACCTCAACGAGGAGCGGCTGGCCCAGGCCCGCAGCTTCGGCTGCGAGACGATTGACCTTCGCAAGGGTGAGCCGCAGGATCAGATCGAGCAGATTCTCGGGGTTCCCGAGGTTGACGCCGGCGTGGATGCGGTCGGTTTCGAGGCGCGCGGCCACGGCCAGAGCGCGGGCGAGGAACGGCCGGCGACGGTGCTGAACTCGCTGATGACGGTCACGGCCGCCGGTGGTGCCATGGGCATCCCCGGGCTGTACGTCACCGGTGACCCGGGCGGGGTCGACGACGCGGCGAAGATCGGCGCCCTGTCGCTCCGGCTGGGACTCGGCTGGGCCAAGTCGCTGTCGTTCACCACGGGGCAGTGCCCGGTGATGAAGTACAACCGGCAGCTGATGATGGCGATCCTGCACGACAAGGTGCAGATCGCGAAGGCGGTCAACGCCCGGGCGATCACGCTCGAGGATGCCCCGCGCGGGTATGCCGAATTCGACGCCGGCGCGGCCACGAAGTATGTCCTCAACCCGAACGGCTACGTGAAGTAGGCGGCGCCGTCTGGCGTGGGTCGAGCCTGCCAGGACAGGCAGGTTCGACCCACGCCCTTTCCTGGCTGCCGCGGCCTATCCTTCCCAGCCGCCGCGATTAGTGTGGAGACATGACCGGCGCCGAACTCCAGGACCCCGTCCCCAGGTTCTATCGCTCCCTGGCGGACCTCCCCGAGGTGACCACCCCGCCCACCGGCCTGGTCACCGACACGATGAACCGGCCGCTGCACGACCTGCGCATCTCCGTCACCGACCGCTGCAACTTCCGTTGCGTCTACTGCATGCCGAAGGAGGTCTTCGGCAAGGACTTCGCCTTCATGGAACGCGACGAGCTGCTCTCCTTCGAGGAGATGACCCGGCTGGCCAGGATCAGTGTCGCCCACGGAGTGGAGAAGATCCGCCTCACCGGCGGTGAGCCGCTGCTCCGCAAGGGCCTCGAGGAACTCGTCGCCATGCTCGCCGCCCTCCGCACCCCCGACGGCCGGCCCATCGACATCGCGCTGACCACGAACGGATCGGCGCTCGCCGTGAAGGCGCAGGCGCTGAAGGATGCCGGGCTCACCCGGGTCACCGTGTCGCTCGATTCGCTCGACGACGCCACCTTCCGAGCGATGAACGACGTGAACTTCCCGGTCGCGAAGATCCTGCACGGGATCGACGTCGCCCACGAGGCCGGGCTCGGCCCGATCAAGATCAACATGGTGGTCAAGCGCGGCCAGAACGAGCACGACATCGTGGCCATGGCCCGGCACTTCCAGGGCACGCCGTACATCCTCCGGTTCATCGAGTTCATGGACGTGGGCTCGAGCAACGGCTGGGAGATGGGCGCCGTGGTGCCCTCCCGCGAGGTGATCGACCTGATCAACGCCGAGCTGCCCCTGGACGAGGTGGCCCCGAACTACGACGGCGAGACCTCGAGGCGCTGGCGGTACCGCGACGGGAGCGGCGAGATCGGCGTCATCTCCAGCGTCACCCAGTCGTTCTGCCAGTCCTGTTCCCGGGCGAGGGTCTCCACCGACGGCAAGCTGTTCACCTGCCTGTTCGCGACCGAGGGGCACGACCTGCGCGCCCTGATGCGCGGCGGCTGCACCGACGAACAGCTCGCCACCGTGATGGCGCAGATCTGGCGGGAACGCACCGACCGGTACTCGCAGCTGCGCAGCGCGAAGACGATTCAGCTTCGGGCCGCCGGCAAGAAGAAGATCGAGATGTCCTACATCGGTGGCTAGGAATCGACCGGCGGCACGACGAAGAAGGGGCAACGACTGATGAGCAGGATCACCGCAAGACGCAAGGTCGTCCGCCTGACCGTCGGGCACCCGCCCACCACCCGCGAAGACGTGCTCGCCGTCGAGGAGCCGCTGGAGATCCGGGTGAACGGCCGTTCCCTGGCCGTGACCATGCGCACCCCGGGCAACGACTACGACCTGGCGGCCGGCTTCCTCGTCTCGGAGGGTGTCATCACCCGGGGCGAGCACTTCGTCACCGCCCGGTACTGCGCCGGCGCCACCGACGAGGGCCTCAACACCTACAACGTGCTCGACGTCTCCCTCGCGCCCGGGGTCAGGCCCCCCGACCCGAGCCTGGAACGGACGTTCCTCACCACCAGCTCCTGCGGCCTCTGCGGCAAGGCGAGCATCGATGCCGTGCGCACCAAATCCTCCTTCCCGGTAATGGATGACCCGGTGCGGGTCGACGCGGAACTGCTCGCCTCGTTCCCCGACCGGTTGCGCACCCGGCAGGCCGTGTTCGAGAAGACCGGCGGACTCCACGCCGCCGCGCTGTTCGACGGCGTCACCGGAGAGATGCTCGTGCTGCGCGAAGACGTCGGCCGGCACAACGCGGTGGACAAGGTGATCGGCTGGGCGTTGAAGGAGAACCTGCTCCCGTTGACCGGCACGGTGCTGATGGTGTCGAGCCGGGCCAGCTTCGAACTGGCCCAGAAGGCGATGATGGCCGGCATCCCGGTGCTTGCCGCAGTCTCGGCGCCGTCGTCGCTGGCGGCCGAGTTCGCGGCCGAGGTGGGCATGACGCTCATCGGATTCCTCCGCGGCAACTCGATGGTGATCTACGCCGGGGCCGAGCGGATCGTCGAGGGCGCCCGGGCCGAGGCTCAGCGCACGACGGTGTAACGTTCCTGGACCATGCCGCCGCCGATCGGCGCGACTCCCAGGGTCTCGAGCTGGACATCCGCCGGAAGCGCTCCGAACAACGAAATGCCCTCGCCCAGCAGCACGGGCACCCGAGTGATCACGAGGTCGTCGATGAGGCCCGCCGCGAGGCAGGACTGGATGACCCGGCCGCCGTCGATGTATACGCGGTCGGCACCCGCGGCGGTGAGGGCGGCGATCGCCTCGGGGAGGTTGCGCACCACCGTGACCCGGTCGTCGAGCGCGTCGAGGGTGCTGCTGAGCACGATCACCTTCATCCGGGTGTACGGCCATGGATCGAATGCCGCCACTGTTTCATAGGTTCCGCGGCCCATCAGCAGGTGGTCGATCGTGGCCGTGAACTCGGTGTAGCCGCCGTCGCCGGTGGGTCCCGGCCGGTCGGTGAGCCAGTCGAGGCTTCCGTCCGGCCGGGCGATGTAGCCGTCGACGCTCGTCGCGATGAAGACGTGGCCGGTCCAGGGGCGTTGCTCGGTCATCGGCGACACCTCAGCTCAGCTGCGGCACGCCGGCCGGCTCGTGCGCGATGAACCGCACGGCCATCGCCTTGTAGCCGGGGGTGTTCGACTCCCGGGCCACGAGCTCCCGGTGCATCAGGGCGTTCGCCTCGGGGAAGTAGGCCGCCGCGCAGCCTCGCGGGGTCGGGTAGACCACCAGGCGGAACTCGTTCGCCCGGCGTTCCTCGCCCCGGAATGTGCTGATCACGTCGACCAGGTCGCGGTCCGTGAACCCCAGCTCGGTGAGGTCGTCCTCGTGGATCAGGATGACCCGGCGGCCGCCCGAGATGCCGCGGTAGCGGTCGTCCAGGCCGTAGAAGGTGGTGTTGTACTGGTCGTGGCTGCGGATGGTCTGCAGGATCAGGTGCCCGGGCGGCGGGGTCAGGTACTCGAGCGGGCTGACCGTGAACCGGGCCCGGCCGATGTCGGTGGCGAAGCTGCGGGTGTCGCGCGGAGGATTGGGCAGCACGAAACCGTTCTTCGTCTTGAGCCGCCTGTTGAAATCGGAGAAGCCCGGGATCACCCGGGAGATGCGGTCACGGATGACGTCGTAGTCCTCGGCCATGGCCTTCCAATCGATCACGTGGTCATCGCCGAGGGTGGCGCTGGCCATCCGGGCCACGATGACCGGCTCGGCGAGCAGGTGCTCGGAGACCGGGTCGAGGCGCCCCTGCGTGGTGCGCACCACCGACATCGAGTCTTCGACCGAGAGCACCTGGCGGCCGCCGGGATGCTTGTCATCGGTGTCCGTGCGGCCGAGCGTCGGCAGGATCAGCGAGGTCTTGCCGTGCATGATGTGCGACCGGTTGGGCTTGGTCGACACGTGCACGGTCAGGCCGACCCGCTGCATCGCGGCCTCGAGGGCCTCGGTGTCGGAGCAGGCAAGGGCGAAATTGCCGCCCATGGAGACGAACACGTCGATGTCGTCGTTCTCGAAGGCCTCGACCGTGTCGACGGAGTCAAGACCGTGCGCCCGCGGGGACTGGATGCCGAACTCAGCATCCAGCGCGGCCAGCATCGACTCCTTCGGCTTCTCCCAGATGCCCATCGTGCGGTCGCCCTGCACATTGGAGTGTCCGCGCACCGGGCAGGCGCCCGCGCCGGGCTTGCCGAAGTTGCCCTGCAGCAGGAGCAGGTTGATGATCTCCTTGAGCGTGTTCACCGAGTGGGGCTGCTGGGTGAGGCCGAGCGCCCAGCAGATGATGGTGGCCTTCGAGTCGACCAGGAGGCGGGCGACCGTGGCGATCTGCAGCCGGGACAGCCCCGTCGCCTTCTCGGTCTCGTCCCAGTCGATCACCTTGCGGGCTGCCCGGTACTCGTCCAGGCCCGCGGTGTTGGCTTCGACGAACGCGTGATCGACGACGGAGCCGGGCACGCGCTCCTCCTCCTCGAGCAGCAGGTGGCCGAGCGCCTGGAACAGGGCCAGGTCGCCGCCGACCTTGATCTGCAGGTATTCGTCGGCGAGGGCGGTGCCGTCGCCGATCAGGCCCGACACCGACTGGGGGTCCTTGAAGTTGAACAGCCCCGCCTCCGGCAGCGGGTTGACGGCGACGATCCTGCCGCCGTTGTCCTTGCATTCCTTGAGGGCGGACAGCATCCGTGGGTGGTTGGTGCCGGGGTTCTGGCCGACGACGAGGATCAGCTGGGCGTTATGGATGTCGTCCAGGGAGACGGTGCCCTTTCCGATGCCGATCGTGGGGTTCAATGCCGAACCCGACGATTCGTGGCACATATTGGAGCAGTCCGGCAGGTTGTTCGTGCCGATCGAGCGGGCGAACAACTGGTAGAGGAACGCCGATTCGTTGGCGGTGCGACCGGAGGTGTAGAACACGGTGCGGTCCGGCGTCGTCGCCCGGATCTCTTCGCCGATCAGCTCGAACGCGTCGTTCCAGGTGATCTGCGAGTAGTGCGTGTCACCGGGACGGATGACCACCGGATGCGTGATCCGGCCCTGATTGCCGAGCCAGTACTCGGTCTTCGTGGCCAGTTCCGCGATCGAATGCTCGGCCCAGAAAGCGGGCGTCACGGTGCGCACGGTGCTCTCCTCGGCGACGGCCTTGGCGCCGTTCTCGCAGAACTCCGCCGTCTTGCGGTGGCCCTGCGACTCCGGCCACGCACAGCCGGGGCAGTCCGTGCCGTCGCGCTGGTTCAACCGCAGCAGCGCGCGGGCGGTGCGGGTGACGCCGGCCTGGGCAATCCCGCGCTCGAGCGCGACCGCCACAGCCTCGAGCCCGGCCGCGGACTTCTTCGGCTTCTTGACGCGCAGGTTGCTCTCGTTGATGTCTTCGATCGGTGCACGACGTGTCATGCATCCATCCTGCCCCCTGTGACCGCCAAGTAAACCCGTCGGCGGAGTCTCGGCTGATTCCCAGCCGATATCTGATTGCTGGTCAGGCCAATAGCGTTGAATCGACCGGGAGCGGATTCCCCACCGGCAATCCGAGGAGTTTCCCGTTCCGAAGTATCATCGGCAGCACCAGACCGCATCCGACGCCAGCCCGCCCCGACGACAGACCGCCCCGACGACAGGGAGAACACCCCGTGGGAACCCATACGACCCTGGACACCATGCGCCAGACGCGTTCGATCCTGGACGGCATCCGGGCCGCCGACGACCTGACCGTCGCCGCGAGCAGGGACGGCGGCGTGCGGGCCGTTCGCCTGCTCGCCCAGGCCGCGGTCGACCCGGGCGACCAGCTCACCGCGATCGCGGCGATGCACTCGCTCGCCCAGGTCTTCGACGAGTCGGCGGACGATGTGCTGGTCACCCTGCTGGGCCATGACACCCTGTTCATCCGCGAGCACACGGCCTGGGCCTTCGGTGCCCGCCTGCCCCGCCTCGACGCCATCTCCGGGCTCGTGGCCATGGTCGTCGCCGGCGGATTCCCCGGGATGATCGCCCAGCGCACCCTGGAACAGTGGGCGTCGTCGGTGCCGGAGCACGTCGGGCTCGCCCTCGAGGGTGCCCTGGTCGGCGTCGTCGAACCCGGGGCACGGTCCCGTCTGGTCGAGACGATCGGCCTCGTCACCGGCCGCATCCCGGAGCGCCTGCTGCGCCGCGTCGCCGTCGACCCGGCCGAGCCGACCGAGGTGCGTGTCGCCGCGATCGCCGCCCTCGGCGACCTCGGCCCGAACGACGCCAACACCGCGATCGTCACCGAGCTTGCCCGGGGCGACGACGTGCTGGCCGAGGTGGCCAGGCTCGCCCTGGTCGACCTGACCGTGCCGAACTATCCGCGCGCGCCGTGGAGCCAGGGGGCCACCATCGCCCAGCTTTTCCTGCACGCCGACATCGACCGTGACCTCAGCCAGGTCGGCGCCGGCGACAACGGCGGCATCGCGACCCTGCTCGTGCGCCTCGGCGACGCCCTCGTCGCCGGCCCGACGCCGGGGGAGCACGCCTTCCTGTCCGGCGGCGAGGATGCTCCGAGGGAGCAGCGGGTCGAACGGGTGCTCACACTCTCCCGGGGCGGTTTCGCCGACGCCCTGGACTGCCTCTCCGAGGTCAGCTCGACCCTGGCCGGGCACGCCTTCGCGACCGTCCCGTTCCTTGGCGAACCGGTCGCCTCGGTCGATGCCTGGCCGCGCCGGATCGCCACCCAGCGCGGCATCCGGCGCATCCTCCGCGCAGCGGGAACGGTCGATGCGATCCACCTGAGGATGGCCGATGTCGGCACTCTCGCCGCTTCCACGGTCGCCCGCGAACTGGACATCCCCATCGTGTTCACGGTGGCACCCGACCCGCACAGCGTCATCCACTCGCTGGATGCGACCGGCACCCTGACCCGCGCGAACTTCGGCACCGTGGACGAGGCCGAGCACTTCTGGTTCCGGGTGCGGCTGGTGCAGCGGCTGGCAGCGGATGCCGCGCACACCGTGCTCTTCCCCCGGCCCGACCTGCGGCGCGACATGCGCGAGCTCGTCGGAATCGACATCCGGCAGCACCCGGAACGCCACTCGGTGATCGCGGAGGGAATCGACCTGGCCGTGATCGAGCGTTCCCTCGCGGACGCGACGGCGTCCCTCGACGGGTCCGCCGCCGTTGACCCGGATCGGCTGAACGCGGCCGGCGCGGTGGCGTTCGTCGAGCTCGACGACCTGCTGGCGGCCCTCCCGCCCGAGCGACGCGGGCTGCCGCTCGCCGTCACGGTGGGCCGGCTGCACCGGGTCAAGGGCATGGCCGCGCTCGTCGAGGCCTGGTCGGCGGACCCGGCACTGTCCGCGGCCTGCAACCTGCTCATCGTCGGCGGGGACCTTCGCACGCCGTCGGCCGACGAGCGCGCACAACTGGACCGGATGGCCGCGGCCGTTCCGCTCGACGGGGCCATCGAACGTGGACTGCTGCTCGCCGGGCACCGCAATAACGACACCGTGGCCCGCTGGCTCGCGGCCGCGCGCACCGGCCGGCCCGGCCTGGCCGGCCCGAACGGCGTCTATGTCTGCGCCAGCGTGAAGGAGGAGTTCGGGATCGCCCTGCTCGAAGCACTGGCCACCGGCCTCCCCGTGGTCGCGCCGCACTCGGGGGGGCCGGCCACCTACGTGGAGGAGGGAGTGACAGGCTTCCTCGTGGACACCGGCAACCCGACCGCGCTGGCCGGCGGGATCGCCGCTGCCCTCACGGTCGCCGCCGGCCCGTCCGGACCGGAGTTCGCCGACCGTGCCCGCGAGATGGTGGCACGAGGTTTCACGATCCAGGCCATGGCGTCCACCCTGGCCGCCGTCTACCGGGAGGTCGCCGTCACCGACGGGCCGAACGCCTGGGCGATGAGCCTCTCCTGATGAGGAACCACACGTGATGAGGAACCAGACCTGATGAGGAACCTGACATGACCCTGCTGATCATCAGCCCCGACTACGCCTCCCACCTCTTCCCCCTGGCCACTCTCGGCACCGCCTGGCAGCAGGCCGGTGAACGCGTCGTCGTGGCCAGCGGACCGGCCACGGCCGACATCGTGCGGGCGTTCGGTTTCGAACGGGTCAACCTGCAACTGGGCCGGGGCTCCAACCCGGGCACGATCCGGGCCGAGCAGCAGCCGAGCGGCGAAGACGACGCCCTCCGCGGGTTCTTCGCCGCGACCCGCCGCGGCATGGTGGAGACGCTCCTGTTCCAGGCCGAGGCGCGCAGCAACGACCTGCTCTGGAACCCGGTCGAGGTTGCCCGGGAGGTGCAGCGGATCGTCGCCGAGGTGCAGCCCGACCAGGTGATCGTCGACCACCTCGCGTTCAGTGCGAGGCTCGCGCTGCAGAGTGCGGGCATCCGTCACGCCGACGTCGTGCTCGGGCACCCGTCCGCGCTGCCGGTCGGCGACGAGGTCTACGGCTACCCGCCGGAATGGCCGGTGGCGTTCCGGCCCGGCCCGGCCGCGCTGGAGGCCCTGCACCTGGCCTGCGACGAGGTGAGTGCCGCGTTCACGGCCCAGTGGAACGCGGCCCTGTTCAGCCTGGACCCGGCGGCGATGCCCAGCCGCGACGCCTTCATGGAGGCGGGCGATGTGCTCCTGCTCAACTACCCGGCCGAACTGCACGACCCGGCGCGAACCGCCCTGCTGCCCCCGCACGCCTTCCTCGGCTCCGCGGTGCGCGAGGAGGCCGCCGACGACGAGGCCGACCGGTGGCTGGCCGCCGCCGACCGGCCGGTCGTCTACGTGAGCTTCGGCAGCTTCCTCTCGGTGCGCGGCGACGTGCTCGCCCGGGTGGCGGAGGCGCTGCGCGGGCTCGACGTGCGGGTTGCCATCGCCACCGGCGCGACAGACCCGGCCGAACTCGGGCCGATCCCCGGTTCCTGGCTGGTGCGCGGGTTCCTGCCCCAGGTCACCCTGCTCCGCCACGCGGCACTCACCGTCACCCACGGAGGCAACAACAGCGTCACCGAGGCGATGACCGCCGGGGTTCCGCTGCTGGTGCTTCCGTTCTCGACCGACCAGTTCACCGGTGCAGCCGCCCTGGAGAGGGCCGGTTTCGGGCTGTCCCTCGACCCGAACGCTGTGACGGCCGACGAGTTGCGAGTGGCGGCCGAGGCCCTGCTCGCGCTCGACGGCGCGGCCAGGCTGCGCCTGGACCGGCTGCGGGCCTCCCTCGCCGACGGCGAGGGCCCGCGCCGCGCCCGTGCGGCGCTGCTGGCCGTTCCCGTGGTCGGTTAGGCGCTTCGGTGCCGCGCCCCGGTCCGACGTCGCTCGGCTCAGACGTCGCTCGGCTCAGACGTCGATGGCGTAGACCAGGGACTCCTGCACCATGCCGAACCATTCGTAGACGTCCCGCAGGAACGGGGCGTCCTCGTCCTCTCGCTGCGGCCGGCCGTCCGGCCCGATGTCGAGACGCTCGGCCAGCGTCAACCGCAGGTCGGTGAGGGTGCGCAGCCAGGACTGCACGTCGGGCGGGTCAAGCACGATCGTCAGCGGGGCGTCGTCCGGCAAGTCGTGGAGCAGCGCCTCGTCCGGTTCGTCGGAGATCGGGTCGAGCGGCTCCTCGCCCAGGGTCGCCAGGACCACCTTCGCATTGAGCACCTTGCGGTCGAGGAGATCGCCGGCGGTGAACCGGCGGAACTCCGCCGCGGCCTCAGGGTCGTCCAGGTAGGCATCCGGCAGCAGCCGTTTCAGGGCCGGGTCGGCGGCCGTGCCTGGCGCGTGGGCATCGGCGGCCTCCAAAAGTTCCACCAGCTGGCTGGTGGCGAGTCGGAGCAGCCCCACCTCGACCAATTCGAAGTGCGCGGACACGCGACCTTCCGCGGACGGCTCGAATTGCATCACGAGTCGGCCCTGGCCAGCGTCGCCCACAGGCCGTAGCCGTGCATGGCCTCGACGTGGCGTTCCATGGCCTCACGGTTGCCGGTGGCGACCACGGCCCGGCCGGTGTTGTGCACCTGCAGCATGAGGCGCTCCGCCTCCTCGGCGGTGACGCCGAAGTAGCTGCGGAAGACGTAGGCGACGTAGGACATCAGGTTCACCGGGTCGTCCCAGACGATCGTGATCCACGGACGATCCAGTGACACCGTCTCCTGCAGATCGGGGCGTTCGACAGTCTTCGGCACCCCTCAAGGCTCCCACGACGGGCACCGGAATTCCACCGGGTCCGACGCGGTCGTCCTCCGCAGGGTCCTTGCCCGGTCAGGGCGCGTGGTGCGGGCGGCCGGCCGCGTGCCCGAGCGCGGTGACGACGAGGGTGATCGCCGCCGACAGGGCGACCCCCCAGCCGATGTGCGTCATCAGCAGCAGCGCGCCGACCGCGGCGCCGGCGCCGATCAGCACGATCGCGGCGAGCCGGCGGAACCAGGGCTGGCCCTTGCCGCCGCCGAGCCGGGAGTCGGCGGCGAAGCCCGTGATGGTCGACGTGACGACCACCGTGGTCACGTCCTTCACCCCGATGTGGCGGGCGATCGACGCCTGCAGGCCCATCACCGCGGCGAGGAAGCCGGTTATCACGAGGTCGAAGGGTGCCGGCGGGCGGCCACCGCCGAGGAACAGGGCGATCGAGAGGGCGGCCATCACCAGTCCCTGCAGGCCGAAGAGCACACTGGCGTGCGTCGTCCAGCCGATCGCGACCGGGCGCAGCACCCGCCCGCCGACGGCGGCGCCGAGCATGAACGTGAACAGCGCCAGCAGCGGGCCGGCGACCGGCAGGTTGTTCGCCCCGGCCAGAGCCATGCCGAGGATCACGACGTTGCCGGTCATGTTGCCGGTGAACACCCGGTCCAGGCCGAGGTAGCCCACGGCATCCGCCACGCCGGTGGAGAAGGTGAGTGCGAGCATGAGCCCCAGGTGCAGGTTCGCGGGGTGGCGGCGGAGTGTCTCGAGCACGGGATCCTTCGGGTACGGTGACGGCCGGGTGGGCGGTGGCGGGCGCGGAAACCCCATGATTCCATGGATGCCGCGCGGGAGTCACCGATCGGGCGGATGCCCGGGCGTCCCGCCGGTCTCCCGTTCGACGCCGGCGTTGATGTCCACGTCGATGTTCACGTCGATGTCGGCGCCGGTCTCCAGGTCGCCGCATTCCACCGGCACGGCCTGGTGCGCGAGCAGGTAGGGCCTGGCTCCGGTGTCCCCGCTGACCGAGGCGATCAGGCCGGCCCAATGCGCGCGCCCGATCACGACCGGATGCCCCGGTCTCCCCTCGAAACAGGCCCGCCTCAGGGTGTCGGGACCGAGCGCTGCCGGACCGAGCGCTGCCGGGCCGATCAGCCGCCGGACGGTGGCCTCGCCCAGCCCGGGCACGTCGACCGGGACGACCGCCACGGCGAGCGGACCGGGGCCGAGCGCCGCCGCCGCCCGCAGCCCCGCCCTGAGTGACGCGGAGAGCCCGTCGGCCCAGTCCTCGGCCCGGGTGACCACCAGCTCGCCCGGATGGTGGTCGCCGAGCAGCGCCTCCGCTGCGTCGGCGCCGGCCCCGAGCACGACGATCACCGGGTGGCAGCCGGCGGCGGCCAGGGTATGCACGGCCCTGACCAGCCAGGACGTGCCCTCAGGGGTCGTGGCGAGCGCCTTTGGGCGACCGTAGCGGGAGCCGGCGCCGGCCGCGAGCACGAGACCGGCAACCGGGGGAGCGAGGGGCATCATGCCTGCCATCGTAGGGCGGCCTGCCCGTCGCCTGCCCGGACCGCGTCCGGACCGCGTCCGGACGACCGTGGCAGACTGGGGTCATGCCTGAGCGCACGCTGATCCTGTTGCGGCACGCCAAGTCCGACTGGTCGGGTGACGAGGCCGACGTCGACCGCCCCCTGAACGGTCGGGGCCGCCACCAGGCGCCGCGCGCCGGGAAGTGGCTGGCCCGCAGCATCCCGGGCATCGACCTCGCCGTCGTCTCGTCGGCGAACCGGGCGCGCAGCACCTGGGAACTGGCCTCGGCGGAACTCGACGCCGTGCCGCCGACCCTGGTGGACGACCGCGCGTATGCCGCCTCGGCCGGGCAACTGCTCGGCGTGCTGCGCGAGCTCCCCGACGACGCCGGCACCGTCGTGCTGGTCGGCCACAACCCGGGGATCGAGAACCTCGCCGCGCTGCTGACCGGGGAATCCGTTCCGATGCCGACCTCGGCCATCGCGGTGATCGGCCTGGCCGGGCCGTGGTCGGACGCCGGTCGTACCCCGGCGGTGCTGCGCGCCTCGGGCAGACCCCCGGCGGACTAGAGTCGGCACCAGCGTGGGCGGTGGCCGGCGCAGTCGAAGGGGGAACACATGCTGAACAACCTCACCGGTTGGCACGTCCTGATCATCCTCGCGGTCCTGGTCGCCCTGGCGGTCGTCGTCCTGCTGATCGTTCTCGTGGCCCTGCGTCTTGGCCGAGGATCGTCGCGGGCGGGGCAGCCCGCCCCCGGCACTGATCCGGTCGCCGCACTGCAGGCGCTGGCCGGGCTCCGGGACGAGGGCCTGCTCTCCGAGACCGAGTACGAGGCGAAACGGCAGGAACTGCTCGGCAGGATCTGAGTTTCAGGATCTGAGTTCCAGGAGCGGGGCCTCAGGTGCTGAGCCTCACACCCTGAGCCTCAGGCCCGTTCGGGCCGCCCGGTCACGCGCGCGGACACCGGCGACCGGTGCTCGGGTTCCGGTGCCTGGACCCGGCGGCCGCGCACGAAGACGCCCGTGATCGCCGGCTGGCGCAACGCCAGCAGCAGGGCGAACAGGGTCTGGTCGGTGGCCATCTCCGCATCGTCGGCGCGGATGCCCCGCTCGAGCACGCTCGCGAGCGGCTCCCAGCGGTCCGGTTCGATCAGCAAGAAGTCCGCGTCCTTGCCGACGTCGAAGTTTCCGAATCGCGCCTCCATGTCGAGGGCGCGGGCTCCGGCCAGGGTGCCGGTGAAGAGCAGGGCGGCCGGGTCGATCGACAGCCCGGCGTCGCCCGGCTCGGACAGGTGCACCTTGAAGCAGTCGTTGAGCACCCGGGAGACCAGCCACTCGTCGCCCGCGCCGATGTCCGATCCGATCGCCACGTTCACCCCGAACCCGGTGGTGCGCAGCCAGGGCATGGTGCCCGAGCCGAGGAACTGTTGCGAGGTCGGGCAGTGCGCGACGGAGGTGCCGGTTTCGGCCAGCCGGGCGAGTTCGGCATCCTCGCAGTGCACGGCGTGGGCCAGGATGCTCCGGCGACCGAGCAGGCTCGACCCGCCGCGCACCGAACCGGGCAGGAACTGGCCGTCGTAGGTGTCGAGGTAGGTGTCGACGCGGTAGATCGCCTTCACCGCGTCGATCTCACCGGTGCCCGGCCGGTTATTCTCGTTCAGGTGGCTGTGGAAGTACACGCCCCGGCCGCGCACGTCATCGTAGAGCTCGCCGAGCCCGGCGAGCGTGGTCGGCGTGACGGACAGGCTGAACCGGGGAACGACCGCCACCTGCAGCAGCGCCGTTGCCGGGTCGCCGGTGTCGACCGCGTGCCAGCGGTCGATCTCGGCCGTGACCAGGTCGAGGGCCTCGGTCTCTCCGGTGAGCAGCGCCCGCGACGACTCGGAGCCGATGGTCTGGATGCCGCGCCCGCTGACCAGGCGCAGGCCGGCCCGCTCCGACTCGGCGAACAGGGCGTCCTGCGCGGGCGGGAACGCCGACCCGAAGACCAGGGCGCTCGTGGTGCCCGCCGCGATCCGCCGGCGGGTGAAGTCCCGCGCGATCCGGGCGCCGAACTCGGGGTCTTTCAGTTTGGATTCGGCCGGGAAGACGCAATTGTCGAGCCACTCCAGCAACTGCCCGCCGCCGTAGGCATCCGTGGAATAGGTCTGCGGGAAGTGCAGGTGGGTGTCGACGAAGCCGGGCAGGATGAAGCCGCCCCGGTTGTCGGTCACCGGCAGGTCGGCGAACTCCGCGGGGAGAGCGGCGAAGTCGCCGACCCAGTCGATCTGGCCCTCCCCGCCGGTGACGAGGGCGCCGTCGGGCAGGGAGACGAGATGGCGCCTCGCCTCCGACACGGTGGGCGAGCCGGCAATGTGGAAGACGTGACCGCGATAGACCTGCGCGGCTCCACGAATCGAAGTCATGCCTCCTGTCTAGCATTCCCGGCTTGGAGTGAGCCGGTCCCGGCGACCGCTGATCACGCTGTGCGGCGGGCTGTCGCAATTGGCGTCGAGCGCGCCACTTCCGCCGCTGCGCTCCAGGCGCGCCTGCAGCGCAGCGGCGCATTTGGCGCGGTCGGTCTCCGTCGGATGGCCGCTGCTCACGGCGAGGGTGCAAACGTTTGCAGACTCCCGTCGAGCCGGAAAGCGTCGTTTTGGCTCTCCGATGAGGGACAAAACGGGGTGATCCGGCCCAAGCAGACCAAATCCCGAGGAAATGCCTGTAAACGCTTGCATGATCGGCGCGGCGCGGAGTAGCGTCTGATCCGTTGTCCATTGCGCTGCAACGGGCCGAACGGGGAGAGTCAATGCTGACCGAACGCACCGCCGCACGCCGCATCCTGGCCACGATCGGATCAGGGGCGATCATCGTCTCCGGCCTCGTCTTCGCCCCGATCGCCGCCGCGGCAGCCACACCGACCGTCGCCCTCGTCGGCAGCCTCCAGAACGAGCTCGGCTGCACCGCCGACTGGGCGCCGGACTGCAATGCCACCGACCTCGCCCCGACCGGGGTCGACGGGGTGTGGGCGGCCGAGTTCACCCTCCCCGCCGGCAGTTATGACTACAAGGTGGCGCTGAACGACAGCTGGGATGTCGCGTACGGGCTCGATGGCGGGGCCGACAACATCCCGTTGACCATCGCCGGCGACAGCACCCTGCGGTTCACCTTCGATCTCGCCAAGAAGCGGGTCGGGCTTGAGGCGCTCAGCCTCGCCGGACCGTACTCCGCGGCGGATGCCCCGCTCGCGACCGCCCCCATCCGCGAACCCGGCAGCAACGAACAGTTCTACTTCGTGATGACCGACCGGTTCAGAGACGGCGACCCGACCAACAACACGGCCGGCCTCGGCGCCGACCCGCAGGTCTCCGGCTTCGACCCGACCAACAAGGGCTTCTACAACGGCGGCGACCTCGCCGGCCTCCGCTCCTCCCTCGACTACATTCAGGGGCTCGGCACGAGCGCCCTCTGGCTCACGCCCTCGTTCATGAACAACCCGGTTCAGGGCGTCGGAGTGAACGCCTCGGCCGGCTACCACGGCTACTGGATCACCGACTTCACGAAGATCGACCCGCACCTCGGCACGAACGCCGAACTCGAGGCGCTGATCGCCGACTCGCACGCCCGCGGCATCAAGGTCTACTTCGACATCATCACCAACCACACCGCCGACCTGATCGACAACGCGGAGAAGAGGTACAGCTACATCGACAAGGCCACCTCGCCGTATACGACCGCGGCCGGCGTCGCCTTCGACCCCGCCGACTATGCCGGAAAGCCCGACTTCCCGGTGCTCGACACGACCTCGTTCCCGTACACGCCGACGCTCAGCGCCGAGAACGCGAACCGCAAGGTGCCGGCCTGGCTGAACGACCCCACGCTCTACCACAACCGCGGCGACTCGACCTTTGAGGGGGAGAGCGCCCTCGACGGCGACTTCTCCGGCCTCGACGACCTGATGACCGAGAACCCGACCGTCGTGAACGGCTTCATCGACGTCTACAAGACCTGGGTCGACCTCGGCATCGACGGTTTCCGCATCGACACCGTCAAGCATGTGAACCTCGAGTTCTGGCAGACCTGGTCCACCGCGGTGCGCGACTATGCCCGGGCCAACGGCAAGCCCGACTTCTTCATGTTCGGCGAGGTCTATGACGCGGATGCCGCCAAGACCTCTCCCTATGTGCGGAAGACCGACCTCAGCTCTGTGCTCGACTTCGGCTTCCAGGCTCAGGCCACGAGCTTCGCGGCCGGCAACTCGGCCAAGGGTCTCAGCCAACTGTTCGCCAGCGACGACCGGTACACCACCCCCGACTCCAACGCCTACGCCCTGCCGACCTTCCTCGGCAACCACGACATGGGCCGGATCGGCTCCTTCCTGAAGAACACAGACTCACCGGTGCAGCGGGACAAGCTCGCCCACGACCTGATGTACCTCACCCGCGGCCAGCCCGTCGTCTACTACGGCGACGAGCAGGGCTTCGCCGGCACCGGCGGCGACAAGGACGCCCGCCAGTCCCTGTTCGCCAGCCAGGTCGCCGACTACCAGAACCAGCCGCTGATCACGGGGGAGACGGCCGGGTCGGTCGACCGGTTCGGCACGGACGTCCCGCTCTGCACCCATATCAGCGCCCTCTCCGCGCTGCGCAAGAACAACCCGGCCCTGGCCACCGGCGCCCAGATCGAGCGCTACACCGACAGCGGAGCCGGCGTCTACGCCTTCAGCCGGGTCGACCGCACCGCGAAGATCGAGCACCTCGTCGCCGTCAACAACTCGGCTGCCGCCAAGACCGTCACCGTGCCGACCCTCACGGGCAACGCGGCCTTCTCCGTGCTCTACGGAGCCGGAACGCCGGGCACCGCCTCGGCAACGGGTGACCTCTCGGTCACCGTTCCCGCGCTCGGCTCGGTCGTGCTCGTCGCCGACCGCCCGGTCACCGCGCCTTCCGCGGCCACCGCGATCACGGTCGCCGCCCCGAAGGCCGGCGCCGGCGTATCCGGAGTCTCACCCGTGGCCGCCGCGGTCGACGAGGGCACCTGGGCCGAGACCGGCTTCGCCTGGCGCGTCGTCGGCTCCCCGGACTGGAGCGCCCTCGGCACCGCGGAGGACACCACCCCCCGGGTCTTCCACGACACCGCAGGGCTGGCCAAGGGCACCCTGGTCGAATACCGCGCGGTGACCACGGATGCCGCCGGCCAGCGCGCCGCCGCCTCCACCTACGCCTCGGTGGGCAACACCGTCTCCCTTGCCGACACCGCGCCGCCGACGCCCGCCATCGACCTGGTCACGGTCGCTGGCAGCCTCGACTCGGAGATCGGCTGTGCGGGCGACTGGCAGCCCGGCTGCGAGGCCGCGAAGCTCACCAAGCGCGCCGACGGCGTCTACGCCGGCACCTTCGACCTGCCGGCCGGCGCCTACGAGTACAAGATCGCGATCAACGGCTCCTGGGACATCAACTACGGGGCAGGCGGGGTGCCGAACGGCGCGAACGTCGCCTTCACCGCACCCGGCGGACCGGTGACGTTCTACTTCGACCCGCGCAACAACTTCTTCCAGAACACCGCGCAGGGCCCGATCGTCGTCGCCGCCGGCTCCTTCCAGGAGGAGGCCGGGTGCCCCGGAGACTGGAAACCCGACTGCCTCGCCACCTGGCTGCAGGACGTGGACGGTGACGGCATCCTCAGCTGGAGCACCAGCACCCTGCCCACCGGCAGCTACGAGGGCAAGGTGGCGCACAATCTCGGCTGGGACGAGAACTACGGCGCGAACGGCGTGCCGAACGGCGCCAACATCGGCTTCAGCGTGACCGAAGGCAAGCAGACCACCTTCAACTACAACCTGGCCAGCCACGTGCTCACCATCGAAGCCACCGACCCGCCGCTCGCCGGCACCGGCCAGCAGCGCGCCCACTGGCTGAGCGAGAAGACGCTGGCCTGGCCGCGCGACCTGCTGCCGGTGAACACTGATCCGGCCGACCTCGTCTACGCCCTGCACTCCTCGCCGGACGCGACCCTTGCCCTCGTCGACGGCGCCGTGACCGGCGGCGACGCCGTGAAACTCGCCTACGACAAGGACGGGCTGACCGACGCCCAGAAGAAGGCGTTCCCCGCACTGGCGAACTCCGTCGTGCTGCGCCCGGTCGGCACCGACCGTGCCGCAATCGAGTCGCTGCTCACCACCCAGCTGCAGGTCAGCCAGGCCGGCGCCGGCGACGTGCTGAGCGCGCTCACCGGGGTTCAACTGCCCGGCGTGCTCGATGACCTCTACGCGGATGTCGCCACCGCCCGGCCGCTCGGCGTCACCTGGTCGAAGAAACGGCCGACCGTCTCGGTCTGGGCGCCGACCGCGCAGAAGGTGGACCTGCTCGCCTGGACCGCCGGGGACGCCGCCGAACCCGAACGGGTCGCGCTGAAACGCCAGACCGACGGAACCTGGACGGCGACGGGCCAGAAGAGCTGGGCCGACGCATCCTTCGCGTTCGAAGTCACCGTGTTCGCACCGACCACCGGCAAGATCGAGGTGAACCAGGTCACCGACCCCTACTCGGTGGCCCTGACCACCAACTCGACCCGGTCGGTGTTCGTCGACCTGTCGAACCGGGACTTCCGGCCGAAGAAGTGGGAGCGGGCCGAGTCGCCCGAGATCGAGAACGTCGTGGACCGTTCGATCTACGAACTGCACGTGCGTGACTTCTCGATCTCCGACCAGAGCGTGCCAGCGGCGCTCCGCGGAACCTACGGCGCGTTCGGCGTGGACAGCGCCGGCACAAAGCACCTGAAGGAGCTGGCGGATGCCGGACTCAACACCGTGCACCTCCTGCCCACCTTCGACATCGCCACAATCGAGGAGGACCGCAGCACGCAGGCCGTTCCGGCCTGTGACCTCGCCTCCTTCGGGCCGGCTTCGCCCGAGCAGCAGGCGTGCGTGCAGGCGGTGGCCGACACCGACGGCTTCAACTGGGGCTACGACCCGCTGCACTTCCAGGCGCCGGAGGGCTCCTATGCGGTCAACCCGCGCGGCGGAGCCCGGGTGGCGGAGTTCCGCAGCATGGTCGGCGCCCTGCACGACGACGGCCTCCAGGTCGTGCTCGACGAGGTCTACAACCACACCGCGGCGAGCGGCCAGACGGCCAAGTCCGTGCTCGACAAGGTCGTGCCCGGCTACTACCACCGGTTGAACCCGCTGGGCGCGGTCGAGACCTCGACCTGCTGCCAGAACGTGGCCACCGAGCACCGGCTGGCCGAACGGCTGATGGTCGACTCGGTCGTGCTCTGGGCCAGGGAGTACCGGGTCGACGGCTTCCGATTCGACCTGATGGGTCACCACTCGAAGGAGAACCTGCTGAACGTGCGGAAGGCGCTGAACACGCTGACCGAGAAGAAGGACGGAGTGGACGGCAAGGCCATCTACCTCTACGGCGAGGGCTGGGACTTCGGTGAGGTGGCGAAGAACGCGCTGTTCGAGCAGGCGAAACAGGGCCAGCTCGGCGGCACCGGCATCGGCACCTTCAACGACCGGCTGCGCGACGCCGTGCACGGCGGCAGTCCCGTCGACGGCGGCACGGTGCAGCAGCAGGGCTTCGGCACCGGGCTCGGCACCGATCCGAACGGCGCGGCGATCAACGGCACCCCGGAGCAGGCCCTGGCCAAGCTGGCCACGGCCAGCGACCTGGTGCGGCTGGGGCTCGCGGGGAACCTCCGTGACTTCAGTTTCGTCACCGGCGACGGCACGGTGAAGCGCGGCGACCAGCTCGACTACAACGGGTCCCCGGCCGGCTACGCCGACCAGCCGGCCGAGGTGATCAACTATGTCGACGCTCACGACAACGAGACGCTCTTCGACCTGCTCGCCCTCAAGATGCCGGCCGACTCCGCGATGACCGACCGGGTGCGGATGAACACCCTCTCCCTGGCCACCGCGACCCTCTCCCAGGCACCGTCGCTCTGGCACGCGGGCACCGATCTGCTGCGCTCCAAGTCCCTCGACCGGGACAGCTACAACTCGGGTGACTGGTTCAACCGGATCGACTGGACCGGCCAGACGAACAACTTCGGGGTGGGCCTGCCGTCGGCGGCCGCGAACAAGGACAAATGGGACATCCAGCGGCCGCTGCTCGAGGACCCGGCGCTCGTGCCGACCCCGGCCGACATCGCGGCCGCGTCGAGCCAGGCGCAGGATCTGCTTCGGCTCAAGCAGTCGACCGAGCTGTTCCGGCTCGGCGAGGCGAAGCTGATCAAGCAGAAACTGACCTTCCCGGCGGGAGGTCCGACCGAGATCCCCGGTGTCATCGTGATGCGCCTCGACGACACCGTCGGCGCCGACGTCGACCGCAAGATCGACGGTGTGCTCACGGTGTTCAACGCGAGCCCCGAACCGCAGACGATCGTGCTGACGGAGCTGGCCGGCAAGAGCTACCAGCTCAGCCGCACCCAGGCGACGGGCACGGATGCCGTAGTCAAGACCACGACCTGGGACACGGCCACCGGCACGGTCACCGCTCCCGCCCGCACCGTGGCCGTGCTCGTCGACGACCAGAAGCGGGGCCGGTAACCCCCGGGGTCAGGCGCCGGGGTGCATCAGGCGCCAGATCCGGTCGCGCGACATCGGCAGCTCGTAGGGGCGGATGCCGATGGCGTCGCGCACCGCATTGGCCAGGGCCGGGGCGACCGGGTTGTAGGGCGACTCGCTCATCGACTTCGCGCCGAGCGGGCCGAGCGCATCCGTCGTCTCGGCGAAGTACACCTCGGTCACCGGCAGGTCGGCCAGCAGCGGGATGTGGTAGTTGCGCAGCACGCTCGTGGTGACCCGGCCGGCCCCGTCGAGGATGACCTCCTCGAACAGCGACGAGCCGATCGCCTGGGCGACGCCGCCCTCGATCTGGCCGCGGCACTGGTCGGGGTTCATCACGACCCCGGCGTCCGCGGCCTGGATCGACTGGAGGATGAGCACCTCCCCGGTGAGGGTTGACACCGCCACCCGGAACGCCTGCACGTTGAACGCGACCGAGCGCCTCGCGCCATCCTCGTCGGCCTCGGCGCTCACGGGGGCCGGCCCGTATGTCCCGGCGCTGAGCTTCTCCGCCAGACGCGTCGCCGCACGCAGCACGGCCTTGCCGGCGACGACGACCCCGGCCGAGCCGTACGCGCCCGTGTCGTAACCGGATGCGTCGGTGTCGGAGTGCAGGATGTCGATCAGGCCGGGGTCGATGTTCAGCGCCGTCGCCGCGAGCTGGGCGTGCACGGTGGTCGTGCCGTTGCCGAACTCGGCCGTGCCGACCCGCACCGTGTACCGGCCGGTCGGCTCCAGGGTCACCGAGGCGTGCGCGAAGTGCCCGCGCGGCGGCATGGTGGCGATCATCGCGGTCGCCATTCCCTCGCCCACCTGCCACTGCGGGCCGTCGGGCGCCGCCACACCGTTGCCTCGCTCGAGCGCGGCCTGGGCCAGGTCGAGGCACTGGTCGAGGCCGTAGCTGCCGAAGATCAGGTCGTCGCCCTCCACCTGGGTGACCACCAGCGGGTCGGCTGGGCCGACGCAGTTGAGCCGCCGCAGGTCGAACGGGTTCATCCCCAGGTCGCGGGCGAGGTCGTCGACGGCGGACTCGATCCCGAAGATCACCTGGCCGAGACCGTAGCCGCGGAACGCGCCGGAGGGGAGGTTGTTCGTGTACACGCTCTGGGCATCCACCCGCTTGTTCGGCACCGCGTAGAGGCTCACCGACTCCGAGGTGCCGTGGAACATCACCCCGGGGCCGTGGTTGCCATAGGCGCCGGTGTCGGAGAGCACGCCGACCTTGAGCGCGGTGAGCCGGCCCTCGTCGGTCGCGCCGAGGGTGACCTTCACCCGCATCGGGTGGCGCAGCGGCGCCGCGGTCAGCTCGTCGGTGCGGCTGAACTCGTACTGCACCGGCCGCCCGGTCTTCAGCACGGCGAGGGTGACGACGTCCTCGGTGAGGATCTCCTGCTTGCCGCCGAAGCCACCGCCGACCCGGGCGGTGAACACGCGCACGCCGGCCGGGTCCAGGTCGAACAGCCGGCAGATCTCCCGGTGCACCAGGAAGGGCACCTGGGAGCTCGTGCGGAGCACCAGCCGGTCGTCCTCGAGCCAGCCGATCGTGGCATGGGTCTCCAGCTGGGTGTGCGCCACCCGCTGCGTCTGCCAGTCTCCGGTGACGAGCCGGGTGGCCTCGACCAGGCCGGCCTCGAGATCGCCGTACTCGCCGTGCAGCTCGGCGACGAGGTTGCGCCCCGGGTCGGCCAGGCGGCTTTCGACGGCGTCCTTGTCGCCGTGCACGAGGGCGGCCCCCGGGAGGAGGGCCTCGGCCGGGTCGAAGACCGCGGGCAGCAGCTCGTAGTCGACGGAGATCAGCCGGCAGGCGGCCTCGGCGATCGCCACGGTGTCGGCGACGACGGCCGCGACCCGCTGGCCGCGGAACCGCAGCACCCGGTCGAAGACGAGGGTGTCGTCCGGGTCGTCGAGCCGGTCCTCGTGCCGGCCGGTGGAGTAGAGGGTGGCGGGGGAGTCGGCGTGGCTGAGCACGGCGTGCACGCCCGGCAGGGCGGCGGCCGCCCGGGTGTCGATCGAGCGGATGCGCGCGTGGGCATGCGGGCTCCGCAGCACACTCAGGTGAGTCAGGCCGGGCACGGCGACGTCGAGCGTGTACGGTTCCTGCCCGCTCACGATCCGTTCACTCGCCGGGGCGCGCAGCGAGGTGCCGACCTTGCCGGTGCGGATCACCCGGCCCAGAGTCGAGGCGGGGGCGTCGGCGGGAGTCTCGGCGGGAGTTTCGGCGGGAGTTTCGACGGGGGCGCACGCCGACCCGTCCGAGGGTGTGTGCGTGCCGCGGATGGCGTCCGCGATCGAGCGATATCCGGTGCAGCGGCACAGGTTGCCCTTGAGCAGGCGCGGCAGGTCGTCGTGGTCGTGCTCGGTCAGGGTGGAGGCGGTCACGACCATGCCGGGGGTGCAGAAGCCGCACTGGAAGCCGCCGGCGTCGACGAATCGCTGCTGCACCGGTGCGAGGTTGCCGGGCAGGCCCAGTCCGGCCGCCGTCGTGACCTGCGTGTCCTCGGCGCGGAAGGCCGGGAAGACACAGGAGTGCACGGGGGTGCCGTCGACCAGCACCGAGCAGGCGCCGCAGTCGCCCGTGTCGCAGCCCTTCTTCACCTCGAAGTGCTCCTGCTCGCGCAGGAAGGAGCGCAGGCACTGCCCGGGGGCGGCCTGGGCGTCGACCGGCGACCCGTTCACGGCGAGCCTCATGCCCGCACCCCCTCGCGCGCGTCCTCCCAGGAGTAGCCCGGGTTGCCCTGCCCGTGAGTGAGTTCGGCCCGGATCTCCTCGCCCAGCACGCCGCTCACGGCGCGGCGCCAGTCGGCGGCGCCGTGGGCATCCGTGAACCAGGCGTCGATCGCGGCGATGTCGCGCGCGAGCGCGCTCGCCGAGGGGGCGGAGTCGTAGCGGAGCTGCACCGGGTGCACGGTGCCGGCGGTGACGGTGAGCGCGAAGCCGCCGTCGGCGTCGGAGCGGCCGATCAGCAGGGTGCCGGAGCGGCCGAGCGGGGAGAGGGCGATCCGGCGGAAGGCCGTGCGGGAGCGCAGCGTCGACGCCGGGAGGAAGACCGAGCGCAGCACATCGCCGGGGTCCAGCCGGTTGGCCTGGTTGCCCGTCACGAAGTCCACGGCGGGCAGGCGCTCGTCGCTGCCGTCCGCGCGCCAGAGGAGGACCTCGCCGTCGAGGGCCGCGGCCAGCGCCGTCATCGGCCCGGCCGGCAGCGACGCGCACAGGTTGCCGCCGACCGTGGCGACGTTCCAGATCTTGAACGAGCCGTAGAGTGCGGCGGCGCACTGGAAGAAGAGCGGATGCGCGGCCAGCCCGATCGCTTCCGGCAGCCGGGACAGCTGGGCGATGGTGCAGGTGGCGGCGATGTCGAGGCCCCCATCGGTGACCGTGAGCGGCTCCCAGCCGAGGCTCTGCAGGTCGACCAGCCCGGTCAGGTGGGTCTGCGGCTCGCCGAACAGGTCGGTGCCGCCGGCCAGCGGCGCCACCGTCGGCCCGAGGGCGGCCAGGTCGTCGCGGCTGCGGGCAGAGGTGAGAGTCAGAACGGTGTTCAGATCCATCGCTTATCCCCAATGAACTAAGTTGCTAGGTTTCCAAGATAAAACTTAGCTGAGTAGCACGGGGTCGACGACCCGGCGCGCATCCTCACGGCCTCTTCACACCAATGCCCTCGGAGCAGGCGGTGTGCAGGCACGATAGCGCGAAAGTCAGGCGAAGGGGTCCGCGCCAGGGTGGTCGACGTCTGGCTGGTCGATGGCGGAGTGGTCGACGCCGTGCAGCTGGTCCAGGATGTGATCGAGCACGTCGTCGAGGAGGGTGAGACCATCGCGCACCCCACCGCTCGAGCCGGGCAGGTTGACGATCAGGGTGCGGCCGCGGGCGATGCCGGCCCGGCCGCGGGAGAGCACGGCCAGGGGCGTCGAGACGGCGCCCCGGCGGCGCAGCTCCTCCATCAGGCCGGGCAGCTCCCGGTCGAGCAGCGGCCCGGTCTGTTCGGGGGTGTGGTCGTGCGGGCTGACGCCGGTGCCGCCCGTGGTGATCACCAGGTCGTAGCCGGCGTCGACCGCGGCCCGCAGTGCCACCCCGACCGGGTCGCCGTCGGGCACCACGTGGCGGCCGAGCACGGTCCAGCCGCGGTCGATCAGCCAGGCGTCGATGACGGGGCCGGTCCGGTCCGGGTAGATGCCCGCCGCCGCGCGCGTGGACGCCACGATGACCTGGGCGGTGCGCTCCGGGTGCGGGACGCGGATCGGGGCTGTCGCGGGTGCTTTCACGCCTCCATCCTGCCCCACCGACCGGCGCGACCGGCCCGAACGCCCCGAACGGGCCTCGGCCGGGCAAGCAAAACCGCAAATACGGTAATAGGATGCGTTCCATGTCGCAGATACGGATCAAAGACGCCGCGGGGTACCTCGGGGTAAGCGATGACACCGTGCGCCGGTGGATCGACAACGGCACCCTGGCCGCGTCCACGGACGATTCGGGGCGGATGGTCGTCGACGGTCTCGACCTGGCCACCCTGGCCAGGGAGAACGCACTGGCGCCGGCCGACCCGGCCGACACCGCCAGTTCGGCCCGCAACCGTTTCATCGGCCTGGTGACCAGCGTGCTCAGCGATCCGGTCATGTCCCAGGTCGAACTGCAGTGCGGCCCGCACCGGGTCGTCTCGCTGATGAGCACGGAGGCCGTGCGAGAGTTGGGCCTCGTTCCCGGTTCCGTCGCCGTCGCCGTGGTCAAGGCGACCACTGTCATCGTCGAGACGCCGAGGGGTCACCAGTGAAGCCGGGTCGCCGGCCGGCTGCCGCGGTCGTGCTGGTCCTGGCCACCGGTCTCACCGCGGGCTGTGCGGGTCAGGCCGGCTCGGGTCCGCCGTCCGCTGCAGGCGCGCCATCCGCTTTCTCCGGAACGCTCACTGTGTTCGCCGCGGCGTCCCTGACCGGCACGTTCACCGCGCTGGCCGACCGGTTCGAGGTCGCCCACCCCGGGGTCACGGTGACCCTCAACTTCGCCGGCTCGGCCGATCTCGTCACCCAGATCACCGAGGGTGCCCCGGCCGACGTCTTCGCGGCCGCAGACACGAAGAACATGGCCCGGCTGGCGGACGCCGGCCTCGTGACCGGGAAGCCGGCCGTCTTCGCGACCAACACGCTCGAGATCGCGGTCCCGCCCGGCAACCCCGCGCAGATCGGGTCGTTCGCCGACCTGGCCCGCCCCGGAGTCGCCGTGGTGACCTGCGCGCCCCAGGTGCCGTGCGGCGCCGCGGCCGCGAAGATCGAGGAGGCGACGGGCGTCAGCCTCACCCCGGTCAGCGAGGAGAACGCCGTCACCGACGTGCTCGGCAAGGTTTCCTCCCGGGAAGCGGATGCCGGGCTCGTCTACGTCACCGATGTCGCCGCGGCAGGCGACTCCGTGCAGGGGATCCCGTTCCCCGAGTCCGATCGGGCCGTGAACAGTTACCCGATCGGGGTGGTGGCCGGCAGTGCGCAGGCGGCGCTCGGGGCATCCTTCGCCCGATTCGTCACCGGCGCGGCCGGTCGGAAGATTCTCGCGGCGGCCGGTTTTGGCGCTCCCTGAGCTGACGGGTCGGCCGGCCTGGGGGTCTGGACCGACCGGACCGGCCGGATCGGTCGGACCGGTCACGCTCGGCGTGCCGCGCTGGATCCTTGCCATCGCCGCGCTCGGCGCGCTCTTCATCGTGCTGCCGATCGCAGGCATGACGGGCCGGGTGGACTGGGCCCACTTCGGCAGCCTGGTCACTTCGCCGTCCGCGGTCACCGCGCTGCTGCTGAGCCTCCGCACCGCGGCAGCGAGCACCGTGCTCTGCCTGGTCCTCGGGGTGCCGATGGCCCTGGTGCTGGCCCGGAGCCGGTTCCCCGGGCAGCGGCTGGTGCGCGCCGCCGTGCTGCTGCCGCTCGTGCTGCCGCCCGTCGTGGGCGGCATCGCCCTGCTGTCGACCTTCGGCCGCCGGGGTCTGCTCGGCCAGAGCTTCGAGGTTCTCGGCCTGCAGATCGCCTTCTCGACCACCGCCGTCGTGCTCGCCCAGACCTTCGTCGCCCTGCCATTCCTCGTGCTCAGCGTCGAGTCCACCCTCCGGGCCTCCGGCGCACGCTACGAGGCCGTCGCGGCGACCCTCGGCGCCACCCCCAGCGTCGTGTTCTGGCGGGTGACGCTTCCGCTCGTGCTGCCCGGCCTGGTCTCCGGTGCCGTGCTCGCCTTCGCCCGCGCCCTCGGTGAGTTCGGGGCGACCCTCACCTTCGCCGGCAGCCTAGAGGGAGTCACCCGCACCCTGCCGCTGGAGATCTACCTGCAGCGGGAGACCGACCCGGATGCCGCGGTGGCGCTGGCGCTCGTGCTCGTTGCCGTGGCCGTGGTGGTCATGGTCGCGACGCACCGGCCGCGGGTGCTCTCGTGACGTTCGGGCCGGCGAGCGTGGCCGTCCCGGTCCCGGTCCTGGTCGCGGCGCACCGGCCGCGGGTGCTCTCGTGACGTTCGAACTGGCGGCCGTGGTCGCCCGGCGTGGCCTCGACGTCTCGTTCGCTGTGGCGCCGGGGGAGACCGTGGCCCTGCTCGGCTCCAACGGGGCCGGCAAGTCCAGCGTGGTCGAGATCAGCGCCGGGTTGCTCCGGCCCGATGCCGGCCGGGCCAGCCTGGACGGCCGGGTCCTGTTCGACCTGGGCCCTGGCCGACCGGGCGTCTGGCTGCCGCCGCACGCCCGCGGCACGGCGCTGCTCGCCCAGGAACCGCTGCTCTTCCCGCACCTCTCGGTGCGGGACAACGTGGCGTTCGGCCCGCGCAGCGCGGGGGAGTCCCGGGCCAGGTCCCGGGAGGTCGCCGACGAGTGGCTGGCCGCGGCCGAGGTCGCCGACCTCGCCGACCGGCGGCCGACCGCGCTCTCCGGTGGGCAGGCGCAGCGGGTGGCCGTGGCCAGGGCCCTCGCGGCGGATCCACGGCTGCTGCTGCTCGACGAGCCGATGACCGCGCTCGATGTGGCTGCGGTACCCGCGCAGCGCCGGCTCCTGCACCGGGTGCTGGCCGGCCGGTCGGTCATCCTGGTCACCCACGACCCGTTGGACGCCCTGGCCCTCGCCAGCCGGGTGATCGTGCTCGACCGGGGCCGGATCGTGGAGGAGGGCCTGACCCGCGCGGTGTTCGCGCAGCCGCAGACCGAGTTCACCCGCGCCCTGACCTTCGGTCTCGACCTCTCGGTCGGCCCCGCCGGCCCGGCCGCGGCCACCTGACCTCTGCCTCCCGCCCCTGCCTCCCGCCCCTGCCTCCCGCCCCTGCTTCCCGCCTCCTGCCTCCCGCCCCTGCTCCTGCTCCTGCTCCTGCTCCTGCCTCCCGCCTCCCTGTGCCGAATTCAGGAAAAACGGATGCCGGCGGTCGGGATTCCGCGTGATTGCGGGGGCCGGCCCGCGGCATCCGGTCAGTTCTCCTGAATAGGCCACGGTGCGGTCGCGGGCCGTCACGCGGTGCGCAATCCGCGGGCAAAGGAATACGCTTAAACAATGACCGTTCCCACAACCTCGTCCACCCGTGCGACCGCTCGCCCGTTGACGGACGAGGAGGTGGCCCGGATCCGCAACGACTTCCCCATCCTGGAAACCCGGGTCAACGGGCATCCGTTGAACTATCTGGACTCGGGGGCCACCTCGCAGAACCCGGTCAGCGTGATGGAGGCGGAGCAGGAGTTCTACGAGCAACGGAACGCCGCAGTGCATCGCGGGGCGCACACCCTCGCCTTCGGCGCCACCGAGACGTTCGAGGCCGCCCGCGCCACGGTCGCCGCCTTTATCGGCGCCCAGACCGACGAGGTCGTCTGGACCTCGAATGCCACCGAGGCGGTCAACCTGGTGGCCTATTCCCTCTCCAACGCGTCGCTCGGCCTCGGCGGCGAGGCGGCGAAGCGGTTCCGGCTCGGCGCGGGCGACGAGATCGTGGTGACCGAGATGGAGCACCACGCCAACCTGATCCCGTGGCAGCAGCTCGCGCTGCGCACCGGCGCGACCCTGCGGTTCATCCCGGTTCAGGATGACGGCACTCTCGACCTGGCCGCCGCGGCCGCCGTGATCGGCTCCCGCACCCGCCTGCTCGCCGTCACCCACGCGTCAAACGTCGTCGGCACGATCAATCCCGTCGCCGAGCTCGTCGCCCTGGCCCGAGCGGTCGGCGCGCTGGTGCTGCTCGACGCCTGCCAGTCGGTGCCGCACCTGCCCGTCGACGTCGCCGCCCTCGACGTGGACTTCGCCGTCTTCTCCGGCCACAAGATGCTCGGCCCGACCGGCATCGGAGTGCTCTACGGCAAGGCCGGCCTGCTCGCCGACCTGCCGCCGTTCCTCACCGGCGGCTCGATGATCACGACCGTCGACATGCACACAGCCGAGTTCCTCGCCCCGCCGCAGCGGTTCGAGGCCGGCACCCAGCGCATCTCCCAGGCGATCGCCCTCGCCGCCGCCGTGGAGTACCTGACCGAGACGGGCATGGAGCGCATCGCGGCCCGGGAGGCGGAGCTCGGCCAGCGCCTCGTCGCGGGGCTCAGCGACATCCCCGGCGTGCGCGTGCTGGGGCCGGGCCTCGGCGTGGAACGGATCGGCCTGGCCAGCTTCGACCTGGCCGGCGTGCACGCGCACGACGTGGGCCAGTACCTCGACGAGGCCGGAATCGCGGTGCGGGTCGGGCACCACTGCGCCCAGCCGCTGCACCGACGCCTCGGCGTGACCGCGTCCACGCGCGCGAGCACCTACCTTTACACGACCACCGACGAGGTGGACCAGTTCCTGGCAACCCTGCGCGAGGTTGCGCCGTTCTTCGGAGTCCGTTCATGACCAGCACCGCGATGCAGCAGCTCTACCAGCAGATCATCCTCGACCACGCGAAGGCCAGGCACGGCGCCCCGGCCGAGGGCTTGCCGCCGATCCCGGCCGAGCCTGCGTCGGTCGAGCTTAGGTCCGCCGCACCGGGGCCCGACGGGCTGCGGGTGGGCGAGTCGCACCAGGTGAACACCACCTGCGGCGACGAGGTCACCGTGCGGGTCGGCGTGCGCGGCCTCGGTGAAGAGGCCGTCATCGAAGAGTTCGCCTGGAGCGGCGACGGATGCTCCATCTCGATGGCGTCGGCATCCGTGCTTCACGACACCGTGCGTGGCGTGACCGTCGCCGAGGCCAGGGCAATGCTCGACCTCTACCGGGAGATGCTGCGCTCCCGGGGCACGATCGAACCCGACGAGGAGATCCTCGGTGACGCGGCCGCCTTCTCCGGCGTCTCCCGCTACCCGGCCAGGGTCAAGTGCGCGATGCTCGCCTGGGTAGCCTTCGAGGCCGCCCTGCTCCCCGCCGCCGAATAGCATCGCCTGCCCTGTGGTCGAGCCTGTCGGGACCCGAGAATATATCTTCGAATAAGTTATCCACAAGTAGTGACAAACGCTCACATTTGTGTTCGTGTTTTGGTATCTTCGTGGCATGGACTCACCGGCAGAGCAACTCAGACAGGCAGCGGATGCCGTCGCCCGCCTGGGCTGCTCCAGCGCCGACCTGGAAGCCCTTCCTGACGCGGTCGTGTTGACCGGTCAGCGGGAGATCGCAAAGGCCCGCCGCCTGCTCGAGGTGTACGCCGCGTGGATGGCCGCGACCATCGCCGATCGCTCCCGCCCGGAGCTGGGCCATTCCGGCCTGGCCGCGCAGCAGGGGTTCCTCTCCCCGGAGGCGATGATCCAGAAGGTCACTGGCGCCAGCAAGAACGAAGCGTTCAAGCTCGTCGCCGTCGGCACGATGCTCGCCCGGGCGGAGGCCGCGGACCGGCAGGCCGCAGACGGCCTCGAGGCGCCCGGGTCGCCCGGTGCTGAAGGGGCCGCCGCTGGCGGGCCTGGCGCTGGCGGGACCGGCGCTGACGGGGCTGGCGCTGACGGGACTGGTGTCGATGGTGGTGCGGGCGGCGACTCGGGCGGTCTCGACGGCGGTCCTGACAGTTCCGGGGCCGGACCCGTGAGCGTCCCCCCCGATCCGGGCAGCCCGGGGTCATGGCAGGCGCCGATCGCTCGCGCCGTGACCGCCGGGACCCTCTCCGTCGACGCCGCCGAGTCGATTCGCAAGGGCTTGGGCGATATCGACACCGCCGTCACCGCCGACACACTCGCCACCGCCCTCAGCCGGCTCCTCGCCGAAGCGGGTCAGTTGAACGCGGACCAATGCTTCACCCGCGCCCGAAGGATGCGCGACGACCTCGACCAGGCCGGCATCGCCGCCCGCGAGAAACAGGCCCACGACGACCGGTTCCTCAAGGTCTACCGGCTCGCCAACGGGATGGTCCGCCTGCACGGGCTCTTCGCCCCCGAAGATGGCGAGTTCGTGCTCTCCACCTACGACTCGATCACCAGCCCCAGGCGCGGCGGGGTGCGCTTCGTCGACCCAAAGCGCAAAGCCTGGGCCAAGGCCATCCAGGACGACCCCCGCAGCACCGCGCAGATCGCCGCGGACTCGTTCGTGCAACTGCTCAAGATCGCCGGCGAAGTCGACCCCGGCCAGATGCTCGGCGGCCGCCGCCCCGCCGTGCGCATCATCGTCACCCAGAAAGACCTCACCAACGCCACCCACACCAACACCGGTGCCGGCACCAGCACCGGGAGCGGGAGTGCAACCCCGGCACCGGCCGGCACGTCCCCCTCAATACCAGTAACACCGTCAGAACCCGGCGCCACCGGAGCACCTGAAGCGCTGGGAGCGCCGGGCAGGTCACTCCTCCGGCCTATTCCAGCGGTCAGACCTGACACAGCCGCTCCCTCCAGCCAGCCCGGCCAACCCAGCCAATCCAGCGAGCCTGATCTATCCGGCCGACCCAGCGAGCCCGATCTATCCGGCCAATCGAGCGCACCCGGCGAACCCGGCCATGCCAGCCAAACCGGCCAAACCGGCCAAACCGGCCAAACCGGCCATGCCAGCCAAGCCGACCAAATCGGGCCATCCGGCCAACCTGACCGGCCGGGCACGGCCGTGGTCCTCGCGACCGGGCACGGGTCCATCGAGGGCAGTCCCGCTCCGATCTCCCTCGCCACCGTCGAACGACAACTCTGCGACACCGGCTACGTGGGAATCCTCTTCGACAAAACGGGCCAACCCATCGACGTCGGCAGGGAACAACGTCTCTTCACTCCGGCTCAGCGCACCGCCCTGGGCGCCCGCGACGGCGGCTGCGTCTGGCCCGAGTGCGACCGGCCACCAGCCTGGACCGAAGCCCACCACCTCAAGGAGTGGCTCCTCGAACACGGCTACACCGACCTCGCCGACGGAGTCTGCCTCTGCCACCCCCACCACCTGCTCCTCCACAACACGGGCTGGGTCATCCTCCGGGGCGGGGACCAGTACTGGCTGAAGCCGCCGGTCTCGGTCGACCCGAAACAGATGCTCATCCCCCTCCCCAGCAAGACCCACCGCCAACTCGACCGGGGCACGCCAACCCGGAACCGGGACACCGACTGACCGGCAGGTTCACCGGGCCCCGACCGGCAGAGCCACCGGTAGGTGAGATCGCCGAAGCATGGCACCGGACCACCTCGGGCTCGACAACCGCGGGTTCTCCGGGGCTCGGGGGCTCGACTTCGCGAGTTCAGGGGTCTCGACGGGCGCGACTTCGCGAGTTCTGGGGTCTCGACGGACTCGACCACCGGTGAGTGGGCCCGCAGGAGTCATGCCTCCAGGTCTCGACGAGCTCGATCATCGGGGTTTCGGGATCTCGACGAGCTCGATCATCGCGGGATCGCGGGATCGCGGGATCTCGGGGTCTCGGTGTCGCGGGGTTTCGAGGGGCTCGACCACCGCTAGTTCCGGGGTTTCGAGGGGCTCGACCACTGTGGGGTCTCGCGGTCTCGGCGGGCTTGACCTCCGGGGCCTGGCCTAATCCGCGATGGACGAGGCGGAGACCGCAACTCGGTCCCGGAGGGCGCTCTGACGGGCGAGGCGAGGGAGGAGCGCGGCGCCCTCGAGGGCGCTGGCCATCGGCGAGCGAATGTCGATGGCCGGCCAGAGGGCGCGGAGGCCCTGCTCGAACGGCAGATTGATCTCGGGTGCCCGCAGCACCCCGCCGAGGCCGCAGACGACCGGGGACTCGCCGGATCCCTCGCCGACGCGGCGCAACCCGGCCGCGACCGAGAGCACGAGTTCGGCGGCCGCGGCGACGCAGATGGCGGCGGCGACGGCATCCGTCGGGGCCAGCGCGGTGACATGCCGGGAGTACGCCGCGATACGGCTCACACGGCCCGGATCGCCCTGCAGTTCGAGGTAGGCCGTCTCCAGGTCGGGGAAGTCCTCTCGCACCGCGTCGGTCAGCGCCGAGCGCGGACCGCGCCCATCGTAGTCGCGCATGACCGCGTCGAGGGCGGCGCGGCCGATCCAGTAGCCACTGCCGGCGTCACCGATCAGGTTGCCCCAGCCGTCGATCCTGGTGACCGCGAACTCGCCGACGGCGAGGGTGACCACGCCGGTGCCGACCGCGATCACAGCGCCCAGGCCGTCGCCGAGCGCGCCGAGGTACGAGGTGACAGAGTCGTGGGCGAGGCACACCTCGCGCACGCCGAGGGCGCCGGTCGCCGCGCGCAGCCCGTCGGCGTCGGCGGGAGAGTAGGTGAAGCCGGAGATCCCGGCGCTGACGGTGTGGATGGACGCGCCGGATGCACCGGCCACCCGGGTGACCACGTCGACCAGCTGCGGGATCAGGTCGGTGTCGGTGCGGATCCCCGCGAACTCGAAGGTCTCCTCGGCAGCGCCTTCGCCGCGAAGCAGCGCCCGGATGCCGGTCTGGCCGGCATCGATCGACAGGAAACGGGGTCGGTCACTCATGAGAGGTCAGTCCTTGCAGGGCACGGTAGTGCTGGGTCAGGAACGCCCCGGCCGGTTTGCCGTAGACGCAATAGTCGTCATTCCGGGATGCCTCGCCGGCCGGGTAGAGCCGGGCCGGCCAGTCCCAGAGCATGAAACCGAGCATCCACTCCCGCTCGCCGGCGGCGAACATGTCCTCGTAGTATCCCAGTTGATCCGCCCCGCTCGGGGAGCCGGGCAGCGCCCAGTCGTTCGGCCTGGCGGCGGAGCCGGTGCGGCTCGGGCAGCCGGCCTCCATGAAGAAGAACGGTTTGCCGGCTCGGGCGACAACCGATTCGATCCGGTCGAGTTCGGCCGGGAACGAGCCCAGCGGGTAGTAGCCGCTCGAGCTGATCACGTCGACCGCGTCCCACCAGTCGATGTGATCCTCCTGGTACTTGTCACAGTTGTAGGTGACCAGCCCCGAGTAGACCGTGCGCACGGAGGCGATCAGGATGCGCCAGCGGGCACCCTGGCCGTCGGCGCGCACCATCTCGCAGCCGATGCAGAGCATCTCGCAGCCCTCGGCCTCGGCCATCCGGGCCGCGTGCAGGATAAACGCCGTGTACGACTCGAACCAGTCGGCCCAGCCGGGCTCGCCGGGAACCTCCCAGTCGAAGAAGCCGATGTAGGCGCGCCAGGTACCGTCGGCGCAGTTGACCACGGGCTTCAGGCAGACCTTGAGCCCGAGGGCCTTCGCCTCGCGGATCGCCCAGCGCACCTCCTGGTCGGTGACGGTGGGTTCCCGGTCGAACGGGATATCGGTCGACTGCGCGTTCTCCTGCACGGCCGCGTAGGCCAGGGCGGTCCAGTTGACGCCGTGCTCGCTCATCCGGGCCATCGAGCTCCGGGCCTCGGCGGTGGCCCAGTCCCCGCGCACCCCGGTCCAGCCCCAGGTCATCCCGCAGACCGGGCCGTCGAGCGCCTCGGCGGCGGCGGTCACGGCCCGACCAGCTGGTTTCCGCTGCGCAACACCGTCGGCGCCGACAGGGCCGCCAGATCGAGTTCCGCGGCGGAGGTGACGGTGAAGACCGCGCTCTCGCCCGGCAGCAGCGTCACGAGCATGTCGTCCACGGTGCCGGCCGGGTCGACCTTGTCGACGAGCAGGGCCAGGTCGCGGGTGAGGGTGTGCGCGGTGACGGTGAGCCGGTAGCCGCCCTCGACCCGGTCGAGCCGGGTGTCGAGCGCGGGGGCGCTGAGGTGGGAGTCCCTCGGCTCGGCGAAGAACCAGAGGCCGCGCACGCCGGCAAGGCCCGCGCGCAGGAGCTCCGACGCGGCATCCGTCGGCCGGGCCACGGATGCCGGCAGCGGCACGGTCACGGTGGACCGCGCCGGCAGGGTGACCTGCTCGCTGTGCTCGGCGAGCACGGTTCCCGTGTCGGTGAGCCGTGCGACGATCAGCGGACCGGCCCAGGGCTCGGCCGAGTCGTTGACGACGACCACGGCGAGCCCGCCGTCTCGCGGCTGGACGGTGACGAGCCGGTCGGCGTAGGCGTGCCGGAGCGCGTAGAGCAGCGGCTTCGGCCGTCCGTAACCGTCGACGGCCGCCCAGGAGGTGACCGGCCAGCAATCGTTGAGCTGCCAGACGATGCTGCCCATGCAGTGCGGCTGCAGCGACCGGAAATGCTCGACCGCGGCGCTGATGGCGTTCGCCTGGTTCAGCGACATCGCCCAGTGCCAGGCGTCGATCTCGTCCGGCAGCGGGTAGTGCGCGAGCAGGCCGTCGGTGAGCTTGACGTTGCCCTCCATCGCCTTCTGGTGCACGAGCATGCCGGGCGACTCCGGGGTCAGTGGGGAGTCGCTGATCGAGCCGGTCATGGTCGACCAGGTCGGCGGGCCCTGCCAGCCGAACTCGGCCACGAACCGCGGCGTGTACTCGCGGTAGCCGGGGTAGTCGCGCTCGTTCCAGAGATCCCAGATGTGCATGGTGCCGTGGCGCTGGTCGTTGGGCGTGTGCCCGCCGTCGTCCGGCGCGGGGCCCGGGGAGAACGGGCTGCCCGGCGTGTAGCCGATGTGCGGGGCGAGCTCGGCGACGATCCGAGGGAACACCTCGTAGTAGTAGCCGGCACCCCAGGTCTTGCCATCGAGGCGCTTCTTCCAGTTCCACTCCTCGTGGCCCCAGAGGTTCTCGTTGTTGCCGTTGAAGACGACCAGCGACGGATGTGCGGCCAGCCGGGCGACGTTGTCGCGGGCCTCGGCCTCGATCTCGTCGCCGAGCGGCGCCTCCTCGGCGTAGGCGGCGCAGGCCAGCAAGAAGTCCTGCCAGGTGAGCATGCCGCGCTCGTCGCAGAGCTCGTAGAAGTCGTCCGCCTCGAAGATGCCGCCGCCCCAGACCCGGATCAGGTTGATGTTGGCGAATTCGGCCTGTTCGATCCGGTGCCGGTAGCGGGCCCGGTCGACCCGGTGTGGGAAGGCGTCGTCGGGGATCCAGTTGGCGCCGCGCACGAAGACGGGCAGGCCGTTGACCACGATTGAGAACGGGGTGCCCGCGTCGTCGGGCGCGGTGTCGAATTCGACCGTGCGGAAGCCGACCCGCCTGGTCGCGGTGTCGAGTTCGGTGGCGGCGCTGCTGAGGGTGACGTCCACGTCGTAGAGCGGTTGCTCGCCGTAGCCGCGGGGCCACCAAAGGGCGACCTCCGGCAGCTTCAGGCGCACGACCGCGGTCGTCTCCCCGGTCGCGAGCTCGACGGTCGCCGTCACTCCGGCCACGGATGCCGCGACGACCAGCGTCTCGTCGCCGGCCCGGGCAACCTCGACGTGCACGTCGACGCTTCCGGTGGTCTCGCCGTGGCCCCCGCCGGTGGTCGAGCTTGTCGAGACCCCGCCCTCGCTGGTGGTCGAGCCGCTCCCGGTGGTCGAGCCGTTCCCGGTGGTCGAGCCGTTGCCGGTGGTCGAGCCGTTCCCGGTGGTCGAGCCTGTCGAGACCCCGCCCGTCGACACCCGCCCGACAGTCGCGATCGGGCGCACGCTCTCGATCCGTGCCACCGACCAGCTCTCCAGCGTCACGGGGCGCCAGATCCCGCTGGTGCTCGTGTCGATGCCCCAGTCCCAGCCGAAGCTGCAGGCCGTCTTGCGGATCGCGTTGTAGGGGTGGTGGTTCACGTGCGGGCGGTATCCGAGGTCGAGACTGGCGGCATCCGCTGCCCGCACGGGGGAGCGGAACGTGACGGTGAGCTCGTTCAGCCCTGCCCGCAGCCGGGGCCGCAGGTCGAACCGGTAACGGCGGTGCATGTTGCGGGTCTCGCCGATCGGGTGCCCGTTCACCTCGATCGACGCGATCGTGTCGAGGCCGGCGAAGACCAGCTCGGTCTGCGTGCCGCCGCCCGGCTGCCAGGCGAAGGTCTTGGTGTACCGCCAGTCGGTCAGGCCGATCCAGGCGAGCCGGTGCTCGTTGTCGTCGAGGTAAGGGTCGGGGATCAGCCCGGCGGCCAGCAGGTCGGTGTGCACCGAGCCGGGCACGGTGGCCGGGATCACGGCCTGGCGCACCTCGCGGGGCACCGGGCCGTCCAGGGCAGCGACGGTCCAATCGGCGCCGAGCGAGCGGCGGATCGGGTGGGCGACTGTCGGAGCGATCAGCGCACGGTCGGGAGACACGGCACGGCTGGCGGACCCGGCCCGGTCGGCGGGCATGGTCTGGTCGATGTGGATCGTCATTACTTGGTAGCTCCCGAGGTCACGCCGTTGTAGATGAATCGTTGCAGGAAAAGGAAGATGATGAGCGTCGGCAGGATCACGATCATGATGCCTGCCGCGATGACCTCCCACTGGGCGCCGTAGGGGCCCTGGAAGCGGAAGAGCGAGGTGCTGATCACGGCCAGGTCCTGGCCGGGCATGTAGAGGTAGGGGATGTAGAACTCGTTGTAGATCGCGATCCCCTTGATGATCACGACGGTGGCGATGGCCGGGCCGAGCAGCGGCAGGATGATCCGCCAGTAGATGCCGAGACGGCTGGCGCCGTCGAGCATGGCGGCCTCGTCGAGCGACCGGGGGATCGACTGCATGAACTGGATGAAGATGTAGATCGAGAGGATGTCGGTGCCCATGAACAGGATGATCGCCGCGCCGTGGGTGTTCACGAGGTGGAACCAGTTGACGACCTGGTAGGTGGCCACCTGGGTGGTCACTGCGGGCACGAGGGTCGCGATCAGGAAGAGCGCGAAGACGAGCTTCTTGAACCGGAACTCGAACCGGTCGAGCACGTAGGCGGCCATGGTACCGATCAGGATGGTGCCGGTCACCGAGACGACGGCGATGAAGGTCGTGTTGAGGAAGCCGGTGAGCATCCGTCCCTTGACGAACGCGGTGACGAAGTTGCCGAAGTTGAGCCAGTTCTCCGGCGGCACGAGCGGGCCGGAGGTGGCGTATTCGGTGTTGGTCTTGAGCGAGGCGAAGACGATCACCACGATCGGCACGAGGGCGACCAGCGAACCGAGCACGAGGGAGGCGTACTTCCCGGTGGTCCAGAGGGAACGGATCATGAGGACAGGGTCACTTTCTCGTCGGGGACGACCTTGCGCTGGATCCAGGTGACGAGCAGCACGATGATGAGCAGGATCACGGCCATCGCCGAGGCGAGCCCGACCTTGCGGAACACGAACGCCGTCTGGATCGTCTGGATCACGAAGGTGGTGCTGCCGTTGGCCCCGCCGGTGATGATGAACGGCAGCTCGAAGGCCGACAGGCTTCCGGCGATGGCGAGGATGAAGGACAGGCTGATGATGCGCTGGATACCGGGGGCGATGATGTAGCGGAACTGGTGCCACTTGTTGGCGCCGTCGAGGTCGGCCGCCTCGTAGAGTTCACCGGGGATCGACTGGATCGCGCCGAGGAAGAGCACGAAGTTCAGGCCGATGTAGCGCCAGATGGCGACGCCGGCCAGGGAGAAGTTGACGGCATCCGGGTTGCCGAGCCACTGGATGGACAGACCGCCCATGCCGAGGAAGCCGAGGACCGCGTCGAGGGTTCCTCCGGGCCGGAAGAAGAACAGGAAGATGAACGCGATGGCCACGGCGTTGATCAGATACGGGAAGAACAGGATGCCCTTGAACAGGCTCCGGAACCGGGTCTTGAAGCTGAGGATGGTGGCGAAGTAGAGCGCCAGGGCCATCTGCAGGAACGACGCGGCGAAGTAGTAGAGGCTGACCGCGAACACCTGCCAGTACTGCGGCTGGGTGAAGATGCGCAGGAAGTTGTCGAAGCCGACGACCTTCTTGGTCTGGTCCAGGCCGTCCCAGGAGGTGAAGCTGTACCAGATCATGTTGCCGACCGGAATGTAGGTGAAGGTCAGCAGCAGCGCCAGTGGGATGGCCAGGAACAGCCAGGGCATGACGATGGCCGTGTGGGTCCTGCCGCCCCGCACCTCGGTGCGGACGAAGCGGCTGGTGATGGTGCGGAGAGTATCCCCGGGCGTCCGGCGAGCCAGTTGTTGCGACATCCGGTGTCCTTTCTTCGGGGATACTCCCCACGATGGTGCTGGGTGGAAACGGTTGTGCTGGGTGGAAACGGCCCTGCAGGGTGCTGCTTAGCCGACGGACTTGACCGCGTCGGCCCACTTCTTGTTCAGCTCGGCGAAGTACGAGGCCTTGTCGCCCCGGGCTGCGCCGCGGGCGATATCGACGAGCTTCGCCCGGTAGATGTTGCCGGTGAGGTCGATCTCGGAGGCGCTGACGATGTCGTTCTCGAGGGTCTCCTTGCCGGCCGGGGCCGGGGTCAGCTCGAGGTACTCGACGCCGGCCGTGGTGAAGTCGGCGAGGATCGCCGGCACCTCACCGTCGACGAGCGGGGAGAGCCCGCCCTGAGCGGCCGCGTAGCCGGACTTCTGGGCGAACCAGTCGATCCAGGCGCGGGCGGTCGCCTTGTTCTCGGACTTGACGCTGATGCCGTTCTTGTAGTCGCCGGCAACGGTCGAGTGGAACTTGCCGTCGACCTGGTACGGGAAGGGCAGGTAGCCGATGTCTTCCTTGTCGCCGCCGGCGGTCACCGCGGCATCCTGCATCTGGGTGATCGACCAGGAGCCGAGCACCATCGAGGCGACCTTGCCGCTGCCGAGGGAGCCCTTCGAGGTCTCCCAGTCGGTCGTGGTGGGGTCTGCCTCGCTGAGGCCGTCCTTGACGATGTCGAAGAGCAGTCCGTCGGCGATCTCGTGGTACTGGCCCGTGGCCCAGGGGGCGTCGGAGGCGATCAGCTTGTTGGACTCGTCGGCGTCGCCGGTGATGGCGCGGTTGCCGTCCCACTGGCTCAGCGGCCAGCCGTCCTTGTAGTTGGTGTAGTACGGGACGGCGTCGGTCTTGTCCTTGATCAGGCTGAGGTCGGCGAGGAACTCGTCCGGTGTTTTCGGGAGGTCGGTGATCCCGGCCGCCTTCCAGACCTTCTTGTTGTAGACGATGCCCTGGGCGTTTCCGGTCTGGGCGACGCCGTAGGCCTTGCCGTCGTAGGCGGCCTCGTTGACGAACCGGTAGGTTTCGCTGAGCTTCTTCACGCTGTCGAGGGGCTCGAAGAACTGGGGGAGTTGCGCCTTCGTGACGGTGTTCGGGATGAGGAGCACATCGCCGTAGCTGCCGCTCGACATGCGGGTGGCGACGTCGGTCTCGTACTTGGCGATCGCCTCGAACTTGACCTTCGTGCCCGGGTACGCCTTCTCGAACTGGGCGGCGTAGTCCTTGAACGTCGTGTCGACGATGTCGGTGCGGTTGGTCAGCACGGTGATCTCACCGGTGACCTTGCCGGTGCCGGTCGAACCCGACGCGCCGGACGAGCATCCGGCGAGCAATGCGGTGGCCGCGAGAACGGCCACTCCTGCGATGAGCTTCTTTGCCATCTGTTTTTCTCCTGTTCGGTGTCACCCTTGACCCGCTGAGGCACGACCGCGACTTCGCGAATCGTGAATCTCCGGTGCTGCTGTCGGGCCTACGTTAGGCGACTTAAGAAAGCTATGTCAAGCACAAATGTCAGCGCTGTCTTGACGTGTCCACTCCATCTTTGCCGCCCGAAATCCCAGTCATTCATTGGAGTCGATGGGTGTGTATCTCCCCGAATGTCGGAAGAATGTCTACCGAAATGTCCTACGTTGACATAGGGTGTGTCCGTGCCCAGGAATCCCGAGTGACCACCCAGTCCCGCGCCACCCTGGCCGATGTGGCCCGGCTGGCGGGCGTGAGTTCCAAGACCGTGTCCCGGGTGTTCGCCGGGGCAGGCAATGTGAGCGCGGAGACCAGGGAGCGGGTGCTCGGCTCGGCCAAGCGGCTGCGCTTCCGGCCGAACAACCTCGCTCGGAGCCTCCGCCGGGGCGCGGTCTCGAACACCGTCGCCTTCGTGATCGGCGACCTCACCAACCCGTTCTACTTCCACGTGGCCGCCGGGATCGAGCGGGAGCTCGCCGCGAGCGGGCTCACCATGGTGCTGGCGACCACCGACGACACCCCCGAGAGCGAGGAGGTCGTCGTCGACGCGCTGCTCGCCCAGCGGGTGCGCGCGTTGCTGCTCATCCCGGTCGCCGACGACCAGTCCTACCTCGACGGCGAACGGCAGCTGGGCACGCCCGTGATCAGCGTCGACCGTCCGGCACGGAACCTGCTCGCCGACTCCGTGGTGCTGGCGAACCGCCAGGGCATGGCGGATGCCGTGCGGTCGTTGACGGCGCTCGGTCACCGCAAGATCGGCTTCGTCAGCAACCCGTCCGCGATGTACACGCTGCGCGAGCGTCTCGCCGGCTACCGGGAGGCGCTTCGCGAGGTGGGGGTCACGGACACGGCGCGGTGGGAACGGGTCGACGACGACCCGGCCATCTCGGCCGAGCAGGCCGTGCGCGACCTCCTCGACCGGGCGGACCCGCCGACGGCGATCGTCGCCGGCAACAACCGGGCGAGCGCGGGGGCGGTGCGCGTGCTCCGCGACCGGGAACCGGCGGTGGCCTTCATCGGTTTCGACGACTTCGAGCTGGCGGATGCCCTCGGCATCTCCGTCGTCGGCTACGACACCATGGAGCTCGGCCGCACGGCCGCCCGGCTCGCGCTCGAGCGCCTCGCCGACCCCTCCGATTTCACCAAGCAGCTCGAGATCCCCACCCGGGTGATCCACCGCGGGTCAGGCGAGATCCCGCCTCCGCTCACCTGATTTCGGCAGGCTCACTCACCGCACCGGTGGTCGAGCCGGTCGAATTCGACGGTAATTCTGCCCGAATCGGCTCAAAATCGGCCCGGGAGGCGCCAAAACGCGAAAATCTCCGTCGAATTTGACGGCAAGCTGTGGGCGACGGCGGTCTGAGCGACCGGTGGTCGAGCCCGTCGAGACACCTCGCGTGAGGTGATTTCGCGATTTCGGCCAGGTCACTCACCGTGCCAGCACGCGCCCCAGCCACGCCGCCTGGCGCATCCAGTGGTGCCCGCCGCCGCCCTCGTGCTGATTGAACGGGTACACCTCGATCTCCGCGTCGCCGCCGTAGCGGTTGAACGCGGCGAACACCGTCGACGGCGGGCAGACCGGGTCGAGCAGCCCCACCGAGAACAGGGCGGGCGCCGTCGCCCGGGCGGCGAAGTTCACCCCGTCGAGATAGGACAGGGTGCGGAAGGTCCGCTCCGCGGCGTCCCGGTGCACCGAGAGGTAGCGCACGATCTCCTGGTACGGGTCCTCCTCGGTCATCCCGACGGCCCGCTCGAAGTGGCAGAGGAACGGCACCTCCGGCAGCACGCCGACGAGCCCGTCGGCGAGCCCGGCCGCGGCGAGGGCGATGCCGCCGCCCTGGCTGCCGCCGCACACCGCGACGCGAGCCGGGTCGACCCGGTCCAGGGTGCGGATCGCGTCGATGGCGCGCACGGCATCCGTGTACACCCGCCGGTAGTAGTGGTCCTCCGGCCGCTCGATGCCGCGGGTCATGAACCCGGGCACGGATGGCCCGGTGCCGTTCGGGTCGGGGGTGTCGCCGCCGGAACCCCAGACGCTGCCCTGGCCACGGGTGTCCATGCACAGGTAGGCGTAGCCGGCGGTGACCCAGGCCAGGCGCTCGTGGGGGAGGCCGCGGCCGCCACCGTAGCCGTTGTACTCGACGATCGCGGGCAGAGGCCCGCTGGTGCCGGCCGGGAGCAGGTACCAGGCGTGCACCGGCTGGCCGCCGAAGCCGGGGAACACCAGGTCGTAGACCTCGACCTGGGTCAGCGATGACTCCTGCCGGGTCAGCCGGGGTTCGGTGGGGAAGCGGCGAGACTCGGCGAGCGTGCTGCGCCAGAAATCGTCGAAGTCGGCCGGTTCGGCGACCTGGGGGCGGTACTCCCGGAGTTCCGGGAGGCTGAGGTCGAAACGGGGCATGGCGGGGCCTTTCGGTTGGAGCCGGGATTCCGGGAGAGCGGGGAAAATCAGGTGGTCTGGCGGGAAACGATGCGGGCGTACCGGTTGCCGAGTGCCATCAGCTCGTCGTGGCTGCCGAGCTCGACGATCCGGCCCTTCTCGATGTAGGCGATCCGGTCGGCCTCCCGGATGGTCGAGAGCCGGTGCGCGGCGATCAGGGTGGTGCGGTCGCGGAACAGGGTGGCGAGGGCATCCTTCACCATGCCCTCCGAGTCGGCGTCGAGCGCGCTGGTGGGCTCGTCGAGGATGAGGATGCGCGGGTCGCGCACCAGGGCCCGGGCGATCGCGAGGCGTTGCCGCTGCCCGCCGGAGAGGCCGGAGCCGCGGGTGCCGACGATGGCGTCGAGGCCGGCTCCGCCCGGGGAGTCGGCGGGGCCGAGGATGTCGAGCGCGTTCGCTCCGCGCAGGGCGGTGAGGATTCTCTCGTCGTCGACCCCGGTGAGGCCGTAGGCCACGTTGTCACGGATCGTGCCCTCGAACAGCACGGACTCCTGCGGAACGATCGAGACGTGGCTGCGCACGCTGCGCATGTCCAGGGTGTTCATATCGTGGCCATCGAGCAGCACCCGTCCCGTGGTCGGGCGCACGAAGCCGAGCACGAGGTTGAGCAGGGTGGACTTGCCGGAGCCGGAGGGCCCGACCAGGGCGATGGTCTCTCCGGCCCGGATGGAGAGGGTGATCTCGGTCAGGGCAGGGCGCCCGCCGAGGTAGCGGAAGGTGACCCCGTCGAGCTCGATCGCGCCGGAGACCGAGGCGACCAGCTCGCGGCCGTCGTTGACCTCGACGTCGGGCTCCTCCATGATCTCCGCGATCGAGCGCATCGACTCGAGTCCGCGGGAGACCACCGGCGTGACATTGAGCAGGTTGACGATTCCCCCGGTCAGCACCGTGAAATAGGTGCTGAGCAGCACCACCTGGCCCGGGCTGATCGGGATCAGCTGGGTGATCGAGGCAGCGGATGCCCCGACCAGGCAGGCCACGCCGAGCACCTGGTAGGAGACCCAGGAAAACGCGCCGAACCGGCCGTTGAGGGTGTCCAGTTCCTGCCCGGCGACACTGACGCTGCGGGCCTGCCCGGCGACCCGCTTCGAGGCCACCAGCTCGAGCCCGTGGCCGCGGGTGATCGGGATGAGCGCGGCCATCTCGCCGACGCCGGCCGAGAACCGTTCCACCTCCAGCCGGAAGTTCTCGTTGCGCGCGCCCGCCCGGGTGCGGATGTACCGCACGAGCAGCGCGGCAACCGGCACGGTGACCGCGAAGACGCCCACGAACGCGGGCACCGCGATCGCCGTGATCACGATCGCGCCGGTGAGGGTGAACACGGTGGAGAGCACGGTCGGGAACGCCTGCTGCATCATCAGCTCGAGGTTCTCGACGTCGCGCACCACCTTGGTCTGCACGATCGAGGCGCTCTGCCGGTTGTGGAACCCGATCGACAGGCGCTGCAGGCGCTCGGTGAGGGCGTTGCGCACGTCGACGGCCATCGACCGGGTGGCCCGGCTGGAGCCGCGCACGTAGAGCATGTGGAACGGGTAGTTCAGCGTGAGCAGCACGGTCGCCAGCCCGGCCAGCAGCCACAGGCTGGGCAGAGGGCCGCGCGCGACGACGATGTCGATGATCGCCGCGGTCAACGGCGGGAGCACCCATGCCGGGCTGTCCTTGACCAGGAAGGCGAGGGTGGAGAGTGAGAGCCGGCCGCGGTAGGGCCGGAGCACGCGGAGGAACGACCGGAACGGCTCGGTCTTGACGACACCCTGCTCGATCGCGTTCGTTCGGGACGGGTCACCCATGGCACACCTCTTCGACGGCCGCGCGGGACGCGGCGATAACGATTCGGCCGTCGGCCTCAAGCGGGCGGCGGTCGAATGCGTTGACGGGGTGCGTCCTCTGCCCTGGCGTGTTCGGCACGCCGGGGCTGTCGCGGTGCGAGGTCGCTGACACCGGTGAGGGTGTCAGCGACCAGCCTAGCGGCAGCGGCGTGCGCCGGTCAGCGCCTGCGGTAATAGTCCCGCCAGATCAGCCGATGCACCGGGATCCAGCGCGGGATGTCCCGGAGGCCGGGGATGAACGGCACCAGCGTCAGCAGCACGCTGAGCACGAGCATCAGCAGCACCACCAGCAGGTCGGCGTTCGGCGCGGAAGCGAACGGCTCCACCTGGTACCAGAACGAGAACAGCCACAGCCAGGACTGGCCCGGCGTGTTCCCGGTCTCGTTCATCATGCCCCACTGGTCGCCGGTGAGGTGCTGGGCGGTGGCCAGGTCGCCGAAGTACGCCCCGTCGCCGAGGAACAGCGTGCCGCGGGTGTAGTCGAAGTTGTAGAACTTGTCCTTCGCCGTGAGCACGCCGTCGAGCGCGCCCTGCTTCGCCATGGTGAGCAGCGAATCGGTGAGCACCGGCACTGGTCCGTAGTCGCCGGCCGCCACGTTTGCGGGGTCGTTGTCGGTGGCCTTGGTGAGGGCATCCGAGTAGGTGGTGGTCCAGGTGGTGCGCTGGGCGTCGCTCGCGGTGACCCAGTCGGCCAGTTCGGGCGGCGGCGAGTTGAGCGTGGTGAGCGGGTCGATCACGAGGTCGTTGGCCGTGTCGATCGGGAGCTGCACCCCGGAGAAGCTCTGCAGGTCGAGCGGGCCGAGGGTCTGGGTCGCATCCGCGGTGTTGTTGTAGGGCGGCCCGTAACCGGCGGTCTCGCTGGTGCCGCCGAGTTCGGCGGTGGCGGTGGCGACGAAGTCGGCGGGGGCGGCGATCGCCCAGGACTTCAGGGTGACGCTCGGCTCGTCGGGCGAGCCGAAGACCGCGGACAGGCCCAGGGTGATGATGCCCATCACGACGAGGGCCACCGTGAGTTCCTTGAACAGGTCGTATTCGCGCACGGTGCCGCGCCAGGGGCGGCGAGCCAGGCCGTCCTTGTCGGCGCGGGAGGCGCGCAGATTCGTGGTGCTCATCGCCCGGCCTCCCCGGCGTCGCCCTGCGCACCGGGCTGGAGCTGCGCGTCGGTGTCAGCGGCCTCGAGCGGCGGAACCACGCCGTGCATCCGCACCAGCACGACGTGCAGGGCGACGACGGCGCCGACGGCCAGCGGCAGCAGGATGATGTGGAACATGAAGATCTGGCCGAGGTTGGCCACGTTGAACCAGGCGCCGATGCCGGCGGCGTTCAGCGCGTCCTTGCCCTCGAACGCGATCCACTGCGAGTCGAAGTTGGTCTGCAGCAGGTAGCCGGTGAATGCCGTCACGATCGAGACCAGGAACGCGCCCATCCCGGTGATCCAGGTCAGTGTGCGCCCGCCGCGCCAGGCGGCCATCCAGTACTTGCCCCAGAGATGCACGACCATGGTCATGAAGAAGAGCTCGACGCTCCACAGGTGCACGCTGTTCACGAAGTGGCCGAGGTCCGACAGGTGGTACCAGGCCGGGCCGTTCAGGCCGAGGATGACGCCGGAGGCGAGGATGAAGACCAGGGAGACGATCGCGCCCATGCCGAACACGTAGATCCAGGATGCGACGTAGCCGGGCTGGTCCTCGGGGAGGAGCTTGTCGGCGGGGAGGCGCCGCAGCAGAGCGACCCTCGCCCTACCGGTCCAGGTGTGGTAGACGGCATCCTCGGGGTTCGAGCCGGTGCTGACTGGTGTCGGGGCCGACTCGCGGGGCGGGTTCTCGCGGAGGCTCATTTGCGCTTCCGGCCACTCGGGAACGGCAGGAAGAGGGCCAGGACGAAGAGCAGGATCATCACCAGGATGACGATCAGGTTGCCCAGCTGGATCTGGAAGGCACCCCACCCGAGGTAGATCCCCGGACTGTCGAGACTGGCGAATATGCTGACGAAATCGTGCATGATCGGCTCCATTACCTGGAGGACCTGCCCCGGCGAAATCGGTCACCGGCACGTGGCCCTATACCCGCAACGGTATTCCCGAAGAGAGCGTCGGCCAGCATAGTTGACCCGGAAAAACTCTGAGACTATGCACAGGTAGGCGGCTCAGGTCATCCGTTCAGGACATCCGCCCCGAACCTGCGCTCAGGCGGACCGGGCACCCAGCTCGGCGCGGAGCGGCCAGTCCTGGCCGTCGAGGATGATCTGGGCGCAACGGCCAGTGATCGAGTTGACCACGATCGGAGCCATCAGGTTCACGGTCGTGCCGCTCTCACCCGGGTTGGTCACAACGAGCACGAGGGCGTCGGCCGGGTCGGACAGCTCGAGCGAGCCGGCCTGGTCGTCGCTGATCACGGGGGAGTAGTCGGGAAGGTAGACCGAGGCATCCAGCACGAACAGGCGGGTGCGCTGGTCGGTGGCGGACTGCAGCGTGAAGAGGCCGGCCGCGCCCGGGATCTCGATCAGCGCGAACTCGGTCAGCGGCGCGAGTCCGGGAGGCGGGGAGACGAAGGTGAGGGTGGCGTTCATCGGGGCTGTTCTCGCTCGGTTCGTAGTCATCGGAGGAAGTCCATCAGGGTCGGCTGGAGCACCTTGGCGGTCACGGCGAGGGCCGATTGGTAGGTGACTTCCTGGAGCTTGAGGTCGAGGATCGCCTGACCGAGGTCGACGTCTTCGATCGAGGCGCGCTGCGCCTCGAGGGCGCCCTTCTGCTTCACGAGGGTGTCACCGGCCTTCTGGATCTGGCCCTGGCGCACGCCGACGTCGGCCTGGGCGGTGAGCACGGTCTTCATCCGGGCGTCCACGTCGGCGAGAAAATGACCGACGTTGGACGGCAGTGTGGGCGGCGTGGTGGCCGTGCCCGGCGTGCCGCGCAGGGCGGCGCTGATGTTGTCGATGAGCGTGAACACCGAGGTCACGTTCGTCGCGTTCACGTCGAAGACCTCGCTGCCGTCGACGTCGACCTTGATGGTCGTGTCCGCGTCGATCCTGCGGTCGACACTGCCCGTGGTCGACCCGGTGAAGGTGTAGTCCGGCTTGAAGGCGACGCCGGCATCCGAGTTGCCGGCGAACACGGTGCGGCCGAGGTAGCTCGAGTTGGCCTGGCTGAGCAGGTCCTGTTTGAGGCCGTCGAGGCGCACGGCGATCGCTTCCCTCGCGGCCTGCGAGAGGGAGCCGTCGTTGGCCCCCTGCACAGTGAGGTCGCGCACCTGGTTCAGGAGGTCAGTGCTGTTCGAGAGGGCGGTGTCGGCGGTGGTCAGCCAACTGTTGCCGTTCTCGGCGTTGCGGCTGTACTGGGCGACGGCACGCTGGTCGGCGCGCACGGCCAGGGAATCGGCGGCCTTGGCCGGGTCGTCCGAGGGTCGTTCGATGGCCTTGAGCGAGGATGCCCGCTCCTGCAGCTGGGCCATCCGGGCGAGGTTGGTCTGCAGATTGCTCTGCGCCGAGCGCATCTGGGTCTGGGTGGTGACGCGGGAGATCATGGCTTACCTTCCCACCAGTCCGGTGCGGTTGATCAGGGTGTCGAGCATCTCGTCCACGGCGGTCATCACCCGGGCGGCGCCCTGGTAGGCGTGCTGGAACATGAGCAGGTTGACGTTCTCCTCGTCGAGGTCGACCGAGGCGTTCGAGAGTTGCGCGCCGACGGCGGCATTCGAGGTGATGTCGGCGAGCGAGGCGTGCTGCAGCTCGGTGCGGGTCTTGACGGCGAAGCCGGTGACGAAGTTCGACCAGTCTGCCGAGGGGGAGATGATGGCGGCGCCACCGGCAGTGACGGCCTTGCCGGCACCCAGCTGGGCGATCTTGTCGGCGGTGGATCCGTCGAGGGCGCCGTTGGCGGCGATGCCGGTGGACAGCTCGGCCGCGGTGGTCGGGATCACGCTCAGGCTGAGTGCCGCGGGAATCCCGGCGGCGAGCAGGAAGAAGTTTTGGTTTGGCTTGGTGGAGTTGTCGCCGGTGCTGTAGATGGCATTGACCTTGTCGGCAAGATCCGTGGCGAACGAGTTGTACGACTCGGCGGCTTCGGCCAGGGCGCCTCCGGTTCCCTTTCCTGCGCCCGACGTCACGGCGGGGGCGAGCAGGGAGATTGCACCGGCCAGTTCGCCGCCGTCGACTGCGACCGGTCCGGCGGCCGGTTTACCGGCCCATTCGACGTGCACGGCGGGGCCGCCCTCGGCCAGCGTGCGGGCTCCGACGGCCACGAGTTTCTGGGCCGAGTCGCCCGTGACCAGGGCGTTGCCGCCGACGAGCACGTCGACGGTGCCGTCGCCCCGGTCGACGAGCGTGCCGCCGGTGAGGGCGGCCAGGGTGGTGGTGAGCAGGTTGCGCTTGTCGAGGAGTTCGTTGGCGCCGCCTCCGGCGGTCTGCGCGTTGCGGATCTGCACGTTGAGCGCGGCGACTTGCTCGGCCGCGTTGTTGATTTCGCTGACCATGCCGTCGACACTGCCGCGGGTGGTCGACCACTGGTTGGCCACCGCCTGGAAGCCCTGGTGAATCTGGGTGGTGAGCACCGCGGCCTGGCCGAGCAGCACACCGGCGGGGGCGGCGTCGCCGGCGGAGTTGGACACGTCGTGCCAACCCGCCCAGAATTCGTCGAGCTGGGCGGAGAGGCCGTTCTTGCCAGGCTCGTTCATCGACCCTTCAACCGCGGTCAGCGCGTTGGAACGCACGGCGGAGTATCCGGCGCCGGCCGCGGAGGAGCGTACCTGGGCATCCAGCTGGGCGCTGCCGAGGCGGGCGACGCCGTCGACGTTGACGCCCTGGCCGGCCTGAACTCCGGCGCTCATCAGGCCGACGCGGCTGATCGCGTCGACCGACGACGTCGTGATGCGCTGGCGGGTGTAGCCCAGGGTGTTGGCGTTGGCGATGTTCTGGCCGACGACCTCGAGGCCCTTTCGAGCGGCGATCAGTCCGGTGTAGGCGGTGTTCAGTCCGCCGAAGGTGCTCACAGGATCTGGTCGAACAGTCGGGAGGCGGCGGAGCGCACGTCGGAGGTGCCGCGGGAGTCGTAGGTGTTCGGGTTCTGGTTCACGTTGGCCAGAGTCTCCTGGCTGGAGCGGGCGGCGGCCCGGAGCAGCTGCTCGTTGGCGTCGCGCAGTTCCTTGATCTGGGTGGTCAGCTCGCCGAGGGCTTTCAAGTGCGAGGCCATGATCTCGGTCCAGGGGCCGACGGGGGCGTGGGCGACGAGCTCGCGCAGCGTGGCGTCTTCTTCCGTTCCCCACTCGCTGGCCACTGCGGCGACCTCGACCGAACGGGCCAGGCCGGCCTCGCGCACGTGGCCGAGAACCTGTTCCACCTCGCGGGTGCCCTGCTGGAGCCAGCGGGTCTTGCCATTGGTGAGGAGAAGCTGTTCCTCGTCGAGCTTGAAGATCAGCAGTTCGAGGAGTTCCCGTTCGCGCCACAGCAACGCTGACAATTTATTGGCGCCCACGTGTCCTCCACCTGCCTCTCGATTCCATGCCGGGTGACACGCGTCAACGCGTGGACTCCGGCTTCTAAGAGGCACTATCGGCACGGTGGCAGCCACGGTTAGTGGTGAATGGGAAACAGACTGTCAGGTCGGCCCCGCACCTGTCCACCGAAAGGAGGACAAAATCCGCGGACCAGCGCGGCGGATGTGCCCCGTTGCGGGGTGATTCGCCCCGTACTGGGGGTCTGTTTCCCCATAGTGGGGGCAGCCGTTCCGCTTCCGCTGCACGCCCCACAATTACGTTTTAACAGGCGGAAGAGAAAACCTCCCGCTGGGGCCCGAAACCCCGCACTTCGTTCGACAACGTCCTCGTGCTTACCCGGCAAAACGCGCTCGACCTGGCTCGCCAGACTCGATCCGCACCCCGTCCGTTTGAGCTACCTGGAAGGTCCGTCGTGAATCGGGCAGAACGCAACCAATTGGTCATCGAGAACCTTCCGCTCGTGGGCTACCTCGTCTCCGAAGTCTGGGCCAAGGCACGCCACCTCTCCCGCGACGACCTGGCCTCGGCGGGAGCCCTCGCCCTCATCACCTCAGCGGATGCGTTCAACGCCGAACTCGGCGTTCCCTTCGGTGCCTTCGCCCGTCGTCGCATCATCGGCGCCTTCGCCGACGAGATGCGCTCCAACGACTGGGCCACCCGGATGGCCCGCCGCCGCATCAAGGAAACCCGCGCCGTGCAGGAGACGCTGGCCGCCGCCCTCGGCCGCGCAGCCTCCGTCGACGAGGTCGCCGCAGCCCTCGGCGTCGACCGCGAGACCGCCGCCGCCGGCCTGGCCGACTCCGAGCGCACTCTCTCCACCCTCGACGACGCCACGGCCGATTTCCTGGTCTCCGGCACCGAACTGCCCGAGGAATCTCTCCTCTCCGCCGAACGCCTGGCCTTCCTGCGCGCGGCCATCGACGCCCTGCCGGAGAAGATGCGGGAGATCATCCAGCAGGTGTACCTCGACGACCGCTCCGTCAAGGAGATCGCCGCCGAACTGGGGATCACCCACTCGGCCGTGTCCCAGCAGCGCGCGGAGGCCATCCGTTTGCTCCGTGACGGCATGGGCACCCACTACGCCGACGACGCCGAGGCCGAGTACGTGCCGGAGTCCCGCATCGCGCCGGCCCGCCGCAGCGCCTATCTTGCCCGCCTCGCCGACCAGTCGATGTTCGGCCTGGCCACCACGGCCGGCGCACTCTACGCGGCCGAGTCCGCGTAGCCCGAAAATTTTTCCGCTGAACGGCTAACGCGATCCCGCCCGGGGCCGATAGCTCAAGGTGTCAACCCATGGATGGGTCGGCGCACCACCACCCACATCACGGAGGAACTCATCATGGGTATGCAGATCAACACCAACCTCGCGGCCAACAACACGTACCGCAACCTGGCCGCAACGCAGAACGACATGTCCAAGTCCCTGGAAAAGCTGTCCAGCGGCCTCCGCATCAACCGCGCAGCGGATGACGCAGCAGGCCTGGCCATCTCCGAAGGCCTCAAGTCGCAGGTCGGTGGCCTCACGGTCGCCAGCCGCAACGCCCAGGACGGCATCTCGGTCATCCAGACCGCAGAAGGTTCCCTGAACGAGGTGCAGTCGATCCTGCAGCGCGTTCGTGACCTCGCCGTTCAGGCCGGTAACGACTCGAACAACGTCGATTCACGTAAGGCGATCACGACGGAGGTCACCGCGCTGAGCGCAGAACTGACCCGCATCTCGGCCGGCACCAACTTCAACGGTACCCAGCTGCTCGATGGCTCCAAGCCGTCACTGAGCTTCCAGGTCGGCGCGAACGGCGACGCAAGCAGCCAGATCAAGGTCAACCTAGCCGGCGCCAATGTCGCGTCCATCGCTTCCGGCGTTTCGACCGGAAACAAGGGAACGTCGTTCGCAATGACCGGAGCCAATGCGGCAGCGGCCACCGGAGCGACAGCGTTCACCGTCACGGAGGGAAGCACCACCAGCCTTGTTACCGTGACGCTTGGTGCTGCCTCGGCCACGAACACGGTCGACTCCATTGCCGCAGCGCTGAACGCCGACTCCGGATTCTCGGGCAAGCTCTACGCGTCGGTTGAACGTGACGCTGCTGGCGCTGCCACTGGTATCAACGTTCGCTCGCTGTCCGGCGGCGCCGTTGCTGGCACTGCGCCGGCGACTGCGGGACTCCAGACCGCTGGCACCGCTGGTACTGCTTCGGCTCTGGACTTCACGTCTGCAGCCGGGGCTCAGGCTGCAATCGGCCTGATCGACCTCCAGATCAAGAACGTGTCGACGGCTCGCGCCTCGCTCGGTGCGGACCAGAACCGCTTCGAGAGCGTCATCAAGAACCTGGCCGTCTCCAAGGAGAACCTCACCGCTGCCGGCTCGCGAATCCGCGACACCGACATGGCCGAGGAAATGGTCAAGTACACCCGTTCCAGCATCCTCTCGCAGGCCGGTACCGCCATGCTCGCGCAGGCCAACCAGTCCGCTCAGGGCGTGCTGTCGCTCCTCCGCTAACCCGGAGTAGATGAACCTTTCGGGAAACCGCACGGTGAACTATGGCTGGTGGTGATCGAGAGATGAACTGGACCTCATCCCTCGGTCACCACCAGCCATTCACGTTTGCACCAGCACCACTCGGCACAATCGCACACTCGTAAGGAGGGCACGGCATGAGCAACGCCATCGACGGACTCGTCTCGGGCCTGAACACCACCGATCTGATCAACTCCCTGATGAAGGTCGAGGCCGTTCCGCAGGGCCTGCTCAAGGCCAAGGTCACCACCTCCCAGAATCTCATCTCGGCGCTGCAGGGACTCAACTCCCAGATCTCGGCCCTGGGCGACCTCGCCACGAAGGCCGCGAAGCCCGCCGGGCTCGACCTCTACTCGTCCTCCAGCAGCTCACCGAGTGTCACAACCTCGGTGTCGGCCGGGGCCGGTGCAGGTCAGCTCGACGTCGTCGTCGGCGCTCTGGCCCGCAGCCAGGTCGGCGTATCGGCCGCGATGACCGCATGGCCGGCCACTCCGGCCGTGCTCACGATCGTCTTGGGCGCGGTCAGCACCGAGATCTCGGCGGCCTCCTCGTCGCTCGACGACATCGTCACGGCCGTCAATGCCTCCGGTTCCGGCGTCACGGCGACCAAGGTCGCCTCTGGAGTGGACGGTGGCGGCGTTCCGCAGTACCGGCTCCAGTTCAGCGGAAACGCCACTGGAGCAGCCAGCGCGTTCACCGTCTACCAGGGCACCAAGGCCGAGGTCACGGCCGCGACCGCTCCCAACCTGCTGGCCGCACCCGGTGCCGCGACCATCCGCACGGCCCAGGACGCCAGTGTCACCCTCTGGGCGGGCACTCCCGCCGCGCAGACCATCACCTCGTCCACCAACACCTTCTCGAATCTGCTGCCCGGCGTCGCGATCAGCGTGTCCGCGGTCTCGACCGACCCGGTCACCGTCAAGGTCGCGCGCGACGACGCGCAGATCGGCTCGATCGCCTCCGGGCTGGTCAGTTCGCTGAACGGGGTCTTCGCTCTCATCTCCACGAAGTCCGTGGTGACCAACAGCACCAACGCGGCGGGGGCTGCCGTGCTCTCGCCCGGAGTGTTCACCGGTGACAGCACGGTGCGCGACGCTAAGCAGAAACTGCTGACCGCGGCATCCGCCCCCATGAACGGTCACTCGCCGTCGGAGTACGGCATCAGCATCACCAAGACCGGCACCATGGAGTTCGACGCGGCCAAGTTCGCGACTGCCCTCGCCAAGGATCCGGCCACGGTGAAGACCGCCGTGACCGAGATCGCCACCCGCGTTGCCGCCGCAGCGAAGGCGGTGTCCGATAAGTACGACGGGCAGATCACCGCGAAGATCACCGGCCAGCAGTCCACGGTCAAAGACCTGGGCACCCGGATCGAGGCCTGGGACCGCAACCTGGCCACTCGCCGGGCGACCCTTCAAAGCACTTACACCGCACTGGAAACCCAGCTCAGCGCTATGAAGGCACAGTCGTCGTGGCTGTCTTCCCAGGTCGCCGGGCTCAGCAGTTCAACCTCGAACGGATGATGATGGCAGTGATGAGCATGATGGGCGGAACCCAGGCACGCCGGGCGCAGCTGAACCGCGAGGCCGTACTCTCAGCAACTCCGGTGCGCCTGCTGACGATGCTTTACGATCGCCTCCTGCTTGACCTGAACCGCGCGGAAGCCGCTCAGGTCGTCGAGAACTGGCAGGTCGCATCCGAGAACCTGATTCACGCGCAGGCGATCGTCTCCGAGCTGTCCACGTCGCTGAACGTTGCGGCGTGGGAAGGCGGGGAGGGCCTCTTCGCGATCTACACCTACGTGTCGAACTCGCTGATGAGTGCGAACATCCACCGTGACGTCGACCGCACCCGCGAGAGCATCGCGCTGCTCGAGCCGCTGCGCCAGACCTGGCACGAGGCCGCCGACCTGCTCCCGGCCCAGACCGTGTCCGCTCACCTCGGTGGGGAGCTCGGAATTGCCTAGGCAGTCGAGCAGCGCCGACGAGTGGCTCGAGGTGCTGAACCAGCTCGAGACGAGCCTCGGTTCCGGCGCCCGCGACGCGGTGCTCGTCGTGCCGGGGGAGAAACCCTACCCCGGCGTCCAGTGGCTCGCCCCCGAGCACCTCGGCCAGATGCCCGCCGAGTTCGAGGCGCGCGCCCGCCGCCTGCTCGCCGGCCAGCTGGAACTCATCCGCGAGATCGAGGATGCCCGGCGCTCGGCGAGCGTGCACCTCGCCGCCGTGCGCAACATCCTCTCCACCCAGCACACCGAGCACGCGGTCTACCTCGACGTAGCCGGCTGACCCGCCCGCGAGCCACCCCGCTGGTCACGCCCCTCGGCGGTCGTGCCTCTTGGCGGTCGTGCCTCTGGGCGGTTTACCTCGTCGAGACCAGGTCCGAGCCAGCCCGCGCCCGTTTCCGCAGCCCGCGCCCGCGGGGCGTTGGTTGCCAGGATGGTCGTGAGACATGGTGTGCAACCTGCCGTTTCCGTCGCGGCGACGGAGCCCGAACCTCCGGTGTCACGGCGGGCACATCCGCGCATCCTCACGACTGCCGGGCTGCCGGGCCTGGCCAGCTTGCAGAAAAGTGTTGCCGGTGTGGACAACTGTCGCCGGTGTGCGGGCAACACTTGTCCGCCACGGCAACAGTTGCCGTACGGAGGGGGCCGGTGCCGAGGCGCAGCATCCGCCAGCGGCCCCCAGAATGAGGCACACCGCCCAGTGAAACAGCGGGATCGGGGGATTGTGCACAATTTGTTCCTAAGAATCCCCTTACTTTGCTAACGCGGTGGTCGATAGCAAGGAACGAGCAGGGATAGCTCAACCTCAGGCCACGGATCGGCCGTCTTCATTTGACGACGAATCGGGAAACCGTGCTCGAATCCGTGACCGCCACCGCGCTCTCCAGTGCCCTGGACGGACTGGCCCTGCGCCAGCGCACCATCGCGAACAACATCGCCAACGTCAACACCCCCAACTACCACGCCAAGCGCGTCGCCTTCGAGGCAGCCCTGGCCAAGTCGGTCGAAGCGGGCGACGGTCGCACGAACGCGACCACGGCGAGCTCGCTCGAACCCACCCGCCTCGACGGCAACAACGTCAACCTCGACACCGAGACCCTCGCCAACACCGAGACGGTGCTGCGCTACCAGTTCGCAGCCCAGGCCATCAACGGGCCGTTCACCGCGATCCGCTCCGCGATGCGCACCAACTGATGGCCATCGACGCGATCGGCATCGCCGGCACCGGCCTCACCCTGCACCGCAAGTGGCTCGACGCGGTCGCCGACAACATCGCCAACGTCAACACGGTCACGCCCACCAGCGGCAAGGCATTCCAGGCCCGTTACATCGTCGCCCAGGAGGGCCAGGGCGTCACCGGCGCCTACGTCTCCGGCACGGCGCTCGGCTCCGAGACCGGCATCCTGACCAACGACCCCCGCAACCCGATGGCGGATGCCGATGGCAACGTCCGTCGCCCCGACATCGACCTCGGCGAGCAGATGGGTGAGCTGATCATGGCCCAGCGCGGCTACCAGGCCAACGCCGCCGTCGTCGACCGCGCCAAGACCAGCTACGAAGCAGCACTGCAGATCGGACGTGGCTGATGGCCATCGGCGCAATCCCCATGCTTCAGTCTGTGGCCGGCACCGGCTACCTGCCCAGCGTTCAGAACACTCAGAACACACAGGCCGCAGGCGGCGCGGGCTTCGGCTCCGCCCTCGCCGGCGCGGTCGACAACCTGCAGGCCCTGCAGTCCACCTCCAACACCCTCGCGGTGCAGGCGGTCACCGGAAACCTCAATGACATCCACTCCGCCACGATCGCGTCGACCCGGGCGCAGGTCACCCTCGAACTGGTCGCCGCCGTGCGCAACAAGGGTGTCGACGCGTTCAACGAGATCATGAGGATGCAGGCCTGATGCCCCGCCCCATTACGTCGGCCTTCCAGAACATCTCCCGCAACATCCGCGAATTCACCGTCGCCCAGCGCACGGTCGCTATTATCGGGGTCGCCGTGCTCGCGCTCGGCATCGCGGCGCTCACCATGTGGGTCACCAAACCGGCCTACACCCCGTTGTTCTCCGGCCTCAGCGGCTCCGACGCGAACACCATCGTCGACCAGCTGCGCACCGACAACGTTCCCTATGAGCTCAGCGACGGCGGCGCCACGATCATGGTGCCGCAGGAGAACGTCTACGACGAGCGCCTCAAGAGCGCGGCGGCCGGCCTGCCCTCCTCGACCACCGGCGGCTACTCACTGCTCGACAAGATGGGCGTCACCGCCTCCGAGTTCCAGCAGTCGGTCACCTACAAGCGGGCGCTCGAGGGTGAACTGGCCAACACCGTGCAGGCCATGAAGGGCGTCAAGACCGCCTCCGTGCGCCTCGCGATCCCCAAGGACACCGTGTTCGCCTCGGAGAAGACCGACCCCACCGCATCCGTCTTCGTCGAAACGCAGACCGGCGTCACCCTGAACTCCGACCAGGTGCAGGCCATCGTGCACCTGACCAGCGCCTCGATCGACGGAATGAAGCCCACCGACGTGGCCGTCATCGACGCCAAGGGTGTCGTGCTCTCCGCCGTCGGCGTCGGAGCCACCGGCTCCTCCGACCAGCAGGCCGGCGACTACGAACAGCGCGTGCGCGGCGCCGTGCAGGCCATGCTCGACAAGGTCGTCGGACCCGGCAACGCCACGGTCGTCGTCGCCGCCGACATGAGCACCCAGTCCGCCCAGCGGGTCGAAGAATCCTTCACCACCCCCACGGACGCCCCCGCGCTCAGCGAGGCCGTCAAGACCGAAACCTACTCCGGCTCCGGCGCCGGTGGAGCCGCCACCGGCGTGTTCGGGCCGGACAACATCGCCGTGCCCGCTGGCGCTGCGGGGAAGGACGGCACATTCACCTCCGCCGACACCACCAAGAACAACGCCGTCAACAAGGTCACCGAGACCCGCACCATTCCGGCCGGCCAGATCAACCGCCAGACCGTCTCCGTCGCCGTGAACGCCAACGCCGTCGGCAAGCTCAACGTCGCCGACGTCACCTCCCTGGTCTCCTCGGCCGCCGGAATCGACGCCAAGCGCGGCGACGCCGTCACCGTCGAGGTGGTCAGCTTCAACGCCGCCGGCGCCACGGATGCCGCCACCGCCCTCAAAGCGGCCGACGCCTCGGCCGCCGCCGATCGTTTCGCGGAGATCGTGCGCATCGGCATCATCACCGCCGGCATCGTCATCACCTTCGTGCTCGGCCTCATCCTCTATGCCCGTCGCTCGCGCCGGCAGAGCCGGGAAGCGATCGAACTCGACGAACTGATCGAGGCCCGCCCGGTGCTCGCCGCGGCGAACGTCCCGTTCGGGATCACCGCCCAGAACAGCCCGATCATGATCGACCCGACCCCGACGGTCGCCTACGGCGTCAGCGGCGCCACCGGCGAAGCCGACCGGATGCGGGTCGAGATCGACTCCCTCGCCCAGCGCGACCCCGCACGGACCGCCGAGTTCCTCCGCGGCCTGATGGATGACCGGCAGCCCGCATGATCGAGGTGAAGGTTCCCCTGACGGGAACGCAGAAGGTCGCCGTGGTCCTGATGAACATGGACCGCCAGCGCGCCTCCGAAGTGATGAAGCAGTTCACCGAGTCCGAGGCCGCGGACATCGCCGCCGAGATCGTGCAGCTGCGCCGGGTCGACCCCGAGGTCACCGAGACGACAGTGCTCGAGTTCCACGACATCACCACGAAGGGCGCCCGCAACCCGCGTGGCGGCCACGCGTTCGCGGTCGGCCTGCTCGAGGCATCCTTCGGCGCCGAGAAGGCCGCCGGCGTGATGACGAAGGTGGCGTCGTCGATGGCCGGCAAGGCCTTCGAGTTCCTCGACACCGCCGAGCCGCTCCAGGTGCTCACCCTGCTCGACGGCGAATTGCCGCAGACCATCGCCCTGGTGCTGGCTCACCTGCGCCCCGAACACGCCTCCGCAGTGCTCGCCGGCCTCGTCGGCTCCCTGCAGGCCGAAGTGGCCCAGTGCATCGCCACCATGGGCACCGCCACTCCGGAGGCGATCAAGGTGGTCACCGACACGCTCAAGGGCCGGGTCGGCGCCATCTCCTCGTCGAGGGACACCAGCGCGGTGGTCGGCGGCATCCAGCCCCTCGTCGACATCATCAACCGCGCCGACGTCGCCACCGAACGCGCCCTGCTCGAGGCCCTCGACGCGAGCGATCCGGTCCTGGCCGAAGAAGTCCGGTCCCGGATGCTGACCTTCGCCGACATCGTCAAGCTCGAGAGCCGCGACGTGCAGCAGGTTCTCCGCGGCATCGACGCCGCCGTGCTCGCCGTCGCGATGAAGGGTTCCACCGAGGGCGTCGTCGAGACCATCCGCACCAACCTGTCCGAGCGCAACCGCGAGATCCTCGACGACGAGGTCAAGGCCATGGCGCCCGTGCGGGTGTCGCAGGTCGAAGAGGCCCGCGCCACCATCGTGCGCGCCATCCGCGACCTGGCCGCGCAGGGCAGCATCACCGTGCAGCGAGCAGACGAGGATGACTATGTCGTCTAACAGCGGATTCTCCACCCTGTCGTTCCCCGCCCTCCGGGACGTCAACCGGGACATCACAGGCGACCGGGACGACGACCGATCTCGCGCCCGCGGCCACGCCGCCGGCTACGCGGCCGGGCTCCGAGCCGCCGCCGAAGAGATCGCCGCCAGGGCTGCCCGTCTCGAGGCCGAGCACGCCGCGGCCGTGAGCCACGGCCAGGCCCGGGTCGACCACGCCGTCGCCGTGCTCGGGGCCGCCGCCGCCGCCCTCGACGAGCGCACGGTCCCGGTGCTGCGCGACGCGGAGAACACCCTCGTCACCACCGCCCTCGACCTCGCCGAGGCGATCATCGGCCACGAACTGGACGACGCCGAGAACTCAGCCCGGTTCGCCCTGGGCCGCGCCCTCGACCACTCGACCGCCGCCCAGCCGCACTCGGTGCGGATGAACCCCGACGACCTGGCCGTGCTCGACCCGGCCACCCGCGCCCAGGCCGGCGTCGACTTCGCGGCGGACCCCACCCTTGCCCGCGGCGACGCGATCACCGAGTTCCCCGACGGGTTCCTCGACGCCCGCATCGGCACCGCCCTGGCCCGGGCGAAGGCCGTGCTTCTGGGCGGTGCCTCATGACCCTCACCTGGCAGCCGCACGCCGCCCGGCTCGGCTCGGCCCTGGCCGCGGCCCGGCCGCAGCGCGTCGGCGTCGTCTCCTCCATCGTCGGCCTCGGCCTCGAGGTGCGCGGCCTCAACTCCGCCATCGGCGACCTGGTCACCATCGGCGAGCACGGCGAGGTCGATGCGGAGGTCGTCGCAACGACCCGTGAGGGCATCCGCTGCATGCCGCTGGGCCGGATGACCGGCATCCGCGTCGGCGCCCCGGCCCGCTCGGACGGCGCCCCGAACTTCGTGCCGACCGGCACGGGTCTCTTCGGCCGCGTCATCGACGGCCTCGGCCGCCCGATCGACGGCAAGGGACCGCTCGTCGTCACCGGCCGGGTCTCCCTCGACCACGACAGCCCCTCCGCCATGGCGCGCTCCCGCATCGTCACGCCACTCCAGCTCGGCGTGCGCGTGCTCGACACCCTCACCACCGTCGGCAAGGGCCAGCGGATGGGCCTGTTCGCCGGCTCGGGCGTCGGCAAGTCGTCGCTGCTCTCCATGATCGCGCGCGGCACTGACGCCGAGGTGTCCGTCATCGCCCTGGTGGGGGAGCGTGGCCGAGAGGTGCGCGAGTTCCTCGAGGACGACCTCGGTCCGGAGGGCCTCGCCCGCTCGATCGTCGTGGTCTCCACGTCCGACGAACCGGCCATGATGCGCCTGCGCGCGGCCTTCGTCGCCACCCGCATCGCCGAGTCGTTCCGCGACCAGGGCGCCGACGTCATGCTGATGATGGACTCGCTCACCCGGGTGGCCATGGCCCAGCGCGAAATCGGCCTGTCGGTCGGCGAACCGCCGGCCACCCGGGGCTACCCGCCCTCCACGTTCTCCCTCCTCGCCCGGCTGCTCGAGCGTGCCGGCACCGACGAGACCGGCTCGATCACCGGCGTCTACACGGTGCTCGTCGACGGCGACGACCATAACGAGCCGATCGCGGATGCGGCCAGGTCCATCCTCGACGGCCACGTCGTGCTCGACCGCAAGCTCGCGGTGACCGGCCACTTCCCCTCCGTCGACGCCCTCGCCTCGATCTCCCGCGTTGCCTCCCGGGTCAACAGTCCGCAACAGAACGAGGTCGCCGGTTTCCTCCGCAAGGTGCTTGCGGCTCGTCGCAACGCCCAGGACCTGCTCGACGTGGGTGCCTACCGCACCGGAACGAACCCGCTGGTCGACGCAGCCGTGGCCCACGAGGGCGCGATCAACGCCTTCCTGCAGCAACGGATGGACGACCAGACCTCGGCCGCCCTCGCCTGGGACCAGCTCACCACCCTCACTCGACAGCTCGGAGGCCTCTGATGGCTCGCACCTTCGCCCTCGCCGGACTGCTTCGCCTCAGGCACCTCCAGCAGGACCAGGCCGCCGGCGACCTTGCCGCCGCCAACGCCGTAGCCAAGGCCAACAGCCTCCGCCGGGCGCAGGCGCGAGCCACCCTCGAGGTGCTGCCGAGCAGCGTCACCGGCGCCGAAACCCTCTACGCGGTCGCCGCGGCCCGCGCCTCCACCCGCAGCATGCTCGCCGAGATGGATGCCCTCGGCCGCAACCACGTGGCGGCCGTCGGTGAGGCCCAGGCCGCCTACGACGCCACCCGCGCGGAGTCGGTGAGCCTGGAGAAGCTCGAGGGCCGGCACGGCCAGGCGGTCGCCGCCGAAGACCTGCACGCCGAACAGACCGTCCTCGACGAGATCGCGTCCACGTCCTGGCACCGGGGTCGCAACGGACTGCTCCGATGACGATGGTCGCGATGCTGAGCCGGGTCAGCGACATCCGCGCCACGCTGGACCAGTTCTCCGCCGCGACCGCACCGGTCAAGTCGGCGGCGACGACCGCCGCGGGCAGCGCCGCCTCGAGCACGTTCGCCGACGCCCTGGCGTCCGCCTCCGGCGCTGCCGCGGCCGGCACGGCCACCGCCAATCCCGGCAGCGCGACCGGCGAGGGCGTCGTGAAGGCCGCCGAGAAGTACCTCGGCGTTCCCTATGTCTTCGGCGGCGAGGACCAGAGCGGCATGGACTGCTCCGGCCTCGTGCAGAAGGTCTACGCCGACATGGGCATCACCGTGCCGCGCCTCGTCTCCGGCCAGATGAAGATCGGCACCGAGGTTGCCTCCCTGGCCGAGGCCAAGCCGGGCGACCTCATCGTCACCGGCGGCGGCGATCACATCCTCATCTACGTCGGCAACCACAAGGTCATCCACGCACCCTACGAGGGCCGCACGGTCAGCAAGGTCGAGGCCTACATGGACGACTCGGAGATCACCACCATCCGACGCGTGATTCCGGATGCCCCGGCTGCCGCGGCAGGCTCGACCGACCTGGTCAACGCCGCCTTCGCCTCCCTGCTGAAGGGCGGTTCCCGATGACCTCGGCCCTGCTCCGATCGGCCGTCCCGGCCGCGTCGCCCACCCCGCCCCGCGGCCAGACCGGCACCCCGTCCGGTGCCGGGGCGAGCGGCGGCGCCGGCGCGTTCGCGTCGGTCATGCAGGGCACCCTCGACGCCCGCGGTGCGGCAGCGAGCCGTGGCACCCGCCACGAGCCGGCCACGGATGCCGCTCCAGACCGGTCCGCGGACCTCACGGCGAACCGCACTGCGCACCCTGCTTCGAACCGCGCACCGAACCCTGCTTCGAACCGCACTGCGAACCCTGCTTCGCCGGCCAAGCGCCCCCAACTGGACGCCGGCAAGCCGGACGCCGGCAAGCCGGACGCCGGCAAGCCGGACGCGATCACGTCGAGCCACCGCGGGGGAGCCGCCGACGCTGCAGCCCCCATGCCGTCCACGATGGTGCCCGCTTCCCTCGGCACCCCCGCTCCGGCCTTCGCGCCGGTGCCGGTCGCCACCGGTACGAACACAGCCTCTGACGAGGCCGGTTCCCCTGATTCCTCGGGCGACTCAGCTCTGGTCTTCCCGGCAATCGTCCCGGCGACGCCCACGGCCGCCACGGCCGCCGACCTTGTCCTGTCCGCCCAGTCACGCCCCGCAGACACCATGTCGGATGACACTGCTTCGGCCAACACCGGATCGGCCGACGCCCGATCGGACAACGCCGAGGGCGTCGGCGCTTCCGCTGCGACTCCCGTCGGCGATGCAGGCGCGAGCGCGGCTGTTGCCGCAACCACGACTACAGCCGCGGTCGCGTTCGCCGTCGCCGGAACCATTCCGGCCCTCCGTGCCGCACCAACGACGACCGCGGCAGCAACAGAATCGGCCGAAGCCGCCGGCGTCGACGCTGCCGCAGGTTCGACCGCAGCCCGCACCATCGACGCGACCGCGACCGCGACCGGTGTTGGAACGGCCGCGCCGGGAACGGAAGCGGGAACGATCAGCGGAACCGGGCCCCAGAACGGTTCACCGGCCGAGACCGGCACGGCCACCGGGGCCCCGGCGACCGGCGCCGTTGCCCTTGCCGGGCTCGTCCCGGCCACCGGAGCCGCAGCCGTGCGTGCGGCCGTGGCCGGCGCCAACGCCACCGCCCGCACCCGCACCGGCACCGAAGGCGCGGCCCCGGTCGACGAGGCAGCTGCCGCCCCCGCAACCGTCGCGGTTCCGGCCGGCGCCGTCGTCACCCCGGCTCCTCCAGTGGCGCCCGCCTCGGCCGCCGCCGCACCGGCGCCCCCAGCGCCCGCTCCGGCCGCGCCTCTGGCCGCGCAGGTCGCCCGCCCGCTGTTCAGCCTTGCCGGCGCCGCAAACGGCAACCACGTGCTCACGATCAGCGTCAGCCCCGACAACCTCGGACCCGTCACCGTGCGCGCCCACGTCAACGGCGACAACATCCGGGTTGAACTCTTCGCCCCGACCGACCTGGCCAGGGACGCCCTGCGCGCCATCCTGCCTGACCTGCGCCGGGACCTCTCGGGTGGCGGGCTGAACGCCCACCTCGACCTGTCCGCACACGACTCGCCCTCCGATCCGTCCGCGAACCGTCGGGACCGGCCGCAGCCAGAGGCCCGCACCGAGCGCGTCAGAGGCGCCGGCGACAGCATCCCGAACCAGTTCCGTGCCCCCGTCTTCGGTAGCACGCACACCATCGACATCCTGGCCTGAGAAGAAGAGAGACCAACGTGACCATCGACGCAGTTGCCGCCCCGGCAATGACCGGCATGTACACCAGCGCGCCCGTCCGGGCGCCGAAGCAGACCCTCGACTCCGAGGCGTTCATGTCGCTGCTGGTCACGCAATTGCGCAACCAGGATCCCAGTTCTCCCATGGACACCAACCAGATGATCGCCCAGACGACGCAGCTGGCCATGATGGAGAAGCTCTCCGCGCTGTCCACCACGGCGGACGAGAACTTCTCGCTGCAGATGCGGGTGGCCGCGGCGGCCCTGGTCGGCCAGAACGTGACCTACACGAAGGCCGACGGCACCAGCGCAACGGGCACGGCCTCGGCCGTCTCCTACGCCGGCCCGGTTCCGCAGGTCACCATCAACGGCACGAACGTGGCCCTGGATGCGATTTCCGGCGTGACCGCGCATCCGCCGGCGGTTCCCACGGTCACCGCCTGATCTCGGCCCGCACCGTCGGGCCCTCCCTAATCAACAGTTTTTCACCCATTTTTCAGACTCACTTCCTTTCAGAAAGGCAGCATCCCATGCTTCGCTCCCTGTATTCCGGCATCTCAGGTCTTCGCTCGCACCAGACCATGCTCGACGTCACCGGCAACAACATCGCCAACGTCAACACCACCGCGTTCAAGGCCTCGGCCGTCCAATTCCAGGACACCCTCTCGCAGCTGAGCCAGGGCGCGGGCGGCCCGCAGGCCACGGTCGGTGGCACCAACCCGGCCCAGGTGGGACTCGGCGTCAAGGTCGCCGGCATCTCCACCAACTTCGCCCAGGGTTCCTCGCAGGCCACCGGCAAGGCCACCGACATCATGATCTCGGGCGACGGATTCTTCGTCACCCAGCTCGGCGGCGAAACCCTCTACAGCCGCGCCGGCGCCTTCGACTTCGACGGGGAGGGCCGCCTGGTCACCCCGGCCGGCGCGATCGTGCAGGGCTGGACGGGGGTCAACGGCCAGATCAATGAGGGCGGGACCATCGGAAACATCACCCTTCCGCTGCAGTCGATCATTCCGGCGAAGCCCACTGATAAGGCCGTAATGGGCGGGAACCTGCCGTCTGATGCGCCTAACGGAACCACGCTGATGCGCGATGTCAAGGTGTATGACGCTCTCGGGGCATCCCGCACGTTGGCGCTGACCTTCAAGAGCACGGGCGCTGGAACGTGGGACGTATCTGCTGCAGACGGCACCACGACTGCCGCTGCGCCGCTCACGTTCGCAGGTGGAGTCGTCGTGAGCGGGGCGAAGCTGATGGTGGGCACGGTAGAGGTCAATATGGGAGATCTCAAGGGCTACGCCGGACTCCCGACTGCCACGTTCAACTCCCAGAACGGGTCTGAGGCGGGCACGCTCAAGTCCTTCACCCTCGGCAAGGACGGCACCCTGGTGGGGCTATTCAGCAACGGCGGCCAGGCATCCATCGGCCGGATCGCCCTCGCGACATTCTCGAACCCGGGCGGCCTCGAGAAGGCCGGTTCCTCCGAGTACCGCTCCACCTTCAACTCCGGTAACGCCGCTCTCGGTGCACCCGGCTCAGGCGGCCTCGGCTCGCTCAGCGGGGGAGCTCTTGAGATGTCGAACGTCGACCTCTCCCAGGAGTTCACCAACCTGATCGTCGCCCAGCGCGGCTTCCAGGCCAACGCCCGCATCATCACCACTTCCGACGAGGTGCTCCAGGAGCTCACCAACCTCAAGCGCTGATAGCGAGTGAATGGCGGGCCGGATCGGACCTCGTGAGAGGGCCCCGATCCGGCCCGCAGACTGCCACCCGGGTGCGTCCCGAGTGTCACCCGAGCGGGAATGATCGCCGAGCGGTGAGTTCTGCAGGGTTTTCAGGCGGCCTGAAAAGGTGCTTAAGTCACAGTTCGGCGAGGGCTGACCGCATCGGGCGGGCAGACGGTCCCGGCCGGCAACTAACGGCCGGGGCACGGCGACCGACAGTGGTTCACGACGGTTACTTGAATCGTCCGGAGACCATGGATGGGCCCGATGATTGTTGTGACGAGGCTGAACGACAGCCAGTTTGCGATCAACCCCGATTTGATCGAGCGGATCCACGCCAGCCCCGACACGACCCTGGTCATGGTCGACGGCGCGAAATTCATCGTCACGGAGGGCCTCGACGAGGTCATCGAGAAGATCGCCCGCTTCCGGGCGCATGTGATCTCCCTGGCCTATCTGACCTCAGATGCCGATTACAGCAGCGGCGTCAGACCGCTCGAAATCGTCAGCGGTCCGCACGCGATTGAAGACCCCACCGCGCCGGGTCCCGTGCAGCCCCAGCGCCCGCGGAGGCTCTGATGGATCCCGCAACCCTGATCGGTATCGCGCTCGCCTTCGGCTCGCTCTTCGCGATGATCACCATCGAGGGCGGCCACATCTCCTCGATCCTGCTGCCGGCCCCGATGGTGCTGGTTTTCGGCGCGACCATCGCCGTCGGCATCGCCGGCGGAACGATCCGCGATGCGATCTCGGCGTTCAAGGCCGTGCCCGGTGCCTTCGTCGGCAAGACCACCCCGCCGCAGCAGGTGATCGACCAGATCGTGGGTCTGGCCGAGAAGGCCCGCAGCGCCGGCCTGCTCGCCCTCGAACAGGAAGCCGACAACGTCGACGACCCGTTCCTGCGGGGCGCTCTGCAGAACATCGCCGACGGCACCGACGGTGACGAACTGCGCATCCTGCTCGAAGACGAGCTGGCCACCAGAACCAAGGCCAGCCGAAACGCCTCCAAATTCTTCACCAGCCTCGGCGGCTACGCGCCCACGGTCGGCATCATCGGCACCGTGATTTCGCTCACCCACGTGCTCGAGCAGCTCGACACGCCCTCGACCCTGGGCCCGCTGATCGCCGCCGCGTTCGTCGCCACCCTCTGGGGTCTGCTCTCCGCGAACTTCCTCTGGCTCCCCATCGGCAACCGGCTCAAGCGGCTCTCCGACATCGAGGTGGAGCGGATGACGCTGCTCCTCGAGGGCGCCCTCGCCGTGCAGGCCGGAAGCCAGCCTCGCCTCCTCGGCGAACGGCTGCGGGCCATGGTGCCGGCGGAATCCTCCAAGTCGGCGAAGTCGGGCAAGGCGGACAAGGCGGCCAAGTCCTTGCCCAAGGCGGCATGAGCGGTCACGGCCGGGGACGCGGCCGCAGCAAGGGACTCGAAGAGGAACACGTCGAGCACGTCGACGAGCGGTGGATGGCGTCCTACATGGACATGGTCACCGTGCTGATGTGCATGTTCATCGTGCTCTTCGCCATGTCGTCGGTCGACCAGTCCAAGTTCGTGCAGTTGAAGAACTCCCTCGCAACCGGGTTCGGCGCCACCGACGTCGGCAAGGTCGACACCGCCAAGGGCGTCGTCGTCAAAAAGGACAAGGTCAAGCAGGGCGAGGCGACCGGCTTCACCAACCTGGACCTCGCCGTCGCGGAGGTGAAGAACCTCAGCTCGGCGCAGAAGGCGATTCAGGATGCCGTGGACGCCAAGGGGATCGGCGGCATGGTCCAGTTCGTGATCGACTCGCGCGGCCTGACCGTCGGCCTGGTCGGTTCGGAGGCCTATTTCGCGCCCAACCTCGCCGAGCTCAGCCCACAGGCCATCCAGGTGCTCGACACAATCGCGCCGATTCTCGCCACCCAGCCCAACGAGGTGAAGATCGAGGGCCACGCCGACCGGCACGGCGTCACGGTCAACTACCCGACCGACTGGGAGCTGTCCTCAGCACGGGCGACCGCCGTGCTGCGCCGGCTGGTCGAGTTCGGGGCGATCGCCCAGGAGCGCATCTCGTCGGTCGGCTACGGTTCGGCCCGGTCTGTGGCGACCGGCTCAGACCTCGCCGCGATGGCCCAGAACCGCCGGGTCGACGTGGTGATGCTCTCCAGCCAGCCGGAGGCCGTCCGGGCGCTCATCCCCTCCGTGCTCGACGGCACCGCCGTGATCCCCGCCCCGGTGGCCTCTGCCGACCCCGCGACGGAGCCGGCGGCATCCGCCGAATCGACCACCAAGACCACGAAGACCACGAAGACGACCACGACGGAGAAGACGCCAGCCAAGACCGGACACTGACCACCCCAGCCGGCACGGACACACCGCGGCACAAGTTGGATGTCGCTACTCCTAACGCGGGCGATTCGTTGACCGATAGTGCTTGTCGTGACGGTCCAGGAACAAGCAGTGATTGGTGTGCCCGCTTCGGCGGCGCGCACGGTCGAGGTGTACGACTTTCGTCGCCCGACAACGCTCGCCCGCGAGCACTCGCGCGTGCTGGAGCTCGCCTTCGAAACCTTCGCCCGGCAGTGGGGCACCCAGCTCACCGCCAAGGTGCGGGTGCTGTCGCAGGTCACCTGCGAACACGTCATCATGCGCACCTACGACGAATACGCGTCGTCCCTGCCGGCGACCACGGCGATGGTGCTCTGCCCGGTGACCGGGTTCAGCGCCAAGGCCGTCATCCAGTTCCCCGCGGCGGCCGCGCTGTCCTGGGTGAGTCACATGCTCGGCGGCTCGGGCAGCACCTTCGCCCCCGAACGCGTCTTCACCCAGATCGAGCAGGCCCTCGTGCGCCGGCTGATGGACGACGCCCTCGAGGACCTGCGCTACTGCCTCGGCGCCCTGCTCGTCGCGCCGATCGTGGTCGGCGGCATCCAGTACAACTCGCAGTTCGCCCAAGCCGCGGCCACCGGCGACCTGATGATCGTCGCCACCTTCTCCATGCGGGTCGGCGAATCGACGGCCACCGCGACCCTCGCACTGCCGGCCGACACGCTCCTGCCCCAGCTCGGCGAGACCAACCCGACCAGCAACGCCTCGAACCCCGAGGACCTCCTGCACGCGCAGCTGGCCTGGGTGCCGGTTGACGTGTCCCTTCAGCTCACCCCGATCCGGGTGCTGCCCAGCGTCATCCTCGGCCTCGCCGTCGGAGACGTCCTCGCCATTCCCCATTCCAAGCACCGCCCGCTCGACGTCGTCGTCGACGGCCAGCCGCTCGCACGCGCCGCCGTTGGATCCAACGGCTCCCGCCTGGCCTGCATCGTCATCGACACCGAGGAGACCTTCGCATGACCCCCACCTCCACCGCCCTGCCCGCCGCCGCCGTCGACGCCCTGATCGGGCTGCTGCCGACCCCGACGTCACTGCAGGCCGTACCGTGCTCCGGCGCGGCCCTGGCCGGCCGGCTGGGCGCCGCGGTCGTCGCCTCCTTCGTCGGGGTGACCTCGGCGGACATCGCCATCGTGCTGGCCGAGCCGGCGTCGCTCGACGCCGCGGCCGGAGCGGAATCCGCCCTGGTCTCGAGCCAGGACGTGCTGCGCCCGGCGCTCGAGGGTGCCTCGGGCGTCTTCGGGGTCGGCGTGCTGGGGGAGACCAGGGTCGAAGACGCGACCGCCCTGTTCGCGGATGCCGAAACGGTCGTCTACGAGCTCAGCGGCGGCGGCGCCGTCACCGGCTGGTTCGCGATCCGGTTGCGCGACAACGGAACCATCGGCTCCACCGGCCGCGCGACCGGCTCGGTGGTCGGCAAACTCGGCCGCATCAACAGCGTCGAAATGGCCCTCACCGTCGAAATCGGGCGCACCCGGATGTCTGTGCGTGACGTGCTCGCCCTGGAACCCGGCGCGGTCATCGAGCTCGACCGCTCGGCCGGGGCCCCCGCGGACATCCTGCTGAACGGCCGGCTGATCGCGCACGGCGAGATCGTCGTCGTCGACCAGGACTACGCGGTGCGCATCACCCAGATCCTCGACGTGGCCGAGAGCCTGACCTAGGTGGACACCCTCCTCGTCGCTCTGCGGGTTGCCCTCTCCCTGGCCGCGGTGCTCGGGCTGCTCTGGGCGCTCCAGCGACGCCTGACGCGGGGCTCCCGGGCGACGCGCAGCCAGAACCTCGTCACCGTGGTCGGCCGCCAGGGGCTCGGCCAGAAGGCATCCGTCGTCGTCGTCGACATCGACGGCCGCCGGTTCGTGCTCGGCGTGACCGAGCAGAACGTCAACGTGCTGCACGACGGCGATTCGCCGTCGGCCGCCGACGCCGCGGCCGGCGACTCGGTCTTCGCTCGCTCGCTCGACGCGGCGGCCACCGGTGCCGTCGTGAACGCGGCGACCGACACCGATCCTGAAACCGAGCTGGCGCCGCCGCTCATCCTGCGCCCGCGCCACGGTGCGGCCGGCCGGGCCGCCCAGATCCGCACGGGCCAGGTCAGACCGAACCAAAACCGCCTCGGCGGCTCCATCCTCTCGCCGGCGACGTGGCAGCAGACCGCAGCCGCCCTCCGGCAGGGACGGTGAACTCCGCGGCCCTGCGGGCAGACCGGCGCTGGCGCATCGCCAGGGCATTCGTGATGGCGGCCCTGCTGGTCGTGATCGTCGCGGCGATCGTGCTCGTCATCGCCCCGGCCGGACACGCCGCACCGGTCGACCCCACCCCGCCGACCGACCCGGCCACCCCGACCACGCCGGCCGGCGGCGGCCTGAACGTGTCGATCAACGGACCGGACGGTTCGCCGTCCTCGGCGATCGTCACCCTGATCGGCATCACGCTGCTCTCGGTCGCACCGGCGCTGCTGCTGATGATGACCTCGTTCACCAAGATCTTCGTGGTGCTGGCGATGACCCGCAACGCCCTCGCGCTGCCGTCCATCCCGCCGAACCAGGTGCTCGCGGGCCTGGCCCTGTTCCTGTCGCTGTTCATCATGGCGCCGATCCTGACCGACATCAATGAGCACGCCCTGCAGCCTTACCTGAACGGCACGCTCTCCTTCGATGATGCGGTGACGATCGGCTCCGGCCCGCTGCGCACGTTCATGCTCGCGCACACCCGGGAGGAAGACCTCGCCCTGATGACGCGGGCCGCCGACCAGGCCAACCCGGCAAACGCCGACGCGGTGAACCTGCTCACCCTGATCCCCGCCTTCATGATCTCCGAGCTTCGGGCCGCGTTCATCATCGGCTTCGTCATCTTCGTGCCGTTCCTCGTGATCGACCTCGTCGTTTCCGCCGCGCTGATGTCGATGGGCATGATGATGCTCCCGCCGGTGATGATCTCCCTGCCGTTCAAGATCCTCCTCTTCGTGCTCGTCGACGGCTGGGGTCTGATCATCACCACCCTGATCAGCAGTTACCGGGGTGGCTGATGGACACCAACGCCGTTCTCGACATCGGCCTCCAGGGCATCCTGGTCGCCGGGATGCTGTCGGCCCCGATCCTGATCACCGCCCTCGTCGTGGGATTCGCGATCTCCCTGCTGCAGTCGATCACCCAGATCCAGGAGGTGACGCTCTCCTTCGTGCCCAAGGCGATCGCCGTGGCCGTGGCCCTTATCGTCTCCGGCCACTGGATGATCTCCGAGATCGTCTCGTTCACGCACATGCTCTTCGACAAGATCCCTTCCCTCATCGGCGGAGGCTGATGAACATCACCCTGGACTTCGCGTGGATCGAAGCGGTCATGCTCGCCGGGGTGCGCATGGTCGCCTTCCTCGTCGTGGCACCGCCGTTCTCCTACAACGCGATTCCGCTGCGGATCAAGGGGATGCTGGCCCTCGGCCTGGCCCTGGCCGTCTCGCCGCAGGTGACGCCCGGCTACGTCTCGCCCGACACGGCCGGTTTCATCGGCGCCCTGATCCTCGAGATCATGGTCGGCGGGGTGCTCGGCTTCCTGGTCCTCGTCGTCTTCTCCGCCATCCAGTCCGCCGGCAACCTGATCGACATGTTCGGCGGGTTCCAGCTGGCCCAGGGCTTCGACCCGCAGGCGATGGTCAACGGCGCCATGTTCACCAGGCTCTACCAGATGACCGCGCTGGCGCTCCTGTTCGCCTCGGGCGGCTACCAGCTGATCATCGGCGGCCTCGCCCGCACCTTCGCCGCGCTGCCGATCGGCGGCGGCATGAACCTGGCCGTGCCGATGCAGGCCGTGACCACCGCGGTCGGCCAGATGCTGCTCGCCTCGGTGCAGATCGCCGGCCCGCTGATCGTCGTGCTCTTCCTCGCCGACGCCGGCCTCGGCCTGCTCACCCGCGTGGCGCCCGCCCTCAACGCCTTCGCCCTCGGCTTCCCGCTCAAGATCCTGATCACCCTGTCGCTGGGCGCGGCCGGTTTCGTCGCGCTCCCGCGCATCGTCTCCTCGCTGACCGGCGACGCCGTCGGCACGATGATGGGGGTGAAGTAGATGTCGGACTCCGGCGAGAAGACCGAGCAGGCGACCGACAAACGGATGCGCGAGGTACGCTCCAAGGGCCAGCTCTCCAAGTCCCAGGACCTCACCGCGTGGCTGGGCATCGGCGCGGCCGCCATCATGACCCCGGTCACCATCTCGCTCGGCGCCCAGGCCGGAACCAGCCAGATGATCAGCATCCGCTCGCTCGTCGCCCGGCCGGACCCTGAACTGGCCGTGCAGATGCTCGGCGAATCGCTGGGCTCCATGGCCGGCGTGCTCACCCCGATGCTCGCGACCGTGTTCGTCACGGTGCTGGTCGGCGCGGTCGCCCAGGGTGGCGTGCACTTCAAGAAGGTGGCCGGCAAGTACGAGCAGTTCAACCTGGTCACCGGTTTCGCCCGCACCTTCGGCGGGCAGGCGGTCTGGCAGGGTGTCAAGGCGCTGTTGAAGACCGTGGCCGTCGGCCTGGTGCTCACGATGGTGATCCAGGGTCTGATGCCCATCCTGATGACCGCGGGAGGTCTGCCGGTGATGGCGCTGATCGGTGCGGCCGGCGGCGGCGCCGCCTCCCTGGTGCAGTCCGCGGTGATCGCGGGGCTCGTGCTCGCCGCCGCCGACGTGTTCGTCGTGATCCGCCGCAACCGCAAGCGCACCCGGATGACGAAGAAGGAGGTCAAGGACGAGAACAAGAGCTCGGAAGGTGACCCCCAGGTCAAATCCCAGCGCCGGTCCCGGCAGCTGGCGATGAGCCGCAACCGGATGATCGCCTCCGTCGCCACGTCCGATGTCGTGCTGATCAACCCCACCCACTTCGCTGTCGCCCTGAAATACGAACCGGGCAAGTCAGCCCCGCGCGTCGTCGCGAAGGGCGCCGGAGTGATCGCCGCCCGCATCCGCGAGCAGGCCGAGACCGACCACGTCCCCATCGTGCGCGACATCCCGCTCGCCCGCGCCCTGCACGCCGAGTGCGAGATCGGCCAGGAAATCCCGGTCGAGCTCTACAACGCGGTCGCCCGGGTGCTGGCCTTCGTGATGGCTCTGAAGACCCGTGGCTCCGGCGCCGGGTCCGGCGTGCACACCGTAACCGAACCTGCCCTGACGGCCGGAGGCCACCGATGAACCGCAATCTCGCCAAACTCGCCATTCCGATCGGCGTCGTCGGCATCATCCTCCTGCTCGTCGTGCCGGTGCCGGCGGTGCTCCTCGACGTCCTCATCATCATCAACATCCTGCTCGGCCTGGTCACCCTGCTGACCACCATGTTCGTGAAGAAGCCGCTCGACTTCTCGGTCTTCCCCTCGCTGCTGCTGGTGGCCACCCTGTTCCGGCTCGGCCTGAACGTGGCCTCCACCCGCCTTGTGCTCGGCGACGGCTACGCCGGCCAGGTCATCGCCTCCTTCGGCGAGGTCGCCGTGGGCGGGTCGATCATCATCGGCGCGGTGATCTTCCTGATCCTCGTCGTGATCCAGTTCGTGGTCGTCACCAAGGGTGCCGAGCGGGTCGCCGAGGTGGGCGCCCGGTTCACCCTCGACGCCATGCCCGGCAAGCAGATGGCGATCGACGCCGACCTGAACGCCGGCCTGATCACCGACACCCAGGCCAGGGAGCGCCGGGCCGAGGTCTCCGCCGAGGCCGACTTCTACGGCGCCATGGACGGCGCCTCGAAGTTCGTCAAGGGTGACGCGATCGCCGGCATCATCATCATCATCATCAACCTGGTCGGCGGCATCGCGATCGGCATGATCCAGCGCGGCCTCGAGATCGGCGAGGCGATGAGCACCTACTCGCTCCTCACCATCGGCGACGGCCTCGTCACCCAGATCCCGGCGTTGCTGATGGCAGTCTCCACCGGCATGATCGTGACCCGCTCCAACGCGGAGTCCGACATCGGCACCACGGCGTCCGCCCAGCTCACCCAGTCCCGCAACGCGTTGATGATCGCCGGTGCCGCCGCCCTGCTGATGGCGCTGATCCCCGGCATGCCGATCATCCCGTTCGTGGTGATCGGAATTGCCCTGATCCTCTTCTCCCGGCGGATCAAGGCCGGCGAAGAGCGCGACCAGGCCGGCAAGGATGCCGCGGTCGCCGCCGAGAGCCTGGCCCCGCGGTCGGACACCGCCGAGGACCTGATCGAAACGATGCGGGTGCACGCGCTCGAGATCCTCCTCGCCCCCGACCTCGTCGACCTTGTCTCCGGATCCCAGGACGACCTCCTCGCCCGGGTGCGGTCCCTGCGCCGCAAGATCGCGATGGACCTCGGCGTGGTCGTGCCGCCCGTGCGCACCAGGGACAGCGTCGACCTGCCCTCGGCGACCTACGTCATCCGGATCGCCGGCGTCGAGGCCGGCCGCGGCACGGCGCCCGCCGGCAAGGTCCTCGCCCTCGGCGACGCCCTCGACCTGCTGCCCGGCACCGCCACGGTCGAACCGGTCTTCGGGCTGGCCGGCAAGTGGGTGCCGAGCGAGATGCGGCACAGCGCGGAGATGACCGGCGCCACCGTGATCGACCGGGTCTCCGTGCTCGTCACCCACCTCTCCTCGATCATCACCGGCAACGCGGCCCGGCTCCTCACCCGGGAAGACGTGCGCGTGCTCACCGACGGGGTCAAACAGGTCAACCCCTCCGCCGTCGACGACCTGATCCCCGGCCTGCTCTCCCTCGCCGAGGTGCAGCGCGTGCTGCAGGGGCTGCTGGTGGAGCTGATCCCGATCAACGACCTGCCCCGCATCTACGAATCCCTCTCGCTGCGGGCGAAGGTCTCGGCCGACCCGGAGGGACTCGTCGAGGCCGCCCGCCAGGCGCTCGGCCCGGCCCTCGCCGCCCAGTACCTCGACGACGGCCTGCTCCGCGTGATCATGATCGAGCCGGGGCTCGAACAGTCCATGCTCGAGGGCATGCGTCCCTCCGAGCAGGGCACCCAGATCATGCTCGACGCGGCCCGGATCGACGCCATCCTCGGCTCGCTCAAGGAGGCGCTGGCGAACGTCGAGGCGAGCGGACTGACCGCGGTGCTGGTCTGCGCGCCCGCGCTGCGCCCGGCCATCCGCCGCCTCGTCTCCGCGCACGCCGGCGGGCTGCCGGTGCTCTCCTACCAGGAGGTGACGTCGGCGAACGTCGCCATCGAGACGGTGGGAGTGGTTCGTGGAACCGAAACGATTTCTGCTTGAGGGCGCCAGCCTCGAGGAGCTGAAGGCGCGCATCCTCTCCGAGCACGGGGCGGATGCGCGCATCGTCGCCGCCGAACGCGTCACCGTCGGCGGCATCAGGGGCTTCTTCGCCAAGCGGCACTTCGAGGTCACCGTCGAGGTGCCGGAGCGTCGGCGCCGCGCGGCGCACGCGCGGCTCGACCTGCAGGCCAGGCTCGGCATCGCCGCCCTCCTCGACGACGCCGACGCGGCCGAGGCCCGCTTGCAGGCCGACCCCCGGCCCACGCTGTCGACCGACTCCGCCGACTTCGCCTACCTGATGGACGAGCTCACCTTCCAGGCCGAGCCGGATCCAGCCCCGATCGTGCTCACCGCGAACCGCGTGCGCGCCGCGGACGCCGGGCCGACGTCCGCGCAACCGGCCAGGCCGACTGCCGTTTCGCCGACCCCGAAACCGGCGCCGGTGACCCTGGTGCCGCGGCCCCTCTCCGGGCACGGCGACCTGGTCGTTCTGGTCGGACTTCCGGATGCCGCGCTCGAGGTGGCGCGATCCATGGCGCTGAACGGGGCAGGCGAGGTGCTCGTTGCCGGGGCGGCCCGTTGCGATGACGCCGAACGCGCCGACGACCGCCGCACCGCACTCTCGGCCCGGGCCAGGGGAGTCGAACGCGGCCAGACCGGCTTCGTGGCCTTCGGCCTGGGCGGTAACCTGGCCGACTCGATGGGACTGGTCGCGGCCCTGGCCGACACGCTGGCGCCGATCGGCGCCGACCAGGTCTGGCTGGTGGTGGAGGCCGGCCGCAAACCGTCGGACACCGGCCGTTGGGCGGCGGCGCTGGCGGCCATCGCGCAGATCGACGCGGTCGCCGTCGTCGGGGCATCGACCACAGGCACGCCGGGAACCGTCGACGAGCTGGGCCTGCCGATCGGCTGGGTGGACGGAGCGCCGGCGACGGCCGCGACACTGGCGGCCGTGCCGAGCCTCCCGGGCACCGCCGACGGGTCGCGGTAGGCTGGGCTGGTGCTGGTACTTACACGCAAACAGGGGGAGAAGATCCTCATTGGTGACGACATCGTCATCACCATTCTCGACGTGCGCGGCGACAGCATCCGGATCGGGATCGACGCCCCGCGCGGTGTCGGGATCCAGCGCGACGAGGTCGTGCGCGCGGTCACCGAGGCGAACATCGCCGCCAGCCGCACCGACGGCGAAGCCGAGGCCCGGATCCTGGCGACCCTCGGCCTCCTGCCGCCTGCTGAGTAGCCCGCGTCTCCTGCGCCCGAGCGCGCGCCGGGCCCGGCCCCAGCCGCCGCCGCTCGTGGCGCGGGTTAGGGAAGCGGGCGCAGGTTCTGCGGCACGCCGGCTTCCCTAGACCGCGCCACGAGGTCGACAGCGGCCCAGGTGCCCTGTCAGGCCGGGACGTGGTCCAGGCGGGCAACGCCGATCTTCGAGTCGGCCATGCCGTAGAACACGAAGCGCACGCCGTCGATCTCCTCGATCGCGGTCGGGAAGACCACGTTCGGCACGATTCCGCTGATCTCGTCGGGCGTCTCCGCCTTGAGCAGCGGCTCACTCGTGCGTGCCAGCACGATGGTGGGGTCGTCGGCGTCGAGGATCATCGCGCCGGCTGAGTAGTTCACCTTCTGCTGTTGGGAGAACGCGCTGTCGATTGTTCCCGTGACGCCGTGGTGCATCAGCAGCCAGCCCTCCGGGACGCGCAGCGGGGCAGGCCCGCCGCCGATCTTGAGCGCCTCGAACGGGAATTCCGGTCCGGCGAGGAAGCGGTGGCCGCTCCAGAAGGTGAGCTTCGTGATGTCGGCCAGCACGTCGGCGACCGGGATGTAGCTGATCCAGATGCTCTGCCGGGTGTCGGTCACACCGGCCGGCACCCGGATGCCCTCGCCCGGCTTGACCTCGCCGAGGTCCCACATCGGGCGGTGCAGCACCGCGAAGCTCTCCACCCCGTCCGGGCTGGTGACGGGCTCGGGGAAGAAGACGGTGTCCTTGTTGTGGAACAGGTTGAGGTCCATGTCGAGTGCCTCGTCGTACTTGAACAGCACCGGGCCGAGTCGACGCCATTCGCGCAGGTCGCTGGAGACGGCGACCGCCGTGCGGGGGCCGAGCGGGCCGTACGCGACATACGTCATCACGTGCAGTCGCAGGCGGGGGATGAAGGTGACCCGGGGGTCTTCGACGCCGGCGTTGTTCGCGCCGCGTTCCCAGCCCTGGTCCGGTTCGAGCACCACGCCGTCACGTTCGACTCCGGTGGGCACGCCGTCGGTGATGATCACCTTCGCCAGGCCGACCCGGGAGACGTTCCCGGTGGCAACCAGGCGGGGGAGCAGATACAGGGTGCCGTCGGGGGTGTGGCCGCTGCCCGGGTTGAGCACGCCTTCGGCCTCGAGGTCGTTGCCCTCCTCGGGCGTCATGATGACGCCCATTCTGGTCAGGGTATAGGGGAAGTTCGCAGGGGTGGACATTTCTAACCTTTCACGCCGGAGCCGATATCGGTGGAGACAAAGTGTCGTTGGAAAACAATGAAGAGCAGGACTGCCGGGGCTGCGAGCACGCAGGCTCCGGCGAGGACGGCCCCGAAGGGATTGGCCGCGGTGGCGGCCACATTGCTGATGTAGTTGGCCAGCGCAACGGCGAGGGGCTGCATCGAGGCTTCCTTGGTGACGAGGAACGGCCAGAGGAACTCGTTCCATGGTCCGATGAACGTCAACAGCACGACGGTCAGGATCGCCGGCCGCACGAGCGGGATCGCGATCTTCGTCAGCACGGTGACCTCGCCGGCCCCGTCGATCCTCGCCGCGTCGAACAGGTCCCGGGGAACCTGCAGGAAGTACTGGCGGAAAATGATGACGGCGGTCGAGTTGATCGCGAACGGGAGGATCATGCCGAGGTAATTGTCGGCGAGCCCGTAGTCCCGGGCGATCATGACGTAGAGCGGGATCATCAGCAGCTGGAACGGCACGACCTGCACCAGGAGCACGAGTGCGAAGGTGACCCCGCGACCGCGCCACTGCAGCTGGGCCAGCGCATAGCCGACGAGCACTCCGAACACGAGGGTGCCGACGATGACGCCGCCGGTGAAGATGCCCGAGTTGAGCAGGCCCCGCATCAGGTTGATCCGGCTGTTGATGTCGGTGTAGTTCTCGAGGGTCAGGTTGGCCGGGTTCGGGAACGCGCCGCCCGGTGTCGAGTCAGGCGAGGCCTGCAGCGAACCGATGATCATGTAGTAGAACGGGAAGAGGAACGCGACCGCGCCGACCGTCAGGACGACGCCGCGGAGGATGTTCTGGCCGCGGCTCATGATTCGTCACCTCCCGCAATCTTGCGCTGGATGAACGCGATGATGAGGACTCCGATCACGAGCACGATTCCAATCGCCGAGGCAGTGCCGGGGTGGCCCTGCTCGATGCCCTTCTGGTACATGAGCAGCACGGGCGAGGTGGAGGCCCCGTTCGGGCCGCCGCCGCCGGTGAGCAGGTACGGCTCGGTGAAGAGGTTCGCGCCGGTCACGGTCGAGAGCAGGAGCACGAGCACCGTCGCGGGTCGCACGCCGGGGATCGTGACGGAGAAGAAGCTGCGCAGGGCGCCGGCGCCATCGGTCGACGCGGCCTCGTAGAGCTCCTTGGACACGCTCTGCAGCGCGGCGAGGTAGAGCAGGATGTAGAAACCCAGCTGCTTCCAGGTGACGAACAGGGCGATCGTGGGCATGGCCCAGGTCGGGCTGATCAGCCAGGACGGATCAGGGGCGAGCGGGCCGAGCAACTGGTTGACCAGGCCGCTGCCGCTGAACAGGAACAGCCACACGCCGACGACCGCGACGCTGGCGGTCACGTACGGCACGTAGTAGGCCACGCGCAGGAACGTGCGGCCGTGGACGGCCTTGTTGAGGGCGGTCGCGAGCACGAGGGAGAGCACCACGGTCAGCGGCACGTTGATCAGCAGGAAGATGCCGACGTTGCCGAACGAACGGATCACGGCCGGGTCGGAGAGCACCTCCTGGAAGTTGGCGAGTCCGACGAACGGACGGTCGACCTGGGCGCCGGGTGCGGCGAAGAAATAGTCGTGGAACGCCATGTAAACGGCGAAGACGAGCGGATACGCGAAGACGACGATGACGAAGACGAGGTACGGCGCGCTGAGCAGGAGCCCGATCGGGTTCTTGCCCAGGAGCGGGCGGTGGCGGGGGCCCCGCCCGCCGGGAGATCGAGTGGATCTCCCGGCGGCCGGCTTCGCTGTTGCGGTGGTGGACATCGGCAGTCGCTACTTCGTCGCGACCAACTGGTTGATCTTCTCGGCTGCGCCGGCAAGGGACTTCTTCACGTCACCCTCGCCGAAGATGACCGACTTGGAATAGGCGTCGCGGAAGTCCTGCCACACCTCGACCGAGTTGGACACGTTGGGAACCTCGACCGTGCGAGCGGCCTGGTCACCGAACTGCAGGTAGGCCGGGTTGGCCGTGAAGTACGCCGGGTACGCGGTCGGCAGGTCGGCGCGGATCGGCATCTGGCCGGTCAGGTCGAGGAGCTGGCCGTCCTGAGCCTTGCTGGTCGAGAACTTCAGCACGTCCCAGGCGGTGGCCTGGTTCTTGCACGACGAGTACATCGCGACGTTCTTGGCATCACTGAACGTGTAGGTCTTGTCGGCCGCAGTGCCCGCGCTGGTGGGAACGGGCACCGCACCCCAGTTGACCTTGTCCTTGTAGACCGGCACGGCCCACGGGCCGACGATCGACATGGCGGCGACGCCGTCAGCGAAGGAGTCGCTCTGGTACTTCTCCTTGCTCGCGAGACCCTCGGTGTACAGGGTCTTCCAGAACTCGGCGACCTTCACGCCGGTGGCGTCATCGAAGGTGGCCTTGCCGTTCTCGACCAGCTGCGTGCCGCCGCTCTCGGCGGCGTAGAGCGGGTAGAAGTCGAACCAGCTCTGGTAGAACTCGCTCGTCGGCGACGGGAAGATCGCGTTCTTGGCCGCGCCGCTTGAGACGAGGGTGCGGGCAGTGGCCAGGAATTCGTCGTAGGTGGCCAGCGACGGGTTCTCGGCGTCGAGCCCGGCCTTGGTGAACATGTCCTTGTTGTAGAAGATCATCACGGGGTTGGACTTCCACGGCATCTGGTAGAACTTGCCGTCATCGCTCTTGTACTGCGCGGCGTTGTCACCGCTGCGGTCTTCGATGTAGGAGGCGCCATCCTTGAAGCTGCTCAGGTCGACGAGTCCACCCTGCTTCTGGAACTGCGGCACGGCCACGGGGGCGGTGTTGTAAATCAGGCAGGGGGCGTTCCCGGCGGTGATCGCAGCGCCGATGACTTCCTCGCTGCTCTTGCCGGCCGGAATCTCCTGCGCCTTGACCTTTTCGTCCGGGTGGTCTGCGTTCCAGGCCGTCACCATCTGCTTGCCCCACTCGATCTCGCTCGAGTTGTTCGAGTACCAGATCGTGATCGGGCCGCGCGCCGTGCCGGCGTCGCCACTCGTCCCGCCGGAGGCGCAGGCGCCGAGCGCCAGTACCACGGTGGCCGAAGCGGCCGTGACGGCGAGGATCCGCCGGGTCAATCCCTTGCTGTGCATTTCTTTCTCCATTTCCTTGGATCGCAGCAGCCCTGCTGCGGGTACATTCGTGGGTCGGTAGGTGGTACGGCGGGTAAGCGGGTAGGTCGGTGCGGGCCGGTGTCGGTGAGCGCCGGTCAGTGCCGGGCCGGCGGAGCGGCCGAGCCGCGGATGATGAGCCTGGCGGCCGGCAGGTCCACGTCATCCGCGCGGCCGTGCTCCATCAGGTGAAGCAGGGTCGTCGCCGCGGCGCGGCCCCACACCGCGGGCGCAGCGCTGACGGTGGTCAACGGCGGGAACACATAGCGGCAGAAGTCGATGTCGTCGAAACCGGTGATCGAGAGGTCCTCCGGAATCCGGATGCCGAGCTCGTGCGCCACGCCGAGGCCGGCGATCGCCATCGGGTCGTTGGCGTAGACGATGGCGGTCGGCCGGATCGCCTGGCCGAGCAGCCGGCGGGTGGCGTCCGAGCCGGCCCCCACCGAGAAGTCGGTCTCCACGGTCTGCCCCTCCGGCAGCCCGGCGGCCGCCATCGCCGCCGCGAAGGCCTCGCGGCGACGGGTGCCGTGCAGCAGGTTCGGGCTGCCGGCGACGTGCGCGATCCTGCGGTGACCGAGCTCCGCGAGGTAGCGAACGGATGCCGTGACCCCCGGTGTGTCATCGACGGTGACCGCGGGGTACGGGCTGTCACCGTCGGGGCGGCCGAGGGTGACCGCGGGCAGGCCCAGTTCGGTGAGAAGCGGGATGCGGGCGTCGTTGTGGCGCAGGTCGCTGAGGAAGACCCCGTCCACCCGCCCGTCGGCGACCAGCGACCGGTAGGTCTGCAGCTCGGTCTCCTCGTTGGGCACCACGCTGAGCACGAGGGCCCGGCGTTCGGTGGAGAGGATCGATTCGACGCCGGCGATGAACGACGGGAAGAATGGGTCGGAGGCGAGAACCTCCGGGTTCCGGGCGATCACCAGACCGAGCGCGAATGAACGCTGGGTGGAGAGCGAACGAGCCCGCAGCGACGGCTTCCAGCCCAGGTCCTGGGCAACCTGGAGGATGCGCACCCGGGTTTCCGCGCCGACGCCCGGTCGGTTGTTCAGGGCGAAGGAGACAAGACCCTTGCTCACGCCGGCGGTCCTGGCCACATCGGCGATGGTCACCTTGTCAGCACTCACGGGGTCTCCTCATTGATCGCCGGCCGCGGATTGCAACCGCGGACTGAACCGGTTTAGTCAACTATACCGGTTTAGTCGACGGCGTCAAGAAGATTTCCCGCAGTCGCGGCCCGCGGCCCACTGGCCGACGATTCGAACGACCGCCAGACGCGCTTTCCCGAAACCATCACCCTGCCCAACGACGCTGTCGCCGGCGATCTCGGCTTCCGGCCGGAGGGAATCGTGGTGAAGGGGAACACGGCCTATGCCGGCTCCCTGGTCGACGGCACGATAGTCACCGCGAACCTCCGAACCGGTCAAACCGCACCCCTGGTCGCTGCCGACGGCGACCCGGCGGTCGGCCTCAAGATCGCCGGTCCTCTGCTCCTCGTCGCCGGCGGGCCCTCAGGCGAACTCCGCGCCTACGATCGCCGGTCCGGCGCGGAGGTCGCGGTTCGCCACATCCCGGAAGCCGGCTTCGTGAATGACCTCACCGTCGCCGGCGGCACCGCCTACTTCACCGACTCCCAGCGGGCCGTGATCTATGCGCTCCCAGTGGACGGAGACACCGTCGGCGAGCCGCGGGAGATCCCGCTCGGCGGTGACTTCGCGCTCGCGCCTCCAGGCTCCTTCAACGGGAACGGCATCGCCGCGTTCGACGAGGACACTCTCATCCTGGGGCAGTCCGCCGATCCGGACGGCTCAGGCAGCGCCCTGTACCTGGTCGACGTGCCGAACGGTGAGGCCACCCGGATCACAATCACGGGTGGTGACGTGACCGCCGCCGATGGGCTGCTGCTCCAGGGCCGCACGCTCTACGTCGTCCAGAACCGCGAGAACAGCATCGCCCAATTCCGCCTGTCCGCGGACGGAACGGAGGCGAGGTTCGTCCGTACCCTCACGGATCCTGATTTCGACGTCCCCACCACCATCGACTTCGGTCCGCGCGGCGACCTGTACGCCGTCAACGCGCGGTTCGGAACCCCGGGCACAGACTCCGTGGCCTACGAGATCGTGCGCGTCCAAAGGTAGGGCAGGTGTGCCGGGAACGGGGGGAGTCCGCCCTCGACCCGCCCGGGCCTCGGAACCCATTGAAGGCCGCTGCGGGCAGGCCTATGGTGAATCCACCATGGACTGGTTCACTGCGGGAGACTACGAGATCGCGCGGCAGGTTTTGCAGCACGGCGTTGCCGCGTGCTACCTGATCGGCTTCATCTCGGCCGTCAACCAATTCCCGGCACTGCTTGGAGAGCACGGTCTGCTCCCCGTGCCGGGATTCGTCTCCCGCATCACTTTCCGGCAGTCGCCGAGCCTGTTCCACTGGCGGTACTCCGACCGGATGCTGCGGGTCCTGGCCTGGTCCGGCGCGGCCCTGTCCGCCTTGCTGGTGGCCGGGCTGCCACAGCTCGGACCGCCCTGGCTGCCGCTGGTCGCCTTCCTGCTGCTCTGGGCCGGTTACCTGTCCATCGTCAACGTCGGCCAGACGTTCTACTCGTTCGGCTGGGAGAGCCTGCTGCTCGAGGCCGGCTTCGTGATGGCCTTCCTCGGTTCGAACGAGGTCGCGCCGCCGATCACCGTGATCATCTTCTGCCGCTGGCTGCTGTTCCGGCTCGAATTCGGCGCCGGGATGATCAAGATCCGCGGCGGGCGGGAGTGGCGCGACCTGACCGCACTGTTCTACCACCACGAGACCCAGCCGATGCCGAACCCGGTCAGCTGGTTCGTGCACAACCTGCCGAAGTGGTTCCACCGCGGCGAGGTGCTCGGCAATCACTTCGCGCAGCTCGTGGTGCCGTTCTTGCTCTTCGCGCCCCAACCGGTCGCATCCGTCGCCGCCGTGGTCATCGTGCTGACCCAGCTCTGGCTCGTGTTCACCGGCAATTTCGCCTGGTTGAACTGGGTCACGATCGTGCTCGCCTTCTCCGCCATCGACGACAACGCGTTCCGCGCCGTGCTGCCCGGGATCCCGGCGCCGGCCGAGTCCCCGGCCGCACCGATCTGGTTCGTCGCGGTGGTGCTGGCCGCCACGCTCTTCCTGCTGGTGCTCAGCTACCGGCCCTTCCGCAACCTTTTCGCCCGCCGGCAGCTGATGAACGCAAGCTTCAATCGCTACCACCTGGTGAACGCCTACGGTGCCTTCGGCACGGTCACCAGGGAACGGTTCGAGGTTGTCGTCGAGGGCAGCGACGCGGCCGACCCTGGCGACGAGACCGGCTGGCTCGCCTACGAGTTCCGGGGCAAGCCGGGGGCACCGGGGCGGATGCCGCGCCAATTCGCTCCCTACCACCTGCGCCTGGACTGGCTCATGTGGTTCCTCGCCCTGGGCGCACGGGACACCCGCTGGTTCGAGACCTTCCTGGTCCGGCTGCTCGAGGGCGACCGCCCCACCCTGCGGATGCTGCGGGTGAACCCGTTCCCGGATGCCCCGCCCCGGCAGATCCGCGCCCGCGTCTACCTGTACCGGTTTTCGACCCCGGCGGAACGCCGGGCCTCCCACGACTGGTGGATTCGATCGGAGGTCGGCCTCCTCGTCGCGCCGGTGTCCCTCGCCGGTCGGGCCCGTGCCTGACGTCAACGTCGTGGGGGCCGGGCCCAACGGGCTCGCCGCGGCGGTGGTGCTGGCCAGGGCGGGGCTCTCTGTGCACGTCACCGAGCTGGCCGGAACGGCCGGCGGGGCGCTCCGCACCGAAGAACTGACCCTGCCCGGGTTCCGGCACGACGTCGGCTCGGCGGTGCACCCGGCGGCGCTCGCCTCCCCGTTCTTCCTCGCGTTCGGGCTCACCGCCCGGGTGCCGTTCATCATCCCGGAGGTGTCCTACGCGCATCCCCTCGACGCCGCGCGGGCGGCCGTGGCCTACCGCAGCCTGGACCGCACGGCGGACGGACTCGGTCGGGGCGGACACGCCTGGGCCCGGCTGTTCCAGCCGGTGCTCAACCGTCTCGACGGCGTCGTCGCCCTGACTGGCAACCAGCTGCTCCGCTGGCCCGACGACCCGGTCGCTGCCCTCGTCTTCGGCCTGCGGGTCGCAGGCCTCGGCACGGAACTCCAGCGCGGGATCCTCCGCGGCGAGTCGGCGCAGGCACTGTTCGCCGGGGTGGCCGCACACGCGCCCGGGCGCCAGCCGTCGCTGGCCACCGCCGGCGCCGGGCTGCTCCTCGCCGCTCACGCCCACGCGGCCGGCTGGGGCTACCCGGTCGGCGGGTCGCAGGCCATTGCCGACGCGATGGTCGCCGACATCATCGTGCACGGGGGCCGGTTCGACCTCGGCCGGGAGGTGCGGGTCCCCGGCGATCTGGCGCCGGCCCGGGTGACCCTGCTCGACACCTCACCGGCCTTCCTGGACCGGTTCGCCGGGGATTCCCTGCCGACCGGGTACCGGCGGGCGCTGGCACGCTTCCACTACGGCAGCGGGATCGCGAAGCTCGACGTCGCCCTGTCCGGCCCGGTACCGTGGGCGAACCCCGAGCTCGTCCTCGCGCCGACGGTTCACCTCGGCGGCAGCCGGGCCGACGTGATCGGAGCGGAACGGGAGGTGGCGCGCGGGCGGTTGCCGGAGCACCCGTTCGTGCTGGTCACCCAGCCGAGCGTGCTCGACTCGACCAGGGCGCCGAACGGACGGCAGGTGCTCTGGGCCTACACGCATGTTCCGCCGGGGTCGGATGCCGACCGGTCGGAGGCCATCGTGCGGCGGATCGAGGAGTTCGCACCCGGGTTCCGGGACACCATCCTGGCGACCGCATCCTCCACCGCGCGGGGGATGAGCCAGGTCGACCCGAACCTCGTCGGCGGGGACATCCTCGGCGGGCAGGTCACCCTGCGGCAACTCGTCAAACGGCCGGTGGTGTCGACCCGGCCGTGGAAGACGCCCGTGCCCGGCCTCTACCTCTGCTCGGCATCGACGCCGCCCGGACCGGCCGTACACGGCATGAACGGCTGGCACGCGGCCACCCTTGTCCTGCGCGACGAGTTCGGCATCCGGGAATCGCCCGCCCTGGCGCCGTGAACCGCCTGGCACCGGGCCTCGGCGCTCAGTCGTCGTCGGGCAGCCAGGAGGCTTCGCCCGGCTCGCCCAGCCGGGTGGCGCGCAGCTTGTCGATGTCCCGCCGCTCGCGCTTCGTCGGCCGCCCGGCACCGCGGTCGCGCATCGGCACCAGGGCCACCTCTTCGCGGGGCGGCGGCGGGGGAGTCTGGTCGACGAAGCACTCGACGGCCACCGCGGCACCCACCCGCTTGCTGACGATCCGGGAGACGATCAGGATGCGGTCGAAACCGTTGCTGCGCACCCGCACCTCGTCACCGATCCGCACGGGCTGCGCCGACTTGGCGCGGTCGCCGTTCACCCGCACGTGCCCGGCCCGGCAGGCGGCCGTGGCGGACGAACGGGTCTTGAACATGCGCACCGCCCAGGTCCAGCTGTCGACGCGGGCGGTCATCACGGGGTCCATCCCTCGACTCTACGACCACGGACTCGGCGACCACGCCGGGGCGCCGCAGCGGGGCCGGTTCAGCGGCCGACCAGCACCCAGCCGATGAGCAGCATCGTGACGAGGAAGCCGGTGACGAAGTTGAGCCAGAGGAATCGCTTCCAGCCGGCGTTGGCGGCCTCCGCGCGGCCGTCCGTGACCGACCGGAACGGCCAGGCCGCCACGATGTAGGGCACCGCGAGCACGACGGCGAGGGCTCCCGGCCAGCCGGCGCCCAGCATCAGCAGCCCGGCAACGGCCCAGAGGGCGATCGCGAGACGCACGGTGCGTGCCGCACCGAGGGCGGTGGCGATCGAGGCGATCCCGCCCTCCCGGTCCGGTACGACATCCTGCACCGCGCCGAAGGCGTGGCTGGCCATGCCCCAGAAGAAGAAGGCCACGAGGAGGGCCAGCAGGCCGGGGGTGACGGTGGCTCCGGCGACGACGAGGCCGTACACCGCCGGGCTCACGAAGTGCGTGCTCGAGGTCATCGAATCCACGAACGGACGCTCCTTGAACCGAAGCCCGGGCACCGAATAGGCCACGACCGCGAACAGGCTGATCGCCAGCACGAGCCAGGACAACGGATGCTGCGCCCCGGCGAGCACGAGCATCGCGACGAGCACGGGCACCGCCGTCAGCACCCCGGCCGCAAGCACGGTGCGGTGCAGGCCCGGGTCGAGCATCGCCCCCTCGACACCGCCCTTGCGCGGGTTGCGCAGGTCGGATTCGTAGTCGAAGACGTCATTGATGCCGTACATCAGCAGGTTGTAGGGGATCAGGAAGAACAGGGTGCCCACCACGAGGAGGGCATCCACCCGCCCGGTCGTCACGACGTAGGCGGCCGCGAACGGGAACGCGGTGTTGATCCAGCTCAGTGGGCGGGAGGACAGCAGCACCTGCCGGGTCTTCCACAGCGTCGACGTGGCCATCTCAGTCATCCGTTCTCCCCAGCAGTGCCCAGAGCGCCGGCAGCAGGAGCGCCGCGGCGACCGGGTAGGCGAAATCCTCGATCGGGGCAAGGCCGAGGCGGAGCCCGTTGATCCGGTCCGGATCGTAATCGACCAGCCCGATCCCGATCATAATGTTGTCGAAGACCGCTGTGAGCACCAGCACGCCGAGGAGCGCGATCGCCAGTGACGGCAGGATCCGCCGGTACCCGGGCCGGAGCCGGACTGCGACGGCGGCGACCACGGCGGCAACGAGGAGGAACACGGCGTTCAGCAGCAGGTAGGTCACCGGTGCGGCCGCACCCTCGCGGTGCGCGCGTCCCGCAGCAGCCGCGCGCCCTGCACGGCGTTCATCGTCAGGTAGCAGAGGAAGGCGAGAAAGAAGAACTCCTCCAGCGGCAGCTCAGGGGCCAGCTGCAGGCCCGTCATCAGCGTCGTCTCGCCTCGGTAGAAGATGCCGAGGCCGATCCCGGCCAGGTCCCAGGCCAGGAACAAGACCAGGCCGGCACCCAGCACGATCGCGGCGCGTTTCGGTCCCCGCCAGAAGAACAGCCGGAAGCGCCGGTCGAGCAGCACCATCGCGCCGAGCGACACGAGCAGGGTGAGCAGGTAGGCGAACGTCACTGCGTTTTCGATTGCGTCGGCGACGGCGTTTTCGGCGCCGCCGGCCGAGGCCGCGCAAGCGGTTCCGGAAGCGGCCCCGTGCTCGTGTCCGCTCGAACCCGCTTGAGCAGGATCTCGGCACTGATCAGGCACATCGGCAGGCCGATCCCGGGGATCGTCGTACCGCCCGCGTAGAACAGGCCGTCGATCTTCGAGGAGGCGTTCGAGCCGCGCAGGAACGCGCTCTGACGCAGGGTGTGCGCGGGGCCGAGGGCACCGCCGTGCCAGGAGTTGAGGTCCTCCGCGAAATCGGCCGGGCCCACCGTGCGCCGCACCACGATCCGTTCGGCCAGGTCGGGGATCCCCGCCCACTCGCTGAGCTGGGCGATCGTGTCGTCGGCGATCTTCTCGATCGCCGCGGAGCCGGCGCCGTCGACGCCGCCGCGGCCGAGGCCGGGGTCGGCGGGAATCGGCACCAGGAGGAACATGTTCGAGTACCCGTCCGGGGCCACTCCGGGGTCGGTCACGCTGGGCAGGCAGGCGTAGAACGACGCCGGCGAGGCGACGCTCGGCTTCTTGCCGAAGATCCGGCCGAAGTTCTCGCCCCAGTCCCTGGTGAAGAACAGGGTGTGGTGCTCGAGCTGGGGCAGTTCGCCCCGGATGCCGAGCATCACCAGCACGGCGCCCGGCCCCGACACCCGCTTCTGCCACCAGCGCTCGGGGTAGGTCTGCTTGCCGGCCGGCACGAGCTCGGTCTCGGTGTGGTGCAGGTCGGCGGCGGAAACGACCTGGTCGGCGTCCAACTCGACGATGGTGCCGTCGAATGTCTGGTAACTGACCCCGGTCACGGCGCTCTTCACGCCGTCCGTGGTGCGGATCCGGGTCACCCGGGCGCCGGTGATCACCTGGACGCCCTCCGCCACGGCGATGTCGGCGATGCTGTCGATCAGCCTAGTGAAGCCGCCCTGCGGGTAGAGCACCCCGTCGGCGAGGTCGAGATGGCTCATCAGGTGGTACATCGACGGGGTCTGGTCGGGGGAGGAGCCGAGGAACACGGCCGGGTAGCCGAGGATCTGCCGCAACCGCGGGTCCTTCAGATAGCCGGCCGCGAACTTGTCCAGCGGCTGCAGGAGCAGGCGGGCCAACCGGCCGAGCCGCGCCAGCACATCCGGCACCAGCAGGGGCCGGAACGACGCGAAGGTGGTGTAGAGGAAGCGTTTCACGGCCATCTCGTAGGTCTCTTTTGCCGAGACGAGGTACCGGTCGAGCGCCGCACCGGCACCGGGCTCCAGGCGTTCGAAGAGACGGATGTTGTCGGCCCGGTCGGCGGCGATGTCGACCGGCTCCGGCTGGTCCTCGAAGTAGACCCGGTAGCCGGGGTCGAGCCGGGTCAGGGTGAACTGCTCGGCCGTGCTCGTGCCGAAGAGGCGGAAGAAGTGGTCGAACACCTCCGGCATCAGATACCAGCTCGGCCCGGTCTCGAACCGGAAGCCGTCGACGTTCCAGGAGCCGGCGCGTCCGCCGAGGCCATCCTGCGCCTCGAGCAGGGTGACGTCGTGGCCGTTCCGGGCGAGCAGGGCGGCGCTGGCGAGCCCCGCGATACCACCGCCGATGACGACGGTGTGCGGGGTTCCGTTCGTCATCGTTTCCACGCCTGGGGGCCGAACGATGCGCCGAGGGCAATCATGATCTTCTCCGGATCCGGCACCCGCACTCGGGCGCTCATCAATTCTCGTGCGGGGGTTGCCCGCAGTTTGGTGGACAGGCGGGCGAAGAGCCCGTGGGCCGCGGTGACGGCGCGCCGGCTTCCCCGTGGAAGCATCGGGAGCACCCGTTCGGCCGCGGCGAGGTCCGCGTCCATGTCATCGAGGAGCACGTTCTTCTCCTCGTCCGTCATCGTGAGCATGCTCACTCCGGGGAAGTAGTTGCGCCCGAGGGCGTCCCGGTCCGCGGCCAGGTCCCGGAGGAAGTTCACCTTCTGGAACGCGGCGCCGAGGCTGCGGGCGCCGGTCTCCAGCACGGCGAGGTCGGCCTGCGTGCGCGGCGTGTCCTGGATGAAGCAGCGCAGGCACATCAGCCCGATCACCTCGGCGGAACCGTAGATGTATTCGGCGACGCCGACCGCGTCGAACGGGGTCTGGTCGAGGTCCCGGCGCATCGAGGCGAAGAACGGCGCGATCAGGCCGGTTTCGATCCCGGTCTCCCGTGCAGTGGCGGCGAAGGCGTGCACGACCAGGTTGGTGCTGAAACCGCGGGTGATGGCCTGGGTCGTTTCCCGTTCGAGGCCGTCGAGCAGCGCCCGCTGCTCATCGACGCTCAGTCCGGCCTGGCTGGCCGCTCCGTCGACGATCTCGTCGGCGATCCGCACCAGGGCGTAGATGGTGCGGACCTGGCTGCGCACGCGGGGTTCCAGCAGGCGGGCCGCCAGGCCGAAAGAAGTGGAGTAGTGGCCGATCACTGTCGCCGAGCTGGCGCGGGCCGCCCGGTTGTAGATGCCGATCTCGGTCTTCGGTGCGGGGGTGCGGCGGCTCATCGCGTGCGATTCACGGCCGTGCCGGCCAGCGTCGTGAGGTGGCTGCGCAACGGCTCCGGGATGACCGGGGTATCGAGGGCAGCGACGGCGCGGTCGGCGTGGCTCCGGGCCAGGGCATCCGCGGCGTCGAGCGCCCCGCAGTCCCGCAGTCGCTGCCTCACCTCCGCTGCCTCCTCCTCGGAGAGGTCGGCCTTGCCGATGAACGGCGCGATGTCGGGCCAGGCAGCGGTCGCGCCGGCGTGGGCGGTCAGGGCGGTCTGCTTGCCCTCGCGCAGGTCGGAGACCACGCTCTTGCCCGTCTTCGCCGGGTCACCGAACACACCGAGGATGTCGTCGGTCAGCTGGAAGGCCACGCCGATCAGCCGGCCGAATTGCCCCAGCACGCTGATTGCCTCCGTCGACGCGCCGGCCAGGACGGCCCCGGCCTGCAGCGGGGCCTCGAACGAGTACACGGCCGTCTTCTGCTCGAGGGTGAAGACCACCTGTTCGACCGACAGCGGTTGCTTCGACGTCGTGTTCGTCACGTCGGCCAGTTCGCCCGCGGCGCTGACGAACACGGCGCGGTCGAGCAGGTCGAGCAGCCGGCCGCGGAGTTCCCGTTCGACCGGCAGCATCGCCAGGGCCCGATGGGCCTCACTGAGGGCAAGGTCGCCGGCGAGGATGGCGGCGGTGGCGGCCCAGGTGTCCGCCTGGGTGCTCACTGCCCCGTGGGCGAGCGCCCGTTCGGTGAACCGGCCGGCGATGTTGGCCACGCCGCGCCGGGCCAGGTCGCGGTCGATCACGTCGTCGTGGATGACGAAGGCGGTGTGCAGCAGTTCGAAGCTCACCGCGACCGGTGTGGCGAGGCTGAGGTCGGTGCCGCCGAGTCCGGTGAACGCGGCCAGGACGAGCGCGGGTCGCACCCGTTTTCCTCCGGTGCTGGCCTGTTCCAGGCAGTCCCAGAGCGCGACGTAGTGCTCGCCGTAGTCACTTGCACGCAGCCGGGACGCGGCGAAGAATCGTTCCAGTTCCGTGCCGACCCCGATGGTCGCGATGTCAGGTAGCAAAGCCGGTCAGCTCCTTCAATTGAAGTCCCAGCCAGGGGCTGAACGCCCACGGCAGGTCCAGGACCGAGCGGCGGAGCGTGGCCGGGTCGACCCAGGCGAACTCCACGACCTCGTCGGGGTTCGGAATCGGGTCCCCGCTGGCGGTGGCGAGGTAGACCGGGCAGATCTCGTTTTCGACGATTCCGCTGCTGTCCACCGCGCGGTAGCGGAAATCGGGGAGGGTCACCGTCACGTCGTCGAGGTCGAGGCCGAGTTCGAACCGGGCACGGCGGTCGATGGCGTCGGGTATCGATTCATGGGGGAGCGGGTGTCCGCAGAACGAATTGGTCCACACTCCGGGCCAGGTCTTCTTGGCCAGGGCCCGGCGGGTGATGAGCACCTGTCCGAGCGGATTCAGCACGTAGCAGGAGAACGCAAGGTGGAGGGGGGTGTCGGGGCCGTGGATGGTGCTCTTCGGGGCCGTTCCGATGGCTGATCCGGTCTCATCCACGAGCACAACCTGTTCCGCGAGCAGTTCGATCTGCGCCATGACCGCCCCTTTCTGTCCTTGGATCCACGATACTCGGAAAAGTATCTAACTAGGTTAGCTAGTTGTGAGGCTAGCATGGGGGAATGTCATCACCAGCAGCCTCGCCAGCGCCGGACGCCTCGCCACCGCCGGGCCCCTATTGGGACGGCATGCACGGTGACGGCCCCGACAGCGCCGGCGCGGTGTTGAAGGCGGTTCGCGAATTCCGCGGAACGGATGCCTCCATGCGTCGCCGCACGCAGGCCGCGCTCGCCATCAACGAAACGGACCTGCTCGCCATTCGCCACCTGATCAGGGCCGAGCGCGCGGGGGAGTCGATCGGCCCGACCGAGCTGAGCGCCCGCCTCGGGATCACCTCGGCTGCCACGGCCAAACTTCTGTCCAGGCTGGCAAGCTCCGGTCACATCAGCCGGGAACCGCACGCCGTCGATCGGCGAGCCCAGGTCGTGCACGTGAGCCCGCGCGCCCACCGGGAGGTCAAGCGGGCGCTGGGTGGGGTGCACCAGCGGATGATCGACGTCGCGGACGAGTTGAGCGTCGCCGACCGGCGTGCCGTGATCGGATTCCTGCGGGAGCTGGGCGCAGCGATGACGCCGGACGAGTCCTCCTCGCCCGCGCGGCCGCACTAGCCTGAACGGCATCGCCTACGCTGGATCAGTGCCGACTCCCGCAGCAACCCATGTCACCACCCTCCTCGCCTCCTACCCGGACTTCCCCCAGCCGGGCATCCTGTTCCGCGACCTGAACCCCGTCTTCGCCGATGCGGCCGCATTCCGCGCCCTCATCGATGAGCTCGCCGGCCGGTTCGCGGGGGAGTTCGACGCCGTCGCCGGCATCGAGGCGCGCGGCTTCCTGCTCGCCGCGGCCGTCGGCTACGCGGCCGACGTCGCGGTGCTCGCCGTGCGCAAGGGCGGCAAACTTCCCGGCGCCGTCCTGAGCGAGGAATACGACCTGGAATACGGTTCGGCCTGCCTCGAACTCGAAATCGGCCAGCTCGCTGCCGGGTCCCGGGTGCTCGTCCTGGACGACGTGCTGGCCACGGGCGGCACGATCGCCGCGACCTCCCGTCTGATCGAGCGCGCCGGCTACGCCCTGGCCGGCGTGGGCGTGGTGCTCGAGCTCACCGAGCTCGCGGGCCGCGGCCGCCTCGGCGACGCCGCGGTGCATGCCATCGTGGCTCTCTGACCTGACCTGACCTGACCTGACCTGACCTGACCTGACCTGCCCGTCCCGCCGTCGTGGATACGCTGGAGGGATGACGAACACAGCGCAACACAGTCTCCACTCCGGTTTCGGGCCGGGCTCCACCGCGGCAGAGGTCCTTGACGGGATCGACCTGGCCGGTCGCACCGCGATCGTCACCGGTGGCTACTCCGGCCTCGGCATCGAGACGGTCGACGCCCTCGTCGGCGCGGGAGCGCGCGTGACCGTTCCCGCTCGCCGACCCGACGTGGCCCGGGCAGCCCTGGACGCGCGAGGTCTGGGCGCCGTCGCCGTCGAGGAGCTCGACCTCGCCGACCTGGCGAGCGTGCGCGCCTTCGCCGACCGATTCCTGGCGACGGGTCGCAGCGTCGACATCCTGATCAACAACGCGGCCATCATGGCGGCCCCCGAGGCCAGGGTCGGTGACGGCTGGGAATCGCAGTTCGCCACCAATCACCTGGGCCACTACGCGCTCACCAACCTGCTCTGGCCCGCGCTCGCCGCACACGGCGGGGCCAGGGTCGTCGCGCTCTCGTCGACGGGTCACAAGCTGTCCGGCATCCGGTTCGACGACCCGCAGTTTCGCGCCGGCTACGACAAGTGGGTGGCGTACGGCCAGGCCAAGACGGCCAACAGCCTGTTCGCGGTCCAGCTCGACCTGCTCGGCGCCCCGCAGGGTGTGCGGGCGTTCGCCGTGCACCCCGGCGGCATCATGACGGACCTCCAGCGCCATCTGCCCCGGGCGGAGATGGTCGCGTCGGGCTGGATCACCGAGGACGGCGTCGTCAACCCGCGGTTCAAGTCGCCGGCGCAGGGGGCGGCGACCTCGACCTGGGCTGCGACCTCGCCCCTCCTCGCCGGCCGGGGCGGGGTCTACTGCGAGGACTGCGACATCGCCGAAGCGACCGTGCCGGACGGCCCGGACGCCCGGGTGTCCGGGGTGAACGCCCACGCCATCGATCCGGATGCCGCGGCCTGGCTCTGGGCCTACTCCGCGCGTCTCACCGGCATCAACGCGTTCGCCTGAAGTCTCAGCAGGCGCCCCACCTGCCGGATCCCGCCGCCGTGGCGGCATCCTCCGCGGCCCGCAGCAGGGGATAGTAGGCGTCGTTCGGTGGGATGACCAGGGATTCGGCGGCCCCGCCCTCGACGAGCTCGTAGTTGACGAACCGTCCGTCGTCACTCCACAGGTAGAACAGGCTGCGGCCGAACCGGTCGGTCGGCTCGCGGTCCGCGGTGATCCACACCGTGCTCCCGTCGGGCACCAGGGTGCGCAGCGCCAGGGTGGCCTCGTCGCCGTAGCATTCGGCGCCGTCGCCGACCTCCGGGGTGTCGATCCCGATCAGGCGCACCTTGACGGCATCCGTCAACGGAACGAGGGCATTGGGCTGGTCCGTGCGGAGGAACAGCGTGTCCCCGTCGTGCACGTGCTCGACCGTCATCGCCACCGCGTCGGACGGGCGCGGCGGCACACCACCTGGCGCCGTGCCGGCCGCGTCGGACTGGACGGAGGGCGCGACCGTCGTGCCGGAGTCGCTGGCGTCCAGAAGCGCTTCCAGCGGACCGCCCGGCTGGAACGCCAGCAGACCGAGAGCCCCGACCACGATGACCGCCAGCAGCAGCCCGGCACCGCGCATCATCGTCCTGACCATGCCTCGAGACTAGGCGAACGAGCCTTCGTGCGGTGCACGCCTCCGATGCCGGCCATTCTCTGAACCCCGGGGCGCTCACGGCCAGACCGGCAACTGTCCCCCTTCATGCCGACTGCGGCAGGCCGGGACAACTGCTAACTTGACGGCAGACGACCTCGGTCGCCCGGCAGACGATCCTGCATGATCGGGATGGAGGAGCTGCCCCAGCAAGGGGGATCCAGCCATGCACATTACCTGCCCTTATTGCCATTCGAACGCGACCCTCGCCCCGAATCCCGCCCATGAGCTCCAGGCCACAGTGCCGCTCTACCTCCTGGACTGCACGGGCTGCTCCCAGACCACCGTGCGCCACGACAACCAGAAGCATCTGGTCGCGGCCCTCGTCGGCAAGCGCCACGGGAACGGCAACCACGAGCTGACCGTCTCCGCGGACGCGATCGGCCACACGAGGTTCCACACGGATCCCACGGGCCGCACCACCCCGAGCATCGGATACTCGGAACTGCTCGAATACGTCACCTGCCGGATCAGCGCCGCCGACACATTCAGCCTCATGCTCCACACCGTCGAGATGGGCCCCCGCTACCTGTCGCCGGAGGGCGGCGTCCCCTACCAGGCCGTGCGCGGCTGGGTCGTGACGAACGGGGAGATCCACGCCCTGTCCGGGCAGGAGGTCTGGGAGGCGTCCTGCCGCGATTCCGCCTCCGGACTGCCGCTCGACCCGGAGGGAGGCATCCACTACGTCGACGCGGACGACATCCCCCGGCCGTACCCGTGGTGACTCGCGAACCGTGCCTCTGATCTGGCAGTCTGAGTCCGTGGCGTCACCAGGCTCCTCCGCCCTCATCGTCGCCCGGCTGCGGGCGGCCGGTTGCGTGTTCGCCGAGGACGAGGCCCGTCTGATCCGGGCCGCCGCGCGCACGACGGGCGAGGCTGACGCGATGGTCGAGCGCCGGGCTGCCGGTGAACCGCTCGAGTACATCCTGGGCTGGGCCGAGTTCTGCGGACTGCGTGTCGCGGTCGAACCCGGGGTGTTCGTGCCGCGCCGCCGCACCGGCCTTCTGGTGCGGGAGGGCGTCAAACGTTGCGGCCCCGGATCCACCGTCGTCGACCTGTGCTGCGGCTCCGGCGCGGTGGGGATGGCCGTGGCCGCCGCCCATCCCGAGGCCCGACTCTACGCGGCCGACGTCGACCCGGTCGCCGTCCGCTGCGCCCGGCGCAACCTCGGCGCGGACCGGGTGTTCGAGGGCGACCTCTTCGACGCGTTACCCCCGGACATCAAGGGGACAGTGCACCTCCTGGTCGTCAACGCGCCCTATGTGCCCACCTCGGCCATCGACACGATGCCGCGGGAGGCGCGACTGCACGAGACCCGCACTGCCCTGGACGGTGGCGCCGACGGACTCGAGGTGCATCGCCGGGTGGCCGAAGGCGCAACGGACTGGCTGGCGGCCGGTGGCCTGCTGCTCATCGAGACCAGCCGCGCGCAGGCCCCGGGAACGGCCGCCATCCTCGACCGGGCCGGGTTCGCCGCTCGGGTCGTGACCTCGGCGGCCCTGGGCGCCACGGTCGCCATCGGCACCGTGCGGTGACCCTCCGGCCGGGTCAGACCGAGTACAGCACCAGACCGGCCGCGTAGGGGATCAGGGCGAGGACCGCCCAGGCCGGATGCGCGCGGCGGGTGGTGTTCTTCGGGTCCCAGCCGAAGAGCAAGGCGGCCAGGCCGAAGGCGATCGCGCCTGCCGCGAGCAGGATGGCCAGGGACAGCCAGGCCCCGACGGCGTCCTGACCCATCGCCAGGCCGGCGAACGCGTCCATCGCGTAGCCCGTCGGGAGAATGCGTGAGACCCGGGCCAGGGTGTCGGGAAGGATGCTGACCGGCAGCATGAGCCCGCCGAGGATCATCGATGGGATGAAGACCAGTTGGGACAAAAGCACGGTCATCCTCGTGTTCGCCGACACGACCCCGATCAGCGCGCCCGCTCCCGCCAGCGCGAAGGCCGCCGCGGCGAACACGAGGAGGAAGCCCGCCCAGTTGCGGGGCGACTCGCCGCCGAACAGGGCCGGTGCGGTCGCCGCGATCACCAGGGCCACGACCAGCGCGTGCATCATACTGGTGAGCACGGGGATCACCAGCAGCGACAGTGCGGGCACACCGTTGATCTTGTAGGAGCGGAAGATGCCCGCGTTGCGCGCGCTGACCAGGGTGTCCGGCATCCCGAGGAGCGCCCCGCTCATGATCGCGAAGACCGACATCGCCGGCACGATGATGGCCAGGAACCCTGGGTTGACCTGGCCGAGCAGCGACCCGAACAGCACGTAGCAGCCGAGGGGGAACAGGTAGTTCATCAGCATCAGGGTTTTGTTGCGGATGCCGATCCGGAACTCGAAGCCGAGGTGGAGCGCGAAGGCCCTCATCGGGTTGCCCCTTCCGTGGTGATCTCGAGGAACCGGTCCTCCAGGCTCGGGCGCTCGACGCGGAGGTCGACCAGGGGATCGGACTGCACGGCCAGGTAGGCGATCACCGCGGACACAGTCGGCCCGACATCCGTGCTGAAGTACACCGTGTAGTCGCCGAGCCGGGACGACCGGCTGACGAAAGGGAAGACGGTTCCGGGCCGGCCGAGGGAGTCGCGCTCGGTGCGAACCGAGACCCGGGTCAGACCTTCGCCGGCGGCGGTGAGTTCGAGCGGCGTTCCCGTCGCCGCGATCGCCCCGCGGAGCAGGATCGCCACCCTGGTCGCCAGCTCGGATGCCTCCGCCATGTCGTGGGTGGCAAGGAGCACTGTGGTGCCGGCAGCCTGCAGCTCCCGGATGAGCTCGTGCAGCATGGCCCGTGACGCCACGTCCAGGCCGGAAGTCGGCTCGTCGAGGATGAGCACCGCCGGGTCGTGGGCCACGGCGAGGGCCAGGGCCAGCCGCCGCTGCTGCCCGCCGGACAGTTCGTGGTACTGCGCGGCGCTCCGGTCGCCCAGGCCGACCCGGTCGATGAGGTCCATCCGTGGTGCGATCCCATGGTAGGCGCAGAAGAAGCGCATGGCCTCGCCGACCCGGAAGCTGTCCGGCAAGGCGGATGCCTGCAGCTGCACCCCGATCAGCGCGCTGAGCCGGCGCCCGGCGCGCGTCGGGTCGACACCGGCGATCCGCAAGGTGCCGCCGTCTGGCCGCCTCAACCCCTCCAGACTCTCCAGGGTGGTCGTCTTTCCGGCACCGTTGGGCCCGAGCAGCCCGAAGACCTCGCCGCGGTGCACGTCGAAGCTGATTCCGTCGACCGCGACGAATCCCCGGTACACCTTGCGGAATTCCCTGACCTGGATGACGGGGGCATCCATCGAACCACCTCCGCTGCCTCGCGTGGCGATGACCCGGCAACCGCGCCACTGGCTCGGAAGTGTAGCCCCGTGGGAGCGAGTCCACTACGGACGTTGGACCCGCGGGACGTTCGACCCTATGCCCGGTGCGCAGGGTGGAGTGCCATGGGGGCATGACGGCAGGCATGGAGTCCGGCACGCGCTGGCCAACGATCCGGAAGGACCTGGCCGCACTGATCGTGCGGCCGAACCTGGTCGACTACGACGCCACTTGCGCCGGCTTCACCTGGGACGAGGCCAGGCGCGGGCTGTCGGGGCTTCCGGGAGGTCGGGGGCTCAACATCGCCCATGAGGCCGTCGACCGGCACGCGGCCGGCCCGAACGCGGAACGGGAAGCCCTGCGGTTCGTGCGGGCCGACGGCTCCACCCACTCGCTCAGCTACGCCGCGCTCGCCGAGGAGAGCAGCCGGTTCGCAAGCGTGCTGAGGGGGCTCGGCATCGGACGCGGCGACCGGGTGTTCTCGCTGATCGGCCGCGTCCCCGAGCTGTACGTGGCGGTACTGGGCACCTTCAAGAACGCGAGCGTCTTCTGCCCGTTGTTCTCCGCCTTCGGCCCCGAACCCGTGCGGCAACGCCTGCACCTGGGCGGCGGCCGGGCTCTGGTCACCACCCGGGCGTTGTACCGCAAGAAGGTCGCCCCCGTGCGGGACAGCCTGCCCGAACTGCGCCACGTGTTCCTGGTCGATGCGGCGGGCGATCCTGAGCCGGGCACCCTCGACCTGGCCGCCCTGATGAGGGATGCCCCGCCCTATGGTGAGATCGCCGCGACCGGGCCGGAGGAGATGGCTCTGCTGCACTTCACGAGCGGCACCACCGGCACCCCGAAGGGCGCCATCCACGTGCACGACGCGGTCACCGCGCACTACGCGACCGGGCTGTTCGCGCTCGACCTTCACCCGGACGACGTCTACTGGTGCACCGCCGACCCGGGCTGGGTCACCGGAACCTCCTACGGGGTGATCGCGCCGCTCGTCCACGGGGTGACCGCCATCGTCGATGAGGAAGAGCTCGACGCCGACCGGTGGTACCGCATCCTCGCTGAGCAGAAGGTCACCGTCTGGTACACCGCCCCCACCGCCCTGCGGATGCTGATGAAAGCCGGCGCCGACCGGGCTGCCGCCCACGACCTCTCGGCCCTGCACCTCGTCGCCAGCGTCGGCGAGCCGCTCAACCCCGAGGTCGTGGTGTGGGGTCAGGAGGCGTTCGGCCTGCCCGTTCACGACAACTGGTGGCAGACCGAAACCGGCGGGATCATGATCTCCAACTACGCCGCCACGGAGATCCGGCCCGGCTCGATGGGCCGGCCGCTGCCCGGCGTCCAGGCCGGCCTGGTCGCCCGCGACGACGAGGGCAAACCCGTGCTGCACGGCGCAGACGCCGTGCTCGTCACCGAACCGGATGCCGTGGGCGAGTTGGCCCTGCGCCCCGGCTGGCCGTCGATGTTCCGTGGCTACCTCAACGAGGAGGAACGCTACCGCCGCTGCTTCGTCGGCGGCTGGTACCTCACCGGCGACCTCGCCAAGCGGGACGCCGACGGCTACTACTGGTTCGTCGGCCGCGGGGACGACGTGATCAAGTCCTCCGGGCACCTGATCGGCCCGTTCGAAGTGGAGAGCTCACTGATGGAACACGAGGCCGTCGCGGAGGCCGCGGCCATCGGCATCCCCGACCCCGTCGCCGGAGAAGTCGTCAAGGCCTTCGTGGAGCTGAAGGCGGGATTCGACCCCACCGAACAGCTTCGCCTGGAGATCATCGGTTTCGCCCGCAAACGGCTCGGACCTGCCCCGGGAGCTCGAGTTCACCACGGCCCTGCCCAAGACCCGCAGCGGCAAGATCCTGCGCCGCCTGCTCAAGGCCCGCGAGCTCGGCCTGCCCGAGGGGGACACGTCGACCGTGGAGGTGCCGCGATGACCGGGCAGCCGACCGGGCGGCGGGCCGCCGCCGACCCGGAGCACTCCCGCCGGCTGCTGCAGGACATGCTCAGGGTCAGGCGCTTCGAGGAGAAATGCGTCGAGTTGTACAGTGCGGCGAAGATCTGCGGGTTCATGCACGTCTACATCGGCGAGGAGGCGGTCGCGGCCGGCGTGCTGGGCGTTCTCGGCCCCGACGACGCCGTCCTGGCAACCTACCGGGAGCACGGCCACGCCCTGCTCCGCGGCGTGTCCGCCGGAGCCATCCTCGCGGAGATGTACGGCTATCAGCAGGGCTGCTGCCGCGGGCGGGGCGGATCGATGCACCTCTTCGACGCGGCCACCCGCTTCTACGGCGGCAACGCCATCGTCGCCGGCGGGCTGCCCCTCGCGGTGGGCCTCGCCCTCGCCGACAAGATGGCGGGCCGCTCCCGCGTCACCGCGTGCTTCTTCGGCGAGGGCGCGGTCGCCGAGGGTGAGTTCCACGAAAGCGTGAACCTGGCCGCGCTCTGGCAGCTGCCGGTGCTGTTCTGCTGCGAGAACAACCTCTACGCGATGGGCACCGCGCTGCGACTCTCGGAATCCCAGACGGATATCGCGCTGAAGGCATCCGCCTACGAGATCCCGGCCTGGTCGGTGGACGGGATGGACGTGCTCGCCGTCGACGCGGCGGCCCGAAGGGCCGTCGATGCCATCCGCGGCGGCGGCGGACCGCATTTCCTCGAGCTGCGCACCTACCGTTTCCGGGCGCACTCGATGTACGACCCCGAGCGCTATCGGGACAAGGCCGAGGTCGCCCGCTGGGTCGAACGCGATCCGATCGACCTGCTGCGCGAGGCCCTGGAGGCCGCCGGCGACCTTCCGGAGGAGATCTGGACGGCCATCCAGGGTGAGGTGGACGCCGAGGTGCAGGCGGCAGTCGACTTCGCCGAGGCAGGCACGATCGAACCGGTCGAGGAACTCACCCGCTTCGTCTACAGCGAACAGACCGGCAGAACCGGACAGGCCGGGACATGAAGACCACCTACCGTGAGGCGATCCGAGCCGCGATCCGAGACGCCATGCACCGTGACGACCGGGTGTTCCTGATGGGCGAGGACGTGGGCAGCTACGGCGGCTGCTACGCGGTGAGCCTGGGCCTGCTCGAGGAATTCGGCCCGGAACGCATCCGGGACACCCCGCTGTCGGAGTCCGGTTTCGTCGGAGCCGGGATCGGCGCAGCCCTCGGCGGCATGCGTCCGATCGTCGAGATCATGACCGTCAACTTCAGCCTGCTCGCGCTCGACCAGATCGTGAACAACGCCGCGACGCTCTCGCACATGTCCGGCGGACAACTCAGCGTGCCGCTCGTGATCCGGATGACCACCGGCGCCGGGCGCCAGCTGGCCGCCCAGCACTCGCACAGCCTCGAGGGCTGGTACGCCCACATCCCCGGCCTGCGCATCCTCACCCCGGCGACCCTCGCGGACGCCCGCGGGATGCTGTGGACCGCACTCCAGGAACCCGACCCGGTGCTCATCTTCGAGCACGGTTCGCTCTACAACGAGGCCGGGGACCTCCCCGACGACGCCGGCGCGGTCGACATCGACACGGCCGCCGTGCGGCGCCAGGGCGCCGACGTGTCGCTGATCACCTACGGCGGTACCCTCGGGCTGGTGCTCGACGCGGCCGACCGGCTGGGCGGCGACGGGATCGAGGCGGAGGTGCTCGATCTGCGCACCCTCCGCCCGCTCGACGACGCGGCCATCCTCGCCACCGTCGCGAAGACGCACCGGGCAGTCGTGGTCGACGAGGGGTGGCGCAGCGGCAGCCTCTCCGCCGAAATCAGCGCTCGGATCACCGAACACGCCTTCTACGACCTGGACGCGCCTGTCGGCCGGGTGTGCAGCGCCGAGGTTCCCGTGCCCTACGCCAGGCACCTCGAACAGGCGGCGCTGCCGTCGGTCGAACGCGTCGTCGCCGCGGCCAGGGAGGCGGTGGGCGCGCATGGGTGAGTTCCGGATGCCGGCCCTCGGGGCGGACATGGAGGAGGGCAAGCTGGTCGAGTGGCTGGTCGAGCCGGGGGACTATGTGCACCGCGGCGACATGGTTGCCGTCATCGACACCGACAAGGCCGACATCGACGTCGAATCGTTCGAGGACGGCGTGGTCGCCGAATTGCTCGTCGAGGTCGGCACGACAGTGCCGGTCGGCGGCGTTCTCGCCCGGATCACTCAGACCCCGGCGGCCGGGGCAGCGCCTGCCGGCCCTCCGGCCGCCGGCCCTGCCCACGAGGCACCGTTACCCACTCGAGCCGGGGCCGAACCGACCAGGCCGCCGCGACCCGCACCGAAGCATCCGCCCGCCGGCCGAACCGCCGCCGCGGTCCCCGAGACAGCGCCGGCCTCAGAGGCGCCGCCGGAGCCATCAGGATTCATCTCCCCGCCGGTTCGGCGCCTGGCTCACAGCCTCGGCGTCGATACCACCCGCCTGCACGGGACCGGCCGCAATGGTGCGGTGACCCGGGCCGATGTGGCGGCGGCGGTTCGGGGTCCGGCTCCGGGGGAACCCGCGATCCACCGGGTGCGCTCCTCACCCCGGGCCCGCCGGCTCGCCGCTGAGCTCGGCGTCGACCTGGCCGCGGTACGGGGGACCGGACCGGAGGCAGCGGTCACCGAGACCGACATCCGCAGCTCCGTCGGAGTGGCGGCTGAACGGCGCGCTGCCGAGGAGTCCGCCGCCGCGGAGCCCGCCGCGGAACCCGCCGAGCAGCCCGCCGAGCAGCCCGCCGAGCAGGCCGCGCCGGGTAAGACGCGGCCGCCCGGCCGGGAACCGCGCGAGGCCGCTGACCGGGCCGAGAGCCTGTGCCGCGCCATCGGCACCTTGATGACGCGGTCGAAGAAGACCATCCCGCACTACTACCTGAGCACCACCCTCGACCTCGAAGCCGCCCTGTCCTGGATGGAGGAAGCCAATCTGGCCCGTCCGATCTCCGCCAGGCTGGTCCCGGCCGCGCTGTTGCTGAAGGCGGCGGCGCTGGCCGCCAGGGAAGTCCCGGAAGTGAACGGGTTCTTCACCGACGGGGCGTTCCACCCGAGCGCGGCCGTGCACCTCGGGGTTGCCGTCGCGCTCCGCCGGGGCGGCCTCGTCGCGCCGGCCATCCATGACGCCGATACCCTGGCCCTCGACCTGCTGATGGAACGCCTCAGGGACCTCGTCGGGCGGGCCCGCGCCGGACGCCTGCAGCGCGCCGAGATGGCCGACCCGACGATCACGGTGACCAACCTCGGTGACTTGGGGGTCGAGAGCGTCTTCGGCGTCATCTACCCGCCGCAGGTCGCGCTCGTCGGCCTCGGCCGGGTGCTGGAACAACCCTTCGCCCGAAACGGGCTGATCGGCGTGCGCCGGATCGTCACGGCCACGCTCTCGGCCGACCACCGGGTCAGCGACGGGCTGCGCGGTGGGCGTTTCCTCTCCCGGATGAATGAACTGCTGCAGAAGCCGGAGGAACTATGAACGTACAGGACGCCCGCGAGGCGGTGCGCGCCGCGATCGGCCAGGTCGCGCCCGATGTCGACCTCGACGCGGAAGAGGAGACCGCCAGGCTGCGCCAGGACCTCGAGCTCGATTCCCTCGACTTCCTGCGCCTGATCGAGACGATCGCCCAGGCGACCGGGGTGGACACGCCGGAGCGGGACTACGGCCAGGTCGCGACGGTGAAGGGACTCGTCGACTACGTCGCCGCCCACGGCTGACCGGCGCCGGGCACGTGGATCCGACGCTGGCGCACTCGTGCAAGTGGTGTCACTATCGTTCGAGCGGAAGGACGTCCGATGCGATACTCACTCCTCGTCATCAGCCAGGAACCCGGCGACGCTGAGGTCAGCGAAGAAGCCATGAACTGGGGTCGGGCGGCCTTCGACGCCTACGCGAAGTCGCTGGATGCCGCGGGCGCGCTGGTCTCCGCCGACATCCTGCAGCCCGTGGCGGCGTCGACCACGATCTCGGTCCGCGACGGCGCACTCCGGGTGCAGGACGGTCCGTTCGCGGACACCCGGGAACGGCTCAACGGCACCTTCGTGATCGAGGTTGCCGACCTCGATGCCGCCATCGACTGGGCCAGGCAGTGCCCGGGCGCGCTCTATGGCGCCGTCGAAATCCGCCCGTCCGCGATCATCTTCCGTGACGGCGAATGGCACAGCCAGCCGTGACCGCCGGGAAGCCGGCGAGGGGAGAATCATGGCCAGGCTGATCTACGCCGGGATCACGTCGCTCGACGGGTATGTCTCGGATGCGGACGGCAAGTTCGACTGGAGCGTGCCCGACGCGGAGGTGCATGGCTTCGTCAACGAGCTCGAGCGGGAGATCGGCACCCAGCTGTTCGGGCGCCGGATGTACGAGGTGATGGCCGCCTGGGACACCATCGACGCCACCGACGAGCCGGAGGCCATCAAGGACTTCGCGGCGCTCTGGCGGGCGACCGACAAGATCGTCTACTCGACCACCCTCGAATCGGTCAGCGCTCCGCGCACCAGGCTCGAGCGGGAGTTCGACCCTGCCGTCATCCGGCGGCTCAAGGACACCGCCCACCGCGACCTGTCCGTGGGCGGCCCGGGGCTCGCGAAACTCGCGATCGAGGCCGGCCTGGTCAACGAATACCATCAGTTCGTGTCGCCCGTCCTCGTGGGCGGCGGCACCCGGTTCTACCCGGCCGGCGTGCGGCTGCGGGTTCAGCTGGTGGCCGAACACCGCTTCGACAATGGTGTGGTTCACCTGCACTACCGCGCCCTGCCGCCCGGCGACGTTCTACGACGATCCACGGCCCTGTGACAGACCACGACCGTGTGGCGGACCACGGCCCTGTGACAGACCACGACCGTGTGACGGACCACGGCTCTGTGACGTTTCACGGCTCGGTGACGCATGCTGGGGAGATGAGCGGTAACGGCGACACCTGGGTCTACGGCCCCGACGGTCGGAAGTTCTGGGGGCGATTCGGTGCGGCCGGTCTCCTCGTGCACCACCTGGAGCTGGGCGTGCTGCTTCAGCACCGCGCCGTCTGGAGCCACCAGGGAGACACCTGGGGGCTGCCCGGGGGAGCGCGGCACGAGCACGAGACCGCACTCGAGGCCGCCCTGCGCGAGGCCGGCGAGGAGGCCGGGGTGCCGGCCGACCTGGTCAGCGTGCAATTCAGCTCGGTGCTCGACCTCGGGTTCTGGTCGTACACGACCGTGGTCGTGCGCGCCAACCGGCAGTTCGAACCGGTGATCAGCGACCGGGAGAGCATCGCACTCCGCTGGGTGCCGACCGACGAGGTCGACGCGCTCCCGCTGCATCCGGGCTTCGCCGCGGCGTGGCCGGCGCTGCGGCTGCGGCTGGGCTGACTCCCCGGAGCGGCTACCGTGGTTCCGGAGGCATCATGAACCTGGAACCCATGTTTCTCGCCGTCGACCGGGTCGCGGGAGGCCGGAGCGTCGAATACACGATCCCGCCGGAAATGCGCGACCACCCGCGCACCCGGCGCGCCTTCGTCGCGATCGCCTGGCTGCTCGCTGCCGAGCTCGTGCTCGGTGCAGCGGCAGCGTTCGTGGCCGTCGTGATCGCCCTCGGCGGGTCCGCAGTGCCGTTCTCGGTCTGGATGCGCACCTTCGTGGTGCTCGCGATGACCCTCACGCTGTTCTACTTCGCCTGGCGCGCCCAGAAGGGGTACTACTGGGCGTACTCCCGCCTGCGGCTGTTCAGCAAGATCTTCCCTGTGATCACCCTTGTCCTCGCCGCGATCCCCGGACTCTACCCGTTCTGGATGGTCACCGAACAAATCCTGTTCAGCCTGATCATGATCGGCGTCGGCGACTACCTCTCCTCGGACCACATGAGGGATGCCTTCCCCAAGCCGCTCAGGAAACCGCGCCGCGCCTGACCTGCGGCCGGGCCTACCCGGGGCCTTCCCTGACCACGTTGGCGGGCGACTTTTCCGGGCGCCAGCCTCGCCAAACGGGGTGCCGGAGCCGCCCCGCCTCCGTCCACTCCGCGAACTCCACCTCGCCGACGAGGATCGGCCGCACCCAGTTCGCGTCACCGGCGTCAGCCGCGGGAACCTCGGCGAAGGGGCTCGCGGTCGTGGCGATCGGCCCGAGCCTCGCCATGATCTCCTCAAGGTCCAGATCACGGAACCCCGTGCCGACCCGGCCGGCGTAGGCGAGGGTGCCGCCGTGCGGAATCCCGACCAGCAGCGATCCGATCGAGCCGGACCGGTGGCCCTGGCCGGGGCGCCACCCGCCGACCACGACCTCCTGGGTCGCATGGTGCTTGATCTTGATCCAGGACCGGGACCTGCGGCCCGGTTCATAGCGGCCGTCCAGCCGTTTGGCGACGATGCCCTCCAGGCCGAGCTCCCGGCTCGCTCGCAGGGCCGCCGCCGCATCGCCGTCGAAGGCCGGCGGCACCTGGACGCCGGCGTTGCCGTGCACCACCTGGCCGAGGATCTCGCGCCGCGCCGAATACGACAACTCGGTGAGGTCCTGCCCGTCCCGCTCGAGCAGGTCGAAAACGAGGTAGTTCACCCGAGTGCCGCCGGTCCGGTTCTGCAACAGGCCGAAACTCGGCCTGCCCGCGGCATCGAGGGCGACGACCTCCCCGTCGAGCACGGCCGATCCGGCCGTGACGACCGCCGGCAGGGCACGCACCAAGTCCGAGTAGGCATCCGTGACGTCGTTGCCGTTCCGGGTGACCAGGCGAACCGTGGCCCCGGGGTCGTCCATCGTCACGGAGGTGTTCATTGTCACGGAGGCGTTCATCGTCACGGAGGCGAGCAATCTGATCCCGTCCCACTTCATCTCGCTCGCCCAGGGCCGGCCATTCGCGTCGGCCAGGTCGGCCAGGGTGCCGAGCGTCGCGAGCATGGGCGAGTGGCGGATGCGCGCGGCCGCCACCCGGGGCGGCCCCTGCGCCGCCCCGGCACGGCGGGCCGTCGCCGTCGCCGTCGCCTTCATCAAATGGATCAGCCAGTTGTTCTCGGCCCGGTCGGGGCCCTTCGTGTGGATCAGGGCGAATCGTCGCGCCACACCGAGCCCGCCGCCCGGTTCGCCGTGCAGGGTGGCGATCACCTCGTCGTCGCGCCACTTCTCGAGGTCGTATCGGCCGCTGTCCCAGATCCTGACCGTGCCCGCGCCGTATTCCCCGGCCGGAATGTCACCCTCGAACGTGCCGTACTCGAGCGGGTGGTCTTCCGTGCGCACGGCGAGGTGGTTCTTCGTCGGTTCGGTCGGCACTCCCCGCGGCAGCGCCCATGAGGCGAGCACCCCGTCATGCTCGAGCCGCAGGTCGTAGTGCAGGTTGCGGGCGTGGTGCTCCTGGATCACGAAGGAGCGGCCCTCCGCTGTCCCGGTGATCTCGGCCGGCACCGGTTCCGGCGTGCGCGCGCTGTTCCTCTTGCTGCGGTATTCGGCCAGCCGGTCGGCCGCCCCGGGGCCTGGGTCCGTCGCGCCGCCGAAGTCTGCCCGCAAACCCGGGTGGGCGGTGAGCAGGCCGGACAGTGCGTCGCCGTTGCGTTCCACCCGGTGCCTGGCCTGGCGGTAATCGATCTGGGCCAGCCCGGGGGAGGCCAATTCGCGCCAGGTGCGGGGCATGGCGACCATCGGCAACGGTGTGCCGCGCAACGAGTACGGTGCGATCGTGGTCTTGGCGGCGTTGTTCTGGCTCCAGTCCACGAAGACCCGGCCGGCGCGCCTGGCTTTCTTCATGTCGCTGACCACGAGGTCGGGATGGTCGGCCTCCAGCGCCCGCGCCAATTCGTGCGCGACCGCGGAGACCTGGTCGGAGGTATGGCTGAGATCCAGCGCAGCGTACAAGTGAATGCCTTTGCTCCCGCTGGTCACGGGGAACGGATCCAGGCCCATGTCGCGCAGGATGGCCCGGGCCAGCCGGGCGACGTGGGCGCACTCGGCGAGGGTGACGCCCTCGCCAGGGTCCAGGTCGAGCACGAGCCGATCCGGGTTGCGCGGATGGCCGTCTCGGCCGAACTGCCACTGCGGCACATGGATTTCGAGCGCCGCGACCTGGCCGAGCCAGGTCAGCGTGGCCAGGTCGTTGACCAGGGGATACACGTTGACGTGGTCGGAGTGCTCGATCGACCGGCGGGTCACCCAGCTCGGGGTCGACGCGTCGAGGTTCTTCTGGAAGAACATGTGGCCGGGTTCCGCGGCGGTGCCGACGCCGTGCACCCACCGTTTCCTCGTGGCCGGCCGGTTGGCGGAATGGGGGATCAGCACGTCGGCGACGGCCGCGTAGTAGGCGATCACGTCTGCCTTGGTCGTGCCGGTCTCCGGGTAGAGCACCTTGTCGAGGCTGGTGAGCGTGATCCGATGGCCGCCGACCGTGACGACCTGGCTGGCGGCCGAACGGTCCGGTCCCTGATTCATGGCACTAGCATGCACTCGCGCCCCGTCCGCGGCTAGTGGGCCGATGTCGTGCCGTCCCGCCGCCAGGCGACCCCGGCCCCAGGCGACCCCGCCGCCAGGCGAGCCCGCCCCCAGGCGACCCCGCCGCCAGGCGAGCCCGCCCTGGTACTCGAGTCCGCCGAGGGCCGGGAACTTGCGGTGGTTGTGCCTGCCGAGGGCCGGGAGCTTGCAGTGGTCGAGCCAGCCAGGGCCCGATGCCATGATCTCGGCGACCTCACTCGCCGGCGGCGCTGCCGGTCGGGGACCCGGTGACGCGGCCGGTCCGTCCGCGTCCCCGTCCCGGGTCGGCGTGCCCGGGACGAGTTGCCGGTCAGTCGGTGTCCCGGTTCCGGGTTGGCGTGCCCCGGTCGAGTTGGCGGTGGGTCTTGCTGGGGAGGGGGATGAGCATCTGTTTCGGGTCGACCGAGACCGGCGGCTTCAGCCAGTACTGGTCCCCGCCCCGGAGTATGGTCCAGCCCGTGTTGTGGAGGAGCAGGTGGTGGGGGTGGCAGAGGCAGACTCCGTCGGCGAGGTCGGTGTAGCCGTGTTCGAGGAGCCACTCTTTGAGGTGGTGGGCTTCGGTCCAGGCGGGTGGCCGGTCGCACTCGGGCCAGACGCAGCCGCCGTCGCGGGCGCCCATGGCGGTGCGTTGGGCCGGGGTGAAGAGACGTTGTTCCCTGCCGACGTCGATAGGTTGACCCGTGTTGTCGAAGAGGATTCCGAGGTAGCCGGTGTCGCAGAGTTGCCGTTCGACGGTGGCGAGGGAGATTGGAGCGGGACTGCCCTCGATGGACCCGTGCCCGGTCGCGAGGACCACGGCCGTCCCCGGTTGTCCCGGCTGAACGGGCTGGCTGGGTTGGCTGGACGGGCGGGTCTGGCTCGGTTGGCCCGAGTGACCGGTCTCGGCGGGCTGGCCGGACAGGTCGGGCTCGCTGGGACCCTCGGGTTGGCTGCGCTGGTTGAAGAGAGCGGCCGTGTCAGGTCTGACCGCCCGAATTGGCCGGGCATCTGATGTCTCCGGCGCTCCCGGCGCTCCCGGCGTTTCAGGTGCTCCGGTGGCGCCGCGTTTCCATGGTGTAACTGGTGTTGAGGGGGATGTGCCGGCCTGTCCGTCCGACGCGCCGCCGGTGCCGGTGTTGGTGCCGGTGTTGGCGCCGGTGCCGGTGTTAGTGTGGGCGGCGTTGGTGAGGTCTTTTTGGGTGACGATGATGCGCACGGCGGGGCGGCGGCCGCCGAGCATCTGGCCGGGGTCGACTTCGCCGGCAATCTTGAGTAGTTGCACGAACGAGTCCGCGGCGATCTGCGCGGTGCTGCGGGGGTCGTCCTGGACGGCCTTGGCCCAGGCTTTGCGTTTCTTGTCCACGAAGCGCACCCCGCCGCGTCTGGGGCTGGTGATCGAGTCGTAGGTGGAGAGCACGAACTCGCCATCCTCGGGGGCGAAGAGCCCGTGCAGGCGGACCTTGCCGTCGGCGAGGCGGTAAACCTTGAGGAACCGGTCGTCGTGGGCCTGCTTCTCCCTCGCGGCGATGCCGGCCTGATCGAGGTCGTCGCGCATCCTTCGGGCGCGGGTGAAGCATTGGTCCGCGTTCAACTGACCGGCTTCGGCGAGCAGCCGGCTGAGGGCGGTGCCGAGTCTGTCGGCGGTGACGGCGGTATCGATATCGCCCAGGCCCTTCCGAATCGACTCGGCGGCGTCGACGGAGAGGGTCCCGGCGGTCACGGCGCGAGCGATCGGCGCCTGCCACGACCCGGCACCGGCCGGATCGGGCGGGAAACTACCCGGGCCGCCCGAGTCGCCGCCCGCACCCCCATCGACACCGGTCCCGCCAGCGCCGGTCCCGTCAGCGCCGGTCCCGTCAGCGCCGGTCCCGCCCGCACCGGTCCCGTCAACACCGGGCGACTCGAGGCCGTCTGCGGCCTGCCGGTCGGCGGCCTCGGCCTGGGCGAGCATCGTGCCGACGGCGACGAGCTTGAATGCTTCGTTCTTGCTTGCGCCGGTGACCTTCTGGATCATCGCCTCCGGGGAGAGGAACCCCTGCTGCGCGGCCAGGCCCGAGTGGCCCAACTCCGGGCGGGACCGGTCGGCGATGGTCGCGGCCATCCACGCGGCCCGGGTCTCCAGCAACCGGCGTGCGGTGGCGATGTCTTTTTGACCGGCCAGCGCCGCGGCATCCGTCAGGGCCTCGTAGTCGGCGCTGGAGCAGCCCAGGCGGGCGACGGCATCCGCTGCCTGTCTGCATTGCTCTGCCGGTGAGTCCATGCCACGAAGATACCAAAACACGAACACAAATGTGAGTGTTGGTCACTACTTGTGGATAACTTATTCGAAGATTCATTCACGGGTCCCGACAGGCCCGACCACCGGAGCCGCTCGGTCGCCCTGCGGGCCGCTGGGCCGACTCGGCTGCCTCGGCGGGCCAGGCCGCTAGCCTGGCGCGGGCAACCGGTGTTCACTGGGGGCATGAGATCGATTTGGAAGGGCGCGATCACCTTCGGACTCGTCAATGTGCCCGTCAAGGTCTACAGCGCCACCGAGGACCACGATGTCGCACTGCACCAGGTGCACGACAAGGACGGCGGGCGCATCCGTTACCAGCGCCGCTGCGAAATCTGCGGGCAGGTCGTGGACTATGCCCACATCGACAAGGCCTGGGACGATGGTGACCGCACGGTGATCCTCACCGACGCCGACCTGGCTTCCCTGCCGGCCGAGCGGAGCCGTGAGATCGACGTGGTCGAGTTCGTGCCGAGCGAACAACTCGACCCGATGACCTACGAGCGCAGCTATTACCTCGAACCGGACGGTTCATCGCCGAAGGCGTATGTGCTGCTGCGGCACGCTTTGCAGGCGACGGACCGCACCGCGATCGTGCGATTCGCCCTGCGCCAGAAGACCCGGCTCGGGGCGCTCCGCGTGCGCGGCGATGTGCTGCTGCTGCAGTCCCTGCTCTGGGCGGACGAGATCCGGGTGGCGGATTTCCCCGCCCTCGACGCGGAGGTGCGCATTTCGGCCCAGGAATTGGACCTGTCGGCGGCACTGGTCGAATCATTCGCCTCCGACTTCTCGCCTGGAGACTTCCGGGACGACTTCCAGGACCAGCTACGGGAGCTGATCGAGGCGAAGCTCGCGGCCGGCGACACGGTCGACACCAGCGTCACCTTCGGCCGCTTGTCCGGAGAGGGCGAGCAGGGCGCGGAAGGCGGCGGGGAAGTGCTCGACCTGATGGAGGCCCTCCGGCGAAGCGTCGAGCGCAGCCGTGCCAAGTCCGAAACGGCCAGCCGTGCGCGGCCGGGGAGAGGCGACGCGGAGCCCCGCACCGGCGCATCGGCGGGTTGACGGGATGCCGCGCTCCGCTGCGGGGAGCGCCTCGGTAGACTCGGGAATTGTGAGCGGGGCAGAGGAACGACAGGCAAGTTCGAGGGTGGCCACGCTGCCCAATCTCCTCAGCATGCTGCGGCTGGCCCTGGTTCCCGTCTTCCTCGTCCTGTTGATCCGCGGCGAGGATTCCTGGGCGTTGCTCGTGCTCGTCGTGGCTTCAGCCTCCGACTTCCTCGACGGGTTCCTCGCCAGGCGGTTCGACCAGGTCACCAGGCTCGGTCAACTGCTCGACCCGGCCGCCGATCGCCTGTACATCTTCGCGGCGCTGCTCGGGCTCGCCTCCCGCGGACTGGTTCCCTGGTGGATCGTGCTCGTCGTCGTCGGCCGGGATGTCTTTCTCCTCGGCCTCGGCGTCGTCCTGGCCAACTTCGGTTTCGGGCCGCTTCCCGTGCATCAGCTCGGCAAACTCGCCACCTTCTGCCTGTTCTACGCGCTGCCCATGATCATGCTCGGCCAGGCCTTCCCGATGCTGGCCTGGTGGTCTGGTCCGGTGGGCTGGGCATTCGGGATCTGGGGAGCCTTTCTTTACTGGTGGGCGGGCATAATCTACGCAATTGAAGCCGCCAGGGTGATTCGGCTTTCGCGGGTAAAATCGTCCGCTCAATCCGATACGCTGGACCAGTAGGAGGTGTACGGTGATTGATTCCAAAAAGACGAATGAACCCCAGCGCAAGGGCACGCCCGAAAACTTCGCCAACACCGACACGACGATGACGTTCAGCCAGGAGTTCGCGGCGCAGTTGGCCGCCCTCGACGGCGACGTCACGACGGAGGAACAGGAGGCCATCGCGGCCCTCCCCTCGGGGTCGGCACTGCTCGTCGTGCGTCGTGGACCGAATTCGGGGGCGCGCTTCCTGCTGGACGCCGACGTCACCACTGTCGGCCGTCACCCCAATGCGGACATCTTCCTTGACGATGTCACTGTCTCACGGCGGCACGCCGAGTTCCTCCGCCACGGCCGCACGTTCGAGGTGAAAGACCTCGTTTCGCTCAACGGCACCTACTTCGACGGTGTCCGGATCGATTCGGCCCAGCTGCACGACGGCGCCGAGGTCCAGGTCGGCAAGTTCCGGCTGACGTTCTACGCCTCGCGGCTCGACCTTTCGCCACTGGCGAGCGACTAGTGCCCGCGTCCTCTGCCCAGGCACGGCAGCCGGGCGCGACGTCACTCTTGAGCATCGGACAGGTGCTGGCCCGGCTGACCCCTGAGTTCCCCGAACTCACGCCATCCAAGCTGCGTTTCCTCGAGGAACAGAAACTCGTCTCCCCGGCACGGACCGAATCCGGTTACCGCAAGTTCTGCGCGGGGGACCTCGACCGGCTGCGTTTGATCCTGTTGATGCAGCGTGATCATTACCTTCCGTTGAAGGTCATTCGCGGCTACCTGGAAGACATCGACAACGGTCTCACCCCCACCCTGCCCGGCGGAGTGACCCCCGGCCCCTCGATGCTGTCCAACGTGCGCCGGCTGAGCAGGGACGAACTCCTGCGCGAAGCGGGGGCCGCCGCCACGCTCCTGCACGATGCCGTCTCCGCCTCGATCATCCTCCCGGCCGACGTCTACGGGGAGGACGCGCTCGGTGTGCTGCGTGCCCTCGTGGAACTGCAGCGCAGCGGCATCGAACCGAGGCACCTCCGCGGTTTCCGCGGAGCCGCCGAGCGGGAACTCGGCCTAATCGAAAGCGCCCTGGTGCCGCTGTCGCGCCGGAAGGACGCCTCCAGCCGGGCGAAGGCCGCCGAGATGGCGGTCGAAATCGCCGGCCAGCTCGAGGTGATTCGCGGGAGTCTGATCCGCTCCGCGCTGGGGCGTCTCACTAAATAAGCCATACACTGGAGACCGACGCCGCTCGAAGAGTGCCGCCGCGATCGACCCGAGTCTTCCTTGCATCCGACACGCCGATTTTGGTCGAGCGGATGTCATTGATCAGGGCGGTTCGCCTCGGTAGCGTTGACACAGCGATCATCGGCATCGCAGACACCCCCGAGAGGCGATCGTATGAGTGAGCTCAACCAACGAGACGACGCCTCCCGTTACGGACTCGGTCTCCTCTTCACCGACGGGATGCCGGAACTCGACGAACATTCCGGTTACCGTGGCGCCGTGGCAGCCAGGGCCGCCGGCATCAGCTATCGCCAGCTCGACTACTGGGCCCGCACCGAACTCGTCCAGCCGACGGTGCGTGGCGCCGCCGGATCGGGTTCCCAGCGCCTCTACGGCTTCCGGGACATCCTGGTTCTCAAACTCGTCAAACGACTGCTCGACACCGGCATCTCCCTGCAGCAGATCCGCACCGCCGTCAACCAGTTGCGCGAATCCGGCGTCAGCGACCTGGCCCAGACCACGCTGATGAGCGACGGCGCGAGCGTCTACCTGTGCACCTCGAACGACGAGGTCATCGATCTCGTCAGCCGCGGCCAGGGTGTCTTCGGCATCGCCGTCGGCAAGGTGCTTCGTGAGGTCGAGACCAGTCTCGTCGAACTGGACACCCAGACCATCGACCCGTCCGACGAGCTCGCCGCCCGCAGGACCAGCCGCAAGGTCTCCTGACCCTTTCCGCACTGCGCCTTCACCCGCACGTCCCGCCGCCTGGCACCGCCGCCGGGCGGTTTTTGCTGTCCGGGGTGTCAGTGCTGTTCGGCGTATTCGCCGATGCGCGCCGTGCGCAGCACCCGCTCGAGCAGCTGGTCGAAGTAGCGGGCCATCTCCTGGGCGCTGTCACCCGGCCAGGTGTGCAGCGGCTTCGCGGCGCCCTGCGCCTGCTGGAGCGATGTGCGCTCGGGAAGCTGGGGGCTGAGCACGAGCGGACCGAACATGTCGCGGAGTTCCTTGATCCGGAACTGGTGCTCGAGTGAGGCCGTCCTGGCCCGGTTGACGATGATGCCGAGAGGCTGGAGGCGAGGACTCAGGCCACGCCGGATCTCTTCGATCGCCCGCAGGGCGCGGTCAGCCGCCGCGACGGAGAACAAGCCGGGCTCGGTGACCACGGCGACGCGGTCGCTGGCCGCCCAGGCGGTGCGGGTCAGTGCGTTGAGGGAGGGGGCGCAGTCGATGAGGACGAGGTCGTAGTCCTTCTCGACCGTGGACAGCGCCTCTTCCAGCTTCCAGATGTCACGGATGCTGGGGTGCGGCCCGTCGAAATTGATCGCGGACGGGCTGCCGATCATCACGTCGATGGTGCCCTGACGGCCGCGGGTCCACCCGCTCGGCACAATGGCCGCGCGAACGACCTTCTCCTTGGGCGACGCGAGGACGTCGGCGATGTTCAGGTGGCCGGTCACCTCGATGTCCATGCCGGTCGAGACATCCGACTGGGGATCAATGTCCACAACCAGGGTTCGTACGCCGCGGGCGAAGGCAGCAGACGCCAGACCAAGGGTCACCGTGGTCTTGCCTACTCCTCCCTTGAGGGAGCTAACGCTTAGTACGTGCACAAGTAGATACGTTACCTTCACTAGTCTGGGAGAACCTAACCGTCAGCTGTGTGCGGCTCCACGCTCGAAAGGTCTGCATGTTCACGAAAATTCTTGTTGCCAACCGCGGAGAAATCGCGATTCGTGCGTTTCGTGCGGCGTATGAGCTCGGCGCCAAAACGGTGGCCGTGTTCCCGTTCGAAGACCGCAACTCTCTCCACCGGCTGAAGGCCGACGAGGCGTACCAGATCGGCGAGCCCGGGCATCCGGTGCGGGCGTACCTCACCGTGAGCGAGATCATCCGGGTGGCCAAGGAGTGCGGCGCCGACGCCATCTACCCCGGCTACGGGTTCCTCTCCGAGAACCCCGAACTGGCCCGCGCCGCCCGTGAAGCCGGCATCACCTTCATCGGCCCGGGCGAGCAGGTGCTCGAGATGGCCGGCAACAAGGTCACCGCCAAGGAGCACGCGATCGCTGCCGGCGTGCCGGTCCTGGGGTCCAGTGCGCCGTCCCGCGACGTCGACGAGCTCATCGCCGCGGCGGAGGAAATCGGCTTCCCCATCTTCGCCAAGGCCGTCGCCGGCGGCGGCGGGCGCGGCATGCGCCGGGTCGCCAAGATGAGCGAGCTCCGCGGCTCCCTCGAGGAGGCGATGCGGGAGGCCAACAGCGCCTTCGGCGACCCGACCATGTTCCTCGAGCAGGCGGTGCTGCGGCCCCGCCACATCGAGGTGCAGATCCTCGCCGACACGACCGGCGCCACCGTGCACCTGTTCGAACGCGACTGCTCGGTGCAGCGCCGCCACCAGAAGGTCATCGAGATCGCCCCTGCGCCGAACCTCTCCGACGAGATCCGCCAGCGCCTCTACGCGGACGCGGTCGCCTTCGCCAAGTCGATCGGCTATGTCAACGCGGGAACGGTCGAGTTCCTTCTCGACACCGTCGGCGAACGGGCCGGCCAGCACGTGTTCATCGAGATGAACCCGCGAATCCAGGTCGAGCACACCGTCACCGAGGAGGTGACGGATGTCGACCTGGTCGTCGCCCAGATCCGTATCGCCGCGGGGGAGACCCTTGCCGACCTCGGCCTGACCCAGGACAAGATCCAGCTTCGCGGCGCAGCGCTGCAGTGCCGGATCACGACGGAAGACCCCACCATGGGATTCCGGCCGGACACCGGCAAGATCACCACCTACCGCTCGCCCGGCGGCGCCGGTGTGCGCCTCGACGGCGGAACCATCAACCCCGGCGCCCAGATCAGCCCGCACTTCGACTCGATGCTCGCCAAGCTCACCTGCCGCGGCCGTGACTTCTCCTCCGCCGTGACCCGGTCCAAGCGCGCCCTGGCCGAGTTCCGCATCCGCGGAGTGTCGACGAACATCTCCTTCCTGCAGGCGGTTCTCGACGACCCCGACTTCGCCGCCGGCAACCTGAGCACCTCCTTCATCGACGAGCGACCGGAACTGCTCCGCGGCCGGGCTTCGAAGGACCGCGGCACGAAGATCCTGAACTGGCTGGCCGACGTCACGGTCAACAAGCCCAACGGCGTGCCGATCACCCTGCTGAACCCGGCCGAGAAGCTGCCCAAGCTCGACCTGTCCATTGCGGCCCCGGCCGGCTCACGCCAGCGCCTCCAGCTGCTCGGTCCGACGGGCTTCGCCGCCGACCTGCGCGCGCAGAAGGCCCTCGCCGTGACGGACACGACCTTCCGCGACGCGCACCAGTCGCTGCTGGCGACGCGGGTGCGCACCCGCGACCTCGTCGCGGTCGCCCCCTACGTGGCACGGATGACCCCGGAGCTGCTCTCGATCGAGGCCTGGGGTGGAGCCACCTACGACGTGGCCCTGCGCTTCCTCGGCGAGGACCCGTGGGAACGCCTCGCGTCGCTGCGCGAGGCCCTGCCGAACATCAACGTGCAGATGCTGCTCCGCGGCCGCAACACCGTCGGCTACACGCCGTACCCGGTCGAGGTGACCCACGCCTTCGTGCGTGAAGCCGCCGACACCGGCGTCGACATCTTCCGCATCTTCGACGCCCTCAACGACGTGTCCCAGATGCGCCCGGCGATCGACGCCGTGCTCGCGACCGGCACCAGCGTGGCCGAAGTGGCTCTCTGCTACACGGGCGACCTGCTCGACCCTGCCGAACCCCTGTACACCCTGGACTACTACCTGCGGCTCGCCGAACAGATCGTCGAGTCCGGCGCGCACATCCTCGCGATCAAGGACATGGCCGGGCTCCTCCGCCCCGCGGCCGCCGAAAAGCTCGTCGGCGCCCTTCGCGAGCGGTTCGACCTGCCGGTGCATGTGCACACGCACGACACGCCGGGCGGCCAGCTGGCCACCCTGCTCGCCGCGGCACGTGCCGGCGCCGACGCGGTCGACGTCGCCAGCGCTCCGATGGCCGGCACCACCAGCCAGCCGTCCGCCTCCTCGCTCGTCGCCGCCCTCGCCCACACCGAACGCGACACGGGCATCTCGCTCAAGGCCGTCTGCGACCTCGAGCCGTACTGGGAGGATGTGCGCCGGGTTTACCACCCCTTCGAATCGGGCCTCCGCGCGCCGACCGGCCGGGTCTACACCCACGAGATCCCGGGCGGCCAGCTCTCCAACCTGCGCACCCAGGCGGTCGCGCTCGGCCTGGCGGACGACTTCGAACTGATCGAGGACATGTACGCCGCGGCGAACAACATCCTCGGCCGTGTGCCGAAGGTCACTCCGTCGTCGAAGGTGGTCGGCGACCTCGCCCTCTACCTCGCCGCGGTGCGCGCCGACCCGGCCGACTTCGCCGAGAACCCGGGCAACTACGACGTGCCGGACTCCGTGATCGGCTTCATGGCCGGGGAACTGGGCGACCTGCCCGGCGGCTGGCCCGAACCGTTCCGCAGCAAGGTGCTCGCCGGGCGCAACATCCGCATCGGCGTCACCGAACTCACCGCCGACGAGCGGGGCGCGCTCGACAAGGACAGCCTCACCCGCCGGGCGATGCTCAACCAGCTGCTCTTCCCGGCGCCGACCCGCCAGTACGAGCAGATCCGCGAGCTGTTCGGGGACCTGTCGGTGCTCGACACCGTCGACTACCTCAACGGCCTCCAGCAGGGCACCGAGCACGCCGTCGAGATCGCGAGGGGCGTGCGGCTGTACGTGGGCCTCGAAGCCATCAGCGAGGCGGACGACAAGGGCATGCGCACCGTCATGACCACGCTCAACGGGCAGCTCCGCCCGGTCTTCGTGCGCGACCGCAGCATCACCGTCAGCACCAAGGCGGCGGAGAAGGCGGATGCGAACCGGCCCGGCCAGGTTGCAGCCCCGTTCTCCGGGGTGGTCACCCTGCAGGTCGAGGAGGGTGACACCATCGAGGCCGGTCAGAGCGTGGCGTCGATCGAAGCGATGAAGATGGAAGCGGCGATCACGTCTCCCATCAGCGGCGTCGTGGACCGGGTCGCGATCCCCAAAACCCAGCAGGTGGATGCGGGCGATCTGCTCGTGGTGGTGCGACCGCGCTAGGATTGGGGCCGATCTATCGACGAAGGGACGGGTCTTTTGTCAGATAAGCGCACAGGCAACGAGGATTCCGGTCAGGAACCCTCCATGTCGCCTGGCACCGTTCCCGGCGACGAGTACAACAGCGAACTGCCGCCGCACACCATCCAGAACCTGGCGGCCGCCCTTCCGGGCAACCTGAACGGGCGAGCGGATGCGTCGTTGTCCGCCCGGCCGGTAACCGGCACCCGTCCGGGTCGCTCCGGCGGCCCCCGGGCGGCGGATTCGGCCGCGCACCCGGCCACGCACACGGTCGAGATCAGCACGCCGGGCGTCGCCCGCGCCGCCCGCCCGGCGACGGGCGTCGTCGCCGCGCTGTCCGTCCCGGCGGCCGATTCTTCCGCCGCCACCCACTCCCGTCGTGAGCGTCTCCGCACCGAGAACGGCCCGGCGCCGGAGTCGGCGTCGATGCTCACCTCCGACCGTCTGCTCGCGGTCAACCGCAAAACCAAGCCGCCGCCCCACGGCACCTGGAACAGCTTCGTCTACGCGGCGACGCTGCACCTGGTGAACCTCGGCGATTCGGCCAAGGTTCGCGCCCACAACGCAATGGATGAGCGCATCCGCCGCGAGTTCGAAGGTGGCACCCGGTTCGTGCCGATCCTCACCCGCAAGGGCGGCGTCGGCAAGACCACCGTCACCGCGCTGCTCGGCATGGCCCTGGCCGACGCCCGCGAGGACCGGATCATCGCCGTCGACGCGAATCCCGACCGCGGCACGCTCTCCGAACGGGTCAGCAAGCAGACCAGGTCGACCGTGCGGGACGTGGTGTCGAAGGCCGCGTCGATCGGAGGCTTCACCGACTTCTCCGCGCTGGTCTCCCGCGACGCCACCCGGCTGGACATTCTCGCCTCCGACACCGACCCGCTCCTGTCCGAAGCGTTCGATGAGAACGACTACAACGTCGTCGCCGACCTCGCCGCCCGGTACTACTCGATCATGCTCACCGACTGCGGCACGGGGATCGTCCACTCGGTCATGCGCGCCACCCTGCAGCGCGCGGACTCGATCGTCATCGTCTCCGGCGGCAGCGTCGACGAGGCCCGCCTCGCCTCGGAGACCCTGACCTGGCTGGAGGCCAACGGCTACGGCGACCTGGTGCGCAATGCCATCGTCGCCCTCAACACGGCGACGCAGGGCACCAACCTGGTCAAGCTCGAGGAGATCGAATCGCATTTCCGGTCGAGGGTGCGGGAGATCGTGCGTATCCCGTACGACCCGCAGCTGGCCGCCGGCAGCGTGATCTCGTACAACGACCTCAAGCCGATCACCCAGCTGGCGGCCAGAACCCTCGCTGCCCTCGTGGTGGAGGGCCTGCCGGCCGACCGCGCGGTCTGACCTGACCCGCACTGCCGGCACCAGCGCCACCGTCACCGCGGCAATCGCCGCATGAACCGACTTGGAGTCTTCCCTGTGCCCGAGCGCCAGATCCGACTATTCGGAGATCCCGTACTCAAGACCGTCTCCGACCCGATCGGCGTCATCGATGCCCGGGTGCGGGGCCTCGTCGACGACCTGGTCGACAGCGTGCGCCTCCCCGGCCGGGCCGGCGTGGCGGCGTCACAGATCGGCGTCAACCTGCGGGCCTTCAGCTACAACGTCGACGGCGTGATCGGCTACATCATCAACCCGGTCGTCGTCGAGGTGACCGGCGAGCCCGAGCTCGTCGAGGAGGGGTGCCTCTCGGTGCCCGGCCTGTGGTACCCCACCAGCCGATTCCCGTTCGCACGCGTCTCCGGCATCGACCTCGAGGGCAACCCGGTCGAACTGTCCGGGACCGGCATCATGGCGCAGGCGCTGCAGCACGAGACCGACCACCTCGACGGTCTGCTTTACCTCGACCGGCTCGACAAGGAGAACCGGCGGGCCGCCATGAAGGAGATCCGCCAGTCCACCTGGTTCTGAGCCGTTGGGCTGCCTGCCGCTGAACTACCGGCGCTGAGCCACCGGTTCGTCCGACTCAGCCGCGCAGCGGGTTGCTCTCGGTGATCGGCGAACCCGCGTACATGCCCTCGATGACGTCGGCGAAATCCTTGAGGATGACGTCCCGCTTGATGCTCAGCTTCGGAGTCAGGTAGCCGTTCTCCTCGGTGAGCTCGGTGCTGAGCACGATGAACTTGCGGATCGACTCGGCCCGGGAGACGTGATCGTTGGCGTGGTCGACCGCACGCTGCAGCTCGGCGACCACCGTCGGATTCACGGCCGCCGCGGCCAGTGACATGCCGGCATCCTCGCCGTTGTTGTTCAGCCAGACCGCGAGCATGTCAGGGTCGAGCGTGACCAGGGCCGCGATGAACGGCTTGCGGTCACCGACCACGACGACCTGCCCGACCAGCGGATTGGAGCGAATCGGGTCTTCGAGGGCGGCCGGGGCGACGTTCTTGCCGCCGGCCGTGACGATGATCTCCTTCTTGCGCCCGGTGATGGTGAGGAATCCCTCGCTGTCGAAGTCGCCGATGTCACCCGTGCGGAGCCAGCCGTCGTCGAACGTGGCGGCGGTCGCGTCGGGGTTCTTCCAGTACTCCTTGAAGACGTTGACGCCCTTCACCTCGATCTCGCCGTCGTCCATGATCCGCACGGAGACGCCGGGCAGGGGTGGGCCGACGGTGCCGATCTTGAACTTGGTCGCGAGCCCGACGCTGGTCGGCGCCGTCGTCTCGGTGAGGCCGTAACCCTCGAGGATCTTGATCCCGAGGCTGTGGTAGAAGTGCCCGAGGTGGGCGCCGAGGGGCGCGGATCCTGACACGGCGTACTTGACGTTGCCGCCCATCGCGGCGCGCAGCTTGCTGTAGACGAGGCGGTCGAAGATGGCGAACTTGATCTTCGTCATCAGCGGAACCGGTTTGCCCTGGTCGACGAGCATCGAGTGGTCGACGGCGATCTGCGCCGCCGCCTCGAAGATCTTGCCGCGGCCGGCCGCCTCGGCCTTCTGCTCTGCCGAGTTGTAGACCTTCTCGAAGACGCGAGGGACGGCCAGCAGGAACGTCGGCTTGAACGTGCCGAGCGCGGGCAGCAGCTGCCGGGTATCCGGCTGGTGGCCGACCCGCACTCCGGCCTGAACGCAGAGCACGGCGATGAACCGGGCGAAGATGTGCGCGGTCGTGATGAAGAGCAGCGTGGACGCTCCATTCTCGTCCTCGAGGACCTCCTTGAGCGCGACCGAGGCGTTGCGGGTCGTCTCCACGAAGTTGGAGTGGGTGAGCACGCAACCCTTCGGGCGGCCCGTCGATCCGGAGGTGTAGATCAGCGTGGCCATGTCGTCGCCCACGGCGAGGTTGCGGCGGCGCTCGATCTCGGCATCCGTGACACCGGTGCCGGAGGCGGCGAGCTTGTCGAGGTCGCCCAGGCCGATCTGCCAGACGGTCCGGATGCTCGGCAGGTCGGGGTGCACCTCGTCGAAGCGGGAGAAGTGGTCTGCCGTTTCGAGGATCACGGCTGTGGCACCGGAATCGCCGAGGATCCACTGGATCTGCATGGGGGAGCTGGTCTCATAGACCGGGACGAGCACGGCCCCGGCGTACCACGCGGCGAAGTCGATCAGCGTCCACTCATACCTGGTCTTGCACATCAGGCCGATCTTGTCGCCGGGTTCGATCCCATTGGCGACGAGGCCCTTGGCCAGCGCCACCACCTGACGGTGGAACTCACTGGTCGTGACCGGCGTCCACTGACCATTGACGGGCAGTGAGAAGAGCACGGAGTCAGGCGTGGCCGCGACGCGGGCGGCCAAGAGGTCGGTGACGTTGGCCTGAGGGTCGGCGGGAACGATTGCGGGCTGGTCGAACTGTTTCACGGTAACTCCTTTGGCACCGGACGGGTTTGCGCCCACTCTATCCGCGTCGGCCGGCGGTCGTGGACGTTTCGTCTGGCAGGGTGCTGGTTCACTACACTCTAGAGTGGACGCCCCGGCATCCCTGATCGCCCCGCGGCGTATTTCCCCCGGCCACACCTACGAAAGAAGTTCGCTGTGCACGCGATTGGGATTGATATCGGTGGCACCAAGATCGCCGCCGCCCTCGTCGATGAGTTCGGGACGATCATCCGTTCCGATCGCCGCCCCACCACGGCCAGCGACCCGCGCGGCATCGAGGATGCCGTCGTCGAGATGATCGCCGGCCTCGCCGAAGGTGAGGAGGTCGTCGCCGCCGGAATCGCCGCCGCCGGGTTCATCGACGCAGCCCAGTCGGTCGTCTACTACGGCCCGAACGTCAACTGGCGCCACGAACCTCTCCGCGCCACGCTCGAGGCTCGACTCGACATGCCGATCCTGATCGAGAACGACGCCAACGCAGCCGGCTGGGCGGAATTCAGCTTCGGCGCCGGCCAGATGTACAGCGACATGGTCATGCTCACCATCGGCACCGGCGTCGGCGGCGCGATCATCTCCGAGAACCGGCTCTTCCGCGGCGGCTTCGGCTGCGCCGCTGAGCTCGGGCACCTGCGGATCGTCCCGAACGGGCGCTCCTGCGGCTGTGGAGCCCAGGGCTGCATCGAGCAGTACGGGTCCGGCCGGGCCCTGCTGCGGATCGCCAACGAACTGGCGGATGCCGGCGGAATCGGCCAGGGCCTCGCCGCCGCCCGCAAGGGGAAGGGCAAGCTCACCGGCAAGGACGTCGGCCGGTTGATCCAGGACGGCGACAACGGCGCGCTGGCCGCGCTGCGCCAACTGGGCAGTTCGCTCGGCCAGGCCTGTGCCAGCCTGGCCGCCGTGCTCGACCCGCAGATCTTCGTCTTCGGCGGCGGAGTCGCCGACGCCGGCGACCTGCTGCTGGATCCGATCCGCGCCGCCTACCTGGAGAACCTCCCGGCCCGGGGTTACCACCCGGAGGCGGAGTTCGCCATCGCCCAGCTCGTGAACGATGCCGGCGTGGTCGGAGCGGCCGACCTCGCGCGGAAGCACGTTTTCACGAAGTAGGCTCAGGGAGTCCAACGGAGGGAGCCCAATGTTTTATTGGTTCATGAAGAACATTGTCATCGGTCCGCTGGTGCTCGGTATCTTCCGGCCCTGGGTGGTCGGGCTGGAGAACATCCCCAAAGAGGGCGGCGTGATCCTCGCCAGCAACCACCTGTCCTTCATCGACTCGGTGTTCCTGCCGCTGGTCGTGTCGCGGCGGGTCGTCTTCCTGGCCAAGAGCGAGTATTTCACCGGCAAGGGTCTCAAGGGCTGGGCCACGCGCCAGTTCTTCAAGGCCACCGGGCAGCTCCCCATCGACCGGTCGGGCGGCAAGGCGTCGGAGGACTCCCTGAACACCGGCCTGCGCGTGCTCGCCGGCGGCGGCGTGCTCGGCATCTACCCGGAGGGCACGCGCAGCCCCGACGCGAAGATGTACCGCGGGCGCACCGGGGTGGCCCGGATGGTGCTCGAGGCCGGCGTGCCGGTGATCCCGGTGGCGATGATCGACACCGAGAAGGCCATGCCGACCGGGACCCGCATCCCGAAGGTGCGCCGGATCGGAGTCGTCATCGGCACGCCCCTGGACTTCAGCCGGTTCGACGGCATGGAGGGCGACCGGTTCGTGCTCCGTTCGATCACCGACGAGCTGATGTACGAACTGCAGCGGCTGAGCACCCAGGAGTACGTGGACGTCTACGCCACCAGCGTGAAAGAAAAGCGGGCAAGCCTTTCGCGATAAGCTCGCGTCATTGGTTTCGCCCAGATTCCGAGGCCCCAACCGGCCACAATCCCAGCCCCGGCAGGCAGTCTTCCCGCGTGCCGCCTAAGAGAAAACAGGACTAGCCCAGTGGTAGACCCTACCGAACCAGTCGTTGTCGCAGATCGATCTGTGATCGCTGGCCTGGACTATTGGCGCACACGGCCGATCAAGCAGCAGCCGACCTGGCCCGACTCCGAGGCCGTGGCCGCGGCATCCGCTGAACTGTCGACGCAGCCGCCGCTCGTCTTCGCGGGCGAGGTCGACATCCTGCGGGACCGGCTGGCCCAGGCCGCCAACGGTGAGGCTTTCCTGCTGCAGGGCGGTGACTGTGCCGAAACCTTCAGCGGCGCGACCGCCGAGCAGATTCGCAACCGGGTCAAGACCGTGCTGCAGATGGCCGTGGTGCTCACCTATGGCGCGTCCATGCCCGTGATCAAGATGGGGCGGATGGCCGGCCAGTTCGCCAAGCCGCGCTCCAGCGACTTCGAGACCCGGGGCGGCGTCACCCTGCCGGCCTACCGCGGCGACATCGTCAACGGCTACGACTTCACTCCCGAATCGCGCGAGGCCGACCCGGCCCGCCTGGTCAAGGGCTACCACACCGCGGCATCTACCCTCAATCTCATCCGCGCGTTCACCCAGGGTGGATTCGCCGACCTGCGTCAGGTGCACAGCTGGAACCAGGGCTTCGCGGCGAACCCGGCGAACCAGCGCTACGAGAAGGTGGCCAAGGAGATCGACCGGGCCATCAAGTTCATGATCGCCTGCGGCGCCGACTTCGAGGCGATGCGTCGCACCGAGTTCTACACCAGCCATGAGGGGCTGCTGATGGACTACGAGCGCCCGATGACGCGGATCGACTCCCGCACCGGCACGCCGTACAACACCTCGGCGCACTTCATCTGGATCGGCGAACGCACCCGGGAACTCGACGGGGCGCACGTGGACTTCCTCTCGCGGGTGCGCAACCCGATCGGGGTCAAGCTCGGCCCGACCACATCGGCCGACGACATGCTGCGCCTGGTCGACAAGCTCGACCCGAACCGCGAGCCCGGACGCCTGACCTTCATCACCCGGATGGGCGCCGGCAAGGTGCGCGACGCGCTCCCGCCGCTGCTCGAGGCGATCAAGGCCAGCGACGCCAAGCCGCTCTGGATCACCGATCCGATGCACGGCAACGGCGTCACCACCCCGACCGGCTACAAGACCCGTCGGTTCGACGACGTGGTCGACGAGGTGCGCGGCTTCTTCGAGGCGCACCGCGCTGTCGGAACCCACCCGGGCGGCGTGCACGTCGAGCTGACCGGCGACGACGTCACCGAGTGCCTCGGCGGCTCGGAGCACATCGACGAGGCCGACCTCGCGACCCGCTACGAGTCGCTCTGCGACCCGCGGCTCAACCACATGCAGTCCCTTGAGCTCGCGTTCCTGGTGGCCGAGGAGCTCGCCGCCCGCTGATATGTAGGGGTTTTTGTCAAGGGGGCATGTTTGAGCGGCGCCCGGGATGATTGGTAGTTCGTGTTCTGACGGGTATGCGGGGGCGTACTTT
>NZ_SOFH01000002.1 GCF_004402495.1 Cryobacterium sp. HLT2-28 | reverse complement strand
ACTCGCCCTCGCCGCCGGAATCTGGCACAACTGGCTCCTCGGAACACCCAACAAACGATCCCTCATCGCCTACGACCATTAGGACTCACTCATCTAGGGGGTGACTCTCCCCGTCGGCGCGGAGTAACTTCGGAATTACACTTCGCAAGCGTGGCGTTCTTGCCCGAGGGGGTACATCACCATGAGAATCACCTGCCCGTTTTGTCATTCGCCGGCCCGGCTCACGCCGAATCCTGCCCATGCCGAACGGCTGACCCTTCCGCTCTACGTGCTCAAGTGCACCGGCTGTGACCGCACCAGCGTGCGGCGCGACTCGGCCAGGCCGACGCGGAAAGTGCTCGCTGCGCGCTGACCGTCGACCGCGGCGTTCGCCGTCGCCCGCCGCACGGGCGCGTCAGCGCCTTCGGAGAGCAGCGGCAGCTCGGCGGTCTCCGCCGAGAAGGCGTAGCCGGGCACCGGGAAGCCGTCCTCCCAGAACAGGAGCGAATCCCGGCTGTCCACCACCGTGGTGCCTTCGACGAATGCGCGCACCCACCGGTCGCCGGGAAAGATCTTCATTGAGGTCTCCCTCGATCGCCTGTCGGACCATTCCCACAGTCTCCCCCCTCGGCTCGGCCGCGCAAGGGCAGGATCCCCAGGGGAAAACGAAAACGGCCCACCGAAGTGAGCCGCTTTCTTACTGTGCGCCCGAAGGGATTCGAACCCCCAACCTTCTGATCCGTAGTCAGATGCTCTATCCGTTGAGCTACGAGCGCAGTGGTGCCGTTCGAACTTTACGCTCGAAGACAACTTGGAAACTATAACAGTTTTTCCGAGCTGTCTCGTTCGTGCGAGGCGACGACCGGGGTGCGGATGCCCAGCCAGGACACGATCCCGCCGGCGAACATGAGCACGGCGACGACGACCATCACCCGCTGGAAGCCGGCCAGATCGAGCCGTTCGCCGATGATCGTGCCGGCCAGGGCCACGGCGATGAGGCCGGCAACCCGCGACACGGCGTTGTTGATGGCCGATCCGATACCGGCCTGCTCCGCCCGGATCGATCCCAGCACCGCCGAGGTCAGCGGCGCGACCGTGATGGCCAGGCCGAGGCCGATCAGCACGATGGCGGGCACCACCTGCAGCCACACGTTGATCGGCGGCACGGCGGCCAGGAGCAGCAGGAAGCCGGCCCCCGCGACCATGGGGCCGATGGTCATGAACCGGCGCGGGCCGTAGCGACCGGCAAGGGTGCCGAACAGTGTCGCGAAGAGGAGCAGCATGAGTGTGGCCGGCACCCCCGCGATTCCCGCCGCGGTGGCGGAGAACCCGCCCACCTGCTGCAGGTAGACCGCGAAGATGAAGAAGCCCAGGCTCAGTGCGGAGTAGATGCCGACGGTGGCGATGTTGCCGACCCAGAAGTTGCGCACTCGGAACAGCCCGAGCGGCATCATCGGCTGCGGCGCCCGGGCCTCCCACCGGAGGAACGCGGCGAGCGCAAGCACGCCCACGATGAGCGGCACGACGACCACCGGGCTGCCCCAGCCCAGTCGGCCCTGCTCGATCAGGGCGAAGACGGGGGCACCCAGGCCGACGACGGCCAGCCCCGCGCCCACGAGGTCGATCCGGGCGGCCGGGCCGGTGCGCGCCGGCTCATCGATCCGGGCCAGCACGATCAGGGTGACCAGGATGGGCAGCACATTGATCCCGAAGACGAAGCGCCAGCCGATCGTGTCGACCAGGACGCCGCCGAGCACCGGTCCCGCGATGCCGGCGATGCCGGTCCAGCCGGTCCAGGCGCCGATCGCCTTGCCCTGCGCCGGGCCGGAGAAGGTGGAGGTGATCAGGGCGAGGGAGCTCGGCACCAGCAGCGCGGCCGCCACGCCCTGCAGGATCCTGGCCACCACCAGCAGGGTCCCCAGCGGCGCCACGGCGCAGGCCAGCGAGGTGATCCCGAACCAGATCAGGCCCGCCCGCAGCACCCGCACCCGGCCGTAGGTGTCGGAGAGGGAGCCAGCCACGAGGATCAACGCGCCGAGGGAGAGCAGGTAGCCGTCGACCACCCACTGTTGCAGGGCCAGGTCGCCGCCGAACTCCCGCCCGATAGCGGGCAGCGCCACGTTGATGATGGAGCCGTCGAGGAAGGCCACGAAGGACGACAGGATGGACACGATCAGGACGCGGCGCTGGCGGGGGGTCACGCCGCATTTTAGCCCCGATGGCGGCGCCCCGGCAATGGTGGGGCCGCCCCCGGCCGGGCCCCTAGCCGGAGCCCCGGGCCGGTGCAAAACTGGCGCCATGACCCCGAACCGCAACACCCAGGCATCCTTCGAATACTCCGGCCTGCGGGCCCTGTTCATCAACTGCACCTTGAAACGCAGCCCCGAGGTCAGCCACACTCAGGGCATCATCAACCTCAGCGCGGCGATCATGCACGAGCAGGGCGTCTACGTCGAGACTCTCAGGGCGATCGACCACGAGATCGCCACCGGCGTCTACCCCGACATGACCGAGCACGGCTGGAAGACGGATGCCTGGCCGGCCCTGTTCGACAAGGTGCGCGCCTCCGACATCCTCGTCATCGGCGGGCCGATCTGGCTCGGCGACAACGGCTCGGTCACCAAGCGGATTATCGAACGGCTCTACGCGATGAGCGGCGAATTCAACGACAAGGGCCAGTACGTCTTTTACGGCAAGGTCGGCGGGGCGATCATCACCGGCAACGAGGACGGCGTGAAACACTGCGCGTCGAACATCCTCTACAGCCTGCAGCACGTCGGTTACACGATCCCGCCCGCGGCGGATGCCGGCTGGATCGGCGAGATCGGGCCGGGCCCCAGCTACCTCGACCCGGGCTCCGGCGGGCCGGAGAACGACTTCACCAACCGCAACACCACCTTCATGACCTGGAACCTCATGCACCTGGCCGCGATCCTCAAGGCCAACGGCGGGATCCCCGCCTATGGCAACCTGCGCCAGGACTGGGACAAGGGCGAGCGATTCGGCTTCCAGGCGAACCCGGAATACCGGTAGCGGCGCCACCGGCTGCCCCAGCACCCGCACCGGCACCCGCACCGGCACCAGCACCAGCACCGAGAAGGACCGTACGAGGAGACGAGGCGGCATGAGCGCGATCCTGGCCCACGACGCGCCGGTGCCGCTGCCTGGCCGCCTGGACGTGCGGGTCACCGGCGGCATCGTGCGCGGCGTGCAGGAGGACGGCATGCTGGCCTGGCGCGGGATCCCCTACGCCGCGCCGCCGGTGGGCGAGTACCGGTTCCGTGCGCCCCGGCCCGTCGTGCCGTGGGACGGCATCCGGGATGCGTCGGCGTTCGGGCGGATCGCGCCGCAACCGTACAAGGGCCAGTTCAGGGGAGCCGGGCCGAAGGTGCCCGCGGGCGAGGACTGCCTGACCATCAACGTGTTGCGCCCGGCAGCACCCTCCCGCAGACGGCTCGGCCGGCCGGTGATGGTGTTCATCCACGGCGGCGGGTACAGCGTGGGCTCGTCGCAGGAATTCGCCGGCCGCGGCGAGCGCTTCGTGCGGAGCGGGCGGGTCGTCTACGTCAGCTTCAACTACCGGCTCGGCGCGCTCGGTTACCTCGACTTCAGCCGGTATTCGACGCCGGAGCGCCCCCTCGAGAGCAATCTCGGGCTGCGCGACCAGGTTGCCGCCCTGGAATGGGTGCGGGACAACATCCGTGCCTTCGGCGGCAACCCCCACAACGTGACCGTGTTCGGCGAATCCGCCGGCGGCAACGCGGTGATCACGCTGATGGCGACGCCGAGCGCAGCGGGCCTGTTCACCCGGGCGATCGCGCAGAGCGCCCCGACGAACGCCTCGTTCTCCACCGCGCTCACCGACGGCTGGGCCGCGGAGTTCGTCGACGAGCTGCGGGCGATCACCGAGATTCCCGGCGGGGAGCAGGCCGACCCGAATGACCTGCTCTGTTCCGCGGAGGTCGCCGACCTGACCCGCGCGGCCGTGGTCGTGCAGTCTCGCACCCCCGACGCAAACCCCGGCACGTTCTGCCTGGCGCCCGTCGTCGACGGCGATTTCCTGCCCGAACGGCCGCTCGACGCGTTCCGGCACGGGCGGGCGCACCGGGTGCCGTTGATCATCGGCACGAACGAGCGGGAGGGCTCACTGTTCCGGGGCCGGGTGGACATCCTGCCCCGGTCGCCGTGGCGGATCGTGTCGGTCTACGACAACGCCCCCGTGTCCTCGCACGACGCGATGCGGGCGGTGTACTCCCGGCTGCCGGCGAACCGGTCTGCCGTCGACTTCGGCGGCGACTTCGTGTTCTGGTATCCGAGCGTGCAGATCGGCGAACTGCATTCCCGGGTGGCGCCGGTCTACGTGTACCGGTTCGACCTGGCCCCCCGGCTCATGCACCTGCTCGGCATCGGCGCGACCCACGGCCTGGAACTGTTCGCCCTGTTCGAGCAGGTCGACGCCCCCTTCGCCCGGGCGATGAGCCTGCTCGGCGGCCGCGCGGCGTTCATCGGCGCCGGGGAACGGATGCGACGGCACTGGCTGCGTTTCGCCGTCACCGGCCGGCCGGACGACACCTGGCCGACCTACACGGAGCCGGAACGGCTGACCCTGATCATCGACGAGGAGGACCGGATCGAGTCGGACCCGCGCGGGGAACGGCGTGCGGTCTGGCAGAGCTTCATGCCCGAGTTCTGACATCCGGGCCGGCCCCGCGCGGTGCCCACCGATGTGCTGAACGGCGGTTAGGACGGCGGTTTAGACGGCGGTTAGGACGGCGGTTTAGACGGCGGCCGACTGCGCCCAGAGGTTGATGCCCAGATCGACCGCGTGCAGGTCGATGCGGGCGAGTTCCTCGTCGTCGAAGGCCAGGTTGTCCAGGGCGGCCAGGTTCGTCTCCAGCTGGGCGACGGATGACGCCCCGACCAGGGCGGATGTGACCTCGCGGCGCCGCAGCACCCAGGCCAGCGCGAGCTGCGCGAGCGACTGCCCGCGGTCGGCCGCGATCGCGGTGAGTGCCCGGATGTGCCCCAGCGTCTCGTCGTTGATCATGTCCTTGCTCATCGAGCCGGGGCGGGCGGCGCGCGAGCCCTCGGGCACCCCGTGCAGGTAGCGGTCGGTGAGCAGACCCTGGGCCAGCGGCGAGAACGCGATGCAGCCGACGCCGAGCTCGTCGAGGGTGCCGAGGAGTTCGGTCTCGACCCAGCGGTTGGCCATCGAATAGGAGGGCTGGTGGATCAGCAGCGGGGTGCCCAGGCCGGCGAGGATCTCGGCGGCCTGCCGGGTGCGCTCGGGGGAATAGGAGGACACGCCGGCGTAGAGGGCCTTGCCGCTGGTAACCGCGGTGTGCAGGGCGCCCATGGTCTCCTCGAGCGGCGTGTCGGGGTCGGCGCGGTGCGAGTAGAACACGTCGACGTAGTCGACGCCCATCCGGCCGAGCGACTGGTCCAGGCTGGCGAGCACCGACTTGCGGGATCCCCACTCGCCGTACGGCCCCGGCCACATGTCATAGCCGGCCTTGGTCGAGATGACCAGTTCGTCGCGGTGGGCGGAGAAGTCCTGCCGCAGGTGAGCGCCGAAGTTCGTCTCGGCGCTGCCGTAGGGCGGGCCGTAGTTGTTGGCGAGGTCGAAGTGGGTCACCCCGAGGTCGAACGCGCGGCGCAGGATGTCCCGCTGCGTCTGGCGCGCGGTGGTGTCGCCGAAGTTCTGCCACAGCCCCAGTGAGATCGCGGGGAGTTTGAGGCCGCTCCGCCCGGTGCGGCGGTAGGGCATGGAGTCGTATCTGGTGTCAGCGGGGAGATAGGTCACCCATTCATGCTGGCACACTCCGTTGCAGTCCGTCCGGCTGGGGAGGAGAACAGCCCGCGACGGTAGACTTGCGGGGCCAAGCATCCGCTATCCCTGGGAGAACGCCTCGTGACCGCTGTTTCCACTTCATCCTCCCGCGGCGTCGCCGACACCGTGACCAACGCGATCGCGACACCCGACAAAGAGCAGCCGTTCGACGCGCTCGGCCTGACCCCGGGCGAGTACGCGGAGATCCGCACCATCCTCGGCCGCCGCCCCACCTCGGGCGAACTCGCGATGTACTCGGTGATGTGGAGCGAGCACTGCTCCTACAAGAGTTCGAAGAAGTACCTGCGCCAGTTCGGCGACAAGGTCTCCCCGGCCATGAAGAAGAACCTGATGGTGGGCATGGGCGAGAACGCCGGCGTGCTCGACGTCGGCGAGGGCTGGGCGGTCACCTTCAAGATCGAGTCGCACAACCACCCCTCCTACATTGAGCCGTTCCAGGGCGCCGCGACCGGCGTCGGCGGCATCGTGCGCGACATCATCTCGATGGGCGCCCGCCCGGTCGCCGTGATGGACGCCCTCCGCTTCGGCGACATCGACGACCCCGACACCGCCCGGGTCGTGCACGGCGTCGTCTCCGGCATCTCCTTCTACGGCAACTGCCTCGGCCTGCCCAACATCGGCGGCGAGACCTGGTTCGACAAGGTCTACCAGGGCAACCCGCTGGTCAACGCCCTCTCGGTGGGCGTGCTGCGGCACGAGGACCTGCACCTGGCCAACGCCACCGGCGCGGGCAACAAGGTCGTGCTCTTCGGGGCGCGCACCGGCGGCGACGGCATCGGCGGGGCATCCATTCTCGCGTCGGACACCTTCTCCGAGGGTGGGCCGACCAAGCGCCCCGCCGTTCAGGTCGGCGACCCGTTCGCCGAGAAGGTGCTGATCGAGTGCTGCCTCGAGCTGTACCGCGACAAGCTGGTCGAGGGCATCCAGGACCTCGGCGCGGCCGGCATCTCCTGCGCGACCAGCGAGCTCGCCTCCAACGGCGACGGCGGCATGTTCATCGAGCTCGACAAGGTGCTGCTGCGGGACCCGTCGCTCACCGCCGAGGAGATCCTCATGTCGGAGAGCCAGGAACGGATGATGGCGGTCGTCACCCCGGAGAAGCTCGCCGGGTTCCTCGCCGTCACCGCGAAGTGGGACGTCGAGACCAGCGTGCTCGGCGAGGTCACCGACTCCGGCCGGCTGATCATCGACTGGCACGGCGAAGAGATCGTCAACGTGGACCCGCGCACCGTCGCGGTCGACGGCCCCGTCTACGACCGGCCCGTGGCCTACCCGGCCTGGCTCGACGCGCTGCAGGCGGACACGGCATCCGCCCTGCCCCGCCCGACGGATGCTGCCACCCTGCGCGAGCAGTTCCTCGCCCTGCTCGGCTCGCCGAACCTGGCCGACCCGAGCTGGATCACTGACCAGTACGACCGCTACGTGCTGGGCAACACGGCCCTCTCGTTCCCCGACGACGCGGGCATGATCCGGATCGACGAGGAATCCGGCCTCGGCTTCGTGATCGCCACCGATGCGAACGGCCGCTACTGCCAGCTCGACCCGTACCGCGGCGCGCAGCTCGCCCTCGCCGAGGCGTACCGGAACGTGGCCGCGACCGGCGCGGTGCCGGTGGGCATCAGCGACTGCCTCAACTTCGGATCGCCGGAGAACCCCGAGGTGATGTGGCAGTTCGAACGCGCCGTCACGGCGCTCGCCGACGGCTGCCTCGAACTGGAGATCCCGGTCACCGGCGGAAACGTCTCGTTCTACAACCAGACCGGCGACCAGCCGATCCACCCGACCCCGGTCGTGGCCGTGCTCGGTGTCATCGACGACGTCGCCCGCCGGGTGCCCAGCGGCTGGCAGGACGACGGCCACAACATCTACCTGCTCGGCATCACCCGTGAGGAACTCGACGGCTCCGCCTGGGCCGGCGTCATCCACGACCACCTCGGCGGCCTGCCGCCCGTGGTCGACCTTCCTGGGGAGGCGCGACTCGCTGGACTCCTGCACGCAGCGTCGATCGAAGCGCTGATCGACAGCGCGCACGACCTCTCGACGGGCGGGCTGGCGCAGACGCTGGCCGAGGCGGTGCTCCGGTTCGGGGTCGGCGCCCGGGTTTGGCTCGGCGACATCTGCGAGCGCGACGGGGTGGACGCATCCGTCGCCCTCTTCTCGGAGTCGGCCGGCCGCGTGGTCGTGTCGGTGCCGCGCGAGGACGACGTGAAGTTCCTCGGCCTGTGCGAGGGGCGCGGCTACCCGGTGCTGCGCATCGGCGTGACGGATGCCACGGCGCCGGTCCTCGAGATCCAGGACTACTTCACGGTGAGCCTGCTCGACCTGCAGTCACGCCACCGCAGCACCCTGCCCTCCCGCTTCGCCCAGTAGCCACTGATTAGGCCGCGAGAGCGGGTGAATCGTCGGTTTCAGCTTCTGATACCGACGATTCACCCGCTCTCGTGGGAGGGCAGCTCGGGTCGGGGCTCCGGTGGGGCGCCGGTGGGGGGTGCTGGGTTCGGGTGTGGATGAATCGGGCGAACGGATGCCGGTTTGGGGCATCCTCGGGGGATGAAACGGGCCGGGAAGCTCCCGCGGCACTTGAGCGCGCGAGCATTCACGACGGCAGAGGGACTCGATGCAGGTCTCAGCCGTGAGCGTTTGCGGCGTGCCGACCTGGAGCATCCGTACCGGGGCCTGCACGCGGCCCCCGGGATCACCACAACGATCGAGTCCCGGATCGTGGCCTACAGCCTGCGGATGTCCCGCGACCAGTTCTTCAGCGACGTGACCGCGGCGATCATCCTTGGTTTGCCGTTGCCGCTCGGCCTGGCGCGTTCGCAATTGCTGCACGTGTGCACCGACAAGCCGGCCGCCCGGCACGGAAGCTCCGGGGTCATCGGCCACCATGTCCGCGCCGGGAGCATCGCCGTCGTGGAGGTTCGGGGGCTGCGAGTCACATCGCCGGTCGATACCTGGTGCCGACTCGCATCCGTACTCGATCTCGACGACCTGATCAAGGTCGGCGATGCGCTGGTGCGCCGCAAGAAACCGCTGGCGACGATGGAGTCGCTTCGGGCAGCAGTCCTGCGCTATGCGGGGCATCGGGGCGCGAGGAAGTTGCGCGAGACCTTCGACTGGGTGCGACCCGGGGTCGACTCCCCGAAGGAGACCGAGTTGCGTCTGTTGATCGTGCGGGCAGGGCTGCCGGAGCCGGAGGTGAACTGCGCTATCACCGACCGCCTCGGGGTGAAGATCGCCACCGGGGATCTGGTCTACCGCCTGTACCGCGTGCTCGTCGAATACGACGGCGAGCAACACCGCACCGACGAGGATCAATACCACTGGGATGTCGACCGGCTCGACCGGATCATGGAGGAGGGCTGGCGCGTGATCCGGATCAACAAGTCCCACCTGCGAAGCAAACCGGCGTCGGTGCTCCGCAAGGTCGAAACGGCACTGCGCGCCGCTGGATGGCGTCCCTGACGCGGACCGCGGCACCTCCGTGCACGCGAGAGCGGGTGAAACGTCGGTTTGGACAACTCAGACCGACGATTCACCAGCTCTCGCGGCGAAGAGCGGAGAACAGCAGGGAGACTCGACGTGGGCGGGCGCCGCAGCGGGGACGGGCCTGCTAGAGCGGGAAGGGGACACCCAGGAGCTGCTCCGAGCGCGACCAGAGCGACTCGGCCACCGCGGGGTCGAGCGAGGTGCGAGTGGGCTCCTGCAGCGTCGGCAGGCCGCGCGTGAGGTACCGCGGGCCGTAGTAGTCGCCGCCACGGGCATCCGGGTCCACGGCCGCGCGCACCGTGGGCCACGCGCCCGCATCCTTGCCCTGCGCGCCGAAGGCCTGCAGGTTGTCGGCGAGACGGGTCGCCCGCGACGGCTGATTGACCCCGCGGATGCCCAGCGTCAGCCCCGAAATCGAGTAGCCGGGGTGGGCGACGAGGCTTTGCACCCCGTCAGCGCCGCCGGCTCCGGCCGCGCGCAGCCGTCGATCGAGCTCGAAGCCGAACACCTGCGCGGCGATCTTCGACTGTGCGTAGGCCTTCCACCGGTTGTAGCCCGACTCCAGTTGAAGGTCGAGCAGCGGGGAGTCAAGCAGCCACGAGATCAACGAGCCGAGTGAGACGACCCGGCTGCCCGGCGTGCGCCGCAGCGCCGGCAGCACGAGCGCGGTGAGCGCGAAATGGCCCAGGTAGTTGGTGGCCAACACGAGTTCGTTGCCGTCGACACTGACCTCCCGGTGGCGCGGCGGGTGCACGACCCCGGCGTTGAGGATGAGGCCGTCGATGGACGGGAGTTCGAGCAGGGCCTCGGCCGCTCGTCGCACGGAGGCCAGGTCGGCCACGTCGAGCGGCACTGTCGAGACGGATGCCCCCGGCACCCGCCCGCGGATCGCCCCGGCGGCGGCCCGGGCCCGGTCGGGGTTGCGGCAGGCGAGCACGACGTGGGCGCCGGCATCCGCCAGTTGCTCGGCGGTGAAGTAACCGAGCCCCGCGTTGGCGCCCGTGATCACGAAGGTCTTGCCGGCCTGGCCCGGGAGGCTCCGCGGGTTCCAGGTCACTAGGTGGGGTTCGCCCCGGTCGCGGCGGATCCGGTCGCGGCGGATCCGGCGGCACGGGCGCCGCCGTTCACGTTCTCGGTGCCGGCGATCTTCTCATGGTGGTGGATCACTTCGGCGATGATGAAATTGAGGAATTTCTCGGCGAACCCCGGGTCGAGCCGGGCCTCCTCGGCGAGGCCGCGCAGGCGCTGGATCTGCAGCAGTTCCCGGGTCGGGTCGGCCGGCGGCAGACCGTGCGCGGCCTTGAGCCGGCCGACCTGCTGGGTGAACTTGAAGCGCTCGGCGAGCAGGTGGATCAGCGCCGCATCGATGTTGTCGATGCTCTGCCGGATGCTGCCCAGCTCGTCGATCGCATCCTGCCCCGCGCCCGCGGGCAATTCCTCTGCTGCTGCCATGGTTCGACGATACCGTGCGGCCGAAATCGCCGCCGACTTCGACCCTTCCGGTCGAGGCCGACCGGTGTGCGGGGCGGGCTGGGCCGGAAGGGCGGATCTCGGGGGGGGCGGGGACTTCGCGGCGGCGGGACTCAGCGGCGCGGGGACCCAGCGGCGCGGGCGGGGGCGGCGGCCGCGCTGCCGGGAGGAGACTCGCGGGCAGCCGCCGAACGGCGCGGCGGCAGCCGGAGCCGTTTCTGGGCGAGCAGGATGCCGAGGAGCACCAGGGCCGCACCGAGCGGTTCGTGCCAGGACAAGGTCTCGCCGAGCAGGAGCACACCCAGCAGCACACCGACCACCGGGGTGACGTAGGTGACCGTGGACGCGTTCGTCGGCCCCCAGGCCCGGAGCACGTTGATGTTCCAGATGTACGCGACGCCGGTGCCGAGCGCCCCGAGCGCGACCAGGCTCAGCACGATCGGTGCGGTGAGGGCCACCGGATGCCACGCCAGCACCGGGGTGAGCAGCAGCATGATCGCCCCTCCGAGCCCGATGTTGAGGAAGGCGAAGGTCGCTCCCGCGATCGGCCGCCCACTGAGGAACCGGCGGGTGTAGCCGAAGGTGAAGCCGTAGCAGACCGCGGCGCCGAGGCAGGCGAGCTGGCCCCAGAGATCGCCGGTCAGGGCCGCATACTGCCACGGCCCGATGATCACGACCACGCCGAGGATGCCGACGGTCACGCCGACGACCTGGCCGCGGACGAGTCGCTCCACCCGGAAGGCGAGAGTGGCCATCAGTGCCGTCATGATCGGGGTGACGGCGTTGTAGATGCTCGCCAGGCTCGAGGACACGTACTGCTCCGCCCACGCGAACAGGAGGTGCGGCACGACGCATCCGGTGATCGCGATCACGAGGAAGTGCAGCCAGACGATGCCCTCGCGTGGAAGCACCGGTCCCCGGTTCACTCGGGGCCGGGTGACGAGCACGATCAGGCCCAGGGTGAGGCCGCCGAGAACGAGCCGGGACCAGGCCACCTGGCCGAAGCTGACCCCGGCCAGGGCGACCTTCATGAACAGGAAGCTGGAGCCCCAGACCACGCCCATGCCCAGGAACTGGAGGGTGACGATGGTCTTGCCTGACGTCGGAGTGTCGATCACCTGCCGACCCTATCGCGGCCGGGTGCGACCGGCGCCGGATCCGGCCTCGACGGCCGAAACCCGCCGAGTTCTACCCTTCCGGTCGAGGCCGACCGGTGTGCGGGGCGGGCAGGGCCGCAACGGTAGAACTCGGCGGGCGGGAGCGGACGGGCGCGGGGGGCGGGCGGGGCTCAGCTCAGCTGGCCGATTCGGTAGTGCACCGCCTGGGTGCCGTAGCCGTCGAGTCTTGCCCGGAGGCCGGCCCGCACCCGCGGCCACTCATCCTCGAGCACCGAGTACACCACGGTGTCGCGCCAGCTTCCGTCGGCGCGGCGTCGCTCACGGCGGATGGTGCCCTCGTAGGTGGCCCCGATGCCCGCGATGGCGGCGCAGGAACGCAGGTTCAGCGCGTCCGCCTGGATCTTCACCCGGCCGAATCCGTGCTCGAAGGCGAGGCCGAGCAGCAGGAGCTTGGCCTCGGCGTTGACGGCGGTGCCCCAGACCCGCGGGTCGTAGGCGGTCCAGCCCAGGTGCGCCGTGCCGTTGGCCAGGTCGAGGTCGCCGAGGGTCGAGGTGCCGACCAGGTCTCCGTCATGCGGGCCGCCGATCAGGCGCACCGCGTAGGGCAGCCCCGCCCACTGGTAGTAGCCGAGGGCCCAATCGATGAATTCACCGAGGCCGGCGCGCAGCCCGGCCGGCCCGCCGCCGTAGCCGCCGGCGAAGACGGCCGGCTGGGCGATCGCCCGGTGCAGCTCGGGCAGCAGCACGCGCGTCAGCGGCTCGAGCTGCAGGTACTGGCCCGCGATCGTCGCGGGCGCCGGGCGAAGGGCGCTCATCCCGACAGTGTGTCAGCAGAATGTGACGGCGCGGTGAACGGATGCCGACGAAACGGTTCGCCGCCGGCATCCGTTTCTCTGATCAGTCGACGAGGTCGTGCCGGGAGATGATCGCTTCGCGGCCGGGGCCGACGCCGATCGCCGAGATGCGGGCGCCGCTCATCTTCTCGATGGCGAGCACGTAGTCCTGGGCCGCGCGGGGCAGGTCCTCGAAGGTGCGCGCACCCGTGATGTCCTCGGTCCAGCCGGGGAAGTCCTCGAAGATGGGCTTGGCGTGGTGGAAGTCGGACTGCGAGACCGGAACCTCGTCGAAGCGCACGCCGTCGACGCTGTAGGCGACGCAGACCGGGATGACGTCGAGGCCGGTGAGCACGTCGAGCTTGGTCAGCACGAAGTCGGTGACACCGTTGATCCGGGCCGTGTACCGGGCGACGGGTGCGTCGTACCAGCCGCAGCGGCGGGGGCGACCGGTGGTCGTGCCGAATTCGAAGCCCTTGGCGCGCAGGAACTCGCCCGACTCGTCGAACAGCTCGGTCGGGAAGGGGCCGGCGCCGACGCGGGTCGTGTACGCCTTGACGACGGCGATGATCCGGTCGATCCGGTTCGGGCCGATGCCCGAGCCGGTCACCGCGCCGCCGGAGGTGGCGTTCGAGGAGGTGACGAAGGGGTAGGTGCCGTGGTCGACGTCCAGCATGGTCGCCTGGCCGCCCTCGAACAGCACGGTCTTGCCGCCTTCGAGCGCCTGGTGCAGGAGGAGGGCGGTGTCGGCGACCATCGGGCGCAGGCGTTCGGCGTAGCTGAGCAGGTCCTCGACGATCTCGTCGACCGAGATCGCGCGGCGGTTGTAGACCTTGACCAGCAGGTGGTTCTTCTGCTCGAGCGCGCCCTCGACCTTCTGGCGCAGGATGTTCTCGTCGAAGAGGTCCTGCACGCGGATGCCGACCCGGTTGATCTTGTCGGCGTAGGTCGGGCCGATGCCGCGGCCGGTGGTGCCGATCTGGCGCTTGCCGAGGAATCGTTCGGTGACCTTGTCGACCGTGCGGTGGTACTGGGTGATGATGTGCGCGTTCGCGCTCACCCGGAGCTTGGAGACGTCGACGCCGCGGGAGATGAGCGCGTCGAGCTCTTCGAACAGGACCTCGATGTCGACGACCACGCCGTTGGCGATGATCGGGGTGACCCCGGCGGTGAGGATGCCGGAGGGCAGCAGGTGCAGCGCGTACTTCTCGGTGCCGATGACGACCGTGTGGCCGGCGTTGTTGCCGCCGTTGAACTTGACGACATAGTCGACCCGGCTGCCGAGAAGGTCAGTCGCCTTGCCCTTGCCCTCGTCGCCCCACTGGGCGCCGATCAAAACAATCGCTGGCATATCAGTTCTCTCCTCGGATGAAGAACGCCTCGGTGGGCGGGGCCGGGTCGTTGGCGCGGTACCCGTCCGGCGTGATGGTTTCCTGCTCGATGCGGCTGATCACGGTGTGGTCGGCGTCGTTCAGGAAGGTGGTGAGGCGGTCGAACTCGTCGATCTCGCCGATCTCGCGGGCGGCCCGCCGCAGCGCGTACAGGGCGCGGAGCACCCCTCGGTTGGGTTCGTGGGTCCACTTGACGGGGCCGTGGCCATGCCAGCCGGCCTTGCGCAGAGCGTCGAGGCCTCGGTGGTAGCCGACCCGCGCGAAGGCGTATTCCTCGATCGTGCGACCCTCGAGGTGGGCGAGATCGGCGAGCACGACCCAGGCCAGGGACGAGGTCGGATGCGCCACCACGACGGAGCCGAGATCGGCGCTGCCGGCTCGTCGCAGAGCCTCGATCACCTCCGGTTCCGCGGGAAGAAGGGTCTCGGGCTGCTCAATCAAGTTTTCGCCGGTCACACTCGATCCTAACGCGACGCGGATGCTGCGCCGTCGGTCGAGCCTGTCGGTCGCCGTCGGACGGGGATCTCGACAAGCTCGATCACCGGGGCGGCTCGATCTCGAACAGGCTCGATCACCGGTCAGTCGCCGAGGAGGCCGCCGGAGAACGAGTCGAGGATCGCGGCCGCGACCTCGTCGCGATGCCGCTCCGGGTCGAAGACGAGCCATTCGAGGCCGGACAGCAGCACCGCCCCGAACACGCTCGACGCCATCAGACCGCAGGTTCCGTCGTCCCGGCTGCCCGGCTTCGCCTCCGCGATCGCCTCGGCGAAGACCGTGAGGGCCTCGTGCCGGAGCGCGAACAGGGTCTTCTGCCAGGTGCGGTCGGTGCGGAAGATCTCCGCCGCCATCAGCTTGGCCAGTGCGGTGTTGGAGGCGATCCGGTCGAGCAGCGCCCTGATCAGCGCCTCGAGCGCTGCCCGGCCGTGCAGGCCGGCCCGCGCCTCCCTGAGGGTGTCGGCGAGTGCGCCGACCCCCTCCTGGAGGAGCTCCTCGAACAAACGGTCCTTGGAAGCGAAGTTGTAGTACAGGCTCCCCTTGGCCACCCCGGCCCGCTCCGCGACCTCGTCCATCGTGGTGCCGGTGATCCCCTTGGTGGCCGCCAGCTCCAGCGTCGCGTCGAGGATGGCGCGTTTCGTTCCGGTGGCGCGTGGCATGGCGTCCTTCCTTCTTGTCGGTTCGGCCTAGATCGTCAGTTCGGGGTGCAAGCGGCCGACCGTCCAGATCCGTTGCCGGGAGGCGCTCCAGGCGCTGAGGGCGATGGATCCCACCAGCATGACCAGCAGCACAGCCACCGAGACCCACAGTCTAGAGTCGATGCCGCCGGTGATGAGCTGCCGAAGGCCGGTGACCACGTACGACGCCGGCATGAACGGATGCAGCGCCTGGAAGAACTCCGGCGTGGTCTCGACCGGGTAGGTTCCGCCCGACGAGCTCAGCTGAAGCATCAGCAGCACCAGGCTGACGACCCGGCCCGCCGCGGTCCCGAGCAGGATGATGAACATCTGCTGCAGGGCGAGGAAGGCGAGCGTGGTCAGGTAGATGAAGGCGCTCATCCCGAGCCAGTACCGCGGCTGGAGCCCGATCCCGTAGACCAGCACGAGCACCATGATCACGACCTGGGCGAGCCCGACGGCCATGGCCGGCAGGAACCCGGTCATCGTGGTGCGGAGGCCGGAGGCCGCGCTGGCCAGCGCCCGGGTGGGCAGGGCGCGCAGGATGAGCCAGGTGATCAGCGCGCCGACGAAGGTGGCCAGGGCCAGGAAGAACGGGGCGAAGCCCTCGCCGAAACTGCTGGAGGCGTTCTCCCAGCGCTGGTCGAGGGTGACCGGGTTGGCGATCACATCCGTCTTCTTGTCGATCTCGGCCTGGCTGAGGTCAGGGGCGGCCCGGCCGCCCTCGGCGAGCTTGTCGGAGAGGGTGCGGGAGCCGGAGGCGAGCTGCACGGTGCCGTCCTGCAGCGCGGTGCCACCGGCGACGAGTTTCGCCGAACCGTCGACGAGGGAGTCCGCGCCGGCCCGCAGGGCGCTCGAACCATCGGCCAGGGCGTGCGAGCCCGTGGCGGCCGTGGCAACGCCCGTGGCCAGGCTCGCGGCACCGGTGGAGAGCTGACCGGCGCCCGTGGCGACCTGGGCGGCGCCCGGCGCCCCGGCGGCGAGCTTGCTGGAGAGTTCGCCGACTCCGGCAGAGAACTGGCCGCTCAGGCCGGCGTAGTCACGGGTCTGGGTGACCGCGCCCTGCGCACCGGCGTCGACGTCGGCCGCGCCGGCCTTGATCTTGTCCAGGGTGGGCCGGAACGCGGCTGCAGGGGCGAGCGGATTGGCATCCATCGCCGCTTCCAGGTCGGTGAGGCCCTGGGCCACGGATGCCGTGCCGCCGGCGAGCCTGCCGGTGCCGTCAGCGATGCTGGTGGCGCCGCCGGCGAGCTGCTGTGACTTGTCGGAGAGGGTTGCGGCCCCCGTGGCGGCCGCCTGCATTCCCGCCGAGACCTGAGCGGTGCCGCCCGCGAGCTTCACGCTCGACCCGGAGAGGGTCGCCGCACCCCGGGAGAGCGTGTCGAGCCCGGAGGAGAGCGCGGTCGCCCCATCAGCGAGGCGCACGGCGCCGCCGTCGAGGCTGGTCGCCCCGTCCGAGAGGGAGCCGAGCCCTTCGCTGAGCGCGCCGGTGCCCTCCTCTGCTGTGGAGAGGCCGTCGGCGAGGGTCTGGGCCCCGGTCGCGGCCGAGCGGATGCCGGTGCCGGCGTCGTTCACGCCCACCAGCAGCGCGTTGACGGTCTGGTCGCCGATCTTCTCGGCCACCGCGTCGCGCAGCTGCACCATCGCCTGCTTGCCCATCGTGGTGGCGAGGAAGCTGTTGCTGTCGTTGTAGTCGACCTGGACCACCGCGGAGGTCGGATTGTCCGTGCCGGCGGAGACCGCGCTGGCGGAGAAGTTGCGCGGGATGGTCACGGCGAAGTAGTAGTCGCCGTCCTTCACGCCGGCGGTCGCATCCTTCGCGCTGGTCACCGTCCAGCCGAGGTCGTGCCCGTCGACGAGTTGGTCGACGAGGTCCTTGCCCGCGGTGATCGGCTTGCCGTCGCGGCTGGCGCCGGCATCCGCGTTCACGAGGGCGACGGGCAGATTGTCCATGGCGTCATTGGGCGCCCAGAAGGCCCAGAGATAGAGCGCCCCGTAGATGAGGGGGATGAACATGAGCACGACGAGGGCGATCTTGGGCATCTTGCCCTTGCCGAAGCGGTGCAGCTCGGTGCCGGAGGAGAGGAAGGCGAACATTCAGCGGTTTTCCTTGTTCATGAGAATGACGGTCGGTTCGATGCCGAGTTCGGACCACAGTTCGGTGTCCGGCGCGGTGGCGGAGGCGATCACGCAGGTGCCGCCCTCGACGAGGGCGGCGAGGCGCTGCCAGAGGATGCGGCGGGATTCGGCAGAGTGCACCTGCTCGACCTGGTCGAAGAAGAGGATGCTCGGCTCGTTCATCAGGGCGAGGGCGGCCCGGAGGAGCACGGTCTGCACCTCGTCGAGGTCCCAGATGACGGCGTCCGCGGCGGGCATCGGCACGTCTCCGAAGACGGCGGCGCAGACCCGCCGCACCTCGGTGTCGTCGACCGCGCGGATGAACGCCCACCAGGGCGACACCCAGGCCTCGCGTTCGCGGATCGCCGCGCCGACCGTGACCGAGTCTTCGAGGTTGTCGATGTCGTGGAAGCCGGAGATGCCGGTGCGTTTCTGCACCCGGCGGGCGCGGCGCGGCAGCTCCTGGCCGAGCACGGTCAGGCTTCCGCTGGTCGGCTTCATCCGGCCGGCCAGGGTGAGCATGAGGCTGGTGCGCCCGCTGCCGGACGGCCCGCAGAGCACGGTGAGGCCGTCGCCGACCTCGAAGCTCAGCGGGCCGTAGACCGCTCCGCGTTTGAATTCCAGGGCCAGGTCGTCCGCCCACACAGTCGACTGCACGTCGAACCTCTTTCCTTTTTATACTGACCAGTCAGTATAGGTCGGATTCCGGTCGGTGCGCAAACCGCCAGTCCGCTGGGAACCCTTGTACTTGTACTGACGAGTCAGTGGATTACTGGACGACCCCGGCGCCGGCGCCATCCCCGCCCGCGAGAGTGCGGTCATCGGGTGAGCCGGGTATCCTGTGCGGATGGGCGGCTATTCGGGTACTCCGCTGTGGAGGAAGCTCGGGCTCCGGGCGGGTGACGCGGTGCAACTGCTGCACGCGCCGGCCGGGTGGATGGTTCCGGACGCGCCAGTGCGCATCGACTGGCTGACCGGTGAGACGGATGCCCCTGCCGCGGTGATCCTGGCGTTCCACACCGACCCGGCGGCCTTCATCGCCGAGCTGCCGGCGCTGGCGGAGCGGATCCGGCCGGCCGGCATGGTGTGGATCGCCTGGCCGCGGAAGGCGGCCGGTCACCGGAGCGAGATGACCGAGAACCTCATTCGGGACAGCGCACTGACCATCGGGCTCGTCGACGTCAAGGTCGCGGCGCTGGACGAGGACTGGTCGGGCCTGAAACTTGTCTGGCGCCGCGAACACCGGTGAGGGTGAGGGGCGTCCCCTCTCACTCCGTCTCGGGTGCGGCCGGAAGGGTCGACCAGCGCAGCAGTGCCGCGGCGGTGGAGTCGCCCCGAAGCTCGCCGTGCGACACGACCACCACCCGGGCGTCGGTGAGGGTGGCGGCCCTGGCCAGGGCGTCCGCGGCGGCGACCTCGCCGAGCTCGCCGGCGCCGAGGGCATCCGCCGACGAGGCGGCGACCCACGGTTCCCGGTCGAGCGCGATCAGGGTGGTCCCGGACAGGCCGGCCGGGTCGAGGATGAGCACCTCGACCTGGCCCTGCTGGAGCGACCGCACCACCGCGGCGAAGTCGATCTCGGCCAGCCCCTCGCCCCGCCCGGACTCCAGGCGTTCGAGGGCGTCGTATTCGTCCTGGGCGAGAATCGACGCGAGGTGCCGGTCGAGGTCTTCTTCCAGTTCACGGGTCGTCGCGCCGCCCGGCCGGGTGTTCGTCGGCACCACGGCGAGGATGTCCCTTGTCGCGGGGGCAAGCTGGGCGACGAGGAGCTGGCGGGCGCGCACGTCCCCGGTCACGACCAGGAGTTCCGCGCCGCTGTCGCGCACGATTTCGTCGATGGCGTCCGCCACCTGGCCCTCGTTGCGCTTCCAGATCTCCTCGGTGTCGCGCTGGTAGCGCGAGTTGGACAGGAAGCCGACCTGCACCTTGGTGATGTACTCGGTGTCGCCCTGCACGTCTTCCTCGGCCACCGGGTCGGCCTGGCTCAGCCGGAACAGCCGGATCTCGCCGCCGTCGCGACCGACCTCGGCGACTACGTAGCTCAGGTCCCGGGGGCGCTGGGTGAACAGCGGGATCAGGCTGGGAACGGGGCCGTAGGATGCCATCAACTCGCCCAGGGGCTCCCCCGGCAGCACCTCGTTGAACTCGACCTTGCCGTCGCGCACGATCATCAGCCGGCTGACCTTGCCGGGAACGCCCGGCGGTTCCTCGACCAGTTCGACGATCGTGTCCGCGTCACCGGACGGCGCTCCCGCGGCGGCCAACGACTCGCGCAGGGTGCGGTGCCGGATGGTGGACGTGCGACGCGGATCCTCGCCGGTCTGGGTGACATCCACGTAGACCGTCGAGACCGAACCGGGCCGGCGATACAGCTCCGCCAGCCCCTCATTTCCGAAGTCAGCCATGGTCGGAGTCCCTTCTCACGATGTGTACCTATTCGCCACGCTAGCCTGCGGCCGGAGGGTCCACAACCCTGCCGGAAGGCCTTGTTCGGGCCCCGGCGGAGGGCTCAGATCGCGGTCTGCTGGTGGGCGGCGACGCACCAGCCGCCGTCGGCGAAGACGTAGGTCGTGGCCGCGTTCACCTCGGTCGTGGTCTCTCCGCGGTGGGCGACGAGGCGATAGACGAGGATGCCGGCGTGGTCGTTGATCCGGATCACGGCGGGCTCGCGCAGCTGGTAGCTGTCGACCGGGGCGGCGGCCGCGAACGCCGCCATCACCTGGTCCCGGGTGATGACCCGCCCGGGCAGGATCAGGAGCGCATCCCTGGTCATCGTGCGGCGGTAATACTCTCCGCCTCGGCCGGCGAGGATCGCCTGCCAGCCCTCCTGCTCCTCGTGGAGCAGTCGGGCGGGCAGATCGTCAGTGATCTCAGTCATGACCCCACGCTAGCCCCTATCCGCGGCGGATGCCTCGCCTCTTTCGGGCGACCAGGAGCAGCATCGCGCCGAGGAGCAGCACGAGGATCGCGCCGAGGGTCAGGCCGACGGCGACGCGGCTCAGAACAGGTGCTGGAGCACCCAGTCGTGCATGGTCACGGCGGCCGCCGCCGACGCGTTGATCGACCGGGTCGAGCCGAACTGGCTGATCTCCACGACGGCGTCGGCGGCGGCGATCGCCTCCTCGGAGAGACCTGGGCCCTCCTGCCCGAAGAGCAGCACGCAGCGCTCCGGGAAGCGGAAGGTTTCAATGATGACGCTGCCCGGCACGTTGTCGATGGCGATGATCGGCAGTTCCTCGCCGGCGGCCCAGGCGACGAAGGCCGCGACGTCCGGGTGGTGCAGCACGTGCTGGTAGCGGTCGGTGACCATCGCGCCGCGCTTGTTCCAGCGCTTGCGGCCGATGATGTGCACGGTGTCGGCGGCGAACGCGTTGGCGCTGCGCACGATCGAACCGATGTTCATGTCGTGCTGCCAGTTCTCGATGGCGACGTGGAACGGATGCCGCTTCTCGTCCAGGTCGGCCACGATCGCCGCCATCGACCAGTACCGGTACCGGTCGATCACGTTGCGGGTGTCGCCGTGCTCGAGCAGCTCCGGGTCGTAGAACGACTCCTCGGGGAGATCGCCCTGCCAGGGGCCGACGCCATGGGTCGAGAGCTCGGGCGTCGGGTTGAGCGATTCAGTCACCCTGTAACCGTATCCCGGCCCGGCCGGCCCCCTGCCCGACTCCCCTCTTCGTCGAGATCTGCCGTTTCGGTCGAGACCGACCGGCGCGCGGGTCGGTTTCGACCGAAAGAGGCGATCTCGGGAGCGGCGGAGGGCCGCCGCGAGGCTATGATTTCGGTATGCCTAAATCTGGGACGACGCAGGCGCCGGTCGGCGCGCAACCCGCCACCATCGCATCCACTCGCCTGCTCTGGCTGCTCGGACCGGCCCTCGTGGCGGGCGTGGCCTACCTCGACCCCGGCAATGTCGCGAGCAACATGACGGCCGGGGCGCGCTTCGGCTACCTGCTGGTCTGGGTGGTCATCGCCGGCAACCTGATGGCCTGGCTGATCCAGTACCTCTCGGCGAAACTCGGGATCGTCACCGGCTCGAGCCTGCCGGAGATCCTCGGGGCGCGGCTGCGGAGGCCGCTCGGGCGGAGGCTGTACTGGATGCAGGCCGAACTGGTGGCGATGGCCACCGACCTGGCCGAGATCATCGGCGGCGCGGTCGCCCTCTACCTCCTGTTCGGCCTCCCCCTGCTGGCCGGCGGGATCATCACGGGCGTCATCTCGATGCTCGTGCTCACGGTGCAGACCCGCCGCGGTCCGCGCAGCTTCGAAAAGGTCGTGCTGGCGCTGCTCCTGATCATCGCCGTCGGCTTCACCGCCGGCGTCTTCTTCGCCCCGCCGGATGCCGCCGGGGTCGCGGGCGGGCTGGTGCCCCGCTTCGAGGGTGCCAACTCCGTGCTCCTCGCCGCGTCGATCCTGGGCGCCACGATCATGCCGCACGCCATCTACGCCCACTCGGCCCTGGCCAGGGACCGGTTCCCCGACATCGTCGGGTCGACGGCGACTCGCCGGCTGCTCTGGGCGACCAGGTGGGATGTCTCGATCGCCATGGCGATCGCCGGCACCGTGAACCTGGCCCTGCTCCTGCTCGCCGCGTCCGCCCTGCAGGGCGCGCCCGGAACGGACAGCCTGCCCGGAGCCTACGCCGCCCTGCAGGCCAACCTCGGCCCTCTCGTCGCGACCTTGTTCGCGGTGGGGCTGCTCGCATCCGGGCTCGCGTCGACGTCGGTCGGCGCGTATGCCGGCGCGGAGATCATGCACGGCCTGCTCCACATCCGCGTTCCCCTGCTGCTGCGCCGCCTGGTCACGCTCATCCCCGCCCTGCTCATCCTCGGGCTGGGCTTCGACCCCACCCTCGCCCTCGTGCTCAGCCAGGTGGTGCTCTCCTTCGGCATCCCGTTCGCTCTGATCCCCCTGATCTGGCTGACCTCCCGCCGGGACGTGCTCGGCGATTACACGAACCGGTGGTTCACCACCGCCGCCGGCATCGTCGCCGCCGTGCTGCTCGTCGCCCTGAATGTGGTGCTGCTCGTGCTGATCTTCACCGGCGCCTGAGGCCGGGATCCGGATGACCAGGCGGCCCACGGCAGTGTCCACCCCCGCTGTGGAGGACTACCTCAAGACCATCTACGCGCACACCGAATGGCAGCCGGAGCCGATCACCCCCTCGGTGCTCGCCTCGCGCCTCGGGGTGGCGCCGTCATCCGTCACTGAGATGGTGAAGAAGCTCGCCGCGGCCGGGCTGATCACGCATGTGCCGTACGGGCCGCTCCGGCTCACCCGGGCGGGTTTCCTCGGCGCGAGCGCGGTGGTGCGCCGGCACCGCCTGGTCGAAACCTGGCTCGTGCGCGAGATGGGCTATGCCTGGGACCAGGTGCACGACGAGGCGGAGGTGCTCGAGCACGCGCTCTCCGACCGGCTGCTCGAAGCGATCGACGAGCGGCTCGGCCGACCGGGCGCCGACCCGCACGGCGACCTGATCCCCGCCGCCGACGGCAGCCTGGTGCGCGGGCCCGCGATCCTGCTGGCGGATGCCGCGCCGGGCCACGCGGGGACGGTGCTGCGGATCAGCGACCGCGACCCGGGAATCCTGCGCGATCTCGCCGCCGAGTCGATCGGGCCGGGCAGCGCCCTGACCGTGCTCGAGGCGGGCGCGGTGCGCCTGCCGGGCGGGCGCATCCGGCCGTTGCACCCCGATGCCGCCGCGTCGATCTGGCTGACGGTGTAACCGCCCGGAAACCCGCCCCGGCTAGGCTTGGGTCGACCCTGAGGAGCGCCCAATGACACGCCGCGACGAGATCGAATGCTGGCTCACCGACATGGACGGTGTGCTCGTGCACGAGAACAGCCCGCTGCCCGGTGCGGCCGAACTGATCCAGAACTGGACCGACGCCGGAACGCCGTTCCTCGTGCTCACCAACAACTCCATCTTCACCCCGCGAGACCTGAGCGCCCGCCTCCGCGCGTCCGGCCTGATCGTGCCGGAGGAGCGGATCTGGACCTCCGCCCTCGCCACCGCCGACTTCCTCAAGTCGCAGGCGCCGGGTGGCACCGCCTTCGTGATCGGCGAGGTGGGCCTGACGACCGCGCTGCACGAGGCCGGCTTCATCATGACCGAGACGAACCCCGACTATGTCGTCGTCGGGGAGACCCGCAACTACTCGTTCGAGGCGATCACCAAGGCGATCCGCCTGCTGCTGGCCGGTGCCCGCTTCATCGCGACCAACCCGGATGCGACCGGCCCCAGCGCCGATGGCCCGATGCCGGCGACGGGCGCGATCGCCGCCCTCATCTCGAAGGCGACCGGGATGGAGCCGTATGTCGTCGGCAAGCCCAACCCGATGATGTTCCGCTCGGCGATGAACAAGATCGGCGCGCATTCGGAGAACACGGCCATGATCGGCGACCGGATGGACACCGACATCGTCGCCGGGATCGAGGCCGGGCTGCACACGATCCTGGTGATGACCGGCATCAGCGACGAGGCCGAGGTGCGCCGCTACCCGTTCCGCCCCGACGAGATCATCTCGGGCGTGCACGAGCTCGTCGCCCGCGAACCGTTGCTGTCGGACGAGGTCTAGCGCTGACGGGCCTCGACAGCTGACGCGCCTCGACAGCCGGCGGTCCTCGTCAGCCGGCGGGGGCCGGTCCGGGGCCGGCGACGCTCGTGGAGAGCGCCTCGCCGCCTGACCGGTTGACGAAGCAGTAGTAGTAGTGCGGGCCCTTCGCCCACTGTTCCGCGGTGATCGGGTAGCTGCCCTGCACCTGCACGTCGGCGAACTCGGCGGCTGCGGCCAGGTCGATCACGCCGGTCGCGCTGCAGAGCAGGTTGATCTGCGAGGCCAGGGCTTCCTCACCGGGGAACGCGGCGGCGGCATCCCCGGGGAAGGTTCCCCGGTAGACCAGCTGGGCGGCGTGCGGGGCGGCGCAGTCGGCGACGGTGAAGTCCTCCTCCCACGGCGACACGTACGGCTGCAGGCATTCGCCGCCGAAGAGGGTGTTCCACTTGTGCACGCCGACCGGCTGGGGGCCGGTGGGCTCCGGGGCGGCCGTGGGGGTCGGCGTGGGGGTCGGGGTCGCGGCCGCGCTGGACGTGGCCACGGCGGCCGGGGCGATGCCGCCGACGAGTTGGCGGCCGAGGAAGAAGAGGCCGACCAGCACGATCACGGCGAGTAGTGCGCCGGCGATCCAGACCAGGCGGGGAGGCAGCCCGCCGAACACGCCCGTGCGCGATGGCGACCGGCCGCCGGGTCCGCGGCGGCGACCGGGGGCGTCCGGGCCGGCCGGGCCGGCGGATGCCGCGGGTCCGGCCGGAATGGCCACGGTGGGTGCCACGCTCGGGGCCGGCGTCGGCGGCTGGTCCGTCCCGGCCGCCTCTGCCAGCCTACGGGCCTGGCGGGTCTCGGGCAGGATCGCTTCGGGCTCGGCGACTGCGCGAGTCGTCAGGTCGGGCGGGGTCCCGTGCGGCTCGGCCGCGTCGGGCGGGGTCGCATCGGGCTGGGCCGCCATGGCAATGGTCGGCGCGGGCTCGATGAGCGGCGCGGGAATCGCCGGGGTCTCGGGGGCCGGGGTCTCGGCCTCCAGCGGAGCGGGGGCGGCGGCGCGCGCCCGGAACCGCCGAAGCGCGGGGGTGGGGGCAGTCGCGGGGATCGGCAGCGGGGACGGGGTCGCGGCAACCGGCGCGGCGTGGGCGCCCGCGCGGAGCGCGTCGGCCGTCTCCTCGGCAGTGGGCACGAGTGGGGATTGGGCCGGGGTCGTCCACCACGGCGCAGGCTCGAGGTCGGCCTCCGAGCGGGCGGGCACGGCGGGGGCAGGCGCGGCCGGTGCGGCGGCAGGCGAAGCGGGCGCGGGCACCTCGGGACGGACGTTCGCTTCGGGCACGAGTGGGGCGTGCCCGGGGGTCCGGGCAGGGGTGGGGGCCGCGGGAGTGAGGTCCGCCGGCTGGGCGGGGGTGAGCGGCTCGACCCGATGGCCGGCGGCAGGCTCCGCGTCGCGGGCGGGACGCGGCGCCGCGTCGGCCGGGACGGGCGCGGGGGTGGCCGGCGTGGCGGCGGGAGTTGCGGCATCCGTCGACGCCAGGTGGGGGTCGGTCTCGGTGGTGGGTTTCAGACCCCAGAGGAAGCCGGCCGGCTTCGGGGCAGGGTCGGCGGGCGCCGCGGGGGTGTCCTTCGAACGAAGGGGCGCACCCTTGCGGGGAACGAACTCGTCGGGGTTGGCCGGCTTGGCTCCGCCGCCGAGTTGGGCGGCGAGCCAGTCGACTCCGTCTTCGCCCTGCCCGTCTTTGTCGGGCATCAGCGGAGCCCCAGGTCCTCAAGGCCGATGGCGGCGTAATACGGGTAGCCGGCGGCCTCGATCACTTCGCGCGCGCCGGTGTCCCGGTCGACGACCACGGCGACGCCGGCGATGATGGCGCCGACCTTCTTCAGCGCCTCGATCGCGGCCAGCGGGGAGCCGCCGGTCGTGGAGGTGTCTTCGAGCACGATCACGCGCTTGCCGGCCAGGTCGGGGCCCTCCACCTGGCGGCCGCGGCCGTGGTCCTTGGGTTCCTTGCGCACGACGAAGGCGTCGTAGGCCAGGCCGCGGGCGACCCCCTGGTGCAGGATCGCGGCGGCGACGGGGTCGGCGCCCATGGTCATCCCGCCGACGGCGGCCACGTTCGGGATCTCAGCGATGAGATCGAGCATGACCTGGCCGATCAGCGGGGAGACCCGGTGGTCGAGGCTCACCTTGCGGAGGTCGACGTAGTACGTGGCCTTCTTGCCGCTGGTGAGGGTGAAATCACCGTGGAAGACGGCCTCGGCCGAGATGTGGTCGATGAGCTGCTGGCGAGTGTCTTTCACAGTCCAACTTTAGGCCATCGGCCGGTCGGCGGCCCCGCGGGGTTCCCGGCGGGGGTTCCGACGGTTCAGAAGCTGCGAACGAGCTTGCGCTCGGGAAGACGACGGTAGCCGTCCTTCTGCACGTCGACGACGACGGCCGCAGCGGAGGAGAGAACAATGAGAACGAGAACGGCGAGGAGAACGAACACGGTCGTACCTTTCGAGAATGGAGGTTGATGTCGGGGAGACGGAGGCACCATTGCACGAGTTCGACGCGTTAATTCGACCACTATTGACAGTGCAGCACAATCGCATTGTTCTGCAATGAGTGTGAAGCTTGACTACATGGATGTACAGAGGCTCGAATTGCTCAGGGAACTGGCCGAACGCCGCAGCATCACCGCTGTCGCACGGGCCACCCACCGCACGCCGTCGGCGGTGTCGCAGCAGCTCAAGGTGCTCGAACGGGAGGCCGGTTTGCCGCTCACCGAGCGCAGCGGCCGTGGCCTGATCCTGACGGATGCCGGGCGCGCGCTGGCCCGCAGCGCGACCGATGTCGCGGTCGCCCTCGCCCGGGCGAACGCGGTGTGGGACGAGTTCCGCAACCACGCCACCGGCGAGGTGAGCCTGGTGACGTTTCCGACCGCGGGCGAGATGTTGTTGCCGGGCGCGCTGCGGCAGATCGCGTCGGTGCCGGGCCTGGTCGTGAACTGCACCGACAAGGACCCGGAGCTGAGCGACTTCCCCGCGCTGACCGCCGACTTCGACATCGTGCTCGCCTACAGCCTGCGCGGGCAGCTGCCCTGGGGCGGGCGGGGACTGACCGTGGTTCCGCTGATGACCGAGCCGCTCGACGTGGGGCTGCCGGCCGACCACCGCCTGGCCGCCCGGGCCTGGATCGGGCCGGCCGACGTCGTCGGCGAGACCTGGATCGGCGCGCCGGACGGCTACCCGTTCGAACGCATCCTGCACCAGATCGAACAGCAGGGCGGCGGGCAGGCGCTGGTGGCACAGCGCTTCGCGGACATGCGGCTGATCGAGGCGTTCGTGATGGCGGGCCTGGGCATCGCGCTCGTGCCGCGCTACACCTGGGGTGGCGACCAGCCGGGCAAGCTCGTGCTCAAGCCGCTGCGCGGGGTCGACGCCGAGCGGCAGATCGTGGCGCTGATGCGCCCCGACCGGGCCGAGCGCCTCGCCGTGCGCACGGTCGTCGACGTGCTGCGGGCCGAGGCCGAGCGGGTGCAGGCCGAGCACACCTCGGCGACCCCGCCGCCCTCCCCAACCCCATAGCCGCCCACCCCCACCCGCGCGAGTGCGGGATGGAGGCGGGCGGTGGGCGGGCTAGGCGTTCTGGGGGAAGCCGAGGTTGATGCCGCCGTGGCTGGGGTCGAGCCAACGGCTGGTGATGGCCTTCTCCCGGGTGTAGAACGCGATCCCGGCCGGGCCGTAGGCCTTCGCGTCGCCGAAGAGGGAGTCCTTCCAGCCGCCGAACGAGTGGTACGCCACCGGCACCGGGATCGGCACGTTGATGCCGACCATGCCGACCTGCACCTCGTTCTGGAAGCGCCGGGCGGCGCCGCCGTCGTTGGTGAAGATCGCGGTGCCGTTGCCGTAGCGGCTCCGGTTGATCAGGGTGAGCCCCTCGGTGTAGCTGCCCACCCGCACGATCGAGAGCACCGGGCCGAAGATCTCGTCGAGGTAGACATCCGAGTCGGTGCCGACCCGGTCGAACAGGGTAGGGCCGAGCCAGAATCCGGATGCGTCACCGTCCACCTCGATGCCGCGCCCGTCCACGACGACCTCGGCACCGTCGGTGCGGGCCACGTCGATGTAGGAGGCGACCTTGTCTCGGTGGGCCTTGGTGATCAGCGGCCCCATATCGCAGCCGCGCATGCCGTCGCCGACCCTGAGCCCCTTCAGCCGCTCGGTGATCTTCGCGACCAGCTCGTCGGCGACCGGTTCTACGGCCACCACGACGCTGATCGCCATGCACCGCTCACCGGCCGAGCCGAAACCGGCGTTGACCGCGGCATCCGCGGCCAGGTCGAGGTCGGCGTCCGGCAGCACGAGCATGTGGTTCTTGGCGCCGCCGAGGGCCTGCACGCGCTTGCCGTGGTGCGCCGCGGTCTCGTAGATGTACTTGGCGATCGGGGTGGAGCCGACGAAGGAGATCGCCTGCACGTCGGGGTGCACGAGCAGGGCGTCGACCGCCTCCTTGTCGCCGTGCACGACGTTGAGCACGCCGGCGGGCAGGCCGGCCTCGGTCATCAGGGCGGCCATCCAGTTCGACGCCGACGGGTCCTTCTCGCTCGGCTTGAGCACCACGGTGTTGCCGGCGGCGATCGCGATCGGGAAGAACCACAGCGGTACCATTGCCGGGAAGTTGAACGGGCTGATGATGCCCACGACACCGAGCGGCTGGCGCAGCGTGTACACGTCGACACCGGTCGACACGTTCTCCGAGTACTCGCCCTTGGTCAGGTGCGGCATGCCGAGGGCGAATTCGACGACCTCGAGCCCGCGCGCGATCTCGCCGAGGGCATCCGCGGTCACCTTGCCGTGTTCGGCGGTCAGGATGTCGGCCAGCTCGCCCTTGCGCGCGTTGAGCAGCTCGCGGAAGGTGAACATGACGCCCTGGCGCCGGGCCTGGGAGGTGTCCCGCCACCCCGGGTAGGCGGCCTGGGCGGAGGCGACGGCGGTGTCGACGTCGACGGCGCCGGCCAGGCGCACGTGCTTGGCGACGGCGCCGAGGGCCGGGTTGAAGACCGGCGCGCTGCGGGTCGAGGTCCCGTCGAACGGCGCCCCGTCGATCCAGTGGGTGATTACGGGCAGATCGGTCATTGTCCTTCGTTTCTCTTCGTCGAGTGGGTGTGGGTGAGCCGGCGGCGGGCAGGTCAGAGCAGGTCGAGGCTGAGGACCTCGTCGTAGATGGCGAGGGCCTCGGCGACCTCGTCGTCGGTGACCACGCACGGCGGCACGACATGGATCCGGTTGTCGGCGAGGAAGGGCAGGAGGTTGCGGGCGAGCAGCTCGGCCTTGATCCGGCCCATCACGACGCCGCTCAGCGGTGCCCGGGTGCCCCGGTCGGCCACGAGCTCCAGCGCCCAGAACACGCCCTCGCCGCGCACCTCGCCGATGATCGGGTGCTTCTCCGCCAGCTCCGCGAGGCCCGGCGCGAGCCGGTCTCGCCCGATCCGGGCCGCGTTGGCGACGATGCCCTCGTTCTCCATGGCGTCGAGGGCGGCCACGATCGAGGCCATCGCGAGCGGATGCCCGCTGTAGGTGAGCCCACCGGGGAAGACCGTGGTCTCGAAGTCGTTCGCGATCGACTCGGAGATGATCACCCCGCCGGTGGGCACATAGCCGGAGTTGACGCCCTTGGCGAAGGCGATCAGGTCGGGGGTCACGTCGAAGCCCTCGAACGCGAACCACCGCCCGGTGCGCCCGAAGCCGGCCATCACCTCGTCCAGGATCAGGAGGATCCCGTAGCGGTCGCAGAGCGCGCGCACCCCGGCCAGGTAGCCGGGCGGCGGCATGAGCACCCCGGCCGTGCCGGGGATCGATTCGAGCAGCACGGCCGCGATCGTGGTCGGCCCTTCGCTCTGGATCATGCGTTCGAGGTGGCGCAGCGCACGCTCCGACTCCTGCTCGGGCGTCGTCGCCCAGAACTCGCTGCGGTAGAGGTACGGGCCGAAGAAGTGAACGTGCCCGCGCGCGAATTCGTTCGGGATGCGCCGCCAGTCGCCGGTCGCCACGATCGCCGCCCCGGTGTTGCCGTGGTACGAGCGGTAGGTGGAGAGCACCTTGTCCCGCCCGGTGTGCAGCCGGGCCAGCCGGATCGCGTTCTCGATCGCATCCGCCCCGCCGTTGGTGAAGAAGACCTTGTTGAAGCGGGCCGGGGCGCGGTCGACGATGCGTTTGGCGGCCTCGCCGCGCATCAGGTTCGCGGTCGACGGCGCGACGGTGGCGAGCGTGCCGGCCTGGTCGATGATCGCCTGGGTCACGGCCGGATGCTGGTGGCCGATGTTCACGTTGACAAGCTGGCTGGAGAAGTCCAGGTAGCTGCGCCCGTCGTAGTCCCAGACCCGGGACCCCTTGCCGCCCGCGATCACGAGCGGTGCGAGGGCGGCCTGCGCCGACCAGGAATGGAAGACGTAGGCCCGGTCCAGCTCGTAGGCGGGGTCGTTCAGGCTGGCGGCGGTGGTGTCATTCACGAATATCGTGTTCTTTCTCTGCGTTGAGTGAAGGAAATTGCGTGGAGTGAAGGAAATGCGTGGAGTGAAGGTCGGGAGCTGGGCCGGGTGGTCCGGTGGACCACCCGGCCCAGCGGTGAGAGGCGTTGAGTGGCGGTGGGGCGAGCCTACTTGCCGCCCTCGGTGAGCGTGACCGTGATCGGCTTCCAGCCGGCGCCCATCACGTCGACGCCGTCCGCCTTCAGCTCGTCGAGCGCCTTCTGCACGTACTCATTCGAGTACGCCGTCTTGGGCGGTTCGGCGGTGATGATGGTGGCACCGGTCTCGTTCTTGGTGTTCATCGCGATGTCGACGGTGTTCTTCCAGGCGGCCGCGTCGATCAGGCCGACCCCGTTTGTGGACGGCCAGATCAGCTTGTTGACCTCGTTGGTCATCCAGAGCTGGTGTCCCGCCGGCAGCTGCGACCCGGCAGCGGTGACGATCCCGGCCGCCTGCTCCGGGTCGGTGGCCGCGTAGATCCAGCCCTTGATCGACGCCTTGATGAACTTGACCGTGTTGGCGGCGTAGTCCTTGTCGGAGGCGAGCTTTCCGGCGTCGGCCCAGATCGCATCCTGCAGCATGGCCGTGCCCTCGTCATTCCAGTCGATCACATTGAGGTCGGAGGGCTGGTAGAGCTCCCCCGTCTTCGGGTTCTTGGTCTCGAGCACCTGGGCGTATTCGTTGTAGGTCATGGCCTGGGCCGCGTCGATGTCCCCGGAGAGGAATCCGTTCATGTCGAAGGCCTGCTGCACGAGGCTGATGTCGCCCACCTGCACCCCACTCTTCTGCATCCCGGCGAAGAGCTCCCACTCGTTGCCGTAGCCCCAGCTGCCGACGTTCTTGCCCTTGAGGTCGGCGGGCGAGGTGATGCCCTTGTCCTTGAACGAGATCTGGGTGGTGGCGCTGCGTTCGAAGATCTGGGCGACGTCGGTGATGTCGGCGCCCTGTTCGATGGAGCCGAGCACCTTGGGCACCCAGGAGATGGCGTAGTCGGCATCGCCGGCGGCGAGGACGTCCTGCGGCACGATGTCCGCGGCGCCCTCGGCGATGGTGACGTCTAGCCCCTCGTCTTTGTAGAAGCCCTGGTCGACGGCCGCGTAGTAGCCGGCGAACTGGGCCTGGGCGACCCACTGCAGCTGCAGGGTGATCGGGACGAGGTCCACGCCGGAACCCGAGGTCGACGTCGTCGATGTGGTCCCGGTGCTGCAGCCGGTGAGGACGAGGGCGCTGGTGGCGGCGAGGGCGCCCATCGTGCCCAGCCATCGTGTGCGGTGTTTCATGTCTACCTCCGTGAAGTGGTTGCCTGACTGTGTTGTGGATGGTGCGTCGTGGCGCTTCGACCGCCGCGCGCACGCGGCGGACGCCTATCCGCCTGACCGGCGGGTGACGAGCTTCTCGACGATGAGCGCTGCGGAATAGAAGAGGAGGCCGAGCAGGATCGAGCCCAGCACGTACGCCCAGGCCAGCCCGTAGTTGCTGCTCGACGCCGACGAGGTGATCGACTTGCCGAGGCCGCCGACCGGGCCGCCGAAGTACTCGGCGATCAGCGCCGAGATGACGGCAAGGGAGGAGGCGATCCGCAGGCCGGTGAACACGAATGGCAGCGCGGTCGGCAGGGTCACGGTGCGGGTGGCCTGCCAGTTGGTGGCCGCATACGACCGCATCAGGTCGCGGTGCACGGGGCGCACCTGCCGGAGCCCCTTGAGGGTGTTGAAGTACACGGGCACGAACACGGCGAGCGCCGCCACGAACTGCCGGGCGGTCTCGGCGCCGGCGCCGTACATCGTGTAGAGCACGGGGGCCAGCGCCACGATCGGCACGACCGCGATGGCGGCGACGATCGGCGCGGCCATTTCGTCGAGCAGCCGCATGAGCGCGGCGAGGATCGCCAGCAGCACCCCGAGCACGGTGCCGATCAGGAGTCCGATGAGAGCGTTCCGGCCGGTGGTGAACATCCCGTTGGCCACGTTCTGCAGGTTCGCGCCGAACTGGCCGGCGATCGTCAGCGGCCCGGGCAGGATGAACGGCTTGATGGCGAGCAGGGTGACCGCCCCCTGCCAGAGCAGCACGACGGCCACGCCCAGCAGGATCGGCGCCAGCACGGTGCGCACCGGCCCGCCGGCGCCGCCCTGCCTGGCGCGGGCCTGCCCGGCGCCGCCTTGCCGAACGGATGCCTGGCTCACCGGGCCTCGGCCCCCCTCGCCCCGGCGGGGGCCTCGCCGTGCAGCAGCTCGCGCACCTGGCTGACGGCGTGGAAGAACTCCTCGTCTTCGCGCAGGGTCTCGCCGCGCTCCCCGGTCTCGCCGAGGCCGACCCGGAGGACGTCGCGGATGCGGCCCGGCCGCGGCTCCAACACGACGACCCGGTTGGAGAGGAAGACGGCCTCGGGAATGGAGTGGGTGACGAACACCACGGCGGCGCTCGTCTCTGCGCAAATCCGCACGAGCTCGTTCTGCATCCGCTCCCGGGTCATCTCGTCGAGGGCGCCGAACGGTTCGTCCATCAGCAGCAGGCTCGGGCTCTCCGCGAGCGACCGGGCGATCGCCACCCGCTGCTGCATGCCGCCGGAGAGCTGGTCGGGGTAGTGGCCCGCGAACTCCGACAGCCCGACCAGCTCGATCAGCTCGGCCGCGCGGGTGCGACGGGCCGCCCGGTCGGCGCCGTGCAGCTCGAGCGGCAGTTCGATGTTCCCGCTGACGGTGCGCCAGGGCAGCAGCCCGGCCTGCTGGAAGGCGATGCCGTAGTCCTGGTCGATCCTGGCCTGCCTGGCCGGTTTGCCGAAGACCCGGATCTCGCCCGTGGTCGGGGTGTCGAGGTCGGCGATCAGCCGCAGCAGGGTGCTCTTGCCGCAGCCGCTCGGCCCGATCAGGGAGACGAACTCGCCGGGCGCCACGGTGAGGCTGACGGAGTCGAGGGCCGTGACGGATGCCCCCTTCCGGCCGGCGAACACACGGCTCACCCCGCGCACGTCCACGGCCAGGCTCGCGGCCCTCCTGCCGGGCAGCGGGGTCGGTTCCGGCGCGCTCACGCCGCGACCTCCCCGCGCCGGAACCGGCGGAGGCCGAGCCCGATCAGCCCGACGAACCCGGCGGCGACGAGCCCGACGAGCACCGAGCCGAAGATCGGCGCCCACGGTTTGCCTGGGTCGCCGCCGGCCGCGCCGGCGTATTCGACGATCATCCGGCCGATGCCGCCGCGGAGCCCGATCGACACCTCGGCGACGACGCTGCCGATCACGGCGCTGGCCGCGGCGAGGCGCAACGCGGGCAGCAGGTAGCCGACGCTCGCCGGCAGCCGCAGCCGCCAGAGGGTCTTCCACCAGCCGGCGGAGTAGCAGTGCATCAGGTCGACGTGGTTGGCGTCGGGTGAGCCGAGGCCCCGGAGGGCGCCGACCGAGACCGGGAAGAATGCGAGGTAGGAGGCGATCAGGGCCACCGACATCCAGCTCTCCCAGCTGAAGGCGCCGAACTGGATCTGGGTTCCCCAGCGCCGCACGAGCGGGGCCAGGGCGATCAGGGGCACGGTCTGGCTGAGGATGATCCAGGGCAGCACGGCCGCCTCGGCCAGCCGGAACCGATGCATCAGGAGCGCCAGGGCGAGGCCGACGGTGACGCCGACGAGCCAGCCGACCGCGGAGATGCCGAGGGTGAACAGGGAGGCGTCGACGACGGCCTGCCAGAGCGGCATGGCGTTGCCGGCGCCGGTGACCGGTTCGAGCGCCCGCCCGGCCATCACCCAGAGGTGCGGCATGGCCAGGTCGCTGGTGCGCGGCAGCACGGTGACGCCGGCGAGCACGACGCCGTCCGCCGGGCCGAGCAGCTTGTAGAGCTCCCAGAGCCCGGCGAGCAGCACCAGCCCGAGCGCGCCGACGATGAACCGGCGGGGCGCAGTCACAGCTTCGCCACGATCGGGTCGGTGAGGGCAGGGATCACGGTCTCTCCGTAGACCCGCAGGGTCTCCTCCTTGTTGTCGTGCTGGAGGTAGCCGGCGAACTGGTCGACCCCGAGTTCCTTGAGGGCCTGCAGCTTCTCGATGTGGTCCTTCGACGTGCCGAGCAGGCAGAACCGGTCCACGATCTCGTCGGGCACGAAGTCGGCATGCGTGTTGCCGGCTCGGCCGTGCTGGTTGTAGTCGTAGCCGCTGCGGCCGGCGATGTAGTCGGTGAGGGCCTTGGGCACGGGGGAGTCGGTGCCGTACTTGGCGACGATGTCGGCGACGTGGTTGCCGACCATGCCGCCGAACCACCGGCACTGGTTGCGCATGTGCTCCCAGTCGTCGCCGATGTACATCGGCGCGGCGACGCAGAAGGTGATCGACTCCGGGTCGCGTCCCGCGTTCGCCGCGGCCTCTCGCACGGTGCCGATCATCCACTCGGCCACGTCGAGGTCGGCCATCTGCAGGATGAAGCCGTCGCCGACCTCGCCGGCGAGCTTGAGCGCGAGCGGCCCGTAGGCGGCCACCCACACCTCGAGGCTGGAGCCCGTGCTCCACGGGAACCGGAGGGTGGCGCCGTTGTGCTCCACCGCCCGCGAATTCGCCAGTTCACGGATGACGTGGATCGATTCGCGCAGCGTCTTCAGCGTGGTGGGTGCCCCGTTGGTGACCCGCACCGCGGAGTCGCCGCGGCCGATGCCGCAGATGGTGCGGTTGCCGTACATTTCGTTCAGGGTGGCGTAGGTCGACGCCGTCACGGTCCAGTCCCGGGTGGCCGGGTTGGTCACCATCGGGCCGACCATGATCTTGCGGGTCTCGGCGAGGATGCGGCTGTGGATCACATAGGGCTCCTGCCAGAGCAGGTGCGAGTCGAAGGTCCAGACGTGGCTGAAGCCGTGCACCTCGGCGAGCTGGGCGAGTTGCACGACGCGGGCCGACGGCGGGTTGGTCTGGAGTACTGCTCCGAAATCCATGCTGTCCCCTGCCCTAGATGAGGTACTGGCTCAGGCCGCGCTTGACGAACCGGCCGTCGCCTTTGGCCCCGAGGTAGGAGTTCTCGGCGATGACGACCTTTCCGCGGGAGAGCACGATGTCGACGTGGCCGTCGATCTCGTAGCCCTCCCAGGCCGAATGGTCCATGTTCATGTGGTGGCTGCGACCGGTCGGCTCGCCGAACTCGTCGGTGCCGTAGCCGATGGAGGTGTGGCCGTTCGGGTCGTAGACGACGATGTCGGCATCCGCTCCGGGCTGGATCACACCCTTCTTCCCGTAGAGGCCGAACATGCGCGCCGGGGTGGTGGAGGTGATCTCGACCCAGCGTTCGAGCGAGATCCGGCCGGTGACTACACCCTGGTAGAGCAGGTCGAGGCGGTGCTCGACCGAGCCGATCCCATTCGGGATTTTGGAGAAGTCGCCGAGGCCTAGGTCCTTCTGGCCCTTCATGCAGAACGGGCAGTGGTCGGTGGAGACCAGTTGCAGGTCGTTCGTGCGCAGGCTCTGCCAGAGGTGCTCCTGGTGCCCCTCGGCCCGGGAGCGCAGCGGGGTCGAACACACCCATTTGGCACCCTCGAAGCCGGGGGCGCCGAGGTTCTCCTCGAGCGAGAGGTAAAGGTATTGCGGGCAGGTTTCGCCGAACACGTTCTGGCCGTTGTCGCGGGCGGCCGCGAGCTGGGCGACGGCCTGCTTCGCGCTCACGTGCACGACGTAGAGCGGTGCGCCGGTGAGGTTGGCGAGCATGATCGCACGGTGGGTGGCCTCCTCCTCGAGCTGCCAGGCCCGGGCGACCCCGTGATAGTACGGGTCGGTCTTGCCCTCTGCGAGCAGCTGGCCGACGAGCACGTCGATCGCCGGCCCGTTCTCGGCGTGCATCATGGTCATCAGCCCGGTCTCGGCCGACTTCTGCATCGCCTTGAGGATCTGCGCGTCGTCGGAGTAGAAGACGCCCGGGTAGGCCATGAACAGTTTGAAGCTGGAGACCCCCTCGGCGAGCAGCCCGTCCATCGCCTGCAGGGAGTCCGCGTTGAGGTCGCCGATGATCTGGTGGAACCCGTAGTCGATCGCGCAGTTCCCGGCGGCCTTCTCGTGCCACGCGGCGAGTCCGTCGAAGACGCGCTGGCCGTAGCTCTGCACCGCGAAGTCGATGATCGTGGTGGTTCCGCCCCAGGCGGCCGCGCGGGTGCCGGTCTCGAAGGTATCGGATGCCGCGGTGCCGCCGAACGGCAGCTGCATGTGGGTGTGCGCGTCGATCCCGCCCGGGATCACGTACTTGCCGGTCGCGTCGATCACCCGGTCGACTCCGGAGGCCAGGTCGGCGCCGAGCAGCAGTGATCCGGGGGCCAGCACCGCGGCGATCGTCTCGCCGTCGATGAGCACGTCGGCTCTGGACCGGCCGGTCGCAGTCACAACGGTGCCTCCGGTGATGAGGGTTGTCGTCATGGTGCGCTCCTATTCGGCCGGGCTCAGGGTTCGACGATCGGCTCGTAGGAGTCGGGGCGGCGGTCGCGGTAGAACTGCCACGAGTTGCGCACCTCGCGGATGACGCCGAGGTCGAGGTCGCGGATGACGATCTCCGTGGCATCCGTCGACGCCACCTCGCCGACGTAGTTGCCGCGCGGGTCGACGAAGTAGGAGCTGCCGTAGAAGGTGACCGCCTCGTCGCCGAACTCGCGGCTCTCGGTGCCGATCCGGTTGTTCGCACCGATGTAGTACTGGTTGGCGACCGCGGCGGCCGGCTGCTCGAGCTCCCAGAGCCGGTTGGAGAGGCCGGGCTTGGTGGCCGAGGGGTTGAAGACGATCTCGGCGCCGTTCAGGCCGAGCACCCGCCAGCCCTCGGGGAAGTGCCTGTCGTAGCAGATGTAGACGCCGATCCTGCCGACCATGGTGTCGAAGACGGGGTAGTCGCCGTTGCCGGGGCGGAAGTAGAACTTCTCCCAGAACTGGGGCAGGTGCGGGATGTGGTGCTTGCGGTACTTGCCGAGGTAGCTGCCGTCGGCGTCGATCACGGCGGCGGTGTTGTAGAGCACGCCGGGCTGCTCCTCCTCGTAGACGGGGAGCACGATCACCATTTTGTGCTCAGCGGCGAGCTTCTGGAACCGCTCGACCAGCGGGCCGGGAACGCTCTGGGCGTAGTCGTAGTACTTCGGGTCCTGCACGATGCCGAAGTACGGCCCGTGGAAGAGCTCCTGGAAGCAGATCACCTGCACGCCGGCCTCGGCCGCCGTGCGCACGAATCCCTCGTGCTTGGCGATCATCGATTCCTGGTCGCCGGTCCAGTCGGTCTGGGTGATGGCGGCCCGCACGATCGTGCGCCCGTCGGTGGTGCTGGTTTCCCCGGTCATCCTTGCCTCCACATCGAGCTCGGCGCTGAGCTGGCCCTGTGGCCGGGAGTCGCATCGCCGAATCAGTTGAGTCGAATCGGACTGCGTTGTCCGTGTTTGTTATTCTTCGACGTAAACATTTCAGTTCTGTTTCTGTGTGTGACGCACGCGTTCTCATCCTGTCGTCCAAACCAGCCGGAGGCAAGGGGTCATGCAAACCGTTATCGACGAGGTCGAGCACCGCACTCCCGCCGGGATCGCGGCCGCGCTCGGCCGCCTGATCAGCTCGGGCCGGCTCGCCCCCGGCGACCGGCTGCCCACCGTGCGCGCGCTGGCGGCGGCCCTGGCGGTGAGCCCGGCGACGGTCAGCCACGCCTGGCAGGCGCTCTCCGCCGTGGGGCTGATCGTCTCCCGCGGCCGCAGCGGAACCTTTGTTCTCGACGCCGCTCCGCGCTGGCTGCCGGCCCGTAGCCAGTCGATGGCCGGCTACCACCGCGAGGCCAGGATCGACCTGTCGCGGGGCACGCCCGACCCGCGGCTCCTGCCCGATCTCGGCCCGGCGCTCTCCCGGGTCTCCCAGCGGGCCAGCACCGTCCTCTACCAGGAACTGCCGGTGATCCCGGAGCTGCTCGCGGTGCTGCGGGCATCCTGGCCGTTCCCGGCCGAGTCGATCACGGTCGTCGACGGCGCCCTCGACGCCATCTCCCGCAGCCTCGACGTAGTCGCCCGGTTCGGCGACCGGGTCATCGTGGAGGACCCGGGCTTCCCGCCATTCTTCGATCTGCTGGACCGGCTCGGCATCGAACGCCTGCCGGTGCCGGTCGATACCCACGGGATCGTGCCGGCCGCCTTCGCCGCCGCCCTCGCCCAGTCGCCGGTGGCGGTCATCCTGCAGCCGCGCGCGCACAACCCGACCGGGGCGTCGATGCCGCTCGCCCGGGCCGAGGAGCTGGCGAGGCTGCTCGGCGTGCACAAGCGCAATGCGCAGACCGTCGTGATCGAGGACGACCACTCCGGCGAGATCAGCGTGGCCCCCGACGTGAGCCTGGGCCGCTGGCTGCCCGGCCGGGTGCTGCACGTGCGCAGCTACTCGAAGTCGCACGGCCCCGATCTGCGCATCGCCGCCCTCGGCGGGCCGGCGGCGCTCGTGGACCGGATCGTGGCCAGACGGATGCTCGGGCCCGGCTGGACGAGCCGGATGCTGCAGTCGATCCTGCACGACCTGCTCACCCACGGCGACAGCATCGCCCAGATCGCCGAGGCCAGACGGATCTACTTCGCGAGGCAGAAGGCCCTGGCCGACGCTCTGACCGCGCTTGGCTGGCCGACCGGGCAGGCGGATGGCATCAACACCTGGCTTCCGGTGGCCGACGAACGGGATGCCATCGTGCAGTTGGCGGCCTCGGGCATCCGGGTGGCCGGTGGCTCGCCGTTCCTGTCCGATGCCAGCCCGGAGGCGTTCATCCGGGTGACCGCCGGGGCGCTCCACGGCGACGTGACGGAGGTCGCGCGGGCCCTGGCCGCCGTGCTCCGACGCCCGGGACCCGGCGCGCTCCTCCCCGCCCCCGGTGCGCGCCCGCCCGAAACGAGATGGGCCTAGGCTGGATCCAGACCGCCGGTTGGCTCTGACCGGTCGTGCCAACCCTGACTTGGGCGGCAGGTCCCCCCACACACGCTCCCCACCCCTGCCGCTCCCCCGCGGCTCCCCCCGCTCCGCCGCCCGCCCTTGGCCGCGAGAGTGCAGTTCTCGCCCCTTCAGCACTTCCCTGAGGGCGAAAAGTGCACTCTCGCGGAAGGGCGGGGGCGGTTTCGAAACGTGAGGTTGTCATGAACCGTCGAAGTACTCTTCTTTACGTCGCGGGCGCGGCATCCGTCGCCCTGATGCTCGGCGGATGCGCCGGAGCCGGCACCGGCGCCGCGGGCGGGGCGAACTCCGAGGGCGGCGCGACCGGAGCCCCGGCGGGGTACCCCGTCACGCTCGAAAACTGCGGCACCACCGTGTCCGTGGCTGCGGCGCCCAAGCGCATCGTCACGATCAAGTCGTCGACCACCGAACTGCTGCTCGCGCTCGGCCTCGGCGACCGGATCGTCGGCTCGGCGTTCCTCGACGGGCCCCTGCCGGCCTCCCTGGCCCCGGCCGGGAAGGGCCTCAACGTGGTCAGTGACTTCGTGCCCGGCCAGGAGGCCGTGCTGGCCCTCACGCCCGACTTCGTCTACGGCGGCTGGGAGTCCAACTTCACCGCCGACGGCGTCGGCGAGCGCGGCCAGCTGGAGGGCCTCGGCATCGGCAGCTACGTCTCCCCCGCCGCGTGCAAGGCCACCGGCTACATGCCCGACCCGCTGACCTTCGACTCCGTGTTCGCCGAGATCGCCGAGGCCGGCGCCATCTTCGGCCGGGCTGATGCCGCGGACAAGCTCGTTTCAACGCAGGAGAAGGCGCTGGCCGCCCTTGCCCCCGCCGACGCGAAGACCACGGCGCTCTGGTACTCCAGCGGCACCGACAGCCCCTACGTCGGCGCCGGGATCGGCTCGCCCGCCATGATCATGAAGGCCGCCGGCCTGACCAACGTGTTCGCCGACGTGCACGACACCTGGACTTCGGTGGGCTGGGAATCCGTGATCGCCGCGAACCCGGGCGTGATCGTGCTCGTCGACGCCACCTGGAACACCGCGGCATCGAAGATCGCCACGCTCGAGTCGAACCCGGCAACCCAGGGGCTGGCTGCCGTGAAGGACAAGCGCTACATCGTGCTGCCGTTCGCGGCCACCGAGGCCGGCATCCGCAACGTGGAGGCCGCCGGGTCGGCCATCGACCAGCTGGCCGCGCTCGACAAGCAGAAGTCCAAGTAGCCGGGAGACCGCGTGACTGGGGACAGGCCGTGACGGCGGACGAACGGGCGGCGACGGCGCGGGCGGCAGGCCGGGCCGTTGCGCGCGGGCGCTACCTCGGCCTCGTCGCTGCGTCGGTGCTGGCGCTGCTGCTCGTCTGCGCCGCCGCCGTCGCCGTCGGCCCGGCCGACGTGGGGCTTGCCGACGTGCTCGCGAGCGTCGGCGGCCACCTGGGCCTGCCCGGAATGACGGATGTCCCGCCGCTGACCGACTCCATCGTCTGGCAGTTGCGCCTGCCGCGGGTGCTCACCGCGGCCGCGGTCGGTGCGGGGCTCGCGCTCTCCGGCGCCGTGATGCAGAGCGTCACCCGCAACCCGCTCGCCGACCCCTACCTGCTCGGCCTGTCCAGCGGGGCGTCGCTCGGCGCGGTCTGCGTCGTCATCCTCGGCGTCGCCTTCGCCCTGCCGGCCGCGGCCTTCCTCGGCGCACTGTCCGCCCTGGTCGCCACCCTGAGCATCGCCAGGGTCGGCGGCACCATCACCCCCGGCCGGGCGGTGCTCTCCGGACTCGCGATCGCCCAGCTCGGGGCGGCCGGCACATCCTTCGTCATCTTCTGGTCCGCCAAGGGCGACTCCTACCGGGAGATCCTCAACTGGCTGCTGGGCTCGCTGGCCGGCAGCTCCTGGACCAGCGTGCTCATCTCGGGCAGCGCGCTCGTGGTCGTGGGCACCGGGATCGTGCTCTCCGCCACCCGGTTGGACGCGTTCGCGTTCGGCGACACGGCCGCTGCCTCCCTCGGCATCAACGTCAACGCCACCCGGTGGGCGCTGCTCGGCGCGGTCGCCCTGCTCACCGGGGCCATGGTCGCCGTGAGCGGCGCGATCGGTTTCGTCGGGTTGATCCTGCCGCACCTCGTGCGCGGGCTGAGCGGGCCAGGCCACCGTCGGCTGCTGCCGTTGACCGTGGTCTTCGGCGCCCTGTTCCTCGTCGTGGCGGACACCCTCGCCCGCACGGTCTTCGACCCGCGTGAACTGCCCGTCGGCATCATCACCGCGCTCATCGGCGTGCCCGTCTTCATCGTGCTGATCAAGAGCCGGAGGGCCGCGGCATGGGCGTGAGGCTCGACCGGGTGTCGTTCCGGATCGGCGGGACGGCCATCCTCGACGGAGTGTCGGCGCAGCTGCCGACCGGCTCGGTGACCGGCCTGCTCGGCCCCAACGGCGCCGGCAAGTCCACTCTGCTCCGGCTGATCGCGGGCCTCGACACCCCGGCGGGCGGCCAGGTCGAACTCGACGGCACCGCCCTGCACGGCCTCACCCGCCGGGAGACGGCGCGGCGGGTGGCCCTGCTCGAGCAGAGCGCGGCGCCGAGCGTCGACCTGTCGGTGCGCGAGGTCGTGCTGCTCGGCCGGATCCCGCACCGGAGCCGACTGCTCGGCGGCTTCGGCGGCGAGGACGACCACCGGGTGGCCGAGGAATCGCTGGCCCTGGTCGGCGGCAGCGCGCTGGCCGCGCGGCTCTGGCACACCCTCAGCGGCGGGGAGCAGCAGCGGGTGCAGATCGCCCGGGCGCTGGCGCAGCGGCCGAGCCTGTTGCTGCTGGACGAGCCCACCAACCACCTCGACGTGAGCGCCCAGCTGGGCCTGCTCGGCCAGGTGCGCTCGCTCGGGCTGACGGCGATCATGGCCCTGCACGACCTGAACCTCGCGGCCGCGTACTGCGACCGGATCCTCCTGCTGCACCGCGGGCGGCTCGTCGCGGCCGGCACCCCCGCCGAGGTGCTCGTGCCGGAGACCATCGCCCAGGTCTACGGGGTGGACTGCGACATCGTCGCCCATCCGCGGGGCGGGCATCCGGTGATCGTCTTCTCCCCCGCCGCGGAAGAGCCTCATCCGCCCGTCGAATTCGACGGAGATTTTCGTTCATCGGGCGCGGGAGAGGCCAAAAACCGCAATCCGGAGCAAAATCTCCGTCGAATTCGACGGGGCCGACTCGTGGGGCGGGCCGTGAGGGCTGAGCTCGCGGACCCAGACCCGACGAAGGACGTATCCGCATGAAGAACATCACCGTGCTCGCCGGCGGAATCGGTGGCGCCCGCTTCACCCGCGGCCTGCTGCACCACCTCTCCGGGGCCGCCCCCGACACGGCGGTGACCGTGATCGTGAACACCGGCGACGACATGTGGCTCGACGGCCTGCGCATCTGCCCCGACCTCGACACCGTGATGTACACGCTCGGCGGCGGCATCAACGAGGAACAGGGCTGGGGCCGGCCGGAGGAGACCCGCCGCACCTCGGCCGAGATCGCCGCCTACGGGCGCGGCTGGTCCTGGTTCACCCTCGGCGACCTCGACCTGGCCACCCACATCGTGCGCAGCGACCTGCTCCGCGGCGGGGCGACGCTCTCCGAGGCGACCGAGTTCCTTTGCCGGCGCTGGCAGCCGGGCGCCCGGCTGCTGCCGATGAGCGACCAGCCGGTGGAGACCCACGTGCGGCTCGACGCCGCGATCGACGAGCACGAGGCCGGCGACCTGATCCACTTCGAGGAGTGGTGGGTGCGCTACCGCTCCCAGGTGGAGGTCACCGAGTTCGTGCAGGTCGGGCTCCCGCACGCCGCCCCTGCCCCCGGAGTGCTCGCCGCCCTCGCGGAGGCCGACCTGGTCATCCTGCCGCCGTCGAACCCGGTCGTCTCGGTGGGCACGATCCTCGCCGTCCCCGGCATCCGCGAGGCGCTCCGGGCCACCGCGGCACCGGTCGTCGGGGTGTCGCCGATCATCGCCGGCTCCGCCGTGCGCGGCATGGCCGACGCGTGCCTGCGCACGATCGGCGTCGAGACCGCGGCCGAGGCCGTGGGCCTGCACTACGGCTCCCGCGCGGCCGGGGGCGTGCTCGACGCCTGGCTGGTGGACGAGACGGATGCCGCGGCGCTGCCCGCGCTGGCGGCCGCCGGCATCCGCGGGGCGGCCGTGCCGCTCTGGATGCGTGACGCGGCGTCGACCGCGCGAATCGCGGCGGACGCGCTGCAGCTCGGCCGCGCCGCGCGCCCGTGAACCCCGCTCCGCTCCGCCCCGCCCCGCCCCGCGGTGGAGTTTTTCGCGAATCACCCTGACGCCCGCCACGGTACCCGGCGTGTCGCGAAAAACTCCATCCCTTAGCGGCAGCGCCCGTCCCGGGCGGTCCGTGCACCAGACAGCGAGGCCCTCATTCGGGGATGATATGCTTAGTTAAGCTTATGAACTTGGGCTGTGGTGTTCGCGGAGATTCCGGTCGGCCTCGCCCCGGAGGGACCTCTCAGCCATGCCCGAACCCGTCATGCCCGAACTTCTCACCAACGCGCCCCCGGCCCCGCCAAGGCTCCTGATCCTCGGGATCACGGCCTGCCCGACCGGCATCGCGCACACCTACATGGCGGCGGAGAAGCTGGAGAGCGCGGCGGCGGAGCTCGGCTACGAGATGAAGGTCGAGACGCACGGCTCGGTCGGCGTGGAGGGTACCTTCAGCCAGGACGACATCGATCGTGCGGACGCCGTCGTGATCGCCGCCGACACCAAGATCGACCGCTCGCGCTTCGCGGGCAAGCGGATCGTCTCCGCGAAGGTCGCCGACGGCATCCATCACCCCGCCGCACTGATCAGGGACGCCCTCGCCGCGGGGCCGTCGGCCGCAGGGCCGGCCGCCGCCGGCGACGGCCGGGATTCCGGGACCGCGAGCTCCGGCAGGGCCGACTTCGGGGGCACCCTGTACCGCGCCCTGATGAACGGCGTCTCCTACATGATTCCGTTCGTCGTGGTCGGCGGGCTGCTGATCGCGATCTCGCTCTCCCTCGGCGGCGAGGCGACCCCGAAGGGCCTCGTCATCCCCGAGGGCAGCTTCTGGCTGACGTTCAACCAGATCGGCGTGCTCGGCTTCACCCTGATGGTGCCGATTCTCTCGGGGTTCATCGCCTACGCGATCGCCGACAGGCCCGGACTCGCCCCGGGCATGATCTGCGGCTGGATCGCCACCACCGGGTCCTTCTACAACTCCGAGTCCGGCGCCGGCTTCATCGGCGGCATCATCACCGGTTTCCTGGTCGGCTTCGTCGCCCTCGGCATCAAGAAGATCCCCGTGCACCGCTTCATCCGGCCGATCATGCCGATCCTCGTGATCCCCGTGCTCACCACCGTGATCGTCGGCGGCGCCTTCGTGCTCGCCCTCGGCCAGCCGATCAGCTGGGTCTTCTCCAGCATGACCACGTTCCTCACCGGCCTGCAGGGCGGCAGCGTGATCGTGCTCGGCCTGATCCTCGGCGCCATGGTCGCCTTCGACATGGGCGGCCCGATCAACAAGACCGCGTTCCTCTTCGGCGGCGCCCTGATCGCGGCCGGCAACCCCGCCCCGATGGGCATGGTCGCCGCCGCGATCGCCGTTCCGCCGCTCGGGATGGGCCTGGCCACGCTGATCCGCGGCCGCTACTTCTCCAAGCCCGAGCGGGAGGCCGGCATCGCCGCCCTGTTCATGGGCTTCTTCGGCATCACCGAGGGCGCCATCCCGCTCGCAGCCGCCAAGCCGCTGCAGGTCATCCCGGCAAACATGATCGGCGGAGCCGTGGCCGGCGGCATCGCCGCCCTGTTCGGCGTCACCGACTCCGTGCCGCACGGCGGCCCGATCGTCGCCGTTTTCGGCGCCGTCTCCGGGGTGCCGATGTACTTCGCCGCGCTGCTCATCGGCGCCGTCGTCACCGCCCTCGTGTCGGTGCTGCTGCTCGGCATTTCCGCGCGCACGGCGGCACGCCACGCCGCGGCGGCTGCGACTGCAGGGGCGGGGGCGTCTGATGCGGATGCGTCCGGTCCCGTCTCCGCTGGCGCCGGCCCGAACCGGTCCGCCGAGCTCGAGCCCGTTTCGGCGACGGTGCCTCCGGTGACGAAGACGGTGCTCGACTACATCGACGAACGCACGATCGTGCTCGACGTCGACGAGACCGGCCGGGACGCGCTGATCCGCACCCTCGCCGGCCTGATGAGCACGACCGGCCGCGTCACCGACGAAGCCGGTGTCGTCCAGGCGGCCTTCGCCCGCGAGGAGCATGGCACGACGGGCATCGGCGACGGCATCGCGATCCCCCACGCCAAGTCCGACGGGGTGAGCGCCCCGGTGCTCGCCTTCGCCCGCAGCAGGACAGGCATCGACTGGAATTCGGTCGACGGCTCCCCGGCCACGCTGGTCTTCATGATCGCCGTTCCCGAGGCGGCGGCCGGCACCGAGCACCTCACCGTGCTCGCGCAGCTGTCCCGCGCCCTGGTGAAACCCGCCTTCCGGGCCGCACTCCAGGCCGCCGCGACCCCCGCGGAGGTGCTCGAGGCGCTGGCCGGTCAGGTCGGCGCGAAGAAGACGGCCCCCGCCGCGATCTGAGCCCGGCCCCCAGACGGATGCCGCCGCTAGCCGACGCGGCCGGCATCCGCTTTTCTCCGCGGCGTCCGAATCTGCTTGATGCGGAGATCCTCGGGACGCGCCGCGATCCGCGCCCGGAAACACCGCGTGTCGCGAATAACTCCATTCCGGAGCGTCAGCGCCCGGAGCAGGCGCCCGGAGTCAGCGCCCGATCGAGGCCGGGTCGGCGGCGACCAGGGGACGCGTGTGCACCCCGAGCCCGAGGCGCTCCGCGACGAGCAGGTCGGCGGCGGTGTCGACGTCGCTGCGGATGCCGGCGGCCGGCGGGATCTCCAGGGGAACGTGCCCGGCGGCCTCGTGCGCCGCCCGCGAGCCCGGCCCGAAGCGGGGCTCGACCGGCACCCCGGCGAGCGCGAGCAGGGTCGTCGTGCCGGTTCCGGCGGCGTCGGGAACCATCGATCGCTCGTGGCCGGCGGCGAGCGCGAGGGCCTGCTCGACGTCGGCGGGCGTGAGGGCCGGGAGATCCCCGGTCAGCACCAGCAGGTTCGCCCGCGGGAACCGGGTGCGCGCCGCGGTCAGCCCCTGCCGGATCGCCGCGTTCATCGGGCCGGCCGGAGGCCGGGCGCTCTCGCCGGAACCCTCCCCGGCAGCCGGTTCCGTCACGGGCACGGCTGCTTCCGGCACGGCTGCTTCCGGCACGATCTCCGCCCCGAGGGCGGCCAACCGTGCGGCGAGGGCGTCATCGGCCGTGACTACCAGCACCCGGCCCACCCGCGGTGCCGCGAGCACCGCTGCGACCGTGTCGAGGGCGAAGGCATCCGCCAGCCGGGGCCGGTCGGGCCGGTCGCCGAGCCGGCTCTTCGCGTCCGGGTTTCCCTTCACCGGGACGACCGCCACCCACTGCGCCGACTGCCCCGATTCCATGCCCCGAAGTTTACCGTCGCGGGTCGGCCCGGCCCAGCCCGGCGATGCTCGCGAGAAGCACCGGGCTCACCGCAGGCCTCCGCCGAGCCGTCGCTCGAGCGCGTCGACGGCGTGCCCGGATGCCCCGGGTCGCGCCATGCCCGGCCGCAGCTGCCGCAACGCAGGATGGTTCAGACGGAGATTTGCGCGACTCGCCGCCATTCGCGCCGAGGCAACCGGCGCGTCGCGAAAAACTCCATCCCGACGGTCGGCGGTGGGGTCGGTTTCACCGCGGATGCCTCCGGTCGCCGGGCTAGATCCGCCGGAGTCCGGCGGCGCCGGCCCGCTCTCGATCGTGAGGAGCTCAACGAGAGCCTGGCCGACCTTCTCTGCCGTGGGAACCCGCGAACCCGACGGGCGCCTGGGTTGCTTGAGCGCTCCTCGCCGGAGACGGCGCTTGGGGCTGGGGCATTGCCGGGCGGTCGCCTTCGCGCAGCCAGTCGTCGAAGAAGGTGTGGAGTTGCTGGCCCGAGGTCTTTTCCATCACGGCTTCGAAGTCCTCAGTGGTCGCATTCGAGTCGTTGTACCGGGTGAGCCACAACCGGGCGCCGGCGAAGAACGCGGCATCGCCGATCTTGGCGCGCAACGCGTACAAGGTGGCCGCTCCCCGCAGGTAGACCGGATTCGCGAACAGATTGTCGCGACCCGGGTCTGCGATGTTGAGCGCCCAGCCGTTGGTTGCGTCGAGAAATGCCACGGTGTCGGCGAACTGGTCGGGAATTGTGGCCGTGCCTTGATGCTCGGCCCACAGCCACTCGATATAGCTCGCCCAGCCTTCGTTCAGCCAGATGTCCTTCCAATCTGACGGGGTGACAGAGTTGCCGAACCACTGGTGACCCAGTTCGTGCACCACCGTGTATTCGTCCGCGACCCCTGAGTAGACCGGACGCGTCTGGGTTTCCAGCGCGTAGTCGACCGAATCGTCGTCGACAATCGCGCCGAACGACTCGAACGGGTATCGCCCGAACTGGGCCTCCAGAAAGGTGATCATCCGGGGCTGTAGCGCGAGGGCCGCTGTCGTCTCTGTGAGGGCCTCACCCGTGACACCATCGTCGACAGCATTGATGATGGGCAGACGGTCCGAACTCGGGTCGCGGGATATGGCGAAGTCACCGACGCTCGCCGTCGACAGGTAACTGGACATCGGGTCCGTTGCCCGCCACGTCCAGGTCGTCCACCCGGCCTTGGTACGGGGCTCCCCTGCAGGCAGGCCGTTCGCCACAGCCGTCTTACCGGCCGGGACCGTGATCCGGAAGGTGTACGTTGCCTTGTCTTGCGGGTCGTCGTTCACGGGATACCAGGTCGCCGCGCCGTCGGGCTCATTGACCACCATGGCCCCGTCAGCAGTGGTGACCCACCCGTAGAGAGCACCGGTCGTGTCGAGCGGCCGCCCGGTGATCCCGCCATACTCAATGACGATGGTCGTCGTCCGTCCTTCTTTGAGCTTCGGCAGCAGCCCGACGGTGAGTTCCCAGTATCGGTTCGCATCGTCCTGAATCTGTGACCACTCGGCGCTGTCTTTGCCGCGCGAATCCCCGTGTACCGCCGCCTTGCCGTCCACCCGGACCGAGGTGACGTCGAGCCCGCGCAAGTCGAAGTTCAGTGACTGTAGATCCTGCGTCGCGCGAAGTGTGATGGTCGCGACGGCGCTCAGGCGGCCGGTGAGCACCGTGGGGTCCACCGGCGGCGAGTAACGGAGAGCGAGGTCGTAGTGCTGGACGTCGTACCCGCCGTTGCCGGCGTTGGGGAAGTACGGGTCACCGCTTCCGGCGGCGCCGGCCGGGTAGCGCGCCTCATCCTTCCCGGGAGAGACCTGCGCCGTACCACTGAGCGCGCCGAATCCGATCGTTGCCGGAACGACCGCGACCGCCGGTGTCACCCTCACCGTGCCTGCAGACGTGTTGGGGGTCGCTGCTGTTCCAGTCCCGCAGGCAGCCAGTGCGAACACGGACAGCCCCGCGAGGGCGACGGTGTGGAACTTTCTGGATGAGTGCACGAGACAACCCCTTTGTTGGGAGTGACGGTTGTTGGGAGTGACGGCGGACAGGGACCTGCGGGACAAGACAAGAGTGCGAATGCCAGGTTTCAGCGCTGCTTCGTCGAGTTCTTGACCAGGTCTGGGACGCTCGAAGGCCGACCGGAGTGAAGTGGTTCGGTGGGGCTTCCGAGCCTGTTGTCGCGGAGACCTGGGTCAATGGCAACGGTTCGCGCAGAAAATCCTCAACTTAGCGCTCCGCCCCGGAAACAGCAACGGCACCCATGTCGATTGCCGTACTCGTCGACGCCGTCTCGCAGTGGGGCGCTCGGTGCCTCACGGCGCGCCGTCACGCCGCCTCACTGCGCTAGCCGCGCCCCGACCGCTCCGCCACGGGACCCGCCGCGCGTGCCGCGGCGATTCCGGCGGCATAGCCCGCCGCGTACCCCTCTGCCACGGCTTCGGCGGTGCCGAGCCGGAACATGTCGGTCTCACTCGGGCGCAGCAAAGCGGATGCGCCGCCCGCGGCATCCTGCGGCGCCGGCCCCTGCTGCAGTTGCAGCGCCTCAACCAGCCGGCCGAGCCCGCGCACGACGGCGACGGGGTTGCCGCTGGTCTTGCCCTTGACGAGGTCGGCCGCGCCGGCGATCTCGTCGGCGACGGCGGCGACGGTGACGTCGAGTTGCCGGCCGGAGGCATCCGTCGTGCCGCGCAGGTCGTCGAGCACCGCCACCCCAGCCGCGCCGATCGCAATGTCGGTCTGGCCCTCCCGCCACGGGCGGCCGACCGTGTCGGTGATCAGCACGCCGAGCCGCAGCCCGGTGCGCGCGCGCAGGGCGGTGCAGAGCGCGCGGGCGGAGGCATCCGGGTCGACGGGCAGCAGCAGCACCGTGCCGTCGGCGGTGTTGCTCGCGTCGACGCCGGCCGCCGCCATCACAAGTCCCTGCCGGTTCTCCACGATGCGGGTGACCCCGCCCGGGTAGACGCGGGTGGCGACCACGCGCACGGTCTCGTCGGTGATCGCCTGCTCCCGGTCGGTCGCGGCGACCTGGCGCCCCTCGGCCTTGGAGACAATTTTGCTGGTCACAGCGAGGATATCGCCGTCCGCCAGACGGGCGGCCGGCGACTCGGCGGCGGCCAGAATGAGCGCGGCGAGGTCGTCACCGGCCCGCACCTCGCCGATGCCCGCGAGCACGAAGACGTGCATCCCGGTGGGGTCGGGCGCCACTACCGCACGAGCTTCGGCAGCACGGATGCGCCGAACACGTCGATCCACTGGCGCTGGTTGCGCCCCACATTGTGCAGGTAGATCCGGTCGAAGCCGAGGTCGACGAACTTCTGGATGTAGGCGCGGTGGTCGTCGGGGTCGGCCGAGATGATCATCCGCCCCTCGAAGTCCTCCGGCCGCACCAGCTTCGCCATCTGCTCGAACTCGAACGGCGACCGGATGTCCCCCTTCGGGAACTTCATCCCGCCGTTCGGCCATTCGTGCAGCGCGTTCGTCATCGCCTCTTCGTCGGTCTCGGCCCAGCTCATGTGCAGTTGCAGCACCTTGGGCATGGTCGACGGGTCCTTGCCGGCGTCGCGGGCGCCGTCGTCGAACTTGCCGAACAGCATCGAGATCTTCTCCAGCGGGGCTCCGACCGTGATCAGGCCGTCGGCCTGCCGCCCCGCGCGCTTGGCGGTGACCGGCCCGGCGGTCGCGACGAGGATCTCGGGGGCAACCTCCGGCATGGTCCAGAGCCGGGTCGACTCGAGTTTGAAGAACTGGCCGGAGTGCTTGACGTCCTTGCCGGCGATCGACGCGGTGAACAGCTTCGAGATGATCTCGATGGCCTCGAACATGCGGTTGATGCGTTCGGGGGCCTCGGGCCAGTAGCCGCCGACGATGTGCTCGTTGAGGGCCTCGCCGGAGCCGAGGCCGAGCCAGTGCCGGCCCGGGTACATCGACGCCAGCGTGGCCGAGGCCTGGGCGACCATCGCCGGGTGCCAGCGGAAGGTGGGCGCGGTGACGCCGGGGCCGAAGTCGCCCTTGGTGCGCTCGGCGACCGCGGCGAGCACGCTCCAGACGAACGAGGACTGGCCCTGGGCGGGCACCCACGGCTGGAAGTGGTCCGCCGCCATCACGCCGGTGAAGCCGTGTTCCTCGGCGTAGGCCGAGAGCGCAACGGCCTCCGCCGGCGCGAACTGCTCCAGCATCGCCGCGTAGCCGATCTGCAAATCCGTCATGGGTCCACCCCTGCCTTCTGGTCGTGCGTCAATCCTGCCATTGCTGTCTCCGAGTATCCCCGTCCCGGGCGGTGCGGTGTCCGTCAAATAGGCTGGGGGCATGCGCATCGCCACCTGGAACGTCAATTCGATCCGAGCCCGCGTCGACCGGGTGGTCGATTGGATGGTGCGCGAGGACATCGACGTGCTCGCGATGCAGGAGATCAAGTGCAAGCCGGAGCAGTTCCCGGCCCATCAGTTCGAAGAGGCCGGTTACGAGCTGGCCATCCACGGCCTGAGCCAGTGGAACGGGGTCGCGTTCGCGAGCCGTCACGAACTGACGGATGTCGCCACCGCCTTCCCCGGGATGCCCGGTTTCCAGAAGGGCGAGGAAGGTCCCGGCCTGCCGCTCGAGGCGCGTGCGCTCGGCGCCACCGTCGGCGACCTGCGCCTGTGGAGCCTGTACGTGCCGAACGGGCGGTCCCTCGACGACCCGCACTACGCCTACAAGCTGGACTGGCTGGCCCGGCTCGAGGAGCACGCGCGGCAGGAACTCGCCGCGAACCCGCAGCTGGCCCTGGCCCTGATGGGCGATTGGAACGTCGCCCCGTTGGAGCGTGACGTGGGCGACCCCACCCTGATCCCCGGGGTCTCCACGCACATCTCGCCGCCTGAGCGCGCGGCCTTCGCGGCCTTCGAAGGCGCGGGGCTGCACGACGTGGTGCGCCCGCTGGTTCCGGAGGGCTTCACCTACTGGGACTACAAGCAGCTGCGTTTCCCGCGCAACGAGGGCCTGCGGATCGACTTCATCCTCGGCTCGCCGGCGTTCGCCGACCTGGTCACCGGGGCGAGCATCCACCGGGGCGAACGCAAGGGCGACGCGCCCAGCGACCATGTTCCCGTCGTGGTGGAGCTGGCCCTGGACGGCGAGGACGACGACCGCCCGATGATCTTCTAAGCGGGTGCCCGGCCGCCCGCAACGAGCCGGAAACGAGACGGCAACGGTAGGAGTGCACGCAGCGGCGATACTGGAACCATGTCTTCCGTGTCTCCGGGGAACGCCGCCGGAGCGCCACAAGCGCAGCCTGCGTCCTCCGTCACCGTGTCCGTCACCCGCCGGGTCGAGCCCACCCGAATCCCGGACGCCACCCACTGGGCCCAGCAGGGGATGGACCTCGCCGGCAGCTTCCCCGGGTTCCTCGGCTCCGGCTGGGTGCGCGCCACCGCGGATTCGCTCAGCTGGCACATGCTCTACCGCTTCGCGAACTCCGAGCTGCTGGATGCCTGGGAGGGCTCTGAGGAGCGGGCGCACTGGCTGATCGACGGCCACGATCTCATCCTCGACGCCCGGGTGGAGAAGCGCACCGGTATCGAGGGTTGGTTCGACGCCCCTGCTTCCGATGATGACGACGTCGACGCGGCGCCATCCTTCCAGCCGCCGCGGTGGAAGCAGGCCGTGAGCATCGGGCTGGGCTTCCTCCCGACGAACCTGGCCTTCACCCTGCTCGCGACCTGGCTGATCCCCGGCTGGCACGACGTGGACGTCCTGCCCAAGATCCTGGTGACGACACTCGTGATGGCCCCGACCATGACCTTCCTGGTGATGCCGCGGGTCACCCGGATGCTGCGGCCCTGGCTGACGCGACGGCCGGCGGCCAGTCACCCGATCCGGCACTGATTTCGACGGGCTCGCTCAGCGACCGGGCGCCAGGAGCGCCGCGATCAGCAGCAGGGCCGGCACCGAGGCCAGGGTCGTGACCAGCACGGTGTCCCGCGTCACCGTCACGCCACGGTCATACCGGGCGGCGAAGTTGTAGATGTTCTGCGCCGTGGGCAGCGCGGAGATGGTGACGACACCGAACAGCTCGGCCGCGTCGAGCGCGAACACGAACCGGCCGAGCAGGAATGCGATCGACGGCACCACGACCACCTTGATCACGGCGGCGGTGGCGACCAGCCTCCGCCCGGAGCCGGCCCGCAGCAGCCGCTCCCCGGAGAGCGACATCCCGAACGCGAGCAGCACCATCGGGATCGCCGCACCGCCGAGCAGCTCCAGCGGCGCCAGCACGGGAGCGGGCAGCCGCATCCCCGAGATCGAGACCAGCACCCCGGCTGCGGAGGCGATGATCATCGGGTTGCGCAACGGCTGGGTCAGGATGGCGCGCACGGACAGCCGGCCCCTCGTCGACACGTCGAGCACCGCCAGGATCACCGGGGCGAGCACGAGCAGTTGCAGCAGCAGGATCGGGGCGACGAAGCGCGCGCTCCCGAGCACGTAGATGGCCACGGGCAGCCCGATGTTGTTCGCGTTGACGTAGCCCGACGAGGCCGCGCCGAGAACGGTTTCGGCGACCGGGGTGTGGAAGAACAGCCGCGCGATGACGAGGTAGAGCCCGGCGCCGAGCAGGACGCTGCAGAGGCTGGTCAGGAGGAACGACGAGAACAGCACCCGGGCATCCGCGTGGGACAGCACCGTGAACAACAGGGCCGGTGTCGCCACGAAGAAGGCGACCCGGTTGAGCACCCGCTGCGCGCCCGCGCCGGCCACCCCGAATCGTTCGATCAGGTAGCCGACCAGGATCACGAACCCGATGATGGCGAACCCCACCAGCACACCGCCCATGGGACAGAGCCTACGGGGTGGCGGCGGCCGAAAGTCAGCCGGGTCCTTGCGGCCGGAGAAGCGGCCCGCCTACGCTCGAGCCATGCCCCATCTCACCGTTCCAGGCGCATCGCTGTACTACGAGACCGACGGGCATGCCTCGGCGCCCGCCCTACTGCTGCTGCACGCCGGCATCGCGAACCTCCGGATGTGGGACCCGCAAATCGCCGCGCTGGCGGCCGGCCACTTCGTCATCCGCTTCGACAGCCGCGGATTCGGCCAGACCAGCACCGAGGATGTCGCCTTCTCCAACCGCGCCGACGCCGTCGCCGTTCTCGACCACCTCGGGGTGGCCGCGGCCACCCTGGTCGGGTGCTCTCGCGGGGGCTCGATCGCCATCGACCTGGCCCTGGAACACCCCGACCGGGTGACCGGGCTGGTCACGATCGGGTCGGGCCCCAGCGGTTTCCCCGAGGTGGAACTGACCGAGGCGGAGGATGCCCTCTTCGACGAACTCGACCGCGCGTTCGACGTGAAGGACTGGCACCGCCTGGCCCGGCTCGAAGTCGCCCTCTGGGCGATCGGGCCGCTCCGCACCGAAGCCGACCTCGACCCCGAGTTCCTCTCCACGGCCTATGCCCTCAACCGGGTGAACGTGGTGCACGCCGAGGAGAATCCGCTCCCCATCCCACTGGAGCCGCCGGCGAGCATCCGGGTGGTCGACATCGAGGTGCCTGCCCTGGTCACGGTCGGCGAATTCGACATCACCCCCGCGCTGGCGCAATACGAATACCTGCTGTCGACCCTGCCGCAAGCCACCGGCTGCACGTTCCGGAACACCGCCCACCTGCCCAGCGCGGAACGGCCGGCGGAGTTCGAACGGGTGCTTCTGGCCTGGCTGGCCGAGAACCGGCTGTAACCCACCCGCGGTCGGTCATCACGTGCCCCCGGTTGCGACCGTACCGCCACGAACGCACCCGTGCCGCTAGCCTGTGGGGAAGGTTCACATCCAGCGAGGGGCAACGATGTCAGGCACCGGAACACCAGGCTCGTTCGCGCAGTTCGCGGGGCGGGTGCTCTGGCCTCGCCGGCCCGCCGACCTGACCGATGTCACCCAGTGCCCCGCCTGCCAGTCCCGGCTGCGATCGTTCCGCTGCCCGTCCTGCGGGCTCGACCTCTCGCACCCCGCGGCGACGGAGCTGCTGGCCGCGTCGACGGATGCCGCGGCGCTGCTCGACAAGCGCGTCGCGCTGATCGGGCGCATCCGCTTCGACCTCGAGCGGGCCCGCACCGCGCAGCTGCCGCTCCCCCGCGGCCCGGTCGCGGCCGTAGCCTGTGCCGTGGCCGTGGCCGTGGCCGAGGCCGTGGCCGTGGCTGCGCCGACGGCCGCCGCGGCGCCCGAATCCTCGACGACTCCCGCCGCGCCGCCGGTCTTCGCGCCGCCGGTCTTCGCGCCGCCAGTCTTCGCGCCGCCGGCAGGCGCACCACCGGCAGGCGCACCGCGGCCCGCCCAGCCGCTGCTTCCGCTCGGACCACAGCCGGCGCCTCCGCTCCCGCCGCGAGCCGAGCCCCACGCCGCCGGGGCATCCCGGCCGCCGAAGCGCTCGAGCGTGCAGATCCTCCTGCTGCTGGTCGGCGTCACGCTCGTGTCGGTCGCGGCGATCTTCTTCCTCACCGTGGCGTGGCTCTTCGCCGGGCTCGCGGTGCGCTCGCTGATCGTCGGCCTGGTCACAGTGGCGGCGCTCGTCACCGCGGCGGCCCTCCGCCGTCGCACTCTCGTGGCGACGGCCGAGGGCATCGGCGCCCTCGCCGTCGTGCTCGTGCTCCTCGACGCCTGGGCCCTGCGGCAGAACGACCTGTTCGGGCTGGCCGGAACGGACGCCCTGACCTACTGGGGCGTGACCCTGGTGGCCTGCACGGTCCTCTTCCTGGGCTGGCACGCCGTCTCCCGGCTCCGGGTCGCCAGCGTCGCCGGGTTCGCCGCCGCCGCACCGGGGCTGGGGCTGCTCGCCGCGGGCCTGGCGACCGGGCAGCCCGACGCCACGCGCCTCTACCTCGCGTTCCTCGGCGCGTCGATCGGCGCGCTGGTGCACCGGTTCACCCTGCCCGCACCGGGCCGGGACTCCGATGCCCCGGTCGGCGACGCCCCGGTCGGCGACACCCCGGTCGCCGTGGCTCCGGTTGCCGAAGCCCCGAACGCCGTTCCCGCCGCCGCCCCGACTGTGCGCGGCGGCCGTTGGCCCTCGATCGACCGGGTGCCGGAGCGCGCGGCCGTGGTCACCCTGGGCGGCCTGGCCCTGGCCGGCGCCTTCCTCGCCGCCGTCTTCGTCGACCCCGCCAACGCGCTCGCGCCTGTCCTCACCCTCGGGCTGGTGGCGGCCGCCGCCCTGCTGCACACCGTCGTCGTGCTGGTCGCCCCGGCGGCCGGCGGGCCACATCGCGCGTTCGCCTCCGGCGCGGCCGCGCTGGCCACCCTGGCGGTGGTGGCAATCGCTCCGGTGGCCACCTTCCGGGCCGGCGACCTCGCCGGAGCCACCGCCGGGCCGATCCTGATCGCCGTCGGCCTGGCCCTCGCCCTCGAGCTCCTGGCCCGCCGGAGCTCGGGGCCGACCCGCACCGCGGCGATCGTCGCCGCCCTGACCGCGGCATTCGCGGCAGCCAATTTCGCCGTGCTCACGGGCCTCTATGCCGCCATCCCGCTGGTCGGCGCCGTGGCCGGGGGTCTGTCCGGGGCCGGTGATCCGCTCGCGCCGCCGGTCGCGGAGAACGTCTGGGCGCTCGGCGCCCTGGCCGGGGTCGGCCTGCTGACGACGCTCGCCTGGGCGCTGGGCGGCATCCTCACGGTCAGGGCTCGTGTCATCGCCTGGTTGTTCGCCGTCGTCGCGGTGCTCGCGGTTCCGTTCCTCGGCGCGCTCTGGCTGGTCACCCTGGTCTACGTGCTCCTCGGCCTGCTGTCCCTCCTCGGTCTGCTGCTGCAGCGGTTCGGCCGGGCGTCCTTCGGCCGGTTCCGCCCGGTCGTCGTCGCCTTCCTCACCGCCACCGTGCTGTTCGGCTACCTGGTCAGCTGCAACAGCAGCGGCAGCTGGTGGGTCGGCTCGGCCGGGGCGATCGTGGCCCTGTTCACCGCTCGGCTCCTCGTCGACCGGGCCAGAGGCGGCACCGTCCGCGGGGCACTGCTCGCCGGCGCGCTGCTGCTGACCCTGGTCGCCGCCGTCGCCGCGCCCTGGGCGCTGAACCTCGACGCGGCGCCGACCGGGGACGCCCGGCTGGTCGACCAGCTCCGCGGCCTCACCCTGGTGGCGGCCCTGCTCCAGCTCCTCGTGGCCGTCCCCCTCCCGCTGTTCGGGGCGACCGAACGCCGCTGGGCCTTCTGGACCCTGCTCGCCCCCACGGCGGCCGCCTTCGCGCCGCCGCTTTCCGCCATCGCGGAAGGTCTCACGCCCGCCGAGCATGCCACGCTCCTGCAGGGCGAACCGGCCGCGGGCATCGCGCACGCGGCGATCCTGCTCGCGGTGCCGCTGGTCTGGGTGCTGGCGCCCCGCAACCGTGAGCTGCACCGCGAGCGCCTGACCGCCGCCGTGGCGCTTGCCCCGGTGCTCCTGCTGCTGGGGTGGAGCGTGATCCGGGCGACGGATGCCCCGGCCGCCGTGGCCACCATCGCCCTTCCCGCCGCGGCCGCCGCGCTGCTCGTCTTCGCCCTCGCCCTGTTCCTCGGCACCCACGGCTGGCCCACAGCCGGGGCCACCGCCACAGCCGGGGGCGCGGACCGCGACCGCGACCGGCTCGCCGTCGAGGCCGGCGCAACGCTGGTGCTCGTGCCTGCCACTGGCTGGGCCGTCACCGCCGACCCGGACCTCGGCTGGCTGGTGCTGCTCGTGGCCGGCGTCGGGGCCCTGGTCGCGGCGATCGCGGCCGACGGCCTCTTCGCCTCCCGCTCGCCGCGCCGCCACCTGGGCTGGCTGGCCATGGTCCTCGGCATCGCCGGGCTCTGGCGGGGGCTCTCCGCCGCCGGCACGGCCGCTCTCGAACCCTTCGTGCTCTCCGTCGCCGGGCTGTTGCTCGTCGTGGCCGTGCTGGTGCGCCGGTTCGGCCGGGTCGACCGGGCCGCCGCCGCCAGCCCGGTCGCCGCCCTGCTCACCCTGGCCGGCCTGCTCGTGGCCGTGCTGCCGCTCGCCGTGGCCGGCCAGACCGGCCCGGTCGCCCGCCCGGTCGTGGTCATGCTGGTCTGCGCCCTGCTGCTCCTGGCCGTCACCGGCATCCGCTGGTCGCCGGCCCGGTCGGCCTACCTGGCGGCAGCCGGCACCGCGGGGGCGGCCGGCCTGGCCCTCGCCGTCGTGGCCCGGGCGGTCACCGTGCTGAACGAACCCGGGCCGCCGGACGGCCGCCTCGAACTGTGGCTGCTGCCGCTGGCCGTCGTGGCGGCGGCCGCCTTCCTGCTGCCTCGCCACCCGGATGCCCGCACCCGGTCCGCGCGCCGGTTCGCCGGCATGCTGCTGCTGGCCGGCGTTCTCACGATCGTGAGCCTCGCCGAGATCGCCGGCTTCGACGGCGCGGGCGGCCAGGCCGAAGGCTGGGTCGGCACCCTGCGCGGAACCGCGCTCGTGCTCGGGCTGGGCGCGCTTCACCTGCTCGCCCTCACCAGGGACGGCAGCCGGGGGCCGTTGCGCGCGGAAACCGGCTGGCTGGCCGTGGCCCTGGCTGTGCTCGTGGCGTTCGTCGCGATCGTGACCGGAGCGGTGGACCCGCTCGAACTCGTCACCGTGCCGCTCGGCCTCGTCGTCGCCGTGGGGCAGCTGCTTCCCCGGCTCCGCGTCGGCGGCCTCGCGTTCGACGCCCTGGCCACCCGCCGGTTCGGGGCCGGCCTCGCGATCGGGCTGCTGCCCAGTGCGTTCACCGGCGGCGACGCCGTGCTGCGGCCGATCCTCGCGCTCGCGGTCGGCGGCGCGCTGGCCGTCGGTGCGGCCGTCCTGACCCCGCACCGGCGGTGGAGGGCGCCCGCCGGGCTCGCCCTCGTGCTCGGCCTGGTGGGAGTCGTCTCGGCCGCGGGCGGGCGCATCGTGAGGCTCCTCGCCGAGGTGCCGGCCGGCCCGGATGCCCGGCTCGAGGCCTGGCTGTTCCCGGCAGCGCTCGCTCTCGTGGTCGCCGGCACCATCCTCGTCACCGGAGCTCACGGCCCCGCTGCCCTCACCCTGCCTGTCGGCGCGATCCCGGCCGGCGCCGGCCGGCCGACGGATGCCGTGGCACTCCGCCGCGGCTACACGCTGGTCATCCTGGCGACCGCGCTCGTGCTCGCCGCAGAGCTGCCCGCCCTCGACTTCGCGCCCCTGGCCACGATCCGGGTGATCCTGCTCGTCTGGACCTTCTCCTCCCTGCACCTGGCCGCGTTCTGGCTCGACGAGAGCCCGCTCGGGCGCGGTGTCAGCTGGGTGTTCATCGCGGCCGGGGCGGTCGCCGTGCTGGCCGGCTTCGCACACGCGGCTCCCGACACGATCGAGATCGTCAGCGTTCCGCTCGCCGTCGCGCTGCTGACCACGGGCTGGTTGCACCTCGAGGCGACGCCGGCCGCGCGCAGCTGGCCCTGGTTCGCGCCCGGCCTGCTCGTGCTCCTCGTGCCGTCACTGCTGCTCGACGTGACCGAGAGCCCGCTCTGGCGGGTGGTCGGCCTCGGCGTCGTCGCCACCGTCGTGATCGTGGTCGGCGCGATGCGCCGCCTGCAGGCGCCCTTCGTGATCGGCGCCGTCGTGCTGCTCGTGCACGCGATCGCCCAGCTCTGGCCGTGGATCTCGCTGGCCTACGGCGCCGTGCCGTGGTGGCTGTGGCTCGGGATCGGCGGCGCCGTGCTGATCGTGCTCGCCGCCCGCTACGAGCAGCGGATCGGCAACCTCAAGGCGATCGCCCTGGGCATCTCCGCGCTGCGCTGAGGAGGACCCGATCAGGACTGCGCGGAGTGGCTGATCGTCAGCTGCACGGGGTTCGTGTTGATGAGGGCCTTGGAGAGGTAGAACGGGTGTCCCTCGCGTTCGAGGGTCTGGGTGAGGATGAGCACGGGGCTGTTCGCGGGCAGCCCGAGCAGCTTGCCCCTGGTCGCCCCGGGAACGCCGATCGTGATGTCGGTCTCGCCGGGCCCGAAGGTCGGCCCGAGCACCGCGATGAGGGCGGAGAGCACGCTGCGGGCATCCGCCTGGTCGTCGGCGACGGCGGCGACGGCGGCCTGGCCGAGCCGGTCCAGTCCCTCGGCCGGCACGTGTTCCTGCAGCAGGGCGATCGGCGCGCCGTCGCGGGAGATGACGCTCTCGATGAACCAGGACGGTTCGCCGGGCAGGATCCCGATCGCGTCGGCGGTGAACGCCGGCGACGAGGGCTGCAGTGCGTTCTGGGTGCGTCGCACCTGCACCGGCTGGCCCGTCTCGCCGAGCAGGTCCTCGATCGGGCGGATCTTCTGCAACCCGAGGTGCGGCAGCCGGTCGGCGACGAATCGGCCGATTCCCCGGCGGCTGCGCACGAAACGGTCCTCCTCGAGGAGCATCAGCGCCTCGCGCACGACCGTGCGGCTGACCCCCATCGCGGCGCCGAGTTCGGTCTCCGAGGGCAGGAGGGAGGCGATCGGCAGCGAGCCGTCGCGGATGGCCTCGGTGATCCGCGAGTACACGGCCACGCGCAGCGGAATCCCGCCGGTGCTCTCGAGCGGCCCGGCCAGGGCCGCCTCGGTGCGTCGATCCATTCGTCTCCCCCGGTCGCGACCGAGTATACCGGGCGGAACTGGTGCACGTGTATAACATGCATGTACACTAAGCGTATCGACCTTGTGGTTGCTCCAACGAAGGAGTTCGTTCATGCTCGTGCTTGCCCCCGAAGTGATCCCGGCACCCGTCCGGGACCGGGCTCCCCGCTCCGCCGGGGTGCTGATCGGCACACTGGTGCTGGCCATCCTCACCTTCCAGCTGAACGCGACCCTCCTCTCCGCCGCCCTGCCCGCGATCGGCGTGCAGCTGGGCGAGAGCATGCGGGACGTCGCCCGGGTGCAGTCGACCTTCTTCCTCGCCGGCGCCGTGTTCGGCATGGTGTTCTCCCGCTGGAGCGACTTCATCGGCCGCAGGCGCAGCCTGGTGATCGTGCTCACGATGCTCCTGGTCGGCACCGTCGTCTGCGTGCTCGCCCCCAGCCTCGCGATGCTGCTCGTGGGCCGGGTTCTGCAGGGTGCGGCCAGTGCCACCTTCACGATCTCCTTCCTGCTGCTCTCCGAGCGGCTGGACTCCCGCCTGTTCGGGATCGCGGTCGGCATCATCACCTCGGTCAACGGCGGCCTGTTCGGCGTCGACGGGCTCCTCGGCGGCCTGGTGACCGACACCATCGGCTGGCGGTTCCTGTTCGTGATCACCCTCGTTCTCGGGCTGATCGCGATCGTCTGCGTCGCCCGGTTCGTGCCGCAGGATGAGCCGGGGACCCAGGCCGGGTCGATGGACTGGTGGGGCGCCGGCATCCTCTCCCTCTTCCTGGTCTCGGTCACCAGCCTGATCTCGCAGGCCTCCTCCGCCGGCTGGTCGGACCCGCTGACGATCGCCTGCCTCGGTGGAACCCTCGTCACCGCCGTCGCCTTCGTCCTGGTCGAGAACCGGATCATCCGGCCCCTGATCCCGATCCGCGCCCTGCGCTCCCGGCAGGTCTGGCCGCTTCTGGTCAGCACGGTCCTGACCATGGCGGGAGCGTACTCGGCACTCAACTTCACGGTCATCATGCTCAGCCAGGACCAGCAGGTCGGTTACGGCCTGAACGCGTCGATGTCCGCGCTGCTCTACCTCTCCCCGACCGCCCTGTTCGGCGTGACCGCGGCGATCTTCTCCGGCTGGGTGGCCGTGCGGATCGGCTGGATCACCTCCCTCCGGCTGAGCAGCGGCCTGATCGCGCTGGTCGCCGTGGCTCTGGCCGTGTTCGCCCTCGACCGCTGGGCCGTCTTCGGCCTGCTCATCGTGATGGGGATCTGCTACCTCGGCCTGTTCCAGAGCGCCGTCAACGGCGTGTCCGTGCTCAACTCCCCGCCCGAGGCCCGCGGGGCCCTGCCCGGTCTCAACGGCGCCTGCTTCGGGATTGGGATCGGCACCGGCATCGCCCTGGTCGCGCCCGCCGTGGCGACGGCATCCGCCGCCGGTTACCAGAGCGCGCTCTGGATCTCCGCCCTGCTGTGCACGGGGTCCTTCCTCGCCTCCCTCGTCCTGCGCGCCGCCGTGAAGACCGGCGCCTGACCCCCTCGAACCCGTCGACCCCGAAATGGATGGTTCACCGATGAACACCCACCCCACCCCGCTCACCCCGATCTACCTCGACTGCGACACCGGGGTCGGCGACGCGCTGGCGATCGCCTACCTGCTCGCGACGCCCGGCATTCGCCTGGCCGGGATCGGCACCGTGGCCGGCGCCCTGAATGCGGCCGTCGCCGCCGCCAACACCCTGAACCTGCTCGCCACGGCCGGCCGCGACGACATCCCCGTCGCCGTCGGCGGGTACGATCCCGTGGACGGGCCGCGGCCCGGGACCCCCGGGCACGGCCGGACCGGACAGGGCCGGAACGGGATCGGGGACGTGCTGCTCCCCCGCTCGCGCCGGCATCCCGTGGACGAGAGCGCCACGGAACTCCTGATCCGGCTCGCGCACGAGCACCCGGGCAGGCTCGAGATCATCGCCACCGGGCCGCTGACCAACCTCGCGGAGGCGCTCTACCTCGACCCCGAACTGCCGCGCCTGGTGCGCCGAGTGACGGTCATGGGCGGCGCCGTCTTCGCACCGGGCAATGCCGGCAAGTTCGCCGAGGCCAACGTCGCCGCCAACCCCGAGGCGGCCGCGGACGTGTTCGCGGCCAGTTGGCCGGTGACCCTGGTGCCGCTCGACGTGGCCCTCGCCCACTCCTTCGACGAGACCCACCGGCGTGCGCTGGCCGCCGCGGAGGGCCTCACCCAGCAGGCGCTGGCGCAGATGCTCGGCACCTGCTTCACCTATTACGAGAAGCACTTCAGCACCCGGCGGATGTCCCCGCACGACTGCCTGGCCGCGGCGTTCGCCTCCGGTGACCTCGACCCAGAGCGGATGCCCACCCTCCGCATCGGCGTCGACACGACCGCCGGCCCGCGTCGCGGCCAGACCTACTTCGCCAAGGTCGACGGCCCGGTCAGCGCCGACGTGCGCAACGGGCAGAACCCGCACGAGGCCCGGGTGCTGCTGTCCCTGCGCCGGGATGCCGCGCCGCGCCTGCTCGAGCGGATCCTCGCCCTCGCGCCGGCGCGGACCACGACTCCGGCCCGGTCCACCGCAGCGGTGCCCATGCCGGAACCCGCCTATGCCGCCGGCCTGTCCGAATCGGTGGCCGCCTGAGCGGGGCTGCGGGAGCTTCCGCACCGCGTCGGACCGCGTCGACCGGGACCGCGTCGCACCGCGTCGGACTGCGTCGACCCGGACCGCTCAGCCGAGGGCGTAACGCACGCCGGTGAGGCGTTCGCTCTCCTCCCAGAGACGCCGGGCATCCGTGCCGTTCTTCGCCGCCGCCGACCGGTCGACGAGGCGCGGGTGGCCGCGCTGCTCGCCGCGCCCGTCCGGCCCGACGAACGAATCGCCGGCCAGCCCGGGGGCCGTCGCGGCATAGAGGGAGGGCAGCGCGCCCATCTCGGCCGGCTGGGCCAGGAATCGGTTGGCGAGGGCGGACACGCCCCGCTGGAACGCGCTGCCCCGCATCGAGGGTCCCACCGCCTGCAGGTTGGTGTCGGCGTAACCGGGGTGCGCGGCGAGCGCGAGGAGCGGCAGGCCGGCCACCGCGGCCCGGCGTGCCAGCTCCTTCGTGAAGAGCAGATTCGCCAGTTTGCTCTGGCCGTAGGCGGCCCAGCCGCTGTAGCTCGCCTCCCCCATCAGGTCGTCGAAGTTCATCCGGCCGCGGCGGTGCAGGGTCGAGGAGACCGTCACCACCCGGGCGGCCGGGCGGCGCAGCAGGGAGCCCAGCAGCAGCCCGGTGAGCGCGAAGTGGCCGAGGTGGTTGGTGCCGAGTTGCAGCTCGAAACCGTCCGCGGTGAACCGCCGCGGCACGTTCATCACGCCGGCGTTGTTGACCAGCAGGTCGAGCCCGTCGACGTGTTCGTCGGCCCATGCGCCGGCGAAGGCGCGAATCGAGGCCAGGCTCGACAGGTCGAGCGTGCGCACCTGCACCCAGGCATCCGGTGCGGCGGCCCGGATGCGGGCGGCCGCTTCCTCGCCCCGGTCCGGGTCGCGCGCGGCCAGGGTGACGGATGCGCCGTGCCGGGCCAGTTCCGACGCCGTCACGAAGCCGAGCCCCGAGTTCGCGCCCGTGACGATGGCCGTGCGGCCGGCCAGATCGGGAATGTCGGCGGCGGTCCAGCCGGACCGGGGCGGTGTGCTTCGGGCCATGGTTTCGTCCTCACTCGCGCTCCGACGGCGCAATAAGAGCACTGTAAACGATTGCGCCCCGGGCTGACCCCCGCACCGAGCGAAAGGCCCGGCCTGACCCCCGAAATGGGAGGGCGCTCCTTTCGTCGATGAGCGGGGAAAGGCATAGCGTTGAGGGGAGGGGTTACAGGATGTCCGGCACGGAGCACGCGCAGCACGCGGACTCACGCCCGCCCGAATTCCCGCAGAGCACACCGCCCACGGCCCGGCCGGAGCACCCGCGGAACGCGTACACAGGCTTCTACCTGTCCGTGACGGTCAAGTTCCTGCTCTCCACCCTCTTCGCAGTCTCCTGGGCTGGCGCGGCGGTGTGGATCTCCCAGCCCTGGATCGCCGATCTCTCCCACAGCGTCGGCGAGCCGGCCGCCTGGGTCATGGTCACCCTCGTCGCCTACCTGCCCGGCTTCGTGGTGGCGTTGATGACCATGTCGCTGCTCCTCGACCGCCAGCCGCCGTTGCGGATCAGCAACCCGGTGTCCCCGGTCACGATCATCGTCGCGGCCCGCAACGAGCAGGCCGGCATCGCCGGCACGATCCGGTGCATCGGCGAGAGCGACTACGCCGGCGCGGTCACCGTGATCCTCGCCGACAACGGCTCGGAGGACGCGACGGCCGCCGTCGCCGCCCGGACCGCCGCCACCTCGGGCATGACCCTGCAGGTGCTCCCCGAGTCGAGCCCGGGCAAGTCGCACGCCCTCAACACCGCGCTCGAGCAGGTCACGACGCCCTACGTCATCACCGTAGACGCCGACACCCTGCTGCACCGCGAGGCCCTGCGCCGCCTGATCTCCCGGCTCGAGTCCGCCCCGGCCGATACGGTCGCCGTGGCCGGCACCGTGCTCGTGCGCAATTCCCGGGTCAACCTGCTCACCCGCATGCAGGAGTGGGACTACTACCTCGGCATCGCCGCTGTGAAGCGCATGCAGGGCCTCTACCAGGCCACCCTCGTGGCCCAGGGCGCGTTCTCGGTCTACCGCACCGATGACGTGAAGGCGATCGGCGGCTGGCCAGACGCGATCGGCGAGGACATCGTCGTCACCTGGAAGCTGCTGCAGCAGGGCGGACGAGTCCTGTTCGAGCCCACCGCCGTGGCGTTCACGGATGCCCCGGCGACCGTCCCGCACTTCCTGCGGCAGCGGGCGCGCTGGGCCCGCGGCATGTTCGAGGGGCTGCACGCGGTGCCGCCGTGGCGGCAGAAGCGCCGGCTGGCCGGCCTGATCAGCGGGATCGACTACCTCATCCCGCTGCTCGACGTCGGCTACGCCCTGATCTGGCTGCCGGGCCTGGTCCTGTTCCTCTTCGGGGTCCCCGCGATCGTATCGGTCTGGGCGCTGACCGTGCTCCCGGTCACCCTGCTCATCTACGGCGGACTCCGCCGGCACCAGCGGCGCTCGGTGTTCGGCCCGCTGGACCTGCACGTGCGGCGCAACGCGGTCGGCTACCTGGCCTTCCTGCTCGGCTACCAGGTGCTCTGCTCGTTCGCGTCGCTGGCCGGCTACACGCAGTACCTGGCGGGTTCCGCGCGCCGCTGGAAGTAGCCGGCCCGGCCTGGTTCCCGGCCCGGCCTGTTCCCGGCCCGGCCTGTTCCCGGCCCGGCCTGTTTCCTGGCTCAGCCGGCGGTCAGCTCGTAGCGGTGCCGCACGTGGTTGCGGTCGGCGCTGGCCTGCCAGAACTCGATCTCGACCGGGCGCAGGGCGTACAGCTGCCAGGCCGGGTTGGCGCCGCCGCCCGCCGCCGGACGCTCGGCCCAGTCGAGGGCGGATGCCTCCGCCGAGAGCTCGGAGACCGGTCCGAGCACGCGCACCTGCCGGCCGAGGCGCGACCAGTAGAAGTTCATCGCGGCCTGCGGGTTCTCGCCGAGTTCGCGACCCTTGCGCGAGGTGCGCGCCGACGCGAACTGCCAGCCCCGGGCATCCAGGTTCTTGAGGATCAGCATCCGGGACGAGGGCATGCCCGCCGCGCCGACCGTGGCGAGGCTGAACGCGTGCGGCTGCGGAACGCCCGCGGCGAGTGCGTCCTCGAACCACTCCTTGAACAACACCGTCGGGTCGTCCGGCGCGGTGGCCGGGTCGAACACGGGCAGGTCGCTCGGGAAATCCGGCAGGGCGCGCAGCCGGCGGCGGAAGGCTTCAGTCATCCGGCGAGCCTACTCCGGGCACCCCTGTCGCGGCTCAGGTTGGGGAGGCGGGCGCAGGGTCCAACCTGAGCCGCCTTCCCCAACCTGAGCCGCGAGCATCAGAACGAGACGCCGCAGACCAGCGCCGCGTTGGCGAACGGGGTGGCCTCGCCGGTGCGGATGAACAGCTTCGCCGAGGCGGAGAGGTCCTTGAGCTCCTCGTGGCTGATGTACTCGATCTCGTCGAACCGGTCGGCCAGCCAGGCCCCGGCCGGAGCCCCCTGCGCCTCGTCCGCCGCGATGGCGTGCTGCACGACCAGCTCGCCGAGCAGCGCGTCGAGCACCTGCTCGAACCGCGGCACGCCGTGCACGAGGGCCAGGTCGATCACCGGCACGCCGCGCGGGATGGGCATCCCGCAGTCCGCGAGCAGCACCAGGTCGGTGTGCCCGAGCCGGGCGATGGCCCCCGACAGCTCGGCGTTCAGGATGCCCCCGCGCTTCACGCGAGCACCTCCGGCATGGTGTCGGCCAGGGTCGGGTACGACGTCTGGGTGCCACGTCCCTGCACCGCGAACGCGCCGACGCGCACGGCGAAGCGTGCCGCGTCCAGCAGCGAGGCTCCGGCCGCGAGCCGGGCGCTCAGCGCCCCGACGAACGCGTCGCCGGCGCCGGAGGAGTCCACCGCGGACACCACCGGCGACGGCACGCTGGTCGTGCCGCTCGCGTCGGAGCAGATCGCCCCCTTCGCGCCGCGGGTGAGCACCACCGATGCCACACCCCAGGCGCGCAGACGGGCCACCAGGTCTTCGTCCGTCGCGGGGATTCCCGCACCGGGTTCGACCTGGGCGAGCACGAGGGCAGCCTCGTGCTCGTTGACGACGAGGGGATCGGCGCGCCGGATCGTCTCGGCGGCCACGGGGATGACCGGCGCCAGGTTCAGCACCACCCGTCCCGTGGCGAGCCGGGCAGCGGTGTCGATCCCGTCGGCCGGGATCTCGCCCTGCAACACGACCACCGCGGCGGCGGCGATCTCGTGCGCGTTGGCGGTGACGGCATCCGCGCCCACCAGAGCGTTGGCGCCGGGGATGACGACGATGGTGTTCTCGCCGTCGTCGGCCACGGTCACCAGGGCCAGGCCGGTCGGGCCGTCGACGGTCTGAACCGCAGACTGCCCGACTCCGGCGCGGGTCAGGATCGCGGTCGCGACCTGCGCCTGCGCGTCCCGGCCGACGGCGCCGACCAGGCGCACGGTGGCACCGAGCTGGGCGGCGGCGACCGCCTGGTTTGCGCCCTTGCCGCCGGGGAGGAACTCCATCGACTTCCCGATCAGGGTCTCGCCGGGCAGCGGGTGGCGTTCAATGGTGATCAGCTGGTCGACGTTGATCGATCCGACGACGACCACTGACGCTGTGGAGGGGATCACTTGGCGAAGTCGCCCACGTTCGTCTTCGTGACCGAGACGACCTCGACGGGGACGGTCTTGTCGACCTTGGTGCCCTTGATGGCCTTGACGGCGAGTTCGACGGCGAGCTTGCCGAGTTCGGCCGGCTGCTGCGCGATGGTCGCGACGAGGGTGCCCTTCTTGATGGCGGCGAGGCCATCGGAGGTGCCGTCGAAGCCGACGACCATGACATCCGTGCCGGCGCGGGCTCCGAGGGCCTGAACGGCTCCGAGGGCCATCTCATCGTTCTCGGCGAACAGGCCGGTCACGTCGGGGTGCGCCTGCATGAGGTTCGTGGTCACGTCGAGGGCGGCGGCGCGGTCGAAGTTCGCGGTCTGCTTGGCGACGACCGTGATGTTCGGGTAGGCCTTCATGCCCTCCGCGAACCCGGCGCCGCGGTCACGGCTGGCGGAGGTGCCGGAGACGCCCTGCAGGGCGATGACGCTGCCCTTCTCGCCCATCGACTTGGCGAGCTCGTCGGCGGCCTGGCGTCCGCCGGCGACGTTGTCGCTGGCGACGAGGGAGGTCAGCTCAGCGCCGTTGACGGTGCGGTCGACGGCGATGACGGGAATATTGGCCTTGGTCAGGGCCTTGACGGCGGATGCCGCGGCATCGGAGTCGACCGGGTTGACGATGACTGCCTTGGTGGCGCCGGCGGCCGCGGTGGCCAGTTGGTTGGCCTGGGTGGCCGAGTCGTTCTGGGCGTCGACGATGTTCAACTGCACGCCGGCGGTCTTGGCGGCCGCCTGGGCGCCGTCGCGCAGCTCGACGAAGAACGGGTTGTTCAGGGTGGAGATGGCCATCACGATCTTGGTGCTGCCGGCCGCGTCTCCGCCGCCCCGGCCGCAGGCGGTCGTGCCTGTGAGGATCAGGGCCGCGGTGGCGGTCAGTGCGGCGATCTTGCGGAATGAGGAGGACTTCATTGTTTTTCCTTTGTTGGTGGAGCGGGGTGGTGATGTGAGGGAGGGAGCGGGACGACTCAGCTACTGCGGGTCTTGCGGCGCAGCACGTCGACGCCGACGGCGAGGGCGATCACGAGGCCGATCACGACCTGCTGCCAGAACGACGTGACGTTGAGCAGGTTGAGGCCGTTGCGGATGACCACGAGCACCAGGGCGCCGACGAAGGTGCCCGAGATCTTGCCGAGCCCGCCGGAGAGCGAGGCGCCGCCGATGACGACCGCGGCGATGGCGTCGAGTTCGTAGCCCGCCGCGGCCTGAGGCTGGGCGGAGTCGAGGCGGCCGGCCAGCAGCAGCCCGGCGAGCGCCGCGAAGAGCCCGGCGAGCGCGAACACGGTGACGAGGATGCGCTTGACGGGCAGTCCGGACAGGCGTGCGGCCTCGGCGTTGCCGCCGACGGCGTACATCGAGCGGCCGATCACGGTGCGGTTGAGCAGGAATGACGCGACCAGGGCGGCCACCAGGAGCACCACGATGGGCATCGGCACGGGACCCAGGTTTCCGCCCAGGAAGGAGACCTCGGCGGGCGTCTTGATCGGGCGGCCGTCGGAGATGACCAGGGTCAGCCCGCGGGCGACGCTGAGCATGGCGAGGGTGGCGATGAAGCTGGGCAGCTTGCCGTAGGCGTTGGCGAGGCCGTTGACCACTCCGGCGAGCAGGCCGGCGACGAGTCCGCCGACGAGGGCGAGCCAGCCCGGCAGGCCGGCGCTGACGAACAGCCAGCTCGACACCATCGCCGAGAGGGCCGCGACGGCGCCGACCGACAGGTCGATCCCGCCGGCGACGATGACGAACGTCATGCCGAAGGCCAGCACAGCCACCGTGGAGACCTGGATGCCGATGTTGAGCAGGTTCTGCCCGGTCAGGAAGTCGGGGGTCGCGATGAACAACGCGATGCAGAGCACGACGAGGCCGACCAGGGCGCCGTTGTTGGCGAGGAACTTCTTGTAGTTGAAGCCGCGCCTCGTTGCGGGCTGGGTTGTCGTTGACATGCGTGGATCCCTTTTCTTTCAGTTCTTCTCGTCGACATCGCGGGCGGCGAGTGTCATTACTGCGTCCTGGGTGGCCTCGGCCGTGGTGAGTTCGCCGGCCAGCTTGCCGTCGCGCATCACGAGGATGCGGTCGCTCATCCCGAGGATCTCGGGAAGTTCGCTGGAGACCATGACGATCGCGCCGCCGGCCGCGGTGATCGCGTTCATCAGCTCGTAGATCTCGACCTTCGCGCCGACGTCGACTCCGCGGGTGGGTTCGTCGAGCAGGAGCACAGTGGAGGCGGCGATGATCCAACGGCCGAAGACGGCCTTCTGCTGGTTGCCGCCGGAGAGGGCGCCGACCGCCTGGTCGATGGTGTGCATCCGGATGCGCAGTTTCGTCGCGACCGCCTGCGCCCGGCTGCGCTGGCCGGCGAAGTCGGCCAGGCCGAGCCGGGCGGTGGAGGCGAGGGTGGCGTAGCCGAGGTTGTCGTTGACCGAGGCGCCCGTCACGAGGCCCTGCCCCTTGCGGTCCTCGGGGACGTGCCCGATGCCGGCCTTGATCGCCGCCTGGATGTTGCCCTTGGGCAGCGCCTGGCCGCGCACGGTGACGGTGCCGGAGTCGTAGTGGTCGGCGCCGGCGATGGCGCGAATCAGCTCGGTGCGGCCCGCTCCGACCAGGCCGGCGATGCCGAGCACCTCGCCGGCGCGCACGGTGAAGGTGATGTCGGAGAACCGCCCGGTCGAGCTGAGGTGCTCGACGGCAAGGATCCCGGCCGGCTGGGTCCCGGCCGGCTGGGTCCCGGCGCCGGTATTGCGGGGGTACTGGTCCTCGATGCTCCGGCCGACCATCAGCTTGACGAGTTCGTCCTCCGGGGTGGAGGCCGGCACCTCGGCGACGAACTCGCCGTCGCGGAGCACGGTCACGGTGTCGCCGACCTCGGCGATCTCGTCGAGGTGGTGGCTGATGAAGAGCATCCCGACGCCGCGGCTGCGCAGGTCGGCCATCACGGCGAACAGGCTCTCGGTCTCGTGCCGGGTCAGGGCCGCGGTCGGCTCGTCCAGGATGAGGATGCGGGCATTGATGCTGAGCGCCTTGGCGATCTCGACGAGCTGCTGCCGGGCGATGCCGAGCTCGCCGACCAGGGTGTCGACGTCGATGTCGAGGCCGATCAGGTTGAGGGCGGCGCGCGCCCGGTTGCGGAGGGCGCTGCGGTCGACCATGCCGTGCCTGGTCGGCATCCGCCCCAGCATCACGTTCTCGGCGATGCTCATGGTGGGCACCAGATTGAGTTCCTGGTGGATGGTGGCGATGCCGAGCTCTTCGGCGGCGCGGGTGGTCGGCAGTGTGACGGTCTTGCCGTCGACGACGATCCGGCCGGCATCGGGCTGGTAGACGCCGGCCATCATCTTGATCAGGGTCGACTTGCCGGCGCCGTTCTCACCGAGCAGCACCTGCACCTTGCCGGCGTAGACGCTCACGGTGACGTCCTTGATGACCGTGACCGGGCCGAACGTCTTGCCCACGTTCTGCAGGGTGACGAGTGGTTGTTGGCTCATTTCAGTTCGTCCTTAGGCTGGGCCCGGATGCGGGTGAGGTGGGGGTAGACGACGAGGCGCGCACGATCAGTTCGCTGGGCAGCACCACCGATTCCGGCTCTCCGCCGTCGATGACCTGGAGCAGCATGTCCACGGCGATCCGGCCCATCTCCTCGACGCTGTGCGAGATCACGCTCAGCGCGGGGTTGAGCAGGGCAAACCATTCGATGTCGTCGAAGGCGATCAGCGCGATGTCGGCGCCGATCCGGCGGCCGAGCTTGTGCAGGATGGCGATCGCCCCGACGGCCATCAGGCTGTCGGCGGCGAGCAGGGCCGTCGGCGGCTCGCGCAGCTGGAGCAGGGCGTGCACGCCGGCCGAGCCGCTGGCCGCCTGATAGTCGCCGAAGTAGACGAGTTCGGGATCCTGGCTGAGTCCGGCGGCGGCGATCGCCCGGGTGAACGCGGCGAACCGGTCCCGGCCGGTGGAGGTGGCCTGCGGCCCGGAGATGTAGCCGATCCGGGTGTGCCCGGCCGCCGCGAGATGGTGGACGGCCTGCCGGATGCCGGCCTCACTGTCGGTGGTCACGCTCGGGATGTCGAGGCCGTCCACGGTGCGGTCGACGAAGACGGTGGGGATCTCCCGGGTGATGAGCGAACGGATGCTGCCGCTGCCTTCGCCGAGGGGGGCCACGATGATGCCGTCCACCCGGCGGGAGATCAGCGTGTCGAGGTAGCGGTCCTGCTGTTCCTTGCGCTCATTGGCGTTGCCGAGCAGGGTGACGTAGCCGGCGGCCAGGGCGGCCTGCTCCACGGTGTGGGCCAGGTCGGCGAAGAAGGGGTTGCGCACGTCCGAGACGAGCAGGCCGATCGAGTCCGACCGGGTCGAGCGCAGGGCGCGGGCCTGGGCGTTGGGCCGGTAATCGAGTTCCGTGACGGCCGCGGCGACCCGCGCCCGGGAGTCCGGTGAGGTGGCCGGGTTGCCGGAGAGCACCCGCGAGGCCGTGGCCACGGAGACGCCGGCGAGCGCCGCCACGTCCTTGATCGTGATCGCAACCATCGGGTGTCACCTCGTCGTGTTGTATGGAATCGTTTCCATGGAAACGATTCCATACTACGACGCTGAGTGAGCATCCGTCAACCTCGTCCCGCCAGGGCCGGCAGCCGGGCCCCACGCCCCGCTCCGGGCGCCGCGGTCGGGTCCGCGGCGCCGGGTCAGGCGTGGACGGTGTGGTACCGATCCATGGTAAGGAGACCGGGGGTGAATGGCTCGACCCGGCCCTTTCCCTTCGCCTTGGCGGCGTACATCGCCACGTCGGCCTGGTGCACGAGCTCTTCGATGCCGACTCCGGCGGCGGGCGTCGCGATGCCGATGCTGGCGCCGACCCGCATCGACTCGGCGCCGACCAGGAACGGTTCCGCCACGGCGTCGACGATTCGCTGGGCGATCTCGGTGGCCTCGGCCAGGCCGGTGCCGTGCAGGAGCACCGCGAATTCGTCGCCGCCGAGCCGCGCGCAGACGTCGGTCGGGCGCACCGAGGCGCGCAGCCTGGCGGCGACCTCGACCAGCACGATGTCGCCGGCCCGGTGCCCGAGCTCGTCGTTCACGTCCTTGAAGTCGTCCAGGTCGAGGAAGAGCACCTGCAACCCGGCCGGATCGTCGCCGCCGGCCAGGCCGGCGGAGAGCCCAGCGAGCAGCGAGGCGCGGTTGTGCAGGCCGGTCAGCGAGTCGGTGCGGGCCTGCGCCGAGAGCTCCTCGTGCGCGTGGCTGTTGCGGATGGCGAGCGCGACCTGGCCGGCCAGGCCCCGCACGGAGAGGATCGCCTCGGCGGGGATCCTGCCCGGCGCGCCGACCAGCAGCCAGCTCCGCTCGTCCCGCCCCTCGAATTCGAGGCACTCCCACATCAGCGGCTCGCCGACCGCGGCGTTCAGCGGCGCGGGGTCGAGGATACGGGCGACGGATGTCCCTGGCCGGGTGAACAGGACCTCGCCGGGGAGCCGGCCGGGGACGTTCCGGAAGTTGCCGGCCGTGCCCGCGACCCGCAGGGTGCGCCCGTCCGGTGCGAGCAGGACGAGCCGGAGCCCGGGAGTCGCCGCGCAGAACTCGGCCGAGGCCGACCAGCCCAGGGCCAGGATCGCGGCCGTGCTGGTGGCGCCGAGCAGCTGGGAGCCGGTCGCGGCGAGCACGCGGTCGCGCCCCATGCTCTGCTCCCGGGCGGCGAGCGACTTGCCCAGCTGGCGGGCGATCAGCACGGTGAAGAACATGGTGGGGAGAACGCCGAGGAACGCGCCGAAGTCGGTCCCGATCCTGTCCTCCCGCAACAGCGGCCACACCGCGTAGAGCGAGCCGAGGGCCGCGGCGAACAGGCTGACCCGCAGCAGGGCCTGCGCGCCGGAGCCGTACAGTGACCGGAACCAGAGGGCGCCGAACATGACCATGACCACGGCCGACGCCTTCGGCGACGCCAGGGCGAATGCCATCATCGCCAGCGCGTCGATCAGGTCGACGCCCAGGGGAATGCGCCGGCGCACGAAGCCGGTGGTGAGCGAGGAGACGAGCACGGCACCGCCGGCGAGGCCCAGGGCCAGCAGTCCGCCGCGCGCCGTGAGCAGCACCCCGGGGACGGCCAGGACCACGGAGACGACGGCCAGCCAGAGAAAGAGCCAGCGGGCGCCATCCGCAATGCCCGTGGGCCGCGTGAAGATTCCCGACCCACCCGTGCGGACGGCGGGGCCGTCGGTCACTGTGTTCATCGATCTGGTTCCTGTTCCCGGTGGGCCGGCTGACCATGAGGCCCCGTGCCTTTGCGACCCCGCCTCGCGACGGGTGTGCCTTTCCTCCGGCCGTCGGTTGTGAGCTCGTCCGGGGGCGCACCTTCAACGTAGGCGAAGACCACCCCGTTGTCCTCATAAATGAGGACCCCAGTTCGGGGCACGCCGGCGCCGGCGCGTTGTTGGTGAGTTGCGGAAAAAGCACCCTCCCGCGCCACGAAGGTGCATTCTCCGCATCTCAGCGGGCGGGCGACGGATGCGGCGGGGCGGGCAGGTCAGCGTCGGCCGGTGAAGGCGTCCATCGACCGGTACACGCCGAAGACCCGGCCGGCGACCAGGTCCCACGCCGGCAGGGGGAGCAGGCCCCGCACCGCGCTGGACAGGCCGACCGTCCACGGCATCAGGAGCCTCGGACGGCCCGCGAGCATGGCCCGCCACACCCGGTCGACGACATGCTCGGGCGTCATCAGCGGGGTGAACAGTGGGCCGCGGGCACCCTCGAACATGCCGGTGGAGATGTAACTCGGGCAGACAGTGGTGACCTTCACCTGACCGTGGCCCTGCTGGGTGAGTTCGAGGCGGAGGGAGTCGCTCCAGCCGATCAGCGCGGCCTTCGACGCGGCGTAGACGCTCATCCGAGGAGTGGACAGCATCCCCGCGGCCGACGCGATGTTGACGATGCGCGATTCGCGGCCGGTTCCCTCGATCATCGCGGGCAGGAACTCACGCGTGATGTACATGGGGGCGAGGGCGTTTACCTGCATGGTCGGCCGGGTGTCGTCGCCGTTGTCATGTTCCCAGAAGTAGGAGCCGCGCACGATGCCGGCATTGTTGATGACGATGTCGGGATTGCCGACCTCCATCCGCACCCGCTGGGCCGCCTGGGCGATCGCTCCCAGGTCGGCGATGTCGACGACGTACGGCGTCACCTGGCTGCGGCCATCCGAACGTTCGTTCAGGATGGCGGCGGTGACCGCCAGCGCCGCGGGGTCGCGGTCCCAGAGGATTACGGCCTTGGCTCCCTCGGCCACCGCCCGCTCGGCGTAGAGGCGGCCCATGCCCATGGCTGCGCCGGTGATCAGCACGCGGGCTCCGGATACGGTTCGAGTCATTGCTCCATCATCCCAAGACTTTCCCTGCGGACCACCCGCCACCCGCCACCCCGCCACCTCGCCACCTCGCCACCGCCACCCCGCCACCCCGCCGAGATCTGCCATTCCGGTCGAGGGCGACCGGCACACCGGTCGGCCTCGACCGAAAAGGTCGATCACGGCGAGAGGATCACTCCAGGCTCCGCCGCACGGCATCCGCCCAGAGTGCGGCCCGCTCCTCAACCTGGGCGGTGGAGCCCGGCCGCGGATCGGCCACGTGCCGCCGCGCCGGGGTCAGCGGCCCGGCGATCCCGGCCCGGTCCACCTGCCCGACGGCCAGTCCGGCGACGAGCGCCGCCCCGCGAGCGGATGCCCCCGGCACCTCCACGGCGGCCACCCCCCGCCGAGGTGGTCGGCCAGCATCCCGCGCCAGGGCGGCGAGGTCGTACCGCCGCCGGCGAGCCAGAGGTCGCCGCCGGGGCGGGCGCGGCCACCGGGGTGACGAACTGGCCGCCCGTGCCGAGGGTCAGCTGCACGGCCCCGGGAGTGACCAGCCCGCTGCCGAGCATCGCGGCGGCCGTGTCGGCGAGACCGTGCGCCACCGGGATGCCCGCCCGCAGGCCGAGGTCGGCCGCGGCATCCGCTGTCAGCGGCCCGGCGATCTCGGCGGCCTCGTTGATCGGCGGGAGCAGCCCCGGGTCGATGCCCAGACCGGCGGCGAGGCCGGTCAGCCACGCCCGGCCGGTCAGGTCGTAGAGCAGGGTCGCGGAGGCGTCGGTGTGCTCGGTCGCCGCGATGCCGGTGAGGCGCAGCCGGAGGTAGTCCTTGGGCTGCAGGGCGACGGCTGCCGCCCGCAGCGTGGCCGGCTCGTGCCGGGCGAGCCAGCCGAGGAGCACGCCGGCCATTCCGGGGCTGAACGGGTTGCCGAGCCGCTCGAGCACCGTGGGGGCCAGCCGGGCCCAGTCGGGCTGGAGTCCTGCCGCCCGGGTGTCCGCCCAGGTGATCGCGGGCCGCACCGGCGCGCCGCGCCCGTCGACGAGGACGAGCCCGTGCATCTGGCCGGACAGTCCGACGGCGCCGACGTCACGGTCGGCAGCCGCCGTCACCTCCCGCACGGCCGCGCAGACGGCCGCCCACCAGGCGTCGGGGCTCGTTTCGGCCCAGCCGGGGTGCGGCGCGTCGAGCGGGTAGGCCGCCTGGGCGCCGGCCAGCCGCCGCCCGTCCGCATCGAAGAGCGCGACCTTGACCGAGCTGGTGCCCAGGTCGATGCCGAGCAGGGTCTTCTCACCACCGCGCACGCTGCCTCCTGGGTCTGCGCGAAAGCGCGTCGACGGACGATCGAATGCTACGCCGGGTGCGCGGCCGGGCGCTGGGCCAGGCGGGCACCCGGGCGCTGGGCCAGGCGGGCACCCGGGCGCTCGGCCGGCTGGGAGAATAAGCCCAGCCCGCGCCCAGCCTCGCCTGCCAGTCTTGCCGACAACGACACCGACACCGGCACTGCCGCCACCGGCACTGCCACCCACGTCGGCGTCGGCCCCGATGCGGCGCCCGCCAGTCATCCCGACAGCCAGAAGGAGCACACCATGGGATTCCTCGACCGCCTCCTCGGCCGCGACGAGCCGGAGCGCTCACCCGCCCGCCCGGCCGCGCCGAAACGCACCGACGATGAGATCGCCGTCGAACGCTACGAGTACCTGCTGCGCACGGCCCCGCCTGAAACGATCGAGCAGGTGCACACCGAGGCGTTCAGCAAACTCACCGAGGAGCAGCGCGACCTGCTCTTCCGCCGGCTGAGCGAGAACGCCGACGCCGCCGAGCGACCCGCGAACGCCGAACCGGCCACGCTCGCGCAGGCCGCCACCCGCCAGGAGCTCCGGCAGCCCGGCACCCTCGCCCGCAGCTTCGGCGGTCAGGGCCAGGGCGGGCTCGGCTTCGGCGGCATGGTCGGCAGCACCATCCTCGGCACGGTCGCCGGCTATGTGATCGGGTCCGCCCTGGTGAGCGCGTTCCTGCCGGGCGATTCCGGGGGCACGGATGCCGGTGGCGACTCCTCGGGCGACTCCGGCTCGGATGCCGGCGCCGACAGCTCCAGCGCCGACACGGCCTCCTCCGGCGGGGACTTCGGCGGCGACTCGGGCGGCGGTTTCGGCGGCGGGGACTTCGGGGGCGGGGACTTCGGCGGGTTCTGACGGCTCCCCGGCCGGTTCTGACCGCTCCCCGGCGCGCACCCGCTGCGAGCGCGCACCCGGGTGCCGGCGCGCACCCGCTGCGAGCGGGACCGTGAGCCCGAAACCGTGAGCCTTAACCGGTAGCCTGAGACCGAACAACGGCCCAGGACGGCCGCGGCTGCCGGGAGACCGGCCCGCGGGCATCCGCGACGGAAAACAGGCTGGTGACCCGTGCGAGACGCCGGCATCCTGGTCCTGCTCCGTCACGGCGAGAGCACCGCGAATGCGGCCGGACTGTTCACGGGTGTTCTGGATGTCCCGCTGTCGGTGCGCGGGATCCACGAGGCGCAGTCCGCCGCCGCCCTGCTCGCCGCGGCGGGCCTCGCCCCGCAGTCCGTCTTCAGTTCCGAGTTGCACCGGGCCAGGCAGACCGCCGAGATCGTGACCGGGGAGCTGCCCTCCCGCCCGGAGGTCCTCGCCGCGGACTGGCGGGTGAACGAACGCAACTACGGTGCCCTGACCGGCCGGTCGAAGGAGGACGTGCGGGCCGAGTTCGGTCAGGAGCAGTTCCTCGCCTGGCGTCGCTCGGTGCACACGGCGCCGCCGCCGCTGGGCGACTCCGCCTTCGCCGCGCTGCGGGAGTCGGCACTGTTCCGGCGGCTCCCCGCCGAGGCCCTCACCCGCACCGAGTCGCTGAGCGAGGTGATGACCCGGGTCGTCGCCTTCCACGCCGAACGGATCGAGCCGCGGCTTACCGCCGGCCAGGTCGTGCTCGTCGTCGCGCACGGCAACTCCCTGCGGGCATACTGCGCCGTGCTCGACGCGCTCGACGACCACGCCATCCACCGGCTCAACCTGCCGACCGGGCATCCGCTCGTCTACCGGTTCGGCGATGCTCCGGCGCTCCGGCCGCCCGGCGGCCGCTATCTGGATGCCGTCGGCGCGCACGCGGCCGCGATCACTCTCGCCCGCGAGGGCGGAACCTGACCGGTCGGCCGGGTTACTCGCCGACCGTGCCGTCCACGGCCTCGCGGAGCAGGTCGGCGTGCCCGTTGTGGCGTGCGGTCTCCTCGATCAGGTGCACGAGGATCCACCGCAGGCTCCAGTGCTCGCCGGCCCGGTTGACGCCGGCCGACAGGGCCCCAAGGTCGACGCCGGCGACGGCCGCGCGGCTATGGTCACAGGCCGTGCGATAGAGCTCCCGGAGCGCCTCGGAGTCGTCCTGGGCCGCGGTGCGGAACTCCCAGTCGGGGTCGTCCTCCCAGGAGACGCTGACCCAGGGCTCCTGCTCCGGCCGGCCGAGGAAGCGCACCTGGATCCAGTGCTCCTCGACCAGGGCGAGGTGCTTGAGCAGCCCGCCGAGGGTGAGGGTGGACGGCGGGAGGCGCCGGCTCAGCCCCGCGGCATCCAGCCCCTCGGCCTTGCCGAGCAGGGTCGCCCGCTGGTAGTCGAGGAACTGGGCGAGCGTCGTTGCTTCGTCGGCGGCCGGGGTCGGGTCGATGCGGTCCATGCCGCCCATGTTCCCACGTCCACCGTCGCACCGGCACCCCCGGCGCTGACGCCGCTCGGGTTGACGCCGCGCCTCGCGGCACGACCCGGCGGCCTAGTACCAGTCCATCGCCTGAGAGTGCGACCAGGCCGAGCACGGGGTGCCGTAGCCGCGGCTGATGTAGTCGAGGCCCCACTTGATCTGGGTGCTCGCGTTGGTCTGCCAGTCCGGCCCGGCCGAGGCCATCTTGTTGCCCGGCAGAGCCTGCGGGATGCCGGTGGCGCCGCTGGCCTCATTGAGGGCCGTGTACGACCAGCCGGATTCCTTGGCCCACAGCTGGGTCAGGCAGGAGAACTGGGACTCGCCCCAGCCGTACCGTGCGGCGGCGAGGTCGCGGGCGGTGGCGCGGGCCCCGTCGGGAGTGTTGGCGGCGGTGAGCGCGGAGGCTGCGGCATCCGCTGCCGTTGCGGCCGCCGCAGCGGCGGCCCGGTCCGCTTCGGCCGCCGCGGCCTGCACGGTGGCCGCAATGGTGCGGGTCCGGCCGGTCAGGGAGATGACCGCGTCGAGGTCGAGGGTCTGGTAGTTCGCGAGCGACGTGACGGATGCCACCAGCGGGCCGACATCGACCTTGTCGCGGGTCGAGGCCATCACCACGGTGGCGTCGCGGAGGGTGTTCTTCGCGCGCCCGTCGGCGTGCGCCTTCGCCGTCTGGGGGTGGACGGCGAGCTGGTCGTGGCGGAGGCCGGTGCTCTGGGAGAGCTCGGTGGTCGCCGCCATCCTCGCGGCGCCGGCCTCGCTTGTCTGGGCGGAGGATGCGGCGCCGACGATGAGTCCGGTGAGGGCCAGGGCGGCCGCGGCCGACACGACCGTGGTGCGGCTGCGCTTCCGCCGGGCGGCGAGCGACTTTCGGGAGGACGGGGTGGACGGCACGCGGGCGGACGGGCGGAACAGGGTGCGGAGGAGGGAGATCATGACTTCCAGGTGGCGGCGCCGGCGGGCAAACGAGGCCGGGGCGCCGGGTCGGTGGACCCGCGGCCGGATTGCCGGGCGGGCGAAGTGGTCAGTCTGCACGCCGGTACTGGATGAATCCTCACTTTTACCTGTGAAACCCATGCGCGCGTATGGACATCGCGGCCCCGGAGTGCCGGCCCTGGCCATCGCGACCCCGGGCCGTCACCGGGCTCCCGCCCGACTGCGCCTAGGCTCGACCTATGCGATTCGGACTGTTTGTACCCCAGGGCTGGCGTCACGATCTGGTCGGGATCGACCCCGCCGAGCAGTGGGCGGCGATGAGCGGCCTCGCCGCGCACGCCGACGCCGGCGACTGGGAATCGATCTGGGTGTACGACCACTTCCACACCGTCCCGGTGCCGAGCGAGGAGGCCACGCATGAGGCCTGGACCCTGATGAGCGCCTTCGCGGCCACGACGAAGCGGGTGCGGCTCGGCCAGATGTGCACCTGCATGAGCTATCGCAACCCGGCCTACCTGGCCAAGGTGGCCGCGACCATCGACATCATCTCCGGCGGCCGGGTCGAGATGGGCATCGGGGCCGGCTGGTACGAGCACGAGTGGCGCGCCTACGGCTACGGGTTCCCCCGGGCCGGTGAACGCCTCGCCCGGCTCGAGGAGGGCGTCGAGATCATGAAGCAGGCCTGGACGACCGGAACGGCCACCCTCGACGGCACGCATTACCAGGTGGACGGCGCGATCGTGCGGCCGCTCCCGCTCCAGGACGACGGCATCCCGATCTGGATCGCGGGCGGCGGCGAGAAGGTCACGCTCCGCATCGCGGCGCAGTACGCGAATTACACCAACTTCGACGGGTCGCCGGAGGGGTTCAGCCACAAGAGCGCCCTGCTCGAGGAACACTGCCGGGTGCTGGGCACGGACTTCGCCGCCATCACGCGCTCGGCCAACTACAACACCGTGATCGCGGCGACCGAGGCCGAGGTGGCCGACCGCCTCGACGTGATCGAGGCGCGGGTCACGCCCCATCTCGGCGTCGCGGGCGCGGCGGACTTCATGGCGGAGTACCGCAGCGGTCAGGCGCAGGGAGTCGGCACGCCGGAGCAGATCGTCGAGCGGCTGAGCGGGATGAAGGAGCGGGGCCTCGGCTACGCCATCCACTACTTCCCCGAGGCGGCCTATGACCGGTCGGGCATCGAGCTGTTCGAGCGCGAGGTCATGCCGGCTCTCCGCTAGCCTCCCCGCCCCGGCCCACACCGCCCACGCCCCCGAGCAGGAAGAGGGACCCCATGATCGGCACGAACTCCGCCCCCGGCACGCCCGGGCATCCGTCACCGGACCGCGCCGGCTGGGTCGAGGCCGGCGAGGCGCGGTCGGCGGCCTGGCATTCGGAGAGCGGCTGGGCGCCGCCAACGCGGATCATCCCCGTCGACGACACCCTCACCGCGGATGCCGCCTACCGCCTGGCGAAGGCGGGCACCGGGATGCTGTGGCGCGGCGACTACCTGGGCGGCCGCCAGCTGCTGCAGGCCCTCGCGCGCCGTGTCGACCGCGGCCGGCACACCCCGTCACCCGACCTGGCGAGCGCATTCCGCCGCACCCGCACCGAGGCGGTTCGCCGGGCCCGCCTGCTCGGGCTGGTCCTCGTTCCGCTGGGCGCCGACTACTCGGTTCCCCTCCGCCGGGCGCCGCTGGTGGCGGATGCCTGCACCGAGACCTACGGGCCGGCAACCGAGCCGTCGGTCCTCGCCCTGCGCGAACTCCTCGGCGTGATCGGGGCGCACCAGTGGCGCATCGAGGGCGTCGACGTCCCGGCGCTCGGGGCGCGCATCCACCCGCACTACGGCGTCTTCTCCCCCGTGCGCGGCGAGTACCTCGACCTCGTGCGCACGGCACCCCTGCCGGACGGGGCGAGCTCAGCCTTCGACATCGGCACGGGAACGGGCGTGCTCGCCGCGATCCTCGCCCGGCGCGGCATCGCACGCGTCGTCGGCACCGACCAGGCGCCGCGTGCGCTGGCCTGCGCCCGGGAGAACATCGCGCGGCTGGGCCTGACCGGGGCCGTCGACGTCGTCGACGCGGACCTGTTCCCGGAAGGCCGGGCGAGCGTCGTCGTGTGCAACCCGCCGTGGATCCCGGCCGCCGCCGTGACCGCGACCGACTTCGCCGTCTACGATCCCGACAGCCGGATGCTGCGCGGCTTTCTCTCCGGACTCGCGGAACACCTCGAACCTGGCGGCGAGGGCTGGCTCGTGCTCTCCGACATCGCCGAGCACCTCGGCCTGCGAAGCCGCAGCGAGCTTCTTGACCTCATCGAGGACGCCGGCCTCGAGGTCGTCGCACGGCAGGACACCCGGCCCGTGCACCGCAAGGCGGCGGACGCGAGCGACCCGCTGCACCTCGCCCGCTCGAAGGAAGTGACCTCGCTCTGGCGGTTGCGCGCGGCATCCGCCGGCTGACCCGGAGGCCCCGCGTTGAGTCGCTGACGCGGCGACCTGCGCATCCGCACAACAGAATCCACACAGAAAGAATCCGCGCAGACAGAATCCGAACAGACAGAAAGGGTGGGCAGAGAAGATTCTCTGCCCACCCTGTCCGTATGGTGTCTTACTTGGCCGCGACCGTGATGAGCGGGCTTCCGACGCTCACCTGTCCGAACGCCGCCTGATCGACCGATCCGAACTTCTTGGGGTTCGTGACGAGCACCGGGGTGACCAGCGAGTAGCCGGCCTCCTCGATCACCTTGCGGTCGAAGGTCACCAGCGGAGTGCCGGCTTCAACCCGGTCGCCCGCGGCCACCTTGACGGTGAAGCCCTTGCCGGCCAGGTTGACGGTGTCGATGCCCACGTGGATGAGCAGTTCGACGCCGTTGTCCAGCAGCAGGCCGAAGGCATGGCCGGTCGCCTGCGCGACGACGACCTTGCCCGCACCAGGTGCGTACACGGTGTCCTCGGTCGGGTCCACTCCGACGCCGAGGCCGACGATGCCCTTGCTGAACACCGGGTCCGGCACGTCGGAGAGCGGGATGGCGATGCCGGCGACGGGCGAACCGACGGTGGCCAGGACGGTGGCGACCGCGGTCGCCGTGCCTGCGCCAGCGCCTGCGCCAGCGCCAGCCATGGCAGCGGCAGCAACCGGAGCTGCCACGTGTGCGGAATCGGCGGCCTTCTCACTTGCGGCGGCTTCGTCGGCGGCAACCTGGGCGGCAACCTCCGCCTTCTGCTCAGGCGTCTGGTAGCCGGAGAGGATCACGAGGATCATCGCGGTGAAGAACGCGGCGGCAACGGCGCCGGCGTACAGCGGGATGTTGTCGAACGCGGGAATCGTCAGCAGCGAGGTGAAGACGAACGCGCTGGTCTTCACGCCGCCGCCGAGGCCGATGATGACGCCACCGACGAGGCAACCGAGGAGCATGCGCGGGTAGATGCGCTTGAAGCGCAGGTGGATGCCGTACAGCGAGGGTTCGGAGATGCCGCCGAGGAGTCCGGCTGCGAGCGCGCCCGTCGCCGTCTGCTTCATCTGACGGTCCTTCTCGCGGATGGAGAGGAACAGCACACCGGCGGTCGCACCGAAGCAGGCGAAGTTCCAGGCACCCATCGGGCCCTGAATGAAGTCAAAGCCCAGTGACTGGATGTTGAGCAGCATGATCGCGTTGAGCGGCCAGTGCAGGCCCAGCGGAACCATGAACGGGTAGGCCAGCGGAATGACAACGGCGAAGATGAACGGCGAGAAGTCGTTGATCGACTTGAGGAAGTTGCCGAGCGCGGCGCCCCCGTACACGCCCATCGGGCCGATCAGGAAGGCGGTCAGCGGGATCATGATCAGCATGCTGAGGAACGGCACGAAAATCAACTGAACGCTGGACGGAATGATCTTCTTCAGGTACTTGGTCAGCAGGCCGAGCACGACCGCCATGAGCAGCGGCGGGAACACCTGCGAGCTGTAGTCCGTGACGGTCAGCGGCAGTCCGAAGATCTGCACGACGGACGCCTTGCCGCCGAAGACGGTTTCCGCGCCGTCGGTCTGGCCCAGGGCGGTGAAGCCCGGCAGCATGACGACGGCCATGATGGCGAAACCGACCCAGGGGTCGGCGCCGAGCCGCTTGGAGGCGTTGTAGGCCACCATGAGCGGCAGGAAGACGAAGACGCCCTGCCACATCAGGTTCACGAACTGCCAGGACGGGTCCAGGGTGACGCCGGGGGCGTTCCAGGCCGGGATGACACCGAGGGTCGCCATCAGGGCCATGAAGGTGATGAACAGCGATGCGCCGAGCAGTGCGCCCAGGATCGGGCGGAAGGAGTCGGAGAGGATCTCGAAGAACGTGTCGAGCCCCGCGAACTTTCCTCGCGGGCCCTTGGCCCGTTCCGCGGCCTTAATGTCGGCGGCGTCGCCGGAGTGGCTGTCACCGGAGTGCATCTTCTTCAATGCGGGCAGCGCCATAATGTCGTTGTAGACGGTCTCGACTGCTCCGCCGATGACCACCTGATAACGGTCCCCGGTCTGGGCGACGCCGCCCAGGACGACGGGGATCGCCTCAACCGCCTTCTGGTCGATGCCCGACGCGTCCTTGAGCTGGAAGCGTAGGCGGGTCGCGCAGTGGGTGAGGCCGACGATATTCGCGGCCCCTCCCATGCTTTCAATAATGTCTGCAGCAGGTTTGGATGCCACTTGGTTCTCCCTTGATGTGGATGTGGAACGTGGGATTCCCCCTGGCACGACTCGTGCAAACCGCGGTGGCCGGCTGAGAAGGTCCTGTAAATCTTCACGTATCATTAGCAACGATAACGGTTATTAGGGAAGAGTCGAAACTCGTTCTTCGTCTGGGGCGACAGCCGAATCTCCGTTCACGCCGCCGGCGGTCGCCCGATTGCGGTGATGACCAGCCAAACATGGTCGCGCTCTCACGAGAAGACTGCGCACCGGTACCCGCCGGTTTTTTTCAGGCGGATGCGATCAGGGCTGCCTGCCCGGGCGCGACCCTGGCCCAGGCCGGTCAGGACGGCGGGTCGCCGCGGCGCATCCGCCAGCGCGCCCACGGCCAGACGCCGTCCATCTCCACCTCGAGCGAGAAGCTGAGCAGGATCCGGATGATGACGATCCCGGCCAGGCCGAGCACGCTCTCCGTGGTCAGGTCGACCAGGATCGTGCGGATGATGTCGGCCACGATCAGCACCTCCAGCCCGAGCAGGATCGCCCGGCCGAGGTTGCGGCGCAGCTCGGTGTAGGCGCTCTTCCGCGTGGCGGCGGCGAGCGCCCGCGGCACCGCCACGACGAACGCGGAGGCCCCGCCCAGCACCATGATCCCGGCGCCGGCCGCCTCGACCACCTGCACGACCGTCCGGATGACCTCTTCGAATGCCATGGTTCACGTCCGATCCGTGGGCCGGGGCAGTGCCCGGTAGTGGGCGCGCAGCCCGGCGTCGAGGTGCTCGGTCGCGTAGCTGAGCGCGGTGCGCGGCATCCGCCCGGCGTTCTCGTCGAGGAAGGCGAGCAGCAGGGCCCGGTCGACGCGCTTGCCGACCTCGCGCAGCATCCAGCCGACCGCCTTGTGGATCAGGCTCTCCGTGTCGTCCAGGAGCAGCGCGGAGAGTTCGAGCGTCGTCGACGCGTCGCCGCGGGCGATGAAGCCGAGCGTGGCGATCATCGCCGTGCGCCGCTGCCAGAGCAGTTCGTTGCCGGCCAGCTCGAACAGCACGCCGCGCGGCCGGTCGAAGAGGTACCCGCCGAGCACCGCGGGAGCCGACGAGTCGACCAGGTCCCAATTGTTGACCCGGCCGCGGCGCACGGCGTCGAGGTAGAACCCGGCGATGGCGGCGCGCGCGTCGTCGTCGCGGTGACGGGTCGTGCCGGCCCGTTCGAACCGGGCCACCAGAATCAGCAGTGCGGCGAGCCGGTGTTCGTGCACCGGGCTGGCCAGGAGCAGGTCGATCTCGGCCAACGGAAGCCCGGTGAAGCGCTTCACCACCTGCCGGGTCGCCGGCACACTGACCCCGAGGAACACGTCCCCCTCGCCGTACTGGCCCGGGCCGCCCTGGAAGTACCGGGATGCACCCTCGGCGCGCGCCGGGTCCGCGAGCTCGGCCAGCGCCGCGACCACGGATGCCGCCGCGCCCACGGATGCCGTGGTGCCCGCCGTGCCCATCGCATCCGTCACCGTCGCATCCGTCACCCTCGCAGGGTAGCTCGGAAGCCGCTCCCTCGCCCGCCGCGCCCCCGCCGACATCGACCTTTCCGGTCGAGCCCGGCCGCCGGAAGTGACGACCTCGACCGAAACGCTCGAATTCGGCGAGGTCAGACCACGTTTCCGGCGATTCGTTGCGGGAAGTCGCAAGAAAACGCCGGGGTCGTCCCGATACGCTGGACCGTGGCGCTGAAGCCGGCGCCGCCACTGCCGCAACCGCGGCATCCAGGAGGACGGGAGGTTCCCATGTCGAATTATGTTGCGCAAGAAGCACTGGTCGGTGAGCCCGAGGTTCTCGAGGATGTCGCCGCCTCCCCCGCCTGGCTCCGCCTCAAGGCCGCCGCCACCGCGCTGCAGGCTCTGCAGGTCAAGAACGGTTCGGTCCCCGAGGCCACCGCGCACCCGGATGCCGCCGCCCACGTGGCGACGATCACCGAAGCCGTCGACGAGCTCGCCCCGCGCTTCCCGCACGACGCCGCCTACCTGACGGCACTCACGAGGGACTTCGCCCGCTGGGTCGCGGAGGGCTTCGGCGAGCCCGACTTCTACGACTCGCTGATGGCCTTCCAGCCGCAGCTGCACCGGGCCGACGGCATCCGCCACCTGGTCGTGTTCCCGATGTACACCCAGAACGGCAGCACCAACCGCCTGGTCGAGGCCGTGCTGATCGAGGTCATCTGGCCGGCGTTCATCGACGAACTGGAGAAGGAGTACACGAACGGGCTGTTCGTGCCGATCCGGTTCCTCGACTTCACGCCCGGCTACGACACCAACTCGGCCGTCCTGTTCCCCGAGACCGTCGCGATGCGCGAGATCCCCACGTTCACCTGGGGGGCGATCTTCGCCGACCGGGAGGCCGCGAGGTTCCGCCGGGTGGTGCGCGCGGCCGCCGGGATCACCCGTCTCGACCTGCCCGCCGACGCCGCCGCGCTCCTGGACGACCAGCACCTCACCGAGGAAACCTTTGTGATGTGGGACCTCATCCACGACCGCACGCACATGCGCGGCGACCTGCCGTTCGACCCGTTCATGATCAAGCAGCGGATGCCGTTCTTCCTCTACTCCCTCGAGGAACTGCGCTGCGACCTGACCGCTTTCCGCGAATCGGTCACGATCGAACGCGACGAGGCGGCCAGCCCCGAGGCGCGCAAGCACGCGAAACTGGTGCAGTACGCCGTGATCTTCGACCGGATCTTCCGGTTCGCGATCAGCGGCAGCCGGGTGCGCAACTACGACGGGCTCGGCGGCCAGTTGCTCTTCGCGTGGATGCACCAGCACCACGTGCTGCACTGGACCGACACGGCGCTCACCTTCGACTGGGAGGCAGTGCCCGAGGTCGTCATCGCCCTCGGCGCGCAGATCGACGACCTGTACTGGGCGTCGATCGACCGGCCGAAGAAGGCGCACTGGCTGGCCGCCTACGAGATGATCGCGAAGACACTGACGCCGAACCCGGCGTCGACCTGGGCTCGCGGCCTGCCGTTGGAGGTGCTCGCCGGCGCGCCGAAGGGGTACACCGACCTCGTCCTCGACGACGAGTTCCCGCTGTCGATGTTCTTCGAGGCGCTCGACAAGAAGATGAAGACCGTGATCGAGTCGACGGCCGGGCTCACCGGGCGTGACTGAACGACCGGACGACACCGTGGGGTCGGCGTCTGACGCCGGCCCCACGGTCGACCGCTCGGGCCAGGCATCCGGGATCGACCGCGCGGGCCAGGCATCCGGGATCGACCGCGCCGCGGCCTACGCCGCCGAAGAGGACGCCGACGGCAGCACCGTGGCCGGGCCAACCGTGGCCGGTCGCATCGTGCTCGTCGCCGGGGCGACCAGCGCCGCCGGCCTCGCCGTGGTCTCCGCCCTCGCCAGGGCCGGCGCGGGAGTGATCGCGGTCGGTTCCCACGTCGAACGGCTGCGCACACTCCGGGCCGCCGTCCCGGCCGCCGTGACCTACCAGTGCGACCTGGCCGACTTCGCGGCCGTGACCAGCCTCGCCGCGGTGGTACATGCCGAGCACGGTCCGATCGACGGCCTCATCCACCTTGTCGGCGGTTGGCGCGGCGGCGGCGGCCTCGCCGGGCAGTCCGACGAGGACTGGGACTTCCTGCACCGTAATGTCGTGACCACCCTCCGCAACACGACCCGCGCCTTCAACGACGACCTGCTGGCCTCGCCCGCCGGTCGCCTGGCGATCGTCTCCTCAGTGTCGGTCGACAACCCGCTCGCCGGCGGGGCGAACTACGCCGCCACGAAGGCCGCCGCCGAGACCTGGACCCGCGCCGTCGGGCAGGGCTTCCGCAAGGCCGGGGCGCCGGCCGCGGCCGTCGTCTTCGTCGTCAAGGCACTCGACGGGCTCGAAACCGAGCTCGCCGGCCGCGTCGTCGGCCTCTGGGACACGGATGCCGCATCCGTCAACAACACCCGGGTGTTCCTGGCCCCGCCGACACCGTGAATCACTGACTGTTGCCCGGGCGGACAACTGTTGCCGTCACCCCGGGAACAGTTGTCCGCCCGGGCAACAGTCGGCTGCGGCCTCGAAGGAGCTTGATGCGCGAAGATGGAGGAGTGACTCAACTCCATGACCTCAGCTCGCGCGGTTTCGCCTCGGACAACTACTCGGGCGTGCATCCCGAGATCCTGGGCGCCATCACCCGGGCGAACGGCGCCCACCAGATCGCCTACGGCGAAGACGTCTACACGGCCCGGCTGCAGGAGGTCTTCGCGGAGCACTTCGGCCCGGGCGTCGAAGCCTTCCCCGTGTTCAACGGCACCGGCGCCAACGTGATCGGGCTGCAGTCGATGCTGCCGCGCTGGGGGGCGGTGGTCTGCGCGTCGACCGCGCACATCAACTCCGACGAGGCCGGGGCGCCGGAGAAGGTGGCCGGCATCAAGCTGCTCACCGTGGACACCCCCGACGGCAAGCTCACCCCGGCGCTGATCGACCAGCAGGCCTGGGGCTGGGGCGACGAGCACCGCGCCCAGCCGCTCGTCGTGTCGATCACCCAGACCACCGAGCTCGGCACCCTGTACACCGTCGACGAGGTGCGGGCCATTGCCGACCATGCGCACGCGCACGGCATGAAGCTGCACATGGACGGGGCGAGGCTCTCCAACGCCGCTGCCTCGCTCGGGCTGCCGTTCCGGGCGTTCACCCGCGACGCCGGCGTCGACGTGCTCAGTTTCGGCGGCACCAAGAACGGCATGATGTACGGCGAGTGCGTCGTGGTGCTCAACCCCGAGGCATCCGACGGCCTGATCTACCTGCGCAAGCTGAACATGCAGCTGGCGTCGAAGATGCGCTTCATCTCCGCCCAGCTGATCGCGCTGCTCGAGAACGACCTCTGGCGGCGCAACGCCGGCCACGCCAACGAGATGGCCGCCCGGCTGCGCGCCGCCCTCGAGCGGGGCGTGGCGGACGGCTCGATCCAGGGCGTCAGCTTCAGCCAGGCCACCCAGTCCAACGCCGTGTTCGCGGTGGTGCCCGCCGGGGTCGCCGACCGGTTGCGCGAGTCGTTCCGCTTCTACGACTGGGACGCGGCCCGGAACGAGGTGCGCTGGATGTGCGGCTTCGACACCACCGAGGAGGACATCGACGCGTTCGTCGACGCCCTGAAGAAGGAACTGGCAGCCCGATGAACGCGTTCGCGAACAAGCCCTGGCTCGGTGCGTACGCGCCCGGCGTTCCCTCCACCATCACCGAGCCGACCGAGACCCTCGTCGACATGATCGAGACGTCGGTGCGGCGGTTCTCCGGCGACGTCGCGCTCGACTTCTTCGGCGCCACGACCAGCTACGCCGAACTCGGCGAGCAGATCTCCCGGGTGGCCAACGGGCTGCTGCGCCTCGGCGTGAAGCCCGGCGACCGAGTGGCCCTCGTGCTGCCGAACTGCCCCCAGCACGTGGTGGCGTTCTACGCTGTGCTCCGGCTCGGCGCGATCGTGGTCGAGCACAACCCGCTCTACACCGAGCGTGAGCTGCGGCACCAGTTCGAGGACCACGGCGCCACCGTGGCCGTGGTCTGGGACAAGGTCTATTCGACCGTGCGCGACTTCCCGGCCGACATGGGGCTGCGCTCCGTGATCGCCGTCGACCTGACGGAGGCCATGCCCTTCGCCAAACGGGTGGCGCTGCGGCTGCCCGTCGGCAAGGCCCGCGCCGCCCGGAGCGCCCTCACCGTGGACTCGCTGCCGAAGGGCGCGATCGACTGGTCCTCGCTCCTCGGGTCGCGCAAACTCCGCCACAACCACCCCCGGCCGAAGATCGGCGACACCGCCGCGCTGCAGTACACCAGCGGCACGACCGGCAGCCCCAAGGGCGCCATCCTCAGCCACTTCAACCTGCGCGCGAACGCCCTCCAGGGCGAGGCGTGGGTGCCGGGCCTGCACGTGGGCGAGGAGGTGTTCTACGCGGTCCTTCCGATGTTCCACGCCTACGGCCTCACCCTGTGCCTCACCTTCGCGATGGCCACCGGGGCCCGGCTCGTCCTGTTCCCCAAGTTCGACGAGGGGCTGCTGCTCGACGCGGCCCGGCGCACCCCGCCGACGTTCATGCCCGCGGTCCCGCCGATCTACGACCGGCTGGTCACGGCCGCCGCGAAACGCCAGGTGAGCCTGCGCAGCATCCGCTTCGCCATTTCGGGCGCGATGAGCCTGCCGGTGTCGATCGTCGAACGCTGGGAGGCCGCGACCGGCGGACTGCTGGTCGAGGGCTACGGCATGACCGAGGCCTCGCCGATCGCCGTCGGCAACCCGATGGGGCCGACCCGGCGGCCGGGCACCGTCGGGGTCCCGTTCCCGAGCACGGAGATCCGGGTGGTCGACCCGGCCGACCCGACCGTCGACCGGGGCATCGAAGAGGAGGGCGAGCTGCTCATCCGCGGCCCGCAAGTCTTCTCCGGCTACTGGGACCAGCCGAGCGAGAGTGCGAAGGTGCTGCTTCCGGGCGGCTGGCTGCGCACCGGCGATATCGTGCGGGTCTCCGCCGACGGCTTCATCACCGTCGTCGACCGGATCAAGGAACTGATCATCACCGGCGGTTTCAACGTGTCCCCGTCGGAGGTCGAGGCGGCGCTGCTCTCGCATCCGGATGTCGCGGACGCCGCGGCGGTCGGCCTGCCGAGCAAGAACGGCGGCGAAGACGTCGTGGCCGCGATCGTGCTCAGCGAGGGGGCGACCCTCGACGTCGAGGAGCTGCGCGCCTACTGCCGCACCCGGCTCTCCGCCTACAAGGTCCCCCGCAACATCGTGCAGGTCGACGAGCTCCCCCGGTCCCTCGTCGGCAAGGTACTCCGCCGCGAGGTGCGCGCCTCCCTCACCGGGGAGTAGCCGCCAGATCCCCCTGTCCCCCTCTCGCGAGAGCGGGTGAATCGTCGGTTTCGCTGCCCCTTGCCGACGATTCACCCGCTCTCGCGAGACGTCGTGGCCATCCGGCGTGCCTGAAGAGCAGGACTCGTGGAATAGCAGGGAGCGCCGAACGTTGGAGCAGATGGGTCAGCGTTGCCCCTCCACCCCCAGCGAACACAGCGAAAGACGGGCCCATGACCCTCATCACCGACACCCTCAGCCGCGCCGCCGACACGACGTCGCCCCTTCTCCCCGTGCTCGCCGGGCGCTGGAGCCCGCGCGGCTTCGACCCGACGGCCCTCGTCGACGAGGCCACCCTGACCACCGTGCTCGAGGCCGCCCGCTGGGCGCCCTCGGCCAGCAACATCCAGCCGTCCCGGTTCATCGTCGCCCGCCGCGGCACCGACAGCTTCGTGAAGGTGCACGAGACGCTGAGGGGATTCAACAAGGCGTGGGCGAATGCCGCCTCCGTGCTGATCGTGAACGTCGCCACCCTGGCGATCGACGAAAGCCGCGAAAACCCCTGGGCCCGCTATGACCTCGGCCAGGCCGTCGCGCACCTGACGATCCAGGCCCAGCACGAGGGACTGCACACCCACCAGCTCGGCGGCTTCGACGGCGCCGCTCTTGCCCTGGCCTTCGGCCTCGCCGAGGACCAGGCCATCGTTTCGATCACCGCCCTCGGCGTACTCGGCGACGTCTCCCTGCTCTCCCCCGAGCTGCTCGAGCGCGAGACCGCCCCGCGAACCCGCAAGCCGCTCACCGAGCTGCTCCTCGTCAACGACTGAGCAACGACTAGCAGCCGCCCGCCGGCGGCCGTGGAGACCCGGTGATCCAGCCGCACCGGTGATCGAGCCTGTCGAGATCCTCGTCCCAGCACAGTAACTCCACAGCCCCATCCGGTAAAAAAGTCATCCAACTATTTTTCCGGCCAGGCGTCCGGGTGCTCTCAGGAGTGACCACCGGTGGAGACCACAATGACCCCAAAAACCCCCGACCACTTCGATGTCGTCGTCATCGGCGCAGGGCCCGCCGGAACGGCAGCGGCACTCCGCGCCGCCGAACTGGGAGCGCGCGTCGCCGTGGCGGAGGCCGATCAGCTCGGCGGAACCTGCGTGAACACAGGGTGCGTGCCGACGAGAGTGCTCGCCAAGGCGGCGCGGCTGATGCGCGAGGTGCGCGCGGCGGACACCTATGGAATCGTGGTCAGCGACCCACGCATCGACTGGGCCACCATGGTGGACCGGGTGCAGTCGCGGGTGAACAGGGTGCGCTCGATCAAGAGCGAGGCCGAGCGTTTCGCTGACGCAGGAATCGAACTCGTGCTGGAAGGTCGGGCGCGTTTCATCGATCCGCACTCCGTCGTCCTTGACACCGGCCGCATTCTCACCGCCGACACGTTCCTGGTCTGCGTCGGCGGGCACTCACGTCGACTCCCCGTGCCGGGGGCGCACCTGGCGACCGTCCCGGAAGACATCCTGAAGCTGCCGGAACTGCCCCGACGTGTCGCCGTGATCGGTGCCGGCAACACCGGCGCACAATTGGTCACGGTGTTCAACTCGTTCGGCTCAGCCGTGACCGTGCTCGACGTCGCCCCGCGCATCCTGACGGCTTCCGATTCCGACATCTCCGCCATGGTGTCGGCGGCGTTCCGCCAGCAGGGCGTGGCCGTGCACACGGGCATTGAAACGGTCACGGCGATCGAGCGGGAGGCTGACGGAACCCTCACCCTGTCCTGGCGCGAGAACGGAACGGAGCATTCCTCCGGCTTCGACGCCGTCATCATGTCCACGGGCTGGCCGGCGGATGTCGACGATCTGGGGCTCGACAAGGCCGGCATCACCACGGCGCGTTCGGCGATCCCGGTGGACCTGTATTTTCGGAGCGTCGTGCCACACATTTTCGCCGTCGGCGACGCGAACGGACGGGACATGCTCGTGCAGGCCGCCCAGTTCGAGGGTGAAGCCGCCGCCGAGAACGCAGTGCTGGGAGCCAATCGCAGAACGCCGCACCACCTGCTTCCGGCCGGCGGCTTCACCGACCCCGACTACGCGGGAGTGGGGTTCACCGAGGAGGAGGCCCGGTCTCGCGATCCGCACTGCGTCGTCGCGACAGTGCCCTACACCGAACTCGACCGCGCTGTGATCGACGGCCGGGAACCCGGGTTCCTCAAGCTGATCGCCGACCGACGTCGGGAATTGATCCTCGGCGCCCATGCCACCGGGGAGAACGCGGTCGAGGTGATCCAGTCCGTGACGACGGCAATGGCCGCCGGCGTCGACGTCGCCACCCTGGCCGGGGTGCGCTTCGCCTACCCCACCTACAGTGCGGTCATCGGCCTCACGGCCCGCCGAATCCTGCTGGAGGTACCGAAGCCTGTCACGGTGATCGAGCCTGTCACGGTGAGCAGCCTGTCACGGTGATCAACCCCGCAGCTAGCGAGCCGACGGGTAGGCGTCGGCGAGCAGTGCGGCCAGGTAGTCCGCGATCGCGCCGGGCCCGGAGCGTGGTGCGGACGCCTCGATCTGGGCGTTGTAGTTGGTGTTGGTGTTCACGTCGTAGGTCACGACGCGGCCGTCAGCGGTCTCGATGAACTCGATCCCGGCGACCTCGATCCCCTCGGCCCGCAAAAATGCCCGGTAGCGGTCGATGATCGGGTGATCGAACCCCTCACGGAGGGCGAAGATATGCTGTCCCACCTCGGGCTGGATGGTCGCGCCGGGCGGCAGCAGCAGCGCGCCGGTGGTCGGGTCGATGGCGCAGGCATCCGCCGGGCAGAGCTGGAAGCCGCCGCGCGCGGTGTCGGCCGTGATCGCGTAGATGAACTCATCGCCGATGATCTCCACCCGGGTGACCTCGGGGCGGGCGGCCACGACGAACTCCTGCAGCAGCGAGATGCCGTCCTCGGGTTCCTCGTAGTCCCCCGCGGCGATCGCCGCCGCCAGTTCGGCCGCACTGTCGAACTTCTGCACGCCCAAGCCCTTGCCGCCCTGGTTGTGCTTGGTGATGAACGGGGTCGGGAAGCCCTCCGCCGCCGCCACCAGGAGATGCGTACCGACGACCACGCGGGTGAGCGGCACGTCGAAGCCCTGCGCGCGAAGCCGGGTGAGCTGGTCGACCTTGCTCATCTCGAGTTCGATGGTGCGGCGGCCGTTCACCGTGCGGGCGCCGTAGGCATCCAGCCAGTTCAGCACGCTGCGGGTGTAGTCCTTCGACAGGCCGTGCCCGCGGGTGTGTGCCGAGGCGCTGATCCGCGACCAGTAGATCCCCGCCGGCGGAGCCTCATCGAGGTCGAGCACCCCGTCCACCAGCAGCCATTCACGGTACGGCACTCCGGCGGCCTCGAAGGCGGCCTGGAACGGGCCGAACCAGTCCGGGTTCTCGTGCAGGACGTGGATGACGGGAGCGGAATCGACGGAACTCATACGGGACAGACTCATACGGAACAGCCTGCCATGTCACCGGCGAGGTCATCGTGACGGGACCCGGCGGCATGCACCGGCAGACGCACGGTGAAGGCAGCGCCCTCGCCGAGCTGCTCCTCGTCGACGACTGACGCCTGTCGGCTGCCGACCTCCGCGAGAGCGCCAAAATGGCCCGCTCACGAGTCGTGAAGGGGCCATTTTTTGCGCTCTCGCGAGCGGGGTTACCGGGACCGGCTACGGGCGGAGGAGCACCTTGATCGCGCGGCGCTCGTCCATCACGGCGTACGCCTCGGCGACCTCGGACAGCGGCAGTTCGAGGTCGAACACGCGGCCGGGGTTGATCGCGCCGGAGAGCACCTCGGGCAGCAGTTCCTCGACGTAGCCGCGCACGGATGCGACGCCGCCGTTGAGCCCGACGTTGCGACTGAACAGCGGTCGCACCTCGATCGGGCCACCGGTGGGCACGCCGACATAGCCGACCATTCCGCCGGGCCGGGCCGACGCGATCGCCTGCTCCATCGACTCCTTCGTGCCGACGCACTCGAGCACGCAGTCCGCGCCGATGCCGTCGAAGATCTCACGGATGCGGGCAACGCCCGCGTCGCCGCGCTCTTCGACGATGTCCGTCGCACCGAACTCGCGGGCAACGGCCTGCCGTTCGGGGTTGCGCGACATCGCCACGATCCGGGAGGCGCCGAGGCGCTTGGCGGCGATGATGCCGCAGAGTCCGACCGCGCCGTCACCGACGACGACGACGGTGCTGCCGGTGGTCACCCCGGCCGACACTGCGGCGTGGTGGCCGGTGCCCATCACGTCGGCGAGGGTGAGGAGGCCCGGAACCTGGGCGTCGGTCGGCTGGGTCGGGGTCGCCACGAGCGAGCCGTCCGCGTGCGGCACGCGCACCTTCTCGCCCTGGGCGCCGTCGGCGAAGCCGCCGAGCTTGTCGTCGGAGCCCCACCAGCCGCCGTTCAGGCAGGAGGTGCTGACGCCGTTGCGACAGTTGACGCAGGTGTTGTCGCAGTCGTAGAACGGCGCGATGACGAAGTCGCCGACCTTGATGGTGGAGACGTCGGCGCCGATCTCCTCGACGATGCCGACGAATTCATGGCCGATCCGGTGTGGTTCGTCGGTCGGCTGCACGCCGCGGTAGGGCCAGAGGTCCGAGCCGCAGACGCAGGCTGCGACGACGCGCACGATGGCGTCACCGCCGGTGGAAAGAATGGGGTCTGGGACTTCTTCAAGGCGAACATCCCGTTCGCCGTAGATCACTGTTGCACGCATCCTTCTAGCCTAGGTGCCGCTCCTGACCGTCACCCGTCCGTCACCCCGGTTTTCGCTTGCCGCGAAAGTGCGGTTTTCGCCCTCAACGAGAAGGGGTGAAAATCGCACTCTCGCGGCACGCGCGGCACCGGCGGGAGGGCCCGGGTCAGACCAGGGCGGGGGCGGATGCCACGGTGAGGGCGTCCGCGTCGGGGTCCAGGTCCACCAGCACCGTGTCCCCGTCGCGGATCCTGCCCGAGAGCAGCGCCGTCGCGAGGCGGTCGTCGATCTCGGTCTGCATCAGCCGGCGCAGCGGTCGCGCGCCGTAGATCGGGTCGTAGCCGCGTTCGGCCAGCCAGGACCGGGCATCCGGGGTCACCGCGAGCTCGAGCCGCCGCTCGACGAGGCGTCGCTCCAGCCGGTCCACGAGCAGTTCGACGATCTGGCCGAGGTCGTCCATCGACAGCGACTCGAACACGACGATGTCGTCGAGACGGTTGACGAACTCCGGCTTGAAGGTCTGCCGCACGAGCTGCTGCACGGCGTCCTCCTTCTGCTGCCGGCTGAGGCTCGCGTCGATCAGGAACTGCGAACCGAGGTTCGAGGTCAGCACCAGGATCGTGTTGCGGAAATCCACGGTGCGGCCCTGGCCATCCGTCAGCCGGCCGTCGTCGAGCACCTGCAGCAGAACGTCGAAGACTTCCGGATGCGCCTTCTCCACCTCGTCGAACAGGATCACCGAGTAGGGGCGGCGGCGCACGGCCTCGGTGAGCTGCCCGCCCTGCTCGTAGCCGATGTAACCGGGGGGCGCCCCGACGAGCCGGGAGACGGAGAACTTCTCCCCGTATTCGCTCATGTCGATGCGCACCATCGCCTTCTCGTCGTCGAAGAGGAACTCGGCGAGCGCCTTGGCCAGTTCGGTCTTGCCGACGCCGGTCGGCCCGAGGAAGAGGAACGACCCGGTCGGCCGGTCCGGGTCGGAGATGCCGGCTCGGCTGCGGCGCACGGCGTCGGCGACGGCGCGCACGGCCTCCTTCTGCCCGATCAGCCGGTGTCCGAGCTCGCCCTCCAGGTTCAGCAGCTTGTCGGTTTCGCCCTGCAGCAGCCGACCCACCGGGATGCCGGTCCACATGGCCACGACCGCGGCGATGTCCTCCGCGGTGACGTGGTCGTTCACCATCCGGGGCCCGTCGGATTCCGCCCGCTCCGCCTCCGCCAGCTCGCGCTCCATCACCGGGATGTCGCCGTAGAGCAGGCGGGACGCCTTCTCCAGGTTGCCCTCGCGCTGGGCCCGGTCGGCGGCGCTCCGGGCGGTGTCCAGCTTCTCCTTGAGCTCGCCGATCCGGTTGAGCGAGGACCGCTCCTTGTCCCAGCGGGCCTGCAGCCCGGCCAGGTTCGCCTCCCGCTCGACGAGGTCCCCGCGCAGCTTCTCCAGCCGCTGCTTCGACGCGTCGTCCTTCTCCTTCTTGAGCGCCAGCTCCTCGAGCTTGAGCCGGTCGACGCTGCGGCGCAGCTCGTCGATCTCCACCGGCGCCGAGTCGATCTCCATCCGCAGCCGGCTCGCGGCCTCGTCGATGAGGTCGATCGCCTTGTCCGGCAGCTGCCGGGCGGTGATGTAGCGATTGGAGAGGGATGCCGCGGCCACCAGCGCCGCATCCGCGATCGACACCTTGTGGTGGGCCTCGTAGCGCTCCTTGAGCCCGCGCAGGATGGCCACGGTGTCCTCGACGCTCGGCTCGTCCACGAGCACCGGCTGGAAGCGGCGCTCCAGCGCGGCATCCTTCTCAATGAACTCGCGATACTCGTTGAGGGTGGTGGCGCCGATCAGGCGCAGTTCGCCGCGGGCCAGCATCGGTTTGAGCATGTTGGAGGCCGCGACCGAGCCTTCGCCGCCGCCGGCGCCCATCAGCGTGTGCAGCTCGTCGACGAAGGTGATGATCTGCCCCTCGGCGTCGTTGATCTCCTTGAGCACGGCCTTGAGCCGCTCCTCGAACTCGCCGCGGTACTTTGCCCCGGCCACCAGGGCCGCCAGGTCGAGGGACACGAGCTGCTTGCCCTTGAGCGAGTCGGCGACGTCGCCGGCGACAATGCGCTGGGCGAGGCCCTCCACGACCGCCGTCTTGCCGACGCCGGGTTCGCCGATAAGCACGGGGTTGTTCTTGGTGCGCCGGGTGAGCACCTGGCTGACCCGGCGGATCTCCGCGTCCCGGCCGATCACCGGGTCGAGCTTGCCGCTCTTGGCGATCTCGGTGAGGTTGACCCCGTACTGCTCGAGGGCCGTCTTGGCGTCTTCCTGGGGCGGCTGCTGACCTGCTTGCATCGGGAAACCTCTCTCTGGCCGGCCGGCCCCACACGGAGACCGGCGGAAAAGCTGAGCCTTGTCGACTCAACTTTATTTCATATTCGACCGACACGCCAGCACCGCGCCCGCCCGGGCGCGGGGCAGGCGAATTCACTGCGCCCGGCCCCCGATCTTCCGCCGCCACGAACCGTCCTCTGGATGTACGGTGTGGATGACCGCATCTTCACGCCCCACAGACATCCACTCTTCAACGCAGAGGAATCACGATGGCCTTTCACCCGCTCGATCCACTTGCCGCCGCCGAGTTCAGCGCCGCATCCGCCATCCTCGCCCGCGAACACGGGGTCGGCGACGGCTGGCGCTTCGCCTCGATCGAACTCGTCGAACCCCCCAAGGGCGCTGTCCGGGCCTTCGAAGCCGACGGCACCGTGCCGGACCGGCGGGCCAGGCTCGTCGTGCTCAACCGCGCGGAGAACAGCACCTGGGTCGCGCTGGTCTCCCTCACCGACGACTCCCTGCTCGACTGGGCCACTGTGCCCGGCGTGCAGGCGAACTTCACCGTGGACGAGTGGGACGAGGCGGATACCGCCCTCCGCGCCCACCCCGACGTGATCGCCGTGCTCGCCGGCCGGGGCATCACCGACCTCGACAATGTGTTCATCGACACCTGGACCTACGGCGACGCCGTCATCCCCGACCGCTTCCGCGGCCGCCGGCTCGGCTGGGCGGACATCTGGGTGCGACGGGAGAAGGGCGCGAACCCTTACGCCGGGCCGGTCAGCGGCCTGCACTTCGTCATCGACGTGAACACCATGGAACTCCTTGAGATCGAGGACTCGTTCGAGGTCGAACGCCCGGAGGTGATGGGCGAGTACGTCCCGCACCTGATTCCGCCGCGCATCCGCGAGCTCAGCCACCGCCCGCCGCTCGCGCCGCTCGACATCGTGCAGTCCGAGGGGCCGAGCTTCACGGTCGACGGCAACCTGGTCCGGTGGCAGAACTGGTCGCTCCGCGTCGGGTTCAACTACCGCGAGGGCATGACCCTGCACAACGTGAGCTACACCGACGGCGGCCGGGTACGCCCGATCGCCAACCGGCTCTCCTTCGCCGAAATGGTCGTGCCCTACCGCGACCCCAGCGTCGACCACTTCCGCCGCACCGCGTTCGACATCGGCGAGTGGGGCCTCGGCTTCATGACCACCTCGCTCGAGCTCGGCTGCGACTGCCTCGGCGAGATCCGCTATCTCGACGCCGTGCTGCACAACAGCCGCGGCGAGCCGTACACGATCCCGAACGCCTTCTGCATCCACGAGGAGGACAACGCCGTGCTCTGGAAGCACGTCGACCACGACGGCGGCGCCGAGGTGCGACGGATGCGCCGCCTCGTCGTGTCCTTCCACGTCACCGTCGCGAACTACGAGTACCTCGTCTACTGGCGCTTCTACCAGGACGGCAACATGGAGTGCGAGGTGCGCGCCACCGGGATCATGGTGGTCACCCACCTCGACGCCGGCCAGCCGCATCCGAACGGCACGCTCGTCGACACCCGCACCTACGCGCCGTTCCACCAGCATTTCATCGTCGCCCGGATGGACCTCGACATCGACGGCCCGGAGAACACGGTCTTCCGCTCCGAGACCCGGATCGAACCGATCAGCGAGACGAACCCGCTCGGCCTGGCGTTGACCCAGCAGAACACGCCGATCGAGACCGAGGGCTTCGACGACTTCGAGTGGAACACCCAGCGGGCCTGGAAGGTCGTGAACGAGAAGTCGCTCAACGGCCTCGGCACGCCCGTCTCCTACAAGCTCGTGCCCGGCGGCGCCATCCCGTCGTTCTTCGACGCCGCCGCGCCGGCCCTGCAGCGCGCCCAGGTGATCGGGCACACCGTCTGGGTCACCCCGAACGACGAGACGGAGCGCTGGCCCTGCGGCGAGTTCGTCAACCAGAGTTCGGTGGACCACGGGCTGCCCGAGTGGATCCAGGCCGGTCGTTCCGTCCGCGACACCGACCTCGTGCTCTGGTACGTATTTGGCATCCACCACATCACCCGGCCGGAGGAATGGCCGGTCATGCCCGCCGACACGGTATCGTTCTGGCTGAAACCGGTCGGTTTCTTCGACCGCAACCCGTCGCTCGACGTGGCACCGAGCCCGAGCGGACACTGCGCCCCGGGAACCACCGGCGACGCACACGACGGGCACGATCACGACGGGCACGCAGAGCATCAGCACTGACCACGGCACCACAGAATCGAAGGAGTGAGCAGTGACCCGAGTAGCGAACTACGTCGTCGCCTACGAAGCGACCGAACGCGGCAACGAAGCCATCGAGTTGGGTGTCGCCCTGGCGCGCCTGACCGGGGCCGAGTTGCGGCTTTGCCTCGTGCTGCCGCACTCCTCCGCCGTGCCCGCCAAGGTGGGAGCCTCTGCCTCGGACTTCCAGGCCCTGCTCGAGGAGCAGGGCCTGGACTGGCTCGCCCAGGCCGCCCTGCGGATCCCGGCGGACATCGTCGCAACGACGAACCTGCTCTGGGCGGATTCGGCCACCGAGGGGCTGCTGCAGGCGGTCGAACGGTTCGACTCCGATCGGATCATCGTCGGCGCCTCCCGCCGCGGCATCCTGAACCGGTTCACTATAGGCAGCGTGGCCAACGCGCTGCTGCACGCCTCACCGGTGCCCGTCGCCCTCGCGCCGCACGGCTACCGCGCCCCGGAACAGATCACGCGGATCACCTGCGCGATCGGCACCCGGCCGGGCTGGCGCACCCTGCTCGACTCGGTGCTCGCGTTCTCGGAGGGCCTCACCGTCGACCTGCGCTTCGTCACCCTGGTCGAGGTCGACGCCCACCGCACCCACGCCACCGGCGGCGAGGCGGTTGCCGATGAGAACGAGAGCGGCGCCCACCTGCGCACCGTGCTCGACTACTTCGGGGCCCATTCCCGGGCACACGGGGACATCACCACCGAAGTGGCGTCCGGCCACAGCGTGGAGGCCGCAGTCGAGGCCCTCGACTGGCAGGAGACCGAGATCGCCTTCGTCGGGTCGAGCCGGCTCGCCCAGCCCACCACGATCTTCCTCGGCATCACGGCCCACCGCATGCTGCATGCCCTGCCCGTGCCCCTGATCGTCGTTCCCACCGGCACCCACGCCCGGCTGACGCACTGACCGAAAGAGGCTCTGATGACGAACATCCACTCCTCGGGCTCCACCGGAGCCTCCACCACCGCCGGCGGCCTGTCCGACAAGGGCCTCCGCGCCGGTTCGATCGGACTGCTCGGCGCGACCGTGATCGGCATCTCCTGCATCGCCCCCGCCTACACCCTGACGGCTTCGCTCGGCCCGACGGTCGCGGCCGTCGGAACGCAGATGCCCGGCATCTTCCTGGTCGGCTTCATCCCGATGCTGCTGGTCGCCCTCGGCTACCGGGAGCTCAACAACGCCATGCCGGATGCCGGCACCTCCTTCACCTGGGCAACCCGCGCGTTCGGCCCGTGGATCGGCTGGATGGGCGGCTGGGGGCTCATCGTCGCCACCGTGGTCGTGCTGTCCAACCTCGCCGGCGTCGCCGTCGACTTCTTCTACCTCATGCTGGCCCAGTTGTTCGGCAATCCCGACCTGGCCGATCTGGCCTCCAACGTGGTCGTCAACGTGCTCACCTGCCTGGTCTTCATGGTCGCGGCCTGTTACGTCTCCTACCGGGGAATGGAAACCACCAAGGCGGTGCAGTACGTGCTCGTGGCCTTCCAACTGGTCGTGCTTGTCTGGTTCAGCGTCGCCGCCCTGGTGCACTTCGGCAACGGCACGTCGTTCGACGCCCTCGGCTTCAGCGCCGACTGGTTCAACCCGTTCCTCGCCCCGTCGTTCTCCGCCTTCGCGGCCGGGGTGTCGCTCTCCATCTTCATCTTCTGGGGCTGGGACGTGACCCTCACCATGAACGAGGAGACGAAGAACCCCAAGACCACCCCCGGACGCGCGGCCACCCTCACGGTCGGCATCATCTTCGCGCTCTACATCCTGGTCGCCGTCGCGGCCCTGATGTTCTCCGGCGTCGGCACCGGCGAGCTCGGGCTGGGCAACGAAGACATCCAGGGGAACGTCTTCGCCGCCCTCGCCGGGCCGGTGATGGGACCCTTCGCGATCCTGATGTCCCTGGCCGTGCTGTCGAGCTCGGCGGCATCGCTGCAGTCCACCTTCGTCGGCCCCGCGCGCACCATGCTCGCGATGGGCCACTACAAGGCCTTCCCGAAGCGGTTCGCCGCGATCAGCCCGCGCTACAAGTCGCCGGGCTTCTCCACCCTGATGGCCGGCATCGTGGCCTGGGTGTTCTACGCGGTGATGCGGGTGCTCAGCACGGATGTCCTCACCGACACCATCCTGACCCTCGGCATGATGATCTGTTTCTACTACGGCGTCACCGCGTTCGCCTGCGTCTGGTATTTCCGGGCCGAGGCCTTCACCAACGCCAGGGCGTTCCTGCTCAAGTTCCTCGCCCCGCTCGTCGGCGGGGTGATCCTCGCCGTGATCTTCGCGACCACCCTGTATGACAGCATGAACCCCGACTACGGCAGCGGGTCGAATATCGGCGGGGTCGGTCTCGTCTTCATCCTCGCCATGGTGCTGTTCATCGGCGGGGTGGTGCTGATGCTGCTGATGCGCCGAGCCGACCCGGCGTTCTTCCAGGGCCGCACGCTCCGGAAGGGTTCCTCGACCGACCCCGCCTAACCTGGAACGTCGACGCACCCCTGCCGCGCCGACGCCGCCGTCCCGTGGGAGAATGGGAGCCCTCACCATGGCTCATTCGCTCAGTTCCCACCAGATCGCGCTACTGGTGGGCAGTCAGGCGTTCTCGCGCGGCGAGCGCTATGCCCGAAACGGCAACGTCCACCCGCCGGAATGGTTCGGCGCAGGCACCCAGCTTTTCGGCGAGGTGCAGGGCACCCGGTCGGCGCCGTACGCCGTGACCGTGTCCTTCACCGCCAACGCGGCGGGCACCCTCGTGCGCGCCACCGGCGTGTGCACCTGCCCGATGAAGAAGAACTGCAAGCATGTGGCGGCCCTCCTGATCGCAACCGCGGGCTCCCCGGGGGACCACAACCCGGGTGGCGAACCCGGCCGTGCGGTCGGCGACCGGCGGATGCCCCGGTTCGAGCCGTCCGCCGGCCCGCCCGCTCCGCCTGTCCTGCCGGACTGGCAGCGCGCCCTCGCGCCGCTCGCCCGCCCGGCCGCCTCTCGCCCGGTGATCACGGTGGTCGGCCTGCAGTTCGAACTTCAGGACCCGGTCCGAGACGGACGGTTCGCCGGCGGCGGCGCCAGGCCCAGGCGGCTGGCCGCGCGCCCGGTGGTCATGGGCAAGAAGGGCAAGTGGATCCGCGGCAATCTCACCTGGGACAACCTCGCCTATGTCTACGGCGCCTACGACCCCGCCCACCTGGCGGTACTCAAGGCGCTCTACGCGCTGTACTCCGCCGGCAACCGATCCACCGGCTACGCCCAGCAGTGGATCCTTCTCGACGGCTTCGCCAACCGGGCGTTCTGGGAGATCCTCGCCGAGGCGAGCACGGCCGGGCTGGCCCTGGTCACCACCGCGAGCGGCCGGGCCCGGGTGGACGTGACGCCTGGCCCCGCCGCGCTCCAACTCGACATCCGCCGCGCCGACGGCACCCTCACCCTCTCGCCCGCGGTCATCCTGGACGGGCGCAGGCTCGACCGCGCTCAATTCGGTTTCATCGGCAGCCCCGCCCACGGCGTGTTCACCTGGGAGGAGCCCGCGGCGGGCACGGAAACCGACGACACGGGCTCCGTGCTCACCCTCGCGCCACTCGAACACCAGCTCGGCGCGGAGCTGCTCGCCCTGGCCGCGTCCGCCGAAGCCCTCGTCGTCCCCCGCGCCGACGAGGCTCTGTTCCTCGCCGACTTCTACCCGTTCCTGCGCCGACAGCTCACCCTGACCAGCGCCGACGGCTCCTTCGACCTGCCGGAGACGCCGCGGCCACGGCTCGCCCTCCAGGTCACCCACCAACCGGGGGCGCGCCTCGAACTGCACTGGGACTGGGAGTACCTCGCCGCCGGGGCGGAGACCGGCACGGCCGGCACGCTCTATCGCAGCGCCCTCCGGCCGGCGCCCGGCGACACCCGGTTCAGGGACGCCACGCGCGAACAGGCCATCCTCGCTGCCATCCTGCCGGTGCTCACCGGTTTCCCCACGCTCGCGCCGGTGCACGAGGGCCTGCCGCGCCTCGCCATGATCGCGACCCTCGAGGGCGCCGCCATGATCGACTTCCTGACCGGGGCCCGGGCCGAGCTCGAGGCGCTGGACGACATCCGGGTCACCGTCAGCGCCGACGCGCCCCGCTACCGCCCCGCCGACGATGCCCCCGTGATCAGCCTGGCCACCACCGAGAGCACAGCCGCCCGGGACTGGTTCGACCTCGCGGTGACCGTCAGCATCGACGGCGAGGAGATCCCGTTCGACGATCTGTTCCGGGCGCTGGCCGCCGACCAGGAGATCCTGATCCTGGACAGCGGCACCTGGTTCAGCCTCGACCGCCCCGAACTGCACCAGCTCCGCCGGCTGATCGAGGAGGCGCGCGGCCTGCAGGACGCCGGAGCGGAGTCCCTCGGCCTCAGCCGGTTCCAGGCCGATCTCTGGGAGGAGCTGCAGGCTCTCGGCGTGGTCGCCGAACAGGCCGCCGGGTGGCGCGCCGCCGTCGCCGGGCTCACGGATGCCGACCAGATCGACCGGCGCCCGCTCCCCGCCACGGTCCACGCCACCCTGCGCGCCTACCAGCAGTCCGGATTCGACTGGCTCAGCTTCCTTTACGACCACCGGCTCGGCGGCATCCTCGCCGATGACATGGGGCTCGGTAAGACGCTGCAGGCGATCGCCCTGATCGCGCACGCCCGCGACCAGGCGTCCCCCTCGGCTCCGGGAGCGCCGTTCCTCGTGGTTGCCCCCACGAGCGTGGTCTCGAACTGGGCCGCGGAGTGCGCCCGCTTCGCCCCTGACCTTCGCGTCGCCACGATCACGCAGACCGCGGCGAAGCGCGCCACAAGCCTCGCCTCCGTCGCCGCCGGCGCCGATGTCGTGATCACCTCGTATACTCTGTTCCGGCTCGACTTCGACGATTACGACGGACTGGACTGGGCGGGACTCCTGCTCGACGAGGCCCAGTTCGTGAAGAACCACCAGGCCAGGGCGCACCAGTGCGCGCGCCGCCTCAAGACGCCGTTCAAGCTCGCGATCACGGGCACCCCGATGGAGAACAACCTGATGGAGCTCTGGTCGCTGCTGTCGATCACGGCGCCCGGCCTGTTCCCGAGCCCCGGCCGGTTCACCGACTATTACCGCAAACCGATCGAGACCGACGCGGACACTGACCGGCTCACCCAGCTGCGCCGCCGCATCCGCCCGTTCATGCTGCGCCGCACCAAGGACCAGGTGGCCGGCGACCTTCCCGAAAAGCAGGAACAGGTGCTCGAACTCGAGCTGAACCCGAAGCACCGCAAGGTCTACGACATGCACCTGGCCCGGGAACGACAGAAGGTGCTCGGCCTGATCGAGGACCTGAACGCGAACAGGTTCGAGATCTTCCGCTCACTCACCATGCTGCGTCAGCTCAGCCTCGACGCGAGCCTGTACGACGAGAAGTACGCCGGGGTCCCGTCGACCAAGCTGGACGCGCTGCTCGAGCTGCTGGAGGACACCGTCGCCGAAGGGCACCGCACCCTCATCTTCAGCCAGTTCACCCAGTACCTCGGCAAGGCCAGGGACCGGCTCGACGCCGCCGGGATCAGCTACTCGTATCTGGACGGCAAGACCCGTGGCCGGGCCCGCACGATCGACGACTTCAAGAACGGCACCAACTCGGTCTTCCTGATCAGCCTCAAGGCCGGCGGCTTCGGCCTGAACCTCACCGAGGCCGACTACGTCATCCTGCTCGACCCGTGGTGGAACCCGGCCACGGAAGCGCAGGCCGTCGACCGGGTGCACCGGATCGGCCAGACGAAGAACGTCATGGTCTACCGCCTGGTCGCCAAGGACACGATCGAGGAGAAGGTGATGGCGCTCAAGGCCACCAAGGCGCGCCTGTTCGAGAGCGTCATGACGGATGCCGCCCCGCGCGGCGCGGCGCTGACGGCCGCCGACATCCGCGAACTGCTCTCCTGACCGGCGCCGAGCCCGCACGGCGGTGTGATCCGACCGCCCGGTAGGCTGGAAGAGCCCGGTCACCGGACCGAATCCAGAGCATTGAGGTGGCGGATGCCGCAGCACGATCCTTCCGACGGCGTCGCCGAAACCACCGTCATCGGCGCCGAGGCATGGCCGGCGGACCTGGTCCTGGCGGTCCGCTCCTCGACGGCCGCCGCCGCCCTGGCCGCCAGGGCCTGGGTCGGGCGAGGTGACAAGATCGCCGCGGACGCGGCCGCGGTGGCCGCGATGCGGGCGGTGCTGATGGGTGCGCCATTCTCCGGAACCGTCGTGATCGGCGAGGGCGAGAAGGACGCCGCCCCGATGCTCGCGAACGGGGAACGGCTCGGCAGCGGGCAGGGTCCGGAGTGCGACATCGCCGTCGACCCGCTCGACGGCACCAGCCTCGCCGCGCTCGCCCGCCCGGGCGCGGTGAGCGTCATCGCGATTGCCCCCCGCGGCACGATGTTCGACCCGGCCGGCGTGTTCTACATGGAGAAACTCATCGCGGGAGCCGCCGGCCTGGGCGTGCTCGACCTCCGACGCTCTCCCACGGTGAACCTCCGCGCCTACGCGGCGGCCTGCGGCATCGCCGAAACCTCGCTCACGGTCGCGGTGCTCGACAAACCCCGTCACGCGTCCCTGATCCGCGAGCTCCGTGCCGCCGGCGCGACCGTGAGCCTCACCGCCGAAGGCGACGTGTCCATGGCCATCGTCGCCGCGACCCCCGGCACCGCGATCGACCTCGTGATGGGAATCGGCGGAACCCCGGAGGGTGTCATCGCGGCCTGCGCGGTTCGCGCGCTCGGTGGCGTCATGCTGGGCCGGATGGCGCCGCAGAGCGAAGCCGAGGCGCACGGGGCGCACGCGGCCGGCCGTGACCTGGCCCGTCTCTTCGAGGTCTCCGATCTCGTCGCCAGCAGCCGGGTGCTCTTCGCTTCCTCGCCCGTGACCTGATCCGCGGCCGGCCGGCGTGAGCCTCCCCCGCTGAGAGCACTCTCAGAAGTGTCACCCAATGGATGCCCGCACGCAGCCTGCCTGTCACCTGAGGTTTCTACGCTGGCGTCAGGCACCGCTCCCGGTGCCGTCGTCTGCAGAGGTGAGTGCCGTGTCCCAGCTTCTCGACCGGGCCGATCGCCGGCTCTTCCACGCCCTCACCCCGGCCAGGCTGGCCTGGCTTCATTCTCCGCGCACCCTGGTGCTGGGCTTCCTGGCGATCCACGTCGTGTTCCTCCTCGCCCTGTTGCCGGCGATCCTCACCGGAAATGTCCTGGGTGACCTTCCGCTCTACCGCACCTGGGCGGAGAACGGCCTCGTCCACCACCTCTGGCCGGGCATCGACGTCCTGTGGGTGTACCCGATCGGGGCCCTCGTCCCCATCGTTTTCGCCGCCATCGGCGGTCCCCTGCTCTACCAACTGCTGTGGTTCCTGATGACGATGGCCCTCAACGCGATCGCCGTGACCGCGCTGACCGATCGGGGCCGGGACGCCCGGGGATATCGGGCCGCCTGGCTCTGGCTGCTGCTCAGCTTCGTGCTGAGCCCGGTCGGCCTTCTCCGGTTGGAGGGACTGACCGCCCCGCTCGTGATCACCGGTCTGGTGCTCCTTTCCCGCCGCCCGATCGTGGCGGCCGCCCTGCTCACCGCCGCCACCTGGATCAAGGTCTGGCCGGCCGCGGTGATGTTAGCCGTCGTCACGGTCTCCAGCCGCCGCACGGTGGTCGCCGTGACCGGTGCGGCCATGAGCGCCGGCGTCGCCCTGATGGTGTGGGCCTCGGGCGGAATCCGGTTCCTCACGGGGTTCGTCACCATGCAGTCCGACCGTGCCCTGCAGCTCGAGGCGCCCGTCACCACGCCGTGGGTGTGGCTGGCCGTCTCCGGAAGGCCGGACACGGCCATCTACCAGAACTATGCCATTGCGACCAGGGAGGTCGCCGGCCCCGGCACCGCCATCATCGCCGAGTTGATGACGCCGCTCATGTTCCTGGTGCTCGCCGCGGTGCTCACCCTTATGCTGGTCGGGCTCCGCCGGCGCAGCGACCCCTCCCGGCTGCTCCTGCTCGGCGCGCTTTCCCTCGTTGGCGCCTTCATCGTCTTCAACAAGGTCGGTTCGCCGCAGTACATGCTCTGGCTCGTGCCGATCGTGGTCGTCGGCGCCGCCACGGCCTGGCGGCAGTGGCGCGCCCCGGTCTACCTGATGCTCGCCATCAGCGTGCTGACAACCCTGATCTTCCCGGTCTTCTACCTGCCCCTGGTCGACGGGGATCCGTTCGCCGTCCTGCTCCTGACCGCTCGCAATGTGCTCCTCGTGGTCATGCTCGGCTGGTCGGTTCTCGCCCTGGCCCGCCTGGTGCGTTCCACGCCCCGAATCCTCGGGTCGGCCACCCGGTCCGGCGCGCGCACCGTCCCGGTCGGCCGGGACTGACGCCTGGAGGGCAACGGCTGCAGGACATTGGAGGACAATGGACGGGTGAGTTCTGCAACTACCTTCGCCCTTGTCCGTCACGGCCAAACCGACTGGAACGCCGCCATGCGCATCCAGGGGCGGTCCGACATCCCCCTCAACGACACCGGACGGGGGCAGGCCGTCGCGGCTGTCGGCGCTCTGTCACCCTACGACTGGGACTTCCTGGTCTCCTCGCCCCTGTCCCGCGCGGCCGAGACGGCCGACCTGATCGCCGAGGGCCTGGGACTGACGGTGACCCAGCGCATCCCCTCCCTCGGGGAACGGGACTACGGCCTGGCCGAGGGTCTGGGCGCCGGCGCCGAGCTTGAGGCTCTGCGCGAGCCGGGGGGACCGACCGGCAACGGCGGCTTCCGCGGCGCCGAAACGGAGGGCGACGTCGCCGACAGGGGGGTCGGGGCTCTGCGGATGCTGGCGCTCGACTACCCTGGGGCGCGCATCATCGTGGTCAGCCACGGCACCCTGATCCGGCTCAGCCTGATGCGCGTCCTGGACCGGCCGATCCCGACGATCGCCAACGCCGCCCTCACGGTGGCGCAGAGCGGGCCCGCCGGCTGGACCCTGGACGTCCTGAACGGAGAGGTCCTCGAGCCGGTCCGGTGATCACGCCAGGCCCGTCCGGGAGCGGGTCTCGACAGGTTCGACCACCGGTGGTCGAGCGTGTCGAGACCCCGGGCCGTTAACGCAGGAAAGCCACCCCGTGGGGTGGCTTTCCTGATCTTGCTAAGTCAAGTCCGGCGGTGTCCTACTCTCCCACAGGGTNAAGTCCGGCGGTGTCCTACTCTCCCACAGGGTCCCCCCTGCAGTACCATCGGCGCAGAGAGTCTTAGCTTCCGGGTTCGGAATGTGACCGGGCGTTTCCCTCTCGCTATAGCCGCCGAAACATCTTTCGATGAATCGATTCTATATTTTTCAGTTATAGAGCCCCGGTGTTTATTAGACACCGTGAGGCATTGTTCTCGACCGTACATCGAGAACCACATAGTGGACGCTTGCAGCTTATTCAAACTGGTGTGTTATCAAATTATTGGCTTATTAGTACCGGTCAGCTC
>NZ_SOFH01000011.1 GCF_004402495.1 Cryobacterium sp. HLT2-28 | reverse complement strand
TCCTGCCCAGCCCTGCCCAGCCCTGCCCAGCCCAGCCCTGCCCAGCCCCGCCCTGCCTTGCCCTGCCTTGCCCGCCGCTCGCGGCGCCCATGCCGGCTCGGAGCCGGGCCTTTTGGCCTACTCCGGCGCCCGGCCCGCGCGCTAGGCTGCCACCGAACGGGGAGGCACCATGACCAACGCAGAATACGACAACGGCACCGAAAAGAACGGCACCGACAAGACCGGCACCGGGACGCCCGCCACCGAGAAGGCGATCGAGGGCACCGACAAGTCGACCGGGCTCACGCCGCGACAGCTCGCCCGGGACGCGCGCGTGCGCCTCCTGCGGAGTAAGGCCGCGGTTCTGCGCTCCGAGGTGGACGCCATCGCGGCCAACCACCTCGACCCGGACACCCTGGAGGAATTGCTCGCAAACGCCGGCCCGGAAGAAGTCCTGCGGATCGAGAAGGCCGAGCACACCATCAGCGCCCGGGTTGCCGAGGCCAGGGCGGAGGCCGACGCCGCCGAAGCCGAGTACGAGCAGGCCTTGCTCGAGCGCTACGACGAGTCCGGCGCCTGACCCGGCCATCGCCCCTCATCCCGGCACGCGCTCCCGCCGGCGCGCCCCCGCCGGACCTCGCCGACCTGTGACTTAAACAGCAGATTCCACGGGCAAACGGCTGCCCAACTCACATCTCGGCGAACACCGGCGCCCGCAGACCCAAGCTCACAGCCCCGCGCCGACCCGATCCCAGTCGGACGGACTCGGCCGCCAGGCCTCGCCGAACTGTGACTTATGCATCCGTTTGCCCCCAGGAAAAGGGTGCTTAACTCACAGTTCGGCGAACATCGGCGCCCGCAGACTCAGGCTCACGGCCCCGCCCCGACCCGATCCCAGTCGTCGGCGAGGTCTGGGCGGACGGGCGGGCGGGCGGACGGACGGGGCTGGGACGGGAGCCCGGCCGCAACCGGGCCGAGACTGCCCCACCGACGACGGGTCCCACCGACGACGGGAACGACGGGTCCCACCGACGACGGGAACGACCGCTCAGGCGGTGTCGAGCGGGCGCTCGGCGGCGGAGATGTGGCTGACCGTCTTGAGGAAACTGTCGGGGTTGAGCGAGATGGAGTCGATGCCCTCCTGAACGAGGAAGGCGGCGAAGTCCGGGTAGTTGCTCGGCGCCTGGCCGCAGATGCCGATCTTGATCCCGGCGGCGTGCGCCTTCAAGATCGCCTGGCTGATCATGCTCTTGACGGCCTCGTCGCGCTCGTCGAAAAGGGCCGCGAGGTCCTCGGCGTCGCGGTCGACGCCGAGCACCAGCTGGGTCAGGTCGTTCGAGCCGATCGAGAAGCCGTCGAACCGGGTGGCGAACTGCTCGGCCAGGATGACGTTGGCCGGGATCTCACACATCATGTAGACCTGCAGCCCGTGGTCGCCGCGGGTCAGCCCGTTCTCGGCCATCACCGCGAGCACCTTGTCCGCCTCGGTCGTGGTGCGGCAGAACGGCACCATCACGATCACGTTGCCGAAGCCGATCTGTTCCCGCACCCGCTTGATCGCCCGGCATTCGAGGGCGAACCCCTCCCGGTAGCGGTCGTCGTAGTAGCGGGAGGCGCCTCGGAAGCCGAGCATCGGGTTCTCCTCCGAGTGCTCGAAGCCGGCGCCGCCGACCAGGTGCGCGTATTCGTTGGTCTTGAAGTCGCTCATCCGCACGATCACCGGGTTCGGGTAGTACGGCGCGGTGAGCTTGGCGATGCCCAGTGACAGCGCCTGCACGAAGTACTCCTTCGGGTCGCCGTAACCACGGGTGAGTTCGGCGATCCTCCGCAGTGCCACCGGGTCGGTCACCCGGTCGGGGTGCACGAGCGCCATCGGGTGGATCTGGATGAGGTTGTTGATGATGAACTCCATCCGGGCCAGTCCCACCCCGTCCGCGGGCAGCCGCCACCACTCGAAGGCCGCGGCCGGGCTGGCGATGTTGACCATCACCTTGGTGCGGGTCTTCGGCACGGAACCGAGGTCGATCTCCTCGGTCTCGAAGGTGAGCCCACCCTCGTAGACGAAACCCTGGTCGCCCTCGGCGCAGGAGATGGTGATCAGCTGGCCATCCGTGAGCACGTCGGTGGCGGTGCCGGTGCCGACCACGGCCGGCACGCCCAGTTCCCGGCTGACGATGGCCGCGTGGCTGGTCGGGCCGCCGTGGTCGGTGACGATGCCCGCGGCCCGGGTCATGATCGGCACCCAGTCGGGGTCGGTCATCTCGGTGACCAGGATGGCGCCGTCGACGAATTTCTCGATGTCGGCCGGGTCCTTGATCACGCAGGCCACCCCGGATGCGATGCTGTCGCCGATCGCCACCCCCGAGATGAGCAGCGGCCCCTGCTCGGTGAGCCGGCTGACCGTGAACCGGGTGCCGCTGGCCTGCGACTGCACGGTCTCGGGGCGGGCCTGCACCATGAAAAGTTCACGGGTGATGCCGTCCTTGGCCCATTCCATGTCCATCGGCCGGCCGTAGTGGTTCTCCACGATCACCGCCCAGCGGCCCAGCTTGACGATGTCGGCGTCGCTGAGCACGAACGACTGGCGCTCCCGCTCCGGCGTGTCGATCATGCGGGTGCGGGCGCTGCCTCCCTTGGCGTAGACCATCTTGCGGGCCTTGGCCCCGAGGGTCTTCTCGATGATCGGCGTGCAGCCGGGCTGCTCGAGCAGCGCCTTGAAGACCAGGTACTTGTCGGGGTCGACGGTGCCCTGCACCACGGTCTCGCCGAGGCCGAAGGCCGCGCTGATCACGGCGGCACCCGGGAAACCGCTGTCGGTGTCGATCGAGAACATCACCCCCGAGCCGCCAACGTCGGAGCGGATCATCCGCTGGATGCCGATCGACAGCGCCACCTCGAGGTGGTCGAACTTCTTCACCTCCCGGTAGCTGATCGCCCGGTCGGTGAAGAGGGAGGCGTAGCAGCGGCGGCAGGCGTCGAGCAGGTCGCGTTCGCCCGTCACGTTCAGGAACGTCTCCTGCTGGCCGGCGAAGCTGGCATCCGGCAGGTCCTCGGCGGTGGCGCTGCTGCGCACGGCGACGGCCAGGTTGGCCTGGCCCGATTTCTCCGACAGCTCCCGGTACGACGAGCGGATGTCGTCGGCGATCTCCTCGGGAAACTCCCCGCCCAGGAACAACTCGCGCAGGGCGTCACCGGTGGCGCGGAGCGACGCCTCGCCGGAGTGGAACAGTTCGAGCTGGTGGCGGAGGGCCGGCTCGATCCCGTTCGCGGTGATGAAGGCGCGGTAGGCATCCGCGGTCGTCGCGAACCCGTCCGGCACTCGCACGCCCTGGCTCGCCAGGGATCGCACCATCTCCCCGAGCGACGCGTTCTTGCCGCCGACCTGGGGGATGTCGGCCAGGCCGATCTCGTTGAACCAGACCACACTGCGCTCGGCCATGAAGACTCCAACCCTGCGTGGGATCGCTGGATCGACGCCGGTGCGCCGGAAGGACCCCGTTAAGGCACCGTACTGCGCGGGCCGGAACACGGCTAGGCCGGAGGTCCCGCCGGGCGAGGTCGCGAACGGTCAACCGCCGCGCTGGAGTTCCACCTCGACCACGTATTCGGAGCCGTCACCGGTGAGCAGCGGAAAGGTGACGATGCACACCCCGGTGCCCAGCACCGCGAGCAGCTCCTGCCGGTCGAACACCAGTCGGGTGCGGCCGAGCGAGTCATCGGCCGAGAGGTCGTCGACCTCGATGCCGGACAGCCCCAGGCACAGCTCGTCGCCGGGGTCGGGCAGGCGAAGCGGCTGGAGCTCGAAGACCTGCCTGGTGCCCGCGGAAACGTCCTCGCGCGTCGGGGTGCTCTGGCTGAGGATCCGGCCGTTGCTCGTCCTGGCGGTCAGGGTGAACCTCACCTCGTCGTCGCCCGGACCGCTCGTGGTCTGCAGGCAGGTCACACTCCGCAGCGTGACCGCGAGCGCCGCGATGCCGCCGTCCTCCGGGAAGACCTGCCGGGTGGTGTCGATCTCGGCCTGGATGCCGTAGTGGTCGGACATGTCCCGGCCGGGTTCCCACTGCACGGTCACGACCTCCGCGTTCGCCCGGTGCTGGCTGTAGAGCGCCCCCGGAAAGGCGAAGAGGTAGTCCAGCCGTTCCACCGTGGCGCCGAATCGCGCCGGGTCGTCGGCCGGGCGGCTCGGATGCCCGTCGTGGAAGGAGGAGATCTCGCCGTCGTCGCTCTCGCTGGTGCCGGCGGGGCGAACCACACCCGCGACATCCGTGGTCGGGGCCAGGTCCACCGGATCGCCGAGCTCGCTCACCAGGTAGTCGTAGAGCTCGGGGTGCGCGAAGAGATCGACGTTGAAGTCGCCGAACAGGATGGCCGGGCCGATCACGTCCCGGCTGGCCCGGATGAACGCCGCCAGGTGCCGGATCTGCCCGCGAACGGCCGCGCGCGCACCGGCGACGGTGCCGCCGATCGTCGGCGACGCCGCCTGGGTGTGGGTGAGGAACAGGTCCACCGTGCAGGGGTGCCCGATGGGTTCGATCCGCGCGTGCAACACGCCCTTGTTGCTCAGGCAGTCGTCGCCGGAGCACTGCCGGTAGACGGTGCCCGCGCCGGCCACGATGCGGTGGCGGCTGAGCAGCAGCAGGCCGCCGCCCATCAACTCGAACTCGGTCAGGCCGAGGTCGACGGATGCCTCGTGCGGCCCTTCGGCGACGAACGGGTACAGGTCGCTCAGCTCGCGGGTGACCCGCTGCCGGTCGTCGGCCGACCACATCTCGCTGAGGCCCACCACGTCGGGGGCGCGATCCCGAAGGCGGCGGATCAGCGCGCCCAGGGCCGCGTCCCGGTCGATCCCCTTGTAGAGCAGCCCCGGCAGCAGCGCCATATTCTGCGCGTACACGGTGAGCGGAGTGTCGTGGACCAGCTCGGTCAGGACGCCTCCGACCGTGCGGGTGCCGCGCACCAGATCGTGCACGACGGAGCGATTGCCGTGCTGGATCGCGTACCGGTCCTGTTGCCAGCCGATCCTGGCGACCGGGCTCCGATGCCGGGGAAAGCCGTCGTCGACGACCGGTTCACCGCCGTAGCGCGCCCCGTCGTCGTAGTGCAGCTCAAGGCGTTCCCCCAGCGGCACGTCGTAGCTGCAGCGGAGCTCCCCGCCCGAGTTCAGACCGGACATGTGCACCCGGGCCAGGCCCACCATCGCCATGAACCGTTCGAAACTGCCGAACTCGGCGGCGCAGCCGATCTGGGTGATGTACACGTTCGTGTCGCCGTCGACCCGGATCTCCGCGTCTTTCCACGGTCCGCTGTCGGCCCAGGTGGTCTCCCTGGCCGAGAGCAGCGCCACGTAGCTCTCGCCGCTGCGCCCGAAGAACCAGCGGGCCGAGTCGTGGTTGCACCGGGCGGCCTCCGGCCCGACGACCTCGTCGAACTGGTTCTTCGGAAACCAGGCGTGGGTGCGCGGGCCGAACAGCAGATTCTGGATCGCCTGCGCCCGGTAGGCCGTGATCGCCGCGCCGCCCTGCTGCACGACCCGCGGCTGCACGGCGTTCCCGGTCCACCAGTTCGGGCCGTCATGACCGGCCGGCAGGAGTGTCTCGTCGATCTTGACCGCACCGAACAACAGGGTCGCGGTCAGCCGGGTTCCGGCCGAGGGATAGCTGGTCCAGACCATGCCGCCGCCGGCCAGTGCCGCGATGCAGGGCAGCCCCTGGAAGTTGATCTGGCCCCGCCGGAAATTCTGCACACTGCCCAGGGTCGCGCCGCCGGTGCGGTGGAAGTAGAGGTTGGCGCGGCTGAGCACCGACCCCTCGGTCAGCGCGGAGAAGGTGTCGGCGGCATCCACCTCGGTGTAGTCCGGGGCGGATCCTCCCGCGATCGCCCCGGCCGCGCCACCGATCACCGCACCGACCGGGCCGCCGACGGCGAAGCCGCCGATCGCCCCCGCGACTCCGCCGAGGATGCCGGCGCCGATGTCTTCGACCGTGTCGATGGCCTCCGCGATGGTCTTGATCATCGGCAGGATCGCCTTGAACGGCGGCGTCTGCAGGAGGCCGGCCTCGGTCGCCACCCGGCGGGAGGCGATGATCGTCTGTTTGGTCGCGTAGGCGGCCCGGCTCCACCAGAACTCCATGTCCTCGGCGGTGCTGGTTCCCACCCCGTAGGCGGCCGCCTCGTCGAAGTCGATGGACACCCGGCTGCGGGCGGTGAACCGGAACGGGCCGCGCCTGGCCAGGGCGACCAGTGCATCCGGGGGCCGGTAGGCCGGGGAGGTGGCCAGGAAAACGGCGGCGTTGCTGGACTGAACGAAGTGCCCCAGCTGGCCGAAGAGCAGTTCACCGGTGTCCCGGGTGCCCTGCTCCCAGACGCAGTTCTTGTTCTCGAAGTAGGCCCGGCCCGCCGAGCCGGCGAATGCGCCCGTTGGGGAGGCCACGGCCAGGTCGAAGACGAGCAGATCGAGCACCATGACCGCCCGGGTGCGAATCTCCGGGTCGACCGCGAAGTCGGCCAGGTTCAACAACGGCAGCAGGTCTTCCACATAGTAGCCGGGGGCGTTCCACTCGGCGAAGCCCAGCCGCAGGCGTTCGTTGAGCCAGCGCAGCACGCGCACGGCTGCGGCCGTGCGGTGTTCGGCCCCGGTGCGGTCGCCCGGACGCGGCGGCCCGTTCGGCCCGTCCCTGCGGTTGGCGCGCTGGGACACGAACGGGTCTCCCGGCCAGTATTGCCCGGCCAGGTATTCGGCGGTGGCGAAGAGCAGCCGGTGGTTCTCCGACCAGTAGGTCATGTCCTGGCCGTCCTCCATCTCCTCATGGCGGTTGACCGAGTTGGCCAGCTCGGTCTTCTTCGTGCGGATCTCTTTGGCGCGACCGGAGAACTCATCGCAGCGGAACGGGTCATCGAACCAGTACTTGAAATTCGTGAACGAGGAATGAAGTGCGGATGCGACGCTCTCCGGGAAGTTCGGGTCGCGGCCCTGGCTGGCCGGGTCCCGCCAGAGCAGGGCGGCATCCTGCAGGTGCTCCGGGGTGTCGCCCAGCAGGTAGAGCAGGCGAAGGATCTCGTTCGCGCCGAAGTCGGCGGTTTCCAGCAGGTACTCCATGTGCACAGAAGGCACCTCGAGTTTCGCCCAGTATGCCTCGGGGGTCACCCCGGTGCGGTCCCAGCCGAAGAGTTCGTCCTGTCGTTCCGGCCGAGCCCGCACGAGCAGCGCCCTGGCCAGAGCCGTCTCCCGGTTGTCGGTGAGCAGCCAGTCCCGCTGGCGGGCGTCGCGCTGGGCGTCGGGCAGCGCATCGAGTTCGGCGGCGATCACCGCCAGGCCCGGGTCGAGCGCCTCCAGGCCGAGGTCGTGCACGGCGTCGCAGAGGGTGGCGTGGCCGGCGTCGTAGGGCGAGCGCACTTCTCCCGTCTTGCTGCCCTCCACCGGCACGGGGGCGCGCCGCTTCTCGGCCGCATTCCACCGTTCGAAGCGGCGCCCCCTGACGAAGGACCGGGTGGCCAGGCACTCGAGGTAGCGCAGCCGGCGCTCGTCGAACGCGATCTGGGTGCCGCTGGCCCCGTGTGCCGGCGGATCGAAGGGTTGCATGGCTGCGAGGGTATGGGGGCGTCAGGATCCGGCGTCGGGCTTCTCGACCCAGTCGCCCGCGGTCAGGGTCCAGGTGGGCAGCCGGTCGTCGCGGCGGGCGCGCACGAGGTCGGAGGCGAGACGGAATTCCCACGGTGCGCCGACCGGCTTCTCCGAGTCCGGCGCCGCGCCCTGCGCGCGCAGCTCGGCGATCAGCGACACCCACAGGGGGCCGCCCACGTCGAGGAGTTCCGTGGTGCTCGGCGTCGTGCCCGTGTTGAGGAACCTTTCGAACGCGATCTCGTAGCCCGGCCGGATCGGCAGCACCACGCGCGCGGCCCCCGCGCCGAGGAAGGCGGCGAACCTCGGGTCGGCCACCCTGGTGAGCAGCTTGCTGACCCACGAGGACCGCGAACCCCAGAAGTAGGGGAAGAAGGCGCACTCGAGGTGATCCCACTCCACGGCCTGTTCGAAGAACCGGATGTAGGCCGAGAGCGCGAGGGTCGCGGTCGCATCCGGGTAGGGGAAACCGAGTCCGTCGAACCTGAGCGCGTTGAAGGTGCTGAAGTTCTGGCCGGTGAGCACCGCCAAGACAGTGCGTTGGAGTTCGGTGCGGATGAGCCGGGTCTTCGCCTCGGGAGTGAGGTCGCGCAGGGTGAGCCGCGCGGTCGCGTCCCGGTTCGCGACCCTCTCCTCGTAATCCGCGAAGCGCTGCTGATTGGCCGCGAGGATGAGGCCGTGGGCCTTCGTCTGCCAGGCCGCGATCGCGGCCTCAGTGGGTTCGCAGATGATTTCTATCGCCACGGCGAGCGTGGACAGGCCGGGGCTGACCCCGTCACCGTCGGCGATCAGGCCCACGGGCAGGCTTTCCACCTCGCCGTCGAGCCGACCGGTGAACACCTTTCCGCTCCAGTCTCCGTCGATCGCCACCCGCTTCGAGCCGATCACGACGCGGAGCCGGAATGCAGTCCACCCGCTTGCGAGGGCGACCAGGCGGTAGGTGGTGGCCTTGAAGCCCTTGGGCACCCGGGTGCTTCGGCTCTCCCCCAATTCGAGGTTGTTGGCGTTGAGCTCGCCGCTGAACGGATCCGCCGCCTTTCCGCCGAAATTCTCGGTGACGATGATCTGCGCCTGCGGCGGCGCCTCGACGCCGCTGGCCTGATGCCCGGTCGCATAGTACGACCAGTTCTCCGGACCGAGCGTGTCGGCCGGAACAGTGAATCGGGCCGGCTTCGACGGGAGCACACCCTCGCCGCGCGGCCGCGCCAGCGCCTCGCGGAACAGGGCGGCCGGCTCCGGCACGATCACGTCGTAGAGCAGTCGCGTGCCGTAGCTGAACACCTGCGCCTGGTAGATCTTGTCCAGCCATTGGTAGACGCCCAGGCGCGGGCCGGCTCCGGCCGCGTTGTCGATGAGGTGTTCCTGCGCCTGCTCGGTGCGGCGGAGCATCCGCTGCACCGCGGTGTTGCGGGTACGGTTCGTGGAACTTGACGACACGGCATCCGTCACCGTCCGGGAGAAGGTCTCCGGTCCGTCGCTCGTGAGCGGGCCGCGGCCGCTGCCGACCGCTTGCGCTGTGGTCTTGCCCGAACTCTGCTCGGCGGCGGTCTGGGCGAGCGAGCGCAGGTCGGTCTGCTCGGTCTCGGTGGTGTTCGTGGTTTCGGTCTCGTCGATCTGACTCACCGTGTGGGTGAGCTTCTCGCCGGGCAGAGCGTTCTCGAGGCTGGCGACCTCACCGCGCTCGTAGCGGCTGAGGTGGGTTCGCACGACGTGCAGGTCGGCGACGCCGAGCGGGGTGACCGCGGTGTGCGCGCCGGGGGCCGCGGTGGCGACGGGCTCCGTGCCCGCCGGGTCGTCGACCGGGTCGACCTTCCACTTTCCGATCAGCTCGGAGATGAGATGGTGGGTTCGGTCGTCGACCGTGCCCAGGTGGGTGCCGAGTTGGATCGACAGGGTGCGCAGATCCTGGCCGGCCGCGTCATGGCGGGCTCGCACGGCCAACTGCATGTCGCGCACGGCGGATGTCGCCGGGTCGAGTTCGAGACTGCGGAGCGCTTCCTGGGCGGGCGTCGACAGCAGCCGCACAGCGGTGTCGGAGAGCACCACGTTCGACCGGCTGGCCGCGCGGCGCAGCGGCGACGAGCCGAAGGCATCCTCGTCGGGGGTCGGCTTGGGCCGGTTGTGATCGTTCTCGCGCGGGGCGGCGGCTCGGGCGGAGCGGGTGCGATAGAGGTCTGCGAGCGGCCGCTGCTCACCGAGTTCGCTCAGCAGCAGTTCGTCTTCGTCGTGGCTGTCGAGGTCGGTGAGCGCCTGGCCGAGGCGTGCATGCTCGTCGCGGGCGGCCGCGAATCGGTGCAGCAGCTCGGTGACCGCCGCCTCCGGCGACGGTGTTTCGGCGGCCACGGGCGCCGTGTCACGCAGCCGGATCAGGGTGTCCGGCAGCAGGAGGGGCGCCGCCAGGAGTGAGTCGATTCCGGCCACGGATGCGACGCCCGCCGACACCGCCTCGGCCAGCGCGTAGGCACGCACCAGCGTCACGGCCAGGGCCGCGCTGGGCCCGTCGGGTTCGAGCAGGTAGCCCGCGAGCACGCTGTCTTTGGCCTTTCCGGCGTCCTCGGCCCAGTCCGCCGCGGGGATCCCGCCGATGGCGGCGCGAACGGCGGACGTCACCTGGGCGAGGGTGCGCGCGTCGTCACCGGTGAGCTTCTCGACCAGAGAGACAAGTTCGGGCCCTCGATTCACCTGATCGGCCCTGGCCACGAATCGCACGCCGTCCGCGAAGGCCCGTGCCGCTGCCACCGCGTCGGCCGCGGCCGTCGGCCCGTCGACCGCGTGGGCGAGCTCCTGCTGGAACGCAGTGCCATCGGCCAGCCGGGGCGCCGGCGGAGCGCCCTGCACCGGAGGCCGCAGTGCAACGAAGGTGAGGATACTGTCCATGACGCACTCCAACGACATCGGTGCTGCACGAGCGCCTGACTCCTCCCGGGGGTGCACGATCGGTGGGGAACGGGCCTCAACTCTGGACTATTGTGCCCCGCCGCAGGTGCCGCGTCTAGGTACCTGCGCGGCCACGCCAGGCGATCACCGGGTCATGATCGAGGTCACCGAACCGATGACGCCCGGGATGGAGACGACCCCGAGCGCGAGCAGGGCGATCCGTCCGGCCCGGATCAGGGCATCGGAGGTCCACCAACGAGGCGCGGCCGGGATGAGCGCACAGCCGATCAGGGTCAGGATGGCGGCGGCGAGGAGCACCAGCCCGAGCGGAAAGTAGACGACGGCCGCCAGCAGCGGCGAGTAGGCAGGCCAGGTGCGTCGCGTCGGCGGGGGGAGGCGTCCGCTGTACCAGCCCGCGAACGCAGCCACCAGCATCCCGTGCAGGATCACGACGACAGAGAAGAGCAGGACCGCCAGCCAGCCCGGCCCGACGATGTCGAAATCGATGTTGTCGGCCCGGAGCGGGTCGAGGGTCGTCGCGAACAGGGCCAGCAGGAGCAGACCGAAGATCACGCCCCCGAGCCGGCCGCGGGGAAGCCAGCGGTGGATCACGACGTAGAGGATCGCCGACAGGAATGCCCCGGGCAGTGCGCCGAAAACGAGGAACGCGAAGGTTCCGTTGACCGTGATGTCGCCGACGCGCGCCTGCGCCTCGGTGATCCTGCCCGCGGCCGGCGGAGAGGTCAGCGCGAGCACTCGCATGACGAGCCTTCCTCCGGCTCCGGCCATCAGCAGACCGGAGACAGTTCCGGTCACCGTGACCACGGTCGCCCACCAGGCGAAGCGACGGAGCCCGGTCGGCACTCGTGCGCTGCGCACCGGGATTGGCGACACCGACGCCGCATGCTGCGCCGTGGGGTCGGATGCGCCGACTGCCGGCGAGCGCAGATCGATCCCGCCCCAGACCGCCACCCCCACGACCCCGGCCAGGGCCAGCACGCCGCAGACAACCAACACGATCATGACCCACATTGTTGTCCCGATTCCGCCGGCCGGCCAGCCCTGGGCGCCCGGCGGCATCGGGGACACGCCCGGCCCGAGGAATTCATCAGAATAATCACTCGCGTCCCTCAAGAAGACAGAAACCACCCCTAGTCTGGGGGTTAGACAGATTCGATTCGTTGGAATCGGTCCCGTGGGGCGTACGAAGTCGTACGTGGTGGACGCCTGTGTGCGTGGGACCTGGGGCCCTTCGGGGACGGTACCGACGTTAGAAACCCGGTGTGCAGCATCGGGGACCGCACCACGATGGCCCTGCCCGAATCCGCAGAGCGCGGGTTCGCCGAAAGGAAACCACCGCAATGAAGTTCCAGAATCTCTCCACCACCCGCAAGGCCCAGCTCGGACTGGTGCTGGCCGTCGCCGTCGCCGGTGCCGGCAGCGCCGCCATCGCCGGGTCGGCCTCGGCGACCGGCCTCCCCCAGGCTCCGGTCGAACTCGGCACCGCCGGCACGTTCGCCATCCTCTCGCAGACGGGCGTGACGGATGTCTACGCCTCGGCCGTCAACGGAAACGTCGGTGCCAGCCCGATCACCGGCGCGGCCATCCTCCTCACCTGCCCGGAAGTGCAGACCGGAACCATCTTCTCGGTCGACGCCGCCGGACCGCCGTGCGAGGTCACCGCCCCGTCCTTCCTCACCACGGTCGTCGGCGACATGGGGATCGCCTACGGTGATGCGGCCGGGCGCGTCAACCCCGACTTCGTCGACCTGGGCGCCGGCGAGATCGGCGGGCTCACCCTCCTGCCTGGCCTCTACAAGTGGAACACCGACGTGACCATCTCCACCGACGTCACCCTCTCCGGCGGACCGGACGACGTGTTCATCTTCCAGATCTCCGGCAACCTCGATGAGGCGTCCGCGAAGAACGTCACCCTCGCCGGCGGCGTGCAGGCGAAGAACGTGTTCTGGCAGACCGCCGGCTCCACCTCGATCGGCACCACGGCGCACTTCGAGGGAACCATCCTCGGCAAGACGCTGATCGCGATGAAGACGGGGGCAACGATCAACGGGCGGCTGCTCTCGCAGACCGCGGTCACCCTGCAGAGCAACACGGTCACCGAGCCGGCGAAGTAACCGGGTCACGCCCGGGTCGGGGCTGCGGCATCCGTGGCCGCCCCGGCCCTGGGCAGCCGCCGGGGTCTCCGGTACCGGTTCAGATGGTTCAGGACGCCGCGGCCGGCTCAGACTCGATCCGGTTACGGCCGGCGCCTTTCGCCGAGTAGAGGAGAGCGTCTGCCCGCCCGACCAGCTCGGCCGCGGTGCCCAGCGGGCCCAGGGCGCAGCCGGCGCTGACGGTGACTGAGATCGGCACGCCATCGGCGTCAATCGGGGTCGCCGCAATGGCCTGCCGGATGCGTTCGGCCACGACGAGTGCGCCATCACGGCCGGTGCGGGGGAACACGACCAGGAATTCCTCCCCACCCCAGCGCCCGACGACGTCGCCCTCGCGCAGTTCGGACTTCAGCCGCCGCGCGAACTCGGCGAGGACCATGTCTCCGGCCGGGTGACCGTAGCCGTCGTTGACTCGCTTGAAATGATCGATGTCAAGGAGGAGAACACTGAGCGGATCCTGATGGCGGATGGAATCCGCGTGGTAGTGGCCGAGCACCAATTCGAGGTGGCGCCGGTTGTTCAACCCCGTGAGCGCATCCGTGCGGCTCAGCAGGTCGAGCTCGGCGTTGCGCAGACGGAGCTGGTCCTGCAGCTTCTTGACGTGGGCGGCGGCTGCGACGCGCGCCACCAGCTCGGCGGGTTCGAACGGTTTCTTGAGGTAGTCATGGGCGCCGCCGCGCAGCCCGCGCAGCACGTTGTCCATGTCGGTCAGGGTCGTGAGGAAGACGACGGGCAGGTCCGTCAGCAGCGGGTCGGCCTTGAGTACCTCGAGCACCTCGTAGCCGTCGAGTCCGGGCATCTCGATGTCGAGGAGGATCACATCGGGCGGGGTCTGGCAGCAGTGTTCGATGGCCGCCCGGCCGTCGACGGCCTCGACTACGTGGTAGCCCGCTGCCTCGAGGTGGGAGCGCACGACTGCGCGGATGACGAGCGAGTCGTCTGTGATCAGCACCGTCGTGGCGCTCGGCTCCGCGATCACAGCTGGGCCGCGAGGGCTTCGGGGTCGGCGACGAGGATGAGTTCGCCGTCCGAGTCGACCATGCCGGAGATGAACGCGCGGGCCTGGCCGGTCAAGGCGGGCCGGACCGTGTCAGGGGTGAATCGGCGCACACCGGAGACGGCGTCGACGAGCAGGCCGAAGGATGTTCCCCGCGACTCGACCACGATCACGTGGCCGCCGCCACTGCCGAGGCTGGAGAGCACGGTCAGGGGCGGGCTGCCGGGCAGCACCCCGGCGATGTCGGATCCGGCTCCGGGCACGGACACCAGGCCGTCTGCGGTGCGCACCGCCCGCGTGGCCTCAACCGGGAGGCAGTAGGCCGCCCCGGCCGCTCGGAAACACACCATGGTCGTCATCGGGTTGGCTCCTGTTGTTTGGCGTCGAGAAGTTTGTGCAGTTCGGCGATCGAATAGCCGTCGATGGCGTCCTCGACCTCCGCCGGGTCGGCCAGGTCCAGGGCCCGCCGGGCTGCACTGTAGGCGCGGAACGCGGCGGCGGGATCGGCGGAGGCCTCGAGCGCGAGCCCGAGGTGCAGGTGGGCCAGGCTGTCGCGCGGGGCCAGGTACACCCATTTGCGGAAGATGACGACCGCGGCGGCGTGGTGTCCGGCCTCAAGTTCGGTCTGACCGCTTCGAGCCAGGCCGGCGATCACGGCAGCCTCGTCGCGGTTTGTCGGGGCGGGAGCGACCCGCCGGGGCCCGGGCGGCGCCACGGGCGGCGGCGCCGCCGGCGAGCGCGGTGCCGGCGGGGGGATACCGGGACCGGCCAGCGGGCGATACGCGTAGGTGTCGCCGAAACGCACGGTTTCGTAGCGGTCACCGATTGCCCAGATCGTCTCGGACGAGCCGAGGAACAACCAGGCGGCCGGCATCGCCTGGGCCACCCGGTCGAGGAAGATCCGGGCATGTTCGGGCGAGAAGTAGATCAGCACGTTGCGACAGAAGACAATCTGGCAGGACCGCACCCGGGAGGGCACCGGATCGATCAGGTTGTGGTGCATCGTGCTCACCCGGGTGCGCAACGCCGGCGTGATCTCCCAGCCGTCGCCCACTGCACTGAGGTGTCGCTCAAGGCGCGCGGGTGCCAGGCCGCTCACCTCCCTGGTCGAGTACCGGGCGGCATCCGTGCGGGCGAGCGCCGAGGTGGAGATGTCGGTGGCGATGATCGATCCGGTGATGCGCTGCTCGTCGAGAAGCATGGCCAGGCTGTACGCTTCCTGGCCGTTGGCGCACCCGGCGCTCCAGATCGACAGCGGCCTGTTCGTGGCGGGCAGGATCTCGCGCTCCAACAGTGCGAAGTGCTCAGGGTGGCGGAAGAAGCCGGTTTCCTGCACCGTGATGCGATTGAGCAGGCTCTGCCGCAGCGCGCCGCCGGCCGTCAGCGCCCGCAGGTAGGACTCGGCGCCGTGACCGTAGTCGGCGATCTCGTCACGGATGCACCGGCGCATCCGTGCGCGCAGGGTCGGCTCGGCGCGCAACCCGACCACCGAGCGCAGCAGTTCGGCGACCCGGTCGACCACCGCATCGGTGACGACCGTTGCGGCATCCGTGCCGGCGCGCGCTTCATCCGCGGGTACTGTGCCGTTCATGCCGTTCCCCGCGCAGCGCAACGCAGGATCGCGGCCGCCACAAGGTCGATCGGCAGCAGTGCGCTGACCGCGCCGAGGCGATAGGCCGCCCGAGGCATCCCGAAGACCGCAGAGGTCTCCTCGTCCTGGCCGAGAGTCTGGCCGTTCGCGCGATGGATCTCGAGCAGCCCCTCGGCGCCATCGTCGCCCATCCCCGTGAGGATGACGCCGATCCCGGCAGGGCCGGCGTTCTGTGCAACAGAGTGGAAGAGTTCGTTCGCGGACGGCTGGTGGATCGTTGCCGGCGTCGACGCCAATTCGAGGCGCAGGCCCGCGGCCAGCCGCAGGTGCAGGCCGCCAGGGGCCAGGTAGACCCGCCCGGGGCGGGCGACCTGGTCGTGCACGGCGATTTCGACCGGCAGCGCAGAGACCCGGGTCATCCAGTCGTAGAGGCCGCCGGTGAAGTCCGGATGCAGGTGTTGCACGACGAGCACCGGCGCGACCAGCCCGCCCAGCCCGGCGAGCACCGTGGCGAGCGCCTTCGGCCCACCCGTCGATGCGGCGAGGGCGACAACGGTCTGGCGGTTGCGGCCCGACGGGGCGGGTGCGGCCCCGGCTGGCCTGGCCCGCACGCCCCGGGGGTGACGAATGGTCTGCACCCGGCTGAGCTGACGCACCGTGTGCCGCAGTCCGGCCTCCAGATCGGGGGTCCATCGCACAGGAACCGGAAGCACGTCGAGGGCCCCGGCCACGAGCGCGTCGACCGCGCTCGGTGACTGGCGGTTTTCGATCTGCGTGGAGAGCACGAGGATCGGCGTCGGGGTGTGCGCCATGACCTGCTCGATCAGGTTCTGGCCGCTGCCGTCGGACGTGGTGAGGCCCAGGACGATGACGTCGGGTCGCTCGCGGGCGACGAGGGTGATGGCTGCCGGTCCGGTTGCGACTTGGCCGAGGCTAGTGATGTCGCCCTCGTTCTGCAACATCCGGGCGAGGCGGGCGCGATCGGTGGGGAAGTCGTCGATGATCAGCACCCGGATCGGCTTTCCGGGGCACGGCCCGGTGGTCGTCCCGGTCATCGGCGCGCCCCGATCAGCCGGGTCACGGCGATGAGCAGGCTGCCCTCGTCGAAGCCGCTCTTGAGAATGAATCCGTCGGCGCCGGCCTCCAGACCCCGCTGCCGGTCGGCCTCGCTCGACAGCGAGCTCAGGATCAGGATCGGGATGTTCGCCAGGCTCGGAGCCGCGCGCACCGCCTCGGTCAGCGCGAAGCCGTCCATCAATGGCATCTCGATATCGGTGAGGATCAGCTCACTGGGTTCCTCGGCGAGCTTTGCCAGCGCGTCCAGACCGTCCACGGCGACGCGCACCTCGAAGCCGGCCCGCTCCAGGATGCTCCGCTGCAGCTCCCGGATGGTCAGCGCGTCATCGACGACGAGGATGCGCTGCGACGCGCCGGGCGACCCGGCCGGTATCAGCCCGGCCCTCGCTCCGTCGGACCCGGCGGTCGACCACTCGGCGGTCGCCGCGGCATGCCGCGCGTTCGACGGCTCCGCGGCGGACGGGCCGGCAGCAGTCTGGCGACGGGCCGCCTGCCTGGCGCGCTGGACCAGACCGGGAGGGTCGAGAACGAGCAGGATCGAGCCATCGGGTTCCACGCTGGCGCCGGCGACCGCGGGCAGGTGCGGCAGGAGGGAGTTGAGGCCCTTGATCACCACGTCCCGTTGGCCGACGAGCCGGTCGACCTGGAATCCGTGCCGACGGGCGGTGTCGGCGAGCACCACGATCGGGCCGTCCAGGGTGGTCCCGTGGATGCCCAGCGTTTCGGCCAGCACCGAAACGGAAACGGGCTGGTCCTCCACCCAGATCACCGGCCGTCCTTCGGCGCTGGTCGGGCCCGATTCGTCGAAGCGTTGGGAGAGCACGACCCGGTGGAACGGCAGGGCGAAGCGCTGCCCGCCGGCTTCGACCAGCAGGCAGCGGAGCACGGCCAGGGTGATCGGCACGATGACGCGGAACTCGGTGCCCCGGCCCGGTTCCGAGCGCACCTCGACGCGACCATGGGCGGCCTCCACCGTACTGCGCACGACGTCGAGGCCGACGCCACGCCCGGACAGGTCGGTGACGAAAGTCGTCGTCGACAACCCGGCCCGGAAGATCAGTTGCAGGACGTCTTCGTCGCTCAGTCGTGACGTGTCAACACCCTGGCCCTCGGCCTGCGCCCTGACCCGCAGGGTGTCGATCCCGTTTCCGTCGTCGGTGATCGCCACGATCACTTCGGAGCCGAGTTGCATGGCGTGCAGGCGGATGGTGCCACCCACCGGCTTGCCTGCCGCGGCGCGCACCGCGTCGGGTTCGATCCCGTGGTCGACGGCATTTCGCACCAGGTGCAGCAGGGAGTCGGAAAGCGCAACGAGCACGCCACGGTCCAGCTCGGTGTCTGCCCCGCGCACCTCCCAGCGAATGGTCTTGCCCTGCGCCCTGGCCAGGTCGCGCACGGCACGCTGGAGTTTGTCGGTGATGGTGGCCAGCGGCACCATCCGGGTGCGCATGGCGCGTTCCTGCAGTTCGTTGAGCGTTCGCGACAGTTCGTTGAATTCGGAGTTGAGGGTCGGGTCGACGCCGAATCGCTCCATCAGCATGCTGCCCATCCGAAGGTGGGCGGATGCCGACTCCCCGATCAGGCGCACGAGCTCGTCGAGCCGGTCCATCGGCACCATCACCACGCCGCCCGGCTCGGCTGCAGATGCGGTTTCGACGACGGTCGGTGCCCGCGGGGACGCAGCGACGACCGTCACCGGCGTCGCACTCTCGGCGATGACCATGACCGCGACGACCGGCTCCTCGCCGGGCACGTCGGCCGGTTCGCCGGCGATGGCGCTGCCGAGCCGGTCAGCCCCGGCAAGCAGGGTATCGATGATCGCCGGAGTGACCGCCACGATGCCGGAGCGGATCCCCACGACGAGTTCCTCAAGCTCGTGGGCCAGCTGGCTCACGTCGTCCAGGCCGGCGACGGCCGCGGATCCCTTCAGGGTGTGCAGCTCGCGGAAGATGGACCGGATCAGGGTCTCGTCGCCGCCCTGCTGTTCGAGCTGGAGCAGCAGCCGGTCCAGTTCGGCCAGCCGAACGCCGGCCTCCTGGCCGAACAGCATTCGAATCTGGTCGATGTCCAGGATGCTCATCCGGTTGACCCGGACCTGACGATAGCGCTCACGGGTTCGATCGCTCCGACGGTCGGCGGCCCTGATACCGGGCTCTTGCCGGTGTGCGGCGGACGATCCCGGGCCAGGAGAAGATCGGGGTCGAGCCGCACGACGACGCGCCCTTTCACCCGGTAGCTGCCCGCCGTGCCGGGCAGGTCGGACGGACCGACGGGGTCATCAAGGCCGACCCGATGGGGGAAGGCGGTCGCGGCGAGAGCGATCAGGCCCTGCCTGGACAGCAGCACGACCGCGAACATCGGCGCTTGCCCTGCGGGCAGGCCGAGCAGCGCGGCGGTGTCGAGCAGCGGAACGATTTGCCCGCGCAGGTTGAACAGGCCGAGCACGTGCGGCGGCGCGGTGACCAGCCGGGTGAGCGGCGGTGCGGCGACCACCTGGCTCACCCTGTCGATCGACACGGCGAACAGGTCCTCCCCCACGGGGACCAGAACCGCGTGCGCTTCCGTCATTGCTCTCCGTTGCCTGTATCGGAGGTTTTTTCCAGCTTGTGGGCCAGGTCCGCGAGGTCGCCGGCCGAGGCCGCGATCTGCCGGGCCGTGATCGAGATCTGCCGGCTGGCGTCGGCGAGTTGTTCCATGGTTTCCACGACCTGAGCGGTGGCGCTGCGCTGCTGCTGAGTGGTCAGGCTCACCTGCCCATTGGCGTCCGTCACCGCTTCGAGCTGGAGCAGGCCCTGCTGCATCTGCTTCGCGCCCTTTTCCATCGCCATCACAGTGGCGTTGGTCTCGCGCTGCACGGCGGTGACGATCGCGGCGATGTCGCCGGCGCTGGACTTGGATCGTTCGGCCAGACGACGCACCTCGTCGGCGACGACCGCGAATCCTCGACCGTGCTCACCGGCCCTGGCCGCCTCGATCGCCGCGTTCAGGGCGAGCAGGTTGGTCTGGTCCGCGATGTCGTTGATCAGCACCAGGAGCGACTCGATGTCGTTGACCCGGCTGGCCAGGGCCAGGGTGCGCTCGCTCGAGACGAGGATGTCCGCCTCGGCCTGTTCGAGATTGCGCCGGGTGTCGGCCGTCTGGCGAGCGACATCGTCAACGGTGTCGGCGATCGCCACCGACGACCGCGCCAACTCCTCGGTGGTGGCGGTGGCCTGGGTGACCGCGGCGCTCTGCTGGGTGGTGATCGCGGCGAGCTCATCGGAGGATGCCGACAGCTCGGTTGCCGCGGAATTCACCTCGACCCCGGCTCCCTCCAGCCGGGCGATGAGTCCCTGGCTGGTGTTGAGCATCGCGTTGAGCGAGTCGGCGAGCAGCACCATCTCGGTCGGCCCGGTGGGCACGGCGCGCGCCAGCAGGTCTCCGCGGGTGACCCGACGGGCGACGGCGGTCAGCTTGCGCACCGGCCGGGTGGCGCTCCAGGCCATCACGCCAGAGGCCAGGATGGCGACGAGCACGCCGATGGCCGCGAGCAGGATGGACCGCTGCACCTGAGTCTCCACCGGGGCGAGCACGACATCGGCTTGCTGCTCCACAATGAGCACCCAGTCCAGGCCCTCAACGACGTCAAAGCCGCTGATGACGTCGACCCCGTTGGAGTGAGTGAACTCCGCGGTGCCCGCCTTGCCTGTGCCGGCCGCCTGCGCAGTGGGCCCGTTGTCGACGATGGTCGTGAGCATCCCCCCGGCCAGCAGGGCTGACTGCTCAGTGGCATTCCCCATGGTTTCCGTGCTGTAGATCAGGCGATGGAGCGAGTCGACCGCGATGACAGCGTCACCCTTGCTCAGTTCGGGGTTGAGCAACCCGCTCAGGGCGGTCGGATCAAGGTTGGCGACGATGACGGCGCGCACCGAACCGTCGTCGGCCAGCAGCGGCTGCGCGATGACCCAGTGCAGCCGGTCGCCCTGGAGAGTCAGCGGGGTGAAGACCGACTCGCCGGCAACGGCTGAGCGAAACCAGTCCTGGCCGGTGGGGTCGAGGATGACGCCGGGCCGGCTGGTGGAGAGCACGGCGCCGGAGACATCCGTGATCTCGATCACCGTATAACTGCCGGAGGCCTCGTCGATCTTGGCCAGGCGGGTTGCGAGGACCGGGCTATCGAGCTGGTTACCGGCCGAGACAGCCAGAACCGACACGTCGACCTTGCGTTCGGCAATCCAGTCTTCCAGGCGCAGCGTGACAGCCTTTGCCAGGGTGACACCCTTGCCTTTCGCCGCCGCGGTGAGGCTGGTGGCCGACTCTGAGGTCAGCACAACGGCCGAGATGATGACCAGCGGCACGGAAACCACGAGCATTGCGGCCGCCAGCTGCACTCCCAGTCGACGCGGTAGCTTCCGAAGGCGGCCGAATGGTTTCCTGGCCATGGTTTACTACCGGTCTTTCTAGTGCTGAGTGTGTGTCAAACGGCATATGCGAACGTGCATGGCGAAGTATTTCGCCCGGCCGCGACCCTGCCGTGCGGTGAATGCGAGGGGGGACCGAACCCGAATCGGTCCCCCATCGCAATTCCGCGTCAGGGCGGCCACCCGAAGGTCGACCTGACTTCCCTCAGTCCGTCGTCTGCTTACCCAAGTCGACGACGGATTGATGGAGTTTGTGGGGTGACGGCCGCCGTCGCAACGGGGCTGTCGACTGCGGGCACAGTCAGGGTGGCATCAGGCTGCGTCAGACCATAGGACTCGACGCGGGCGTCGGTCTCCAGGAATGGAAAGCTCATCTGCTTCGGCCCTATTCATTCGGTAGGCCGGCTGACCCGAAGGTCCCGTGCCTTTGCGACCCCGTTTCTCAACGGGTGTGCCCTTGCGAAAGACGTATGAACCGTCTCGCCGGTGGTCGGATGACCACCTGGTTCGAACCTAGCAGCCCGGGGCCGGATCCGACCCCGACGACGTCGCGGAATGTACCCCCAGTGCGGGGTGCACGAAAGGGGTTGTTTTGCCGGTTTTCTCACGGAGACCTCCCCCGTTCACGGGGGCGCGCTACCGTGTGCCGAGCAGGCGCCCACTGGACTCCACGTCCGGCCGGCCGCACTCACTCTCGATCGCACTACCCCAGGGGGATCATCATGCCAGGCACAGCAGTCGCACCGTTCGTCGCCACCGCCCGGTCCATCGCCACGGCCGCTCACCGCGGCCAGGTCGACAAGCTGGGTGCCGCCTACATCGATCACCCCCGCCGGGTCTCCGAACGTCTCGCCGACCCGCTGGGGCAGGCGACCGCCTGGCTGCACGACGTGCTCGAGGACACGGATGTCTCCCCCAGCGATCTGCTGGCCGCCGGCATCCCCGGCGGTGTCGTCGCCGCGGTCGAACTGCTCACCCGAACAGATGCCGTGAGCGACGCCGACTATTACGCCGGCATCCGCGCCAACCCGATCGCCCTCGCCGTGAAGCGCGCCGATATCGTCGACAATCTCGAGCCGTGGCGGGTGGCGCAACTGGACGTCAGCGTGCGGGAGCACCTGGCCGCGAAGTATGGGAAGGCGTTGGCAGTGCTCGAGTGACGCCCGGTCAGCGGTCGGCGAACTCCCCGACCGAGGCGGCCAGGAGCGCCACCACGACGGTGTCGTTCTTGGTGGACTGCCGGCCGATCTGGGCGAAACCGAGGCGGGAGTGGAACGCCAGCGACCCCGGGTTCGGGGGTTCGAGGTTGACCTCGCAGAACACGACGACGGCGGCCGATGCCTCGGCCGAGTCGAAGATCGATCGGTACAGCACCTCGCCCAACCCCTGGCCGCGGGCCCCGTCGGCCACCACGATGCGGTCCACGTAGAGGAACTCACGGGACCGTTCCGCGAACCAGCGGTAGTTCTCACTGGCGTAGTCGGCGTCCGCGGCGAAGACGATGGCGAAGCCGAGCACGTGCTCGGGCGCGGCATCCGTGGTGACCACCACGGCGAGCGCGCACTCGGCGAGCAGCGCGGCGAGGCTCGCCTCGTCGAGGAAGTTCACCGCCGGGACGGCAGCGTTGTTCAGCCGCAGAACCTGGGCGGAATCGTGCAGGAGCAGCGGGCGAAGCGAATGGGGCATGCTGACGACGATACGGCCTAAGCCTCCATGTCGTCGTGGGTGACGATGCGGATCAGTTCGATCCCGCCGTCGGGCTTCTGCCAGAAGTGCATCCGGCGGGCGGCCGGCGTGTTCTGCTCGATCGAGACGCGCATGCACCGGGCGCCGTCCCAGCGCAGCAGGTGCGGGTCGGCCGCGCCGGCGCCCTGGCGCAGCGCGTGCAGGTGCCGTCCGGTGAGGGTCTTCACCCGCCCGGTCAGCACGTCGACGGATGCCTTGAACGCCTTGGCCAGCTGGCCGTCGTCGAGCCCGGACAGCGAGTCCGCGAAGCGGTCGCTGAGCACGTAGCTGTGCGGGAGCGGCCATTCCTCCCGGTCGGATTCGGGTACCCGGTCGACCCAGGCGAGCAGGATCTCGTGGCGCACCCAGCCGGAGGCGTCCTCCCACTGCGCGCGCCGGGTTTCGTATTCGCTGGAGGCCGGGGGCGCGGCGACGGTGCGGCGGGACTCACGCAGCATCCGCTTCTGGGTGCGTTGCTCGTCGCGCAGTTCGGCGACGGTGTGGCGGAGCGTTCCGAGCTCGACGAGGGCGTCGCGCAGCTGCAGCTGCGCCGAACGCGCCTGCTCACGCAGCTTGGCCAGGTCGGAGTCGGTCGCGCCGGCCTCGACGAGTTGGGCCTCGAGCCGGGTGATGCGCGCCTTCGCCTCGGCCAGGGAGAGCTGGGTTGACTGCAGGGCGGAGTGCGGCTGGGCGGGCTGGGCCGGCGTCGGCGCGACCCGGAACGGGATCGCCGGCGCGGTCGGGTGGCGAATCGCGTGGCTGCGGCCCGGTCCGGGAGACGGGCGCGGCGGACGGAACGACTCGTCGAGGTGGGCCATCGCGGCGAGGGCAACCAGCTCGGCCTGGGAGGTCTCGGCCAGCTCGGAGGCCGCCTGCGCCCGCGCGTACTCAACCGGGCTCTGCGCCGAGGCAGGCTCGAGCACGGGCTCGTCGGCGTGCTCGTCGTCCTCCACGACCGGCAGCAACGGACGGTTCTCGCGCAGCCAGGGTGGTCCGTTGCGCACGGCGGAGAGCGGCGGCAGCACGGGCTCGTCGTCGTCGACGTCGCTCAGGCACAGGTGCAGGGCCCCGCTGGGCAGGTGGATGACCCGTGCGGCCACCACGTCGCCCTCGGAGAGGAGGGCGTCGACCTTGTCCAGCGGGTTCGGGGAGATGTCGGCGCGGGTGATGGTGAGGGAGAGGTGCGGGTGCAGGGCGAGCACGGCGCGTTGCGCGCTGACCTTCTGCACGAGGGCGAGGGTGATGCTGCCGTTCGGGAAACGCGTGGCGATCGCCGCATTGGTCGGCGGCTTGACCTCCACGTTGAGCCGGTGGGTGGGCGCGTCGAGGGCACCCTGCACGCGCTGGCCGGGCACGAGGGTCCAGTCCAGAGGCACGGGCGGGTAGGTGAGTTCCTGCCACACGGTCGCCATCCCGCCGTCGTCGAGTTCGACGAGGGCGCGGGAGCCGCCGAGCAGGAAACCCTTGACCGTGCCGGTGACGGTGATGACGGATGCCGGGGCGAGTGCGAAGAGGCCGGCCTGATGGGCGTGGGCGAGGGCATCCGTCACCAGCTGGTCGGTGGCGTGCTGCGGGTCGCCGTGCGTGAACCGGAGGCGGGAACGGGACAGGTCGGCGAACGCGTCCGGGCCGATCGGGTAGGAGCGGCCGGCGCTTCCGTAGACCTGGAACTGCGGCGGCAGCAGGTCGCCGAGCTGGCGGGTGAGCTCGCCGGTCTCGATCAGGAAGACCTTGGCCACGTCTCCGATCTGGGTCGACAGCTGGTCGATCCCGATTTCGGGCACGCTCGTGCCGAACGGTGACGAAACGACGACCCACGGCCGATCCCTGGCGGAATCGTGCAGTCCGATCGCCAACTTTTGTACCGCGGTGCTTGATTCCACACGGGTGTACACCACTGGCTCCCCTCCCGGCCGTCGTGACGGACCGTATGTCGAGGGTACGCCCGACGGCTGGGAGAATTGCCCCAGCCGTTAATATTCGCGGTGTATGCGGTGCATTCTGCTCGGTTTCAGCCGCCGAACAGGGTGCCGATCAGGCCGGCGAGCACGGCGATCAGGCCGGCGAACACGGCGCCGCCCAGGGCGAGCTCGAGCGGGCAGAGCACCCGGCGTTGCAGCCGGGCCGCACGCACCTCCGCCTCGAGGGCGGTGAAGCGTTCCATCAGCCCGGCGCCGCCGTCGACGGGCAGCCCCTCCCACATCTGCGGGTTGTCGAGGACCTCGATGATCCCGAGGCGCGCGGCCGGCCCCAGGACGACCGGAAGTCCGGTCAGCCACTCGACCAGGTGGCGGGCGTCGACGACCTTCACGTCGTCGGGGAGGCTCCGGTAGCGCAGCGAGCGCGGGTTGACGAACACGACCGCCGGGTGCACGGGGTCGGCCAGCGGGCGCCGGCCCTGAACAAGCAGTGTGATGCGCTCGGCCTCGAACCGGGCGTGTCGGATGTAGGGCACGGAGCGTTCCCCGACGAGCACCGTGCGCCGCTCCACCGAGACGTGCTGGCCGCGGTGCTGCTTGGTGTTGATGGTGACGACCCCACCTGGGCCGACCAGCACGTGGTCGATGTCCCAGCCGTGGCCGCCGATCGGCAGGGCGTGGAACACAGCCCACTCCGGCGGCAGCGTGGCCAGCTTCGCGCCGACCTCGATCTCGCCCTCGGCGCCGTCGTACCAGCCCACGCTGGCGGCGGCGAGCGGCGTGCGGCCGAGGAATCGGTCCAGCCTGCCGCGCGGCGGCTTGGTCTCCTGCTCGCGGAGGAGCTTCTCGATAATGAACTGTGCGGCGAAACGCTGCCGCATGCTGGTCCTGCTTACTGCCATCGCGGTATTCCCCCAGCGGCCAATATTACAGAGCAATCCGGCAATCGGGCATAGGCCGGGGCGTGGCGGTCAGGGTGCGATGCGGAAGACATCCGCCCCGAACCGGGCCAGCCCCGGTGCGGAGGCGTAGCCGAGGTAGGGCAGGCCGAAGGCATCCTCGATGCTCGCGAGAAGGCTGTAGTGATTGTAGGGCGTGTTCGATTCGGTGCCTCCCGCGATGAACGGGGAGAGCACGAGGGCGCCGACCCGGCCACCGCCGGGGCCGTCAATGCCGGGCCGGTCCGCGTTCGGCCCGGCCGACTCGCCGCAGCAGGCGGTCGAGTCGGATTCCACACTGTCGGATTCGTCGAAGGTGATCACGAGCAGGCCGTCCTGCCGGAACGCGGGCGAGGCGAGGATGCGCGGCACCCAGTCCCGCAGCCACCCGTCGGCCCCGGCCAGGCCGCCGGCCTCTCCGTCGACGCAGGGGGCGTCGTGGCCGTCGTGGCAGAGGTTCGGGGTGATGATCGCGAGGTTCGGGGTGCTGTCGACGGCGGCCAGTGCGGCAGGCAGGGCGTCAAGGTCCAGCACGTTGCGGGCGCAGTCCGGCGAGCCGGTGATACCGGCGAAGTAGACGAACGGGTTGTGCCGGGCCGCATACCGGTCGCCGGGCCTGGCCCGCTGGGTGTCGTCCCGGTCGCCGGGCGCGGGATGCCGGCAGGACTCCCCCATGTCCTCCGAGTACCCCTTCCAGGTGCGGTCGGTGCCGGTGAGCTGGCCGGCCACCGTGGGCACGCCGGCGGGGTAGACGCAGCCCTCGCCGACGGCCTGGCCGAACGCGGCCGTGCCGGTCTGGTCGAACGCGGTGTAGGTCTGGCAGTCGGACTGGGTCTGCGGGTTCGGGCCCTGGCCCGAAATCTGCGCGATGTAGTTCGGCAGCGAGTGGTGGGCCACCCCGAAGTACTGGGTGAGGAGCACGCCCTGGTCGCGCAGGGTGGACGAGAGGTAGGGAGCCGGCGAGCCGGAACCCCAGGTCTGGTCGTAGCCCTTGTTCTCGAGGTTGATCACCGTGATGTGCTGCACTCCGGGGTGCACCGGCGCGGCCGGGGCTGCCGGGGCGTTAGTCGGTCCGGCCCGGTTCACCGGGCTCGCGTCCCGCGGGCCGCCGGCCTGCCACAGTGCTGCCGCGGCGAGGGCGAGCAGCAGCACAACGGCCGTGCCGACGAACCAGCGCACGCGCGGTGTGCTCATGACACCATCATCCGCCACCGGTCGGGGCGGCCGGACGCATTCGCGGCGAACCCATCACCAGGTCAACCACGATTTCGATCACGACCCGGGTCGGGTTGACGCGCGGCTGCTGGTAGCGCGCGGCGTAGAGTTCGACCGCCCGGGCGACGGCAGCCGGGTCGCGGTCGATGCGCGCGGAGCCGGCGAACGAGATCCAGCGGCGCCCGTCGACCTGGGCGACCGTGGCCTGGCCGCCGCGCTCCACATTGCGCACCTTCTGGGTGCCGTCGGAGGTGATGATGCGCACGACGCCGCCGTCGAGGGTGAAGCCGACTGGCACGGAATGGATGCCGCCGCGCAGCCCGAGGGTCGACAGCACGCCAAGGTGGCGTTCGGTCAGGAAGCCGGCCGCATCATCCGTCAGGTCGCTGGTCACCCTGCCCAATTTAGCGTCCTTCGTCGAAAGTTCCAGACTCACGTCACCAGGCTCTGCCCCTCGAAATCCGGTGGTCGAGCGCGCCGAGCCCCAGGTGGCTGTCCCGGTCATTCTGTGCCCCTGTCCCGGGTCGGCCTGCCCGGGTCGAGTTGGCGGTGGGTCTTGCTGGGGAGTGGGATGAGCATCTGTTTCGGGTCGACCGAGACCGGCGGCTTCAGCCAGTAGTGGTCGCCGCCCCGGAGGATGACCCAGCCCGTGTTGTGGAGGAGCAGGTGGTGGGGGTGGCAGAGGCAGACTCCGTCGGCGAGGTCGGTGTAGCCGTGTTCGAGGAGCCACTCTTTGAGGTGGTGGGCTTCGGTCCAGGCGGGTGGCCGGTCGCACTCGGGCCAGACGCAGCCGCCGTCGCGGGCGCCCATGGCGGTGCGTTGGGCCGGGGTGAAGAGGCGTTGTTCCCTGCCGACGTCGATGGGTTGGCCCGTGTTGTCGAAGAGGATTCCGAGGTAGCCGGTGTCGCAGAGTTGTCGTTGGACGGTGGCCAAGGAGATTGGGGCGGGACTGCCCTCGATGGACCCGTGCCCTGCCGCGAGGACCAGGGCCGTCCCCGGTTGTCCCGGCTGAACGGGCTGGCCGGGCTGGCCGGGCTGGCCGGGTTGGCCGGGTTGGCCGGGTTGGCCGGGTTGATTAGAGGGAGCGGCTTCGGCAGGTCTGACCGTCGGCATGAGCCGGGCATCTGATGTCTCCGGTGCTTCAGCTACTCCCGCGGCGTGGGGTGTTGCCGACGCTGAAGTAAATGTGTCGGCCGGTGCGGCGGTACCGGTGTTAGTTCGGGTGGCGGTGGTGAGGTCTTTTTGGGTGACGATGATGCGCACGGCGGGGCGGCGGCCGCCGAGCATCTGGCCGGGGTCGACTTCGCCGGCGATCTTGAGTAGTTGCACGAACGAGTCCGCGGCGATCTGCGCGGTGCTGCGGGGGTCGTCCTGGACGGCCTTGGCCCAGGCTTTGCGCTTTGGGTCGACGAAGCGCACCCCGCCGCGTCTGGGGCTGGTGATCGAGTTGTAGGTGGAGAGCACGAACTCGCCGTCTTCGGGGGCGAAGAGCCCGTGCAGGCGGACCTTGCCGTTGGCGAGCCGGTAGACCTTGAGGAACCGGTCGTCGTAGGCCTGCTTCTCCCTCGCGGCGATGCCGGCCTGGTCGAGGTCGTCGCGCATCCTTCGGGCGCGGGTGAAGCATTGGTCCGCGTTCAACTGACCGGCTTCGGCGAGCAGCCGGCTGAGGGCGGTGCCGAGTGTGTCGGCGGTGACGGCGGTATCGATATCGCCCAGGCCCTTCCGAATCGACTCGGCGGCGTCGACGGAGAGGGTCCCAGCGGTCACTGCGCGAGCGATCGGCCCCTGCCACGACACCGGGCTGCCCGGATCGGGCGGAACGCTCACAGGTCCGGCCCCGGAACCATCAGCGCGACCGTCGAGACCGCCAGAGTCGTCGCCCGCACCACCATCGACACCGGCCCCGCCAGCGCCGGTCCCGCCCGTACCGGTCCCGTCAACACCGGGCGACCCGAGGCCGTCTGCGGCCTGCCGGTCGGCGGCCTCGGCCCGGGCGAGCATCGTGCCGACGGCAACGAGCTTGAATGCTTCGTTCTTGCTTGCGCCGGTGACCTTCTGGATCATCGCCTCCGGGGAGAGGAACCCCTGCTGAGCGGCCAGGCCGGAATGGCCCAGCTCCGGGCGGGACCGATCGGCGATGGTCGCGGCCATCCACGCGGCCCGGGTCTCCAGCAACCGGCGTGCGGTGGCGATGTCTTTTTGACCGGCCAGCGCCGCGGCATCCGTCAGGGCCTCGTAGTCGGCGCTGGAGCAGCCCAGGCGGGCGACGGCATCCGCTGCCTGTCTGAGTTGCTCTGCCGGTGAGTCCATGCCACGAAGATACCAAAACACGAACACAAATGTGAGTGTTTGTCACTACTTGTGGATAACTTATTCGAAGATTCATTCACGGGTCCCGACAGGCGCGACCACCGGGCGGCTCGACCACCGGGCTGGCACCTGGGGCAGCGGGCGCCAGGTGTTCGGCCAGTCGACCAGGTCGGAGTCCCCCTCCGTGGCCTGGCCGCCGTCGAGGGTGAAACCGACCGACATCGAGTGGATGCCGCCCCTTGGTCCGAGGGCGGACAGCACGCTGCGGTGCCGTTCGGTCAGGAAGCCGGCCGCATCATCCGTCAGGTCGCTGGTCACTCTTCCCAACCTGGCCCGCCGCGAGAGATCTCGGACCGCGGCCGTCAGCCTCCGTTGTAGACGTCGAGGCCGAACCGGTTCAGCCCCGGCGTGGCCGCGTAGCCGAGGTAGGGCAGCGCGAAGGTGTCCTCGATGCTCGCGAGCAGGCTGTAGTGGTTGTACGGCGTGGTCGAGGTGGTTCCGCCGGCCACGAACGGGGACAGCACCAAGGCGCCCACCCGGCCGCCGCCGAGTCCGGTGATCCCGGGCAGCGGGCTATTGGGCCCGGGGCCTTCACCGCAGCAGGCGGAGGCATCGGACTGCGGGCTGTCTGACTCGTCGAAGGTGATCACGAGCACGCCGTCCTTCTTGAACGCCGGTGACGCGGTGATCGCCGGCACCCATTGCTTCAGCCAGTCGTCGGCGCTGGCCAGTCCGCCCGGCTCGCCGTCGACGCAGGGCGCATCGTGGCCGTCGTGGCAGAGGTTCGGGGTGATCATCGACAGGTTCGGGGTGGTGGCGACCGTGGCCAGGTCGCTCTTGAGGGCGCCGAGGTCGACGTCGTTGCGGGCGCAGTCGGGCGAGCCCGTGATGCCCGCAAAGTAGACGAACGGGTTATGCCTGACCGCGTACTGGTCGCCGACCCTGGCCTTCTGGGTATCGTCGACGGCTCCGAGCGACGGATGCCGGCACGCCGTGCCCATGTCCTCCTGGTAGCCCTTCCAGCTGCGCCCGGAGTCGGTGAGTTGGCCGGCGACCGTCGGCACGTCCGCCGGGTACACACATCCGTCACCCACGAACTGACCCGGACTTGCCGTTCCGGTGCCGACGAACGGGGAGTAGGTCTGGCAGTCGGCCTGGGTCTGCGGGTTGGGTCCCTGCCCCGAAATCTGGGCGATGTAGTTGGGCAGGGAATTGTGCGCCACCCCGAAGTACTGGGTGAGCAGCACGCCCTGGCCGCGCAGGGTTCCCGACAGGTAGGGGGCGGCCGAGTCCGCACCCCAGGCGCTCTCGTAGCCCTTGTTCTCCAGGTTGATCACGAAGACATGCTTCGCCCCCGGGAGGTGGCCGGCGGCGGCCCGCGCGGGTGCCGCGCCGGCCTGGTCCTGGCCGATCGCCTGGCCGGCCCCCGCTACGGCGAGCAGGACCAGCGCCCCGGCGGCCGCCCAGCGCAGCCCGAAGAGCCGGCGCAGTGCGAGGGCGAGCCTCAGGGAGCCGCGCTCCGGCCTGGCGTAGGTGACCCGCTTCAGGCTCATGAGAGCACCCACCCGTCGGCGACGGCCTTCTGCCGAAGGGCAGGCCATTCCTCCACGGAGGGGGTACCCGCGGGAGCGCACGGCGCCCCGGCCACGAACGGGGGCACCTGGTAGCCGGGGGCGCTGAGGTTGGCCGGCGTCTCGAAGTCGAGCACCTCGGCGATGTTGCGGGCGGCGGCATCCCGGCTGGTCAGCGGCGCAAGGCCCCAGCGCCATTCGATCGCCTTGAGCACGGAGGTGTGGTCGTAGGTGTCGTGGGCGATGTGGCCTCGCCTGGCGCGGGGCGAGATGACGACCGACGGCACCCGGAAGCCGCGCAGGGCGTTGCCGGGGTCGGCGTCCGGCGCCATGGCCGGGGCGACGTGGTCGAAGAATCCGCCCCACTCGTCGTAGTTCACGACCAGCATCGTGCGGGCCCAGGCCGGGCTGCTGGTGACGGCCGCGTACACCTCGGCCAGGAAGAGTTCGCCGGAGCGGATGTCGGCGTGCGGGTGGTCGTCGCCGGAGGTGCCGGAGCCCTCGTCGCTGAACCGGGGGTCGAGGAACGACACCTCCGGCAGGTCACCCGAGGCGCAGTCGGCCAGGAAATCGGCGTGCGGGTGGGAGATGCCCAGGTATTTCGTGCCCCAGAGCGCGGTGAACGGCACGTCACCGTAGTAGTACTTGCCGCCGAGCCCGGCGTCGGCCAGGCGGTCCCAGATGGTGGGCAGCGTGCTGGTGACCGTGGAGTTGTGGGTGCGGTCGGTGGCGGCGGAGTGCTGGTAGAACCGGTTCGGGTAGGTCTCGGCCATGGTGGCGGCGAAGTAGCGGTCGCAGACGGTCCAGTCCGGTGCCGCCTGGCGCCAGAAGTCGAGGTCACCGGCGTCGTAGTAGCCCACGGCGAACTCGTCGCTCTCACCGGCCTTCAGCCAGCCGTCGCAGGCTCCCCCGTTGAACTGGATCCGCCCGCCCTCGTAGGAGTGGTCGGGGTCAGGGTGGCCGCAGCCCTGGAAGTCGGCAAGGTGGTAGGTGGACCGCGGCAGCCCGTAGCGGTCGCGGTACTTCAACCCGGCCTGTTTGCCGTCGGCGCCGGGCACCCAGCCGAGGAAGTGGTCGAAGGAGCGATTCTCCATCATCAGCACGATGATGTGGTCGATGCCGGAGTCGGCCGGGTCCGGCAGGCTCGAGGCGGCGATCGCACCCGCTGCGCCGGTCGTCGCCCCGGCCGCGGCGTGCGAGGCGAGGGTTCCGCCGGCCACGACGGCCCCGGCCGCCACGGTTCCCGCGGTCGTGATGAATTGTCTTCGTGTCGCGTCCATTCGCCCGAGTAGATCACGCCGAGGTAGCCAAACCGCCCCCGTTCAGGGGGTGTTTCCCTGTCGTTGATGCGATGTTCAGGCGCGCGGGCGCCGGCTCAGCCGGCGAGCCGGGTGGCTTCGAGGGCGTGAAGCACGGCGATGCTGCCGCCGATCGCGACCGCCGGGCCGCCCACCGCCCAGAGCAGGCGACGGATGCCCGCCGACCGCACCCGCGCATCGAGCACGGTGAAGCGGTCCATCAGGTCGTCGTCGGTCTCGGCCAGCGGCAGCGGGCGCCAGGTGTTCGGGCTGTCGACCAGGTCGGAGACCTCCTGCACCTCCCCGGCACTCAGCACGGGGTGGAGCTTGACCAGCCAACGGCGCAGGTCCCGGGAGTCGATCACCTTCACCTGCTCGGGCTTGTCCGCGATGGTCAGGCGCCTCGGGCCGACCAGCGCGAGCACCGGTTGCACCGGCGTGAGCAGCGGCATCCGCTCCCGCACCAGGTTCGTGACCCGTTCGGCCACGAACTCGGCGTCGCCCAGGTGCGGAACCTTCCGGCCGTCGACCAGCATGGTGCGCTTGCCCACCCAGACGTCGGCACCGTGGCGGCCGGTCGTGCCACTGAGGTGCATGGAGCTGATGGTGAAGATGCCGCCAGGCCCGACGACGAGATGATCGATGTCGGCGCCGCGGCCGGCGACGGGAATGGCGTGGAAGACGATCCAGTCCGGCGGGAGCGTCTCCAGGAGGGCTCCGACGGTGATCTCACCCTTCGCCCCCAGGTACCGGGGCATTCCGTCGACGCCGAGCGGTGAACCGCCGAAGAGGCGCGCATACCAGGACAGGGGCGGCGTGCTCCCCTGCTCATGCAGCAGCTGCTCGATGACCGATTGGGCCGGGAAGCGCTGCCGCATGGCTGAACTGTCTATCGTCATCGTTCTCCCCAGCTGCTGACTCGAATCTAGCGACTCGCGGCCGACGGACAGCAGTCCCCCGAAGGGGGTGTTCCCGGTGATTCACCGGCGACGCACCGCCGGCTTCGACGCCGGCTTCGACGCCGGCGAACCGGCCACGGAATCGGCGGACGGTACTACGCTCCGGGCATGACCGAACCGTTTCACCCGAAGAGCATCCTGGTGACCGGCGGCAACCGCGGCATCGGTCGCCTGCTCGTGCTGGAGCTGCTCCGCCGGGGCCACCACGTGGTCTTCACGGCTCGCCGGCCCGACGCGGGCGAGGCCGCGCGGGCCGAGTATTCGCGGCTCCTGCCGGGGGCGCAGGTGGAGTGGTGGCCGCTTGACCTTGCCTCGCTCGCCAGTGTGCGCGGGCTCGCCGGCACCCTCCTGCGCGAGGGCCGCCGATTCGAGGTGGTCGTGCACAATGCCGGCACCCTCGCGCCGCCGCCGGAGCGCCGGATCACCGCGGACGGGCTGGAGGAGACGCTGCAGATCCACACCGTCGGGCCGTACCTGCTGAGCACGCTGCTCCTCCCGGCGCTGGCCAGGCCCTCCCGCCTGGTCTTCATCGGGTCGGCGCTGCACGAACCCGGCAGCCGGGGCGTGCCGGTGCGTTTCGGGTTCGACGACCCGTTCCTCGACGCGGAGTACCATCCCGACCGGGCCTACAAGAACGCGAAACTCGCCCAGCTGTGGCTGGCCCGGGAGTGGGAGCGCCGACACGGCGGGGACGGGGTGCACGCCGACGATGTCTGTCCCGGCTTCGTGCCGGTCACGGCATCCGCCACGGCCCGTGGCGGCATGCGCCTGCTGCTGCGCTGGGTGCTGCCGCTGATGCCGTTCGCGACGACGCCGCGCGCCGCCGCGCACCTCGAGGCCGACTGGGCCGAACGCGACCCCGCCCTGCCCGGCGACGCCTATTTCGACGGCGCCCGGGTCACCGAGCCGAGCGCCGACGCGCGGGACCCCGAGCTGGCCCGGGCGTTCTGGGCGCTGCTCGAACGGTGGGCGCCGACCCGCGGGCAGCCGCACGGCTGAGCTGCGCCTGTCACCGCGCAGGCTGGGAAGCGAGATTTTCTCGGCGCGGCTGTCACCCGAATGCGGGGTCCGTCCCCCACACTGGGGGGCATGAGTTCCATCACGACAACGAGGCTGCAGAAGCGAACGTGGATCGTCGCTGCCGTGGTGGGCGCGGCCGCGCTGCTCGCGACCGCCGGGATCGACACCGCGGGGGGCACCGACGACACTCGGCTCACCGGCACGGTGCTCGCGCACGCGAGCGACGCCGCCCTGGCCGAGCTGGGCCCCGGCACCGTGACGGATGCCCACCGCCGCACCGCCCCCGGCCCGCCCTACGCCGTGGAGACCCGGCTCGCGAACGGGGTCGAGGTGACCGTCGAACTCGACGCGTCGTTCGCCGTGGTCTGGGTGAGCGCGCCCGGCTGGCTCGGCGACGCCGCGGCCGGACTGCCCGCGCGCGCCCTGGACGGCGCCGAACATGCCAGCGTCGAGCGCACCAGCGCCGAGCAGGTCGCCCTCGCCGAGGTGGGCGGCGGCACCGTCACCCGGTTCGTGCGCAGCGACGCCGTCGACCACGCGTTCGAGGTGGAGGTCACCCTCACGAACGGCACCAGGAAGGTGATCGAGCTCACCCAGCGCAGCGAGGTCGTGCGCCCCTCCGGCGCGACCGGCTGACCGGACGCCCGCGCCCTGCTCTCCGGTCAGCCGGTTACCCCCAGAGCGCCTGGTGGTCGATCGCGAATTGCCGGAATGACGTCGCCGGCGCTCCGGTGAGCCGACGGATGGCACGGTTCGGGAGTGCGGACACCTGCAGCCGCACGATCCGGTAGATCATCTCCTGCACCGCGATGAAGTCCGTGGAGGCACCCCGGGCCGCGAGTCTGGCGCTGTACTCCGCGGCGGTCGGCCGGGCGTAGCTGATGCGCCGGCCGAGCACCTCCGAGAGGATGCTCGCGACCTGGTCGTAGGTCAGCGACTGCTCGCCCGAGAGCGTGTAGGCCCTGCCCAGATGCCCCGGTTCGGTGAACACGCGGGCGGCGACCCGGCCGATGTCCCTGGCATCGATGAACGCCGTGTGGGCGCCGGCGGCCGGCAGGTAGATCTCGCTCCGCTCCCGGATCTCGTCCCGGTACACGGTCGACAGGTTCTGCATGAAGAAGTTCGGCCGCAGGAACGTGTAGGGCGCCTTCCGCTCTCTCAGGTGCTTCTCCACGGCGTGGTGCGGCGTGGCGGTGTTGAACTGCACGCCCTGCAGGGAGAGGAACACGATCTGACGGATGCCCTGCTCCAGCGCCACATCGATCACCGGGAGCAAGGTGTCCCCGACGTTCGCGATCGCCGGAGGGCGCAGCAGGAACAGGCGGTCCACCCCGGTGAAGGCGCCCGCCCAGCCGGACGGGACGGCGAAGTCGAACGCGCGCGCCTCACTGCCCGGCGCGATGCCTGCGCCAGAGGCATCGCCGCCGGGCCCCGGAGCACGCACCGCCGATACGACATCCTCGCCGGCCGCGACCAGGGCGCCGGCCACCGCCCGCCCCACCGTTCCGGAGGCCCCGGTCACGAGGATGCTGCCCATCAGGTGCTCATTTCTTCTTCGCCCGCGGGCCTGCGCCCCGGGTCCGTCGATGCCGGCGCCGGGTTCGGCGCCGCCTGGACCTTGTTCAGCAGCCGTTCCAGCTCGGCCACTTCGGCGGTGGTCAGGGCGTCGAATCGCGGCGCCAGGGCGACGGCGTAGTCCCGCTGGAACGCGTCGACCTCCACGGCGGCGTCGGCCGTGAGACGGATGATGCGACCCCGGCGGTCGGCGGGATTGACCTCGCTGGTGACCAGGCCGTCCGACCGGAGGGCGTCGACGAGTTGGGTTACCGCGCCGCTGGTCACGCCGAGCGCGGCGGCCAGGCCGCCGACGCCCACGCCGCCGGTGCCGCTACGGGTGGCGGTGCCGGTCGCCTGCGACAGCACGAAGAGGAGGTCCAGTTGGGACCGCCCCAGCGCCCGGCCCTGGAACGGGTAGCTGCCGCGCGCCGTGAACTCGCGGTTGACCGTGCCGATCGCCGCGAGCACCCGGGCGAGGCCCTGCTGTCGGTTCGCGCCACCCTCCCGGCCCCCGTCCGCGATGCCCGCCTGCCTGCCCATCATCCCCCGCTCCCATCCAGTGGATTTAGTTTAGCTGCTAAAGCATTCAATGCACCAGCGAGTCCGGTGTGCCGGCGGTCTCCGGCCGGCCAGCGCCGGTACGCCTGGGGCGGGCCGGGGCGGGCCGGCATCGATGGTGGCGGCTGAGCGTGCGTGCGGTAGCGTGAGCAGACGCAGCAACGGCGCCGACCGGGTGAATTCACCCCGTGAGCAGACGCAGCAGCGGCGCCGACCGGGTGAGTTCACCTCGGGTGGCGCCGCGCGTCCGCGGCCCTACCTGGCCGCCACCCTGGCATCCCGCAGCTGTTCGGGCGTGATGATCGCGATCGACGAGGTGTCCTCCAGCGAACGCCCCTTCGTTTCGACCGCCCACGCGTAGGTGACGACGAAGCCGATCACGGTGAGGATCGCCCCGATCAGCATCACCCCGCTGACGCCCAGGTGGTCCAGGCCGATCGGCATCAGGAATGTGCCCGTGGCCGCGCCGATCCGGCTGATGGCGACGACGATGCCGACGGCGGTCGCACGGATCTCGGTCGGGAAGAGCTCGTTCGGGTAGATCCACTCCATCAGGCTGGGACCGCCGGAGACGAACGCGTAGAAGCAGAACGCCAGGATGACGAACCACACGGGCCCGTGCGGAAGCAGCCAGAGCGCCAGCAGCGGCACCGCCATGAGGGCGAAGGGAATGACCGTCATCGGGCGCCGGCCGAGGGTCTCGACCGGCTTCAGGGCCGCCGCATTGCCGATGACGAAGAGGAGGCTGATCACGGCCGTCCCGATGATGTCGAGGCTGCCTCCCTCCAGGCCGAAGGACAGGAGGATCATCGGGCCGAAGATGTAGATCGCGTACTGCGGGGTGATCTGGGCGAAATACAGCACGCCGCACATGATCACGCGCTTGCGGTACTTCCGGCTGAGGACCAGGCGGAGAGCCTCGAGGGTGGGCAGGGTCTTGTCCTCGGTGTTGACCGTGCTGAGGGACACGTCCCGGTGGCCGTAGACCTGTTCGATCACGTCGTGGGCCTCACTGATCCGGCCCTTCTGGATGAGCCAGCGCGGCGATTCGGGGATGCCGCGACGAATGACCACCACGATGACACCGAGGATTGCGCCGCTGAGCAGCATCCACCGCCACAGCCCGTAGCCGCCGGACGCGGTGACCATCACCCAGCCGACCAGGAAGGCGGTCATCGCACCGAGCCCCCAGGCGAGGGCGGAGAGGCCGATCATGTAGCCGCGCTTCTTCACGGGTGTGAACTCGGTGAGCAGCGACGTGGCGATCGGATAGTCCGCGCCGATGGCCAGGCCGATGATGAATCGCAGGACGATGAGTTGCCACGGACCCTGGACGAACGCGGTGAGGAAGCAGGCTCCCACGAGAACCATCAGGTCGACGGCGTACATCTTCTCGCGGCCGATGCGGTCGGTGAGGGTGCCGAAGACGATGGCCCCGAAGAACATGCCGATCAGTGATGCCGCCCCGATCAGGCCGACCTGCACGGGGCTCACCGGGAAATCCGCGACGAATCCGACGAGGGCGACTCCGATCAGGCTGAGGATGTACCCGTCGAGGAACGGTCCCCCGCAACACGCGATCAGAAGCTTCCGGTGGAACTTCGAGGTGGGGGCCTCGTCCATGATGGCTAGCGAACTCATTCGATCTCCTTTGATGATGAGTGGGGTGTTCAATGCGGGTGGAACCGGGGACGGAAGCTCAGCGGAAGGCCGGGATTCCGGTGATGTGGTTGCCGATGACGAGCGTGTGCACCTCGTCGGTGCCCTCATAGGTGCGCACGCTCTCGAGGTTGTTCGCATGGCGCAACGGGGAGTAATCCAACGTGATGCCGTTGCCGCCGAGCACCGTGCGAGCCTCGCGGCAGATCGTGATCGCCTCACGCGTGTTGCCCAGTTTGCCGATCGAGATCTGGTGCGGCTTCAGCGTTCCGGCGTCCTTGAGCCGGCCGAGGTGCAGGGCGAGCAACGTGCCCTTGTTGATCTCCAGCGCCATGTCGACGAGCTTCTGCTGGGTCAGCTGGTAGCCGGCCAGTGGCTTGTCGAACTGCATCCGCTCGCCGGCGTAGGCCAGGGCGGTGAGGTAGCTGTCTCGCGCCGCACCCATGACACCCCAGATGATGCCGTAGCGCGCCTCGTTCAGGCAGGCGAACGGGCCGCTCAGCCCCCTGGCCTTCGGCAGCACCGCCGAGGCGGGCAGGCGCACGTTGTCCAGGTCGATCTCGCACTGGATGGAGGCCCGCATGGAGAGTTTCGGGCCGATCACGGTGGCCGTGAACCCGGCCGTCTCGGTCGGCACGACGAATCCGCGCACCCCGTCGTCGGTCATCGCCCAGATCACGGCCACCTGGGCGACGGCGGCCAGCCCGATCCAGCGCTTCGTGCCGGTGATCACCCAGTCGTCGCCGTCACGGCGGGCGAAGGTGGTCATGCTGCTGGGGTCTGAGCCCGAGTTCGGTTCGGTCAGCCCGAAGCATCCGATGTATTCGCCGGCCGCCATCCCCGGCAGCCATTCGTTCTTCTGCTCCTCCGAGCCGTGCTTGTGGATCGCGCTCATGGCGAGGGATCCCTGCACGCTCACGAAGGTGCGCAGGCCCGAGTCCCCGGCCTCGAGTTCCAGCGCGGCCAGCCCGTACTCGACGGCGCTGCGGCCGGGGCAGCCGTAGCCCTTCAGGTGCATTCCGAGCAGGCCCAGCCTGGCCATCTCGGGCACGATCTCCAGGGGGAAGACCGCGTTCTCGTACCAGCCGGCGATATTCGGCCGGATGGTCGAATCGACGAAGGCACGCACCGAAGCGCGCAGGGCCACCTCCTCGGCGGTGAGCAGGGAGTCGATGTCGATCAGGTCCGAGGTGTCGATCGGGGGCGCGCCGACGATGCCGGCGGGAGAGTCGGACAGTGCGGGTTCGAGATGGGTCGAGAGATCAGTCATGGGATTCGCTTTCGTCGGGTGGTGCCGGAAGTCAGGGTGCGCGGTGTCTGGTGCGTGCGCAGTCAGGCTGTGGGCAGCGTCAGGCGGCCGTCGATGCGCCGGGGAATGCGCCACGGGTTGTCGGGGTGAAGGGCCGCCGGCAGGTGCGCCGGATCGGCATTCTGCACCGCGACCGGCCGCACGAATCGGTCCAGCGCGCCCGCGCCGACGCTGGTCGCGTCGGACCGGGAGGTGGCCGGCCACGGCCCGCCGTGCTGCATGGACCAGCTGGTGGCCACTCCGGTCGGCCACGCGTTCAGCGCGACCCGGCCGACCTGGCCGAGCAACCGGGCGACGACCCCCGCCGATTCCGGGTCGCCGGGACCGCCGGTGAAGACTGAGGCGACCAGGCTAGGCTGCAGCCGGACGAGGGCGTCGAGCGCCCCGGCGGCGTCCGCGTATTCGCAGATGAGCGCGACCGGGCCGAAGCACTCCTCCAGCAGGCGCGAGCCGGGGTGCAGTTGCTCCACCCGCACCAGGAAGGCCTGCGGGTCGGCCGCGTAACCGTCGGCGGGGTCGAGGAAGGTGTCCGCGGCTTCGGCGCCGGTGGCCTCGGCGCCGGTGGCCTCGGCGCCGGTGCCGGTGGCCTCGGCGGCCCTGGCGAGGCCGGCCAGACCCGCCCGGTAGCCGCGCGCGATCCCGGCCGTCAGCAACGGGGCCCGGGGTACCTGCCCGAGCTGCGCCCGCACGGCGTCGAAGATGCCGGCACCGGCGGGCGCGAAGAGCAGCCCGGGCTTGGTGCAGAACTGGCCTGCCCCGAGGGTGAAGGAGCCGACGAAGCCGGCCGCGATCCCCGCGCTGTCGGCCGCGGCATCCGTCGTGACGAAGACCGGGTTCACGGTGCCCATCTCGGCGAAGACCGGCACGCCGCGCGCGGCGGCGCGTTCCACGAGCGCCATCCCGCCGCCCTGGCTGCCGGTGAACGCGACCGCGGTGATCTCCGCGGCGTCGACGAGCTGGAGTCCCGCGTCGAAGCCGACGACGAGGGCGTAACTGCCCACGGGGGCCCCGGCCCGGTCGAGGGCGTCGGCGACCAGCTCCGCCAGCCGCACGCTGAGGCGCGGGTGGGCCGGGTGCGCCTTGACGACGACGGGGCAGCCGGCGCCGAGCGCCGAAGCCACGTCGTGGCCGATCACTCCGAACCCGAACGGGAAGTTGCTGGCTCCGAACACCGCGACCGGGCCGACCGGGATGTTCCACCGGGACAGGGTGGAATCGCCGCCGATGCCCTCGGTGCCGGCGCCCAGGTAGCTACCCTCGGCCGCGACCGCGCCGTAGAAGACGGTGCTGGCGGCGCACTTGGCGAGTTCGCCGCGCAACCGGTCCGCGCCGAGGCCGGTCTCCTCGCCGGCGAGCTGCACCAGTTCGTCCTCGTGGGACCTGAGGGCGTCCGCGACCGCGGCGAGCCAGGCCTCCCGGGTCGCGGGGCTGGTGCCGGCGATGCGGGGAGCCGCGCCCAGCGCCCGCCGCAGGATCTCGGCGACCTGTTCGGGCGCGGTGTGCGGGACGCTGCCGTGCTGCTCCCCCGTGCGCGGGTCGAAGCTCGGGTCGACGCCGGGCTCAACGCCGGGGTCGGCTGCCGGTGCCACGGGCCCGTTCACGCGTGCACCGCCGCGCCGACGGACTGCTCGGCGTAGACGGACTCGACGGCTCCCCGCAGCACGAGGAGCCCGTCTTCGAGCAGATCCTGGCCGATGACGAGCGGGGGAAGCAGACGGATGACGTTGCCGTAGGTTCCGCAGACGAGCACGAGCACCCCCTGCTGGTGGCAGCGCGCGGCGACCGCGGTGGCGAGCTCGGGGCGCGGCTCGAGGGTCTCCCGGTCGGCGAATTCGATCGCGAGCATGGCGCCGCGCCCGCGGAAGTCGACGATCGGGGAATCCTCGGCCACGAGCGGCTCCAGGATGCGGCGGGCGGTCCTCTCGATCCGCAGCGCCCCGGCCAGCAGGTCCCCGTTCTCGAACGCCTCGAAGACGCCGAGCGCGGCCGCGCAGGCCAGCGGGTTGCCGGCGTAGGTGCCGCCCAGTCCACCGGTGTGCACGGCGTTCATCAGCTCCGCGCGCCCGGTCACGGCGGTCAGCGGCAGCCCCCCGCCGAGCGCCTTGCCCGTGACGAGGAGGTCCCCGGCGACGCCCTCGTGCTCGCTGGCGAACATCGTGCCGGTGCGTCCCATCCCGGCCTGCACCTCGTCGAGCACGAAGACGATGCCGTGCCGGGTCGCCAGGTCTCGGAGCCCGGCCAGGAATCCGGGCGCGGGCACGATGAACCCGCCCTCGCCCTGGATCGGCTCGATCACCATGGCGGCGAAGGTCGCGGGGCCCTGCTCGGCCAGGATCGCCTCCACCCGGGCGAGCGCATCCGTCGTGGCATTCTCCGCGCCGCTCGGCCAGCGCAGCGGAGCCGCCATCGGCGCACGCACGATCTCAGTGGGGAAGGGTCCGAAGCTGACCTTGTACGGATTGTCCTTCGCTGTCATGGCCATGGTCAGCAGGGACCGTCCGTGGTACGCGTCGTCGAAGACGAGGACCTTCGCCCGGCCCGTCGCGGCCCGCGCGATCTTGACGGCGTTCTCCACGGCCTCGGCGCCGGTGGAGAACAGCGCCGTGCGCTTGTCGAAGTCGCCGGGAGTGTGGGCGTTCAGCCAGGAGCAGACCGCGGTGAACGAGTCGTACTCGGTGACCATGAAACAGGTGTGGGTGAAGCGGTCCAGCTGCTCGGCGACCCGGGCCTGCACGAGCGGGTTGGCGGCTCCGACGCTGGTGACCGCGATGCCCGAAGCGAAGTCGATGATCCGGTTGCCGTCGACGTCCCGCAGGATGCCGCCCTCGGCCCGGTCGATGAACACCGGCAGGGCGATCCCGAACCCGCTCGAGACCTGCTGCACCCGTTCGGCGTGCAAAGCCGAGGACCGGGGCCCCGGAATCACGGTGCGGAGTAGACGGGATTGGGGAACGGTCGCTGTGTCCATCGCCCAAATGTAGGCGAGGGCATCACGCCCCACATCGTGCGAAGCGTCCAGGAACCTGCCGGGTCTTGGCTAGAGTGTCCAAGGTATTCCCCGTTTCAGAGTCGAAAGGGCCCCCACGTGGCGACAATGAGCCTGACGCAGCTTCAGGAACGACTGGGAAACGATCTCCACTGGGCAGCCGAAGGGCGCCCCGTCGGCCGCATCCTCACCGGAGTGCACATCTCGGAGCTGGATGACCCGACACCGTACCTCGGCGGCGGTGAGCTTCTGCTGACCACGGGGATCCCCCTCTCCGGAGGCGGCGATCAGGTGCGCCGATACGTCCGCCGTCTCGTCGACAAGGGAGTCGCAGCGCTCGGCCTGGGACTCGGCGCGGGCACCGACACCGTTCCCCCCGAACTGGTCGAGGTCTGCCGGGAGGCCGAACTGGCGCTGCTGATCGTGCCGGATGGCACGCCGTTCATGCAGGTCTCGCGGGCCTACTGGGATCTCCTGGCAACCAGGGAACAGGCGGAATTCGCCGCGAACCTCGGTCTGCAGACCGGGCTCGCACGCGCGGCCACGCGGCCGGGGGCAGCGGCATCCGTCGTCAAGGCACTCGCCGAGGCACTCGGCGGCTGGGCCGTGTACCTCCCCGCAGACGGAACCGCGGAATCGATCTGGCCGCCGGCGGAAAGCCGGGTGCTGCCGGAACTGCGCGAAGAAACGGCGCGGCTCAACCTGGCCGGAACCCACACGGCCGCCACGTTCCCCCTGATGGGGACCGACGTCGTCGAGTACTCGATCATCGCGGACCAGCGCACGGCCGGCTTCCTTGCGGTCGGGGCCGGGCGGCCGCTTCGCCCCTCCGACCGCCAACTCATGCTGACCGGCTGCATGCTCCTGTCGGTCACGGTGCAGCAGGCCTGGGAGCTCAGCCGGGCCAACACGATCCTGCGCGGAACCGCGGCGGCCCTGCTGTTGCACGGTCATGTCGATGCCGCGCGAATCGCCGCGGCCGAACTCGGCCTCGCCCCGCTCACGCAGCGGGCCCGACTGCTGGCCGTCACGGGCGAGGGGGTGGACCTGCTCAGCGTCGACGAGCTGGCCGACCTGGTCGCCGCACTCACACCGGGCGAGGATTCCGCGGAACTGCGACGCAGCATCCGGCGATCAGGGCTGAAATGCACCGTCGAGGGTCTCTGCTATCTGGTGATCGAGGAGCCGAATGCCGAACCGGCCGCAACGGCGCCGCGGGAGGAGCAACCGCCGGCAGCCGCGGACAGGACGTTCAAGCCGGCCGTGGATCCGGGCCGATTCGCGGCGGCGTTGAGCGAGCCGCTGCTCCTGGCCAAGCTCGCCGGCGCCGTCTCCGAGGTCGGCCGGGCCTGCCGGCGGGCTTCGCCCGGGCACCTCGTCCCGTTCGTCGACGCCCTCGACCCTCGCTCCGAAGCCTGGGTCGATGCGCTCAGGGGCTACACCAGGTCGGATCTGGTGGGAACAGTGCGCAGCTACCTGCGCCACCGCGGCCAATGGGAGGCCACCGCCCGCGACCTCGACCTGCACCGCAACTCGCTGAGGCACCGAATCGCGATCGCCAGCACTCTCATCGACGCGGACCTCGACGACCCCGACGTCGCGGCCAACCTGTGGCTGGCCCTGCGCGGCGCCGATCGGTCGCCCGTCGGCTGAAGATCAGGGTGCAGCCAGCCAGGCGCGGATCGCAGAGCTGTGCTCGCCCAGGGCCGGTGGCGCGGCCGTGCGCGGAGCCAACGGCGGCGTCCAGCTGACCGGATGCCGGATCTGGCGTCCCACGGTCACGCCCGACGCGTCCTGCACCTCGATGGTGGGTTCCAGTCCCAGCGCATCGGCCAGGTCGATCCCCTCCGCGATGGTGGACACCCGGCCGGCCGGGACGCCCGCGGCGGTGAGCCGTTCGTGCCAGGAACGAGCCGGGGCCTCTCGGAGCCTCGTCTCGAGGATGTCCACGAGTTCCACGCGGTGGTGGACGCGGGCCTGGTTCGTCGCAAACCGCTCATCCGACGCCAGCCACTGATCACCGAGCACCCCCGCGAGCCGGGCGAACTGCCCGTCGTTTCCGCAGGCGACCGCCAGCGGGCCATCGGCGCAGGCGAGCAGCTGATACGGCACGATGGACGGGTGGGCGTTGCCCATCCGTCGGGGCTCGACGCCGGCGCCGAGGTAGGCCTGGGCCTGGTTGGCGAGTGCCCCCTGCAGGCTCGACAACAGGTTCAGCTCCAGTCGCGCACCGAGCCCGGTCGTCGCCCGCGCGTGCAAGGCGGCCAGGATTCCGATCGTCGCGTCCTTCGCGGTGAGCACGTCGACCAGGGCGACGCCCGCCTTCATCGGATTGTCCGTGTCACCGGTGATGCTCATCAGCCCGCCCAGCGCCTGCGCCATGAAGTCGTAGCCGAGCAGGTCGGCCCCTCCGATGCTGCCGAAACCGGTGATCGACGCGTAGATGAGCCCCGGATTCTCCTCCGTCAGATCGCCGTAGCCGAGTCCGAGGCGGTCCATCCCGCCCGGTTTGAAGTTCTCGACGAGCACGTCGGCGCGGAGAGCGAGCCGTCGGGCGGCGGCGAGGTCGGCGGCATCCGCCAGGTCGAGTGTCAGGGATTCTTTGTTGCGGTTGACGCCCTCGAAATAGGTGGCACCGGTTGCCGAATGCGGTGGACCCCACGAGCGGGTGTCATCGCCGCTGCCCGGCCGCTCCACCTTGATCACCCGCGCCCCCAGGTCGGCCAGCGTCATCGTGGCGAGCGGACCTGCCAGGACCCGGGAGAAGTCTGCGACCAGGATGCCGTCGAGTGGACGGGAGAGGGGCCGGTCGGACCCGTCGATCTGCTGCACGCCTGCTCCGTTCAGTGAGGACACGGGGAACCGGTCCCCGTGGGTGGGTCTTCCCGAATCTAGCGGGCACGGCGACCCGAATCATTGGACGGATCATCCAAAGGCTGTGCGACATGCCCTTGCTCCGGTCGGCGCGTGGCCTCGCCACCAGCGACATCAGGACCCGTGACGGTGTGCGCAACGTTGCACGCAAGCCCGCGCAACGCACCTCCACCTAGCCTCGGACCACGGACGATGACGTTCGTACTAGGGAGTGAAGCAATGACATTGACTGAAACGACCACCCGCGAGACCGGCCGCGAGACGCCGGGAACCAACACCCTTACGACCATGCAGGCCGCCGTGGTCAGGACCTTCGGCCACGACCTGGCCATCGAGGATGTCCGGATCCCCACGCCCGAGCCCGGCCAGGCCCTCGTGAAACTCATCAGCACCGGCGTCTGCCACACCGACCTGCACGCGGTCGAGGGCGACTGGCCGGTCAAGCCCAGCCCGCCGTTCATCCCCGGCCACGAAGGTGTCGGCACGGTCGTCGCCCTCGGCGAGGGCGTCACCGACCTCGCGGTCGGCGACGTCGTCGGGAACGCCTGGCTCTGGTCGGCGTGCGGCAGCTGCGAATACTGCCAGACCGGTTGGGAAACCCTGTGCGAACAGCAGCAGAACGGCGGCTACAGCGTGGACGGGTCGTTCGGCCAGTACATGCTGGTCGACTCCCGCTTCGCCGTTCGCATTCCAGAGGGCATGGACCTCGTCGCCGTCGCCCCGGTTCTCTGCGCGGGCGTCACCGTCTACAAGGGCCTCAAAATGACCGAGGCCAAGCCGGGCCAATGGGTCGTCATCTCCGGCATCGGCGGGCTCGGCCACCTGGCCGTGCAGTACGCGAAGGCGATGGGCCTCCGTGTCGTCGCCGTGGACGTGGCCGACGACAAACTCGCCCTGGCCCGCCTGCACGGCGCGGAACTGACCGTGAACGCGATGAACGAGGACCCGATCGAGGTCATCCAGCGAGAGACCGGCGGAGCCCACGCCGTGCTCGTCACGGCCGTGCACCCGCGGGCGTTCGCGCACGCGATCGGGGAGGTGCGCCGCGGCGGGACGATCGTCTTCAACGGGCTGCCGCCGGGCGACTTCCCGGCGCCGATCTTCGACATCGTGCTCAAGGGGCTGACCATCCGAGGCTCGATCGTGGGCACCCGCAAGGACATGGCCGAGGCGCTGGACTTCTTCACCCGCGGCCTGATCCACCCGACCGTGACCACCCGCGGCCTCGACGAGATCAACGACGTCTTCGACGAGATGAAGCACGGCAAGATCGACGGCCGCGTGGTGATCACCTACTAGCCGGCCTTCAGCGTGAGCGAGCGGCGCCGTCCGGGTGGGTTCCCCCGGGCGGCGCCGCGGTGCGCGGGGCACGAATGGCGGGCTCGAGGTGCCTCCCCCGCCGAGATCAACCCTTTCGGTCGAAACCGACCCGCGCACCGGTAGGGTTCGACCGGAATGGTGGAACTCGACCGGCAACGGGGCACGGGCTACCGCGGCGCCGGCACCACGTCGACGGTGTAGAGCGCGGCCTGCTCCGGGGAGAGCAGCGGCGCGGGCAGTCCGATGACCGCGAGCACTGAGCCGGGCAGGGTGATGCCGCCCGCCGCGAGCCAGCCGGGCGGGGCATCCTGCACCGTGCGCGGGGCGCCGCCCAGGGTGATTTGGGCCACCCGGTAGCTCTGGTCAGGGTCGAGGCCCGGGAAACGGAGCGGGGCGGGCAGGGCGGCGCGCGCGGCGGCTAGGGCCACGTAGGCGAACACCCCCGTGGAGCGGTCGGCCGAGACGACGCCGTGCAGTTCTAGCGCGGGGTCGCTCGTGTCGGCGTGCACGACCGTTCCGGAGTGCAGGAGCGGGCGGAGCGCTTTGTACCGGGCGACCCAGTCCGCGATCGCGTCGAGCTCGGCCTCGCTCGCCTCGGTGAGGTTCCACTCGATGCCGGCACTGCCGAAGAGGGCGGTGGCGAGCCGGAACCCGAGGTCGGCGGTGCGCCCTGTGGTGTGCGCGGTCGCCGCGCCGAGGTGCCCGCCGAGGTATTCCGGCGGCACGAGCACGCCCGTGTAGCGCTGGATCAGCTGCCGTTCGAGCGGGTCGTTGGTGTCGCTGGTCCAGACCCGGTCGACCCGTTCGAGGATGCCGAGGTCGATCCGGGCGCCGCCCGACGCGCAGGATTCGATCTCCACCTGAGGGTGCGCGGCCCGCACGGCGTCGATCAGCCGGTAGAGGGCGGCCGTCTGCCGGTGCGCCGAGCCGGCCAGCAGGTCGCGGTTGTGGTCCCATTTGAGGTAACTGATCGGGTACTCGGTGAGAAGGGCGTCGAGCCGAGCGAAGAGCCAGGCGAAGGCATCCGGGTTGTCGAGATCGAGCACCCGCTGGAACCGCCAGGTCGGCGACCCGTCGGTGCCGAGCACCCAGTCCGGATGCCGCCGGGCCAGGTCGGAGTCCAGGCTCACCATCTCGGGTTCCACCCAGAGGCCGAAGTCGAGGCCGGCCCCGCGCACATGGTCGATCAGCGGGTGCAGCCCCTCCGGCCAGGTGGCCGGGTCGACGAACCAGTCGCCGAGTGCGCGCCGGTCGTCGGAACGCCCGGTGAACCAGCCGTCGTCGAGCACGAACCGTTCGACGCCGACCCGCGCGGCCACGTCGGCGAGGCGGCTCAGCGTGGGCAGATCGTGGTCGAAGTAGACCGCCTCCCAGGTGTTCAGCACGACCGGGCGGCCGGGCGAGCCGCCTGGCGCCCCGGCCGCCCGGAGCGTCGACCAGGACCGGATCCACGGATGCAGCCTGGCCGACAGCCCGTCGAGCCCGGCAGCCGAGTACACGGCCACGGTCCACGGCGAGGAGTAGCTCTCCCCGGCGGCCAGGCTGAGTTCCCCCGGCGCGAGCAGCTCGCCGCTGCCGAGCGTTGCCGCGCCCAGCGGGCTCCGCTCGGCCCAGGTGTGCTTGTCGCCGCTCCAGGCCAGGTGAGTGGCCCACACCTCGCCGGTGCGGAAGCCGAACCCGGGCGTGCCGGCGACGGTGAGGAACGCGTCGTCGTGGCCGGGGCGGCCGTGCCGTGCCTCACGGCTCCAAACTCCCTGGCCCAGGATGCCGCGCTGCGGCCGGCGCTCGTGGCTCCACAGCCCGGTGAAGTCGAGCAGCTCCGCTGCGCGGTCGGGCACCGGCAGGGTGACGTCGAGCGAGCCGAGTTCGAAGGCCGACCTGCCGGTGTTGGTGAGGGTGTGCCGCACCCGCAGCACACCCTGCACGGTGAGTTCGAGGTCGGTGCGCAGGTCGAGGCCGGCGGCGGCATCCGTCAGCAGCACGGCCAGGGCGAGCGGGCCGGCCGGGCGCACCAGGGCCAGGCGAAGGTCGAGCGGGGGCGTGCCGTCGCCGACGCGGAACCCGGTGAGTCCGGGGCGCCCGCTCCAGCCCTCCCGGGCTGTGGGCAGCAGAGTGAGACGGAGCGGGATGTCGACCGAACTCGGCGGGATGGCGGGCACGGCCGAATCGGCGAGCACGGCCAACTCGGCGTCGGAGAGCGCACCGAGGTCCCCGCCCCAGTGCACGATGACGGGAACGCCCGGGCCGCGGGCATCCAGCACAAGGCCGGCGCCCGCGGCACGGAGGTGGTGGACCATCGACGGGGCACCCGACGCGGCTGAGGTCGGTGCAGGGGTGCTCACGTGGTCTGCTGCTAACTGGTCGTCGGTGCGCGAAAGAAGGGAACGGGCCAGGCTGGCGGCCTTCGTGGAACAAGCCGGGGTGGCCGGCCGCGAGGACCGGCCACCCCGACTCAGGGTCGTGCGCGTGCTACTTGTTGACCGGGATCGACTGCGCCGACATGGCCGCGATCGTGTTGGCCTGGCCGACCTTCAACGCCTCGGCGAGGGTTCCCTTGCCGCTGACCGCGCCCTTGAAGCCGTCTGAGACATCATTGTAGGTCTGGGTCATGGTCGGGCCCCAGACGAAGTCCGGGGAGACCTGGGCGGATGCGGTCGCGAACTCGTCGTAGATCGCCTGGTCGCCGTAGAACGGCACGCCCTCCTTGAGCGCGGGCAGGTCGAGGCCGGACTTGGCCGCCGGGTAGAGGTTGGCGGACTTGTTCAGCATCGTGAGCGACTCGGCGGAGGTGTTCAACCACAGCGCGAACTTCGCGGCCTCGTAGGGGTGCTTGGAACCCTTGAAAACAGCGGTGGACGAGCCACCCCAGTTGCCGCTGGCCTTGTCGCCGGCCTTCCACTGCGGGGACTGGGCGACGGCCCACTTGCCCGCGGTGTCCGGGGCGCCGCTGGCGATGGAGTTGGCACCCCAGGCTGCGGAGTTCCAGGTCCAGTCACTGCCGGAGTTGTAGGCGTTGTTCCACTCATCGGTCCACGGCGGGTTCGTCGAGACGAGGTCCCGGTCGATCAGGTCCTGCCAGTAGGCTGCGACCTTGGTCGTGGTCGGGTCGGTCAGGTCGACTGTCCACTTGTCACCGTCGTTCTTGAACCACTTTCCGCCGGCCTGCCAGACGAACCCGGCGAACTGGTTGATGTCGCTCTGCGAGAAGTTGGTGATGTAGCCGCCGGTGGCGCGGATCTTCTCCGCCGCGGTGGCGTATTCGGCCCAGGTAGTCGGAATCTCGATGTTGTTCGCCTTGAACAGGTCGGTCCGGTAGAACATGGCCATGGGGCCGGCGTCCTGCGGGATGGCGTAGACCGACTTGTCCTCGCCGAAGTTCACCTGACCCCAGGTCCAGTCGACGAAGTCGCTCTTCGCGTCGAGCACGCCGTCGCAGGCGGCCAGGTCGGTCAGGCCGTCCTGCACCCGGAAGTTCGGCAGCGCGTCGTATTCGATCTGGCCCAGGTCGGGCGCGTTGCCGGCCTTGAGCTGGTTGAAGAAGTTCTGGTAGGTGCCGCCGTTGCCGTTCGGGCCGGTCTGCACCTTGACCTGGATGTCGGGGTTGGCCTTGTTCCACACTGCGACGGTGTCTTCCATGCCGGGAATCCAGGTGGTGAAGGTCAGGTCGACCTTGCCCTTGGACGGGGCGCAGGCTGCGGCGTCGGTGCCGGTGGAGCCGGAGGTGGCGCAGCCGGTGAGGGCAACGGTGGCCGCCGTGAGCAAGGCGACGGCGACTGCTCTTTTCTTCATTCGCATTCTGTTTCTTCTTTTCTCTTGGGGGGGGGTGGAATCCGCCTGGGCTGTCCACGCGGATACTGCTGCGGTGCGGGTGATGCGGGAGGAGCGGCTTGGGGCTACTTGACCGAACCGGCGCTGAGGCCGTTCCGCCAGAAGCGCTGGAGGAGAAGGAAGATGATGATCAGCGGGATGATCGACAACAGGGCGCCGATCAGAACGTAATCGCGCAGCACGGGGATCTGGTTCACCTGGGAGTTCCAGGCGTAGAGACCGAGCGTGACCGGGAACAGGGTCTCGTCCCGCAGCATGATCAAGGGCAGGAAGAAGTTGTTCCAGATGGCGACGAACTGGAACAGGAAGACCGTGACCAGGGCGGGCACCATCATCCGTACCGAAACGGTGAAGAACGTGCGCACCTCGCCGGCCCCGTCGAGGCGGGCGGCCTCGATCAGCTCGTCCGGCACGCTGGCCGAGGCGTAGATGCGGGCGAGGTAGACCCCGAACGGGCTGACCAGGCTCGGCAGGAACACCGACCAGAACGTGTTGGTGAGGCTGATCTGGGAGAAGATCAGGAACAGCGGCAGCGCCAGGGCGGTGGCGGGCACGAGCACCCCGCCGAGCACGACGTTGAAGATGAGTTCGCGGCCCGGGAAGCGGTACTTGGCGAGCGCGTAACCGCACATCCCGGCGATGATGGTGCCGATGGCCGCGCCGCCACCGGCGTAGAGGGCGCTGTTGAGCATCCACTTGAGGTAGACGCCGTCACGGTAGGCGACCAGGTTGCCGATGTTCTCGAACAGGGAGAAGTCGGCGAACCAGAGCGGGTTCGTGGTGTTGAACTGGGACCGGTTCTTCGACGCCGCGACCAGCAGCCACCAGATCGGCACCAGGAAGTAGAGGGTGAAGACGCCCATCACGATCAGGGCGCCGCCGCGGGCGAACGGGCTCTCCCGCTGCGCGAGTGGCGCCTTCGGTGTCTTCGACTGCGCCGGGCGGATGCCGCGCGCGGGCTGCGCGGGCGCGGGGATCATGGTGCTCACTTGGCTTCCTTCCGCTGGGTGAACTTCAGGAATGTGAAGGACAGGATGAACGTGGCCACGGCCAGCACGACCGAGAAGGCCGCCGCGAGGTTCACGTTCGGAATGGACGAGGTCGTGTAGACGGTGAGGTTCGGGGTGAACGTGCTGGTCACCGCCGAGCTGAAGCTGCGGAACACCTGCGGTTCGGCGAGCAGCTGCAGGGTGCCGATGATCGAGAAGATCGCGGTGAGCACGATCGCGGGCATGATCAGGGGGATCTTCACCGACCAGGCGATCCGCAACTGGCCGGCCCCGTCGAGGCGGGCGGCCTCGTAGAGCTCGGTGGGGATGGCGAGCAGCGCGGAGTAGATGATGAGCATGTTGTAGCCCACGTAGACCCAGGTGACGACGTTCGCGATCGACCACAGCACGAGGTCGGCCGAGAGGAAGTCGACGTTCTCGGTGACCGCGCTGAACGGCGACAGGTTGGGCGAGTAGAGGTAGCCCCACATGATCGCCGCGATGACGCCCGGTACCGCGTAGGGCACGAAGAAGGCGAGCCGGAAGAAGCGCTTGCCGCGCAGCAGCGGCGAGTCGAGCAGCAGGGCGAACAGAAGCGCCAGACCGAGCATGATCGGAACCTGCACGACGCCGAACATGAGCACCCGCCCGATCGACTGCCAGAACGGCCCGTTCTGGAAGACCAGGATGTACTGGCTGAAACCGCCGAACACCTCCGTGGCTGCGCCGAAGGTGCCCTCGCGCTTGATCACCAGGAGCGATTCGTAGATCGCGTAACCGATGGGCACCAGGTAGAACAGTCCGAACAGGATGCCGAACGGGAGCACGAAGGCGAGGATCGCCCCGGTGTGCTGCACCCGCACCTTCGGCGTGCGCGGCTTCCTGGCCCTGGACTTGGATGGCCGGGCGGCGCCGCCCGGGGCATCCGTGAGTGAAGCGGCGGGTGCGCTCATGATGCGGTGTCCTCTCTGATGACGCGAACGGCGCCGGCCGGAACGCGCACGACGCGACCGACCGGTTCACCGGTGATGAGTTCGTGGCCGGCGGCCGGCAGGGTGAGTTCGATGCCGCCGTGGTTGATGATGAACAGGTAGCTCGCGGTGGCGCTCGTCCGGCGGACGACCTCGACCGAGCCGTCGCTCTCCGGGCCGACCGCGGTCACCCTGGCCTGTTGTGCGACCGTGCGCATCAGGTCGCGCAGCGCCCCGGCCTCGAGCGCGGTGGCCAGGTACCAGGCGGTGCCGGCGCCGTGCGGGTTGCGGGTGACGGCCGGGATGCCCGGCAACGGGCCGTTCAGGTAGCGGGCCATCACCTCGGCGCCGGTCGGGCGGAGCCGTTCGGTCCACAGGCTCGCGGCGGCGCCGGTGTCGAGGGCGACCTGTCCGCCGGGCGCGAGCGGGAAGAACTCCTCGACGGTGATGCCGAGCAGGTCCCGGAACGCACCGGGGTAACCGCCCGTGCGCACCCGGTCGTCCTCGTCGACGATGCCGCTGAAGAAGGTGACGACGGCGTGGCCGCCGGCGGCGACGTAGCCGGTGAGGTTGGCGGCCTGCGCGTCGGTGACCAGGTAGAGGGCGGGGGCGACCACGAGGCGGTAGCCGGAGAGGTCCGCGTCAGGGGAGACGACGTCGACCGTGATGCCCAGTTCGCGCAGGGCGGTGTAGGCGGCGAGGACCTGGTCGAGGTAGCGCACCTCGTGCGACGGGCGGGATTCCCCGTCGCCGGCCCACTGCGCCTGCCAGCTGAAGATGATCGCGGCATCCGCCACGACCGTGGTGCCGGCGAGTTCGCCCAGCCGGCCGATGGCGGCGCCCAGGTCGACCACGTCGCGCCAGAGCTCGGTGTCGGTGCCGGCGTGGGGCACCAGGGCGGAGTGGAACTTCTCCGAGCCCTGCAGGGAGGCGCGCCACTGGAAGTAGCAGACCGCGTCGGCGCCGCGGGCGACGTGGGTGAGCGAATTGCGGGCCATCTCCCCAGGCGTCTTGGCCAGGTTCACCGGCTGCCAGTTGACCGCCCCGGTGGAGTGCTCCATCAGCAGCCAGGGTGCGCCACCGGCGAGGCCGCGGCTGAGGTCGGCGGCGAAGGCCAGTTCGGTGGTGGGGTCGGCCAGCCGGTTGTCGAGGTAGTGGTCGTTGGCGACCACGTCGACGTCCGGCGCCCAGGACCAGTAGTCGAGGTTCTTGATGTGCGCGGCGACCATGAAGTTGGTGGTCACCGGCACGGTGCTGTGCCGGCGGAGCACGGCCGCCTCCCGGCGGTAGTAGTCGAGCAGTTCGTCCGAGCTGAACCGGTGGAAGTCGAGGGCCTGGCCGGGGTTGCGGCTGGACAGGGTGAGCCGCGGGGTGAGGATCTCGTTCCACTGGCCGTAGCGCTGGCTCCAGAATGAGGTGCCCCAGGCCGCGTTCAACGCGTCGATGGTGCCGTAGCGGGCCTGCAGCCAGGCGCGGAAGGCATCAGCGGTGTCGTCGCAGTAGCAGAGCGCGTTGTGGCAGCCGAGCTCGTTGGACACGTGCCAGAGCGCGATCGCCGGGTGGTTGCCGTAGCGTTCGGCCACCTTCTCGACCAGGGCGAGGGCGCGTTCGCGGAACACCGCGGAACTCGGGCACCAGGCCTGGCGGCCGCCGGGGTAGCGGGTGGTGCCGTCCTCCGTCATCGGGAGGATCTCGGGGTGCAGCGTGGTCAGCCACGGCGGCGGCGACGAGGTGCCGGTGCCCAGGTTCACCCGGATGCCGCCGGCGTGCAGCAGGTCGATGATCGCGTCGAGGGCGGTGAAGTCGTACTCCCCCGGCCTCGGCTCGAGCTGGGACCAGCCGAAGATGTTGACGGCGACCAGGTCGACGCCGGCCTCCTGCATGAGCGCGACATCCTGAACCCAGACCTCGGGGCTCCACTGCTCCGGGTTGTAGTCGCAGCCGAAGGCGATGCCGTCGTGGCTGAACGGGGTGGCCGGGACCTGGCTCTCCTCGGTTGCTGCTCGCGAGTTCATGTGCTCCCTGACCGTGCTTCCATTGCGTTCGTCGACGACTCTGTGAACGTGCACAGTCCGGGGAGCGAAAACTCTCCGTCGAGATTCTGTGAACGTACACACACTAAGTAGCGGCGCGCGCCCGTGTCAAGCCGATTCGGGAAAATCGGGGGCTACAGTTATCGAATGGTGACCGTTCCGGCAAGGCGCAAGCGTGCGACCATCCACGACGTCGCCGTGGAGGCCGGGGTGTCCCGCGGCACCGTGAGCCGGGTCGTCAATGACGAACCCTATGTCTCGGCGGCGGCCCGCACGGCGATCGAGGCCGCGATCGAGAAGGTCGGCTACGTGCCGAACAACGCCGCCCGCAACCTGGTGATGCAGCGCTCGCAGGCGGTCGGGTTCATCGTGCACGAGCCGCACTCTTTGTTCCTGGATGACCCGAACATCGGCGGCATCCTGCTCGGCGCGAACACCGTGCTCTCCCGTGCCGACTACCAGATGGTCAGCCTCGTGATCGATTCGCAGCGCGACACCGACCGGGTGGCCCGCTACCTGAGCGGCGGGTTCGTCGACGGGGTCATCATCGTCTCGGCCCGCCACGAGGATCCGATGATCCGGGTCGTGGAGAAGCTCGCCCTGCCGGCCGCCTTCGTCGGGCACCCGCCGGACCTGCGCCGGCTCCCCTTCGTGGGCATCGACAACCGCCGGTCGGCGCGCGCGATCACCGAGCGGCTGATCGGCACGGGGCGGAGCCGGATCGGCATGATCGCGGCGGCGCTCGACCGGGACTCCGGCGCCGACCGCCTGGCCGGCTTCACCGACGCCCTCGGCTCCCGTTTCGACCCGAACCTCGTCGAGCGCGTTCCGCTCTACACCTACTCCGACGGGGCGGCCGGGATGCGCGCTCTGCTCGCCCGCGAGCCCGGCATCGACGGCGTGTTCGCGGCATCCGACGCCGTGGCGGCCGGAGCCCTCGAAGCGCTCCGCGATGCGGGGCGCAGCGTGCCGGGCGACGTGGGCGTCGTCGGCTTCGACGACAGCACCTGGGCCCTCCGCACCCAGCCGCACCTGTCCACCGTGCACCAGCCGGCCTTCGGGCTCGGGGCGGCCGCGGCGGAGTGCGTTCTCGGCCAGTTGCGCGGCGAGGAGCAGCCGACCGACGGCATCCTGCTGGAGACCCCCATCGTCTGGCGCGACTCCGCCTGACCGCCCCGGTTCGCTGCCGTTCCCGGCCGATCCGGGCGAATTCGCAGCCGGATCGGGGGCTAACTCAGGAGAAACGCGGCGCGGCCGCGATTCACCGCCCTCAGTTCCGCACGGCTCCGCGGGTCGTCCGGATCGGAATCGAGAATCTCCTGAGTTAACCGCAGGCACGCGTGCTCGCATCCGCACTCTTCTGCAGGATACGTGGCAGGGATTGCCGGTGCGGCAGCTGACGAGCCCCTACCGGCGGCCGATCCGGGGCACACTGGGAGCATGAACGGGTCTGAGCGATGAAACGGATGCGCACCCGCGCCGTCGTCCGCGGCGTCGTGCAAGCCGTGGGGTTCCGGTACTACGCGCAGGCCGAGGCCGACCGGCTCGGTGTGGCCGGCTTCGTGCGCAACCGTCGCGACGGCGCTGTCGAGGTGGAGGCGGAAGGTGACCCCGCGGCCGTGTCGGCCATGCTGGACTGGCTCGCCCATGGTCCGCCGTCGGCCCTGGTCGAGTCGGTCGAGACCTCCGAACTGGAGCCGCTGGGCGAAACCGCGTTCCGGATAGATTTCTGAGCCGGCGCCTCCGGCACTCCCCGGTGCGCGGCCGCGTGTCCCGTCGCCCATTTCCACCCCCGGCCGGGGTCAGGAGGCGTCCGGGATGCTGGCGTAGCGTGGAGGCATGTGCGCGCGAGCATCCGAACCCGCTCGGACGAAGACGACGGCGCGCGGAATCCAGGCAGCGTCGCGGCGATTCGTCGCGCCCGCAGGCCGGGCACGGCGGGAACCGTCCGGGCTCGCACCGGCCACCGCCCGGGCTCGCACCGGGGCGCGGTTCAGCGTGCGCCAGGCGTTCGGCGTCGGCCGGGTGGTGCTGGCGGTGGCCGGCGTCGTCGCCCTGCTCGGCTACTTCGACTATGTGCTCGGTTTCGCCACGTTCGCCGTCTACAACTACTTCAGCTATTTCACCGTGCTCACCGGCATGGGCGCGGTCGTCGCGTTCGTCGCCGGCGCCGTCGTCGCCTTCAGACGGGCGGTCGACCCACCCTGGCTGGACTGGTTCCGGCTGCTGATCACGACCTACATCATCGTATCCGGGATCGTCTTCCTGACCATCGTGATCCAGTCCTCGTCGCGGGACTACACGATCGAGGTGCCCTGGTCCAGCCAGCTGCTGCACTTCTGGATCCCCGGCATCGCCCTGCTCGACTGGCTGACGGATGCCGGAAAGGCCCGCCTGCCCTGGAAGACCACCGCCTGGGTGATGCTCGTGCCCGGTCTGTGGGGTGCGTTCACCCTTGCGCGCGGCGCGTTGGTCGGCTGGTATCCCTACTTCTTCCTCGACCCGGCCCAGGTCAGCGGACCGCTCGAGACCCTGCTCTACAGCCTGGTCGCGGTGGCGCTGTTCACCGGGATCGCGGCCGTGCTCACGGCCACGTCGCGGCTGTCGCCGCGTCCGTGGCGGCGCATCCCGGCCGCGGTCGCCGCCGCTACAGCGGAATAAAGGTGTAGTCGCTGGTGAGGTGCTCATTGCGGCAGGCGCCGCAGTAGAGCACGCCCGAGTGCCGCATCGCGTGCACCCGCGGGGAGCACTGCACGACCTTGGGTCCGCAGCAGGGCGAGATCACCATGTAGGCGCCGGGGGCGGTGGGAGAATGCCCGCTCAGGCCGCGCACATGGTGCGAGCCTTCGCAGGGCAGGTCGGTGTCGAAATCGAGAAGGACGACGGAGTCGAGATCCAGCAGGGTATCCATGAGGCACGTTCAATCAAGCGGTCAAGCCGGGGGAACTGCGGCCGCGGGTGGGGACGGTGCACCCGAGCGGCGACCGCGCCGGGTGGCCGAAGGAAGACCCGGCCAGGACGCACTGGGTGGAGACCCGGCGGATTCCAACGGCAGTTCCGATCGGGCAACGGCTGGCCCTCTGGGCTAGCACCGCGATGGACTGCACCTGCATGAAAGTGCTCCTCAAAAAAGGAGTTTTTCTCAACGACTGGACGTTGCAAGCACTCTACACCACCTCGCTGGGAATCGCGGGGGGTTGTTTTCCACCGCCCGGTCAGACCCGGTTTCGCTATTTCGGGGTCGGCACCGGTGCGAGGAAGGGTTCCAGGCTGGCCAGTGCGGCGGCGAGGAACTCGTCGTCGTCGACCTCGGCGAGGCGAAGGGCGCTCTCAGCCGCCACCAGCCCCATCAGCACGGGCTCGCCGGTCAGCGGCACCATGTTGATCCAGACCTTGAAGTCGCCGTCGCCGCCGACCGTGGTCCAGAGCGGCGCCTCGGTGTCCCAGAACGGCTGGTCGAATTGCAGCCAGATCTTGTCCAGCGTGCCGACGCCGAGCGCCGCGATCGCGCCGCGATGGGCGAACGGCAGTGGCGGGGCGAACTCCATCACCTTGGTCTTCAGCACGCCAAGCGGAATCGTGACGACGACCCGGTCGGCGCCGAGCGATTCGCCGTTGCCGAGGCGCAGGCTGACGCCCTCGTCTGAGTAGGCCAGGCGGGTGACCACGCTGGAGTCGAGCAGGTCGATGCCGGCGGCGGCATCCGTGACCAGGGTCGAAAAGCCGCCGAGCACGATCCGGTCGTCGTCGGCGCCCAGGTCGGTCGAGGTGTACCAGGCGGACTGCAGGTCGACGGATGCGCCTGCGTTCAGGTCGAGGACGGCGGCGATCTCGTGGTCGAGCCAGTCGGTGTCGGAGATGCCGGTGTCGGCATCCGTCGTCGACAGCTTCGACGCCCCCGAGTCGGCGAGCGCCCGCGCGACGGACACGTCGGCGGGCTGGTCCACCGCCCAGGCCAGCGCGGCCGCGACGGCCTGGGGCCCGATGTCGGGCACGGGCACGACCAGTCCGGCGGGGGTGCGGGTCTCGACCGTGCGGCCGAACGGCGCCGTCGCGACGCCGAGCCGGATGAGTTCCTCGTCGAGGGAGGTCTGCCCGCTGTGGCGCACGAAGGAGGGGCCGAGCTCGATCGGGAACGGCCATTTCTTGTCGCTGACCGTGTTGATCCGGCCGCCGATCCGGTCGCGGGCCTCGACCACGACCACGTCGAAGCCGGTCTCCTGCAGCGCGCGCGCCGCGGACAGGCCGGCGATGCCGGCGCCGATCACGGCGATCCGCTCGCCGGTTGTGGCGGCGGCTCCCACCTCGCGGGCGGCGCGGAGGCCGGACTCACGAGCACCCTGGACGGTTCCGGGGAAGTCGGGCGAGGTGGCCTCGCCGGCGAAGAACAGGCGGTCCTGCACGGGCTTGCTCAGCGCGTCCCGCTGCTCGGGGGTTGCCCCGACTGCGGGGAAGCTGAAGGAGCCGCGGGCGAACGGGTCGGCCGACCAGGAGGTGCGGCGCATCATGGCCGGCTTCGGCACGAGCGACGCGGTCGGCGACGGCTTGGGGGTGAGCGTCGACGACGGCGTGGGGCTCGGCGGCACGCAGGCGGTGAGCGCGAGAACGGAGAGCCCGGAGACCGAGCCGATCAGGAATGTTCGACGTTTCATTGCGGTGACCATGCCAGTGCTGACACGGACGCTCTCCTCTCCGAGCCTGCCGGTGTGGTTGCTCCCAAACTACCGCAGCCGCCTGCCGATCCGCCGACCGGGCGGTGCCGGCGCGGGCGCGCGGCCTCCGCTCGGGTGGAGAAACTCGCGACACGCCGTTGTTCGCGCCGGAGCAACCCGGCGCGTCGCAGAAACTCCGCGTGAACGGATGCCGCGGCGCGCGGACCCACTCAGGCGGGCAGGAGCAGGAAGCCGTCGTCGATGAGGCCGCGCACGCCGGGCAGGAGTTCGGCGGCGAGCTCGGCCTCGTCGGCGTCGAGCAGTTGCGCGAGCGCGGACACGATCGACCCCACGTCGAGGTCGCCGTCGCACGCCCCGACGAGGGCGGCGAGGGCGGTGTCCAGCGGCACGGACCGGCCGAAGCCGCCACCCTGGTGCAGGGTCATCAGCGTCGGATCCTCCTGGCCCGGCCAGTAGTGGCGCTCCTCGGTGACGTCGGAGGCGACGGTGAGCCGCAACCGGGAGAGGAGGCCGGCATCCGTCGCCGCCTGCCGGTCGTGCGCGGCCAGGCAGGCGGCCAGGTGGCTGCCGATGCCGGCCGGGTTGTGGCCGAGCGCGCCGGGGAGGCGTTCGAGCCGGCGGAGGCCGGACCCGGTGGCCGTCGGACGGCGGAGGAGCAGGTAGCCGAAGCCGACCTGGCTGACGCCGCGCGTCTCGAAGTCGTCCAGCCAGGCGCCGTAGAGCCGGTCGAAGTCGGCGGTGCCCGGGCGGGTGCCGCCGTCGCGGATCCAGGTCTCGGCGTAGAGCGCGGGAGACTGCACCTCGCGTTCGATGATCCACGCGTCGAGGCCGGGCGCGGGGCGCGGCGCCCCGCCCGGCTGCGGGGCGTCGAGCCAGCGGCCGAGGCGGTCGAAGGCATCCTGGTCGGTGCGGTATTCCCAGTTGCCGAGCAGCTGGGCGACGCCGCCTTGCGTGAGGTGCTCGGCCGCGCCGCGCACGACCGCCTCGACGAGGGCATCGCCGACCATGCCGCCGTCGCGGTATTCGTAGCTGGGCACGCCCTCGGTGCGCGGGGTGATCACGAACGGCGGGTTGGAGATGATGTGGTCGAAGCGCTCCCCCGCGACCGGTTCGAACAGGCTGCCGAGCCGGAATTCGATGTTGCGGATGCCGTTCAGCCGCGCGTTGAGCGCCGCCAGCTCGAGGGCCTGCACCGAGATGTCGGTCGCGACGACGTGGTCGGCGTGACGGGCGGCGTGCAGGGCCTGGATGCCGCAGCCCGTGCCGAGGTCGAGGGCGGTCCTGACCCTGGTCGGGATCAGCAGTCCGCTCAGGGTGAGGGATGCCCCGCCGACGCCGAGCACGTGCGTTTCCCCGAGCGGGCGGCCGAGTGCGAGTTCGCCGAGGTCGGAGGCGATCCACCAGCTGCCGGCACCGCTCTCGTCCACGAAGCTGTACGGTCGCAGTTCGAGCAGCGGCCTGAGCGAGCCGGACTCGGACGCCCCCGCGTCGGACGAGCCGGCCGTGCCGGGTGTCCCAACCGACTCGGCCGCGTCCGGCATCCCGACGGTCTCGGCCGTCTCGGCTGTCTCCGGGTTCCCCGGCGTCTCGGCTGTCTCCGGGTTCCCCGGCGTCTCGGCGGTCTCCGAGTTTCCCGGCGTCTCGGCGGGGTCGCTGCCGGCGACCAGTCCGAGCGCCTCGGCACCGGCGACACCGAGCGAGGGGAGGGCGGCCGCGAGGTCGGCGCGGGTCACCGGCAGGCCGAGCACGAAGAGCCGGGCCAGGGTCGCGGACGGTTCGGTCCGCCCGAGCTTCGCCCGGAGAGCCGAGAGCGCGCGCAGGGCCGGAACCCGCTGGTTGCGGCGGAGTGCGGCATCCGCTTCGCTGCCCCACAGGCCGGTCAGCGCCGAAACGGAGTAGTGGGCGGCGCCGAGGTCGGCTCGGAGCTGGTCAACGAGTGCAGAAGTCACTGACCCATTCAACTGCACCCGGGGCCCCCGGGCTCGGCCCTTCCAGCCGTGCCCTGTGCATAACTCCTGCACATTCCGGGGCCGGCACCCGGCCGCACCTGCGGTGACCCGGAATCCCGGGCCGGATTCCGGGGCGGCCGGCGGATTGCAGGAGTTATGCACGGGTGGGGACGAAGACCCGCTGCGCCGGGCGTCCGGGGCGGCCGTCGGGGCCGGGAACGGGGCGGGAACGGCCGGAGGTCAGCGGCGCTCCTCGGAGATGCTGTTGCCGCCGTCGACCACGATCGTCTGTCCGGTGACGTAGGAGGCGCCCGGGGAGGCGAGCCAGGCGATGACGGATGCCACCTCCGCGGCCGTTCCGCTCCGCCCGGCCGGCACGAGCCCGCCTTCGACCGCCTCGCTCTCGAGCTGGGAGCCCGTCTCGATCCAGCCGGGGGCGACCGCGTTGGCGGTGATGCCGCGGGCGGCCTCGTCCACGGCGAGCGCCCGGGTCAGCCCGACGAGGCCGGCCTTGGCCGCGGCGTAGGCCACATCATTGCGGGAGGCCATCACCGGCCCGCTCACGCTCGACACCGTCACGATGCGGCCCCAGCCCGCGACCCGCATGAAGCCGACCACGGTGCGGGTGGCGTGGAACGCGGTCGACAGGTTGATGGCGAGGCCGCGGTCCCACTCCGCGGGGCTCGTCGTGACGTCACCGTGCAGCATCTCGGCGTCGCCGACGGCGACCATGCCGGCGTTGTTCACCAGGATCGTCGGGGCAAGGCCCGCGCCGGCGAGCGCCTCGGCCAGCACCCGCGCGCCGGCCTCGGCGTCGAGGGTGCAGACGATGCCGGATGCCTCGATCCCCCGAGCCGCGAGCTCCGCCGCGCGCTCGTGCACCCGGTCGGTCGTCGCGGTGAGCACCACCCGGGCACCGAGTTCGCCGAGCATCCCGGCCGCGGCGAATCCGATGCCGGTGGCGCTGCCGGCCCCGGTCACGAGCGCCGTGCGCCCGGTCAGGTCCCAGGCCGGGGGCAGGGTCAGCGCGGCAGGGCGGCCGACGTCAGGGCCGGCGACGTCAGGGCCGGCGGCGTCAGGGCGGGCAGAGCCGGGGCCGGCAGCGTCAGGGCGGGCAGAGCCGGGGCCGGCAGCGTCAGGGCCGGCGGCGTCAGGGCGGGCAGAGCCGGGGCCGGCAGCGTCAGGGCGGGCAGAGTCGGGGCCGGCGGCGTCGGGGCGAGTCATGGCGTCACCCTAGCGGAGCATCCGTCGGATGCCCCGCCGCCCCTCCGGCCTCCCCTGCGGCACTTGCTCCCGCCGCCGGCGCGTGGCTAACTCAGGAGATTCGGTGCCCGCCGGAAAGCCGCCCCCGGAATTCCGCGTCGGCCCGGGAAGCCGGCCGCAGATTTCCTGAGTTAGCCACACGGCAGCGACCGGCGCCGGCAGACGAACGGCCCGTGCTGCTCGGGCCATCGGCACAAGCAGCACGGGCCGATGCCGGCGTCAGCCCTTCTCGGAGCCTTCGGTGGTGTTGATGAGCCGCTTCTGGAAGACGAAGAACATGATCGCGATCGGGATGGTCATCAGCACGGCGGCCGCCATCTTGAGCGGGAACTCGTTGCCCGAGCCGAGCTGGCCGGAGAACAGCGAGGCGATGCCCGTCGTGAGGGTGTTCGTCTCCGGGCTCTGCCTGGACACGATGAAGTGCCCGAACTCGTTCCACGAACCCTGGAAGCTCAGGATGAACAGGGTCACCAGGGCGGGCCTGGCCATCGGCAGCACGATCGTCCAGAAGGTGCGGAAGACGCCGGCGCCGTCGAGGCGGGCCGCTTCCTCCACCCCGTTCGGAATCGACTCGAAGAACTGCTTCATGATGAAGATCCCGGCCGCGTCGACCAGCAGCGGCACGATCATGCCCGCGTAGCTGTCGTACATGCCGAACTGCTTGAGGATGAGGAAGCGCGGGATCAGGAGCACGACCCCGGGGACGGCCATCACCGCGACGAGGGACGCGAAGATGAGTCCGCGGCCGCGGAACCGCAGCCGGCTCAGGGCGTAGCCGGCGAGGGAGTCGAAGAACACCCGGCCGAGGGTGATCGTGATGGTCACGAAGATCGTGTTCATCGTCCACAGCGGCAGCGGGACATCCGTGAACAGCCGCTCGAACGACGCGAACGACCAGATCTGCGGGATCAGCCGGAGCGGGTCGTTGGTGGCCTCGTCGTCGGTCTTGAACGCGGAGGACAGCGTGATCAGGAACGGGTAGATGTAGACGAGGGCGAGCACGCCGAGCATGAGGTAGCTGAGCCCCGACCCGGTGCGGAGCCGCCAGCCGATCGACCGCTTGCGCATCGTGGGGGCCGGCGTCGGCTCGGGGGCCACGGCGGCCGGGGCCTGGGGGGTGGTCACGGCGTTCATTTGTCTCCTCCGGCCTGGTTCGAGGTGGCGCTTCCGTGGGAGGACAACCTCGAGGACCTCTGGTCCGCAGCGGATGCTCCGGTGGTCGCCGCGACGACGACGGCACGATCGGCGGCGATCGCCCCCGCCAGCGCCCGGCTCACCCTGCCCTTGTCCTTCCGATCCCGCAGGACATACCGCTGCAGGGCGGTGAGCAGGATGATGATCACGAACAGGATGAAGGAGATCGCCGCACCCTGACCCCAGTTCAGTTGCTTGAACGAGGTGTCGTAGGCTAGGTAGGCAGGGGTCAGCAGGGTCTTGCCCGGCTTGCCGCCGCCGGTGAGGTATATCTGGTCGAAGACCTGCCAGGTGCCGATCAACCCGAGCGTCAGCACGGTGAAGAGGGTCGGCTTGAGCATCGGGAGGGTGACAGAGAAGAATTTGCGGAACGGGCCGGCCCCGTCCATCAGCGCGGCCTCGTCCACCTCGGCGCCGATCGCCTGCATGGCCGCGATGAAGAGCAGCATGAAGGTTCCCGAGGTGGTGAAGACGGCGAGCAGGATGATCGCAGACATGGCCACGCTCGGCCCGCTCAGCCAGTCCCACCAGCTGACCCCGAGCATCCCGCCGCCCGTGAGCGCCTCCGGTGCCGAGGAGACGCCGAAGGCGCCGAGGATGATGTGCAGCACTCCGCGCGGGTCGGCGAACCAGACCGGGCCGCTCGCCCCGAAGAAGCCGAGGATCTTGTTGACGGCGCCGGTGGCGCCGAACAGGAACAGCCAGATCGCGGTGATCGCGATCGAGCTGGTCACCGAGGGGAAGTAGAACGCGGTGCGGAAGAAACCGCGACCCTTGAGGATACGCCGGTTCACCTGCACCGCCAGGAACAGGGCGAGCGCGGTCTGCAGCGGAACCACGAGCAGCACGTAGTAGACGTTGTTGCGGATGGACGTGCCGAAGTCCTTCTGGGCGAGCCCCGGATCGGAGAGCACCGCCTCGAAGTTCTTCGACCCGACGAAACTGACCTGCGGGTTCAGCGGCGAGCCGAGCCCGCTCCAGTCGCTGACGCTCACCCAGATGGCGAGGAGCACCGGCACGACCAGGAAGATCCCGATGATGATGATCGGCGGGGTGATGAACAACCAGCCGTACTTCGCCTCACCGCGATGCACGCTCGATCGAGACGTGCCACGGCGGCGATTCGGGGCAGACCCTGCCCCACTGGATGCTGTGCCGGCATCCGTTGTTGGATTGGTGCTGCCCCGAATCGCGCTCATGATGTCCTGCCTACTTCTTGTTCGCTGCGTCGAGGGCGGCCTGCAGGTTCGTCTGCAGCGCGCTCAGGATCGCCTTGGGATCAGCGGTGCTCAGGCCCTGCAGCTGGGCGTTGAAGTCGCCGATCACGGTTGATGCGCCGGCGAACGCGACCGGGCTGACCGCGTAGTCGTTGCTCTTGACGAAGGACGCGTTCTGCGGGTACGTCGTCGAGTAGACCTTGGCGGCCGACTCGGTCGACGGGATGACCCCGAATGCGTCGGAGAACTTCAGCTGCTGCTCGTCGGTGGTGAGGAACTTCACCAGGCTTTCGGCGGCGGCTGTCGTCTTGGACTGGGCCGGGATGCCCCAGCAGTTGCTGAAGGTGAAGGTCGACTGCCCACCGGGGCCGGCGGGAAGTTCGACGGCCTTGTACTTCAGGTCGGGGTAGTCGGCCTTGAGCCCGCTGATCCACGGACCCTCGATGACCATGGCGGCCTTGCCCTTGCCGAGCGCCTCTCCGCTCCAGCCGGAGTCGAGGTCTGCCGGGAACTTGAGCACGCCGTCGGAGAGGAGCGTCTTCACCTCGGTGAGTCCGGCGAGGTTCTCGGCCGAGTCGGCCGTGACCTTCTTGCCGTCCTTGGAGAGCATCGATCCGCCGGCCTGGTTCATGAACGTGCCGATCCGGGCGTATTCCGCGCCGAAGGACAGCCCGGCCGTGTCGGCCGTGGTGAGCTTCTTGGCGACGGCCTCGAGGCCGGCCCAATCGGTGGGGATGTCTGCGTCGGTCAGGCCGGCCGCATCCCACTTCTCGGTGTTGATGATCAGGCCGAGGGTGGAGAAGTCCTTGGGCTCGCAGTAGAACTTGTCCTTATAGCTGAACGCACTCGTCAGAGCCGGGTAGAAGGCATCCTTGTTCCCGGCCTGGTCGGCGTAGGGCTCCAGGTATTGCTTGCTCGCGTAGGTCTGGAACTGGTCCCAGCCCATGTAGAACAGGTCGGGCGGGTTGCCGCCGGCGAAGCCCTGGCCCAGCTGCTGGGTGAGGTCGTTGGCCGCGACGACCTTGACGGTCGCCTTGTTGGTGGTGCCCCAGGCCGTGGCCGCGTCGGTCACTGCCTTCGTCTCGGCGTCGCCGCTCGAGCCGATCAGCACGGTGAGCTTCTGCCCGGCAACGTCGCCGCCGGCGCTGTCGCTGCCACCGGACGAACAGGCGGCCAGGCTGGCCAACAGTCCGCCGGCCACCAGAACAGCACCCCAGCGTGCTCCTCGTCGTAGTTTCATTGTGTTTCCTTCCCATTCTTGTGATTGCCGACCGCACTCTTGGTTGCGGTGGGGGTCGATGCCGCGTCAGAGGCCAGCAGCCGCAGCGGCTGCCGGATGACGAGGTGAGGTGTGATCAGCCGGTGACGGGTGTCCCCGGCGGCGGCGTCGCGGTGCACGAGGTCTCCCCCGGTCTGGCCGAGCAGCAGTTCGAGGGCGCCGCCGGCGACCTCGTCGAGGGTCTGGTCGACGCTGGAGAGGCCGATGGCCTGGCCGACGGGCGAGTTGTCGAAGCCGATGATCGGCAGGTCGCTCCGGCCGACGGATGCCGCGGCGATCATCGCGCCGAGGGCGAGCGTGTCGCTCGCGCAGACCAGGCCGTCGATCTTCTCGTCGCTCTCGAGCAGCGCGACCACGGCATCCCTGGCGTCTTCGAGGCGGTCCTCCACGCTCAGGTTGAGGGCGGCGAGGTCGGTGTCGCTGGTGGAGAGGCGTTCCTCGACGGCGGCCTGCCAGCCGCGGCGGCGATCGTCGCCGGTGCCGGAGAGGCTCGGCCAGCCGACGAACCCGACCCGGGAGGAGCCCTGGTCGATCAGGTGGATGGCCGCCTCGCGCATCCCCGCGAATCCGTCCACGTCCACCCAGAGGTGCTTGGGGTTGTTCATGTCGTTGGCGCCCCACGGCCGGCCGAAGGTGACGAAGGGAACGTCGTTCTCCACCAGCCATTCCGTGCGCGGGTCGCCGTGGAAGGTGGCCGTGAGCACGAACGCGTCCACGTCGGCGCCGGCGCGCAGCTTGCGGATCTGCTCAATCTCGGCGGCCGGGTCGGCGGCGGTGAAGAGCAGGATCCGGATGCCGCGGGCATCCGCCTGCTCGGTCAGGGCGTGCAGGAAACGGTCGAGCAGCGCGCCCGAGATGCCGTTGGTCATCGGGTCGAGCCGGATGGCGATCGTGGATGACTTGCGCATCCGCAGCCGGCGAGCCGAGGCGTGTGGCCGGTAGGCCAGCTTGCGGATGGCGACCTCGACGCGCTTGCGGGTCTCCGGCTTGACGATCGCCGGGGTGTTCAGCACGTTGGACACGGTCTGCCTGGACACCCGGGCGGCACGTGCGACGTCTTCGATCGTCGGTAACCGGTCCACGGTGCCTCCTTGCGGTAAGTGGTGATTTGATCGTTCAAAAGTTTGATCGTTCAAATCTTGAGTGCTACGTTACCTGAATACGCGAATCTGTCAATAATCAATCGCACAGCGGGCCTCGAATGCACTATTGCAGGGCTCACCGAATCACTGAGGAGTCGTGAATCCACGCATGTCCGAGACACCGAAGCACCCGCACCAGCCTCTGCTCCACGACGAACTGGTCGCCCTGTCGGCGCCCACCCAGGTCTGGTCCTCCCCCGACGGATCGATGGGCAGCCGCCCCCTGCACGGCATCTACCACTCCGACACCCGCATCGTGGGCGCCCTCACCCTGCTGGTCGGCGGCCAGATCCCCGAGAACATCTCGCACAGCGTGACGGATGCCGCCACGCTCCGCTTCGTCTCCCTGCTGCGCCACCTCGACGGCCGCGGCGCCGACCCCCGGGTTCTCCTCAACCGGGTGCGCCGGGTGCGGGACGGCCGGGTGACCGAGACGATCGAACTCACCAGTGCGATCACCGACCCGATCGAGACGACCGTGACGCTCGAGCTCACGCCGTCGTTCGACATCATCCACGACGTCAAGGGCGGCGTGCTCACCCCGGGCGTCGAGATCGTCTCCGTGCTCGACGACGACGGCGTGCACTACTCCTCCGGCGCGATCACGGCGTCGTTCTCCTCCGCCGACGCCGACCTCGTCGTCGACGCCGACGGTCTGACCACCGCGAGCTGGAGCGTCACGATCCCCGCCCACGGCAGCGTCGGCGTGAGCTGGGAACTGGCCATCGTCGACCCGTCGGCCGTCGTCCGCGGCGCGAGCGGGGCATCCGACTGGGCCGGCGTCACGGCCCGCGCCGACGACTCCCGCCTCGGCGCCTGGGTGGACACCGCCCTCAAGGACCTCGCCGGGCTGCGGATGGTCACCCGCGACCAGCCCGACGACGTGTTCCTCGCCGCCGGGGCGCCGTGGTTCTTCACCCTCTTCGGCCGGGACTCGATCTGGGCCGCCCGGATGCTGCTGCCGCTCGGCACCGGCCTCGCCGGGTCGACCCTGCGCGTGCTCGCCGCGCTGCAGGGCACCGAGACGGTCGCCGCGACCGCCGAACAGCCCGGCAAGATCATGCACGAGCTGCGGCCGGGCACCCTGAACATGCCCGGCGAGGACACCTCGCTGCCGCCGCTCTACTTCGGCACGGTCGATGCGACCGCGCTGTGGATCAACCTGCTGCACGACGCCTGGAAGTGGGGCATGCCCGACGCCGAGGTCGAGGCGCTGCTGCCCCATCTCGAGACCGCTCTGGTCTGGATGCGCTCCTACGGCGACAGCGACGGCGACGGTTTCCTCGAATACGTCGACTCGACCGGGCACGGCCTGGCCAACCAAGGCTGGAAGGACTCCGGCGATTCCATCCAATGGCGAGACGGGAGCCTCTCCGAAGGCCCGATCGCGCTCTGCGAGGTGCAGGCCTACGCCTACGAGGCCGCCGTCGGCGGCGCCGCGCTGCTCGACCACTTCGGCCGCTCCGGCGGCGCGGACTGGCGCGACTGGGCTGCCGCGCTCAAGACCCGCTTCAACGAGGCGTTCTGGATCGAGTCCCCCGACGGCGCCTACCCGGCCGTCGCCCTCGATGCGCGCAAGCAGAAGGTCGACACCGTCACCAGCAACATCGGCCACCTGCTCGGCACCGGAATCCTCGACGAGGAGGGCTCGCGCCTGGTCGCGCGGCGCCTGGTCTCCCCCGAGCTGAGCTCGGGCTACGGCCTCCGCACAATGTCGACCGATTCCACCGGCTACTGGCCGCTGAGCTACCACGGCGGCTCGGTCTGGACGCACGACACCGCGATCGCGATCGCCGGCCTCGGCCGGGCCGGTTTCGGCGCGGAGGCGGCGGTTTTGATCGAGGGGCTGCTCCGCACCGCGGAGGGCTTCGACTACCGGATGCCCGAACTCCACTCCGGCCACTCGACCGAGGAGTCCGCCGCGCCGATCCCGTACCCGGCCGCCTGCCGCCCGCAGGCCTGGTCGGCCGCGTCCGCCGTCGCGGTGCTCGGCACGATCCTGGGCCTCGAACCCGACGCTCAGGCGGACGAGCTCCGGGTCTCCCCCCTGCCGATCGCCGGGGCGCTCGATGTGCGCGGCCTCGTCTTCGGGGGACGCAGCTTCGAGCTCGCCACGGATGCCTCCGGCGCGGTGAGCCGCAACACGCTGCTCGCGGCGGCATCCGTCGCCGTCGGCCAGTAGCGCTCGGCGGAGTCTCCCGAGCCTGACGCGCATAACTCCTGCTATTTCTGCCTCCGGCCGGACACTGCCCCGGAATCCCGGGCACGTTCGGCGCCCGTCGGCTGAATTGCAGGAGTTACGCAGGTGACGTCGCCCTGAACCTGCGGGCGGGGTGGATCAGCGGGGCTAGAGCCAGCGCATGGTGAACGCGCGGGCGAGGACCAGGCTCGCCGGCGGCACTCCGAGCGCGCGCACGAGGCCGTTCCGCGCTCGCAGGCGCAGGCCGTGCGCCGGCCGGCCCATCGCCATGTTGAAGCCGGCCTGCCGCGCGGCCATCCGGGCGCTGCGCCGGCGGCGACGGTCGTAGTCGGCGAGAACGGATGCCGCGGCCGCCGGCTCGCGGATCGCCCGTTCCAGTGCGGGGGCCAGCTGCAGCGCGTCGAGCCAGCCGAGGTTCATGCCCTGCCCGCCGATCGGGCTGATCTGGTGGGCGGCGTCGCCGACCAGAACGACCCGGCCGGACACGAGCCGCCGAGCCAGCCGCTGCTGCACCGCGAAGGAGCTCGCTGCCGCCTCCGTCGGCGGCAGCTCGATGCCGGTGCGGGTGCGCACGAGGGCCGCGAGGTCGGCGCTGGTCGCATCCGTCATCAGGGTCGGGGTCATCGCCACCCACCGGCGCCGGCCGCCGGGCAGCGGGAACGACTCGACCACCCCGCCCCGCTCGAAGAACAGCACCGCCTCATCGCCGTACTCGCCGGTGTCGGCATAGTCGCTCATCAGGTAGGTTTCGCCGCCGGTGCGGGCGGTGCAGCGGATTCCGAGCAGGTCGCGCACGGCGCTGCGGGCACCGTCGGCGGCCACGACGTAGCGGGCCTCGAGCGGCTCTGCCGCGCCGGGCGCGGTGGCGAGCTCGACCCGGTCTCCCCGGTCGCGCACCCCGGTCACGGTCAAGCCGCCGCGGAACCCGCCGGGCCGGAGCTCTGCGAACCGGGCCCGCAGCACCGCCTCGGTCTCGTACTGGGGCAGGGAGATTACGCGCTGGTAGCGGTCGGCGGTCTCGGCGAACCGGAGCCGGCCGAGTCGGCGTCCGTCGGAGCGTACCTCCCCACCGTTGATTCGGACCGCACTCTCGATGATCGTATCGGCGACTCCGAGCTGCCGCAGGGCCCGGAGCGACGGCGGGTGGATGCCGATGGCCCGCGACCGCATCGACGGCTCGCTCCGCTGCTCGAGCACCTCCACGTCGAGGCCGCGCACGGCGAGCAGCCCGGCCAGCAGGATGCCGACCGGTCCCCCGCCGACGACGATGACGTCACGCATCCGTCGCCCCGCCGCCCGGCGCCGCGGCCGCCCGTTCCTCCTCGGATTGGGGCGCCCAGCGCAGCACGAGGCGGGACGGCCGCTCCCGGGTCACCCGCCAGCCTCGCGGCAGGACGGCGCGCAGCTCGGCCGCGGTGAAGCTGCGCCGGATCGAGGTGAGCCCGTCGTCGCGGATGAACGAGCGACCGAAAAACGGCCAGGTGCCCAGGCCGAAGCCGAGGTAGGCGAACCGGCTGCGTTCGATGTCGCCGTGCAGCACCCGGCCGGCGGCGAGCCGCTCGGAATCGACGAGCAGGCCGCCGAGCTGCGTGGCGGAGAGGTGGTGCAGCACATGGTTGGAGACGACGAAGTCGAAGCGCGCTCCCTCGGCCACCAGCTCGGAGCTCAGCGCCCGCCGGAAGGTGAGCCCCGGCAGCGGCGGCAGGCCGGTGGCGTAGGCGTGCGCCCGGGGATCCGGGTCGATCGCGGTCACGGTGAGGCGCAGCCCGTCCCCGGCCGCCCAGCGGGCCAGCGCCCTGGCCATGTCGCCGCCGCCCGACCCGATGTCGAGCAGGGTGCTCTCCGTCATGCGCGACAACTCCGGGCGGATCTCCCGCCGGTAGATCCCGCGCCAGCCCGACACGACCGCGTTCACGAACCGGAAGTTCGCGTAGGTGCGGTCGAGCCGTTCCGGGTCGCAGTCGGGGTCGTCCATCAGCTCGACGGCGTCGCTCTCGCGCAGCCGCAGCGACGGGATGCCCACGGTCGCCTAGCCGGCGGAGACGGTCATCAGCCCGGACTCGACGGTGAGTCCCGGCCCGAACGCCATCGCACAGACCCGTTCCCCGTCGGCGGTGGCCGGGGCGTCGAGGATGGCCTTCAGCACGAACAGGATCGTGGCGCTGCTCATGTTCCCGTATTGGCGCAAGGTCTCCCGCGAGGGCACGAGCTGCGCCTCGCTGAGCCCGAGCTTTGCTTCGGTCTTGTCCAGGATGCTGCGCCCGCCCGGGTGGATCGCCCAGTGCGCGATCGCCGTGGAAAGCGTCGCGGGAAGCGCCGCGGGAAGCGCCGTGAGAAGCGTCGCGGCCAGGGCCCCGGCCGAACCGGCGGCCACCCCGGCCGGCATCCCCGCGGCCAGCGCGCCCGGCCCACCGGCGACCGCCCCGACCAGCTCACGCTCCGGCTCGGCCGCGGGCGGCGCCAGCGCCGCCGTGAGTGACTCGTCCCGGGCGAAGAGCGGCGCGAGGGCCGCTTCGATGTGTTCGTCGATGATGTGCGGCACATACGTGCTCAGCACCATTTCGAAGCCCTCGTCACCGATCTTCCAGGCCATGTCGCCCTCGCCGACCGGGGTGATCACGGTCTCGAACAGGTCGAGGTCCAGGGCCCGCTCCCCCGGCAACGGCGCCCGGGAGCTGACGATCCCGGCCGCGGCCCCGTCGGAGAACAACGAGGAGGCGACGATCGTGTCCGGGTCGTCGGAGCTGCGCAGGTGCAGCGAGCACAGCTCGGCACTGACGACCAGCACGACCGCGTTCGGATCGGCCTCGACGAACTGCTTCGCCGTGCGCAGCGCCGGCATCGACGCGTAGCAGCCCATGAAACCGAGGTGGTAGCGCTGGGTGGCCGGGCTCAGCCCCAGTTCGCGCACGAGCATGTAGTCGGGGCCCGGGGCGTAGAAGCCGGTGCACGACACGGTGACGACGTGGGTGATGTCCGCCGCGACGATGTCGGGGCAGGCGGCCAGCGCCCGGCGCCCGGCTTCGACGAAGAGCTTGGTCGCCTCGACGATGTAGAGCTCGTTTCGCACCCGGGTGCCCGGCATCAGCAGGCGCTGCGTGGCCGCGTCGAAGAACTGCGGGTCAGCGGTGTCCGAGTCGAGCGTGAGCTCGTCGATCACGGTGTGGCGGCGGTCGATTCCCGACAGGTTGAAGGATGCCGTCACCAGCCGTTGGGCCAGCCGGCTCAGTCCCGGCTGGGCCGCGAACACGTCGCGCACCTGCTCCTGCACCAGGATTGTCGGCGGAACCACGGTCTGCAGCGCTCTGAGAGTGACGGACATAGCCCCAGTGTTACACGCAGCCCCGCACCGGCACACCCCCCACGCATCGGGATGCCTCCCGGCAAACCTCGGGTCAGGGCAGGCGGGAGAACAGCCGGGTTGCCGTGAGCGCCACGGCGAATCCGGCCGCGATGATCGCCGACACCCCGCCGATGTACGCGATCAGCGGCCCGGGCGTGGTTCCGAACGCGCGGAAGTAGGTGACCAGGAACGCGGAGACCGCAACGACGAGGAACGGCACCAGGATCTTCAGCTGGATCCGGGCCCCTGCGGCCGGCGGAGCCTTCATGGTGGTCGCGTCATCGCCGCGCCACACGGTCAGCGCCACCCCGCCGGCGCACCCCCAGACCGCAACGACGAGCAGAGCGGCGATCACGTCGCTCGGCCGGTGCCAGCCGTTCGCGAGGGTCGACACTCCCGCGACCACCGCGAAGGCGGTGCCCGCGAGGGCGCTCAGCCACCGCGTTCGCGGGCTGGAGACGAGGAAGACGGCGAGGGCGGATGCCGCGGCCACCGTCGTATGCCCGGAGGGCAACGAGTTGCCCGCATAGCCGTCGACGCCGAGGTCCGGCCGGGTCAGCAGCAAGCCCTTGAGCAGCTGCGTGGTCAGCACGGCGCCCAGGGCCGCGCCGATCGCGACGACCAGGGTGCGCACGTTTCGCCGGACGGCGGTGAGGATGCCGGTGATCACCGCTCCCGCGATCACGGACACCACGGGCAGGGCGTCGAGCACCTGCTGGGTGAACGGGGTCACGCTGCGCCGGCCGAACTCCGCTCCGTCGAAGGCGAGCTGGTCCATGGTCTGGCCGGCGAGGGTGCGCACCGAGAACAGGTAGATCACGACGAATACCGCGATCGAGCAGAAAGCACCCACGACATAGCGGAGGGGACTGGTGGTCGACGTGGTGCGCACGTTCCAGTTTCCCACGCCTGGCTGCACAACCCCTCAACCGGCACCGGCATCCGCCCGTCGTTCGCGCACAGCGTGCGCCCGACCCTTGACTCGGCAACCGGGCGGCGTAGCTTGTGAGAATGTTCAACTTGCACTGGGGCCGGGCACAGGCCGGCCGGAAATCCGCGGGCAAGCGCGCCGTCGGCCTGGACGGTTTCACCGGGCTCGAGGGCGACTTCGAAGCCGAACGGCGCCGCGCCGCCGACGCCGCCGACGAGCAGATCGAGCCGTATGAGCAGGACCAGATCGACAAGCCGACCCTGCCCGGCTCCTCCTCCGGCCTGACCCACCCCTGAGCCCGCGACAGGCCCGAGGTGACGGGCTCGGGAGAGCAGGTCATGCAGATCGAGGAAGTCGACAGGAAGGCTGTGTCCTGGACGCGGAAAACGGTTGGGCCCGGGGGTTTTCCTCCGGACCGCTTCGGCCGTGTTCGCGTGGCGTACACCGGATGTTCAAGAACTACTGATCGAATAAACGGAGTAGAGTCAGCGCACTCAACGAAGAGTGCTCCCAGTCCCAACGAATGGAAGCTCCGTGAACATTCGCACGGCCGAATACCCCAGGCCGGACCATTTCCTGCTTCACCTCAGTGACACGCACCTGCTCGCCCACGGCGAACGCCTGTACGACCGGGTCGACAGTGCCGCGCATCTCGCCTCTCTCTTCGCCGAGGTCGAGGCCTCGACCGGGCGGCCGGAGGCGATCATCATCACCGGCGACCTGGCCGACAAGGGCGAGCCGGATGCCTATCGCACCCTGCGCTCCATCGTCGAGCCGGCCGCGGCCAGGCTAGGCTCCCGGGTCATCTGGGTGATGGGCAACCACGACGACCGGTCGGCGTTCCGCACGACCCTGCTCGGCGAGCCGGCGTCGTCGGCTCCGATCGACCACGTCGAGTTCGTCGGCGGCCTGCGCGTGATCACCCTGGACACCTCGGTTCCCGGCCATCACCACGGCGCCGTGAGCGAGGCCCAACTGGCCTGGCTGGGCCGCGAGCTCAGCGTGCCCGCACCCGACGGCACCATCCTGGCGATGCACCACCCGCCCGTGCCGAGCGTTCTCGACCTGGCCGTCTCGGTCGAACTGCGCGGCCAGGCCGCGCTCGCCCGGGTGCTCCGCGGCACCGACGTGCGCAGCATCCTCGCCGGCCACCTGCACTATTCGTCGACGGCGATGTTCGCGGGCATCCCCGTGTCGGTCGCCTCGGCCACCTGCTACACCCAGGACCTCAACGTGCCGGTCGGCGGCACCCGCGGCCAGGACGGCGCGCGCACGTTCAACCTCGTGCACGTCTACGCGGACACGGTGCTGCACTCGGTGGTGCCGCTCGGCAGCTACCCGGCGCTGGAGTACATCGACGCCGCGGAGAGCGGCAGGCGGCTGGCCGAGTCGGGCATCGAGATCATGCCCGCGGGTACTCTGCCAGCGTTCCGTGAGCCGCCGATGACCATGCCGATCCGGGTTCTGAACTGACCGACGAGGTGCCGATCAGGGGCGTGCCGACCCGGTCGTTCGCCTGGCTCTCCCGCTCCCACGGTGCCACGATCGGGAAGTAACGTTCGAGGAAGTCGGTCACCGCGGCGCGGCGCACCTCGTCGGAGATCTCCGGGAAACTGCCGTCATTGAGGCAGAACATGTCCTGGTCGCGGCGTTTGCGCAGCTTGTTCATCTGGCGCAGGGCCAGCTTGAGGGTGGTCTCGATGTAGAGCGAGCGCGCCTGGGTCTGCTCGACCGCTCGGCCGGTCATCAGCGCGTAGTAGTGATAGAGCGAGTTCGTGACCGAGATGTCGGTCGCCGAACGGAACCGGCTGGCCGCGGTGCGGGCGAAGTCCTCGGGGAACTCGGCCTCGAGTTCGCGCAGCACGCTCTTGCGCAGCGGCGCGGCCGTGTGCTCCAGGTGCCGGGTGGTGACCTTGCCGAACCGTTCGCGCAGCAGGGCTCGGTTGACCCTGGCCGCGTTCTCGAAGCCGCTCCGGGACGGGTCGTTGTCGCCGAGGCCGATCCGGGTGGACGCTTCGACGAACTTGGTGATGCCGCCGGGCGAGAAGAACAGCTCCGGGCCCACCGGGCGGCCGAAGAACATGTCGTCATTGGAATAGAGGAAGTGCTCGGCCAGCCCCGGAATGTGGTGCAACTGGCTTTCGACCGCGTGCGAGTTGTGGGTGGGCAGGGCACTGGTGTCGGGGAAGAAGTCCTCGCTGCGCATGATCGTGACGCGCGGGTGTTCGGCCAGCCACTCGGGCGCGGGCGAATCCGTGGCGATGAAGATGCGGCGCACCCAGGGCGCGAACATGTACACGCTGCGGAGCGCGTACTTGAGTTCGTCGATCTGGCGGAACCGGGCGTCGGAGTCGTCGCCCTCGCCGACGACGTAGGCCTGCATGCGCTTGGCCCGTTCCCGCTGGAAGTCGCTGGACGAACCGTCGACCCAGGAGAAGACCAGGTCGATGTCGAAGCTGATGTCGCTGGCCAGGTCGTCGAACATGTGCTGCAGGGTGCGCCAGCTGCGTCCGAAGAGGTCGATCGTGGTCTCGCGGGCCTCGCCGCGCGGCATCCGGGTGCGCATCAGCGAGTTCTCGATCGGCGCAACGATCTCATCCTCGCCGAAGTACCACAGCTCGAACTGGAACGCGGTCTCCGCGCCGTAGCGGAGCCGCCCGATCGGTTCGATCCGGGGCCGGTAGACCCGGAAGACGGATGACTTCCGCAGCGTGGCCAGGGCGCCGTCGGCGAGCAGGAGGGGCTGGGTCAGGTCGCCGTCGAGCGGTTTCACGTAAAAGGGCTCGTTCGCGAACGCGGCGGCGAGGATCCGGGTGAGCTGCTTACGGCTCTTGCGGTCCACGGCGATGGTGGGGCGGTCGTGGTCGCCGCGCACGAGCAGGAAATCGATTCCGGCCAGGTCGAGGGCGCTCGCGACGGCGAGGAGGTCCTTGACCATGGACTCACGCGGGGTGAAGTGGCCGTTGACGAGCGCGATCTCGCCCTTGCGCACGACGAGGTCTTCGCGGTCGAAGCGGCGGGTGCGGGCATCGACGGCGCGGAGCACGAGTTCGGGTTCGTTGCTGAGCGAGAGGACCGGGAGCGAGGCGGCGGCGTCAGATTCGGTGCCGCGTCCGGTTGGGGCGTGCCGGTCGGCAGTGGGGCGAGTGTAATCAGCCATGGTCCTCCTCTGGAATTGGGAACACTCGTTCGCCAGGTTCACCAGCGGGGAGAGTGCGTCCGGTGTGTCGCACGACCGCGCACCCGTCCTGAAACCGAGTGCGAAGCAGCCGGCGGAACGCGGTGGCGCTCCTCTCAGTGTACGTCCCGGGACGGGGCGGGAACGCGACCGGCCACGGCTCCGGATCGGGGCCGTGACCGGTCGTCTCCGCAGGCTGTTCTAGAGGGCGCTGATGCCGAACAGGCCGATGATCAGGGCCATCAGCAGCAGGGTGACCAGCTCGTGCACGATGTTGAGCACGGTGAGGCCCCAGGGGCGACGGTCGAAGGCGTCGTGGGTGGCCATCCGTGCCGCGGTGAATCCGGCCCAGAGGATGACCGAGGTCAGCAGGGAGTTGGCGAGGAAGCTGCCCCCGTAGAAGTTCTGGGCGATCGCGGCCGCCCCGGCCAGCACCCACGCGGTGATGAAGCTGACGATGACGGTGAGGATGAGCGGGGCCGCCGACCCGGTGCGCATGCTCTCCTCATCGTGGCCGACCGCCTTCATCCAGTAGGTGCCGAAGGCCCGGCGGGAGTACCAGACCGAGCCGACGACCATGCTCGAGACGGTGGCGAGCAGCACTGCCCAGATGTTGATTTCGGGAACCATGGTGAATCCTTTCGGCCGGCTCCTCGGTCGGAGCGGTTGACGACTTGGCTCGACGTTAGGGGGTCGGCGGCGCGCCGACCGGGAGGCTCTCGGGGTGCGCCGCCCCGAGATACTCGCCGAGGATGCGGGCATGGTTCACGACCGGGTCCCTGGCCGCGTAGACCAGGGTCGTGGTTGTGCCGGTGCGTGCGTTCGCGGCGACCAGGCTCCGCAGCCGGGCCACGGCGGCGGCGGTCACGGGTGTCGCACCGAGTTCCGTCCGGTAGCGCTCGGCGAATTCGTCGATCCGGTCGGGGTCGTGGTTCCACCAGGTGCGCAGGTCGGGGCTCGGGGCGACGTCCTTGATCCAGTCGTCGAGCTCCGCACGTTCCCGGGAGACGCCCCGCGGCCAGAGCCGGTCCACCAGCACCCGGCTGCCGTCGTCGGGGGCCGGATCGTCGTAGACACGCTTGATCCGAATGGTCATGCGCCCATTGTCGTCCCGGTCGGCCTCCCGGTCGAGCCCGGCACCCCCGGCGGCAGGTCGGCCGGGTCGGTCACCGGCAGGCTGCAGACGAAGTCCCGGCAGAGGTAGGCGACGGCCAGGCCGGCGCGGGTCGTTCGGTCCCGGAACAGGTCGAAGCCGGCGTCGCTGAAGGCCTTCGCCTGGGCCTCGGTGACCGCGGCCACGAGACCGGTCGCCCGCCGGCGCGCCGCGGCGGGCAGGCCATCGGGGCTCGTTGCCGGGCTGCCGTCCGGCGAGACGACCACCAGTTGCAGGGCCGGTGCCGCCAACGCGGCGCTCAGGCGCAGGGCCGCGCCGAACGCGAGCGGACGGGACGTGAGCTGCCCTCCGAGCAGGTCCATCCCGGACTCGGCCGCGGCCAGGTAGCGCGGATCCGCGGTGAGGAGGTGGAGCAGCCAGGCCGCCCCTGCGATGGAGGTCAGGCCGGACGGATAGGCGCCCTCCGACGGGTCGACGGCGGATTCCAGACCCTGCGCGGCCAGCACCGGGTCGGAGCCGTTCGGCACCCGGAAGGGGAGCGGCGACTGGGCCGGCGGCGTCTGGGCCGGCGGCAGCGTCGCGTCAACGAGCCGGCGTGCCGCGAGGGCGTAGCGCACCTCCCCTGTCGCCAGGGCGAGTTCGAGGAGGCCGCGTGCGAACATCCCGTAGTCCTCGAGGGTCGAGCGGGCACCGGAGACCCGCCCCGAGATCGACGCGCGCACGAGCTCGACGCCGCCCGTCCTCTGGTCGGCCAGGTGCTGGTCGAGCAGCATGTCGGCCGCCCGCATCGCGGCGGCCTGGAGGGCCGGCTCGTCGAAGGCGAATCCGGCCCGCGCGAGGGCGGCGATGCCGAGGCCGTTCCAGCCGGTGAGCACCTTGTCGTCGAGGGCGGGCCGGGCTTGCAGCTTCCGGGCCTCCTCGTCGAGGGCGTAGTAGCCGCCCTCGACGCGTCGCCCGTCCACGGTGCTCTCGGAGTCCTGCGCGCTGGCGAGGCCGCCGCCCGGCAGCGCCAGCACGCCTGTCAGGAACCGGGCGATTCCCAGGGCCACGGCGCGGGCCCACGGTTCGCCGGTGAGCTTCCACGCCTGCGTGTAGAGGTCGAGGAGCTGGGCGTTGTCGTAGAGCATCCGTTCGTAGTGCGGCTCGCTCCAGTCGCGGTTGACCGCGTAGCGGAAGAAGCCGCCCTCGATCGGGTCCCGCAGTGGGGAGGCGCCGAGCCGTTTGAGCGTGCGCAGGGCAAGGTCCCGCCCCTTGGCGCGCTCGAGCAGGAAGCCGAGGGCCGGCGCCACCGGAAACTTGGGGGCACCGCCGAAACCGCCGAAGACCGGGTCCTCCTGGGCGACCAGGGCCGCGGCGGCCGCGTTGAGGGCGACCGCATCCGGCCGTGCTCCGGCGGTCGTCGCCTCCGCAGCGGCCGTGGCGAGCGCCGCGGCCACCAGGTCGGCGCTCTCGGTGACCTCGGCGCGGCGGGTGGTCCAGGCATCCGTCACCGCCTCGAGCACCTGCCGGAACGACGGATGCCCCGTCATCGGTTGCGGCGGGAAGTAGGTTCCGGCGTAGAACGCCCGGCCGCCCGGGGTGACGAACACGTTCAACGGCCAGCCCAGGCCGCCGACGAAGGCGCTGGCTGCGGCCAGGTAGGCGGCGTCGACGTCGGGGTGTTCCTCCCGGTCGACCTTGACGCTCACGAAGTGCTCATTGAGATAGTCGGCGAGAACGGGGTCGCTGAAGCTCTCCCGGGCCATCACATGGCACCAGTGGCAGGTCGAATAGCCGATCGACACGAGCACGGGCAGGTCGCGCGCGCGAGCCTCGGCGAACGCCTCCGCACCCCAGCCGTGCCAGTCGACCGGGTTGCCGGCGTGGGAGCGCAGGTACGGGCTGATCGCGTCGGCAAGTCGGTTGGGCATGCCTCCATTCTGCGCCGGGACCTCGTGGATGGTGTCGTTCGCCAACCCGGCGCCCCTGCCACTGGACCTCCCGTTCGGGGGTGGTTAGGCTGGCACTGACAGTGGGGGCTGCAGATGACGTTGAAGACAGTGGCCGGTCGCCTGGAAACCGCGGCCGAGACCGATCCGGGACTGGTGATCGCGTTGCGGGCCGCCTATCGGGGCCGGCACGATGTGCAGGATGCGCTCTGGTGGCGGGCTCACCCGCTCAGTCGCAGCCCCGGCGGGCACCCCGACCCTCTCGTCGGGCTCGGCGCGGAGCAGGCGGCCGTGTACTCGCGCTCCCGGATCGACGGACCGCTGAGCGAGGTCGCCGATCCCGACACCGGCGAGCCGGTCAGCGCCACCCTCGGCGAGCACCGGCTGCGAGAGCTCACCCGGCTGCTGGCCCAGGATGCCGCGGCCCTCGACCTGGTCCTGGTCAGCTTTCGCGGCTGGCCGGGTTTCGGGCCGGAGGAGGACGACCCGGAGCCCGACCCAGCCCCGGCTTCGCCCGGCGGGGCCCGGCCGGACCGGCGCCCCGCGCGCGGGATCCTGCTCGTCGCCGCCGGCGGCGTCGCGGGCCTTCTGATCGGCGTTGCCGTGACCCTGGCGCTCCGCGCACCGTAGAAGGCGGCGCGCTGAAGCCGGCCACAGCCGGTCACCCCGGCAGCGGTCAGCCCTGGCCGGTCAGTTCCTGGCTGACGAGGGCCTGGCGGCGGCGCTGGACCCGCATCCAGATGAAGAAGCCGGTGATCGTGAAGGCGCCGTAGAACAGGTAGAGGATGGCCGAGGCGTAGTAGCCCGCACTGACCAGCAGGGGCACGCCCACAATGTCGACGGCCACCCAGATCAGCCAGAACTCGGTCCAGCCTTTCGCCATGCCGTAGGTGGCGAGCAGGGACCCGGTGAAGATCCAGGCATCCGCCCAGACCGGCTCGAACGAACCGAGCGCCCGGAAGATCGGCGTGAGGATGAGCGTGCCGGCGACCAGCCCGAGGCCGAGCAGCACCCGGGTGCGATTGCCCGCCCAGTGCGGGGCGACGGCGACGTGCGTGCGCGACTGGCGGGCGCGGGACCACTGGATCCAGCCGAAGATCGAGACGACGATGAACATGACCTGCCGCCCGGCCTGGCCGAGCAGGTTGACCGGGTTGGGGGTGCCGAAGACGGCGCCGAGGAACACGGTGAACAGCAGGGCGTTGCCGGCGATGCCCACCGGCCAGGCCCAGACCTTGCGGCGCATCCCGCCGACCGCACTGAGGATTCCGAACGCGTTGCCGATCACCTCGCGCCAGAGGATGGTCTGGGTGCCGATCTGCAGTTGCGCGTCGAAGAGCCACTCAATCGGATTCATCGGTCAACTTCCTCGCCGGGGATGGTTCCCCCGTCGTGTCCCAACCTACCGCGGCCGTGCCCGCCCGCCCGGCGGGGCCCACATCGCGCTCTAGTTCACGTCGTTCGGGTGGGAGCTGACCCGGCCCACCCGTTCGAGTGAGGAGATGGTGTTCAGCTCGGTGCGGCTGAGCTCGAAGTCGAAGACGTCGAGGTTCTCGAGCATCCGCTCGCGCCGGTTCGACTTGGGGAAGACGATGTTCCCGGTCTGCAGGTGCCAGCGGATGACGACCTGGGCGGGCGTCTTGCCGTGCGCCTCGGCCGCGACGGCCACGACGGGCTCCTCGAGGAGCGGGTACTTGCCCTGGCCGAGGGGACCCCACGCCTGGACCTGGATTCCGTTGGCGCGGGCGAACCGGGTCACCTCCGGCTGCTGGTGCGCGGGGTGCAGCTCGATCTGGTTGACGGCCGGCACGATCTCCGTCTCGCCGAGCAGCCGGTCCAGGTGCGGCTCGAGGAAGTTGGAGACTCCGATCGACCGGGCCCGGCCGGAGGCGCGGATCTGCTCGAGCGCCTTCCAGCTCTCTACGTAGCGGTCCTTCGCCGGTGTCGGCCAGTGGATCAGGTAGAGGTCGACGTAGTCCAGCCCGAGCTTCTCCAGGCTCTCGTCGAACGCGTCGAACGCGCTCTGGGTGCCCTGCTGGTCGTTCCACAGCTTGGTCGTGACGAACAGGTCGGAGCGGGAGATCCCGGATGCGGCGATCGCGGCGCCGACGCCCTCCTCATTGCCGTAGATCGCGGCGGTGTCGATGTGCCGGAAGCCGACCTGGAGCGCGTCGGAGACGATCCGGGTGGTCTCCTCCGGCTCGACCTTGAAGACACCGAAGCCAAGCTGGGGGATGGTGTGGCCGTCGTTGAGGGTCAGGGTGGGAACTGGAGTCGTCATGCGCCCCACCCTAGGGGTCCGAACCGAACGGACTCTGACCGAGCCTGCCGGACTACTCCGTCGGCGATACGTCCGCGACCCAGGCGCCGCGAAGCCGCACCTGGCATAGCTCCGGGCCGACGAACGGGCGCAGTTCGGTGCCCTCCGGGTCATGGCCGAGGGTGGCGGCGATGCCGCGGATCAGGCCGAGGTGCACGGAGCAGATCACCTCCGGCGCCTGCCTCGCATCGGCCCGGAACGGGCAGGCGAGCAGGTTGACCACCCGTGGGGCCGTCGGGCCGGGAGCATCCGCCCCGGCCGCGACCGCTACCGTCCCGGCGGTCTCGTCCGCGTCGGCCATCGCGCCGACCGGGACCTCAACCTCCGGGTCGAAGCCCAGCCGGTCGAGGATGCGCAGAAGCGGTGCGACGCCCTCCCCCGCGTTCCCCCGCAGCTCGCCGGCGAACGAGGCCGACCAGTGCTCGCCGGCCCGGATCGCCCTGGCCCGGCCGCCGTCGGCGTCCTCGGCCAGCGCGCCGGCCAGGGCCTGGCTCAGGTCGTGCCTGGCCTCGTCCTCCCGAGCTGCCGGCCCGGCGGTGAAGAGGATGCGCGGACGCCCGCGAGCACCCGCACGTTCGACCGAGCGCCGGATCAGCCCGGCGCTCTCGAGCTGCTCGAGGTGGAATCTCACCGTGGTGACGTGCAGCCCGACCTGCCCCGCCACGGCGGCCGCGTCGAGTGCTGCGCCGGACCACATCAGGAGTTCGAGCACCTGGCGGCGCGCGTCCGATGCCAGGGCGGCGTGCCGCCCCCCGCGCGCTTCCTCGTCGGTCATGCATTGATGCTAACATCGTGCGGTTTAAGGCGTCGGGGGAGGCCGGGGCACCCGGGTGTTCCCCGGCTTGGAATACGATGGAAGGCTCATGATCCCCGTCGTCATCACCTTCCCGCCCGAACTCCCGGTCAGCCAGCGCCGCGAGGATATCGCGCGCGCTATCCGGGACAACCAGGTGGTGATCGTCGCCGGCGCGACCGGCTCCGGCAAGACCACCCAGCTGCCGAAGATCTGCCTCGAACTCGGCCGCACCAGCATCGGCCACACCCAGCCGCGCCGCCTCGCCGCCCGCACCATCGCCGAGCGCATCGCGGAGGAACTCGGCCAGGAGGTCGGGCAGACCGTCGGCTACCAGGTGCGCTTCACCGACCAGGTCGGGCCGGACACCCGGATCAAGCTGATGACCGACGGCATCCTGCTCAATGAGATGCACCGCGACCGGATGCTGCGGAAGTACGACACGATCATCATCGACGAGGCGCATGAGCGCAGCCTCAACATCGACTTCCTGCTCGGCTACCTGCGCCAGCTCCTGCCGCAGCGCCCCGACCTCAAGCTCATCATCACCTCCGCGACCATCGACCCGCAGAGCTTCGCCGAGCATTTCGCCTCCGCCGACGGCACGCCGGCCCCGATCATCGAGGTCTCCGGCCGCACCTACCCGGTCGAGATCCGCTACCGTCCGCTCGTCGCCGAGGCGATGGACGTCGACGAGCTGACGGATGCCGCACCCGCCGTCGACCGCGACTACATCGAGGGCATCTCCGCCGCACTCGACGAGCTCGACCGGGAGTCCAGCGGCGACGTGCTCGTCTTCCTCAGCGGCGAGACAGAGATCCGCGACGCCGCCGACGCCCTGCAGGGCAAGTTCGCCACCGGCGGTCGCGGCAGCCCCACCGAGGTGCTTCCCCTCTACGGCCGGCTCTCCGCCGCCGACCAGCACAAGGTGTTCCAGCCGTCGACGGTGGCCGGGGTGCGGCGCCGGATCGTGCTCGCCACGAACGTGGCCGAGACCAGCCTGACCGTGCCGGGCATCCGCTATGTCATCGACGCCGGAACCGCCAGGATCAGCCGGTACAGCGTGCGCTCGAAGGTGCAGCGGCTGCCGATCGAGGCGATCAGCCAGGCGTCCGCGAACCAGCGCAGCGGCCGGAGCGGGCGCACCAGCGACGGCATCGCGATCAGGCTGTACTCGGAGGAGGACTTCACCCGCCGCCCCGAGTACACCGAGCCGGAGATCCTGCGCACGAACCTGGCCGCGGTCATCCTGCAGATGATCTCGCTCGGCCTCGGCGACATCGCCGCGTTCCCGTTCCTCACCCCGCCGGACTCCCGCGGCATCAAGGACGGCCTCGACCTGCTCGCCGAACTCGGCGCGGTCGCCCCCGACACCGCGGGCCGCGCCGGGAACAAGACCGGCATCTCCAAACTCACCCGGATCGGCCAGCAGCTCGCGAAACTGCCGATCGACCCTCGGTTCGGCCGGATGGTGGTCGAGTCGAAGACCCAGGGCACGAGCCGCGAGGTGATGGCGATCGTGGCCGGCCTCACCATTCAGGACCCGCGCGAACGCCCGCTCGAACGCCGCGCCCAGGCCGACCAGCAACACGCCCGCTTCGCCGACCCGACCAGCGACTTCCTCGGCCTGCTCAACCTCTGGAACTACCTGGAGACGCAGCAGAAGGAACTCGGCTCGAGCGCCTTCCGGCGCCTGTGCAAGAACGAGTTCCTCAACTACCTGCGGGTGCGCGAGTGGCAGGACGTGTACAAACAGCTGCGCCAGATGGCCAAGCCGCTCGGCCTCGCTGTGTTTGACTCCAAAGCTGGCGGCGACTCCAGCGTGAACCCCGACGGCATCCACCGCTCGCTCCTGGCCGGCCTGCTCTCGCACATCGGCCTCAAGGACACTGCCAAGAAGGACTACATCGGCGCGCGCCAGCAGCGGTTCGTGATCTTCCCCGGCTCGGCGCTGGCGAAGAAGCAGCCGAACGCCGTGATGAGCGCCGAGCTGGTCGAGACCAGCCGTCTGTTCGCCCGGATGAACGCCGTCGTCGACCCGGCCTGGGCCGAGCCGCTCGCCGGTGACCTGTGCAAACGCAGCTACTCCGAGCCGCACTGGGAGAAGAAGCAGGGCGCCGTCGTCGCCTACGAGCGGGTCACCCTCTACGGGGTTCCGATCGTGCCGCGCCAACGGATCCAGTTCTCCCGGGTCGACCCTGCCTATGCCCGCGACCTGTTCATCCGGCACGCCCTGGTCGAGGGCGAGTGGGACCTCGACCGCATCGACCAGCGGGTCACCGCCTTCGACCGCGCCAACAGGAAGCTCCGCGCCGAGCTCGCCGAGCTCGAGGAACGCACGCGCCGCCGCGACATCCTCTTCGACGACGAGGCCGTGTTCGAGTTCTACCAGAAACGCATCCCCGCCGACGTCTGTTCCACCCGCAGCTTCGAAACCTGGTGGCGCCAGGCGCGCACCCAGACGCCCGATCTGCTCACGATGACCGCCGACGCGCTCGTCCCCGAGGACGCGCCGGAGATCGACGAGGCCGTGTTCCCGCCGATCTGGCGCCAGGGCGACCAGAAGTTCACGCTCAGCTACCGGTTCGAGCCCGGCGCGGACGATGACGGCGTGACCGTTCGGATCCCGCTGGCCCTGCTCGCGCGCCTCTCCCCCACCGGCTTCGACTGGCAGGTGCCCGGCCTCCGCGCCGACCTGGTCACGGCGCTGATCAAGTCGCTGCCCAAGAGCATCCGTCGCAACGTGGTGCCCGCGGGCGACTGGGCGAAGCGGCTGCTGACCGAGCTGCCGCCGGCGCCGGGAGAGGCGTCGGTCGGGGGGTCAGGCGCGAGCGGCGTCTCGGTCGGGGTGTCGACCGGCGTTTCGACCGGCGGGTCCGCCGGCCGGAACATGTTCGACCGTGACGACGTGCCCTTCACCGAGACGCTCGCCGGCCTGATCCAGAAGCTCACCTATGTGCCGGTGACCGCGAACGATTTCGAACTGGTCCGGGTGCCCGCCCACCTGCGAGTGACGTTCAGCGTCGTCGACGAACGCGGTCGCCCGATCGCCTCCGGGAAGGACCTGCTCGAGCTGCAGCGCCGGCTCGGCAGCCAGGCCCGCGAAAGCGTCGCCGCGGCATCCGCTGCCACCCCCACCAATGCGATCGAGCGCTCCGGGCTGACCAGCTGGGATTTCCCGGAGCTGCCCCGCTTCCTCGACACCCGGCAGGGCGACAACACCATTCGCGGCTACCCGACTCTCGTCGACGAGGGCCAGTCGGTGAGTATCCGGATGATGAGCACCGAGGCCGAGCAGGCCCGCACCCTGCCCGGCGGGGTGCGCCGCCTGCTCCTGCTCGCGACGCCGTCACCGGTCGCCTACGTGCAGCAGCACCTCACCGGGGCCGAGAAGCTCAGCCTCGCCACCAGCCCGTACCGGTCGACCCAGGCGCTCTTCGACGATTGCCTGGCGGCGAGCGTCGACGACGTGCTGTTCCGGGTCACGCCGGGTGGCCAGGTCTTCATGAAAGCCGAGTTCGACAGCATCCGCGACCGGGTCTCCGGCGTCGTGATGGACTCGATGTTCGAGACGGTCGGGCTCGTCGCGCGCATCCTCACCGCGGCCAGGTCGGCAGACAAGGCGCTCAAGGCCTCCACCAGCATGGCGCTGCTGCCGGCGTTGACGGATGCCCGCGGCCAGCTGGCCGGGCTGATCCACCCCGGTTTCGTCAGCGCCACCGGCCTCGCCCAGCTGCGCCACCTGCCGCGCTACCTCGGCGGGATCAGTTCCCGGATCGTCAAGCTGGGCGACAACCCGAGCCGCGACCGGGTCTGGATGAACGAGAGCCAGGCCGCGACCACCCGGTACACGGATGCCGGCGGCCGGATTCCGCTGGCCCCGGACTCGCAGGCGAACCTGGTGCGCGCCCGGTGGATGATCGAGGAGCTGCGGATCAGCCTGTTCGCCCAGGAGCTGAAGGCCGCGGAGTCCGTCTCCCTGCAGCGCATCCACAAGGTGCTCACGAGCTGACCCTCGCCCTGCTCAGCGCTCGCGGCGCAGGTTGTGGAGGTAGGCGCACGGTAGAACATGCGCCTGCTGCCACAGCATGCGCCGCGACGTGCCGCGAGGTGCCGCGAGGTGCCGCGACGAGCGCTGGATGCGGCCGGGCGCGACCCACCGCACGCGGGCCCTCCTCCTCTAGGCTATGGGCATGGAATTTCGCTATCTCGGTTCATCAGGCCTGAAAATCTCCGAAATCACCTACGGCAACTGGCTCACGCACGGTTCGCAGGTCGAGAACGACATCGCGACGCAGTGCGTGCATGCCGCGCTCGACGTGGGGATCACCAGCTTCGACACCGCCGACGCCTACGCCAACACGCAGGCCGAGTCCGTGCTGGGTGCCGCCCTCACAGGCCAGCGCCGCCAAAGCCTCGAGATCTTCACCAAGGTCTACTGGCCGACCGGCCCCAAGGGGCACAACGACGTCGGACTGTCCCGCAAGCACATCATGGAGTCGATCGACGGCTCGCTGACCCGCCTGCAGACCGACTACGTCGACCTCTACCAGGCCCACCGCTTCGACACCGAAACTCCCCTGGAAGAGACGATGCAGGCCTTCGCCGACATCGTTCGGCAGGGCAAGGCGCTGTACATCGGCGTCAGCGAGTGGACCCCCGCGCAGCTGCGCGCCGGACACGCTCTCTCGAAGGAGCTGGGCTTCAGACTGATCTCGAGCCAGCCGCAGTACTCCATGCTGTGGCGCGTGATCGAGGACGAGGTCGTGCCGACCTCCCGCGAGCTCGGCATCGGCCAGATCGTCTGGTCTCCCGTGGCCCAGGGCGTGCTCACCGGCAAGTACAAGCCGGGCCAGGCCCCGCCGGCCGGCTCGCGGGCCACCGACATCAAGGGCGGCGCCGACATGATCAGCCGCTTCATGAACGACGACGTGCTCACCCGGGTGCAGAAGCTCGAGCCGATCGCGGCCGACCTCGACCTGTCGATGGCGCAGCTGGCCGTGGCCTGGGTGCTGCAGAACGACAACGTCTCGGCCGCCCTCGTCGGAGCCTCCCGGCCCGAGCAGGTGCGCGAGAACGTCAAGGCAGCGGGCGTGAGGATCCCGGCCGAGAGCATGAGGCAGATCGACGAGGTGCTCGGCGACGTCGTCGAGCACGACTCCGCGATGACCTCGGCCACCGCGCCGCAGAGCCGCCCGGCATAACGCAACGAGAGCCGCCGTTCGGCGCGCTGTGACGCAGGAGCCGAGCACCTCGTCCCTGGCTCGCGCATCTCTCCCGCCGAGATCGACCTTTTCGGTCGCACCCGTCAGGCGCGCGACTCGGTCTCGACCGGAAGGGAAGAACTCGACGCGACCGGATCGCCCGCCGGTCCCTTTCGCGGTGCGCCCGGGTCCCCCCGAGAAGCCCGCTCAGCGGGAAGTCTCGGCGGAACCCGGGTTGGTGGCGGCATCCGTTGCGCGGATGCCGCCTGCGGCACCGGCTAGAGCACCTTGGACAGGAACGCCTGGGTGCGACGGTGCTGCGGGTTGGTCAGGACCTGGTCGGGGTCGCCGGCTTCGACGACCACACCGCCGTCCATGAACACGAGCGAGTCGGCCACTTCCCGGGCGAAGCCCATCTCGTGGGTGACCACGATCATGGTCATGCCCGACTTCGCCAGGCCCTTCATCACGTCGAGGACCTCACCGACGAGCTCGGGGTCGAGCGCGCTGGTCGGCTCGTCGAAGAGCATCAGCTTGGGCTCCATCGCGAGCGCCCTGGCGATGGCGACCCGCTGCTGCTGGCCGCCGGACAGGTGCGCCGGGTAGTAGTCGGCGCGTTCGGCCAGCCCCACCCGGGCGAGCAGGTCACGCGCGGTCTGCTCGACCTGGGCCTTGGGCAGGCCCTTCACCCGGATCGGCGCCTCCATCACGTTCTGCAGCGCCGTCATGTGCGGGAACAGGTTGAAGCGCTGGAACACCATGCCGATGTCCCGGCGCTGCCTGGCCGCTTCCTTCGGGGCCATCTCGTACAGTTTGCCGTTCGCCTCGCGGTAGCCGATCAGTTCGCCGTCAACGCTCAACCGGCCGGCGGAGAGCACCTCGAGGTGGTTGATGCAGCGCAGGAAGGTGGACTTGCCCGACCCGCTCGGGCCGACCAGGCACATCACCTCGCCGCGCTTCACCTCGAGCGAGATGCCCTTGAGCACCTCGTTCGAGCCGAAGCTCTTGGAGACCTGCTCCGCCAGCACCATCGGCACGTCCGGGTGGGATTGCGCCAACGGCACGTTCGTAGCGCTCATCGCGTACCTCCTGGGGCGTTCTTCGGTGGAACGATCACTGCGGGCGGGTCCGAACCGACGACGGGCATCACTCCCGTGAACGCGCCCGTTGCCGTGCCTGGGTCTTTCTTCTCCGTCTGGCGGTCGCCGACCCCGCGCGCGAATCTCTTCTCGAGGAAGTACTGACCCACCATCAGAATCGAGGTGAAGAGCAGGTACCAGAGCGACGCAACGATGAGCAGTGGGATCGGATTGAACGTTTCCGCGGAAATGTCTCTGGATCGGGTGAAAAGCTCCGTACTGAGCGGCACCGCGGTGACCAGCGACGTGGTCTTCAGCATGCTGATGACCTCATTTCCGGTCGGCGGGATGATCACCCGCATCGACTGCGGCAGGATCACCCGGGTCATAGTCTGCGCCCAGCTCATGCCGAGCGCAGTGGCCGCTTCCTCCTGGCCGCGGTCGACCGCGAGCAGCCCGGCACGCACGATCTCTGCCATATAGGCCGCCTCGTTGAGCGACAAGCCGATCACGGCGATGGTGAACAGGCTCAGCAGATCGCCCGTCTGGAACGACAGCCACGGCTCGGTGAACGGGATTCCGAGGTCGATCCTCGAGTAAATCAGCGAGATCAGACCCCAGATCGTCAGCTGCACGTAGACCGGCGTTCCGCGGAAGACCCAGAGATAGAACCAGGCCACGCTCTTCACCACCGGGTTCGGCGAGAGCCGCATCACGGCCAGGATCACCCCGAGGACGATGGCGATCACCATCGAGAAGACCGTCAGCTCGATCGTGACGACGGCGGCCTGCGAGATCCGCCGGTCGAAGAGGTACTTCCCCACCGATGGCCAGTCGTAGGCCGGGCGGAACGCCGCATCGATCATCACGAGTGCGAAGACTACGACGATCACTGCCGCGAAGACCATCCGCCACGGATGCCGCAGCCTGATCGCCTTGATCGGCACGGAGGCCGGTTCGGGCGTCGACGGGGTCTCCCCCGCCGGCGCGCCACTGCGTTCTGTGGTGCTCATGGGTTAACCGTTCGCGGCTGCGTTGATCGTGATCTTGTCGATGCCGCCGTCGGCCACACCCCACTTGTCGAGGATCTTGCCGTAGGAGCCGTCGTCGACCATCGACTGGAGGGCGGCCTGCACGGCCTTGGTCAGGTCTGAGCCCTTCTTGACGACGATGCCGTACGGCGCCACGTCGAAGGTCTTGCCCGCGGGCTGGAGCTTGCCCTTGGTCTGCTCGATCGCGTAGAGCGTGACGGGCGAGTCGGCGCTGAGGGCGTCGGCCTGGCCGAGCACGACCGCATTGGTCGCGGCATCCTGGGTGTCGAACTTGAGCTTGTCGATCGGCGGCTTGCCGGCGGCGACGCAGGCGTCGCTCTTGGCCGGGACCTCGTCGGTGTCCTCGAACGTGGTGGCCTGCACGGCGACCTTGAGGCCGCAGGCGTTGTCGGGGTCGACCTCCTTGCCCTTGGCGGACGCCCACTGGATGCCGGCCGTGTAGTAGTTGACGAAGTCGACCTGCTTCTCACGCTCGACCGTGTCGGTGAACGACGATTCGCCGATGTCGGCCTTGCCGCCGGTGACGCTCGGGATGATGTTGTCGAACTTGGCGACCTGGAACTCGGCCTTCAGGCCGAGCTTGCCCGCGACGGCGCTGGCGATCTCGATGCCCCAGCCGATCGGCGCACCGGATTCGTCCTTGAATTCGTTGGGGGCGTAGGTCGGGTCGGTGCCGACGCGGAGCTTGCCGGTCTTAGCGATGTCGGCGGGGAGGAGGGCCGCGGCCTTCTCGTCCTTGGTCACGCTTCCGGCGCTCGAGCCGCCGGTGGCGGGGGCGGAGTTGTCGACACAGCCGGTGAGTATCAGGGCGGTGACGGCGGCGAGGGCCGGGAGTAGGTATTTAGCGCGCATTGCTAGGCCTTCTTCGTGGTTGTCGGATGTTGCGGGTTCGTCATTGAGGTCCGTGAACGGTTTGCGACAAATGTGAGCATATAACACCTCGATGACGCGGATTCCGTGCGTAGATAACGTTTTGAGCCAGCTATCCTGAGCGTCGGACCCGCCCGTGACCAGTATGGCCACCCTTGTGTTTCACGCGGATTACGCCCCTCCCCCGGAGCGACCGTTCAGGTTGGACTTTCTCGCGACGCGCCGCGCCGCAGGACCGTTCCCGCGGCGTGTCGGCAGAGACTCCATCTCGAACGTGACGCCCTGTGCCGGCGCAGGCTACCCCGGGATCCGTTATTCCGCGGCGGACGGGGCGTCGCCGGTCTCGACCGGGCGATCCGGCAGGTTGGACCACTGCGACCACGAGCCCGGATAGAGGTAGGGCACGAAGCCGGCGATGGCCAGTGCCGCCGCCTCGTGCGCGGCCGTGATCCCCGACCCGCAGTAGACGCCGACCGGCCGCATCGCGCTCACACCCAGCGCCTCGAAACGCTCCCGGAGCTCCTCGGCCGGGCGGAAGCGCCCGTCTGGCGTGAGGTTGTCGCTCGTCGGCGCGCTCACCGCGCCGGGGATGTGCCCGGCCCTGGGGTCGATCGGCTCCGTCTCGCCGCGGTAGCGGGCCCCGGCGCGCGCGTCGAGCAGCACCCCGGTGCGCGCGACCGCCGCGGCGGTGTCCGCGTCGATGGTCGGGAGAGCGCCGTAGGACAGGTGCACGGTACCGGCGACGGGCGGCTTCTCGTCGCCCACGGCGAGGGGAAGGCCAGCCGAGCGCCACGCGGCCAGCGCGCCGTCGATCAGTAGCACGTCGCGCATCCCGGCGTGCCGCAGCAGCCACCAGGCCCGGGCCGCCGACTGTGAGCCGAGGTCGTCGTAGACCACGACGGTGTCGCCGTCGTGCAGTCCCCAACGCCGGGCCGCGGCCTGCAGATCGGCACTGCCAGGCAACGGATGCCGGCCGTCCTCCGGGCCGCCGTGCCCGGCGAGCTCGGTGTCGAGGTCGACGTAGACGGCGCCGGGGATGTGGCCGGAGCGGTACTCGCCGAGGCCGGGCGGGCCGCCGAGCTGCCAGCGCACGTCGAGCACGCGGATATCGTCCCGCCCGGCGAGCCGGCGGGAGAGGTCATCGGCCGAAATCAGAGTTTGCACGTGTCAACGCTAGTCCGTGCCCCTCAGCTGGGGGCGCGGGCATCCGCGGCCATAGACTTGAGTAATTGTGAGCAGCTACTGGACCCTTCTGAAAACCCCGGGCGTTGCTCGCGTCATCGCCGCACAGCTCACCGCACGCTTCCCGTTCGGGATGCTCTCGCTGGCGTTCCTGATCCACATCGAGCAGGTCTACGACTCCTACGGCTCGGCGGGCCTCGTGCTCGGCGCGATGAGCATCGGCCAGGCCATCGCAGGGCCGCTCACCAGCCGGCTGATGGGCCGCTGGGGCATGCGCCCGGTCATCGTCGGCACCCTCGTGGTCTGCGCCGGCTCGATCATCGTGATGGCCCTGGTGACCCTGCCAATCTCCGGGCTGATGGCCATCGGCCTGGTCGCGGGCCTGTCCACGCCGCCGATCCAGCCGGCCGTGCGCACCATCTATCCGAAGATCGTCAACTCCCGCCAGCTCACCCCGCTGTTCTCCCTGGACGCCTCCGCCCAGGAGATCATCTGGGTGCTCGGCCCGGTGATCGCCACCTTCGTGGCCATCCAGGTCAGCTCCGTCGCCGGCATCCTGCTCGCCGCCGCGTTCCTGGTCGGCGGCGGAATCTGGTTCGTGGCCCTGCCGGAGGTCGGCCGGGTGCGCATCCCCCGCAGCCGGCGCAAGCTCGGCGCCGTGCTCAAGCGCCCGCCGGTGATGCTGAGCACCATCGTCGGCTTCATGCTCGTGGCCGCCTGCGCCGCGGTCGAGGCGGGCGTCGTCGCCGCCTTCGGCCACGGCAGCTCGGACTCCGGCTGGGTGCTCGGCATCTTCGCGGCCGGGTCGCTCGTCGGCGGCCTCGCCCTCGGGCATGCGCCGATCGGGCCGTGGGCGCTCGCCAGCCGGATGCTCATCGTCACCGTCGGCCTTGGCCTCGCCACCCTCGGCCTCAACTTCTGGTGGCTCGCCGGCACCCTCCTCTTCGCCGGCATCGGCATCGCGCCCGCGTTCGCCGTGCTCTTCGGCATCGTCTCCGCGAGCGTCAAGTTCAGCGACACCGCCGAGGCCTACGGCTGGGTCGGCACCGGCCAGCTGATGGGTGCCGCAATGGGGTCCGCGATCGCCGGCTTCATGATCGACCACAGCGGGGCAGGCGCGGCGATCATGGTCGCGGCCGGCTTCGCGGCGCTCGGCACGCTGATCCCCGCGATCGGCCGGCGCTGGCACCCCGACCTGCGCGGCCGCGACGCCAGCCCGATCCCCGACACCGCCCCGATCCAGGTTCAGGTCTCCTAGCCCCGCTCGGCCCGTCCGGTCACGCTCGCCCCGGCTCACCTCACCGCGCCGAAGCTCTTCGCCGAACTGTGAGTTCGGCCCGGTTTCGGGGCCTGAAATGGTGCGTTTCTCACAGGTCGGCGAGGGTGCACGCTCGGGTCGGCGAGGGTGCACCCTCGGGGGACGCCGCGGGATGCTGAGCCTGTGGAGAGATCCCCGGGGCTGACCCTGGTTTCCGGCATCCTCGAGAGATGTCGCCCGCAGAACTCCCGCCCGAGTTTCGTGATGAACCGTTCCTGGTCGCCGAGGCCAGACGGGCCGGCCTGACCCGGACCCGGCTCGGTGGCCGCGATCTCGCGCGACCCTTTCGCGGGCTGCGGGTCGCGGGGCCCCCACCGGCATCGGTTCCCGAACTCTGCAGGGCCTACGTGGCCCGGATGCCGCCCACCCACGTCTTCAGTCATTTCACCGCCGCGTCGCTGCACGGGATGCCACTCCCCCACTGGGCCTCTGCCGATCGGCGCTTGCATGTGACGGTGCCGGCCTCGAACCGACCACCTCAGATGAGGGGAATCGTCGGGCACCAGCTGCGCGAAAGTCAGATGGACGTCCAGCTGCAGGACGGCCTGCCGGTCACCACGCCGCTGCAGACCTGGTTCGACCTCGGCCCGCTGCTCTATCGGGGCGACCTGGTCGCGGCCGCCGACTTCCTCTGCGCCGGCCGAGAGCCGAGGCACACACCGTCGGAGCTGCGCGCGGCTGCCGCTCGGCTGGTCGGCCGCCGAGGTTGCCGGAGATTACGGGAGGCTGCATTCTTCGCGCGCGCCCGGGTCGATTCCGCCAAGGAAACCGAGGTTCGGCTCCTGCTGGTCGACGCGGGCCTCCCCGAACCGGTGGTGAATCTCGAGTTGACGGATGCTTTCGGCCGTTTCGTGGCGCGGGTCGACCTGGCCTGGCCTGGCCGGACTGGCGGGTCTGTATCGAGTACGAGGGCGACGGCCACCGCACGGACCGCGCACAATTCCGCACCGATATCACCCGCCGGGAACGCGTCGAAGATCTGGGCTGGCGAGTGATCCGGGTCACCGACGACGATCTCCGGAACGGTGGCCGCGAGCTCCTCCGCCGTGTGCGCGCCGCCCTCGCCGGCCGCGGGTGGCAGGACTGACCGCCCGCCGTCGTCTTCGCCCACCCCTGCCCCGCCCAACCCGGTGCGCCGCTCTTCGCCGAACTGAGAGTTGTGCAGGCTTTGCCGGGGCGGAAGAGGTGCCTTTCTCTCAGTTCGGCGAGGACGACCGAGACGGAGGGAGGAGGGTTTAATGGGGGGATGACCCTTTCCCCCTCGCTTCGGTTCACCGACGGACACAGCATCCCGCAACTCGGCCTGGGTGTCTACAAGGTTCCGGATGCCACGGCCGCCGACACCGTGCAGGTCGCGCTCGAGGCCGGCTACCGTCACATCGACACGGCCGCGCTCTACGACAACGAGTCGGGAGTCGGCCACGGCATCGCGCGGTCGGGACTGCCCAGGGACGAGCTGTTCGTGACCACGAAGGTGTGGAACGACCGCCACGGCTTCGACGAGACCCTGCGCGCCTTCGACGAGAGCCTCGGCAAGCTCGGCCTGGACTACGTCGACCTGTACCTGATCCACTGGCCCGCGCCGCGCCAGGACCGGTACCTCGAGACCTGGCGCGCCCTCGAGGTCCTGCGCGCGGAGGGACGGGCCCGCTCGATCGGGGTGTCCAACTTCCACACCCACCACCTGGACCGCCTGCTCGCGGAGAGCGCCCTGGCCCCCGTGATCAACCAGGTCGAGCTGCACCCCTGGCTGCAACAGGCCGCCCTGCGCGAGTACGACGCGGCTCACGGCATCCTGACCGAGGCGTGGTCGCCGCTGGCCCGCGGCCGTGCGATCGGGAACAGGACCCTGGACCGGATCGGGGCACGGCACGGCAAATCGGCCGCCCAGGTGGTCATCCGCTGGCACCTCCAACTCGGCAACGTGGTGATCCCGAAGTCGGTGACCCCGGTGCGCATCCGCGAGAACCTCGACGTGTTCGATTTCACCCTCGACGAGGCGGACCTGGCCGCGATCGGCGCCCTCGACTCCGGCGAGCGCACCGGCAAGGACCCCGACGACCTGGACTGACCGGCGCAACCCGGACCGACCGGTGCAACCCGGACTGACCGGCGCGACCCGGACCGACCGGTGCCGACCCGGACCGACCGGCGCCTCAGCTCCCGGCCAGCCGGGTGGCTCGCAGCGCCGCGTGCAGTTCGGCGGCTTCGGCCGGGCGCGACGGCATCCGCCCGGTGAGCTCCGTGATCCGGGCCAGCCGGTACAACACGGTGTTGCGGTGGCAATGCAGGCGGCGGCCCGTCAGCGCGGTCGACCCGTCGGCGGCGAACCATTCCTCGAGGGTCTGGAGCAACACGTCGCGGTCCGGCGCCGCGAGGAGACCGCCGAGCACCGCCTCCTGCAACTCGGCGGCGTAGCCCGGCTGCGCGACCAGCAGCAGGTCCAGCGGCGCGGTGCCGTAGGAGTGCGCCCCGGCTCCCCCCGGCAGGACGCAGCCGACCGCTATCCGGGCCTGGCGGAGCGCATCCGGTGCCTCACCGACGACGGTGAAGGGGCGGCTGACCCCGACCCGGGTCGTCGCCGCTGACGCGAGGGTCGACTGGACGATGGCCATCCCGCCCGCCGCGGCGAGACCGAGCAGGCCGATCTGGTCGCCCTGCAGGGTGGTCCAGGCCGAGGCGATTCCGGCGGCGCGCAGCGTCTGCGAGAGGCCTGGCAGCGAATCCGCCCCCGTGGCGCTCAGCTCGGCGGCGACGAGCAGGAAGGTGCCGTGCTCGGGAAGCCCGAGCGCCCTCAGGGCGCGTCCGGCGTCGACCGCGGTGGCGCTGCCGTCGAGCACGCTGAGCAGCAGCAGGCTCCTGGCCTGCTGGTTGCGGCGGTCCTGCGCGTCGACGACCGCCCGGTACGCCTCTGCGGCGGCGTTCGAGAAGGTGTCGATCATGCCCCAGACCTCGCCGGAGACGAGCAGCAGCGCCTCGAAACTCTGGCCGGCGACCGACCGGGTGACCAGCACCTCCCAGATCTGGAGACCGGCCAGGCGATAGGCGTGCAGCAGGCTTGCCATCGGGATGCCGTGTTCCGCCTTGACCTGCCCGGCCCGCCGCGGTGCGTCGAGGGTCGCGGTGCCGTCGACGAGCGCCCGCGCAAGGGCGGCGATGTTCTCGCCGACGATCCCGTGCAGCACCTCGTAGGGCAGCAGGCTCCTGGCCCCGTATGCCTGCTCCCCGGCGACGATCTGGGCGCACACGGCATCCGTCAGTACGTCGGCGGAGTCGATCAGCCCGGTGAAGAGTTCGATCGCGACTCGCCTGGTGGCGCCCGCCGGGGTGGCGCCCACCCCGGTCGTGCCATTGCCGTCGCCGCGCTCCAGGGTTCCCCATTGATCCGCCATGACGCCATGCTACGGCGCCCCCGACCAATTCGTTTGTGCGACGGCACAAAGATGCCGTCGGATCCGGCGGCGACCGCCCATGGCGCGAGCCGGGATGCGACGAGAGAGTGGAGCACTACCACCGAGCCGAGTTGTGCACCCGAACAGGCGGCGCGCACCCGTCAACGATCACAGGAGATTGATGACCGTCACCGAGCCGTCCTTCGACGCAACCAGCGCCTCGCCGTCCGGCGCCGGCCTCGCCCCGGACACCGCGGCCGGGCAGGCCGAACTCGACGCCCTGATCGCCGAACTCGCCGCCGGCGAGCAGCGCTGGGCCCGCACCCCGCTGCCCGAGCGCGTCGGCCTGCTGCGCGCCGTGCACGCCGCCGTCGCGGAGCAGGCCGAGAATTGGGCCCGCACCGCCAGCGAGGTCAAGGGCCTCGACCCCGCATCGTCCCTGGTCGGCGAGGAATGGATCTCCGGCCCGTACCCGGTGCTGACCGCGACATCGACCCTGGCCGGCAGCGTGGCCCGGATCAGCCGGGGTGAGAGCCCGCTGGCCGGGTCCCGGTTCGGCACCGCCCCCGGCAACCGGGTGACGGTGCAGGTGCTGCCGCACAGCGCGCACGAGTCGGTCCTGCTGCACGGCTTCCGGGCGGAGGTGTGGATGCCGCCCGGCGTCACCGCCGACACGGTCAGGGCGCAGGCCGGCCTGGCCGAACTCCACCCCGCCCAGACGCACGGTGTGGGCCTCGTCCTCGGCGCCGGCAACATCACCTCGATCCCGCCGCTTGACGTGCTCTACGAACTCATCGCGAACAACAGGGTCGTGCTGCTCAAGCTGAACCCGGTGCTCGCCCGGATGCTGCCGGTCTACCAGGCCGCGCTCGCCCCCCTGGTGCGGCACGGCGTGCTGCGCATCGTGACGGGCGACGGTGACGTCGGCGGCTACCTGGCCCATCACGCCGGCATCTCCCATGTTCACATCACCGGCAGCGCGGCCACCCATGACACCGTCGTCTTCGGCCGGGGCGCGGCCGGCGCCGCGCGCAAGACCGCCGGCTCCCCCGTCCTGGCCAAGCCGATCACCAGCGAACTGGGCGGAGTGGCCCCGATCATCCTGCTTCCCGGCCGCTGGGCCCGCCGCGACCTGCGCTACCAGGCCGAGCATGTGGCGACGCAGCGGCTGCACAACGGCGGCTACAACTGCATCGCCGGGCAGGTGGTCGTGCTCAGTCGCGACTGGCCGCAGAAGGACGCGTTCCTGGCGGAGCTGCGGGACGCGATCGGCCGCGCCCCGGCCCGCCCGGCCTGGTATCCGGGCAGCGACGGGAGGGTGGCGGCAGCCGCCGCCGCTTATCCGTTCGCCGAGCGCCTCGGCGACGGCGGTCGGCTCCTCGTCGTTGTCGGCGACGGCGACGACCCTGAGCCGATCAGGTCGACCGAGACGTTCTCGCCCGTGCTCGGCGTGGTCGAGCTGCCTGGCACCGGGGCATCCTTCCTCGACGCCGCCATTGACACCGTCAACCGGGATTTCCTCGGCACCCTCGGCGCGAACGTCATCGCCGAGCCGCGCACGATCCGGGCGCTCGGCCACGGTTTCCGGGACGCCCTCGCCCGGCTGCGCTACGGCACCATCGCGATCAACACCTGGACCGGCCTCGGGTTCCTCACCGCCGCGGCTCCCTGGGGTGCCTACCCCGGGCACACCCTGGGCGACGTGCAGAGCGGGATAGGCGTCGTGCACAACGCCCTGCTGATCGACTCGCCGGAACGCACCGTTGTCAGCGGGCCGTTCCGCCCGTTCCCCCGATCGGTCGCGCACGGCGAGTTCGCACTCTTCCCGAAACCGCCATGGTTCGTCTCGGCACGCAGCGCCGCCACCACCGGGCGCCTGCTCGCGGGTTTCGCCGCCCGGCCGTCCTGGCTGCGGATGCCCCGGGTCTTCGCAGCGGCCTTCCGCGCCTGAACATCGGCCCGGGCGAGCCCGCCCGGGCCGCACCGCGCAGTATCCTCTTCCCGAACAGCACTTTCCCCGAACACTGGAGTTCGCCGTGGTATTCACCAGTCCTCTTCCCGACGTCGTCATCCCCGACCTCAGCGTCTACGACTACCTGTTCGGCGGGATCGCCGAACACGACCTCGACCGGGTCGCCCTGATCGACGGGCCGTCCGGGGCGGAAACCAGCTACCGGGCTCTGATCGGCCAGATCGGCGCGATCGCGGGGGCACTCGCCGCCCGCGGGATCTCCCCCGGCGAGGTCGTGGCACTGCACTCGCCCAACGTGCCGGCCTTCGCCGCGGTGTTCCACGGCATCCTGCGGGCCGGCGCCACCGCGACGACGGTCAATGCGCTGTACACCGCGGAGGAGATCGCCGGCCAGTTGCGCGGCTCGGGGGCGCGGCTGCTGTTCACGGTGTCGCCGCTGCTCGAACAGGCGGTTGCGGCCGCCGACCTCGCGGGTCTCGGCGCCGACCAGATCATCGTGCTGGACGGCTCCCCCGGGCACGCGTCACTCCGCGACCTCCTGGCGGCGGGACATCCTGCCCCCACGGTGAGCATCGACCCGGCCACGCACCTGGCCGTGCTGCCGTTCTCCTCCGGCACGACCGGGCACCCCAAGGGCGTCATGCTCACCCACCGAAATCTGGTCGCGAATGTCGCCCAGTCCCTGCCGCTGCTCGGCGCGAAACCCGACGACCGGGTGCTGGCCGTGCTGCCGTTCTTCCACATCTACGGGATGACGGTGCTGCTGAACATCGCCCTCGCCGGTCGGGCCGGGCTGGTGACCATGCCCCGCTTCGACCTGACCGACTTCCTGCGTTTCATCCAGGACTACGCGGCCACCTATGTCTTCATCGCGCCGCCGATCGCGGTGGCCCTGGCGAAGCATCCGCTCGTCGACGACTACGACCTGTCCAGCGTGCACACCATTTTCTCCGGCGCCGCCTCTCTCAACCACACGCTCGGCGCCGCCGTGGCCGCCAGGCTGGACTGCCGGGTGCGGCAGGGCTACGGGATGAGCGAGATGAGCCCGGTGTCGCACGCCATCCCCCTCGATCGCGACGACATCCCGCTCGATTCGGTGGGACTGACCCTGCCGAACATCGAGTGCAAGCTGATCGACCCGACCACCGGCGAGGAGATCCACCAGCCGGCCGAGGGCACCAGCGAGGCCGGCGAGCTGCTCTGCCGAGGCCCGAACATCATGCTCGGTTACCTCGGCAACGAAGGGGCCACCGGCGAAACGCTTGACGCGGACGGGTTCCTGCACACCGGCGACATCGCCACGGTCAGCTCGGAAGGCTACGTCACGATCGTCGACCGGCTCAAGGAGCTGATCAAGTACAAGGGCTACCAGGTGGCGCCGGCCGAGCTGGAGGCGCTGCTGCTCGGGCATCCGTCGATCTACGACGCGGCCGTCATCGGCGTGCCGGACGAACACGGCGAGGAGGTGCCGAAGGCGTTCGTCGTGCTCCAGCCGGGCGTCGAGCTCACCGCGGAGGCCGTGATCGCGTTCGTCGCCGGGCAGGTTGCCCCGCATAAGAAGGTGCGGAAGGTGGAATTCGTCGACCGCATCCCCAAGTCGGCGTCGGGCAAGATCCTGCGGAAGGACCTGCGCGCCGCCGAGGCGCTGCGGGTTGCGGCGGCAGCGCGATGACCGCGCAGGTGCCGGGCACTCAGGAGTCCTTCGACTACGTCATCGTGGGGGCAGGGTCGGCCGGCTCGGCCCTCGCGGCCCGTCTGAGCGCCGACCCGAACGCTTCGGTGCTGCTCCTCGAAGCAGGGCCAGCCGATAAGAAGACGGAGATCCACATTCCGGCGGCGTTCGCGCAGCTGTTCCGCTCCGGTCTGGACTGGAACTACGACACCATCCCGCAGGCTCCCCTCGGCGGCCGCAGCGTCTACTGGCCGCGCGGGAGGGTTCTCGGCGGCTCCTCCTCGATGAACGCCATGATGTGGGTGCGCGGGTTCGCGGCCGACTACGACGGCTGGGCCGACCAGGCCGGACCGGAGTGGTCCTGGGCGGCGCTGCTGCCCTATTTCCGCCGGGTCGAACGTGTCGCCGGCAGCACGGATGCCTCGCACGGCCGTGACGGAGCGGTCAGCGTCGAACCCCAGAGAAGCCCCAGCCGCCACACGAAGGCGTTCCTGGCCGCGGTCTCCGAGCTCGGCCTGAGGATCGAGTCTCCGAACGCCGCCCAGCCGGAGGGGTTCAGCCAGACCATGGTCACCCAGCATCGGGGCGCACGGGTCAGCACGGCGGACGCCTATCTGAAGCCGGCCAGGCGACGCCGCAACCTCACCGTGCGCACCGGCGCCCAGGCCACCCGGGTTCTCTTCGAGGGCCGCCGCGCCAACGGTGTCGAATACCTGCAGGGTGGCAGCCGGCACCGGGTGGTCGCGCGGCGAGAGACGATCCTGTGCGGCGGCGCCGTGAACACCCCGCAGCTGCTGATGCTGTCGGGCATCGGCGACTCCGGCGAACTGCGACGGCACGGCATCCCGGTCCTGGCCCACTCGCCGGAGGTCGGAGCGAACCTGCGCGACCATCTGCTCTCCGGACTCGTCGCCGAGACCGCCGGCGACACGCTGTTCGACGCGCAGAAGCCCCGCCAGATCGCCGACTATCTGCTCCGCCGACGCGGCATGCTCACCTCGAACGTCGCCGAGGCCTACGGATTCATCCGCACGAACCCCGAGCTGGCCCTCGCGGACATCGAGATCATCTTCGCGCCGGTCGCCTACGTCGGGGAGGGTCTGGTGCCCACGCCGGAGCACGGGCTGACGGTCGGGGCGATCCTGCTGCAGCCCCGCAGCACCGGGAGGGTCAGCCTCGCCTCGCCGGACCCGTTCGCCAAGGCGGTCGTCGATCCTCGGTACCTGAGCGACCCCGACGGTGCGGACCTCGCGACCCTGCTCGCCGGGCTGGCCTGGTGCGAACGCCTCCTCCAGACCCCGACGATGCGCGGGGACACCACGGGCCGGCTGATCATGCCGCCCGACAGCGCCGCCATGAGCAGCGCGGAGCGCCTGGCCCGGGCGGTCACCGACCATGCACACACGCTCTACCACCCGGTCGGCACCGCACGGATGGGCTCCGACCCCGACTCGGTCGTCGACCCGGAGTTGCGGGTGCGCGGCGTCGATGGGCTCCGGGTTGCGGATGCATCGATCATGCCGATGATCATCCGCGGCCACACGAACGCGCCCACAATCGTCATCGGAGAGAAGGCCGCAGACCTGTTGCTCGCGGCCAGGGCCCCGGTGGTCGAGATTGTCGACACCAGGGAATGATTCTTCGAATAAGTTATCCACAAGTAGTGACAAACCCTCACATGTGTGTTCGTGTTTTGGTATCTTCGTGGCATGGACTCACCGGCAGAGCAGCTCAGACAGGCAGCGGATGCCGTCGCCCGCCTGGGCTGCTCCAGCGCCGACTACGAGGCCCTGACGGATGCCGCGGCGCTGGCCGGTCAAAAAGACATCGCCACCGCACGCCGGTTGCTGGAGACCCGGGCCGCGTGGATGGCTGCGACCATCGCCGATCGCTCCCGCCCGGAGCTGGGCCATTCCGGCCTGGCCGCTCAGCAGGGGTTCCTCTCCCCGGAGGCGATGATCCAGAAGGTCACCGGCGCAAGCAAGAACGAAGCATTCAAGCTCGTTGCCGTCGGCACGATGCTCGCCCGGGCCGAGGCCGCCGACCGGCAGGCCGCAGACGGCCTCGGGTCGCCCGGTGTTGACGGGACCGGTGCGGGCGGGACCGGCGCTGACGGGACCGGCGCTGACGGGACCGGCGCTGACGGGACCGGTGTCGATGGTGGTGCGGGCGGCGACTCGGGCGGCCCGGGTAGTTTCCCGCCCGATCCGGGCAGCCCGGTGTCGTGGCAGGCGCCGATCGCTCGCGCCGTGACCGCCGGGACCCTCTCCGTCGACGCGGCCGAATCCATCCGCAAGGGCCTGGGCGATATCGATACCGCCGTCACCGCCGACAGACTCGGCACCGCCCTCAGCCGGCTGCTCGCCGAAGCCGGTCAGTTGAACGCGGACCAATGCTTCACCCGCGCCCGAAGGATGCGCGACGACCTCGATCAGGCCGGCATCGCCGCGAGGGAGAAGCAGGCCTACGACGACCGGTTCCTCAAGGTTTACCGCCTCGCCGACGGCAAGGTCCGCCTGCACGGGCTCTTCGCCCCCGAGGATGGCGAGTTCGTGCTCTCCACCTACGACTCGATCACCAGCCCCAGGCGCGGCGGGGTGCGCTTCGTGGACAAGAAACGCAAAGCCTGGGCCAAGGCCGTCCAGGACGACCCGCGCAGCACCGCGCAGATCGCCGCGGACTCGTTCGTGCAACTGCTCAAGATCGCCGGCGAAGTCGACCCCGGCCAGATGCTCGGCGGCCGCCGCCCCGCCGTGCGCATCATCGTCACCCAAAAAGACCTCACCACCGCCCCCCACACCGGTACCGCCGCACCGGCCAACACATTTACTTCAGCGTCGGCAACACCCCACGCCGCGGGAGTAGCTGAAGCACCGGAGACATCAGATGCCCGGCTCACGCCGGCGGTCAGACCTGCCGAAGCCGTCCCCTCTAATCAGCCCGGCCAACCCGACCTGTCCGACTTGTCCGGCCAGCCCAGCCAGCCCGGCCAGCCTGACCAACCCGGCGAACCCAGCCAGCCCGGCGAACCCAGCCAGCCCGTTCAGCCGGGACAACCGGGGACGGCCCTGGTCCTCGCGGCCGGGCACGGGTCCATCGAGGGCAGTCCTGCTCCAATCTCCCTCGCCACCGTCCAACGACAACTCTGCGACACCGGCTACCTCGGAATCCTCTTCACCGACACCGGGCAGCCCATCGATGTCGGCAGAGAACAACGCCTCTTCACCCCCGCCCAACGCACCGCCATGGGCGCCCGCGACGGCGGCTGCATCTGGCCCGACTGCGACCGGCCACCAGCCTGGACCGAAGCCCACCACCTCAAACAATGGCTCCTCGAACACGGCTACACCGACCTCGCCGACGGAGTCTGCCTCTGCCACCCCCACCACCTGCTCCTCCACAACACGGGCTGGACCATACTCCGGGGCGGCGACCACTACTGGCTGAAGCCGCCGGTCTCGGTCGACCCGAAACAGACGCTCATCCCCCTCCCCAGCAAGACCCACCGCCAACTCGACCCGGGCACGCCGACCATCGACCGGGACACGGATTGACCGGCCGGTTCAGCCGGGCCAGACCTGCCGGTTCACCGGGGCCAGACCGGCAGTGACGCCCACGAGTGAGATCGCCGAAATCAGGGCACCACGGCCTCCACGGCCTCGACCAGCGGAGGATCCGGGGCCTCGACGGACTCGACCACGCGTGATTGCGCTCGCCGAAATCATGGCGCCTGGTGGCGACGCGCTCAACCATTGGAGCCAGCGCGCGCTCCCAGGTCTCGACCAGCTCGACCACCGAGGCGGGGCGGGGTCTCTAGGGGTTCGCCCATAGGCCGGTGCCGACGCGACCACCCGGGTCTCGTCTACACCAGGATCTGCGGCGGAGATTCGGCGCGCCGCAGTAGCGCGAAGCCCGGTGGCCGATGGATCACACCGAGCGGCGGCGAAAGGTGGGGCCAGGCGGTGGCGGGATTCACTTCGCATCCTGGGCTGTTGGCGCTCGACGCCGGCGTAGTTCCAGCCGGAGGCTCTCCTCGCCACGCCTCATCGCCCAGCGATGGTTCGCCGAGAAGGCGGGCCGCAGCAGCCAGGTCAGCCGGCGGAGCAGAGGCTTGGCCGCGCTGACCTGCCAGTCATAGCCGATCTCGACCTCGGGGCCGTTCTGGGCGAAGCTCCAGCGGCCGGTGCCGATCAGGTCGCCGGTCGCCGTCACCGCGAAGCCGGCCTCGGTGACCGGCTCGCTCACCGTCAAGGTCCACCGCAGCGTGTACGGGAGCCAGCCTTTGGTGTGCAGTTCGGTGACTGCGCCACGGCCATCGGTCGCACCCGGAGCCAGGATGAACGCCGCCAGGCAGACCGAGGGCCACCAGAGGGGGAGGCTCCGCGCGTCGCTCAGAACCCGGGCCACTTCGGCCGTCGTTCCGGCGACCCGCCACTCGGTGTGGAAGCTGTAGTCGTCGCCCATGGCGGCCTCCTCGCGGACCTGTGGCATCCGTTGTTGCGCACCAGTATGGCCTCGGATTCCGGCAGGCTCAATCGCCTGGGCCAGGCTCAATCACGGGGGCAGGCTCGACCACCGGGGCAGGCTCGACCACCGGGGCAGGCTCGACCACCGGGGCAGGCTCGACCACCGGCCGGGCCGGCCCGGCGGCCGGGCCGCCGGCCCGACCGGTGACGGATCCGTTACCAGCGCGGGTGGATCTGGTCGCGCAGCATCCGGTCGTAGATGTCCTGCACGCCTTCATTGAACTCGAGGCTGAGCTGTGGCATGGAGCCGGCTGCCGCATTGCCCTCGGCCTGGGCCACCGACCGGGCGCCGGGGATGACCGAGCTCACGCCGTCGATCTGCGCGACCCAGGCCAGCGCCGCCTGCGCCGGAGTGAGGCCGTCGGGCACAATCGCCGCGAACTCGGCCGCGGCCTTGAGGCCGGTCTCATAGTCGACTCCGGAGAAGGTCTCCCCCACGTCGAAGGCGCTGCCGTCACGGTTGTAGTTGCGGTGGTCGTTCGTCGCGAAGGCCGTGTCGCGGGTGTACTTGCCGGTCAGCAGCCCGCTCGCCAACGGAACCCGGGCAATGATGCCGACTCCCGCGGCGCGCGCGGACGGCACGACCTCTTCGAGCGGCTTGAGCCGGAACGCGTTGAGGATGATCTGCACGGTGGCCAGGCCGGGCCGGGTGATGGCAGCGAGGGCCTGGTCGCACGTCTCCACGCTGACGCCGTAGTTGGCGATCGCGCCCTCGGCCACGAGGGTATCGAGCGCGTCGTAGACCTCGTCCGACTCGACCACGGCGCTCGGCGGGCAGTGCAGCTGCACGAGGTGCAGGGTGTCCATGCCGAGGTTGGCGCGCGACCGGTCGGTCCAGGCCCGGAAGTTCGCGAGCACGTAGTTCTCGGCGAGCTGGTCGACCCGGCGGCCCATCTTCGTCGCCACGGTGATGCCGGCGCCGACCGGGCTGCCGGCGAGGAACCGGCCGATGATCTGCTCGCTCCGGCCATCGCCGTAGACGTCGGCGGTGTCGAAGAAGGTGACTCCGGCCTCGACGGATGCCGCGAGCACTGTCGTCGCCTCGGCCTCCGACACATCGCCCCAGTCCGCGCCGAGCTGCCAGGTGCCGAGGCCGATCACGGAAACGGTGCGGCCGGTCTTGCCCAGGGTTCGAGTGTCCATGCATCCAGCCTAACCACCGCAGGACCGCCGACGGGTCAGCGGTCTGCGGCCGGCTCCCCGTTCGGTTCACCGGCCGGTTCCGTGATCGGCGACGCCATCGTCTCGACCGCGCCACCCGCATCGATCACGGCCACGAGCGCCCTCGCCAGTCTCGGCCGGATCAGGTGGTCGTTGGCCTCGACCCGATGCATGGTGACGTGGCGCATCCGTTCGATCACCGTCATGCTGCCCAGCGCGATGAAGGCGTCGAGGGTGCCGTAGACCACGTCAACCGGCACCGTGAGGCTGGCGATGTCACTGACCACCGTCTGGGACTCGATGCAGTGCTCGAGGGACTTCACGAACGGGGTCCAGTTGCGCTCGGAGATCTCGAAGATCCCCTTCGGCAGCAGCCGGGAGATGATGGCCGCGTTGCTGATCGTGAAGTCCTTGTTCAGGCGCAGGAAATCGTAGGCACGCAGGTAGGCGCTCACCCGCGCCCGTACCCAGCGGTCGCCGATGTCGGAGGGGGAGATGTAGACCGGCGGCCCGACCAGCACCACCCGGGAGACCTGGCTGCGCCGGGACATCCGGGTGCGCGCCAACGACGCGTACCGGGCCACGATCAGGCTGCCGAGCGAGTGGCCGACGAGGATGATCGGCTCCCGCAGATTCAGGGACCGGATCGTGGCGTCGAGCGCTTCGACGTGGTCTTCGAGCCGGTATTCGCAGCCCTCAGGGGCCGGTGACTCGCCGAAACCGAGGATGTCGACGGCGATCACCCGGTGCCCGGGTACGAGCAAGGGCACGACCTCCCGGAAGGTCACCGACGACGACGCGATGCCGTGGACCAGGATCACGACCGGCCCGGAGCCCTCGTCAGTGGCGATGTGCAGGAGCGGTGGGCGTCGCCGGCGAAGCCGTTCGATCAGAGCCTTCCACCACGTCATGGTTCCAGTATCCTCGCCCGTGCCGGTTCCGTTCAGGCGGCCGAGATCCGATTGTGATTCGACTCCCAGAGAGCATTCAGACAGTGGCATCCACCCTGACCCTACAGTGGGGCCATGAAGCGCATCTCCGTTGTCGCATTGGCTATCGCCGTCCTGCTGCTGGCCGGTTGTTCCGCGCAGGGTGCGTCGACCTCGGGGTCGGGCCCGTCCAGTTCCGACTCATCCGGCGGCGTCGTCGGAGCCCCCCAGCCCGTCTCGCCCGACTCAGCCGTCAAGGACGGGACAACGGGTGAGATCAAGTCCTCCAACCGCGACGTGATCACGACGGGTTCGGTGTCGATCACGGTCGACGATCCGATCAAGTCCGCCCAGGATGCCGTGATGATCACCGAACAGGCGGGCGGACGCATCGACAGCCGCAACGAGAACCCGGCCACCCCGAACCAGCCGGCGAGCGCCACTCTGACCCTGCGCATCCCCTCTGACGAGCTCGACCGCACGCTCGCCGAGCTGAAGAAGCTCGGCACCGTCAATTTCGTCTCACTCAACGCATCGGATATCACCCAGCAGACCACCGACCTCGACGCCCGGATCACGTCGCTGAAGACCTCGGTCGACCGGCTGCTCACCCTGATGCAGCAGGCAACCAACACCACCGACCTGATCGCCATCGAAAGCGCCCTGTCCGCCCGACAGAGCGAGCTCGAAGGGCTCCAGTCCCAGCGTGATTACCTCTCCGATCAGGTTGATTTTTCAACCATCAGCCTCGACCTCTACTCCACGGGCACGGTCGCTCCCGGCTCCCCCGACAGCTTCTGGACCGGAATCGTCGCCGGCTGGAACGCCCTCGTCGCGGCTCTGGGCAGCGCCCTGATCGGAATCGGCTTCGTCCTGCCCTGGCTGCTCGCGCTCGGCGCGGTCGCCGCAATCGTGCTGCTGATCGTCTGGCTGTCGACGAGGAAGCGCAAGGCTGCCTAGGCTGGAGTCTGTGACGACGTCCGACAGCCTCTCCCCGCTCGGCGACGACCTCCTCGAACGGATCCGTTCCCGGGCCCCCGGCCACGACCAGGCCAACACCTTCCCCACGGAGGACCTCGCCGAGCTCGCCGCCTGCGGCTACCTCCGCGCCCTCGTTCCGATCGAGTTCGGCGGCCTCGGCCGGAGCCTCCGCGACGTCGCCCGCGACCAGGTGCGCCTCGCCGCCCACGCCCCGGCGACGGCCCTCGCCGTCAACATGCACCTGGTCTGGACCGGCGTCGCCCGCACCCTGCACGACCGCGGCGACACCTCGCTCTCGTTCCTCCTGCACGAGGCCGGCACCGGGGAGATCTTCGGTTTCGGCGTGAGCGAGCCAGGCAACGACCTGGTCCTGACCGGTTCGATCACGGATGCCCGCCCGCAGCACGGCGGCGGCTACCGGTTCACCGGCACCAAGATCTTCACCACCCTCTCCCCCGCCTGGACCCGGCTCGGCACCATGGGGCTGGACACGACCTCCCCGGACGCACCGAAGATCGTCTGGACCTTCCTCGACCGCAGCGACCCCGGCATCACCCGCAAGGACGACTGGGACACGCTCGGCATGCGCGCCAGCCAGAGCCAGACCACCGTGCTCGACGGCGCCGTCGCCCGGCCCGACCGGGTGTTCCGCCGGCTTGATCCCGGGCCCAGCCGCGACCCGCTGATCTTCGCGATCTTCGCCAACTTCGAGATCCTCCTCGCCGCCGTGTACACCGGCATCGGCCGGCGCGCGGTCGAACTCGCCGTCGAAGCGGCCGAGCGACGCACCTCCCTGCGGCACGACGGGCGCAGCCTGGCCCAGGATCCGGACATCCGCTGGCGCGTCGCGGAGGCCGCCATCCTGATGGACGGCATCTACCCGCAGATCGACGCGCTCGCCGCCGATGTGGACACCCTCGTCGATCACGGCTCCCAGTGGTTCGCCCTGCTCTCCGGGCTCAAGCACCGTGCCACCGAGACTGCGAGGCTGACCGTCGACCAGGCCATCCGCGTGACCGGCGGCAGCAGCTACTACGCGGGCAACGAGCTCGGTCGGCTCTACCGGGACGTGCTCGCCGGCCTGTTCCACCCCTCAGACGCCGAATCCGCGCACTCCACGGTCGCGGCGGCCTGGCTGGGACCGATCGATGTCTGATCCGACGACCAGCATCGGCGTCTTCGACAACGCCGCCTATACCCGTTCGGTTCTGGACCTCACGATGCGCCTGGCCGAGGTCATCTTCGCCGCCGGCGCCGGCGCCGAGGACGCGACGGCCGCGATGGAGGCCATCACCCGCGCTTACGGGCTGAAGGGCACCGAGGCCAACATCACCCACACCATCATCACGCTCACCCACGAAGACCCGGGCACCCACGAGTCGATCACCCGCAGCCGCAACGTGAAGTACCGTTCGCTCAACTACGGCAAGCTCACCGCCACCTCCGAGCTGATCGTGGACCTGCTCGACCAGCCGATGGAGGTCTCGGACGCCCGCAAGGCCCTGGCCACCATTGTCAGCTCCAGGCCGCAGGTCCCGGCCCTCTACCGGCGCCTGGGCTGGAGCCTCGTCGGCGCCGGGGCCGCCGTGCTCATCGGCGGCGGGCCGATCGTGCTCGCGGCGGCGTTCGTCGCCACCTTCTTCATCGACATGATCACGACCGCCCTCGACCGGCGCCAGGCTCCGCTGTTCTACCAGAACGTCGTCGGCGGCGCGATCGGCCCGATCGTGGCCGCGATCGTGGCGTTGATCGACCCGACGGCGAACCCGTCCCTCGTCGTCATCGCGACCATCATCATGCTCCTCGCCGGGGTGACCACCTTCGGCGCGGTGCACGACACCCTCTCCGGGTTCTACCTGACCGGCACGGCGCGGCTGATGGAGGCGCTCCTGATCACCGGAGGGCTGGTCACCGGCGTCGCCGGCGCGTCACTGCTGCTCGCGCGGTTCGGCCTCCAGCTGAGGGTGGACGCCAACCTGACGCCGACCCTGGCCGACCTGCCGGTGCTGCTCGTGGCATCCATGGTCATCGTGATCGGTTTCGGCCTGGCCGTGCAGGTTCCCTGGCGCGCGTTCTGGGTGGTCTGCGTGCTCGGCGCCGTCGCCGAGTTCCTCTACCTGGCGGCCGCCTCCGCCGGGTTCGGGCTGGTCTGGTCGTCCGGTGCCAGCGCCATCGGCGTCGGCCTGGCCGCGGCGGTCGCCGCCCGGATCGTGCGCACACCCCCGCTGGTCATCGTCGTCACCTCGCTCGTGCCGCTCGTGCCCGGCCTGATCCTGTTCCGCGGCCTGCTGCAGCTCTCCGACGGCGACATCAACGGGCTGCTGAGCCTGCTGACGGCCGGCGCGGTCGCGGTCGCCCTGGCCGCGGGTGCCATCCTCTCCCAATACGTCGTTCAGTTCGTCTGGGGTCCGGCCAGGCGCCTGCAGCGTCGGTTCGTCGGCCCGCTGATGGCCCTGCCCGTGCGGCTCAGCCGCAGTCCGGGCAAGCGGATCTAGCTAGTTGGGCACGTCCGCTTCGCCCGCGGTATCGTGCAGATCTTCGACGAAGCGGTAGGAGATCGGTTCCTCGGTCACATGCCCGAGTTTGAATACGCGGCGAATAGTGGCGCCGTCCTCGGTGACCTCGAGAGTGACGGTCTGCTGGTAGCCGCCGTCGACGTATTCCAACTCCCGCTCCGTGCCGGCCGCGATCGGGTTGGCGCCGTAGAAGATTGCTCGGTAGGTGGTCTTCTCGTTCATGATCTCCCAATCTGTGTCGGTCAGGGTGTGTGGGTCAGGGTGTGCCGCTTCAGGATCGCCGGCCGCGGGTCGGCGGCTCGCTGCAGACAGACTACGACGGAGACGCACTATTGCACAGGGCGGAGCCGGAAGATGCCGAATCCGGCGAATCCGCGTATGGTCGAAGGCACGGTGCCGCTGGGGCTCGGATCGAAGGAGTACACATGGCTGACAAATCGCCCAAAAAAGACGCGACCAAGAAGGTTGCCGGAAAGTCCTTGAAGGAAAAGCGCGCCGACAAGCACGCCAAGTCCAACGAAACGGCTGAGAAGGCCCGCAAGGCCTAGCGCCTCCTCCATCATTACCGAGGGTGCCGCCACGTGTGTACGCGGCGGCACCTTTCCTGTGTCCGCCCCGCACGTCCGCGCGGTGGGCGCCCCCTTCGAAAGGATCCGATCGTGACGCTGCCCTCCGAGGACACCCTGGTCGGGTACCCCTCCGCCGAGACCGAGAACTCCACCACCGTCCTGCACTGCGAACACCTCCCCGACGGTCGCCTCGCGGTGCTGCTGGAGCGCAGCTGCGTGCACCCGGTCGACGCCGGCTGGCCCGACCAGGGCGCCGACCGTGCCGCGCTCCGCGTCGCCGGTGCCGAACTGCCCGTGCTGGACTGCGTCGTCGGAGCGACGGACGGGACCACGCTGCACCTCGGCCGGGAGATCCCGGTCGGCAAAGGCACCGAAGGCTGGGCGTTCGTCGTCGTGCACCTCATGGCCGGCGACGCCGTCATCGCCGAGGGCGACCAGGCCGAGGCCGTCGTTGATCCCGGTCACCGTCGCCGGATATCCTCGGGCCACACCGGATGCCACCTGGCCTCGCTCGCGCTCAACCGCGCCCTCGCCGACCGGTGGAAGAAGGACACCCGGCCGGACGGCCTCGGCCACCCCGATTTCGACGGCGTGGCCATCGACGTGTCCCTGATCGGCGAGAACGGGTCCACCGACACCTACCGGCTCGGCAAGTCCCTGCGCCGCAAGGGCTTCGTCACCGACGGCTTCGTCGGCGGCCTCGCCGAGGTGGAGGCCCAGGTCAACGCGAGCCTGGCCGAATGGATGGCCACGGGGGCGAGCGTGCGGATCGACCGCGACGGTGACCGCCTCACCGACCGCCGGTACTGGGTGCTCGAACTTCCCGGGCACACCGTGCGGATTCCGTGTGGCGGCACGCATCCGTCGTCGCTGTCAGAACTGGGTTCGGCACGGGTCGAGCTGTCGACCGCCGACGTCGACGGAACCACCGTGCTGACCATGGCCACGTTCGTCGGCTGACCGGCGTGCCGGCGGGTCGCGCCCGTCATGGCTGACGGATCGGAACTGCCACCAGCATTGGTCCTGGCACTGTGACACCGGCGAGGGTTCGTCGGCGACGCCCTCGGCCGCACTGTTTTCGAGGCCGCGCCCTCGAGCGAGCACACCGGCCGGGACACCGTGAACGGTGGCTCGGCCGGATCCGGAGCTCGAGGGTCAGACGGCCTCGAGCACGCTGACGTAGTTGGCGACGCCGACGCCGCCCATGTTCTGCACGACGGCGCGGCGCGGCGCCGGAAGCTGCATGGCGCCGGCCGTGCCGGTGAGCTGCATGGCGGAGACGACGTGCTGGGAGACCCCGGTCGCGCCCACCGGGTGGCCCTTGGCCTTGAGTCCGCCGGAGATGTTGACCGGCATTCTCCCGTCGCGGTAGACCCAGCCCTCCTCGACCGCCCGGCGCCCCTCGCCGGGGGCGGTCAGCCCCATCACCTCGTACATGATCAACTCGGCGATGGTGAAACAGTCGTGCACCTCGGCGAAGTCGAGGTCGTCGAGCCCGACCCCCGCCATCCGCAGGGCACGTTCGAAGGAGACCCGGGTGGCCGCGAACTCCGTCGGGTCACGGCGCGCCGCCGGCAGGAAATCGTTGGCGTGGCCGAAGCCGGTCAGACGCACCGGGTCGGTGGCGGCGCCGGCGGAGCGGGCCGTGCTGGTCGTGAGCACGAGGGCCGCGGCCCCGTCGGAGACCGGGGAGCAGTCGGTGCGGCGAAGGGTTCCGGCCACGATCGGGTTCTTGTCCGAGACGGTCCGGCAGAAGTCCTCGCCGAGGTCACGCCGCAACTGGGCGAACGGGTTGTCGACCCCGTTCCGGTGGTTCTTCGCGGCGATCGAGCCGAGCACGTCGCCGATGGCGCCGTACCGGTCCTCGTAGGCGCCGGCCACGACGGCGAAGAGCCCCGCGAAGCCCGACGTGGACTCTTGCCCGGCCAGGTCGTAGTCCGCGCCGAGGAGGGCCGAACCGACCAGTTCCGGCGACGCATCCGTCATCTTCTCCGCGCCGATCACGAGCACGGTGCGGGCGGTTCCGGCGAGGATCGCCTTGACGCCCTGCTGGAACGCGGCCGAGCCGGACGCGCAGGCGTTCTCGACCCGGGTGGCCGGCACATTGGCGAGCGCCGGGTCGGTCTGCAGCGCCAGCGACGATGGGAAACCCAGCGGGACCAGGCCGGAATTGAACTGGCCCAGGTAGATCTCGTCGATCTGGGCGGCGTCGACGCCAGAGTTCTCGATCGCCTCGGCGGCCACTCGCACGATCAGCGACTCGAGGGTGTCCTCGGTGAGCTTGCCGAACCGGCTGTGGCCCCAGCCGGTCAGGAGCACGTCCGTGCCGAATTGTTCCTTGAGACTCATTCGCCCACCACTCCCAATATTGCGACGCTGAACGCCGACTCGGTCTTGTTGCGGATCTCTTCGACGCTCACGCCGGGCGCCAGCCGGCGGAGCACGAGGCCGGCGTCGGTGACGTCGAACACGGCCAGGTCGGAGATGATCCGGTCGACCACCGCGACGCCGGTCAGCGGCAGGGTGCAGGTCTCGACGATCTTCGGGGAGCCGTCCCTGGCCACATGCTCGGTCAGCACGACGACCCGAGGTGTCCCGGCAACCAGGTCCATCGCGCCGCCCATTCCCTTGACCATCTTCCCGGGAATGGTCCAGTTGGCGAGGTCGCCGGTGCCGGAGACCTGCATGGCCCCGAGGATGGCGACTTTCACGTGCCCGCCGCGGATCATCCCGAACGAGGTCGCGGAGTCGAAGATCGACGCCCCCGGCAGCAGCGTCACGGTCTGCTTGCCCGCATTGATCAGGTCGGCGTCCTCCTCCCCTTCCCACGGGAACGGCCCCATGCCGAGCAGGCCGTTCTCGCTCTGCAGCGTGACGCGGATGCCGGCCGGCAGGTTGTTGGCGACAAGGGTCGGGATGCCGATGCCCAGGTTGACGTAGTCGCCGTCGCTCAGTTCTTCGGCCGCGATCGCGGCCATCTCGTCTCTGGTCCAGGTCATTCTCATGCTCCTTGGTCGAAAATCTCAGGCCGGGTCAGGCGGACACTGCGGCGGGCCGGGACCGCACGGTGCGCTGCTCGATGTTCTTGGTGCGCCGGGTCGCCCGCACCAGCCGCTGCACGTAGACCCCGGGAGTCACGACGTGGTTCGGGTCGATGTCCCCCGGCGCAACGATGTGCTCGGCCTCGGCGACGGTGATGCGGCCGGCCATCGCCACGATCGGGTTGAAGTTGCGGGCCGTGTAGCGGTAGACGAGGTTGCCCTCTGTGTCGGCGAGATGCGCGTGCACGAGCGCGACGTCCGCGATGATCGCGCGTTCCTGCAGATAGGTGACGCCGTCGAACTCGGCGAGTGGCTTGCCCTCGGCGATCAGGGTGCCGACCCCGGTTTTCGTGTAGAACGCGGGGATGCCGGCGCCGCCGGCCCGGAGGCGCTCAGCGAGCGTTCCCTGGGGGCTGAACTCCACCTCGAGCTGCCCGGCGAGCAGCTGCTCGGCAAAGAGCTTGTTCTCGCCCACGTAGGAGGCGATCACCTTCCGCACCTGGCCCGCGTCGAGCAGGCGGCCCAGTCCCAGTCCGTCGACGCCCATGTTATTGGAGACGATGGTCAGTCCGGTCACCCCGGATGCCCGCACCGCGTCGATCAGGTCGGCCGGGATCCCGCTGAGCCCGAATCCGCCGACGGCCAGCACCATCCCGTCGCGCAACACATCACTGAGCGCGTCGGCGGCGCTGCATGAAACCTTGGACATGGAATTCTCCTCATCGAGCAATTCTGCGTATCCACTTTGTGGACATGACATCTGTCGGCCATGCTAGGCGGCGAATTGGACCGCTGTCAATCGCCTCAGATTCGCTAGAATTGCGATCATCCACTCCGTGAACAGTAGGCTCATTGATATCCACATTATGGACATATGGGAGAATTTGTGAGCGAGAACCAGGGCAGCCCCGTGCAGGGCGCGCAGGTCGTCGGGCGCATCGCCCTGCTGCTCCGACTGGTGGGGCGCAACCCGGCCGGCACCCCCCTGGCCGAGATCGTGCGCGATTCGGGCCTGACCAGACCCACCGTGCACCGCCTGCTCAGCTCGCTGGCGGCCGAAGGCATCCTGGACCACGACCCGATCAGCCACACCTGGCATTACGGGCCGGAGATCTTCGTGATGGGAGCTGTCGCGGCCCAGCGCTATCCGATCGAGGAGCTGGCCCGGCCCAGCCTGCAACGCCTGGCCGAGGAGACCGGGGAGAGCGCGTTCCTGTCCATCCGGCGCGGCGCTGAGACCGTCTGCCTCCTGCGGGAGGAGGGCAGCTTCCCGATCCGCTCCTTCGTGCTGCACGAGGGCGTGCGCTTCCCGCTCGGTGTCGCTTCGGCCGGGATCGCCATCCTGGCGTTCCTCCCCGAGGCGGAGGCCGAGCAGCTGCTCGTGCAGGATGAGGCCTTCGTCGCCCGGTGGGGAGAGCAGCATTCGCCCGACGCCATCCGCGCCAACCTCAGCCGCACCAGGGTGACCGGGTATTCGGTGAACCCCGGGCTCATCTTCGAGGGCAGCTGGGGCATGGGCGCCGCGATCTTCGACCGCGCCAACCGGCCGACCTGGGCGCTCTCCCTCACCGGGATCGAGCCGAGATTCCGGCCCGAGCGGCAGCAGGTGCTCGGGCAGCTTTTGCTCGAGGAGGCCAACCGGATCACCCGGCTCCTGCAGAAACCGGGCCTCCCCGGCGATCCCGGCTGAGACGAACGCACCGCGCCCGCGGTCGAGTCGTCAGAGATATCGTTCCGGGGCGACGGCCCCCAAGGTCACGAGCGCACGGGCAAGCATCTCCTCGATCCGCTCGGGGAGGTCTTCACGCGCGGAAAGGCGATTGGAGATCTCCTGGACGCCGTAGAAGTAGCCGACGAGGTGCCAGGCCTCCCGGTCGGCATCGAGCCCCTGGCGAACATCGCCGGCAGCCTCGGCCTCCCGCAGCAGCGCCCCGATGCGCGCGATCCACCCCACGTAGGGCGTCGGCAGCGTGACGGGAATCAGGTGGTACTCCCGCATCAGCCGAACGGCGGCCCGAACCTGCACGTCGTCGCGGAACGCGCCTGCGACGCTGCGGATCGACGCGACCACGGCTTCGAGCCCGTGAACGGTGTCGACTCCGAGCACATTGGCGAATGGCGCCTGGGAGAACGCGGAGCGCACAATCGCCAGGGCAATGTCCGATTTCGCCTTGAAATGGTACTGAACCAGGCCCTTCCCGGTGGCCGACTTCTCGGCGATGAGGGCAATCGACGTGCCTGCGTACCCGCGGTCGGCGAACTCGATCGCGGCGGCGGCGAGTATGCGCTCGCGAGTCTCCACGGAGCGAGCATCACTTCGAACCACCAGAACCTCCCCACATGTTGTACGATCGTACTAGTTCCGTGGTGAGATTCGATACTCGAATGACCGTGGGGGATTCAGGGGCCCGGGACGAAGCCGCCCCGGCCAGGCTCAAGGTCTGGCTGGGGCAGCGCTCCCCCTCGCCGGGCGCGGCGGTCGGCCACGGCGGAGAATCTCTCGACGCGCCGGCTGGGCGGGCGCGCATTCCGGCGTGTCGCACAAATCTCCGGTTCAACCTCGGGCTGCACGGATGCCGCCGGGCCCGCATTCGCGACACGAAGAAAGCCCCCGGTCTCCCGGGGGCTTTCTCATCGTGCTCGGTGGAGCTAAGGAGATTCGAACTCCTGACCTTCTCATTGCGAACGAGACGCGCTACCAACTGCGCCATAGCCCCTTACCGCTTATGCAGAATATCACGCGTGGGGACCGCGTTGGAGCAGACCGGCCGTCGCGTCGCGAATCGGAGCAGTCCCTGGGCCGAAAAGTCCGGCAGCGCGGAGCGTCAGCCGACGGCGCGGCGGCGGCGCAGCACGGCGTCGAGGTCGGTCATTCCCGGTGCGGTCTCGCCGACCACACCCATCGACGCGAATCGGTTCGATGCGGCAGTGACGGCGGACGAGACGGCGGGAGCGGCTGTCGGCGCGGCCACCCCGCGCTTGAGCGGGGTGACGGCTACCGCGAGCTGGGCGGCGCGTCTGGCCACCTCGGCCTCCGCGGCCGCCTTCCGGAGTCCGGCCGCGGCATCCGCCGACGCCATGGCCGTCTGGGCGATCGTGCCAGGGGCAAGGTGGAGGGGAAGCGGGAGCGGCTGGGGCGTCCAGGTCGGCGTGGCCACCGGGACCTCGTCGAACTGCACCGGTTCGAACCGCTGGCCGGCCCTGGCCGGCACTTCCTCGTATTCGCCGCCGGAGCCGCTGACGCGGAGCCGGGACGCGCTCCGGGTTGTGCGAGCCAGTCGCGACAGGGCCCCGAAGGCGAGGGCAGCCGCAGCCGCGCCGACGGCAGCCATCGTCCAGGGGCCGCCTGCCACGGCGGACGGCACGCCACTGACCAGGAGCACGACACCGACGAGCAGGACAAGGGTGGAGAGCGCCCGACCGCGACGAAGCCGCCGGGACCGCAGGAGGTGAGCTGAAATGGGAGGTCCTCGCCTTTCCGAACGATTGGCTGCGGCCCGCGCCGCCGTGTCACGACGGTCGGCGGCCGCGGCATCCGCCACCGCACGTCGCTCGGCCGTCGCGGCGCCTGCCACGGCGCGCGCCTCTGCCCTGGCGTCGTCTTCGGCCTGGGCCAGCAGCTTGCGCTGGGAGACCACGGTGCGGGCGTTCGCTTCGAGGCGGACCTGTTGGGGCACTTCCGAGGTCTCCGCGAGGATGCGCAGCGTCTGCTGCAGCCGAACGGCGTTCCGCTCGGTGGTCACATATTGATGCCGGCGCGCCCAGGTCGGCATGAGATAGGCCACCCAGAGGGCAGCGGCGACCGCCACCATCACTCCCCCACCCAGGACCTCGCTACTCATGCTGTCTACGCTAGGAGCGCAGCGTCCCTCCGGAGCTGATTACCGAGGGTGTGTCACCGAGATCGGCCGAATTCATCGGTCGCTGATCGGCAGCGGATGCGCCGCCGCGGCCCGGTCCAGCACGCTCACCATCGCGGCCTCCGGGGAGACCGCGCCCTCACGCCAGCGGCGCAGCACGCCCTGCCGAACCTCCTCGGCCACGAGGGCGAAGCAATAGTGGTCGCGCCAGTCGCCGTTGATGTGGATGTACCGGCGGCGCAGGCCCTCGTAGCGGAAACCGAGCTTCTCGACCACCCGCAGCGACGGGGCGTTCTCCGGGCGAATACAGATCTCCATCCGGTGCAGGCCGAGCTGCCCGAAACAGTAGTCCGTGGCCAGGGCGACGGCGATCGGTGTGATCGCCTTGCCGGCAAACCGTTCTCCGACCCAATAACCGATGGTCGCCGACGACAGCGAACCCCAGGTGATCGAGGACACGTTCAGCTGGCCGGCGAGCTCGCCCGCGTACTCGATCAGGAACGGCAGGCCGTGCCCGCTGCGCGAGTGCGAGAGCAGGCTTCGGATGCTGGACCTCGTGTCGAAGGACATCGGCGCGTACGGGCTGGTCGCCTCCCACTTTCGCAGCCAGCCGCGGTTCTCCATCAACGCCTGCTCGAGCGTCTTGTCGTCGCGCAGCCGCACGGGGCGCAACGTCACTTCACCCTCGTGAAGCGTCGGAATCGCGATCGCCACTGCCTGTCCGTCTCCTCATGCCCGATGGTGTGTCACAAATGTAGCCGACCCGCCGGGGCCGCCGCGCCTCCGTTCTCGCGGCTCAGTCGAGGGTGGCCACGAAGTCGTGCAACCAGGGGCGAAGGTCGGGGCCGAGATCGTCGCGGTCCACGGCGAGCTGCACGATGGCCTTGATGTAGTCGAGGCGGTCGCCGGTGTCGTACCGGCGGCCCCGGAAGATGACGCCGTAGACGCCGCCCGTGGTCTCGGGGGTGGCGGCCATCTCCTGCAGGGCGTCGGTGAGCTGGATCTCGTTGCCCTTGCCCGGCTGGGTGTGCTCGAGCACGTCGAACACCTCGGGGCGGAGCACGTACCGGCCGATGATGGCCAGGTTCGACGGGGCATCCGCCGCGCTGGGCTTCTCGACCAGGCCGGTCACTCGCACCACGTCGGGGTCGTCGGTCGGCTCGACCGCGGCCGCACCGTAGAGGTGGATCTGCGACGGGTCCACCTCCATCAGCGCGACGATGCTCGCATTGCGGTTGCCCTGCTCGGTGAGCATCTTCGCCAGCAGCGGGTCGCGGGCGTCGATGATGTCGTCACCGAGCAGCACCGCGAACGGCTGGTCGCCGACGTGCATCTTCGCCCGGAGCACCGCATGGCCAAGGCCCAGCGGGTCACCCTGGCGCACATAGTGGATGTCGGCGAGCTTGGTGGCGTGGTTGACTTTCTCAAGGCGGCTCTGGTCGCCCTTCTTCTCCAGGATCGCCTCGAGTTCGGTCATCCGGTCGAAGTGGTTTTCGAGGGCGTTCTTGTTGCGCCCGGTGATCATCAGCACATCGTGGAGGCCCGCGGCCACCGATTCCTCGACGACGTACTGGATCGCCGGCTTGTCGACCACGGGGAGCATCTCCTTGGGCATCGCCTTGGTGGCAGGCAGGAACCGGGTGCCCAGGCCCGCGGCGGGAATGACAGCTTTAGTGATTCGAGTACCCATGCCCCTAACGCTATCGGCATCTAGGATGACTTGTATGGACTCCGACATCGCTCACCGAAAGCGGGCGCTCCGCGCCGAGTTGCGGGAGCGCCGCCAGAACATGACGTCTGCGGAACGGGATGCCGCCACCGCCGGGTTCACCGAGAACCTCCAGAACACCGTCCTGGACCTCTCCGCCCGGTCCATTTCCTGCTACTTGTCCGCCCGCAACGAGCCGAACACCCGCCCGTTCGTGAACTGGGCCGAGGCCCAGGGCATCAAGGTGCTGTTCCCCGTCTCCCGTGACGACGGACTGCTCGACTGGACCGTCGGGGAGGACCAAACCGAGGTCGAGGGTCTCGCCGGCGTTCCGGAGCCGGCCGGCGAGTTACTGGGTCCGATCGCGATCAACGACGTCGACCTAATCATCGTGCCGGCGGCGGCTGTCGACCGCAGCGGCCTGCGGATGGGCTGGGGCCGCGGCTACTACGACAAGACCCTCGGGTCGATGGAGAAGTGCCCCCCGGTCTACGCCGTCGTCTTCGACGGCGAGTACCTCGACGAGGTGCCCCGCGAAGTACACGACCAGCCCGTCGACGGCCTGGTCACCCCCACCCGAATCATCGCTTTCTAACCCCCGAACCATTCTCACAATCGGAGACCCACGTTCCGCATGCGGCACGGGTCCCACAGCCGGAGTTCCAGTGCCTACCTATTCCTACCGTTGCACCGAGTGCGACACCGCCTTCGATATCCAGCAGGCCTTCACCGATGACACGTTGACCGAGTGCCCCAGCTGCGGCGGTAAGCTCCGCAAGGTGTTCTCATCGATCGGCGTGAGCTTCACGGGGTCCGGCTTCTACCAGAACGACGCCCGGTCCGACGCGAAGTCGGCTCAGCAGGCCAAGGCGAAACCGTCCTCCACCCCAACCGAGAAAAGCCAAACCGCGCCCGCGAAAGCGGAGACGAAGTCCCCGGCCGCTGCCTCACCCACCACCATCAAGAGCGCGCCGACTCCGGCCGCCAACTGAGGAGCTTCGACCATGATCAACGGTTTCAAAGAATTCGTCATGCGCGGCAACGTCATCGACCTGGCAGTCGCCGTCGTCATCGGCGCGGCGTTCACCGCGGTCGTGACCGCCATCGTGGAGGGACTCTTCACCCCGCTGATCGGTGCCATCTTCAACGCGGACAGCCTGAAGACCGCGCTCCTGGTCGGCCTGCCGGGTGGCGGAAACCTGGCCTTCGGCCTGGTGCTCTCGGCCATCATCAACTTCCTGTTGATCGCCGCCGTGGTGTACTTCGTCTTCGTGCTGCCGATCAACCGCATGAAGGAAGCCCAGGAGCGCCGTCGCGCCGCCCTGGCCCCCGCCGGCGCCGCGACGGCGGCTCCGCTCACCGAGCTCGACCTGCTCGCGGAGATCCGCGATCTGCTCGCCACCGAAGCACCCAAGGCACCGTAGCCGAACGGCGTCGGCGCGGCCGAACCGCGTCGACGCCGATCCTGTCGCCGCGCCCGGTTCCGCACCCGGCTACCGCCGCGGCCGCCCGGGCCGTCGCGTCCTGCCGACCCGGGCGCGGATGCTCCGGGGCTCTACCAGTGCGGCGGACGGTCCTGACGGAGCCGGGCATCGTTCTCGCTGCGGGCCGCCCTGGCGTCCCCGCTCGCCGGTGCGACACCGCCCTCTTCGCGGAGCACCGGCGGATGCGGGTCGGGGTCGGTGTCCGGCGCGGGCGTCAGCTTCGCGCGGCGTGACCGCCCCGGCCCTTTGACGACCGCCTGCCTCGGCTTGCCTGAGTCCGAACCGGCGGGGGCATCCCCGCTCATTCGATCGGGGATCGCTTGACCCCGGCCAGGGCGGCCACCCGAGCGGCGACCGCGTCGGGGTTGCTGAACAGTTCGAAGCTGTGCACGCGCAGGTAGTGCCAGCCCAGGCGCCGCAGCACCTCGGGCCGGAGCCTCAGCGACTCGCGGAGGCTCGACCGGCTGACCACGGCATCTGTCTCGACGACGACGGCGCGGCCGGCGTGGGATCCGGCCAGGGCCAGCTTGCCGCGATGGCCGAGCGAGACGGTCAGGCCGAGGCGTTCGAGCCGGCGGGCGAGGTCGACGAGCATGGCCTCGCTCGCGTCGGGCACCTGCGCCTCATTGCGGCGTGCCTCCGTTTCGCTGAGCACCTGGGAGAGGGCGAGGATGCCGTGGCGTTGGCGGTCCTCGTCGATGTCGGCCGGACGGAAGCAGGAGACGATGTCCATCGCCCGCCTCGCCCTGGTCATCCCGATCGCGAGCAGCCGCTCGCCGCCCGGTTCACCGAGCGAACCGAAGTTGGTGAGCAGGCGCCCGTGTGGGGTGCGGCCGTAGCCGATGGAGAAGATGACCCGGTCGCGGCTCTGCGCCACGGCCTGTTCGAGGGTGAGCACGGTGAACGGCTCGGCCCGGTCTTTCAGGATGAAGTCGGACAGGTCGGTGCGCTTGGAGAATGCGGAGAGCACCGCCTGGTGCACCCGCACCGAGTGGCGGGCGCTGGCCGTGATGACCATGAGCGATTCCCGCGGGCGTTTGACGGCGTGGTCCATGACGAGTTCGACGACCTTGGCCACCTCGGCGTCGACGCTCTCGACGGCCCCACTGTCGGCGTCCGGCATGCCGTGCCCGCCCGCGACGTAGTTGAGGGTGAGGCTGCCGTGGCCGAGGAAGCTGCCGGCCCAGGGCAGGGAGTCGATCCGGCCGCCGTAGAAGCGGTGGTTGACCAGCTCGGCGAGGTCCTCGCCGCCGGCCCGGTAACTGCGGGTGAGCGTGAGGGTGGGGAGCAGTTCGCCGAGGCGGGCGAGGGCGGAGTCGGCGTGGAGGGCGTCGACGTTGGTGTCCTGGCCGGACCTGTCGTCGCCTGACTCGCTGATCCCGGTCTCGAACGCGGACGGGGTCTGGGTCACCGGGTCACCGAAGGCCACGATCTGCTTGCCGCGGCGGATGGCGCCGACGTTCTCGGCGAAGGTGGTCGCCCCCGCGTCCACGAGCAGCACGGTGTCGAAGCCCATCACATCGTCAAGGCCGGCCACCTCGTACGGCGAGGCGAGCCAGACCGGCGCGAGGACGCGGCCCAGGTGCGGCGCCGCCTTGTGCAGCCGGTTGGGCGTCGCCCGGTCGGCGCGGAGCAGACGGCGGAGGTTGTCGGCTTCCTCGGGCCAGTCGACGACGCCGATCTTCCAGGTCTCGGCGAGCAGCCAGGCCAGCAACTGGCCGGTGGTGGAGGCGTGCGCCTCGTCGACGAGCTTGAAGTCGGCCTCGAGACGGTCGAGCACCTGGGTGTTCGCGTTCAGGAGGGCCTTGTCGCCGCTGAGCATGGTCTCGAGCACGGACTGCCACCAGGCGAGCTCGAGTTCGCCGGCGACGTCCTTCTCGGAGACGTGGCGCTGGGCCAGGTCGGTCATCAGGGGGTCGAGGTTGTGTTCGCGCAGGGTCGCGAGCAGCGCGGTGCGTTCGTGCAGGTTGGCGAGCACCTCGCTCTCGGCGGCGAGCCCGGAGATCGTGTAGATGAGTTCCTTGATCGGCCGGGCGGACAGCTGGCGGGTGGTGCCGGCGGTGCCGAGCGGGATGTCGAGGCTCGCCAGATCCTCGGACACGCGCTGGAAGGCGACGTGGACATCCGAGATCCCGACCGGCACCTCGGGTGTGACCCCGGCGACGACGTAGCGCTGCCACAGGGTGCGCTGCTGCTGGATGCGCCGCAGGCTCTCGTTCATATCGCTGACGTGCACGCCGGGGCGCAGGTACTCCTCGGCGAGCCGGCGCAGCCGGCGGCGGCTCGCCGAGGGCATCTCCGCGGACTCCCGACGTGACCCGGTCGCGGCGATCAGCTCGGTCAGCGGCCGGTCGAAAACGGCAGGCTGGAACTTGTCGAGGGTCTCCCGGATGTCCAGGAGCAGCCGCAGGTAGATCCCGAGTTCGGCGATCGTCTCGAACGGACGCAGCCGGGTCTGGCCGACGAGTCCGGCCGCGCGCTCGAGCAGGCGCGGCAGCTCGACCTGATTGACCCGTTTGGCCAGCTGATGCGCCGCGGACGCGTCCGCGGTCGAGGTGAACGAGGCGCCGTACCAGGGCGAATCGCCGGGCCCGTACCGGAACTCTCCGAGTGCGGCGGCCTTGATCAACGTCGCGGCGGCGGCCGCGCGACCCTGGGCCAGGCGTTCGAGGGCGCGCCGGTCAAGCCGGGCGGTCGTCGAGGGGGGCGAGGGAAGCTGGGCGAGACGCGCGAGCTCGCCGAGGGTGTCGAGCACCGAGACGCCGAGGGCGCTGTCCCGGCGGGTGAGGGCCGAGCGGTAGTCGAGCAGCACCTTGCGCAGGCGCACCAGGGCGTCGTCCACGTCGCCGACCATCGGCTGGGTGGCCTTCTCGTTGCGGGTGATCGACTGGATCAGGTCACGGCGCAGGGTGCGCGGGGTGACGGCGACGCCGGGCAGCCCCACCTGCACCAGGCGGTGGGCGATGCCGTCGAGGCTGGACCGCCTGGCGCTGACCACGAGCACGCGCTTGTGCTGGGAGATGAGCGAGCCGATCGCGTTGACGATGGTCTGCGTGCCGCCGGTGCCCGGCAGGGTCTTCACGACCAGGGAGTTGCCGGCCGCGATCTGGGCGACGACGTTCTCCTGCTCGGAGTCCGCGTCGAGGAGGAGCGTGTCGGTGGCCGGCGGGCGGGCATCCTGGCCGATCGGCACAACCGGGTTGTAGGCGGTCTCGATGGCGCGCCGCGCGTTCTGGTTGCCGGCGACGGCGTCGAGCAGCGGATGCTCCAGCCGGGCCGCGTCGGCGGCCAGCGCGCGCCCGACGTCGGCGAACGACGAGGCAACGAGGCGCGGGACCACGTTGAACCAGGGCAGGTGGGAGGTGAGTCCGCGCAGTCGGTCGATCACGGGTTGCGGTTTGAAGGCGCCGTTGGTGACCGCGAGCGCGACGAACGCGTCAGCATCGAGGGTGATCTGGAACTGGTCGGCCAGGGCGCGGGCCAGCTCGGGGTTGAGGAACGGCGCCCCCTTGAGCTTGAGCTCGAAGTCGCGGCCGTAGCGGCGGATTGCGAGCGGACGCAGCAGGACGGGGGCGGTGTAGTCGACATCGCCGTGGCGCCATTCGGCCAGGCCGATCGCGAGGTGGACCGACTCGATGCCGCGCATCGAGCGCAGCTCGATCCCCTTCTGGGTGATCTCCCCGGCCGCGAGTCGCGCGTTGCGCAGCGCGAGTTCGTCGCGGATCAGGTTGGAGAGCAGGGTGGTCTTGCCGGTGATGAACTGCGGGAGACCACCCGGGTGGGTGGCGCTGAGCTCGATCCGGGTGCGGGGCCCGTCGCTGAAGTGCAGCAGCGGCGAACGGCCGCCGACGTCGGCGAGTTCGTCACGCCAGCGCTGCCAGGCCGGGTCCGCCACGTTGCCCACCGAGAGGGCCGGGTCGCCGAGGCTGACCGCATGCGCCGAGGCAAGATTGTGCGGGTCGGCGGGGGAAGCATCCTGAATTTCCGACAGGATGCCGTCATCATCTACTTTTCTATCGGGTCGCCACACATCGACACCCTAAGTCAGACTCGCCCGTTTCCCGGTGAGGCGGCCCGGGTTTCGCCGGATTCCGCGCAAAAATCGGCCCGGGAATGCCCCTGGCGGCGGGTGGGCGGCAGCCGGCTCATCCGCTTGCGAGAATGGGGCAATGAAAATCCCCCTGGTCGAACTCCACCTGCACATCGAGGGCACCCTCGAACCCGAGCTTATTTTCGACCTGGCCGCACGCAACGGCGTCACCCTGCCCTGGGCGTCCCTGCCCGAACTGCGAGCGCAGTACGAGTTCGACGATCTGCAGTCCTTCCTGAACCTGTACTACCGCAACCTCGACGTGCTGCGTGAGCGGGTCGACTTCGGTGACCTGACCCGCGCCTACCTCGAGCGGGCGCGCACGGCCGGGGTGCGCCATGCGGAGATCTTCTTCGACCCGCAGGCCCACACCAGCCGGGGCATCCCGCTGCTCACCGCCCTCGGCGGGGTGCGCGAGGCCCTCGACACATCGGAGGCGGACTGGGGCATCAGCACGAAGCTGATCGTGACCTTCCTGCGGGACCGGCCGGCCGCCGAAGCGCTGGCCATGCTCGGGGAGATCCTGGCCGGCGACTTCCGGATCGACGGGATCGGACTCGACTCCGCCGAGGTCGGCTACCCGCCCGAGCTTTTCACCGAGGTGTTCGAACTCGCCCGGGCGAACGGGCTGCACCTCGTGGCGCACGCCGGCGAGGAGGGCCCGCCCGCGTACGTCTGGCAGGCCCTCGACCTGCTCGGCGTGGAACGGGTCGACCACGGCATCCGCAGCCTGGAGGACGAGACGCTCCTGGAACGGCTGGTGCGGGAGCGGATTCCGCTGACCGTCTGCCCGTTCTCCAACGTGCGCCTGCGGGTGATCGACACCCTCGCCGACCACCCGATCGTGCGGATGCTCGACCGCGGGCTGCTCGCCTGCATCAACTCAGACGACCCTGCCTACTTCGGCGGCTACATCGACGACAACCTGGCCGCGCTCGACCGCGAGTTCGGACTCGGCCCCGACCGGCTGGCCCTGCTCGCCCGGAACGGGATCGAGGCGTCGTTCCTGGACGCCGCCGGGAAGGCGGCGCTGGGCGCCGAGGTCGACGCCTGGCGAGCGGCGCAGGCGTAGGCGCAGGCGCAGGCGCAGGCGCAGTCCACGCCCGTTCGCTTACAGCCAGTTGTTCTTCTTGAACACCCAGTAAAGGCCGAACCCCATCGCCACCATCAGCCCGAGCGCGAACGGGTAACCGAAGACCCATTTCAGCTCGGGCATATGGGTGAAGTTCATGCCGTAGATCGTGCCGACGAGGGTGGGCGCAAAGAGGATGGCCGCCCAGCTGGAGATCTTCTTGACCTCCTCGCTCTGGGCCAGGCTTGTCTCGGACAGTCGCCGGGTCTCGTCGTTCTGACGCTGGGTGACGAGGGTGCTGTGCACGATCAGGGCGTTGTCGAGGAGCTGCCGGAACGCGTCGCCGCGCTCGGCGACGCGCAGGGTGTGGTCGAGCACGTCCCGGAGATGATGGTGCAGTTCGACGTCGACGCTGTACTTGTCGAAGCCGCGCTGGAGTGCCTCGAGCATGCCGACCAGCGGCTGGGTGGCCCGCTGGAACTCGATCACCTCGCGGGAGAGCGCGTAGATGCGCCGGGAGACCTCCTGGTCCCCGTCGAAGAGCTGGTCCTCGATCTCGTCGATGTCGTTTTCGAGGCCTGCGACGACGGGACCGTACTCGTCGACGATCTGGTCGAGGATGGCGTAGAGCACCGCCTCAGGGCCGAACGCCAGCAGTTCGGGGGTCGACTCCATCCGTTCGCGCACCCTGGCCAGGTTCGGGGATTCGGCGTGACGGATCGTGACGACGAAGTCCGGTCCGACGAACACGTGCAGTTCGCCGAATTCGACCCGTTCCTCGTCGTCGATGTAGCGGGCCGGGCGCAGCACCACGAACAGGATGTCGTCGAAGCGCTCGAGCTTGGCGCGCTGGTGCCCCTTGAGGGCGTCTTCGACGGCCAGGTGGTGCAGGCTGAACTCTGCGGCGACGGAGCGTACTTCCCGCTCCGAGGGCCGGTACATGCCGATCCAGGCGAAGCCGTTGTTCGCCTTCATGACCTCGTAGGTCTCGTCCAGCGTCTTCGGGGTCGCGGCCCGGCGGCCGTTCACGTAGATCGCGTTGTCGATCAGTGCCATCGGTTCTCCTCGTGTGCAGGTTCCAGTGTCGCACCGGGGCGAACGGGGAAGTGCAGGACACGGCCCGTCCGGGCGCTAGCGTGGGGGCGTGACTGACGAGCGAACGCCCGATGTCTTCGTCGTCCTGGGGCCGCGCGGCGAGACGGATGCCGCCGACCGCGCCTTCCTGCTGGCCGCCGCCGGCTGGGTCCTCGGTTCCGCCCCCGGCGCGCTGTCGCTGGACCGGCGCTGCCCGGTCTGCGGCGGCGCCGACCACGGTCGGCCGGCCGTTCGCGGCGCCGATGGCGCGGTCGGCCCCGAGACGGGCGCCGGACGCCGGCTCGACGTCAGCCTCAGCCGGGCGGGAGCCACCGTCGCGGTCGCTCTCTCGTTCGCCGGCCCCGTGGGGATCGACATCGAGAGCGTCGCCGCGGTCGGCCGTGCCGGTTTCGACGACGTGGCCTTCAGCCCGGTCGAGCTCGCCGCGCTGTCCGAGCTGCCGGCCGGTCACGCCGACCGGACCCGCGCGGAGACCTGGACCGCCAAGGAGGCCGCCCTCAAGGCGGTCGGGGTCGGCCTGAGAGTCGACCCCCGAACGCTGACCGTGCGCCTCCCGCGGCCGGGCGAGGAGGCACACCCTCATCTCAGCGCCGAGCCCGGCGACGTGCTCCCCCGCGTCCTCCCCCGTCTCGCCGCCTTCGACGCCGGGCCCGGCCTGGCGGGCACAGTCGCCGTGTTCACCGCGGCGCAGCCGGCCGTGCGGGTGCTCCCCAGCCGTGCGTGTGCTCCCGGCGGGCGCATCCATGGCCTGCCACTGCCACTGCCCCGGGCTGGGGACACCGACCTGCCGCACTGACCGGCGGCCCTGACCCGGTCAGAGCTTGGGCAGTGCTGTGCGGAACAGCCAGCGGTCGACGATGTGGTGGACCTCACCGCTGCCCGTGTGCACGGTGAAGAACTCGACGAAGTCGCCGGTCGACACCGTGCCGTGCCGCCGTTCCCTGGTGTACGCCCGCACCGCCCCGAAGAAGGCGTCGTTGCCGAGCGAACGCCGCAAGGCGTGCAGGGCCAGGGCGCCGCGCTTGTAGACCCGGTCGTCGAACATGTCGTGCGGGCCCGGGTCGCCGGCGATGATGTCTCGCGGCAACGTGTCGACCTTGGCCCGGTGCCAGGCGGCGCTCTCGTCGGCCGTGCGGCCGCCGCTGGCCTCCCCCCACAGCCATTCGGCGTAGCAGGCGAACCCCTCGTGCAGCCAGATGTCCTTCCACAGCCCGACGGTGAGGCTGTTGCCGAACCACTGGTGGGCGAGTTCGTGTGCGATCAGCCGGTCGCTGCCGTGCAGCCCGTCCACGTGGTTGCGGCCGAAGACGGCCAGCCCGTGGGCTTCGAGCGGGATCTCGAGTTCGTCGTCGGTGACGACGACCGAGTACGCGTCGAACGGGTACGGCCCGAACAGGCCGCTGAACAGGGAGATCATCTCGCCCAGCCGGCCGAAGTCGATGCCGGTCTCGTGGGCGAGGTTGGCCGGGAAGAAGATCCGCTGGGCGACCGGGGCCGCGGCCACGTCGGTGCGGCGGTACCGGCCGATCAGCACGGAGGCCAGGTAGGTTGCCATCGGCTCGGCCACCACGAAGGTCCACGACGTGCGCCCCGAGCGGGACGACCGGGAGACCAGCTTCCCGTTGGCGACGACCGTGTACGGGTCCTCGCAGGTCACCCGGATCCGAAAGGAGGCCTTGTTGCCCGGGTGGTCGTTGCAGGGGAACCAGGAGGCCGCGCCGGTGGGCTGGCCGGCCACGAGCACGCCGTCGTCCAGCTCCTCCCAGCCGACCTCACCCCAGATGGTGCGCAGCGGATGCGGCGCCCCCCGGTACCGCACGGTCACCTCGAACCGCTGGCCGGCCTCGATCGTGGTCGCCGCGGTGATCGTGAGCTTCCGCGCCGACTGCGAGACCTTCCGCGGCCTGACCCCGTCGACGGTGACCCGGTCGACGCTGAGCCCGTCGAAATCGAGGCTGAACCGGTCGAGCCGCATCGACGCCACGGCGGTGACGGTCGCGGTCGCCCGAAGCTGGTTCGTGGCCACCCGGTAGTCGAGGTCGACGTCGTAGTGCACGGCACGGTAGCCGCCGTTCCCGTTCGCGGGGAGGTAGGCGTCGCCGGCGGACGCCGAACCGATGGTGGTCTGGAGCGGGGTTTGAGGCATGGTGGGGATCAAGTCTGCCACGGCGGCTGGTGCCACGGCGAAATGGGGTTCCCGGCCCAGAGCGACCCGGCCGGCACGCGTTCGCCGCGCATCACCAGCGAGGCAGGCCCGACGGTGGCGCCCTCATCCACGGCCGCGGCCGGGAGGATGACGCTGTGCGGGCCCAGGGTCGACCCGGCGCCGAGATGCACCCGGTCGAGTTGCATGATCCGGTCGTGGAACAGGTGGGTCTGCACCACGCAGCCCCGGTTGACGCTCACCCCGTCGTCGATGGTGACGAGGTCGGCCTCGGGCAGCCAGTAGGTTTCGCACCACACCCCGTGGCCGATCCGGGCGCCGAGGCTGCGCAGCCAGACCGAGAGCACCGGGGTGCCGGCGGCCTTGGCGGCGAACCAGGGCCGGGCCACCATCTCGACGAAGCAGTCCGAGACCTCGTTGCGCCAGATGAAGGACGACCAGAGCGGATGCTCGGTCGCGTCGATCCGGCCGACCAGGCTCCACTTGGCCACCGTCGTGACCCCGGCGGCGACGGCGCCGGCGCCGAGCATGACGATCCCCGACAGCGCGACCGTCCAACCGAGGCCGAGGCCGAGCCACAGCCCGTCGAGGGCGGCCAGCACACCGAGCGCGATCAGGGCCGTGACGATGACGGGCACGATCCGCAACACCTCCCAGAGGGCACGGGCGGTGCGCAGGCGGACCGGCGGCAGGAACGTGCGGGCCTCGTCGACATCCGTCACCGTCCGCCGCAGCCGCTCGGGCGGGTTGCCCAGCCAGGACGAGCCGCGCTTGGCCTTGCGGGGCGTGGAGGAGAGCACGGCGACGAGCCCGTTGCGCGGAACCGTGCGGCCCGGGCCGGCGATGCCGCTGTTGCCGAGGAACGCGCGCCGCCCGACCTTGGCCCGGCCGATGCGCAGCCAGCCGCCGCCGAGCTCGTAACAGGCCACCATGGTGTCGTCGGCGAGGAAGGCGGCCGGGGCGATGGTGGTCAGCGCCGGGATCAGCAGCACGGTCGAGGCCTCGACCCCGGCGCCGACCCTGGCGCCGAGCAGGCGCAGCCAGACCGGGGTGAGCAGGCTCGCGTAGATGGGGAACAGCAGGGTGCGTGCGCCGTCGAGGATGCGTTCGGTCATCCAGACCTGCCAGCCGATCCGGCTGCGCACCGGGTAGTACCCTTCCCGGAGGCCGACTCCGACCAGCCGGACCGCGGCGACGACCAGCGTCGCGTAGACCAGGCCGGCGACGACGACGGCGAGCGGGGTGGCCCAGGCGGCCCGCCAGAGCGCGTCGGCCAGGGTCGCCGCGTCGCCGATGGCGGCGCCCACCACGATCACGCCGAGCCCGGCGGCCACGGCAGGGATGGCGGTCATGCCGACCGCCCCTGCCGCGAACGCGATCAGCCAGCGGCGGGCCCGCGGCGGGCGCTCGGCGGGCCACGACCCGCGGGCCGCACCGACCCGGACGGCGGGTGATCCGGCCCACCGTTCGCCGTCGGGCACCTCGCCGGAGACGGCGGCACCCGGTTCGATGACGGCGCCGGCGCCGATCCGGGCACCGCCGAGCAGGGTGCTGCGCGCCCCGATGGTCGCCTCGGCGCCGATCTCCACCCGTCCCAGCCGGAGCACGTCCCCGTCGAGCCAGTAGCCGGCCAGGTCGGTCTCCGGTTCGATGGCTGCGCGCGGGCCGATGGTCAGCATCCCCGTCACCGGCGGGAGCGCATGGAGGTCGACGTCCTCGCCGACCTCCGCGCCGAGGGCCCGGGCGTAGTAGCTGATCCACGGCGCCCCGGCCAGGCTGGCCGCGTCGACGAGCAAGGCGACCTGTTCGGCCAGCCAGAGGCGCAGGTGAACGGATCCGCCCCGCGGGTGGTCCCCCGGAGTGACCCCGCGCAGCAGTAGTCTCGCGGCGACGACGGAGATGGCCATCTTCCCGGGCGGGGTGACGAAGAGCAGGAAGCCGAGGGCGACCCACCACCAGGAGATCGTCGGCGCGAACGTCGCCCCGCCCCAGGCCGCGAGCAGGTTGTTCGCCGCGGCGAGGAAGACGAGCCAGCGCGCGCCGACGAGCACGTGCAGCGGGATGCCGAGCAGCGTCTGGGCGATCCGGCTGCGCGCGGGCACAGGGAGGACCTCACGCACGATCGTCGGCGCCGGGGGCAGCCTGGCGTCGAGCTCCTCGGCGAGGGCTCCGATCCGGGGATGGTCGTAGACGTCGGAGACGCGCGTGTCGGGGTAGCGCTCCCGGATGGCGGAGACGAACTGGGCGGCGGAGAGCGAGCCGCCGCCGTGGCCGAAGAAGTCGGCGTCGGGTCCGTCGACGGGAACGCCGAGGATCGCGGCCCAGTGCCCGGCCAGCCAGGCCGCCGTGGGGGTCAGCGCGGCCGTCTCCCCGCCTCCGGCGGCGGCCGGGAGGGGCCAGGGCAGCGCGGCCCTGTCGACCTTGCCGGAGGTGCGGGTGGGGAGCTCGTCGACGAGGGCGATCAGCGGAACGAGCGCCGCCGGGAGTGCCTCACGGAGCCGGTCGTTGGCTGCCGCCCGGTCGAACGCCGCCACCCCGTCGGCGAGGGCGAGGTAGCCGACGAGGACCTGGTTGCCGGCGGGGGTCTTCTGCACGACCGCGGCCGCGCCGGCCACGCCGGGCAGCGAACGCAGGGCCGCCTCGACCTCGCCGAGTTCGATCCGCCGGCCGCCGAGCTTCACCTGGTCGTCGGCGCGGCCGACGAAGACCAGGCCCTCCCGCTCGAACCGCACCAGGTCGCCGCTCCGGTAGGCACGTTCCCAGCCGAGAGCCGCATGCGGGGCGTACTTCTCCGCGTCCTTGGCGGGGTCGAGGTAGCGGGCCAGCCCGACGCCGCCGATGATGAGTTCGCCGGTCCCGCCGTGCACCACCCGGGCGCCGGCGGCATCCACGACGGCGAGGTCCCAGCCGTGCAACGGCAGCCCGATCCGCACCGGGTCGGTGCCGTCCATCAGCGCGGCGCAGGCCACGACAGTGGCCTCGGTCGGACCGTAGGTGTTCCAGACCTCGCGTCCGGGGGCGACGAGGCGGGCGGAGAGCTCGGACGGGCAGGCCTCGCCGCCGAAGATGAGCAGCCGCACCTGCTCGAGGGCTTCGTCCGGCCAGAGTGCGGCGAGGGTAGGCACCGTCGACACCACCGTCACGCCGTGGGCGATCAGCCACGGCCCGAGGTCGGCACCGGATCGCACGAGTGAGCGGGGGGCGGTGACGAGGCAGGCGCCGTGGCGCCAGGCCAGCCACATCTCCTCACAGGAGGCGTCGAAGGCCACCGACAGGCCGGCCAGCACCCGGTCGGTGGCGTCGATCGGTTCGGAGCGGAGGAAGAGCCCGGCCTCGGCGTCGACGAAGGCCGCCGCCGCCCGGTGGGTCACGGCGACGCCCTTGGGCACCCCGGTCGACCCGGAGGTGAAGATGACCCAGGCGTCGTCGTTCGGGGTGGGGATGGTCCCGGGCGCGTGGGCCAGTGCCAGGTCGTCCCCCGGCGGCAGCGGTCGTTCGGCCAGCGCCGCCTCATCGACGGTGCCGGTCAGTGCGAACCGGCCGGCCCGTCCGACGACCCCGATGACCCGGGCCTCGCCGAAGACGAGCCGGGCGCGTTCCTCCGGGTCGTCGGCGTCGACCGGCACGTACGCGGCCCCGACGACGAGGGTGGCGAGGATGGAGACGTAGAGTTCACGGGTTCCGGACGGAATCCGGATGCCGACCTTGTCGCCCCGGCGCACCCCGGACGCGCTCAGTTGCCCGGCCTGCTCTGAGACGAGGCGCATGAGCTCGCGGTAGCTGATGGCGCCGTCCTGGTCCTCGAGCGCGAGCGCGCTCGGGTGGGCGGACGCCGTCTCGGCGAGGATATCGACGAGGGTGCGCACCGGCGCGGCTTTCGTTCCGGCCGCGAGCACGTTCTGGTCGGGCTGGATCTGGGTCACGCAGGCTCCTCGTCCGCGGCGGAGCGGCGGTCCCGCGACGCGATGTCCCAGTTTAGAGCCCGCAGGTAACCGGCAGGGAAACTGTGTCGGCAGGTGTCCAAGCCTCCGCCCTGGCCGGCATGGCACCGCTTCCCTGCCCCGCCGGCGAATGCCCGCCTGCGTGGCGAAGGCGGCGACCCGGCCGACCCGGGCCTTCCGGCAGACAGAGAACAGAGCAGGATCGGGCAGGCTCCCCCGGCGGTCGCCGCCTGACCTCTGCCAGCGCGACCACATCACGTCGTCTTACGATCAAAACCGTCAACCTCGACGCAACGCTCGAACCGGTGCGAGCCCCGAGGCACCCGTCGCGCGGTCGAGCCCCGCTGCTATCCTTGCGACTTCAGAAGAGGGGGTCTGGTGAACATGATCACGCGGATGGATGCAATCGGTCCGGTTTCGTACCTGTTCGTGGGGGCTGTCTCAGCGATCGTCGGACTACTGCCCTGGCTGGTCACCGGGATGCGCCTGCCCGTGCAGAATCTCTGGGCGGTCGACGTATCGGCGGCGGAGATGCCGCTCACCCTGTTGCCGTTCAGCCAGTACACAATCACTCTGCTGGTCGCGGTGATGGTCACGGGTTCGGCGATCGCGGGCGGCCTCGCGCGGGCGACGCGGTCGCGGCAGCCTCGATTCGAGCTCGTTGCACTCGTGGTCGGCGTGCAGATAGTGCAGGTCGGCGCAACCGTGCAAACCGCCGTCACGGTCGCCACCGGACTGGTGGACAGTACGGCGGCAAACGTCTATCTCTACGGTCTGACTGCCGGAACGATAGCCGCGAATCTGGTCGGCCTGCTGGTGTTACTGCTCGTCGCCCGGGCGCCTGCTCCCGGTGCGGTGATCGCCGTCAGCCTGGCCGCGGTGGCGATGGGCCCGTGGCTGGCCGGATTGATTGCGCGCCCGTTCACCTTCACGGCGACCGAGACCGCCATGGCATTACTGAGCGCGGCCCGGTGGGTTCCGGCCGTCATCGTGGGGCTTGCTGTGGCCAGGTGCGGCCTCACGACCATCGGCCGTGTGGCCGCCGCCGTCGTCGGTTTTCTGGCCCTCTGGATCGGACCGGCCGTGTTCACGGCGGTCAGCGCCGCAACAGGATCCCGTGTGCTCGCGGCCCGCCCGGCCGAGATGGTCGACTATGGCGCTCAGGTGTTCGTGAACGCTCTCGGCGTGCAGGGCGGATCGGCGAGCCTCCTGATCCCCGCGGTCGGTGTCATGGTTCTCGGGCTGATCGTGGGCCGGGGAGTCCGGCGTCGTCGCCTCGAGCAGGTCTCGGCGGCGTGACGCCGACTCCTCGGTGCGTTCTGCTCGAGGTCGTGCGTCCCGGTGGACGAGCATCGAGACCTGGGACCCGAGACCCCAGACCCCAGACCCCAGACCCGAGACCTGGGACCCGGGAGCGGGTCAGTGCCGGGTTGCTGTGGCGGTGCGGGCGCGGTTCTGGTTGGCGGGGTGCCAGTTCTGTTTCGGGTCGTACCAGGGTGGGGCTTTGATCTGGGGTGAGCCGCGGACCATACGGATTTTCCAGCCGTCGCGTTCGATGTAGTGGTGGTGGAACCAGCAGAGCATGACGCCGTTGTCGATGTCGGTGAGGCCGCCGGCCCACCAGGGGATGACGTGGTGGAGTTCGGCCCAGTGGGGTGGGGAGGTGCAGCCGGGGATGATGCAGCCGCCGTCGCGGGCGGCGATGGAGCGGCGTTGCGCGCGGTTGAAGAAGCGTTCGTTCAGGCCGAGGCGGAGCACTTCCTGGTTGGGGCCGAAGAGCACGGTTTGGGAGCCGCCGGCGCAGAGGCGTTGTTTCACGGTGGTGAGGTTGATCGGGGCGGGGACTCCGTCGATCCAGCCGACGCCGGTGCCGGCCTGCAGGTCGGCGGCGTTCACGTGCACAAGCACGGTC
>NZ_SOFH01000007.1 GCF_004402495.1 Cryobacterium sp. HLT2-28 | reverse complement strand
CCAGGGCGCCTGCGCGGCGGGCCGCGGGGCGGCGGGTGGGCCGGCCGGGGTGTCCGCCGCGTCCGCTTCGGCCACGCCGGCCAGGCGGGCGGCCGCCCAGGCGAGTGAGGCCCCGATGAAGTCGGGGTCGTCGATCACGACGTCGGCGACCCCGCACGCGGCGAGGTCCGCGGCCGCGAGGGAACGGCCGGAGAGGGAGCGGGTGACCGCGATCTCCGCGGCTGCCGCGGGGCCGGCCAGGTCGGCGAGCAGGCCCAGCCCGCCCCAGCCGGGCACGAGGCCGAGGCGCACCCCGGCAGGCCGAGGTTGGTCGCCCGGGCGGTGACCGTGCGGAAGTCGGCGCGGAGGGCCAGCTCGAACGCACCGCCGAGCGCGACGCCGTTGAGGAAGGCGAAGGTGGGCAGCTCGAGCCGGCCGAGCCGGTTGAAGGCCGCGTAGCCGTCGCGGGCGATCTGCTCACCCTCCGTGAGAGAGGAGACGGAACCGAAGGCGACCAGGTCGGCGCCGGCCCCGAAGACCGTGCCGGTGCCGGTGAAGGCCACCGCGTCGACCGCGGCCAGGTCGATGGCGTCGACGGCGGCGGCGAGCGCGGCCAGGGCTGCCCTCGTCCAGGAGATCATCCCGCCCGCCGGCGGGGTGAAGACCACCAGGGCGATGGTGCGGCCACCGACGGTCCGGTTCGAGACATCGATCCGTGTGGTCCACACACTGTTCACGGTGCCCCCTTGCGCCGGTCGAAAAGCTGTAGGTACAAGTTGTACCTGACACTCAGTCTCAGGTCAAGTGAAACTCAGTCTCAGAGGGCAGGGGTGCCCGTCGCCGCGCGGAGTCGTTCCTCGACGGCCCTGGCCAGATCGCCGGGGTCCATCGAGGCCGGGAAGACGGCGACGACCAACTCGGGCCCGGGGGCCGGTCCCGCAGTCGCGCGACCGTCCGGGCGGAACATCCGGCGCACCTGCGCGAGTTCGGCGGCCAGCTCGGCGGGCAGTGCGGCGGCGCGGGGGTCATCCGCCGTGGAGCGGATCAGCCGGCGCAGCTCGTAGTTGTGGGTGGCCGTGACCGCGGCCGCGAAGCGGATGGCGGCCAGTGCCGGCACCGCCGGGGCGGAAGATCTGAGGTAGCTGGCGAACATCCGTTCGTACCGGATCACCATCACGGTCTCCCGGTCATGCAGTACGGGGGTCTCCCGCACGACCAGGTCCCTGATCCGCACGACCTCCAGACGCTCCCGGAACCGTTCGAAGACCATGGTCGCCGCCTCGCACACGGCCAGCCACGGGTCGGCGTGCGGCAACTCGAAATGGCGCGCGATCTGTTCGAGCAGCTCGTCGTGGTCGGCGAAGATCACGTCGTCCTTCGAGCGGAACTGTCGGAAGAACGTGCTGCGCGAGACCCCGGCCGCCTCGGCGATCTCGGTGGCACTGGTGGCCTCATAGCCGCGCTCGCGGAACAGCCGCACGGCGACGTCGGCGACCTCGACCCTGGTCAGCGCTCGCTGGCGTGCGGGCGGTGACTCCTCGCGTGCGGATTCATCGCTCGCGGGCTCGGTGCTCGGGGGAACGGTCATGGTCTGCCGAAATTATCACGGAATCCCCGGCGGTCGGGCTCAGCGGGGAGCGGCCGGATCGATCCGCTCGAGGTGTTCGGGCACCCGCACGTTCCAGCCGAGTTCGTGCTTGATCCGCAACCGCAGGGTGTCGGAGGATGCCGGCTCGCCGTGGGTGAGGTAGGTCATCGCGGGGGCGGCCGGGGCGGCACGCATCCACTCGATGATCTCGTCGGAGTCGGCGTGGGCGGACAGGCTCCCGATCTCCACGACCTCGGCGGTGATCGGCACGTCCCGGCCGAAGATGCGCAGCGTGTCGTCACCACGGAGGAGGGCGGCGCCGCGGGTGCCGCCGGCCTGGAAACCGGTGAGGATGATGGCGTTGCGCGGGTCAGATCCGAACGCCACGATGTGGTGGAGCACCCGGCCGCCGGTGAGCATCCCGCTGGCGGAGACGATGATCATCGGGCCGCCGCGCAGGTTGAGCAGCTTGGATTCGTCGACGGTCCGCACCATCCGGGCAAGGTCGTACATGCTGCGGTACTCGGCCTCGGTCAGGCGGTGCTCGCCCTGGTGGCGTTGGTAGATCTCAGCGGCGTCGACCGCCATCGGGCTGTTCAGGTAGACCGGGATCGCCGGGATCTCGCCGCGGTCGCGCAACCGGGAGAGGTGCAGCAGCACGGTCTCGGACCGGCCTACCGCGAAGGCGGGGATCACGATGACGCCGCCGCGCCCGGCGACCCGGCGGATCACCTCGCCCAGTTCGGCCTCGGGATCGGCCGGGTCGTGCGTGCGGTCCCCGTAGGTTGACTCCGCCACGAGCACGTCGACGGCCTCCAGCGCACGCGGCGGGTTCATCAACGGGTCGTTTGCCCGGCCGAGGTCGCCGGTGAAGTGCAGGGTCGACTCACCGACCGAGAGCCGGATCTGGGCCGCCCCGAGGATGTGGCCGGCCGGAATGAAGGTGGCCCGGATGCCGCCGCCGAGGTCGATCTCCTGGTCGAAGTTCCGGGGCCGGAACGATTCGAGGCTGGTCACGGCATCCTCCGCCGTGTAGAGAGGACGTGGGTTCTCGTGCCGCGACGACTTGCGCTTGCGGGCGAAGTTCGCCTCCTCCTCGAGGAGGTAGCCGCTGTCGGGCAGCAGCAGCGAACAGAGTTCCGCGGTCCCCTTCGTCGTGTAGACCGGTCCGTCGAAGCCGTCTCGCACGAGCGCGGGGAGGTAGCCGGTGTGGTCGAGGTGCGCGTGCGTGAGCAGCACGGCGTCAAGGGACTCCGGTGCCACCGGGAAGGCGAGCCGGTTGCGGTCGCGCAGCAGCTTGTAACCCTGGAACAGGCCGCAATCGATGAGGATGCGGCGACCGGCCGATTCGACCAGGAACCTCGAGCCGGTGACCGAGTCGGTTGCGCCGAGGAACTGGAGCCGGGAATCTGACCGTGCCGTCATGGTGATCACCCAATAGAGATCGACGAAACTCCGGCACGACTGCACCATCTCGGCCGGTTCGCCCGCCTTCCGGGGAGGCAATCGGCCGAACCACCGGCTCATTCCTCACGGTAATTTTGATGCCGGTCCGTGTCAAGGGTTCGCGGGAACCACGGGCCGCTCCGGCTCCGGGAGGTCGGCGGTGGTGGTCGAGCGCAGCACAGCCTCGACCTGACGCACTGCGGTTTCTGACCGCCGGTCGTGCTCGGCATTGCTCTCTGCGGCCTCCGCGAAATGACGACCGGTCATTTCGGATGGTCTACTCTGGCCATCTCACGCTCTTCGAGAGGAGCCGCCGGATGACCGCCGACGCCAGTGCCGCGCCACGCCGCGCCGGGCGCCCCCTGGAGATGGTGTTGTCGCGCACCCGGATCACCGCCGCCGCGCTCGCGCTGATCACGACCGAGGGCTACGGCGGTTTCACCATGTCGAGCCTGGCGAGGACCCTGAAGGTCGCTCCCTCCGCGCTGTACAACCATGTCTCCTCCAAGCAGGAGGTGCTGCAGTGGCTGGAAGACCACGTGATGACCATGGTCGACGTGAGCGGGTTCGGCTCAGAGCCCTGGGATGACGCCATGCGCCGCTGGGCGTGGTCTTACCGGGACGTGTTCGCCCGGCACTCTCCCCTGGTTCCGCTGGTGGCCGTGCTGCCGGTGACGGGTGCCCCGGAGACCCTGAAGATGTACGAGACCGTTGCCGTGGGACTGGCCGGGGCCGGCGTGCCAGTGGAGACGATCATCCCGGCCATCGTCGCCGTCGAGTCGTTCATCTTCGGCTCCGCCCTCGACGCCAACGCGCCGGCCGACATCTTCGACACCGGCGAGCTGGCCGACTCGAGCCCGACGTTCACCGCGGCCGTCCTCGGCCAGGATCGGAGCACCGGGGAGCGCCCCGCCGACGTTGCCTTCCAGTTCGGGCTCGAGGCGCTGCTCGCGGCTGTCCCTGCCACCAGGCCGGGGCCTGACGCCTGAGGACGGTGCAAACATCCGGAATGTTATCTTTTTCTTTCGGATTCGCTTGCATTCCTCTGCCGCCCGGCTCAAACTAAACGAACCCAATTCATTTAGTCGGCAGCGCGACGCCATCCCTCCCCTCGCGCCCGCCGTCCCCACCCACACATCGTCAGTGAAGACGCATGAAAGGGATCACCATGACCGACCTCTCGACCCGGCCAGCCCCGGCCTCCCCCACCGGCGACCACCAGCCGCACGTGCACAGCAACCAGCTGCACGACGCGGCCGGATCCACCCACGGCATCACCAGGAAGGGCCTCAAGGGCGGCCAGCTCGGCCTCCTCGCCGTCGTCGTCATGGGCGTGTCCTCGGTCGCCCCGGCGTACAGCCTGACCAGTTCCCTCGGCGCCACCGTGAGCGAGGTCGGATTCCAGGTGCCGGCGATCTTCATCGTCGCCTTCATCCCGATGATCCTGGTCGCCCTGGCCTACCGCGAGCTCAACGCCGACTCCCCCGACAGCGGCACGTCGTTCACCTGGACCACCAAGGCGTTCGGACCGTTCGTCGGCTGGATGGGCGGTTGGGGCATGCTCGCCGCCAACATCATCGTGCTCTCCAGCCTGGCCGGCGTCGCGGTCAGTTTCTTCTACGTCTTCCTCGGCGAAGTCTTCGGCAATCCCGGCCTGGCCGCGCTGGCCGACAACACCGCCGTGAACATCGCCACCTGCCTGGCCTTCGTCGCTCTCGCCGTCTGGGTCAGCTACCGCGGCCTGCACGCCACCAAGCTCGTGCAGTACAGCCTCGTCGGATTCCAGCTGGTGGTCCTGGGCATCTTCACCGTGACGGCCCTCATCGGCGCCGGCTCCGCCGCGTCGACGACGGCGATCCCGTTCGACTGGGCGTGGTTCGACCCGACCAGGGTGGAGAGCTTCAGCCAGTTCGCCGCCGGAATCTCGCTGGCGATCTTCGTGTATTGGGGCTGGGACGTCTGCCTCACCATGAACGAGGAGACCAAGGGCGGCCAGAAGACGGCCGGCAAGGCAGGAACCCTCACCGCCCTCGTCGTGCTCGGCCTCTACCTCGCCCTCATCGTCGCGACCATGATGGTCTCCGGTGTCGGCGTCGACGGCATCGGCCTGAGCAACCCCGACAACCAGGGCAATATCTTCGCCGCCATCGCGTCGCCGATCATGGGACCGCTCGCCGTGCTGATGTCGCTGGCCGTGCTCGCCAGCTCGGCCTCCTCCCTGCAGTCCACGATGACCTCCCCCGCGCGCACGCTGCTGGCGATGGCGCACTACAACGCTCTCCCGCCGAAATTCGCCACCATCAGCAAGCGGTTCGGCTCGCCGGGCTACGCCACGATCGCCGCGGGTGCCATCGCCGGCGGGTTCTACGCGGTCATGACGGTCATCAGCGTGGACGTGCTGGGTGACACGATCATGTCGCTGGGCCTGATGATCTGCTTCTACTACGCCCTGACCTCGTTCGCCTGCGTCTGGTATTTCCGGCAGAGCCTGTTCAGCAGCATCCGGAACTTCGTGATGCGCCTGCTCGTGCCGGGGCTCGGCGGGCTGATTCTCACCGTGGTCTTCGTGCAGACCGCGGTGAGCAGCTGGAGCCCCGACTTCGGCAGCGGCTCTGAGCTCTTCGGGATCGGACTCGTCTTCGTGATCGGCGTCGGTCTCCTGCTGCTCGGCGGCGCGGTGATGGGCCTGACCTATTGGCGCCAGCCGAGCTTCTTCCGCGGCGAGACCCTGCGTAAGGACACGCCCGCACTGGTGGTCCCCGAGTAGGGGCAGGCCGGCATCCATCCGCCGCGACAGCCCCAGCTGACATCCGCCGCTCCGGCCCCGCCGTGCTGGTCGACAACCGACCAGCACGGCGGGGCCCTTGCCGTTCCGCCGCCATCCGGCGATACTGCCTCCGAGGCCTGCTGATCTTCCCATGCCGGCCGGGCGGTTTCTCACCGCCAATCGCACGGGCACACCCGTCGCAAGGCGGGGTCGCAAAGGCACGGGACCCTGGGTCAGCCGGCCTACCGATTGGATAGGACTGGCACAGCATGAGTTTTCCCTTCCCAGAATCCAACGTTCGAAACGGGCGGGCGGCTCCCCCGGTTCAGACGGATCCCTCACACGAGTCCGCCCCGGAGGCCGCCGGCGCCGGGATCTCCTGGTTCGGCTCGTCGCCGGCCGTCGCGGTGCCGCGCAAATTGCGCTGACCTTCCGCGTGCCGTAACTTCTGAACCGGTGCCGCGATTCTTTCACGGGTCGCGGACTGCCGCCGCGTCGCCGACCGGTGTGCCGCCGGAATGCCGGGAGCCAGAATGTCCGCTGTTGAGCTGCTCGTCTACGCCGATCGACTGGGCGGCACCGTCCCCGAGTTGCAGGCCGTGCTCGACGGGCCGCTGCGCGCGTTCTCGAGCGTGCACGTGCTCCCGTTCTACATTCCCTTCGACGGCGCGGATGCCGGGTTCGACCCCGTAGACCACGCGTCGGTCGACCCTCGCCTCGGCACCTGGGACGAGATGCGGTCGCTCGCCCGCACCCGCGGACTCACCGCGGACCTCATCGTCAACCACGTGTCGTCCTCCTCGGCGGAATTCGTCGACTGGCTGGCCCGTGGCGACGCCTCGGAATTCGCCGGGATGTTCCTCACCTTCGACACCGTGTTCCCGAACGGCGGCACTGAGCGGGAGATCACCGCGTTCTACCGTCCCCGCCCCGGCCTGCCATTCACGGCCTACCAGGGTGCCGACGGCAGCCGCCACCTCGTCTGGACGACCTTCATGCCCACCCAGGTGGACCTGGACGTGAACCACCCGGCTGCGCTCAGTTACCTGCGGCGGGTGCTCCGCGCCCTCGCCGATGGGGGCGTCAGCACCGTGCGGCTCGACGCGGTCGGCTACGCCGTCAAGACCCCCGGCACCGACAGTTTCATGACGCCGGAGACTCTCGAGTTCACCAAGGTCGTCGTCGCCCTGGCCCACCAGGCCCAGGTCGACGTGCTGGTCGAGGTGCACGCGCACTACAGCCAGCAGCTCGCGATCGCCCCGCTCGTGGATTGGGTCTACGACTTCGCGCTCGCCCCGCTTCTGCTGCACTCCCTCGGCACCGGCACCGTCGACCGCCTCGCGCGCTGGTTCGAGATCCGGCCGGAGAACGCCATCACCGTGCTCGACACCCACGACGGCATCGGAATCATCGACGCCGGCCCGAACGGGGACCGTCCCGGGTTGATCAGCCAGGACGAGATGGCCGCCATCTTCGCCCGCGCCGCCGTGGCCACGCACGGCCACTCCTCGATCGCCTCGGTGGTGCCGGAGTGGTTCACCCTCCCGCACCAGATCAACGCGACCTTCTTCAGCACGCTCGCCGGCGAGACGGTGCCCTACCTCCTCGCCCGCGCCGTGCAGCACTTCCTTCCCGGCCGCCCGCAGGTCTACTACGTCGGCCTGCTCGGCGGACTCGACGACACCAGCCTCTTCGCCGAGACCGGGAACGGCCGCGACGTGAACCGGCACCGTTACCCGGCCGACGAGGTCAGCCAGGCCCTGGGCACCGAGGTCACCCAGGCCCAGCTCGGGCTCGCCCGGCTGCGCACCGGGCATCCGGCGTTCGACGGCGAATTCAGCTGGGCGACCCCCGGCGAGGACCAACTGCGGCTGCTCTGGTCGAACGGGGACGCCCGCGCGGAACTGACCGTGCGCACCACGCTCGGTGCGCCGAGCTTCCGGATCGAGCTGGCGGATGCCAGCGGCAAACAGGTGATCGACACCCCCGCCGGCCTCGCCGGCTGGGAACGAATCGGCCTGTGACCTGAGCATTCCCCGCTTTCGGGTGTCCTCATTCCTGCCGACAGCGGGATCGGCGCGGCCGCGCTACGTTGGCCGCATCGACCTGGGTTTGATCCATCGAAGACGGTCGCGGGGGAAGGCAATTCCATGAAGAGAGTCTCGTACTGCGGAAGATCGTTCCTCACCACCGACGGCGCAGCGGACGCGCTGCTGCAACTGGCGGTGGCCCTGCCGGTCTGCAACAGCTCCGAGCTCCTGGAGCTGCCGGCGCTCACCGACGACGGCCACACCATGCTGGTGCAACTGGTCGTCGGCCCGACCAGTGAATTCCTCAGCGTGCCGGAGAAGACCCGGGCCAAGGATCCGGACACCGCCGACGCCGTCGCCTACCTGCGCGAGCGCACCCGGGTGCTGACCACCCGCGCCGAACCGGCCTACGCATACGCCTATGCCGACGCCGGTACACAGTCCAATAACGGCTGGGACGACCTGTACGGGCTCTGAACCGGGCGATAGCTGGTTGACTGAGGAGGTGCAGACACCTCGAACCCGCTGTTACCGTGATGGCCTCCTCGTCGGTGAGGACTTCTCGCTCGCCGACGTCTCCGAGCACCTCGAGGCAGCCGACTCGGTGGTGTGGGTCGACCTTGACGATCCGGGCGAGGACGAGCTCGCCCTCCTCGCAGAGGAGCTGGGGCTGCACGAACTCGCGGTCGAAGACGCGCTCAGCCTCGGCCAGCGACCCAAGCTCGACCGCTATCCCGACCACCTCTTCCTCTCCGCCTACTCAGCCGCCCTCGACCCGGCCACCTCGCGGGTGACCACGCACGAGATCGCAGCGTTCATCACCGACCGCGCCCTCGTGACCGTGCACCGGAACGGCCGTTTCGGCGTGGACGAGGTCGTCGCCCGGTGGGACTCCTCCCCCGACCTCGCGAAGAACGGGGTCGCGTTCCTGGTGCACGGGCTGCTCGACTACCTCGTCGACGGCTATTTCGAGGCGGTCGAGGCCCTCGACGACGAGATCGAGGAGCTGGAGAGCCAGCTCTTCGTTCCCACCGCCGACCAGGAGCAGGTGCAGCGGCGTTCCTTCGAGCTCCGCAAGAGCCTGGTCACCCTGCGCCGGGTGATCCTGCCGATGCGCGAGGTCGTCAACACGCTGCTCCGCCGCGACCTGCACCTGCTCGGTGACGAGATGGGGCCGTACTTCCAGGACGTCTACGACCATGTGCTGCGGGCGATGGAATGGACCGAGAGCCTGCGGGACCTGGCCACCAGCATCCTCGAGGCCAATCTCGCGATCCAGGGGAACCGGCTCAACGTGATCACGAAGAAGGTGACCGGGTATGCGGCCATCATCGCCGTGCCGACGGCGATCACCGGGTTCTACGGCCAGAACGTGCCCTACCCGGGGTTCAGCCAGGAGTTCGGCTACTACAGTTCGCTCGGCCTGATCGTGGGGCTGTCGGCGCTGCTCTACGTGCTGTTCAAGCGCAACGACTGGATCTGAGTCAGGGCACCCAGTAGCCGGTCTTGCCGAGCAGCTGTGTCTCCCGGTCGGCGTCCGGCGGCACGTCGACCTCAGGCCCGAAGACGCCCATCTCCCGCCAGCCGGGGATCTGCGGCCCGATCTGCTTCCACAGGTTCTCGACCAGGGGCGCGGGCATCGCGAAGCCCAGCCCGATCAGCTTCGCGATCGACCAGGCCTGGAAGGCACGGTAGATGCTCACGTGCTGCAGGTACTCGGCGAGGGGGAAGTCGCCGTAGCTCAGGTGCACGGTCTTCTCCGGGTCGAGCTCGGCGGTGACACTCGCGGTGGCGAGGTCGTTGAGCCGGTCGTAGGCTCCGATCGGGTCGTCGCCGAGCAGGTCGCCGGCGTAGTCGTCGCCGACCTCGGCGATGGTGCGTCCGGCCAGCACGGCGGGCAGCCAGGCCTCGTCGCGGGCGTGGTCCGCGAGGATGTCGCGCAGGGCGGGGTTGGGCGTGCGGGACCAGTCGCCGGGCGCCGGGAGGTGCAGTTGCGCGGGGGTGATCCGGTCGATGACGGAGCGCAACGCGGCATCCGACTGGAGGAAGAGCTCTCTCTGTTTCATCCCGGCACGCTAGCACCTCGCTTCGCCGGGCGGAACAGCGTCAGGCAGACCCGGCCTCCCGAGGGCTAGGGCTGTTTCGCCGGGCGGCCCCGGCGGTGGGCGTCCCGGATCCGGCGACCGGCCTCGACGGCCTTCCGTTCCTTCGCGGCCGCCTTGTCGCTGGTGCGGGTGTCCCGCGGGGGCAGCTGGATGGTCTCTTCGGCGGCGATTCCGGCCTGAAGCTCGCGGCCCCGTTCGAGTTCAGCGTCGAATTCCGCCCCGAACAGCAGCCCAAGGTTGGCCAGCCAGAGCCAGAGCAGGAACACCACGATGCCGGCCAGGGACCCGTAGGTCTTCGCATAGTCCGCGAAGGTGGTCAGGTAGAACCCGAACGCGGCGGACGCCGCAACGATCACGAGCAGGGCCAGCACCGCGCCGAGGCTCAGCCAGCGGAACCGGGGCTGCCGGGCGTTAGGGGTGGCGTAATAGAGGATGGCGATCAACAGCACGACGGCGGCCGCGAGGAGCGGCCATTTGAGAACGGACCAGACCACCCGGGCGGTCTCGCCGATGCCGAGGGCGTTGCCGACGGCGTCCGTCACCGGGCCGGAGAGCACGAGAACGATCGCGGCCACGAGGATGAGCAGGATGGCGGTCACGGTCACGAGCAGCTGCACCGGCTTGAGCTTCCAGAACGGCCGGCCCTCGTCGACCTCGTAGATGCGGTTCATCGCCCGGCCGAACGCGCCCACGTAACCGGATGCCGACCAGACCGCCACCGCGATGCCCGCCACGAGCGCGAACCCGGCCGCCGGCGACGTGCTGAACTGCTCGATCGGGCCGCGGATCACCTGAAGCGCCTCCGCGGGGGCGACGGAGCCGAGGATCGACAGCAGGGTGTCGGCCGACCGTTTGCCCTGGCCGACGACGCCGAGCAGGGACACGAGCGCGATCAGGGCCGGGAACAGCGACAGCACCGCGTAGTAGGTCAGCGCGGCGGCAAGGTCGGTGCACTGGTCCCTGCCGAACTCGCTCACCGTTCGGCGCAGCGCGTAGAGCCAGGCCCGTTTCGAGACGTCGGCCGGGGAGGCCGGCTTGCGCGGGTCGTCGGGGGCAGGAGCGGCAAGCTCCGGCCCAGGTGAGGATGCTGCGGTGCGACGATGGCGTCTGCCCGGCAGTTTCATGGGTTCTCCAGCGTGCTTCGGTCGATTCGCAAGGGTGTTAGTCAGGAGAGTGGGGGCCGCAGTTCGCCCGTTCGATGGCGGCCCCCGGTCGTTCGGCGACTCGGTGTGCGAGCGCCTGGTCTCAGCTGCCGGGCCCGGCAGGGTCGTTCGGCGCGGTCGTGAAGCCGACGAGCTTGTGCGTGCCGTCGCAGAACGGTTTGATCATGGATACCCCGCAGCGGCAGAGCGCCACGGTGCGCCGAGTGCGGGGAACGGGGCCGCCGGGGGCCATGATCTCGACGTCTCCGCGCACGAGCAGCGGCCCGTCGGGGCAGGCCGTGATCGTCACGGGAGGATGCGACGCCGCGGGGGTCACGAGGCCACCGCAGTCCCGGCCAGGGGCCGCCCGGTCGACTCGGGAAGCGGGCTTCGGAGCGAACTGCGCCCGGACTGCCAGCTCGCCAGCAGGCGCTCGGCGACCCAGCCGTCCATGGCCAGGCAGGCGGCGGCGCCGAACATGATGTCGGGGAGCGTGAGCGGGTCGTCCTCGGCGAGCGCCCCGGCAAGGTCACGGGCGGCGATCTGCTCGTGCACGGCATCCGCTTCGATGTGCTCGTCGAAGTAGCGGGTGATCGTCTCGCTGAAGCCCAGGCGGCGGAAGCCGTCACCGTAGAGCCGGCTCGGGATCGCCGAGGTCATCTCGAAGGCGGCGAGGTGGCCGACGATGGCGCCGCGCAGGCGCCGGTTGAGCCCGAACAGGCTCATCATGTTGAACGAGGCGAGCACGAGTGCCGGAACCTGGTCGACGTAACCGCCGAAGCGGGTGTCGAGGCCCAGCCCGTGCATGGTGTCGGCGAACAGGCTCGAGTGCATGCGTTCAGGGCGTCCGCCGCCGTACTCGTCGGCCTGGATCTCGATCAGGGCCGCCTTGGCGCGCCCGGTCAGCCGTGGGATGGCCCACGAGTGCGGGTCGGCTTCTTTGAGAGTGTAGATCGACCGGTGCACGATGAACTCGACCGCCTGTTCCGCGGTCGCCTTCCGGGCCAGGTACCGGGACAGGCTGGGACCCTGGTCGTCGATGGTCAGCGAGTAGAGGGCCCGGGCGACGGCGTCCTGGCTCGAGGCCGGCAGCGGGGGTTGGGGCACGGTCGCCCGCAGGGTGCTTTCGAGGGCCTGTTCGATGGCCACCCGGGCGACGATGGTCGTGGGGTGCCATTCCCACGCCGCGTCCGACTGCACGACATCGCCGTAGTGCAGGCCGTAGAGCAGGAAAAGGGAGAGTTGGAGATCGTCGTCGTTGACGATGTCGGTGCACCGCGCGAGCGCTTCTGCAGTGGCAACGATGAACCCGCCGAGGCTGGAGCCGGAGTCGTTCGCGGGCAGCGAGAGCGCGGTCAGGAGCTGGGAGCTGAGTGGTCCCCGCGCCTGGAACGGCGCGATCGGGAAGGAGAGCTGCATGAGGTCACGGTCCTGGGTGAGGTTGTGTTGAATGGGGTCGGGACGCCCGAGAACGGGTTCGGGCCGAGCGCGATCCCCGGAAGGGATGGGATGCGTGCAGCAGGCCTGGTGGCCCGCCGCACGCTCCCGAACCGTCATTTCTTGAAGACGTCCTTGATGTTCTCGCCGGCCTTCTTCGCGCTGGCTGAGGCCTGCTCGCCCTTGCCCTCCGCGACTTTGGAGTCGTCGTTGGTTGCCTTGCCGACGGCCTCGGTGACCCTCCCCTTGAGGTCCTCTGCGGCGTTGCTGGCCTTGTCGGATGCGCTCATGCTGGTCTCACTTTCGTTCGGTGTTTCGTGGGGGGAAGCTCGGCGCGGGTGCGCCAGGCGAAAGTCAGTGGTTGTGGATGCGTGTCCGGAGCGCTACTGTCGCTCGTCCCGGCGAGGAGCTCGTCAAAAGTCTCCGTCGGCTCAGCCCGCGATGCCGGAAGGTGACTCATGACCGGTCCACCGAACGTTCGGAGCGCTCCGGGACGTCCTCGTCGTCGGCGTCCGGCAGGTGCAGGTCGGCGAAGGTCACGTTGACCTCGGTCACCTGGAACCCCACCAGCCCTTCGACTGCCGCGATCACCGCGGCGCGGACATCGGCGGCCACCTGCGGGAGCGGCACCGGATAGGCGGCGACGAGCGAGATGTCAACGCCCACCCGGTCGTCCTCGATGCGGACGGTGACGCCCACGCTCTCCTCACCGGCTATGGCTTCACGAATGGCCCCGAGGGCCCGCTGTCCTCCCGTGCCGAGCGCATGCACTCCCGCGACGTCGCGGGCGGCAACGTCGATGACCTTGACCACCACACTGTCGTCGATGATGGTGCGGCCTGGTCGTGTCGCCGACGCGGGCTCGGCCGCCGAAGCGCCGGCCGGCGGCGAAGTGGTACTGCTCAGATTCATAGGAGACTTCAATCGTTGTGGCCCACAGTCGTGCGAGACCAGGGCCTGGGTTCGATTCGTTCATTCACGTCTAAGACGCAAGCCGTGGCATATTTGTCACAGGGTTCTGCGAAAATCTCGGGATACGAAGTGACTGCAGGAGAGAGGTGGCAATGCCGGCGACGCTGAGAGACCAGGTCCCCTCCGCACTCGACACGGCCTCCGATCTGACCCTGGCCGACCGCGCGGCTGACGGGGACGTGCGGGCGTTCGAGGTGATCGTGCGCCGATACGGACCGCTCATGCGGGTGTACGCCTCACGGGTGCTGGGGTCGAACGACGAAATGGACGACGTCGTGCAGGAGTCGTTCATCACGGCCTGGCAGCAGCTCTCCACCCTCGAAGACGGCGGCGCCGTCAAGAGCTGGCTGATGCGCATCGTGAGCCGAAAAAGCATCGACCGGTTGCGGGCGAGACGCCATCACGCCAACATCGATCTCACCGAACCAACCGCACCCGAGCACCAGTCTCCGCATAGACTGGCCGAAGCGGAGTCTCAGACCGAAGCACTCTCACGCGTTCTGGCCGAACTGCCGGAGGACCAGCGACGGTGCTGGACGCTCCGAGAACTCGCCGATTACAGCTACGGTGAGATCGCCGAAGAGTTGGAGCTGCCGGTTTCAACTGTTCGTGGCCTGCTCGCTCGAGCACGCAAAACTCTGCTCCGGGAAATGGAGGAATGGCGATGACCTCACCAGACGAGCCGTTCCTGACCTTCGACCTGGACACCGCCGACCGTGAGGCGGCCCACCTGGCCGGCCACACGATCGAGGAGCTGAGTGACTACCTCGACCGGGATCGTGCCCCCGCTGATCCGTCCATCGACGATTCGCCGGAGTGCCAGATCGCCCTGCGCAGTTTGCAACGCCTCCACGGCGTGCAGCGTTCCCTGCTCTCCAGCGACGTCGAGCGCGAGTCGGCCCGCAGCGACAGCTGGGTCAGGTCGATCCTGCAGAACATCAACCTGGAGGCCCGCTCGGGCCGCGACATCCCCATCGAGCATTCGTCACCGACCGCGAAGCTCGTGGTCACCGAGGGCGCGGTCCGGGGAATCCTGCGGGCGACGGGCGACGAGACCCCGAACATCATCGTCGGCCGCTGTCGCCTCGACGGTGACGTGACCGTGCCGGGCACCCCGATCACGATCCAGATCGACGCCGCCGTGTACCAGGGCGAGCCCATCCCGGCCAAGGCCCAGGCCCTGCGCCAGGCCCTCTACGCGGCCCTCGGCCAGCACACGGACCTGACCATCGCCGCGATCGACATCACCATCCGCGACCTGTACCTCAGGCCGGCCACTCCCCCGAGCGAAACCGAGCAGCGATGAGCGACGTTCTCCCCCAGGCCGACCGTCTCGACGAGGCCGTGCTCGCCGTGCCCGGAGTCGACACCCTGTTCCCGGCCGCTCCGCTCATCGCCACCGCGATCACGACCGCAGTGGATGCCCTCACCCGCCGCGCGCCGTCGGCCAACTCGGTCCTGGTCGCCCACGAGACGGCCGGCCTCTCCGTGGCCGTGAAGATCGGCGTCACCGACGGCTACCCGGCGACCGAGGTCTGCCGCCGGGTGCACGACGCTATCGTGGAACACCTGCGCGAGTATGAGGAGCAGGAGATCGCGGAGGTCGCGGTGACGGTGGCCCGGATCGGCTGAGCGGACCTTTCGTCGGCAGGAACGCGGAGCCGCGCGGTGGCCACGTGTGCCTTGCGCGAGCCAAGGGTTGCCTGTGGCGCCCGTCGAGATCGGCGTCCGGGGTGGTGGTTCCGAGTCTCGGCGGGTTAACCCGTCGACGTCACTCGCCCTGGCTGGGCACTCATTCGGCGGTGTTGTCGGCTACTGCTGGCAGGTCTGCCTGCTCCATATTTTCGATGTGAGTCAGGGACGGGTACGGACCTACTTCGGTTTCGCCCTCTACTGACATATCTCCAACCGGGCTGTCCGCGTCCGGCTCTCCTGGCTTCGCAGACTGAGACGCCCCGCTTTCGCCAGATGCCGGTGTCGCTGTCTCTTCGTTCATGGTGGACCTCCGCACGTCGATTCGCGAACGTTTCGCTGCTGGTGAGAATATGCCTGTGGTCAGCGTACGGTCAGTGCCCGGTTCAGCGGTGTCACGTGCTTCGGCGACCCGACATCGAACGCACCAGGAATGCAATCACCGCGATCACCAGGAGGATCACACCGACCCACAATAGGAAATTCAACGACTGGACAAAACCGCCCGTCAGCAAGAGGACGACCGCGATGATGGCCACGACGATGAGCAGCATGTTCATGGTGTTCCTTTCCATTGTTCCCGGAATTCCCCGGACAACCGGGGACGTTCGCTATTTCTTAAACACGTCTTTCACATGTTCGCCGGCCTGCTTCAGACTCGCCTTGGCCTGATCGGTCTTGCCTTCAGTCTCGAGCGACTTGTCCCCCGCGATCTTGCCTGCGCTCTCCTTGAGCTTTCCCGCGGCCTTTTCAGCCGCGTTCCTGATCTTGTCGGCCTCACTCATTGTTCCCACCTCACGTCGGTCGAAGATAGTGAGGCTGCGCCGGCTGATCGCATCTTCAGCATTCCGGACCAGCCTCTTTCCAATGACGATACTCTCGCGCCAGGGCCGCAACAATGAGCTGGACACATGCACCGCTTTCGTGACTCACTCCGTGCTGAGGATCCCGCCACCGGCGGCGCTCCTGCCAGGCGACTGCGAGCAACAGCTTGAACGGATGGCATCGGTGACCACGGCGGATAGCTCTCCTGTGCGAGCGAGCATGGCGCGTTGCCTGCCTTCCCCGGTTCCCCTCCGCGTAATGGCGGCCAGCCCGGATCGCACGCAGGCGAGGTCACCGGAATCGGCCAGGGCGGCGCTGACGTAGCTGAGAAGTGCTTCGATAACCTCCGGCGCCGGTTGCGGCCGGTTGTCCACGGGGTGCAGGAGATCACCGTTCATTCCAGACCGGCTGGCCCGCCAGAGGGCCAGGCGAAGCAACGCGGCCGGGACCGGGCGCGGTGGGATGCCGCGCCTCCATTCTCTTACGGCCGTCTCCACCAGCGCACGGACCAGCCCCGCGATGAGGACGGCATCCTCGGCGTACCAGCAGACATCGCTCACGCGGACCTCTACAGTGGGGTACTTCCGGGACAGCCGGGCGTCAAAGTAGACCATCCCTTCGTCCAGCAGAACGCCGGACGCGATATACCCGGCGATCAAGGCGTGGTAACCGGCAGCCGAGCCGAACAGCTTAACCGGCCCAGCGGTCGGCCACCGGCCCCAAGCCTGCGTCCGGTAGCTGGCGTACCCCGTGTCATCACCGTTCCAGTACGGCGAATTCGCGCTCAGGGCGGCCAGCGCCGGAAACCAGATGCGGATCCGGTCCAGTACCGCTACACCTTCCTCGTCCGAATCGACGGAAACGTGCACGTGCAGCCCGCAGGTCAACTGGTCCCTGGCCGTGACGCCGAAGCTGTCCATGATGGCCGCATACCGAGGAACAGGAGTCGTGTGAGGGGCCGTCGCCACCGGGGACGTGGCCAGGGCGGCGACCCGGGCCCCTACGGCCCGCGCAGCGGCGTCGGCCGTGTCGCGCCCCCGGAGAATTTCCTCGAACAGGCCATCAAGGCTTGAGCACGGGCTGGTCTGAACCTCTATCTGCTCCTGTTTGAATTCAAGCGCGAGGACGGCGCCGCCGACCGCCGACAAGACACCAGCCGCGGTCCTGCTGGAGGCCAGGAGCTCGCTGGCCAGAGGCAGCGGCCGACCGTCGGCAGGGTCGACGATGAGCAGTTCCTCCTCGACCCCGAACGTGCGCATGCCGTCATTGTGGACCAGCGACAGCCATTCTGTGCGAACGCTCGCGCCCGGACCGCGCCCAGGAATCGAAGGAGGACCACTCCAGCGCTACTATGACGGGAAACACACCCGCGGGGCAGATGAGCGACGAGAGTCGGAATTGGCAGGCGCAAAATGAGCAGGCGCGGAATAGGCAGTCGCGGAATAGGTCTGATCGGGATCGTGTATCTGGTGATCGGGGTAGTGGTCGCTGCTACCCAGGGCTATTTGGTGGCATGGAATGTTCCCGGCAACATTCTGGAGGGTCTGGCGGCGGTTGTGCTGTGGCCTCTCGTTGCCCTCTTCGGGGTCGATCTGCACAACTTGATCGCGTAGGTAACCGGCACATAACTGCACGGGCCGGAAGCCCCTGGCCCGGATGAGGGTCAGGCGGGCCCGAAGCGATCTCGATGGTTGCCGGGGGTGGTGTTGAGGCGACGCCGGAACGCTCGATTCATGGTTTCAGGGGTTCCGAATCCGCATGCTCGCGCGATCTCCCCCACTGCCAGCCCGGTCGTCTCGAGGAGGCTGCACGCTGCCTCCATCCGCACCGCTTCCCCCCGGTCAGCACGCGTCTTCCTCTGCGTTCAGGTCGCGGCCCCGGGCTTCGGGCGCGAAGTAGCCGCTGACCAAGCTGATTGCGGCGTAGGCCATGATGATTGCGGCCACGGGAACCCAGCTGGGCCCGTGGCGACAACGACGGCCGCCGCGATGATCGGCCCCAATCCGCCCGACAGCACGGATCCCACTTCCTTCACGGTGGTCATGAACGTGTACCGGTGCTTCAAACTGAAGAGTTCAACAAGCCAGAGACCGTCCATCCCACCAGGAAACTCTTGACCAGGTAGACCGAGCCGTTCTCGCCGGGCTTGATTCCGAGCGCGACGAGGAGGGGAGAACATCCCGGCCAGGGCGCAGGCCCTGCGCCAGGCCCTCTACGCGGCCCTCGGCCAGCACACGGACCTGACCATCGCCGCGATCGACATCACCATCCGCGACCTGTACCTCAGGCCGGCCACTCCCCCGAGCGAATCCGAGCAGCGATGAGCGACGTTCTCCCCCAGGCCGACCGTCTCGACGAGGCCGTGCTCGCCGTGCCCGGAGTCGACACCCTGTTCCCGGCCGCTCCGCTCATCGCCACCGCGATCACGACCGAAGTGGATGCCCTCACCCGCCGCGCGCCGTCGGCCAACTCGGTCCTGGTCGCCCACGAGACGACCGGCCTCTCCGTGGCCGTGAAGATCGGCGTCACCGACGGCTACGCGGCGACGGTGGCCCGGATCGGCTGAGCGGAGCCGGCCGTGCCTCAGGGGCCCGATCCTGCGTTTCCGGGTGACGACCACGGTTTCGAAGCTCTCGTCACCTCGGGGCGAGCACGCCGTACAACAGCACGTCGACATGTGAGCGCAGGGTCGCCGTCAGCGTCCGGGGGTCCCCGCGACCGATGTTGACGCGGATCAGCTCCATGTGCAGCGTGGAGAAGGTGGTTCGCGCCGCACCTGTGAGGTCAACCCCCGGCCTGACCCGGTGCGTGCTGGTGAACCTCTCCAGGATGTCCCCGATCGCGTTCTCGAGTTCGGAGATCCGGGCGAGCGCCTCGGTGCGGTACTGCCCCTGCTCGGTGCCGAAGAGGATCTCCCGCTGATACACGGCGGTGTTCTCCGGGCAGGCCGGCGGCAGGTGGATCTGGGGTGCCAGCAGTGCCATGATCGCCTCGGTCGGTGACGTGCCGGACGCGGCGGCGGCGATACCCTCGCGGGTGTCGAGCCGCATCTTCTCGTTCATGATCATCATCAGCAGTTCCGCCTTGGAGTCGGCGTAGCGGAACAGCGTGCCCGTTCCGACGTCCGCCCGGTCCGCGATCATCTGCGTGGTCACGGCCGAGTAGCCCAGCCTCGTGAACAGCTCTTCGGCAGCCGCAAAGATCCGTTCCTGCTTGTCGGCCTTGTTGCGCGCACGCCGGCCGACGGTGGCCAGCATCTGCGGGGCCTGCGTAGGTGTCACGAGTGGCAATCCTTCCGAACGGGGTGGCGAGGCTCGTGTTCGAACGCTTTCGACCCGACTTGCACCAAATCTAACATACGGACTACGCTCCGAAATGAGCAGAGTCCGAATGTGTAGCGAGAGCTGATGGAGAGGCACGACCATGACAATCGACCCGAAACAGGCGCACCTGTGGATCGTCGGCGGCGGAATCGCCGGTATGGCGGCCGCCGCCTTCGCCATCCGCGACGCCGGGGTGCCCGGCGGGAACATCCACATCCTCGAGGAGCTGGGGCACGTCGGCGGTGCCATGGATGCCGTGGATTCCCCCGCCATGCCCGGCGCCATGGTGACGCGCGGGGCCCGGATGTTCTGCGAAGAGGTGTACCAGACCACCTGGGATCTCTTCTCGCAGATCCCCTCACTCGAGAACCCGGACGTCACCGTCCGGGAGGAGATCCTGGACTGGAACGACAAGCACGAGACCCATGGCAAGGCACGGCTGGCTGATGCGCGACACCGCATCCTGAACGCCGGCGACTACGGCCTGACCCCGCGCGACCGGCTGGAGATAACGCGCATGCTCGCCCTGAGCGAGAAGGCCCTCGGCGCCCGCCGCATCGAAGACCTCTTCAGTGCGCATTTCTTGCAGACCAACTTCTGGCACATGTGGCGCACCACGTTCGCGTTCCAAAAGTGGAACTCCGCTGCCGAGCTGCGCCGCTACTTCTTGCGCTTCATCCAGGAGTTTGACAACCTCGACACACTCTCCGGGGTGCGGCGAACGAAGTACAACCAGAACGACTCGATGATCGTGCCGCTCCAACGTTGGCTGGTGGCCCAGGGCGTCGACGTCCGCTTCGGCACGCGCGTCACCGATGTCGATTTCACCCACTCCCCCCAGCGCCGCCGCGCGACGCGCCTGCACGTGGAGGACTCGACCGGAAGCTCGACGATCAACCTCGACCGGAACGACCTCGCCTTTCTCACCATCGGATCCATCGTCGCCGACACCACCTACGGCGGCAACGACACCGTGCCCGCACTGATCCGGGACCGCGTGGACGGCAGCTGGTCCCTGTGGGAGGAACTGGCCAGGAAGGAGCCCGACTTCGGCCGCCCCAACACTTTCTGCGGCAACGTCGACGAGAGCAAATGGGAGTCGTTCACGCTCACGATGCACAGCGACACTCTGATCAAGCGCTGGGTCGAGTACACCGGCAACGAGCTGGGCACCGGCGCCATGACGACGTTGATCGAATCGGGCTGGTATCTGTCGGCGGTCGTGGTGGGCCAGCCCCATTTCGCGAATCAGCCCGATGGCACCTACACGATGTGGGGCTGGGGGCTGGAGATCGACAACGAGGGCGACTACATCAAGAAGAAGATGTCGCAGGCGACCGGCACCGAGATCCTCACCGAGCTCATCCACCAGCTCGGCTTCGAGGACATCCTCGACGAGGTGCTCGCCACGACCGACGTCACAACCTCGATGATGCCGTACGCCTCCGCACTGTTCGCCCGGCGCGTTCCCGGGGACCGCCCCAAGGTCATCCCCGACGGAGCGCAGAACTTCGCGTTCCTCGGTCAGTTCACCGAGCTTCCCGGCGACGTGGTGTTCACCGTGGAGTACTCGATCCACGGGGCCATGCACGCGGTGTACGAGCTTCTCAGGGTCGACCGGGAGATCCCGCCGATCTTCCGTGGCCTCCGCGACCCGAAGGTCCTCGTCAAGGCGCTCCGGGCCGCCTACTGAAAAGCACGCCACGCGTGCGACCGGCTCGACATGACACGCCTGCTGGCGATGAGCGAGAAGATCCTCGGCACTCGCCGCGTCGACGTGCGTTTCGGCACGAGCGTCACCACTGTCGACTTCGCGGGCGCAGATCGGCCACGGCGAGCCATCCACCAGGGTGGATGACTAACTACGCTTCGGCATCGGCCGCGAAGTGATCCAAATGGCGGTGAGGGCGGTGCCGAGTCCGGTCATCAGGGCGGCGGCGTTGACAGAGCCGGAGATAATGCCGATCGTCGCAGCGTAGGTGACGAGGCGCACCAGCCCGACGACGATGAGGATCGTTCCGGCCGCAAGCAGGAGCGCGGGCATCCGTAGTGCACAGCCGAGCGCGGCGAGGGCACCGAGCATGACCAGGACGAGTGCTTGCACAAGGTTGACCGAGACGAACTGCAGCGGCGTGTAGTGCAGCAGCGAGAACAGCGAGCTGAGCGCGGTGAAACCGGCGACGATCAGGCCCCGGGTGCGCCAGATTGCTGAGGTGGAAGCAGTACTACCGGTAGGAGTGCCGGCGCTCATGAGAGGGCCATCGCAATCCGACCCGGCCGACCCGAGGCGAGCGACCACCGGGGTCTCAGCAGTCCATCGACGCCGGCGATCCTTCCGGCGGCGGTTGCCAGAATGACGAATTGCGCCGCGAACATCAGGTAGTAGCTCCACTGCCACTCCCCGGGGGTGTTCAGCACCGAGAGGGTGATGGCGATGGTCTGCAGGATGCCGATGGCCGCCCAGAAGCGTGTCAGGAATCCCACGAGCAGGAACGCGCCGAGGCAGAATTCTGCGATCAGCACACCCCAGCCGAAGAGAGCGAAGTTGGGGAAGATGACATTCTGCACCAGCCAGCTGAACGCTCCGAGCACCGGATTCTGCACCGCATCCGCGGTGTACTGGTAGAGGCCATTCTGGGCAGCTTGCCCGAAGTCGGGCGGGCGCTTCCAGTTCACATTCTGTAGCCACATCAACCCCACTGCGATCCGCACGGCGGCAAGCACCGCGCGAGTGAGACGCCCGGTCTCGATCTGGTTGATCTGGGTCGGCGCGATGGCGCGGGTAGTGGTCATGGCGCTCTCCTTTCGTTTCAAGCGCAGGCGAACATCGAGGTGGTCGCCGTTGCCGATGACCACTGTTGGGTGAAGAGTTCGCTCACCCGGTCGAGCGCGGGGGCAAGGGGCAGTATCTGGCGACTCACGAGCGCGTTTTCGTCAAGGGCGGCGACGGGATGCCAGTAGATACCGTCCGCCGTCACGGTCACCTCGGGGATCAAAGATTCGCGCGTGAACGCGACCCCCTCTTCGGCGACGCCCTGATGCGCGATGGGGCGGATGACCTGGTCGGCTCGCGGGATTCCGAGCCCGTCGAATAGCGCGTGCAGCTCATCGAGGGCCGGGTCGTCGTGCGCTGAGATCGTCGCCGCGACCCGCACGGTGAAACCTTCGTCGAGTGCGACCCGAATGCCGGCAAGGGCCCGTTCCCAGCTCCCGGCGCCGCGGTGCGAGTCGTGGACCTCTGCTGTGGGTGAGTCCACACTGATTTGGAGCGCGAAACCTTGACGAGGCATCGCCTGTAGTTTGCGCAGCCCGTGGCCGCGGAACAGCATGCCGTTGGTCAGCAGTGTGGTCGGCAGCCGGTCGGCGCAGGCCCGCACGATGACGTCGATGTCCGGCAGCAGGAACGGCTCGCCGCCCGTGAGATACAGCTCGCGCACGCCCCAGTCGGCGGCCTCGGTGACGAGTGCCTGAATGGTGTCGATGCCGAGCAATCGCGGATCGGTCTTCGGCGACGAGGCGACGCAGCAATAGTCGCAGGCCAGGTTGCAGTGGAAGTTCGTGTAGAGCCAGAGCCTCGCCCCGGGCATCCGGTCGGCGGGGATCATGCTGCCGGGGTTGCGCGGCCGTCCTCGGCCCACGGTCACGTGGCCGGTGTCCTGTTCGGCCATCAGGGTGCTGACGAGGGTGTTGCCCGTTTTCTCGCACCATCGGCGCACGAGTTCCAGTTCGCTCGCCGAGGCCACCGCAAACTCTGCCGTGTCGCCTTCGGCCATTTGCTCGACGGTGCGCATCAGCGCCATGACTACCATCGGGCGTCCACGCCCTGCTCCTTGATCGCCGCAAACAGTCCGTTGTAGCCCTCGAGGTGTGGTTCGACCCATCGGGTCAGACCCTCCAGTTCGAGGATGCGCCGGTGTGCCGGAACCTCCCAGTCCATGGCGAGCAGCTTCGACACCCACGGTGCATAGACCGACTCGGGCAGGGTGTCGAGCGCGGTGAACATGCAGTGCGAGTAGGTTTCGGTCTGCCAGACCGGCTCCAGCATGCCCGGCATGAGGTCGCCGCGGCCGATGTTCTCCCACACCGTGATACCGATCGCAGCGACATCAGCATCACCGGCGAGCACCGCATCGATCGCGTCCAGCTCGCTGCGACCGGTGTCACCGTGCTTGCCGATGTCACTGTTGAAGCGCTGAATGTGCAGGTGATCGACATCCACGCCGGCTTCACGCAGATAGTGCAGCGGCAGAATTGCGGCATGCGCTGAGTCCGCCGACCCGAGGACCAGGCGCCGGGTCGCGATGTCGCCGGGGCCGGACCAGCCGCTTCCCGCCGCCGCGACGAACACCGTTGAAAATGTGGCGTCCGTGTCGCGCATTGCGAGTGGCCGCACGTGCCCGTCGGTCTGAAGAACGGCCCGCGCATACGCAAGATTCGTGTTCCAGGCGATGTCGATCATCCCCGCCTGCAGTGCGTCGACCAAGCGGCCATAGTTCGAGAACAGCACGAAATCCATCGCCGTTTCCGGTTCGTCGAAATATTCGCGGATGCCTTCCCAGATGGGAACGACGTTGGGGGTGTAGGCGACTGCCCCGATGAGCAGGGGGGCTCCGACGAGTTTCGACATCCGGAGCTCAGAACAGCGGAAGGCCGGTGACAGCCTTCCCGTAGAAGTCGTAAAGCACGTCGGCGGTCGGCGCCATGACCGACCCCGCGCGCGCATCCCGGAACGCCCGCTCGATAGCTAGGTGTTTTGAGAACGCCGCTCCGCCGCACACCCGCATCGCCGATTCGGTGATCGTCAGCGCGGCATCGTTCGTGGAGGCCTTCACTCCGAGCACGAAGAGCGGAGTGTCCTCGGCCGGGCTCGCCACTTTGGCGGCCGCCTGTGCAAGATACGACTTCTGCGCCGTCAATGCGATGCTCATCTTCGCGATCTGTGCCCGGATCGTCGGTAAAGCAGACAGCGCCTGGTCGAGGTGCTCCAGCCGGGCACCGGTCACGTGCGCGACAGCCGCATCAACGGCTGCGGTGGAGAGCCCGAGCGACACCGCCGAATTGCCCAGGTTGAACCACGGCAGCACGGTGGCCATCATTGTGCCGAACCCGCTGCCCGGCTCCCCGATACGATAACTGGACGGAATGGTGACCGCTACTGCCATCGGGCTCGACGCATTGCCGCGCAGCCCCAGCCCGCTCCACGGACCGGCGATGTCCAGGCCCTCGATCCCCGCCGGGATCGCGTACAGGTCCACCGTCTCCGGGTCGACCGCACTCTTCGACGACATCACGTACACGTCGGCATAGCCGGCCGAGGTCACCCAGCTTTTGTAGGCCGTGAAGCGAACGTCGTTCCCGTCCGCTACCGACTCCGACACAGGAGCCCAAAAGTGCGATCGCGACCCCTTCTCACTGAACGCGAGGGTGCCGAGCACCTCGCCGGAAGCCATCCGGGAAAGGAGATCCGGCATCGCGGCCGGCGGGGCGGATGCCACGGTAACCGCGGCCGCGACATGCATCAGGTAGATCATCGCGGTAGAGCCGCACGCCGCCGCGATTGCGCTCAGCACCTCCGTGAACTCGACCGGCCCGGCCCCCATGCCGCCACCGTCCTCGCTGATCACCAGGCCGAGCAGCCCGCTCGACCGGAGGGCCGCGACTGAATCAACGGGGTAGAGGCCATCGGAATCGACCTGTTGGGCGTGAGCGGCCGCTACCGCCGTTACCTGCGCTACAGCTTCTTCGAGGGTCGACTGCGTCATGGTCATCCGGTCTCCTGGCATAGTTGCTCAAGTTTCTCGACACCGCTGTCGCGGGACCGACCACCCCAGTATCCCCCACAGGAGTGTCAGGGCGGCAAGGAATTCCTTACAGGTGTCTGACACCGGTCGACAGGCGCACCGCTGACTGGCCCGACGCCCCAGCTCTCCGGCGTGTGGGGTCGAGAACTCGGAGTACACGACGTTGAGCATCCCGTCGAGAATGTCGTCTGTGTTCCGGACGTGGTTGTAGAGCGACATCGTCCGCCGAAATCTTTCTCGTCATCACCTTACATCGTATGGTACCGTCTAGCTATTCACCCTTACACCGTATGGTCACCTCCCAATTCGAGACAGGACACACCATGATCAACGCACGCAGAATCGCCCGCAGGATCGGCACGCTCATGCTCGCCGCTTTCCTCTTCTATGGCATCGGCAGCTCCCTCGCGACGACCGCCTCCCCCGGCGCACTCCTCACCACGGGCGTAGCGATGATGCTGCTCAACTCGGTGGCCGTCGGCGCGATCGCCCTGCTCGTCGGAGTCTCCGGCGCCAACTTCCTCGCGTACAACATCGCGATGGCCGGACTCGGTATCGGAAGCCTGTTCTTCTGCGTCGCGCTCTACCGCTCTAGCCTCGTGCCGCGGTTTCTCGCGGTCTGGGGATTCGTCGGTTACGCGTCGTTCGCGGCCGGCTGCTTTCTCGAGCTCGCCGGAGTCGCCGGCGCCGGCCTCGTCTCCACCGTTCCCGGTGGCCTGTTCGAGATCTTCTTCGCCATCTGGCTCATCGCGCGCGGCTTAGGCTCGACCGCGGCCATCACGGTCACGGCTCGCGCATGACCACCCCTGGACGATCGACCGCACGTCGAACGCCGCGTGGGACACTCACGCGGTGAAATGGATGGCCACCGAAGTGAGGCCCGGCCGGGGACACGATCGGTCGACACAGGTGGAAAAGTTGTGACCGCACCTACGTTTGGAGTGGGGGGAGTAAATAATGAAAAGCATCGCTTCACTTGCAACCATGATCCTGGCAGTAGCCACGGCGCTGGGTTTCACCGGATGCGCAGGTGCCGTGGGCGGAGCTCCGATTGGCACCCAATCGGAGCCTCGGTCAACGTCGGCTATGCCGACCACCACGGTGCCCAGGTCGGCCCCGCCGACTAGGGTGTCCCTGGAGCGACTGCACGAGGAATACGTTGCATCAGGATTGCCTTGTGACTGGGTTGTCACAGACAACGTCATGCTCGGAACAATCGCATCCGGACGTTGCACTGACACCGAGAATGGCATCAATACTTTTGCCGCTCAGGCAGACGTCGACGCTCTACTCAAACTCAACAGCGAGAGTATCGAGCCTGGTCTCTTCCTCGTCGGGGCCATGTGGGTTGTCGGTAGCGAACATCCTGAGGACCTCATCAAAGCCCAAGCGAAAATGGGCGGAGACTTGTGGCCAACGGACTCAGCCTCCTTCGCGGGCAAGTAGCGCAGGACTTCCAGCAGCACCACGGAAGCATGGCAGCCAGCCGGAGCACCAACTTCTGTTACCGCTGTGTTACCACTGCCCGCGCCTGAGCAAGAAAAAACCCCTGCTGCTCGGCCGAATAATCCTTCGGGCGTCTTGCAGCCCGACAGACGCGGGATGCCGCCACGGATCTTGTGGCGTGCGATCGAACGAAATGATCACTTGTTGGGCAACGCTTGTTGAGACGGAGTTAGCACTTCAACCCCTGGGCCTCTGCAACCTACATTCGGGGAGTCCGCCTGAACCTGGGGCAGTTATCGACGCGCGCCACCAAGGGACTTGTTGGCGCGCATCAACTGCGGCACGACGAGGTAGACGGCGACTGGTACGACAACAATGGATAGGACGAAGGCGCGGAGAACTGGATTCCAGTCGGACGCAAACGGTGCGATGACGAAGAACCCTAAAGTGACGAGAGGGAAGATTGCAATCCAGGTGATCACTGCCCGGACGTAGACGGACGGGGAGCCTGCTGGCGCATTGTTGATGACCTGGGCGCTGGTGTCACGACGTTGGGCCACCCCCAGGGTCTGGGTGGCCACGGCGTCAAACCAGGAGTAGCTGTGAGCCAGCATGTCCTGAGGCAGAACGCCCTCCGGTCAGGCTGCGGCCTTCAAAGAATGCCCATTCCTAGTCGACGTGATGTCATTCAATGTCCTTGCGAAATGCTCGCCAAACGACGTTGCTGTTTCAATATCTCCCTGAGTGAACGAATCGGCGGGGGCCCGATGGTCTATCTGAGCCATCGCCCCCGTCCACGATCCAAGCCTGTCGGCTCCCTGGTTCGCGACGGCATCGATGCCGCTCTTCGGGATGAGCGGGTTGCCAACCCAGAGCATCCCGTGCTGCATCGAAAAGACAACCATCGAGAGAAGGGTGGATTGTTTGTCTCCGGAGGGCAACGACGACACTGTGAATCCGGCCGCGAGCTTGCCTCTTAGCTCTTGTTCACGAAAGATCGGCGAAGTAGAGTCCATGAACGATTTGAAGGGCCCGGAGACTCCGCCGAAGTAGGTAGGAGAACCCCAGATAAGACCATCGAAAGTGGATAGTTCGATGGGCGAGGTGACAAGGTCATCCGCCTTCAAAAGCGTGACCTCTACCCCTGCGACATTTCGAGCTCCTTCGACGACGCGCTGCGCGAAGAACTCGGTATGTCCATGGCCGCTGTGGTAGACGACCGCCATCTGCTTCTTCGACTGGAAAATTGACATGGTGTTGTTCCTGTTCTTTTTGGTATTGATGCTGGTGTTGGATTGGGCAAGGTCGTCTACGTGTTCGTCCCTGCGGACGCAGCGTCGAGGTCCTTCTGTAGCAGCCAGCCGTTGATGCCGATGGCACTTGCACTGCCGGCGCCACCGGCAAGGGTCACGTCAAGTCCGCCGTCTTTGCGACGACCGATCGCTGTCACCGTCGAGGCCTCGATTGAGCCGCCATAGACGGCGACCTCTTGGCGGCCCGCGGCCAGAAACTCCGTCGGCGGCATGCCGTCGCGGGAGACGAAGCCGTGCATATGTGCGGCCGGCGCGTTGCGCGGCTGGCCGCATCAATCAGCAGCACATCCGCACGGGCTCTCCCCAGCACTAACCCGGCGCCCAAGCCAGCAGCTCCGGCGCCGATGATCATTGCGTCGTGTTGTGTCTTCAGGAACCTTGTCATCGTGTCTACCTCCTGAAGAGAGAGTGCCACGCCTGACGGTGAGATTGGGAATGAATTTGCTGAAACAGGGACGAGCTGTGCCTTTCGAGGAGATTGTGACGTCGCCTCAGGTCGAAGACCCTCGCGTTCTTCGTACTGCGACACGGTCCGATGGTCGAACCTTCACCCCGCTGTCGCAGCATTCTGAAGAGCCGCAGACGTTCAAGCTCTCGATCGCTGCCACGGATCGCGAACCCACACCACGAACCCACGTCGGCTACGAGTGGATATTCGTCTTGTCGGGTCAGGTTCGGCTGATCCTGGGAGAGCATGACATCGTGATGGGAACTGGTGAGGCCGCGGAATTTAACACCCGGAATCCGCACTGGTTCGGGTCCGCGGGTCGGGGACCAGTAGAACTCTTGAGCATGTTCGTGAAACAGGGCGAGCGCATCCACGTTCGAGCTCGGTCCAAGACCACGTGACGTAGCAGACGCACGACAGGAACCTCGAAATCCGGGGTGCCTCAGGAAACCCCCGTTGCTTGACTGAACTCCTGGCCGATGCGCTGACGCTGGCGCTGTGGTGCGCCTTCACAACTTCTTGATGTCGAGTCCGTGTCTCCGATGACCGAGAAGCAGCTCCGTGTTCCGGGCCTCGTTCTTCGCAGAGAAAACGGACTGTCGCGCACCACGAGCCATTTCCACAGTGGCGACTTGTGCCGTCGGGCCTGGGTGGTCGGGCTCAGACCGCGGCGTCGATCTCCGCGGACACGCGCCTCACGCAAGTGCGTAGCCATCGATGGGCTGGGTCGACATCCAGCCTCGGGTGCCAGAGCATCGAGACGGTGATTTCTGGCGTGGGTATCGGGAGGGGGAACATCCACAGGTCGGTACGCAGGTTCCTGGTCTGTCGTTCAGGGACGGTAGCGATCAGATCTGATGCCCGGGCCAGAGCCAGTGCGGCCGCGAAGCCGCCGACGACGACCGTGATCTCCCTTTCCAGCCCATATGGCCTGAGCGCCTCGTCTACGGCCCCTCTTTCGAGACCGCGCCGTGACACGCGGATGTGACCACCGGACGCATATCGCTTGGGAGTGATCTTGGTCCGCGTCAAGGGGTGCCCCATCCGGACTACGCCCACAAAACGGTCCTTGAACACCGACTCAGCGCGGATCTCCCGAATGGTCTCGTCTGCCACGCCGATTTCGAGGTCCACGGTGCCATCTCGCAGGGACGCGGCGTCATTGTTGGTCTTCTGCATGAAGCGCAGCCGCACGCCTGGGGCCTTCTCGATGACGCGGCTGATGAGATCGGGTCCAAAGCTCTCGACGAATCCATCGCTGGTCCGCAGGGTGAACGTCCTGGACACCACACCGAGGTCGACGGTCTCGGCCGGGCGAAGTAACGCCTCAGCATCTTGCACAATCTGACCGACGCGCTCGACGAGCTCGAGCGCGTGAGGCGTGCGCACGAGACCGCGTCCGGCCCTGACCAACAGAGGATCGCCCGTTGTCTTACGCAACCGGGCAAGCGCCCTGCTCATCGCGGAGGGGCTGAGCCTTAGTCGTTCGGCCGCCCGAGTGACGTTGCCCTCCTGCAACAGCACGTCCAGGGTAACCAGGAGATTCAAGTCAGGTCTTGCCATAGGACAAGTGTCCCACGAGGCGTCAGACTATGGCGTCTGACGCACTGATCATGTGACTACGTTGCGCCTTCCGCCATGTTGTTGGCGGCTCTACTCTGATGAAGTCCGTTCAGAGGCCGCAGGGAAGCAAAGGTTCACGCATGGGAACAACGAACGTCAACCGAGACCAATCACTGGCCGGAACAACGGGCGGAGCGAGTGGGTTCCGGTGGGCGCTCCTCACTCTCTCGCTGTCCATGTTGCTCCCCGCGCTGAGCACGAGCATCGTCAACGTCGGCCTGCCGAGCATGGCGGAGGGGTTCTCTGCCTCCTTCCAGCAAGTCCAGTGGATTGTCCTTGCCTACCTTCTCGCTATCTCGTCCCTGATTGTTGGCGTCGGGCGCCTCGGTGACATCGCCGGACGCCGGCGCTTACTGCTGGTCGGAATCGCTATCTTCACGACGGCCACGTTCCTCTCCGGCGTTGCGCCAACCCTCTGGCTTTTGATCGCGGCCCGCGCGGCCCAGGGCATCGGCGCAGCCAGCATGATGGCACTCAGCATGGCGTTCGTTGCCGAGACGGTGCCAAAGCCACGGATCGGACGGGCCATGGGTTTGCTCGGGACGATGTCCGCGATCGGCACTGCCCTCGGGCCGTCGCTCGGGGGCCTCCTGATCGCAGGCTTCGGTTGGAGGGCGATCTTCCTCGTCACTGCACCGCTGGGCCTCTTGACGTTTGTCCTCGCGCGACGATACCTGCCTGCCGACGGCCCAACGCGGAAGGCCGGTCGACTCGGCTTCGACTATGTGGGAACGTCACTGCTCGCCCTGACGCTCGGGGCCTATTCGCTCGCGGTGACCCTCGAGCGTGGCGTATTCGGACCTCTGAGCGTGGCTCTGCTCCTGGCTGCCGCGGTCGGATTGGGCCTGTTCGTGCTCGCCGAGAAACGGGTGACGTCACCGTTGATTCGATTGAAGAATTTCCGTGACCCCGTGCTCAGCGCCGGCCTTGGGATGAGCGCTCTCGTCTCGACGGTCATGATGACGACGCTGGTGGTTGGTCCGTTCCATCTCTCACGTGCCCTCGGGATCCAGCCAGCCCTGATCGGACTCGTGATGTCGGCCGGTCCAGTCGTCGCCGCGCTAACCGGCGTGCCGGCCGGGCGCCTGGTAGATCGTCTGGGAACCCAGCGCGTGGTCGTCTTCGGACTGATCGGCATGGTCATCGGGTCGATTTCGATGTCTTTGGTGCCGATCTCGTTCGGTGTCGCGGGATATGTCATCTCGCTTGTGGTCATCACCGCCAGCTACGCGCTGTTTCAGACGGCCAACAACACCACGGTGATGACAGGCATCCGCGCCGACCAGCGCGGCGTGATCTCCGGAATGCTCAACCTATCGCGCAATTTGGGGCTTCTCACCGGCGCGTCAGTGATGGGCGCTGTCTTCGCCTTCGCCTCAGGGGCGACCGACATCACCACCGCACTGCCCGATGACGTCGCCACCGGCACCCGGTGGGCGTTCGCGCTCGCGGCAACGCTCGTCACGGTCGCGCTTGGCGTCGCTATCGGAAGCAGCCGGTCGACCGCAGTCCGGGACCAGCTGAACACGCCCTGAGTGAGCGCGCTACACCAAGCCTCGGCGTTCGTCGCTGACTCTGCGCGGCCAGCCTCTGAGAAAGGGGATGCTGGCCGCGCACTCTGTGCATCCTTAGGACGATTCGATGGCGACGTCGCCGTCGCGCTCGATCACGCTAAAACTCTTTCGAGTGTTGTCAAACCGTTGTCAGGGACCCCCGCGAAGGAATAGGAGAGCCCCCTGCTTCCCAGTGAAACAAAGGGATGCAGGGGGCTTACAAATGACGGGGCAGATTTTCGGCGCTTTCTGGCACATCCTCTGCGCTCCGCCAAATAATCCTCTACCGGCCGAGCAACGTGGCCAACTCGTCGAGCGGCTCCCCCGTAATCGTGAACTACTGGGTGACACCCTCGAGTAGGATCGCGAGCTCGTCGAGTTCGACGTCCCAGCCCTCTCGGTTCTGCTCAAGACGTTCGCGACGGTAGAGGGTGCCGCCGGGGAGTGTGTCGAAGCCCGATTCGATTACCGTGACATCCGTCCCGGTACCAGCATCGGCGATGGTGAAGCGCACGTGCGTCGAGTACTCGTCGAGCTCTTCGGCCGGGATTCCCGACCAACGGAAGCCGAACGAGCCGTCGGGCACCACCTCGGTGATTTCGATCGGGAAGCTGCCGTAATCATCCCAGTCGATGCTGCCAGTAGCACCGGGCTCGAGCGCGGCGAACACCACACCGTCTCCGAACCATTGGACCATCACCTCGGGGTCGGTCAGTGCCTTCCAGACTCGGGCGCGCGAGGCCTCGATGTGCACGGTGCGGGTCACGGTGTGGCCCTTGATTCTTGCCTGATCAGACACGGTGTTTCCTTCACGTTCGAGCCGAGCGCGACGGGACATTGCCGCCGAGCGGCACGTCAACTAGTTCTGCAAACGCACCGCATCGAGCGTACCCATGATTGCGTACCTGCTCACGGGCGGGAGAACTCCGTGAACCCGAGTGGCAACGCATCAGAGGTCGGTCCGTGGGGATCTCCGAAGACTGGAGCGCATGGATGCGCTGGCGGTGCTGGACAGCGAAAGGTCAACTCCGGGCGCGACCATCGTCACCTTCCCCGACGCCATCTGGTGGGCGTTCGTCACCATCAGCACCGTCGGATACGGCGACTTCTCACCTGTCACCGACATTGGCAGATTGATTGCCGTCGGCCTGATGCTCGGGGGCATCGCACTACTGGGCGTGGTCACCGCCACCCTCGCATCCTGGATCGTCGAGCGCGTTGCGAAACAGGACGAGGATCCCCAGTCAGCCACGCGCGGAGAGATCAAAGCGCTCTCGCGCCAGATCGCTCAGCTCCACGAAGCATTAGACCGCTCACGAGCTGGTGAGGATTCAGACGATGTAACGGCCGGGCGCCGATAGTCCCAACTGATCTGATTGCTGGCTGGCATTGCCCGCAGATCACCTGGTCCGACCCCACCCTCTGCCTCGGGAGAGGCCGGAACGCCGGGCGGGACCTGCTGCAAGCAAGAAACCCCCTGCTTCCCAATCAAACAAAGGGATGCAGGGGGTTTGACTGTGACGGGTTGTTCCTATAACCCACAGGCCGCTGAATCACTGGGCAGTTTTTCGGTACTTTCGCGCACATCCTCTGCGCTCTGCCAAATAATCCTCTGGGCGTCTGGCACCAAGCAGAGCGAGAGGATGGCGGCATGGGATGCGCCTGTGATCCCTCATTCGTCCACAGGGTGGACCCACCTCGAGTGCCTTGGATCGAACGCTCAACAGCGGAGGTGATCGACGGGAAGGGTGCTCGAATCCATCCACGCGCAAGATGCGGCGCCGACCCCGAGCCGGCCCGCGATCTTGCCCAGTACGGTTCCTTTGGATAGGACTACTACTACGGCACCACAGAGAACGGACCAGCAAGAGAGTCCATCAGGTCAAAATTGCCTTTCCGGACGTCAGCGCCCGCCTTCTCGAGCCGGTTTTTTAGATCGTTACGGCTGTCCCAAACTCCGTTGAGTTTGACCCAGTTGAAACCTGCAATGTCCGAGATATCGCGTGTTTTCGCGCTCTGAAGAAATATCGTTCTCTCGCGAGCAAGAGCGAATGCCATACCTAATGACGTTTCGGCTCCTACCACGCGAGGTTCGGAGGAAGATCAATCAGCACACCACTGTCGGAATTGACCAGACTCCCATGGTCGCAGCCAGCCCGCGGGGGCGCTCCCCTGTCGACAAGAAGACCGGCCTGGAGCTGAGGGTCAACCCAAAAACCGGCAAGAACTACTCGGACAAGCTCGTCCTCGAACACGACTCCGGCTGGTACCCGATTAACGCGGAAAGGCGCGAGGAGTCAGGTCCGGAAAGCAAACCAGACAAGGACTTCGTGTGGGGTCGGGCTGGCAGCATCGCCGTTCTGGTACCGAATCGCCCCGTCGACCATGCTGAATTCCCCAACATCGCCCTCGGGTTCTCAATGAGTCTGCCGGGCACTCAGCACGTCGCCAGTGAAACCGTGCGGGTCCTCCAGTCCATTGCTGACCGTGGCCACACTCCCGGAACGGTCGTCGCCGACCGCCTCTACTTCGCGACCCTCACACCCGAAGTCCTGCACATCCCAGTGAAGGAAATGGGGTGGGCTGTCATCACCGACTACAAGAAGACCGGGTTGGGAATCAAGGGAGGCAAAGCCGGTGCCAAACAGGTCGAAGGCCGCCACTACTGCGCTGGGACCCCAAAGGATCTCCTCAACGCCTCGGTCGATGCAGAAGCCCACACGATTGACGAGGACACCTACCGGAAACGGCTCGAAGAACGGACGGCCTTCGAGCTTCGCCCCAAGGAGAAGCCCGACGCACGGGGGCACACACCGATGATGTGCCCCGCCGTCGGTCCGAACGCAACCTTGGAATGCCCCCTGCGCGAACTCCACCGCAACGCAACCAATAAGATCCGCACCGCCGTACTTACGGGCAATGTTCCAGAGGCCCCCGACTCAATCTGCACGCAGAGCTCGGTGGACTTTGGGCCCGAAGACGGCATCCGCGACGCTCAGCTCTTCCGTTACCAGTCGAAGGAATGGAGCGACGCGTACCGCATCGGCCGCAACACCGACGAGAGCTACCACGCCTATGTGAAAGACGTCGGACACGAAGCGGCCGACACTCCAGCACGCCGCCGAATCCGCGGATTCGCCGCACACCAGATCATGGCGACCATGCTGCTCGTGTCCGCCAACATCAGGAAGATCGTTACCTTCCTCACTGACCGCGAAACCCAAACGTCCAAGAGCACCACGACCGGTCAGAACCTAGGGCCCCTGCGAAAGACGCGCCGCCGTGACCGCGAAGGCCTATCCAACTACAAAGCGAAGTGGCCACTCAAGGTGCTCCCCGGCGCCCCGGCCGGCGCGGAACTCGACCCGCCGCTCCGAACCTAACCGCACACCGACGCCGCCACTCATCACTCCACCGCACGACCAGGACAATTCGCAGCGCCCAAAAGCGGCCGCTCGGGCATCCCTGGCCGTGCATTGTCATTTAATCCGCGCCCACCAGCCCGCAGGAGCGGAAAACCACGCGCTACGCACGCCGGAAACGACAAATGGCCTCCGAAATCTCGGAGGCCATTCGTTTTGGGACGAGTTCTAGGAACAGAATCAACCAGTTCTAAGAACAACCCCGTGGCGGTACCGGTGGGATTTGAACCCACGGTGGAGTCTCCCCCACACAACTTTTCGAGAGTTGCACCTTCGGCCGCTCGGACACGGTACCGAGGGAGATTGTAGTTGAGACCGAGGCGGGATGCGAATCGGTCGGCGCTGCAGCATCCGCTCGCCACGCGGCGTAGGGACTGGGCGTGGGCCGATGCGGCAGCGAACACCCAGTGGACCGCGGTAATCTCGGCGGGTGACAAACGCCAATCAGAACATTCGGGCCCTCATCGTCGCTGCCGGCACCGTCGCGACCGCGGCCGGGATCGGTGCCGCCGCGCTGGTGAACTTCCGCAATTTCAAGGGCCGGCTGGCCGAGAACGCCGCGGAGCTGAACGAGACCCTGCCGGTGCACTCGCTCTGGTGGCGCACCCATGCGAAGGTGAAGGGCGAGCTGCTCTACGTGGCAATCGGCGACAGCGCGGCGCAGGGCATCGGCGCGAGCGAGCCACACCGCAGCTACGTCGGGTTGCTGGCCGACCACATCCGGCTGGCCACCGGCCGCACGGTGCGCGTGGTCAATCTCAGCGTGTCGGGCGCGACCGTTGAGCTGGCCGTGCGCGACCAGCTGCCCCGGTTCGTCAAGCTCTCCCCCGACATCGTGACCGTGGCGATCGGGGCGAACGACATCGCGCTCTGGGACCCTGCCACGTTCGAGGCCGGGATCCGCGAACTGTTCGCCGTGCTGCCCGCGCACACCCTGGTGGCCGACCTGCCCTGCTTCCACCTGCCGCGGAACGAACGCAAGGTCGCGGTGGCCAACCAGATCCTGCGCACCGTCGCCGCAGAGCACGACCTGACCGTCGTGCCGCTGCACGCCACGACCAAACGGCAGGGCCTGCGCAGCATCGCCACCCACGTGGCGAGCGACCTGTTCCACCCGAACGACCGGGGCTACCGGATGTGGGCCGAGGCGTTCCTGCCTGCGGTCGGCGCCCAGGCTGCCCGGCTGGTTCCCCGGGAGCTGGCCCCGCAGTAATCAAGGGTCGGTGGCCGAGGCTAGGCTCGCTGGCATGGCCAGACCCGTTTCCTCCTTCCGCTGCACGGACTGTGGCTGGACCACCCTCAAATGGGCCGGCCGCTGCGCCGAATGCCACGAATGGGGCACCGTGGTCGACACCACGGAGAAGGCCAGGGCGGCGCGGTCGCTCAAGCCTGCCGCGATCAGCGACACCGGAATCGCCCGGCCGATCACCCACGTCGACACCACCGCCGTCTCGCACTGGCCGACCGGCATCGCCGAGTTCGACCGGGTGCTCGGCGGCGGCATCGTGCCCGGCTCGGTCATCCTGCTCAGCGGCGAGCCGGGCGTGGGCAAGTCGACCCTGCTCCTGGAGGTCGCGTCGAAGGCCGCGGCGGCGAAGTCACGGGTGCTCTACGTGAGCGCCGAGGAATCGGTCAGCCAGGTGCGGCTGCGGGCCGAGCGCACCGGAGCACTCCAGCCCGAGCTGTTCATCGCGGCGGAGACCGACCTGGCCACCATCCTCGGCCAGATCGACGCGGTGAAACCCAATCTGGTCATCGTGGACTCGGTGCAGACGGTGGCCAGCTCGAATTCAGACGGTCTCGCCGGGCAGCCGAGCCAGGTGCGGGAGGTGGCCTCGACCCTGATCCGGGTGGCCAAAGACCGCAACCTGCCCATCCTCCTCGTCGGGCACGTGACCAAGGACGGTTCCATCGCCGGGCCGAGGCTGCTCGAGCACCTGGTCGACGTGGTCTGCCAGTTCGAGGGCGACCGGCAGACCGCGCTGAGGTTCGTGCGCGCGCTCAAGAACCGGTTCGGCTCGACCGATGAGGTCGGCTGCTTCGAGATGACCGGCGACGGCATCGCCGAGGTGCCCGACCCGAGCGGGCTGTTTCTCAGCCGCGGCGCCGTGGCCGTGTCCGGCACCTGCGTCACGGTGGCGCTCGAGGGCCGGAGGGCGATGCCGGTGGAGGTGCAGGCTCTCGTGATCAAGTCCCAGGCGCCGAACCCCCGCCGGGTCACCAACGGGGTTGACTCGTCCCGGGTGGCAATGCTCCTCGCGGTGCTCGAGCGGAGGGCAGGGCTCGAGGGGCTGGGCGGCATGGATGTCTATGTGTCGACGGTGGGCGGCATCCGTCTCACGGAGCCCGCCGCCGATCTCGCCATCGCCCTCGCCATCGCCTCCGCGTGCAAGGACCTGCCGATCGCCCAGAACGCGGTCGCGTTCGGCGAGATCAGCCTGGCCGGCGAGGTGCGGCCGGTGTCGGCGGCCAAGCTGCGGGCGGCGGAGGCGGCTCGCCTCGGGTTCTCCACCCGCATCGACGCGTCGGCCACCGGGTCGATCGGCGCCGCGGTCGCCCTGGCGATCAAGACCGGCTTCTCGGCCAGGGAGGCAGAGCTCGACGCGGTCTTCTAGGTGGACTCGGCCGCTGGCGACCTAGGCGACGATCTCCATCGAGTCGGCAGCGCCCGAGCCGGCCGGGACAAGGTGCGCCTCAACGGATTCAGTGACCGACCGGGCGATGATCGCCGAATGAACGACCCGGTTGCGGCCATCGCGCTTGGCGACATACAGGCGCACATCGGCCGCCCTTAGGAGGTCGGAGCTCTGACTGCCGTCGTCGGGGGCCAGGGCGACGCCGATGCTCGCCGTGACGGGCAGGGTGTGGGTGATCGGCGCCCAGTCGTAGTCGGCGATCGTGCGACACAGGCCCTCGAAGTATGTGTGGGCGGTGTCGGCATCCGTCTCAGGGAGGATCAGCAGGAACTCCTCGCCGCCGAGGCGCGCGGCGATGGCGTCCGGCACGGCCTTCGCCGCGTCGATGAGGATTCGGCCGAGCGCGCGGAGAACCTCGTCGCCGACCTCGTGGGAGAGCGTGTCGTTGATGCGCTTGAAGTGGTCGAGGTCGATCATGGCGATGGCGAGTGGAAGACCACCCTCCCGCAACCGCATCAGGGCCGAGCCGAGGTGCTCGTCGACGAACCGCCGGTTGTGCAACCCGGTGAGCGGGTCGCGCTCGGCGAGCTCTCGGTAGCGCTCGCTCTCGCGGCGGGACTCGGCGGTCTGGAACATGGCCTCGAGGATGCGCCCCCGCGCCTCGTTCTCGCTCGCACCGAGCGCCTCGAACTTCTCGTGGAAGTCGCGGAACGCCTCGAAGGCGGCTCGGTAGTCCGCGTTCGCGGCGTGGACTTCGGCCTGCTCGCGCGCCACCTCGGTGGTGCGCCGGTTCAGTCCGTTGCGCTGGGCGAGGTCGCGGCACCGGTCGATCACGGCCTGCGCCTTGCCCAGCCTGCCCTGCTCGCGGTACAGCTCGGTCAGCGCGACGAGGGCGGCGGCTGAGCTGTCCGGGTGTGCGTCGCTGAACACGGAGTCCATCGCCGGGAGGAGCATGGTCTCGGCCTCGTCGAGCCGACCGGCGGCCATGTACACCCTCGCGATGGTGTCGCGAGCGGACATCCCGATCTCACGGTCGCTGAGCTGCGACAGCCCGACCAGGCGTTCGACGGCCTCGAGGGCCTCGTCGTTGTTGTGGGCCAGGTGCTCGGTGAAGGCAAGATTGTTGAGGATGATGTACCGGATGTTCGTCTCCGGGTCATCGATCACGAGCCGCAGGGCGTCGTCGTAGCGCCGCCGAGCCTCGTCGAGGGACCCGGCCGAGCCGAGCGCGTCGGCGAGGCACTTGCGGGCGGCGGCCCGCATCAGCGGGGCCTCCGATTCAGACAGAAGGTCGTTCGCAGCGACGGCGTGCTCGAGGGCGGCCGCGGGGTCGCCGACCATTTCGAAGAGCGAGCCGAGCACGTCGTGGCACCGGGACTGCAGGGCGATCTCGCCGTGCTGCTGTGCCCAGGCGAGAATCTGCTGCACGTCGATGGCGCTTCGGCTCGGATCGGCCCGGTGGATACTGACGGCGGCAATCAGGACCTGAAGTCGACGGCCGGTCGCGCCGTACTCGGCATCGCCGAATTCCGCGAGCCAGTCCATTGCCAACTGGAGAGCATCGTCACGGTCGATCCAGAACCGACGCTCGACGCTCGCCAAACGGATGCCGTCGGCATCCTGATCAGTCCCCATCACTGCGACCTGCTCCCTGACGGGTGCCAGGAGAGCGGACCGTGAAGAGTCCGTCGGACTCCACTCACTGAGAGGGCCGAACACCGTCGAGGCTCAGCCTAGCGTCACAGGGCTGTCATCACGTCGCGTACGGACCCCCAGCACGGGGACCGCTCGCAGCCGAGGAATCGACCCTGTTCGGCTATTGCTCGGGCTTGTCCGCGGACTGCTGGGGCGGGTCGGCGCTCTCACCGGGCTGCGGACCGAGGGCACGCATCAGGTCGGCCGGGTCGGCCTGCATCACGTGCGGGCCCGCGATATCGAAGAACACCATCTCGAGCACGCCCTGATGCACGGTGAGGAACTCCCGCAGCCACTGGGCGTCGCCCACCATCACCTGCGGGTTCGGTTCGTCAGGGACCATCTGGGCGTAGTTCTCGGCGGAGGAGAAGAGCAGCAGCATCCGCTTGTCGGTGCCCTCGCGGCCGAACACACGCACCTGCTCGCCCTGGCCGTTCACGACGAGCTGGGGCACGATCACGACGTCGTTGCGGAGGGCGTAGGCCACGGCAACCACGTCTTGCGCGGCAAGCGCGGCGGCGAGGGCATCGGATCGGGTCGTCGGAGTCTGATCAGTCACGGCATCCATTCAACCAGTCGCACGCGGCCGGCCCCCCACCACGGCGCACGCCACGAGCGAACGGCGAGCCGTGAGAATGAATCTTCGAATAAGTTATCCACAAGTAGTGACAAACCCTCACATGTGTGTTCGTGTTTTGGTATCTTCGTGGCATGGACTCACCGGCAGAGCAGCTCAGACAGGCGGCGGATGCCGTCGCCCGCCTGGGCTGCTCCAGCGCCGACCTGGAAGCCCTTCCTGACGCGGTCGTGTTGACCGGTCAGCGGGAGATCGCCAAGGCCCGCCGCCTGCTTGAGATGTACGCCGCGTGGATGGCTGCGACCATCGCCGATCGCTCCCGCCCGGAGCTGGGCCATTCCGGCCTGGCCGCGCAGCAGGGGTTCCTCTCCCCGGAGGCGATGATCCAGAAGGTCACCGGCTCAAGCAAGAACGAAGCATTCAAGCTTGTTGCCGTCGGCACGATGCTCGCCCGGGCCGAGGCCGCCGACCGGCAGGCCGCAGACGGCCTCGGGTCGCCCGGCGCTGACGGGACCGGCGTGGACGGGGCTGGCGCTGGCGGGGCCGGTGTCGATGGTGGTGCGGGCGACGACTCGGGCGGTCTCGACGGTCGCGCTGATGGTTCCGGGGCCGGACCTGTGAGCGTTCCGCCCGATCCGGGCAGCCCGGTGTCGTGGCAGGGGCCGATCGCTCGCGCAGTGACCGCTGGGACCCTCTCCGTCGACGCCGCCGAGTCGATTCGGAAGGGCCTGGGCGATATCGATACCGCCGTCACCGCCGACACACTCGCCACCGCCCTCAGCCGGCTGCTCGCCGAAGCCGGTCAGTTGAACGCGGACCAATGCTTCACCCGCGCCCGAAGGATGCGCGACGACCTCGACCAGGCCGGCATCGCCGCGAGGGAGAAGCAGGCCTACGACGACCGGTTCCTCAAGGTTTACCGCCTCGCCAACGGCAAGGTCCGCCTGCACGGGCTCTTCGCCCCCGAAGATGGCGAGTTCGTGCTCTCCACCTACAACTCGATCACCAGCCCGAGGCGCGGCGGGGTGCGCTTCGTCGACCCAAAGCGCAAAGCCTGGGCCAAGGCCGTCCAGGACGACCCGCGCAGCACCGCGCAGATCGCCGCGGACTCGTTCGTGCAACTACTCAAGATCGCCGGCGAAGTCGACCCCGGCCAGATGCTCGGCGGCCGCCGCCCCGCCGTGCGCATCATCGTCACCCAAAAAGACCTCACCACCGCCACCCGAACTAACACCGGTGCCGGCACCGGTGCCGGCACCGGCACCCGCGCCGGCGGCGCGTCGGACGGACAGGCCGGCACATCCCCCTCAACACCAGTTACACCATGGGAACCCGGCGCCACCGGAGCACCTGAAACGCCGGGAGCGCCGGGAGCGCCGGAGACATCAGATGCCCGGCCAATTCGGGCGGTCAGACCTGACACAGCTGCTCCCTCCGGCCAACCCGGCGAACCTGGCGAGCCCGGTAAACCGGGCCCGCCAGGGATGGCCCTGGTCCTGGCGGCCGGGCACGGGTCCATCGAGGGCAGTCCTGCTCCGATCTCCCTCGCCACCGTCCAACGACAACTCTGCGACACCGGCTACCTCGGAATCCTCTTCACCGACACCGGCCAACCCATCGATGTCGGCAGAGAACAACGCCTCTTCACCCCCGCCCAACGCACCGCCATGGGCGCCCGCGACGGCGGCTGCATCTGGCCCGACTGCGACCGGCCACCAGCCTGGACCGAAGCCCACCACCTCAAAGAGTGGCTCCTCCAACACGGCTACACCGACCTCGCCGACGGAGTCTGCCTCTGCCACCCCCACCACCTGCTGCTCCATAACACGGGCTGGGTCATCATCCGCGACGGCGACAAATACTGGCTCAAACCACCAGCGTCCGTCGACCCGACACAAACGCTCATCCCCCTCCCCAGCAAGACCCACCGCCAACTCGACCCGGGCACGCCGACCCGGGACCGTGACACGGATTGACCGGCCGGTTCAGCCGGTCACCGAGCGGCACGGCCACCGGCGGGTGATCTCGCCGAAATCATGGCTCCGGGTCTCGACGGGCTCGACGACCGCGGGTTCTCGGGGGCTCGGGGGCTCGACTTCGCGAGTTCAGGGGTCACGACGCGCTCGACCACCGCAAGCTCCCGGGTCACGACGGGCTCGACCACCGGTCGGGGTGCGGTCAGTTGACGGGAAAGGAGCCGCTCGTCGCAGCAGTGATCATGCCCGAGGTCGCGGTGAGGGTGTACGTGCCTGCCGTGTTGATCTTGCAGCCGGCGAAGGCGGCCACGCCGGCAACGCCTGCCTTCGGGTTGGCTGTGCAGGTCAAGGTGGCACCCGCCGGCGTGGTCAGGATGAGAGTCACCTGCGCGGTGCTCGTGGTGCGGTTTCCGAGGGCGTCGCGGAGCAGCCGGCGAAAGTCGCCACACTCAAGACCGCCGTCGCGGTCAACGCGGCGCACTTCAGCCCGGAGTGGTCACCTTGCAGCCGGCGAAGGGCGCGATCGCCCGGCACGCTCGCCGCTGCACGGATGCGATCTCACCGGCATAAGAAGCGGGAATCCCCCAGTTGGAGGCTCATTTGTCGCAGCGGGGCCGGGCGCGGTCTCGACACGCTCGATCACCGGGCCCGGTCTCGACAGGCTCGACCACCGCGGGCGGGGAGGCGGAGGGGCTAGGCGTCGCGGAGCAGTCCGTCGGGGGTGACCACGAGCATCCGGTTGTCTTCGGATTCGATGACGATCGAGGCGATGGTGGCCCGGGCGGCGGGCAGCACCCGGGCGGTCAGGCGGCCGGAGTAGAGGGAGTCCAGCTGGTCGGCGACGGCCGCGGCGACCCGGGCTGCTTCGACAGGCGGGTGGTCACCGCTGTCGTCGAGCAGCGTCACCTCGACCCCGCGCAGTCGCGCGGCCCGGGTGGCGGTGACCAGCGGCTCCACGAACAGGGCGCGGGCACGCATCGCGTCGCGCAGGGTGGCCTCCACCAGCAGGCACTCCGCCCGCATTTCCGGGCAGATGTCGTCGGACCGCGCGAGACGCTCGAGCGTGGGCCGGCAGAGCACATTCACCTGCGCCAGCTGGGATTCGCGCTCTTCGATGGCCGCGACTGCGGTGGCGGCCGCGGCGGCGCTCAGGGCTCGCGCACGGTTGAGCACAGCCAGGGTGAGCGCGGACCGCTTGAGCCCCACGGCGAAGAGGGTGCCGGCGAGCAGCGTGCCGGCGTGGCGCACGACGAGGAGCACGCCGTCGACGACAGTGAGGCCGTTGCTGAGCGCCCAGGCGATCGTGATCGCGGACATGATCAGGTACCCGGTCCAGGCGTACCCTTCGCGGCCCCGCACGGCGAGCACGACCAGAAGCAGGGTGACGGCCCCGAGGTACCAGTGCCCGAACGGCGTGTCCTGCACGGCCGTCATCGGGTAGGACACGAGCGCTGTCGCCGCGGCGCTGAGCACCAGCACGCCAATGCTCGCCGTGCTGGACAGCTGATCGACCCCCGCCGCCCGGGCGATCAGGATGGCCGCCGCGGCCACCGCGACGAAGCCGGCGATTTCCCAGGGCAGCCCGAAGAGCGGTTCGTAGTCACCGAAGGCGAGCAGCGCGTGCACACCGATGAACATGGCCAGGATGCCGAGGGACAACGGGCGCGGCAGCCGCACCACGGTGCGCGGGGCCTCGATCTCGATGGTCGCGGCGTCGGATAACGGCGGCGCCGGCTGAGCATCCGGGGTCGTCATGGCCACAGCCGGCGCGGGCTCGGGGTGCTCGGCGGCCTCCAGGGGACCGGCGCCTGATGCCGGGCGCTGAACGGCCGCGGCGCCGTCGGAGGCGATCGCGGCGGGCCGGCGCGGTTCGGGCGTCCACGACACTTCTACCTCGGTGCCGGCGCCGGGGCGGGACCGCACCCGCGCCGCGCCGCCCGACAGTCGTTCCATCCGGCCGATGATGCTCTGCGCGATCCCAAGCCGTTCGCTGGGAACGAGGGCTGGATCGAAGCCCACCCCGTCGTCGAGCACAACCACCCGGATGCCGCCGTGGTACCCCCTCACGCTGACCGTGCGCACCACCCGATGGTGGGCGCCGAGGGCGGCCGCCGCGACCGAGTTGCGCAGGGCCTCCCCGACGGCACCGAGCAGGGCGGTGACCGCCACGGCCGGCACGGCCAGGTTCTCGTCCAGGTCGGCCTGCACGATCGCATCCGGAGCCAGCTCGGCCGCGAGCTGTTCCAGGCGGTCGGAAACCTCGGAGCCGGGCTGTGACCGGTTCGACCGGGGCATCCGGAGGGCGTCGAGGCGATCCAGGGTCGAGGCCGCGTGGCGGGACAGCCTCTCCGTGGGGATGCCGCCGCGTCCGGCCATCAGCAGGGTCGAGATGACGCTGTCGTGAACAAGGGCATCGATGGTGAGCCGCTCCCGCTTGCGGGCGACCCGGGCAGCCCGGCCGGCCACGGCTGCGCGGGTGATCCGCGCACTGTCGTCGACCCGGGCGGCACCGCGCCTGGACATGATGGTCAGGCCGACGAACACGCTGATCACGAGCAGAGCGTAGAGCGAATCCTCGACGCCGACGAGCACCGGATGCGGGTCGGTCGAGGTCGCGGAGCGGAGGATTCCACTCAGCGTGCAGACGAGGACGGTGTAGGCCCAGCCGATGCGGTCCCGGGTGGCCGCGGCGACGGCGACGGCCGGGATGCCGGTGAGGGAGATGACCCAGGGGATGTCGGCACCGGCCGGGAGCGGTTCGGCCCGCACGACCAGCCAGAAGCCGAGGATCGCCAGGAAAACGACCCCCTCGGCCAGGGCGAGTGCGCGAAGCAGGCGCAACGGCGCCCAGGTGGCGAAGATTCCGAGCAGCACGGGGATGCCGAAGACCAGCAGCCACGCGGCCAGCGCGGCGCGCGGGGCCGGCGGCCACGCCTGCGCCCGGAAAGTGTCGAGGCAGAGCAGTCCGAAGACGAAGCCGGTGGGCCCGGTCGCGGTGCAGAGCACGCGGAACTGGCGTTCGGTGGCCGTGTGCCCGGTGACGCGGCCGGGCCTCGGCACTCGTGCCCGCCTGGACGGTCGGGCCGTGCTCGACTGTCGGCCGGGTTTCGGCGGCCCCGCGACGTTCCCTACGGTCACGGCTGCCCGGGAATCGGCAGGATGCCGTCTTCCAGCGCCCGTTTGTACAGGTCGATCTTCGTGTTGGCGGGGCGACCCACCCGCTCGTACTTCGACCGGACGCGACGGATGTAGTCGATCACCGTGAGTTCGGACAGCCCGGTCTGCGACGCCACCAGCGGCGCCTTCGCCCCGGCGGCGTAGAGCGAGAGCACCTCGCGTTCGCGGGGGCTCAGCGCCGCGTCGGCCAGGTCAGGATCGCCGTCGAGGGCGGCGGCCCACTCCGTGGACGCGATCGTCTCCCCCGCCGCCGCCCGGCGCACCACGTCGAGCAGCACGGCTGTGGGTTCGGACTTGCGCACCACGCCGAGCACTCCGCCGCGGGCGGCCGCCCGCATCAGCAGGGCGTCGTCGCCGGCGGTGAAGGCGAGCACTGCGGCATCCGTCGCCCGGAGCCGGTCGACGTTGTCGGTGACGGTGGAGCCGTCGGACAGGCGAAGGTCGAGGATGACCAGGTCAATGCCCTCTGCCTGGGCCGGTGAGGCCAACAGCTCGGGGACGGTGGCCACCGTGGCCACCACGTGGATCTCGGGGATGGTGGAGAACAGGTCGGCGAAGCCGCGCGCCACGATCTCGTGGTCATCGATGAGGGCGACTCGAAAGCGAGCCATATTCGTTCCTTCGTCTGGGGTTTTTCTGGACCTGCCTGAACGAGTGTGCCATGCCCGCGGGCATACGGACAGCTTTGACCCCCGTACTGGTGCCCTGACAACTGACGGCTTTTCAGGCCGTTTTCACCCACTTATGGTGTAAGTCGGGGGAAACCACCGGGGGGTTGGTGGGGCGCTCGCGATACGACTGCACACTGCGTGACCGGATCGTCTGAGCGCCCCTTCTCCAATTTTCGGGCGCACCGCACGCCACGCCCGGCTGCCGGCGACATCGCTGCCGCCGACGTTGCCGTGCGTCGGGTCAGGCGGTGCCGCGGCTGCGGTTGTTGAGCACGCCGCCGCTCTCTTCGAGGTAGCAGGAGCCGCAGAGCGACTCGTAGGTCACTTCGGTGCCGTCGATGGCCACCTGGTCGCCGTCGAAGACGAAGACGCCGTCGATCTTGCGCCCATTGAACACGGCCTTGCGCCCGCAGCGGCAGATCGTCTTCAGTTCCTCGAGGCTGTGCGCCACCTCGAGCAGCCGGCGGCTGCCCGGGAACGCCACGGTCTGGAAATCGGTGCGGATCCCGTAGGCCAGCACCGGGATGTTCTCGAGGATAGCGATCCGGAGCAGGTCGTCGACCTGCGGCTCGGTCAGGAACTGGGCCTCGTCGACGAGCAGGCAGCTGACGTCGAGGCCGGAGTCGGCGAGCACCCGGGCGCGGTGCTCGGCGAAGAGGGTGAAGGCATCCGCCGCGGGGGTGAGCAGGAAGTCGACACCGCGGGTGACGCCGAGCCGCGAGAGGATGCCGCGGTCGCCCTTGGTGTCGACCGACGGCTTGGCCAGCAGCACCTTGTGCCCGCGCTCCTCATAGTTGTAGGCGGCCTGGAGCATGGAGGTGCTCTTGCCGCTGTTCATCGCCCCGTATCGGAAGTACAGTTTTGCCACTGCTACGAACCCCGCCCCTCGGCCGCTGTGTGCCGCTCATCTCCGTTTCCTGCGCCGCCGCTGCACCGCTCCTGCTTGCTGAGTGGAACGGATACCCGGCGTCAGGCCTCACTCAGCGTACTTGCCCCGCGCCCGCACGACGGGTCACCGGGCCGTGCCGAGGCCGCGGCGGATGCTCGTCGGCCCGCGCTCGTCGTCGAACTCGAGCATGAGCAGCGGCCGGCGCATCGACACCCGCACCCGGCCGAAGACCACCCGGAGCACGCCGAGGTAGGGGCGGAGCACCCGGCGCAGCCTCCGCTCCGACAGGTCGATGCCGACCTGGATCGTGACGGTGGCGACCCGTAGTGGCAGGGCGGCGGGCCCGGGGACCGTGCCGATCGAACCCGTCGCGGTTGTGATCGCACCGGTGGTCGTGGCGACAGAGTCCGTGGTCGTCGCCGCGGCCGTGGCCGTGGCCGTGGCCAGGGACCCCGTGCCCGTCGCCGTCGGTTCCGTGGCGACGGTGAGGCTGCGGGGCGTGCGGCCGGGCTTGTCCAGTGCGGTGCCGACGCCGGCCGTCAGTTCGCCGAAGCGGTCCAGGAGCGGGCGGCGGCGGGCATCCGTGCCGTCGGCAACCTGCACGACCAGGCTGCACGGGTCGAATCCGCTGACCGCGCAGAGCGCCCCGATCAGCGCCGCGATCGCCGCGCGCTGGTCAGCGGTGAACGCCGTGGCCCGGTGCTCCGGGTCGGCCACGACGAGCAGCGCGGTGGCGCCGCGCTCGAGCAGGCCGGCGCGTTCGCGGTCGACCACCGCGTCCAGCCAGGTCTTGTCGATGTCGCGCACGAGCTCCCTGCGCAGGGCGCCGGCCAGCTCGCCGGCCCGGGCGATGTCGGCCCTGGTGACCTCTCCGTGGTCGAGCACGCCGGTCAGCAGCGGGAACACGCCCGCTCCGAGGCTCGCCCCCTGCTGTTCGACGACGGTGCGGACGACCTGGCCTCGGCTCTCCTCGGCGCGCGCCGCGATGGCGCGCCGGGCATCCGTCTGCCAGGTCAGCAGCAACCGCACAATCCGGCGCGAGTACGCGGCACCGGCGAGCGCGGGTGCCAGCACCTGGCTGACCGCGACGATCGCGTAGATCACCGCGGGCACCGCGATGCTGAGGGACGGCGCCTGGGGCACGGTGACCGCCGCGACGATCGCGGCCGCGACCGCCCCGGAAAGTGCGATCTCCCGCCACGGCCGGTAGGGCGCGAGCGCGAGCAGGAGAAGTCCGATGCAGAGCGGGCCGAAGTCGTCCTGGATCAGCGTGTTGCGGCCCCATCGGGCGGCCTCGTCGAGCAGGTGCGCCGAGACGGCGAGTCCAACCATGACGAGGTGCAGCGGCCGGTCGAAGGGCGCGTGGTCTGGCCGGCTCGCGGCCACGAGGGTGCCGGCCGCGGCGACGGATGCCACGATCGCGAGCACGGAGAGCAGCGGATGCTGGATCTGCCCGGCCTGAAGCACCGTGGTGGTGGCCGTGTACGCGACGACGATCAGCGCGACGACGGGCGCGAGTGGCCAGGCGGCGAGGGCGCCGAGCGGGTCGAGGCGCTGCTGGGTGAGGAACCTTCGTGGGGTGCGAGGCTCCTGCTGGGTGCGCGGCGTGGAGGTCAACGCGGCGCCTGCCCGTCAGCGATCGCTGGAGCGGCTGGTGGCTCCGCCGGTTCGGCAGGCGTCTCGACAGGCTCGGTCACCGAGGCAGGTTCGGTCGCCGCGGCAGGTCCGGTCACCGAGGCAGGGTTGGTCACCGAGGCAGGTCCGGTCACCGCCGCGGGGTTGGTCACCGAGGCAGGTCCGGTCACCGCCGCGGGGTTGGTCACCGAGGCAGGTCCGGTCACCGCCGCGGGGTTGGTCACCGAGGCAGGTCCGGTCACCGAGGCGGGGTTGGTCACCGAGGCAGGTCCGGTCACCGAGGCAGGGTTGGTCACCGAGGCAGGTCCGGTCACCGAGGCAGGGTTGGTCACCGAGGCAGGTCCGGTCACCGAGGCAGGGTTGGTCACCGAGGCAGGTCCGGTCACCGAGGCGGATTCGGTCGACGCGGGCACGCTGAGCAGCACCGACGTGCCCGCGTCGGGACGGGTCAGGACCGTCACCGAACCTCCGAGCCGCTCGATCCGGCGACGAACCGCCTGGCGGAGACCGAGCCGGTCGGCACCGGTCTCCGACTCGGTGAAGCCGCGGCCGGCATCCATCACCATCACCGAAACGGTGCCGTCGTCGGCGCCGATGTCAACCTCGGCCGACACGATCCCCGCGTGCAGGATGACGTTGATCAGGCACTGCTGCACAGCCAGTCCGAGCTCATGGTCGACGCCGGGCTCGAGGCGACCGAGGGCCGACCGGTCACCCGTGACGTCGACCACGAGTCCGCGATCGCGGCACCGCTCGATCGCCCGGTAGACCTCGCTGGCGAGCCAGCATCCGACCCCGGAGGATGCGAGACGCTGTGGGCGTCGGCGTCGGTCAGCCAGTCGGTGCCGCGCAGCCGGTGCAAGGCCGCGCGGATGCTGCCGGCCAGGTTCTCACTGAGCGGGCCGACGTGGGCCCGGGAGAGGGCGATCAGCTCGTTGAGGGTGGTGTCCTGGTTGAGGTCAAGGGCGCGCCGGTCGAGGTCCTGGCGGAGGAGCCGGGACTGATCGGCCTGCACAGCCCGGTGGATCGCGGACTGGGCGGCACGGTGCGAGCGACGGGCGGAACCGGCGAGCACGAGCACGGCGACGAGGAACAGGTAGGCGGAGACGGTGAACCCATCGGGCAGGTAGGCCACCCCGGCCTCCGCCGCGGCGACAACGGTGACGGTCTCGGCCAGCACGAAACCGGCCGTGCTCCAGAGCACTCCGGTGAGCGCGCCGGCCCCGGCTCCGCCGACCATGATCAGCGCCAGTTTCGGCAGCGCGACGAGGAATATGTTCGACGCCGGGAAGACGTCGGGCAGCCCGAGCACGGCCGTCGTGTAGAGGTAGGTGCCGCCTGTGCCGACCAGGAGGTAGGCGATGGTGAGCGGCACGGTGTGGCGCAGGCTGAGGACGACGAGGAGCACCGCCATGGCCAGGACCGCAAGCACGGCAACCCAGAGCGCACCGGACTCGTAGGCGAGGCTCAGGGCCAGCGCCGAGAGCAGGGCGCCGGTGAGGCAGGTGAGTGCGAACCGGTGCGATGCGCGCGCGAGGGCACGGCTGAGAATCGGTTCGACCAGATGGTCGGGCAATCCCAGCGTCATCGGGGCCTCCTCTGCCTTGGTTGAGTATCCCACTCCGGCGGTGAGCGCGGCGGAGGAATTCGCCGGTCAGGCCGGGTGGGACCGCGCCGGCGCCGGCCGCGCCGGCCGCGCCGGCGGTGTGATCGTTGGGATGGAGTTTTTCGCGACGTGCGTGGTGTCGCAGCCTCGAACACGGCGTGTTGCCAATTTCTCCGACCCAACGTGCGTGCACGCGCGCGGGCGAGCCGAGAACCTGCGCGTCAGAAGAGGGTCGGCGCGAGCTCCGGCGGGAGTTCCTCTTCGATCAGGGACCTCCGGGTGCGCGCGTAGGCGGCGGGGCGCACCGCGGCATCCGCCGGACCGAGGGCGAGGCCCTCCGAGGCGGAGCGGCCGGTGCGCTCGCGGTCGTCGGCGGGGAAGGCTACGGCGCTTCGGCCGCGGTCGTCGGTGCGGTCGCGGTCGTCGGCGGGGAAGGCGACGGCGCTTCGGTCGGTGGCGAAGCGGGAAAACGGGTCCTGGCCGTCGCCGGGCCGGGATGCCGCGGCGTCGGGATTGCCCTGCTGCGGGCGGCCGAGCGCACTCGAGCGCACTCCGCCGGTCGCGGGGTCTTCCCGGCCGCGCTCGAGGCCATGCGCGCGGATCAGCGGTTTGATCCGCGCCGCCAGCCAGATCCGGTACTCCTTCCGGGCGTACGCGCCCGTCGCGTACAGCTCCTGGTAGCGCGACATCAACTCGGGGTGGTCGCGGGCCAGCCACTGCAGGTACCAGTCCTTGACCCCGGGGCGCAGGTGCAGCGCGGTGTACATGATGTTCGACGCGCCGGCCGCCTTCGCCTGGCGCAGCGCGGCGTCAAGGTGCGCCTTCGTGTCGGTGAGGAACGGCAGGATCGGCATCATGAACACCGAGCAGTCGAGCCCGCGCTCGCGCACCGCGGTCACCGTGGCGAGGCGGGCGGCGGTGGACGGGGTGCCGGGCTCCACCGACTGCTGCAGTTCGTCGTCGTAGATGGCGATCGACATCGCCAGGTCGACGGGGACGACGCCGCTGGCCTCGACGAGCAGGTCGAGATCACGGCGCAGCAGCGTGCCCTTGGTGAGGATGGACAACGGCGTTCCGGATTGAGCGAGGGCGGCGATGATCCCGGGCATCAGCCGGTAGCGGCCCTCCGCCCGCTGGTACGGGTCGGTGTTCGTGCCCAGGGCCACCGGATGCCGGCCCCAGCTCGGCTTCGCGAGCTCCTTGCGCAGCACCTCGGCCACGTTGACCTTCACGATGATCTCGTTGTCGAAGTCTTTGCCGGCGTCGAGCTCGAGGTACGTGTGCGTCGGGCGAGCAAAGCAGTAAGAGCACGCGTGAGAGCAGCCCCGGTAGGGGTTGATGGTCCAGCCGAACGGCATCGCGCTCTGGCCGGGCACCCGGTTGAGCGCGGACTTGGCGAGCACCTCATGGAAGGTGATGCCGGCGAATTCGGGCGTGCGCACACTGCGCACGAGGTTGTTCAGCCGGGCCAGACCGGGCAGCGCGCCCGTCTGCTCCGTGCTCAGTTCCTGCGCGCTCCACCTCATGCAGATATTCGAACACACGTTCGAGCATTAAGCAAGCGGATGCCGCGCCCGACCGCCCGCCCGCCCGCCCGGAGAAAATCGCGACACGCCGTCTGTGCGGGCAGGACACACCGCGTTCCGCGAAAAACTCCATCCCGGAGGTGCGCCGCGGCGCGAGCGCCGCGAGTCCCCGCGCCGCGAGTCCCCGCGCGCAGCGCCGCGAGGCGGCACGCGCTACGCGCTACGCGGTAAGATTCAGCGCGGCGGCGGTGGCGGCGAGCGACGCGGCCGCGGCGGCCGGGTCGTCGGAGAGCTTCGTGCCAAGGCTCGGGATCATCTCGCGCAGCTTGGACTCCCAGGCCGGGTACCGCTCCGGGAAGCACCGCTTGATCAGGTCGACCATGATCGGCGCCGCGGTCGACGCACCCGGGGAGGCGCCGAGCAGCCCGGCGATCGTGCCGTCGGCCGAGGCGATGACCTCGGTGCCGAACTGGAGCACGCCACCCTGATCGGGGTCCTTCTTCATGACCTGCACGCGCTGCCCGGCGGTGATGAGCTCCCAGTCGGCCAGTTTTGCGGTGGGGATGAACTCCTGCAGCGCCCTGAGCTTCGTGGCCTTCGAGGCGAAAACCTCGCCGATCAGGTATTTCATCAGCCCGAAGTTGTGTGCGGCCACGGCGAGCATCGGCCCGATGTTGTGCGCGCGGATCGAGAACGGCAGATCGAACCAGGTGCTCGATTTGAGGAACTTGGGCGTGAAACCGGCATACGGGCCGAAGAGCAGCGAGGCTTGCCCGTCGACGATGCGGGTGTCCAGGTGCGGCACCGACATCGGCGGGGCTCCCACGGCGGCCTTGCCATAGACCTTGGCCTGGTGCTGGGCGACGAGCTTCGGGTTCGTGGTGCGCAGGAACTGCCCGCTGATCGGGAAGCCACCGAAGCCCTTGATCTCGGGGATGCCGCTCTGCTGCAGCAGGGCGAGCGCGCCGCCGCCCGCGCCGACGAAGACGAACCGGGCGTTGACCTGGCTCGGGTGCCCGCCGACCAGACGGCGCAGGTTCAGCCGCCAGCTGCCATCCGTAAGCTGTTTCAGGCCGGTGACCTGCTGGTTCACGTGGATGCCCGCGCCGGATTCGGCGAGGCTCTCGAACAGGTACCGGGTCAGGGCACCGAAGTCAACGTCGGTGCCGGAGACGATCCGGGTCGCCGCGATCTTGTGGCCCTTGGGCCGGTTCCTGGTGAGCAGCGGGGTCCAGGTGCCGATCACGGCCGGGTCCTCGCTGTATTCCATGCCGTGGAACAGCGGCTGGTTCTCGAGCGCCGCGAACCGCTTGCGCAGGTAGGCGACGTTGTCCTTGCCGCGCACGAACGTCATGTGCGGGGTGGAGTTGATGAAGTTGGTGGGCTCGGGCAGCGCGCCGGTCGTGACCAGGTGCGCCCACAGCTGGCGGCTGATCTGGAACTGCTCGTTGATGCTCACGGCCTTGTCGGCGGTGACGGAGCCGTCCTTGGCCGCGGGCATGTAGTTGAGTTCGCAGAGGGCCGCATGGCCGGTGCCGGCGTTGTTCCACGGGTTGGAGCTTTCCTGGGCGACCTCGCCCAGACGCTCATAGACCTCGATGCTCCAGTCGGGCTGCAACTGCTTGATCAGGGTACCGAGGGTGGCGCTCATGATGCCGCCACCAATTAATACGACATCGACCTTCGCCATTGGATTCACACTTTTCAGTGTATCTCCGGCGAACGGATGCTCCGTGCAGCTCAGCCCGTGACGCTCGCCCCCGGCGCCTGCCGGCCCGTCGATGTGCGGGCGGAGGCCCGGCCGGCGGCCGGCTTGATCCGCTGGTAGGTCTCCAGGTAACGATCGACCGGGATGCTCGCCACCGTGCGGGCGATGATGCCGAGGTCGACGTCGGCGAGGGTCTTGAACCTCAGGCAGCTCTTGCCCATGTTCAGCGTGCGGCCGGTGGCTGCCCACTCGGCGCGGAACGCGGCATCCGCCTCGGGGTCGCCGTAGAGCCCCATCAGGTAGAGCGAGTTGTAGTTCTTCTGGGCGGCGACGCTGACGTAGGCCAGCGGCGCTCCGTTGTAGGTGTCCGGAAAGGTCTCCAGTGGGATCACCCAGCCCGGCATCCCCCAGTACATGCCCAGCACGTAGCCGGGCGGCATGGCGTCGCGCACCGTGTCGATCACCGGGTAGAGCACGGCGCGCTGGTCCGGTTCGAGGTCGGCGAAGTAGTTCTCGACCTCGGCGGGGACGGGCTCTGTGCTCATCCCCCCAGAATAACCGGTGCGGTGGCCCGTGCGGCGGCCGGTGGGCGGCCGGTGGACGGCCGATCAGGCCGCCGGCACCGCGAATGGGCCGGGGGCGCCCGGAACCGCCGGGAGCGCCGCAACGCCCTCGGGGTCGAATGTGTCCCGGACCAGCGCGGGAATGATCCGCGGCACCACCGCGGCGGCACCGTACTGCTCGAGCCGGTTCAGGGTGTGCTCGAAGCTCTCCGGAACGCCGTAGTGGAAGCCCTGGGCGCTGCGGATGCCGAGGGCACTCAGGTGCGACGCCATGGTCTCGTTCTCCACACCCTCGACGATCATCGAGTACTCGAGGTTGTCGCCGAAGCCCTGCAGCGCGGTGAGCACCTCGCGCTGCCGGATGTCGTCGAGGTCGTCGACGAGGCTCTTGTCGATCTTGAGGATGTCCATCGGCATCCGCACCAGCGAGTCGACCGAGGAATCCTGGGAGCCGTAGTCGTCGAGCGCGATCATCAGGCCGAGATCGCGCATCCGGTCGGCCTGGGCACGGATGGCCGGGGTTACCTTGGCCATCGACCGCTCGTTCAGCTCGAGGCAGAGCGAGATCCCGGGGTAACGGTCGGCGAGGTCCTCGACGAACGTGCCGACACGGTCGGGCAGGATCTGGCCGGCCTCAACGTTGAAGGTCATGCAGACGACCCTGGGCTCGACCAGCCGGAAGTCGGCGGCCGCGGCCATGGCCTTCACGGCGACCTGCCGGGTCATCGCGTCGAGCCGGCCCAGGCCCTTCGCCTTCTCCACGATCGACGGCGGCGACAGCGGGCCCAGGTCGGGGTCGGTGTAGCGCACGAGCGCTTCGAACGCCCAGATCTGGCCGGTGATCAGGCTGACGATGGGCTGGAAGGCGAGTTCGAGCAGGTCCTCGTCGATGGCCCGGGCGATGATGTCGTTCATCTGGCTCGAGCGGTGGCTGGAGATGTTGATGCTGCTCTCGTGCGCTGAGCCGCCCCGGCGCCGGGTCTTCTTGATCGCGAGCATGGCCCGGTCGGCATCCTGCACGAGCTGGGTGACGTCGGTCTCCCGGTGGGCGGAATAGGCCAGCCCGATGCTCATCATCGGGTTGAACGTGGTCGGGCCGACGATGAGCGGCTCACCGGTGGTGGCCAGGATGCGTTCGGCCACGACCTTCGCCTCACCGAGGGAGGTGAGGTGGGTCAGGATGACCACGAACTCGTCGCCGCCGACCCGGGCGACCAGGTCGTCGGGGCGCACGACGGCGCGCAGGCGCCGGCCGAGCTCGCGCAGCACCTCGTCGCCGGCCGCGTGGCCGTGCCGGTCATTCAAGCGTTTGAAGTCGTCGAGGTCGAGGAAGAGCACCGCGAGGGCCTCGGAGTAGTCGCGGTGGTCGTTGATGTTCGCGAGGGCGGCCTGGAAGGCGCCGTAGTTGGGCAGGCCGGTGAGCGGGTCGGTGTTCGCCCGCAGGGTCAGCCCCGCCACGTTCTGGCCGGCCTTGACCACCATCTCGGCGGTCGTGACCAGGGCCGCGAGCGCCCGGCGGTCGTTCCCGGTGAAGGCGCCGTCCATCGCATCGCGGCTGACCACGATGTACCGCGCGGCGCCCGGCGCGACGAACGACAGCGGCAGGCTGATCTCACCGGGCCGGGCCGGCTCGCCCCGCACGACGACCGCTTCGACCCCGACCGAGTCGGCGACGGCCTGGCAGAGCACCTCGGCGATCTCGGCCCCTGACCGCGCGCCGGTCTCGGCATCCGCGCTCAGGGAGCTGGCGCCGGCGACCAGGCCCGCCAGCCGTCGCCGCATGTCGGCGAAGACGGAGACGACCTTGACGATCGAGGCCACGATCACGATTCCGAGGAGCACCTCGAGCGTGTTCACGGTCGCGCTCACCTCGACCAGGAACGGCGGGCCGGCGTCGCTCCAGAGCGCGCCGACCACGGCGACGAGGACGGCGCCCAGGAGCGCGCCGGTCAGCCGCAGCGGGCAGAGCAGCGGGCGCCCGCCCCGGTCGACGGGGGGATCGATGATCCGTTTGCGCAAAATCTCCACCAGGAGCACGAATCCGATGTAGCCGGCGCAGGCCGCGGCCACCGCGGCGAGGTCGGTGATTCCGAGGGCCCGCAGACCGGCGAACAGGCCGACGGAGACGAGCCCGCCCAGGCTTTGCAGGCCGGCGCTGTAGAGGGCGACAGTGAGGCGGCCCGCTTCGAGGAGAACGGCCAGGAGCACGCCGAGCGCGATCGTCCCGATCGCCGTCTGCATCGGCAGCAGGGTGGCGAGGGCCGGCAGGGCGAGAACCGGGAGGGCGATCATCGGGCTGCGGTGCGCGACGCTGCCGAGACGCACCCAGGTGAGTTCGAGCACCCCGGCGCAGAGCACCCCGACTGTGGCGACGGCCCAGTGCTCCTGCGGAGCCGGCACGAGGGAGATCACCGCGACGACGATCGTCAGGAGGGCCGCTGCGGCGAAGACGGCGAGGCCGTAGCGTCTCACGTTTGCTGCCACCGAATACCCGCCCATGTTTCCAAACATTAGTGCACCGGCCGCCGTGCCTGCGCCCCCCACTCCCGGTGTCCCGCGGGGCGCGGGGGCGGAGGCGAGACCGGTCGTGCGGGCAGGACCCGGCGGGCCGGATCCGCTCGGCTCAGGAGACCAGCAGGCCCGCGGCGACGAGTTCGGCGATCTGCACCGCGTTGAGCGCGGCGCCCTTGCGGAGGTTGTCGCTGGTGATGAACAGGGCAAGGCCGCGCCCGTTCGGCACACCGCTGTCCTGGCGGACCCGGCCGACGAAGCTCGGGTCCTGGCCGGCCGCTTCGAGGGGAGTCGGGACATCCGTCACGACCACGCCGGGCGCGGTGGCGAGCAGTTCGAGCGCGCGGGCGACCGTGAGCGGGTTGGCGAACTCAGCGTTGATGGAGAGCGAATGCCCGGTGAAGACGGGCACCCGCACGCAGGTGCCGGAGACGAACAGGTCGGGCAGGCCGAGGATCTTGCGACTCTCGTTGCGAAGCTTCTTCTCCTCGTCGGTCTCGAACTCGCCGTCGTCGACGATCGACCCGGCCAGCGGCACCACGTCGAAGGCGATGGGGCGGGCGTAGAGCACGGGGTCGGGCATGGCCACGGCGGAGCCGTCGTGCACGAGCTGGAGCAGGTTGTCGCTCAGCGCCGCGGCGCGCACCTGGCTGGCCAGTTCCCGGGCCCCGGCAAGTCCGCTGCCGGACACGGCCTGGTAGGTGCTCACGATCAGTCGTTCGAGGCCGGCCTCGTCGTGCAGCACCTTGAGCACGGGCATGGCGGCCATGGTGGTGCAGTTCGGGTTGGCGATGATGCCCTTGACGGCCTGCGTGATCGCCTCGGGGTTGACCTCGCTCACGACGAGCGGAACGTCGGGGTCCATCCGCCAGCCGGAGGAGTTGTCGATGACGGTGACGCCGGCCGCGGCGAAGCGCGGCGCCTGGGCGCGGGAGAGCGTGGCGCCGGCGGAGAAGATGGCGACGTCGAGGCCGGTCGGGTCGGCGGTGGCCGCGTCTTCGACGACGATCTTCTCGCCCTTCCACGGCAGGGTGGTGCCGGCGGAGCGGGCGGAGGCGAAGAAACGGATGCCGGCGACCGGGAAGTCCCGTTCCTCCAGCAGGCGGCGCACGACGGCGCCGACCTGGCCGGTGGCCCCGACGACGCCGATCTGGATTCCTGCGGTGCTGGTCACGATGTTGTCCTTACGGTTGCCATTCGGTCCGACCCGGTCGATCTTCCTGAGTCAATGTTCATAAATCCTGCAATTCTTCCAGTTCGTGGCTGGAGGCGGCACTCCCGGCGGATCTCAGTCGAAATTGCAGGAGTTATGCGCGAAGCGGCGTCGGCGCTGCCGAGGCGGCAGGGCCGGACGGATGCCGGCTAGCGGCCGGTGCCGCCGTGCACGATCGCGTCGTCGGCGGAGTCGAGCCCGAAGGCCGTGTGCACCACCCGGAGCGCCTCGTTGATGGTGTCGGCGCGGGTGACGACGGAGATGCGGATCTCACTGGTCGAGATCATCTCGATGTTGATCCCGGCCTCGTAGAGCGCCTCGAACAGCCGGGCCGAGACGCCGGTGTTGGTGCGCATCCCGGCGCCGACGAGCGCCAGCTTGCCGATCTGGTCGTCGTACTGCAGGCCGGCGAAGCCCACGTTGTCCTGCTCGTTGGTCAGCGCGGTGAGCACCTGCTGGCCCTCCGACTTGGGGAGGGTGAAGGAGATGTCGGTCAGCCCCGTGGACGCGGCGGACACGTTCTGGACGATCATGTCCACGTTCGCGTTCGTCTTCGCGACGATCTTGAAGATCTGCGCGGCCTTGCCGGGGATGTCGGGGACACCGACGACCGTGACCTTGGCTTCGCTCAGGTCGGCGGCGACCCCGGCGATGATTGGCTCTTCCACTGTCTCTCCATTCGAGGATGCGGGATTGGGCTCGGCGGCCTCGGGGACCGACGAGATCGGGATTGCGCTGGTCGGGCTGGTCGTCTCCGAGTTGTAGACGATGGTGCCGAGGTTGTTGTTGAACGAGGACCGTACGTGCAGGGTCACCCCGTGCCGCCGGGCGTATTCCACCGCGCGAATGTAGAGCACCTTGGCGCCGGCGGCGGCGAGCTCGAGCATTTCCTCGCTCGTGATCCGGTCGAGCTTGTGCGCGCGCGGCACGACGCGGGGGTCGGCCGTGAAGACGCCGTCGACATCTGTGTAGATCTCGCAGATGTCGGCGCCCAGGGCGGCGGCGAGGGCGACGGCGGTGGTGTCGGAGCCGCCGCGGCCGAGGGTGGTGATGTCCTTGGTGTCTCGGTTGAAGCCCTGGAAGCCGGCGACGATCGCCACGGCCCCGTCGTCGAGGGCGTCACGGATGCGGCCCGGGGTCACGTCGACGATGCGGGCGGCGCCGTGGTGGGCATCCGTGATCATGCCGGCCTGGCTGCCGGTGAAGGAGCGGGCGTCGTAGCCCATGCTCTTGATCGCCATCGCCAGCAGCGCCATCGAGATGCGCTCGCCCGCGGTGAGGAGCATGTCGAGTTCGCGCGGGGCGGGGATCGGGGTGACCTGGTGGGCCAGGTCGAGGAGTTCGTCGGTCGAGTCGCCCATCGCGGAGACGGCGACGACGACCTCGTTGCCGGCCTTGCGGGTGTCGACGATGCGCTTGGCCACGCGCTTGATGCTTTCCGCGTCGGCGACGGACGAACCGCCGAACTTCTGCACGATCAAGCTCACGTGGGACTCCTGAACATCGGGTAGGCGGGCACGGCCCAAGGTCCCATCATAAATGCGTTTGTATTCGGCGGCGGCAATGTGACGCTGTGCGCCGGGCACCGGGCACGTTGGATCGGAGTTCCTTGCGACACGCCGTCTGGACGGGCGCCGGCGGCGGCGTGTCGCAAGGAACTCCGATCGAACGTGGGTGACGGATGCCGGGGCGCGGCGTGGACGGGCATCCCCAGGGCGGCCTCGGTCAGTGCGTGACGGTGCGTCGACCCTCGAAGGCCCGGCCCAGGGTGACCTCGTCGGCGTATTCCAGGTCGCCGCCGACCGGCAGCCCCGACGCGAGGCGGGTGACCTTGATCTCGAGCGTCGTGAGCAGCCGGGACAGGTAGGTGGCCGTCGCCTCGCCCTCGAGGTTGGGGTCGGTCGCGATGATGACTTCCTGCACCGTGTTGTCGGCGAGGCGCTGCATCAGCTGGCGAATGCGCAGGTCGTCGGGTCCGATGCCGTCGATGGGGCTGATCGCACCGCCGAGCACGTGGTAAAGCCCCTTGAACTCGCGGGTGCGTTCGATCGCGACGACGTCCTTGGCCTCTTCGACGACGCAGATCATGGCCGGGTTGCGGCGGGGGTCGCGGCAGATCAGGCAGGTCTCCTGTTCGGAGACGTTGCCGCAGATGGAGCAGAACCGCACCTTGTCGCGCACCTCGAGCAGCACGTTCGCGAGGCGGGTCACGTCGAACTGCTCGGTCTGCAGGATGTGGAATGCGATCCGCTGGGCCGACTTCGGGCCGATGCCGGGGAGCCGGCCGAGTTCGTCGATCAGTTCCTGAACGATGCCTTCGTACATGGACTAGTCGCCTCTGCTTCGGGATACCGGGATGTGGTCTTGTTCTTCGAGGAAGGTCGCGCCGAGGATCTCGCGGACGACCGATTCCCCGTAGCGCTGCTTCTCGGCGAAGGCCGGTGCGCGGCGGGCCGCGGCGCCTGCCGGGGCCCTGCCCGCCTGCGGTGCCGTGCGAGTGGCGGCGGCTGTGGCTGTGGCAGAGGGCTGGATACCTGCACCGGAGGGGGCGGCGGACACCACAACGGGTGACCGGGGGTCCGGCGCGGATTCCGGTGGACGCGCCGACCTGTCGAAGCGGTCGGGCGGATACTCGTCATCGGGAGGCACATCGCCGTCGTCGTAGGGCGGCGGCTCGTCATCGGCGGACGACTGCGCCGCGGGGGTGCCGCTCCTTGCCGCGCGTACGACGGCCGAAGCGGGCGCGGCGGCCCGCGCAGGCTCCGCGGCCGAAGCGGGCGCGGCGGCCGGGACCGGCCTGGCGGCCGGAGTCGGCGCTGATGCCGAGCCGGGGATGACCGCGGTCGCCCAGGCGGTGACTGTCTCTCCGGTCGACGCCGCGGGCCTGGCCGGATGCTCCGAGCGCTGCTGCGCCGGTGAGCCTGGGCCGGAACCCGCGCGGGAATCGGCGTCGAGGCCGGAACCCGCGCGGTAATCGGCGTCGAGGCCGGAACCGGCATCGGAGCCGTCGGCATCAGCATCGGCGTTGGCGTTGGCATCGGCGTTGGCGTTGGCATCAGCGGCGGCAGCGCGCCCAGGCGCGCGCGCCGGCTCAGACTGGGGAACGATCGGCTCACCGCCGGGCACGCTCGGCGCTGCGCCCGGCACGCTCGGCTCGGCACCGGGCACGCTCGGATCGGCACCGGGCACGCTCGGATCGGCACCGGGCAGGCCTTCAGCCTCCGGGTCGGAAGCGGCGTTGAGCACTCTCTCGCGCTCCGGGTCGGACTCGGCGTCGGACTCGGCGTCGGAGCCGGAACCGGAGCCGGAGCCGGACTCGGAGCCGGAGCCGGACTCGGAGCCGATGCCGGACTCGGCGTCGGAACCGGTGCCGGGCTCGGTGTCGGGCGGCGTGTCCTCGGCCGGCGGTGCGTCGTCGTCGGTGGGCGGCGCCGGCTCGGTCGCCGGAACAGTCGTGTCTCCGGCGGCGCGCCCTGCTCCCCCGCGGTTGGCCGCGGCTCCGGACCGTTCCGGAACACTCCGGTCTTCGGTGCGGGCGGATGCCGACGGGCCCACGGGGGTCCGCAGGGCGGACGGCGCCCCTGCGCCGCCGCTGCCGCCGCCGTCGGGGCCGCCCGGGCGGTCGACCCTGGCGGTGAGACGCGGCGTGAAGCCGAGCACGTCGTTGATCGCGCGCTTGAGGAAGTCGCCGACGCCCTGGCCCGGCGCGGCGGGCTGTTTGAGCCCCTCGACGTCTTTCTGGCTCGGGAACGACAGAACGAGCAGGTCGCCGTCGCGCAGTTCCAAGGCCTTGGCGGTGTAGAGCACCAGCCAGGCGCTGGTCTTTGCGGCCTGAACGGCCTCGAGCACCTCGGGCCAGGCATCCCTCACCTGCTGGAAGGTGACCGGTCCGACCGGGCGCACGGTGACGGATGCCGCGACTTCGGCCGCCGGGACGGCGCGCGGAGCGGGCGCAGCCGGGGCGGCTGGGGCGGTCGAGCCGGCGCCGGCCGAGACCGTCGTGCTGCCCGAGGTCGTGCTGCCCGAGACCGCCGTGGGGTCCGAGGTCGTGCGACCCGCGGGCGGAGTCGCTGCGGGATTCGCGGAGGTCGCCGGCCGGGCGGAAGCCGCCGGTGTCGCCGGGGCGGTCGCTGTCGCCGGGGCGGGCGCGGCATCCGTCGTCTGGCGGACGGAGTTCGCGGAGTCGACCGCGACCACGGAACCGGCGCCCCCGTCGACGCCGATCCGGCGTTCGAGCCGTTCGACCCGGGCGAGGGCACCGCGGGTGGAGTCGTCGCTGGCGGGGATGAGCACCCGGGCGATCATCAGTTCGAGGTGGAGGCGCGGCGAGGTGGCGCCGGTCATCTCGGTCAGCGCGGCGTTGAGGATGTCGGCGGTGCGCGACAGCTCTGCGGGGCCGAACTTGGCGGCCTGCAGGGCCATCCGGTCGAGCTCGTCCTGCGGCACGCCGCGGAGCACGGCCGCTGCGCCCGCGGCGGAGGTCGCCGCGACGATGATCAGGTCACGCATGCGCTCGAGCAGGTCCTCGACGAAACGCCGCGGGTCCTGCCCGGTCTGGATGACCCGGTCGACCGCGTCGAACGCGGCGGATGGGTCGCGCGCGGCGATCGCATCGATGGACTCGTCGAGCAGGGACGCGTTGGTGTAGCCGAGCAGCGCGACGGCGCGCTCGTATTCCACGGAGTGCCCGTCGGAGCCGGCCATCAGCTGGTCGAGCAGGGACAGGGTGTCACGGGGCGATCCGCCGCCGGCGCGCACGACGAGCGGCAGCACCCCGGGCGCGACCGTCATGGTCTCGCTCTCACAGAGAGTCTGGACGTATTCGAGCATCGGCCCGGGCGGCACCAGCCGGAACGGGTAGTGGTGCGTGCGCGAACGGATGGTGCCGATCACCTTTTCGGGCTCCGTCGTCGCGAAGATGAACTTGACGTGCTCCGGCGGCTCTTCGACGATCTTGAGCAGCGCGTTGAAGCCCTGCGGCGTGACCATGTGCGCCTCGTCGAGGATGAAGATCTTGTAGCGGTCGCGGGCCGGCGCGAAGATGGCGCGCTCACGGATGTCCCGGGCGTCGTCGACGCCGTTGTGGCTGGCCGCGTCGATCTCGACCACGTCGAGCGAGCCGCCGCCGTCGCGGGACAGCTCGACGCAGCTCGGGCAGACGCCGCACGGGGTGTCGGTCGGGCCCTCGGCGCAGTTCAGGCAGCGGGCGAGGATGCGGGCGGACGTCGTCTTGCCGCAGCCGCGGGGGCCGCTGAACAGGTAGGCGTGATTCACCCGATTCGTGCGCAGCGCAGTCATCAGGGGTTCGGTCACCTGGGACTGGCCGATCATCTCGGCAAAGGTCTCTGGCCGGTAGCGGCGATACAGGGCGGTAACCACGGGTCAATCGTAGTCGGCGCCACTGACAGTCCGCCCCGGCCTGTGGACGGCCCCGGCGCGGCATCCGTCGCCACCGACCGCCCCCGCGCTCACCGCGCTCACCGGGCTCACCGGGCTCACCCCGTTGGGGATGGAGATTCTCGCGACACGCCGCTTCCACGGGCGACGGATGCCGCGGGGCGCGAAAAACTCCATCCCCGCGGCATGCGTCGGCGCGGCCCAACCGCCCGCGCCGAAGGTCCGCGACAGCCCGCGGCTCGCCATCCCCCCACAGCGCTCGCGGAACGCCGCTTCTCACGCATCGCCCGCGTTCCGCCGCGGCCGGCCACGGCCGGCGGACCCTGAGCGCATGCACAGCGCGGCATCCGTCATCTGTTCGCTCGGCCACGTCGCGACGACGGCCGAACTCCGGCGCCGCGGAGTCTCCCCCGGCGCCCTGCGCGACGCCCTCGCCGGCGGGGCCGTGGCCCGTGCGGTGCGCGGCGTCTACGTCTGCGCCCATGCCGACCCTGACCAGCGAACCGCCACAGCGGCCTTCGGCCGGATCAGCTGCCTCAGCGCCCTCCGCCGGGCCGGGGTCTGGACCGGGCTCGACCGCTCCCTCCACCTGCAGCTTCCGCCGCACGCCCGCGGCGACCGGCCGGCCGCCGACCGGAACGGGCGGCCGATCCACTACCACTGGGCGGTCCCCCGGTTCCCCGACTCCCGGCGATCCTGGCTGGTCTCTCCGATGGAGGCCGTGTGGCAGGCCATCCGCTGCCTCGACGAGGAGAACGCGATCGCCTGCCTCGAGTCCGCGGTGCACGAACGTCTGCTCACGGTCGACGAGGTGCGGCGGGTCTGCGGGCGGGCGCCCGCCCGGCTGCAGCGGGGCATCCGTGAGCTGGAATTCACGGCCGGGTCGGGCATGGAGACCATCGTGCGGCGACGGCTCCGGCACGCCGGTTACACCGTGGTCGCCCAGGTGCAGGTCACGGGAGTCGGCGACGAGGACCTGCTCGTCGAGGACTGCGTCGCCCTGGAGACCGACGGCGAGAAGTGGCACGGCCCTGACCGGTTCCACTTCGACCGGAACCGCGACCTCAAGACGGAGGGCCTGGGCCGCCGGGCGCTCCGGCTCACCCACGACCAGGTGATGTACGACTGGGAGACGACGTTCCTCAGCATCACACGCGTGGTCGACGACGCCAAACGGGAGCAGACCCGCCGCTTCGGCCGGGTCATCCTGCACGCCGACGATCCGCTCTGACCCCGCGCCCGCCGTTCGGGATGGAGATTCTCGCGACACGCCGCTTCCACGGGCAACGGATGCCGCGGGTTTCGAAAAACTCCATCTCGGCGCTTCTCCGCCCCGCGCCGCGCCCCGCGCCCCGCGGGAGCGAGGCGCGGCGCGGAACGACGCGCTACTTCGAGGGGTGGGTGCGGTTGATCGTCGCGAGGGTCTGACGGGCGATCTCCAGCTCCTCGTTCGTCGGAATGACGAGCACGGTGACCTTCGAGGCATCCGTGGAGATCACCCGGGGCTTGCGCGACTTGGCCTCGTTGCGCACGGGGTCGATCTCGATCCCCATGCCCTCCAGGCCGGCCAGTGAACCGGCGCGCACGATCGGCGAGTTCTCGCCGACGCCCGCGGTGAAGACGATGACGTCGACGCTGCCGAGCTGCGCGTAGTAGGAGCCGACATAGCCCTTGAGCCGGTGGAAGTACACGTCGAGGGCGGCCTGGGCGACCGGGTCGCCCGCGATCGACGCGTCCTCCACGTCGCGCATGTCGCCGTTGCCGGCCAGCGCGAGCATGCCGCCGCGGCGGTTGAGCAGGTCGTCGAGTTCGGCGGTGTTCATGCCGGCCCGGCGGCGCAGGTGGAAGATGACGGCCGGGTCGATGTCGCCCGAGCGGGTGCCCATGACGAGCCCCTGCAGCGGGGTCATCCCCATCGAGGTGTCGATCGAACGGCCGCCGTCGACGGCGCAGGCGGAGGCGCCGTTGCCGAGGTGCAGCACGATCGTCTTCAGCTCGGCCAGCGGCCGGTCCAGGAACGTGGCCACGGCCTCGGAGACGAACTTGTGCGAGGTGCCGTGGAAGCCGTACTTGCGCACACGGTACCGGGTGGCCAGGTCCCGGTCGATGGCGTAGGTGTACGCCTCCGGCGGCAGCGTCTGGTGGAACGCGGTGTCGAAGACGGCCACGTGCGGCACGTTTGCGAAGGTGGCGCGGGCGGCACGGATGCCCTGAACGGCGCCCGGGTTGTGCAGCGGCGCGATCTCGGACAGGTCCTCGATGTTCAGCTCCACCAGGTGGGTGATCTCGGTCGGCTCGAAGAACCGGTTCCCGCCCTGCACGACGCGGTGGCCAACGGCGATCAGGTCGGCCTCACTGAGCTGAGGTCCGTGCTCGGTGAAGGCCTCGATCATCACGGCGAAGCCGGCGGTGTGATCGGCGATCGGCAGGTCGCGTTCGGTGCGGTCCGCCTTGGTGGGTCCGGCGTTGTGCCGGGAGTGCCCGATCGGCTCGCCGATGCGTTCGACCAGGCCGCTGGCCAGCTCGGTCTCGGTGTCCATGTCGATCAGCTGGTACTTGAACGACGACGAGCCGGAGTTGACGACCAGGACGGCGCTCATGCGGACACCGCCGCGGTCTCGGTGCGGGCTGCCGCCACGGCGGACAGGGTCGCCGCCTGGATCGCGGTGATGGCTACGGTGTTGACGATGTCCTGCACAAGTGCTCCTCGGGAAAGATCGTTGATGGGTTTGCGAAGGCCCTGCAGGACGGGGCCGATCGCCAGGGCGCCGGCACTGCGCTGGACCGCCTTGTAGGTGTTGTTGCCGGTGTTCAGGTCGGGGAAGATGAACACCGTCGCGCGGCCGGCCACGGCGGAGCCGGGCATCTTCGCGGCGGCGACATCGGCATCCGCTGCCGCGTCGTACTGGATCGGGCCTTCGATGAGCAGGTCGGGCCGGCGTTCGCGCACGAGCTCTGTCGCCGCGCGCACCTTGTCGACATCCGCGCCCTTGCCGGACTCCCCGGTGGAGTAGGAGAGCATGGCGATGCGCGGTTCGATGCCGAACTCCACCGCGGTCTCGGAGGCCGAGATCGCGATGTCGGCCAGCTGCTCCGCGGACGGGTCGGGGTTGACCGCGCAGTCGCCGTAGACGAGCACCTTGTCGGCGAGCGCCATCAGGAACACGCTCGAGACGACGGAGGTGTCCGGCCGGGTCTTGATGATCTCGAAGCTCGGCCGGATGGTGTGCGCCGTGGTGTGGGTGGCGCCGGAGACCATGCCGTCGGCGAGGCCGAGCTGCACCATCATCGTGCCGAAGTAGGACACGTCGGTGACGACATCCATCGCCTGGTCGATCGTGACGCCCTTGTGCGCGCGCAGCTTCGCGTATTCCTCCGCGAACCGGGTGCGCAGCACGTCGTCGAACGGGCTGACCACCTGGGCTTTGGAAATGTCCAGGCCCAGGCCGATCGCCCGGGACCGCACCTCGAACTCCTCGCCGAGGATGGTGATGTCGGCCACGTCACGGGCCAGCAGGGTGGCGGCGGCCCGCAGGATGCGGTCGTCGTCTCCCTCGGGCATGACGATGCGCTTGCGGTTCTTCCTGGCCCGTTCGAGCAGCGTGTACTCGAACATCAGCGGCGTCACCACGTCGGCGCGGCTGACCCGCAGCCGATCGAGCAGCACGGATGCGTCCACGTGGCCTTCGAAGAGGGCCAGCGCGGTGTCGTGCTTGCGCTGCGAGTCCGCCGCCATCCGGCCCGGGGTGTGCGTGATCCTCAGCGCCGCCTCGTAGGAGCCGAGTTCGGTGCGGATGATCGGCACCGACGGCGCGAGGCCGTCGACGAGGCGTTCGATCTCCTCGGGGAGCGCGAAACCGCCCACGAGCACGATGCCCGCGATCGACGGGAAGGTCGCGGAGGAGTTCGCCATCAGCACGGCGAGCAGCACCTGCGGCCGGTCGCTCGGGATGACGACGACGGCGCCGTCGAACAGGCGCGGCAGCACGTTGACCATCGACATGGCCGCGACGACCACGCCCAGCGCCTCCCGCGACAGCAGCGCGGGGTCGCCGTTCACGAGGGTGCCGTTGGTGGACTTGAGGATGCTCTTCATGCTCGGGGCCACGATGTACGGGTCCTCGGGGATCGCCCAGACCGGCACGGAGGCCAGCTGGCTGCCCGGCGCGTCGATCACGCCGCGCACGGAGCCGATCAGTTCGTCGAGGCGCGCGGGGTCGGCCCGGTTGATGATCACCCCGAGCAGGGAGACGTGCTCGTTTCGCAGCTCGGCCAGGGAGACGTCGGTCAGCTGACGGATGTCCTCCGGCCCGCGCGGGTCGCTCTGGCCGAGCCGGTCGCTCTGGTTGAGCACCTCGCCCTGGCCGGGGCCGACCCGGCCGCCGAGCACGAGCAGCACCGGCACGCCGAGGTTCGCGGCGACCCGGAGGTTGAAGGCGAGCTCGGTGGGGCTGCCGACATCCGTGTAGTCGCTGCCGACGACGACGACCGCGTCGCACTTCGCCTCGACGGCCTTGTACCGGGCCACGATCCGGCCGAGGGCCGCGTCGGGGTCCAGGTGCACGTCGTCGTAGCTGACGCCGACGCACTCGTCATAGCTGAGCGGCGGTGTGCTCTTCGCCGACCCGGTGGCCAGGTGCGCGAGCAGCAGCTCGAGCACGTAGTCGGGGTGGTGCACCGAGCGGGCGACGGGCCGGAAGACGCCGACCCGTTCGACCGAGCGGAGCAGGGTGTCCAGCACGCCGAGCGCGATCGTGGACTTGCCGGTGTTGCCCTCTGCCGAGGTGATGTAGATGCTGTCGGCCATTATTCGTTGTCCCCGCCCGTTTCGATCGCATTGGCGACGCCGGCTCCGGCGCCCTGGGCGTCCCAGACCCATTCGGTCACCTCGGGGATGTCTTCCCCGTGGTCGCGGGTGTAGGCGCGGGCCCGCAGGCGCGCATCCTGCATCTCCTGGCGGAGCAGCCCGGCTCGGGCGCCGAGGCCCGGAACCCGGTCGATGACGTCCATCACCAGGTGGTACCGGTCGAGGTCATTGAGCATGACCATGTCGAACGGGGTCGTGGTGGTGCCTTCCTCCTTGTACCCGCGGGCGTGCAGGTTGGCATGGCCGTGGCGCTTGTAGGTCAGGCGGTGGATCAGCCACGGGTAGCCGTGGTAGGCGAACACGATCGGCTTGTCGGCGGTGAAGAACGCGTCGAACTCGGCGTCGCTGAGCCCGTGCGGGTGGTCGGCCTCGGACTGCAGGCGCATCAGGTCGACGACGTTGACCACGCGCACCTTGAGTTCGGGGATCGCCTCCCGCAGGATCGCGGCCGCGGCCAGGATCTCCAGGGTCGGCACCTCTCCGGCGGCGGCGAGCACGACATCCGGCTCGGTGCCGGCGACCTCGGTGCCGGCCCAGTCGAAGATGCCGAGGCCGCGCTCGCAGTGCGCGACGGCCTGGTCCATGGTCAACCAGTTCGGCGCGGGCTGCTTGCCGGCGACGACGACGTTCACATAGTCGACGCTGCGCAGGCAGTGGTCGTAGATGGAGAGCAGCGTGTTGGCGTCGAACGGCAGGTAGACGCGCACGACATCCGCGCTCTTGTTGACGACGTGGTCGATGAAGCCCGGGTCCTGGTGCGAGAAGCCGTTGTGGTCCTGGCGCCAGACGTGCGAGGAGAGCAGGTAATTCAGGCTGGAGATCGAACGGCGCCACGGGATCTCGCGGGTCACCTTGAGCCATTTGGCGTGCTGGTTGAACATCGAGTCGACGATGTGGATGAACGCCTCGTAGCAGTTGAACAGGCCGTGGCGGCCGGTGAGCAGGTAGCCCTCGAGCCAGCCCTGGCACTGGTGCTCGCTGAGCATCTCCATGATCCGTCCGGCCCGGTCGAGGTTGGTGTCGCCCGGGTGGTACTCGCCGTTCCAGGTCTTGTCCGTTGCCGCGAACACGGCAGGGGCGAGCCGGTTGGATGCCGTCTCGTCCGGCCCGAAGATGCGGAAGTTGTCGGGGTTGTCGCGGATGACGTCGGCCAGCCAGATGCCGAGCACCTTGGTGGCCTCGTCGGTGGTCGCGCCGGGCGACGGCACGTCGACGGCGTAGTCGCGGAAGTTCGGCAGCCGCAGGTCCTTGCGGAGCAGTCCGCCGTTGGAGACCGGGTTGGCGCTCATCCGCAGGTCGCCGACCGGGGCGAGGGCCGTGATCTTCGCGACCGGGGCGCCGGCCTCGTCGAAGAGTTCCTCCGGCCGGTAGGAGGCGAGCCAGCCCTCGAGCAGCCGGGTGTGCTCAAGCGTGTCGCGGGCGTTGCTCAGCGGCACCTGGTGCGAACGCCAGGAGTCGACGACCTGCACGCCGTCGATCGTTGTCGGGCAGGTCCAGCCCTTGGGGGTGCGCACGATGATCATCGGCCAGCGCGGGCGTTCGGTGTCGCCGGCCAGGGCGCGGGCCTTGATGTCGGCGATCTCGTTGAGCACCTCGTCGAGGGTCTCGGCCATCCGCTGGTGCACCAGGAGCGGGTCTTCCTCGTTGAACCCGCCGGAGACGATGTAGGGCTTGTGGCCGTAGCCGCGCATCAGGTCGAGGAGTTCCTCCTCGGGGATGCGGGCGAGCACGGTGGGGTTGGCGATCTTGTAGCCGTTGAGGTGCAGGATCGGCAGCACGACGCCGTCGACGAGCGGGTCGACGAACTTGTTCGAGTGCCAGCTGGTGGCGAGCGGGCCGGTCTCGGCCTCGCCGTCGCCGACGACGGCGGCGACGAGCAGGTCGGGGTTGTCGAAGGCCGCACCGTAGGCGTGGCTGAGCGCGTAGCCGAGCTCGCCGCCCTCATGGATCGAGCCGGGCGTTTCGGGTGAGGCGTGGCTGGGGATGCCGCCCGGGAAGGAGAACTGGCGGAACAGGGCCTTGACGCCGCGTTCGCTCTGCTCGATACCGGAGTAGATCTCGCTGTAGGTGCCGTCGAGGTAGGCGTTGGCAACCATGCCGGGGCCGCCGTGGCCGGGGCCGGTGACATACAGGGTGCTGATGGCGCGTTCCTGGATGGCCCGGTTCAGGTGGGCGTAGAGGAAGTTGAGCCCCGGGGTCGTTCCCCAGTGGCCCAGCAGGCGCGGTTTAATGTGGTCACGGTTGAGGGGTTCACGCAATAACGGGTTGTCCAACAGGTAGATCTGCCCGACCGCCAGGTAATTTGCGGCCCGCCACCAGGCGTCGACGCTGGCGAGGGCGTCTGCACTGAGCGGTTGCGTCTGGCGATGAGGCCAGAGGAAGGATTTACCGGACGATTCAACCATGGGTGCCTCCAGGCACTGTCGGGGCGTTATCTGCGCCCTACCATCCTAGGAGAAATTGCGGAATCGTTATCATGGCTAACGGCATTTCGGCGGCCTCACCGCGGTAAACCGGGGCCGGCGGCCGGAAGAATGCACAAAAAAGACTCCTCGCGCACCCACCAGAGCCCGGTTACCCTTGCTACGTTTCCGTCCTGGGGGAGTTGGCCGAGATGGCGCCACGCGAGGAGCCGACTGCCAGTTTAGGCGGAAAGGCCCGCGCCCCCAAAACCCGTCGGCGGCGAGGCAAATCCGGCCGATCCCGGCCGGGTGTGACAGCGGCCGCCGGAACAGGTAAGATTCTTTCTTGGCCGATCCTCACGGATACGGCCGGCCAGGAGAATTCGCCTAGTGGCCTATGGCGCACGCTTGGAAAGCGTGTTGGGTGAGAGCCCTCGGGGGTTCGAATCCCCCATTCTCCGCCAAAGTGGAATCCGTCACCCCGGTGAGCGCACAACGCCCACTCGCGGGGTTCGAATCCCCCATTCTCCGCCAAAGTGGAATCCGTCACCCCGGTGAGCGCACAACGCCCACTCGCGGGGTTCGAATCCCCCATTCTCCGCCAAAGTGGAATCCGTCACCCCGGTGAGCGCACAACGCCCACTCGCGGGGTTCGAATCCCCCATTCTCCGCCAAAGTGGAATCCGTCACCCCGGTGAGCGCACAACGCCCACTCGCGGGGTTCGAATCCCCCATTCTCCGCCAAAGTGGAATCCGTCACCCCGGTGAGCGCACAACGCCCACTCGCGGGGTTCGAATCCCCCATTCTCCGCCAAAGTGGAATCCGTCACCCCGGTGAGCGCACAACGCCCACTCGCGGGGTTCGAATCCCCCATTCTCCGCCAAAGTGGAATCCGTCACCCCGGTGAGCGCACAACGCCCACTCGCGGGGTTCGAATCCCCCATTCTCCGCCAAAGTGGAATCCGTCACCCCGGTGAGCGCACAACGCCCACTCGCGGGGTTCGAATCCCCCATTCTCCGCCAAAGTGGAATCCGTCACCCCGGTGGTCGAGCTCGTCGAAACCCCGTCGCGGGATTTCGGCAGGCTCAATCACCGCGCGCGCTCAATCACCGCGCGCGCTCAATCACCGCACGCGCTCCCTCACCGGGTGCCGCCACCGGCTCGATCAGTCGTCGAGGCGGCGGCGCGGCCGCGGTGCGGGCGGCGGCGGCACTTCTTTCGCGGCGACGATGTCCGCCAGCGTGATCGCGACGAGCCCGCGTTTGGTCTCGACCACGCAAACGGCCCCGTCGCAGGAGCGGAGGTAGCCGACGGCATCCGTCACCCCACCCTCGATGCGTCGGCGCACGACGACCCGGGTTCCCGGTTCGGCGTCGATCACGAACCGGGCTGCATCTACACTCATCAGGGCGAGCCTACCCGCAGCGCTGGGGCCCGGCCCGGTCAGATCAGCCGGCTGAACGCCTCGACCCGTTTGGACTCCCCCGCGATCAGGATGATGTCGGTCGCCGCGATCATAGTGTCCAGGGTCGTGTAGCTCCACACCCCGTCGCGGCTGAACGCGGTGACGGTGACCCCGTGGTTGGGCCGGATGCGTGTCTTGCCGAGCGGCACCCCGATGATCTCCCGCGGCGGGGTCGTCTTCACGAGGGCGAAGTTCTCGCCGATCTCGATGTAATCCTGCATCACCCCGCGAACCAGGTGGGCGACCCGTTTGCCCATGTCCTTCTCGGGGTAGATGACATGGCTGACCCCCAGCTGCTGCAGGATCTCGCCGTGCGGGTCGCTCACGGCCTTCGCCCAGATGTTGGGGATGCCGAGCTTGAGTAGCAGCGACGCGGTGAGGATGTTGGCCTGGATGTCGCCGCCGATCGCGACGACGGCGCTGGTGAACTCGGTCACCGACAGCTGACGGAGGGTTTCCTCCTTGGTCGAGTCGGCGCGCACGACGTGGGTGAGCAGCCCGTTGTGCGCCTGCACGATGTCTTCGTCGCCGTCGATTCCGAGCACCTCGGTGCCGCTCTCCATCAGTTCGAGGGCGAGGGAACTGCCGAACCGGCCGAGGCCGATCACGACCACCGACTCGGATTCGGCGATGCGGGCGGGGTCGTGAGACCCGAACAGGTTGAACTTAGCCAATGATCGGCCTCTCTTTCGGTAGCTCGTAGGTGGTCGGGCGTTCGCGGAGGGCGAGCGCCGAGGCGAAGGTGATCGGCCCCAGCCGGCCGATGAACATGAGCAGCATCAGGATGATCTTGCCTGCCTCCGGCAGCCCGGCGGTGATCCCCGTGGACAGTCCCACCGTGCCGAAGGCCGAGATCACCTCGAACAGGAGCTTGTCCATGCTGATGTCGGTCATCACCATCAGCGCGGCCGTCGACGCGATGACGACCGCGACGGCGAGCAGCACGATCGTGATCGCCTGCCGGTGCACCGCGCGGGAGAGCCGCTTGCCGAACACGTTCACGGCGGTGTCGCCGCGCACCTCGGCGAGGAGGATGAAGAAGAGCACGCCGAAGGTGGTGATCTTGATGCCGCCGGCGGTTCCGGCCGGACCGCCGCCGATCAGCATCAGGATGTCGGTGCCGAGCAGGCTGGCCGAGTCCATCGCGCCGGTGTCGACGCTGTTGAAGCCGGCCGTGCGCGCCTGCACGGACTGGAAGAATCCGACCAGGAGCTTGCTCGGCCAGTCGAGCGGCCCGAGGGTCGCCGGGTTGGACCACTCGACGGCCGTGAGGTACACCGTGCCGCCGACCAGGAGGATCAGTGTGCCGGCCAGCACCAGTCGGGTGTTCATGTTCCACAGTCGGGGCGTCTTGAGATGCCGGCGCAGCTGCACGATCACGGGGAAGCCCAGCCCGCCGAGGATCACGGCGGCGGCGATCGGCAGGCAGATGAGCGGATCCGTGGCGTAGGAGATGAGGTTGTCGCTGAACAGCGCGAACCCCGCGTTGTTGAACGACGAGACAGCGTGGAAGACGCCGAGCCAGATTGCGCGGCCGAGCGGCTCGCCATAGCCGAGCAGGAAGCGGAGGCTGAGCAGCAGCGCGACGCTCGCCTCGATCACCAGCGACATCCGCACGACGCCCAAGACGAGCCCCTTGACGTCGTCCAGTCCCACGCTCTTCGCCTCGGCGGCCGCGGTGATCCGGGAGCGCAGCGAGAGCTTGCGCATGACCGCGAGCCCGATCACCGACGCGAAAGTCATGATCCCCAGGCCGCCGATCTGGATCAGCAGGAGAATGACGACCTGGCCGAAGGCGGTCCACTGGGTGGCGGTGTCGACGACGATCAGCCCGGTCACGCAGACGGCGGAGGTCGCGGTGAAGATCGCGTCGAAGAACGACGCCCCGCCCGCCCCCGGGGTGGATATCGGCAGCATCAGCAGGCCCGTGCCGATCAGGATCGTCGTGGCGAACGCGGCGGCGACGACCTGGGCCGGGTGCGGCCGGAACCGCGAGGTTCTCGCGGTGGGGCGGGGCGTCGTCCGGGGATTCACCTGCTCACTCTACGGTCGATGCCGTTCCGGCGGGTGGCCGCGACCAAACCGATTCGGCGAGGGCACCGGACCACTTATGCGGCCCGGGGAAATCCGAGGCCGGAACTGAACAACGGAAGAGAGTACTCATCATGAACACGATCACGAAGCGTCTCAGTGCATTCGGCATCGCCGGCATCGCATCCGCCATCATCGTCGGCGGGCTGGCCGCCCCCGCCCAGGCATCCGAACAGGGCAGCCCGCAGCTCACCGGCACCGACGGCTCGTCGGCGGCCCAGACCGTCGACTTCGGCCTGCTCACCGACGCCCTGACCGGAAACCAGGCCACCGGAACCGGCGTCGCCGGCAACGACGCCTCGCTCCTCGGCGGCGGCGTGCTTAATGCCCCTCTCGTCAGCGGCCCGGTCGTCGACCGCTCGCTGACCGGTGACGTCGGCGACGTCGCCTCGGGCAACGAGGTCGGCAACGGCAACGACGTTCCGGTTGCTTCCGGAAACGACACCTCGGTCTCCGCCCCGGTCACCGCCCCCGTCGAGGCGCCGGTCACCGCTCCGGTCGGTTCGGGCAATGACGTCACCGGCGGCAACGTCGGCGACATCGGATCGTCCGTGAACGACGTGGTCGACGGGTCGCTCGGCGGCCTGGACCTGGGCGCCGTTCTCGGCCGCTAACCCGCGCAGCACACAACGATGAGGCACGGCTCCTGAGGGGGTCGTGCCTCGTTTCATGCGCCAACGGCCTGCGCCGGATGCCCTCCGAACCCCCCGGAACGGTGGCTGGCACACCACGGTGAATTCCGGGATAATCTGACTACACCGGCAAGGGGGAACCACGGGTGAGATTCAGCGGAGGGTTGCGCACGCGGGCGCACGCTTTGCGACCCCACGGGCGGATTCTGCTGCAGTCCGGCCTGTCCGTGCTCGCCCTGATCGCGCCGCTGTCGGCCGTGCTGTTCTGGCTGACCATCCCGACGAATTCGTGGCAGCCGGTGGCCCTGGGCGACCTCGTCGTCGTCGCGCTCTGCCTGGTTGCGGCCATCGCCTTCTACCGCACGGTCATCTGGGTCGACACCGCGGGCATCTCCGAACGAGGATTCCTCGGCCGCGTCTCCAATTTCTCCAAGGATGAGATCGGCAGCGTCGTACTGCTCGACCTGTACCAGAGCGGCGCGATGGACACGCATCCGCAACTCTTCCTCACCGGCACCGACGGCCGCCTGCTGATCCGGATGCGCGGCCAGTTCTACTCCCGCGGCGCGATGGAGACGGTCGTCGACCTGCTCGACGCCCCCGTCGTGCGCGTGCCGGAGCCGATGACCCTGCAGGACCTCAACCGCGTGCGCCCCGAACTGCTCTACTGGTTCGAGCGGCGCATCACCACCCACGCCGGCTGAGGCCGGCCGCGCGCTCAGCGGCGGCGGCGGGTGCCGAAGATGCCGCTGACGACCCCGGTGAGGATCGTCCTGGTGACGGAGGACCCGAGCACCTGCTCGAGCACGCTCTTCTGCGGGCGCGAACTGGTGCGGCTGCGGGTCGACCCCTGCGTCTGTTTCATCAGGCGGTCGTACTCGGCCTGCGCCTTCTTCTGCGCCTTCGCCTGCTGCGCGGCGGCGGCATCCTGCTGCTTCTCCAGCTCGGCGGCGGCCTTCGCCTGGTCGAGGGCGACCTGCTGGGCGAGCGCCACCCGGTTTGCTGCCTCCAACTTCGTCGCCAGCATCTCGCGGGCCGAGTCGCGGTCGATCGCGGCGCCGTAGACGGCGAGCAGCGGGGAGGCGGCGACGGTGGCGTCGATCTGCTCCGGCGGTGTCGGTGACATCGAGCCCTGCGGCGCGCGGAGACGGGTCCAGGCGACGGGGCTCGGAGCGCCCTTCTCGTTCATCACCGTGACGATCGCCTCACCGGTGCCGAGCCCGGTCAGCACCTCCTCGAGGTCATAACCCGAGTTCGGGTAGGTGGAGACGGTCGCCCGGAGGGCCTTGGCGTCATCCGGGGTGAACGCCCGCAGCTGGTGCTGAACCCGGGAACCGAGTTGCGCGAGCACGTCGCTCGGCACGTCCTTGGGGGTCTGGGTGACGAAGAAGATGCCGACGCCCTTGGAGCGGATCAGCCGCACCGTCTGGGTGATCGAGGCGAGGAAGTCCTTCGACGCGCCCGTGAACAGAAGGTGCGCCTCGTCGAAGAAGAAGACGAGCTTGGGCTTGTCCAGGTCGCCGACCTCGGGCAGGTCGTTGAACAGATCGGCCAGCAGCCACATCAGGAAGGTGGAGAACAGGGCCGGCTTGTCGGCGACGCCGGGCACCTCCAGCAGACTGATGATGCCCCGGCCGTCGGGCGTGCGGCGGAGGAACTCGGCGGTGTCGATCTCGGGTTCGCCGAAGAAGACGTCCGCGCCCTGGTCGGCGAAGGTGATCAGTTCGCGCAGGATGACGCCCACGGTGGCCGGGGACAACCCGCCGAGGCCGGTGAGTTCGCCCTTGCCGGCGTCGCTGATCAGGAAGCTGAGCACGGCTCGCAGGTCGGTCAGGTCGAGCAGGGGCAGGCCGGCCTGGTCGGCGTAGTGGAAGACGAGGCCGAGGCTGGACTCCTGGATATTGCCAAGCCCGAGCACCTTGCTCAGCAGCAGCGGGCCGAAGCCGGCGACCGTGGCGCGCACCGGGATGCCGCGGCCGACCCCGCCGAGCGAGAAGTATTCGGTGGGCGACGCCACGCCCGACCAGTCCTGGCCGATGCCTCGGGTGCGGGCCAGCAGCTTCTCGCTCGCGGTGCCTGCCGTGGCGACACCCGACAGGTCGCCCTTGATATCGGCTGCGAAGACGGACACCCCGTGTGCGGAGAGCTGCTCGGCGAGCACCTGCAGGGTTTTCGTCTTGCCCGTGCCGGTGGCTCCGGCGACGAGGCCGTGCCGGTTCGTCATCGCCAGCGGGATGCGCACGGGCACGTCGGGGCGGGCGTCGCCGTTGACCAGGGCCCCCATCTCCAGCGCCGGCCCGGCGAAGGCGTACCCGGCGCGGATGGTCTCGACCTGCGCGACGGTGAGCGGGCCGGCGACCGGCGGTGCTGCGGGCGCTGCGGCGGCGGGAGCCGGTGCGGGAGCCGGTGCGGGAGCAGCCGGTGCGGCCGCAGCGGCGGCCAGGGCCGCGCCCTGGGCGGCTTCGGCCCGGGCGATGGCTGCCTCCGCCTCGGCCTGGGCAGCCCGGGCGGCCGCGACCGCGGCCTCCGCCTGGGCCTTCAGCTCGGATACCTGGTCCACGGGTTCGCTCGGGGTCATGGCCTGAATCCTAGCGCCGAGAGGACCGGCGCGGTCAGGTCGTTTCGGGCCGGATCGGACCAACCGGTCAGGTCGGTCCCGGGGTCGGTCCCGGCGCGAATCCCTGCTCCGTCGCATCCGTCTCCGGCCGCACGAAGACGTAGTCGTTGCCGGCGTCCAGTTCGGGGCGCAGTCCCTGGGCCAGGGCCTCCGTGAACAACGCCCGGGACCGCTCGCGCAGCCGGTCGGCGGCCTCCGGGTCGTCGGCCCGCAACCGCTCGAAGTCGACGTCGAGCGGGAGCCGCAGCGGGGCGTGCGGGACCGGCCGGGGTGTGCCGGTGAGGGCCGCCCGCACCCGGTCGGACTCGAGCAGCCAGCGCACCTCGAACCGGTCGCTCCGGTCGCTGCCGGTGATGACGTCGTCGAGGCGGCCGTAGAAGTCGGGCAGGAACCGCACCACCTCCGCGCCAAGCTTGACCAGGTTGAAGTGCGCGTTGCGGCGGATCAGGGGGTCGAAGGTCCAGCGCATCTCGACGATCCCGTGTTCGAGGCAGACCGCGCGCTGGAACAGCTTCAGCGCGTAGCCGACGCCGCCGCTGCGCCGCCACGGCACCACGGCCGCCATGTGGGAATGCAGGTGGATGCCGTCGCTCCAGCCGAGGAAGCCCAGCGTCGCGCCGACCGCCTTGCCTGCCTCGCTGGCGACGAGCACGGTGTTCCCGGCGTAGTCGAGCGCGAGCAGCATCGAGCGGTCGGGGCTACGGCCGGCACCCCAGGTGCGCTCGAACAGGCCGATCACCGGGGTCATGTCGCCGGGTTCCGCCATCCGCACGGACACCCCGGCGGCCGCGGCCGCGGCATCCGCCAGCCGGTACGCCTCGGCGACGACCTCGGGCTCAACGCTCATGCAACGAGTAGACCACATCCGCCCGTTGTGCATAACTCCTGCACTGTGGGCAATTCCCGCCGATTCCGGCCGAAAAGAGGGTATTCCGGCACAATCTGCAGGAGTTATGCGCGGGGCGAGCGGATGCCGCGGGCCGGGGGCCGGCTAGTGGCCGCGGCCCGAGACCACGTCGGCGATGCTCGCGACCGGCGAGGTGGTCTGTCGCCGGGTCAGCTCGGCGCGGTCGGCGAACGAATAGGCCCGGTACAGGGCGTGCACGGCGAGCCAGCGCAGCGGCTCCGGCTCCCAGTTGCGCACCCTGTGGTTCACCCAGGGCAGTCCGGTCAGCCCGGTGTCCCGCTCGAGGATCAGGTCGGTCAGGGTGCGCCCGGCCAGGTTCGTCGTGGCCACGCCGGTGCCCACGTACCCGCCGGCCCAGGCCAGCCCGGTCGTCGGGTCGAGCCCGACGGTCGCCGCCCAGTCCCGCGGCACGCCGAGCACCCCCGACCAGGCATGGTCGATCGCCACGCCCGCCGTCGCCGGGAAGAACCGGGTGAGGATGCCGCGGAGCGCCTCGACCGTGCTCGCCGGGGTGTGCCCGTCGGAGTCAGTCCGCGAGCCGAAGCGGTACGGCACGCCCCGGCCGCCGATCGCGATCCGGTCGTCCGTCGTGCGTTGCGCGTACATGTACGCGTGCGCCATGTCGCCGAGGGTCTCGGATTCGGTCCAGCCGATGCTCTCCCAGACGGCGTCGCTGAGCGGCGCGGTCGCGATCAGCGACGAGTTCATCGGCAGCCACGCCCGGTGCAGGCCCTTCAGCCCGGCCGTGAACCCCTCCGTGGCGCGCACGACGAACTCCGCGTCCACCGGGCCGTGCTCGGTCACGGCCCGTCCCGGCGTGATCTCGCCCACCCGGGTGTTCTCGTAGATCTCCACGCCGAGCGTCTCGACGACCCGGGCGAGCCCGGCGGCGAGTTTGGCCGGGTGGATGCGCGCACAGTGCGGGTGCCACATCGCCCCGGTGGTGCCGGCCACGTCGATGCGGGCGCGGGCCGCCGCCGGGGAGAGGAGTTCGACATCCGTCATCTCCCACCGCTGCTCGGCCCGGGCGGACGCCTCGAGTCGCCGCTGCTGCGGCTGGTCGTAGGCCACGGTGAATTCGCCGCCCTTGACGATGCCGGCGTCGATGCCCTCGAGTGCGGCGACCCGGATCACCTCGTCGACGGTCTCGTTCATGCTCGTCTGGAACCGGGCGGCGGCGTCGTGCCCGTGCGACGAAACGTACTGCTCACGCCCGCCGGTGATCGAGTTGGTCAGCCAGCCGCCGTTCCGCCCGGACGCGCCGTAGCCGGCGAAGCGTTGCTCGAGGATGACGATCCGCAGCGCCGGGGCGGCCTTCTTCAGGTAGTAGGCCGTCCACAGCCCGGTGTACCCGGCGCCGACGATGCACACGTCGGCCGTGATCGGCCCGGGCAGCGGCGGGCGCGGGGCGCCCCGGCCGATCTGGTTCCACCAGAAGGAGACGTCACCGTTGATCACGGGCGCGGGGCCAGCCGGTCTTCCATCCCCCACGCCTCGCCGTAGCCGCCCTCCTCGATCGGGGCGCTCATCAGGTCGAGGAACGGCTTCGCGTCGAAGGCCTCCGGGCCGAGCACGCCGATGCCGCCCCAGGTGCCGGCCGCGAGCAGTTCCAGCGCGATCACCGGGTTGAGCGCGGTCTGCCAGACCACGCACTGGGCGTCGTACTCGCGCATCGTCCACTCGTTGTCGCTCACGTGGTAGAGGTAGACCTCGCGCGGCTCGCCGTCCGGTCCCGTGCCGGTGACCCATACCCCGGCGCAGGTCTTGCCGGTCATCCGCGGGCCGATCGTCGCCGGGTCGGGCAGGCTGGCGGCGACGACGTCGCGCGGAGCGACCATCACCGGGCCGGTGGCGCTGCGCACCCGCACCGGTTCGACGCTGTCCAGGCCGAGCAGGTGCAGCGTCTTGAGCACGCCGATGAACTCCTCACCGAGTCCGTACTTGAAGGTGACCCGTTTCGCGTCGAGCCAGCGCGGCATCAGCAGCACCTCCTCGTGCTCGACGTTGACGCACTCGACCGGACCTATGCCGCCGGGGAAGTCGAACATCTCCGGTTCGCTGAACGGTTCGGTGGTGAACCAGCCGCGGTCCTTCTCGAAGATCACCGGCGGGTTCAGGCACTCCTCGATCGTGGTCCAGATGCTGAAGGAGGGCGCGAAGATCTCGTTGCCGGCCACGTCGCGCACCACCAGGTTGGCGCCGTCGCGGGTGCCGAGCTCGTCGATCTCGCGGAACAGGTGGTCGGAGGCGTAGCGGGCGAAGACGTCCGAGAGGCCCGGCTCCACACCCATCCCGACCAGGGCGAGGCGACCGGCGGTCTCCCAGTCGGCGGCGAGCGCGAACTGGTCGTCGCCGAGTTTCACGCCGGTCTCCGTGTACGGGTGGGTCGGGTGCGGCTCGGACAGGCTCACGGCCATGTCGAGGTAGTCGCAGCCGGCGGCGAGAGCGCCGGCGAAGATCGTCGGCACGAACTTGGGTTCGACCGCGTTCATCACGTGCGTTGCCCGGTGTTCCTTCGCCACCGCCGCTACCCGGTCCGGGTCGCCGGCGTCGATCTGCTCCGCCGTGAACCGGCTCGCGACGGTGGGGCCGTGCGTAGCCGCGACCGTGGCGACGGTGCGCTCCGCCCGGGCGAGGTCGTAGTCGCAGACGATGACGTGCTCGAAGAACGAGCGACGGGCGATGATCTTCGCGAACGCGTCTCCGACGCCGCCCGCCCCGACAAGGAGGATTCTCATGGCATGACGCTACCCTGCGGCATCCGCCCGTGTCTGCCCCGCATCCCGTCGAATTCGACGGAGATTTTGGGAAAAAATGAGGTTTTGGGGTGCTTCAGGCGTCTTTTCCGGCATTTCTCCGTCGAATTCGACCGCGTGACGGATGCTGCGCCGCGAGGTGCCGTTCGCCGTCGAGTTTCGCGGCGACCGGCGCCCAGAGCAGCACGGCCACCCCCACGCCGAGGAGCAGGCCGCCGATGGTGTCGGTGAGCCAGTGCGCGCCGAGGTAGGTGCGGCTGACCATCATCACCGCGGTGTAGAGCGCTCCGGCCAGCCAGACCCAGACCCGCGGGAAGAGGATGGCCAGGCAGACCGCCATGGTCGCGGCGTTGGCGACGTGGCCGGACGGAAACGAGCCGAAGTCGCTGGTCACCAGCATGTCCTCCGGCCTGGCGCGTCCGAACAGGTTCTTCAGCACCTGCACGAGCCCGCTGCTCACCATCGTCGCCGTGAGGAAGTACCCGGCCGCCCACTTTCGCCGGAGGAGGAGGAAGGCGGCGAGGATGAGCAGGGGGATGACGACCACGCCCGCGATGCCGGCGCCGAGGAAGTTCATCGCCAGCGACAGGTACTCCCAGACGGGAGCGCGGTGCTCGATGATCTCATCCATCCACGCGGCGTCGATCCGCAGCGGCCTGCCGTTGTCCCGGTAGACGATGAGTGCTCCGAGCCCGAATGCCAGGGCCACCGCGGCCAGCGCGCTCACGAGCGGCCAGCGCCTGGCGATGCGGCGTGCGGCGGGGGCGGCTGCGGTCTCCGGGGGTCTCTCGCTGCTCATCCGTCCATCCTAGGTCGGGGCGCTTCGGGGGCTAACTCAGGAGAATCCGGAACCGGCCGACGACGGATGCCGGGAAGACGCGGGTCCGGCATCCGTCACTCCCGTTTCTCCTGAGTTAGCCACCTTCGGGCTCGGGCGCGGGGACACGGGAGGGGCGCGACGCGGGGGCACGGCGCGCGAGGGGGGCGCGGGGCGGGGCGGGGCCTTAGTGCTCCAGGGCAGGTACGGAGCGCGGGCGCACGACGGTCCACAGCACGATGATCGCGATCAGGGCGGTCGTTCCCATCACCGCGCCCATCGGGATGGCGTTGCCCACCCCGAGCAGGCCGACGATCGGCGAGATCAGGCCGGCGACGCCGAAGTTCGCGGCGCCGAGCAGGGACGCGGCGGTTCCCGCCTCGTGCCCGTGCGCGCTGAGGGCGATCACCTGCACGCTCGGCAGGGTGAACCCGCAGGCCGCGATGAAGAACCAGAGCGGCACCAGGGTGCCCCAGAGCCCGGCGCCGGCCAGGTCGAGCAGCACGATGGCCGCCGAGGTGATGACCAGCACCACCGTCGACACCGCCACGATCCACTGCGGGCCGATGTTGAAGCGGTGCATCAGCCGGGAGCTCAGCTGCACACCGGTGACGATGCCGAGCGAGTTGACAGCGAAGAGGATGCCGTACTGCTGCGCGGAGAAGCCGTAGACCTCCTGGAACAGGAACGACGACGCGGAGAGGTAGGAGAACAGCCCGGTGAAGGTCATGGCGCCGATGATCGCGACGCCGACGAAGACGCGGTCGCTGAGCACGGCCCGGTAACGCTGGGCGAGGGTGTTGTGCCCGGCTGTGTGCCGTTCGGCGGAGGGCAGGGTCTCGACGATCCAGAACGCGACGGCGAGGATGACGACGGCGCCGTACGCGGCGAGCACCCAGAAGATCCCGCGCCAGCTCATCACGAGGAGCAACTGGGAACCGATGACCGGGGCGAGCACGGGGGCGAGGCCACTGATCAGGGCGAGGCGGGACAGCATCCGCACCAGCGGCTTGCCGCCGAACAGGTCACGCACCATGGCGAGGGCGACGACGGCACCGGCCGCGGCGCCGAAGCCCTGCAGCAGGCGGAAGACACCTAGCCAGACGATGTCCTGGGAGAGCGCGGCTCCGACGCTGGCGAGGATGTGGAACCCTGTCGCGAGCATCAGCGGCAGCCGGCGGCCGACCTTGTCGCTCCACGGGCCGACGATCAGCTGGCCGAAGCCGAAGCCGATCATCGTGCCGGTGAGGGTGAGCTGGATGGCCGCGGCCGAGACGCCGAGCTCGTTCTGCAGGGTAGGGAAGGCGGGCAGGTACAGGTCGATCGTGAACGGGCCGAGCGCGGTGAGCGCGCCGAGCACGAGCACGTAGACGAGGCGCTGGCGCCGGGTGAGGGCGTCCCCGGGGTGCGGGGCGGTCGACCGGAGCTGGGCCTGGGTGATCACGGGAATGACGGCGGTAGTCACGTAGTGGAGTTCCTCGGTGTCGATGGGGAGGTGTCTGGTGGGGCCGGCCGGGCGGGGCTGACCGGGGCTGAGACGGCGTTCGGGCACCGGGTCACGGGCGACGCTACCGGCAGCGGAACACGGAGCCGCTGTCTGGGACAAGCGGGCCCTGGCCGTTCCTATTCCCCCCGGCCGGGATCCGCGCCGAAGATTGCGCGAATCGGCCGGATCGCGCACCGTGCGGGCGGGCGGGACACGCGGCCGGCCGGGTCAGGAGGTCGGCACACCGCTCGGGTCGTCGAGCAGCCCCTCGAAGGCGAGCTCGGCCGCGCCGATCATGAGCAGATTGGAGCCCAGCTCGGCCGCGCTGACCCGCACGCTGCCGAACGAGGACACGAGCGTCATCGACGCCACGGCGGCGCGCAACCGGTCGGGGTCGACGGCGAACAGAGCGGCCAGGAACCCGCCGAGCACGACCAGCTGCGGGTTGAGGATGTTGATGGCGCCGGCCAGGGCCACCGCGAGGAAGTCCAGCTGACGGTTGACCTCGTCCCTGACCTGGGGAGAGTCGGAGGCGAGCAGGGCCTGTTCCAGTTCGTCGGCATCCGCGCTCTCGAGCCCGAGCACCCCGAGCAGTTCCTCCCGGGTCACCTCGGCCTCGAGGGTGCCCGTGATCCCGGCGGAGTCGGTGCGGGAGCCGCCGCTCACCCGGGTGTGGCCGAACTCGCCCGCGTACCCGGCGATGCCGCCGACGGGATTGCCGCCGACGATCATTCCGCCGCCGATGCCGCTCGCTCCGCCGTTGAGGTAGATCAGGTCGGTGATGCCCTTGCCCGCCCCGAAATACTGTTCGGCGAGCGCGCCGAGGCTTGCGTCGTTGGCGGCGAAGACCGGGAACCCGGTGAGCTGTTCGAGCATCTCCTTGAGCGGTTCGTCGGTCCAGCCGAGGTGCGGGGCGAAGCGCACCAGGCCGTCGTGGGCGCGCACGAGGCCGGGCACGGCGACGCCGATCCCGACCACCCGGAACCGGGACTCCAGCTCCCCGCGCATCCCCTCGATCACCGCGCCGGCGATGTTCACGGCCTCGCTCGCGCTGGGCGAGCGTTCGGTCGCGTAGCGGATGCGCCGGTGCACTATGCCGTCGAGGCCGACGATCCCGATCGTGACGGCGTCGATCTCGGGGTTCACGGCCAGCGCGACGACCTGCTCGGCGCAGAACACCACCGGGCTGGGCCGGCCGACCTGGTTGGTGGAATCCGGGTCGCGTTCGCCGGCGAGGCCGAGCTGGCCGAGCTCGCCGACGAGGGCCGCGATCGTGGACCGGTTCAGGCCGGTCAGCCGGGTCAGCTGCGCGCGGGAGGTCGGCCCGTTGCGGTGCACGATGCGCAGGATCGCCGAGAGGTTGTGCCGGCGCACGTCGTCATGGTTGCTCCCCTGCACAGCGCCTTCCATTCCACTCGTTGGACCTCAGAATACCGTCCTGCCGCTAACCCTCCGGGATGGTGCCGGTCGACACGAGGCCCCGGTACCAGAGCGCGCTGTCCTTGGGAATGCGCGCCTCGGTCTCGTAGTCGATGTAGACGATGCCGAACCTCTTGGAGTAGCCGTAGGCCCATTCGAAGTTGTCCATGAACGACCAGACCTGGTAGCCGCGGAGGTCGACGCCGCGCTGGATCGCCCGGTGCGCGGCCGTGAAGTGCCGGCGCAGGTAGTCGGTGCGCTCCAGGTCGTGCACCGCCGGGCCGGTCGGTTCCTGCACGACGACGTCGGCGAAGGCCGCGCCGTTCTCGGTGATCATCAGCGGCTGGTCGGGGAACTCGTCGTGCAGCTTGACCAGCAGTTCCTCCAGGCCGGCCGGCTCGATGTTCCAGTCCATCTCGGTGTAGGGACCGGGCTGGGCGAGGAACTCGACCCGCCCGGCGCCGGGCCACGGCGAGGCGCCGGCGTCCCCGTGCCCGTCGGAATGCTGGAACGGCGACACGCCGTCCCAGAGCCGCACGAGCGTCGTGGAGTAGTAGTTGACGCCGAGCACGTCGAGCGGCTGGTGGATGATCGCTGTGTCACCGGGCCGCACGAACGACCAGTCGGTGATGCCCGCGGTGTCGGCGAGGACATCCGCCGGGTATTCCCCGGTCAGGAGCGGCCCGAGGAAGACCCGGTTGCCGAGGCCGTCAATCTGCCGCACCGCTTCAGGCCCGGTCTCGCCCTCACCGCGAATGACGTGCAGGTTGAGCGTGATCGAGAAGTCGGGGTCGTTGGTGACGACCTTCTTCAGCTCGGTGATCGCGAGGCCGTGGGCGAGGTTGAGGTGGTGCACCGCGGCGAGCGCCGCCGCGTCCTCGGTGCGGCCCGGCGCGTGCGCGCCGGAGGCATAGCCGAGGTAGGCGGAGCACCACGGCTCGTTGAGGGTGGTCCAGGTGTCGATCCGGTCGCCGAGGGCCTCGCCCATGATGCGCGCATAGTCGGCGAAGGCGTACGCGGTGTCCCGGTTGGTCCAGCCGCCCTCGTCCTCCAGCGCCTGCGGCAGGTCCCAGTGGTAGAGGGTCGCGATCGGGCGGATGCCCCGGGCCAGCAGCCCGTCGACGAGGCGCCCGTAAAACGCGAGACCCTTCTCGTTGGCCGGGCCGCGGCCGGTCGGCTGGATGCGCGACCAGGCGATCGAGAACCGGTACGCGTGCAGCCCGAGGGACTCCATCAGGTCGAGGTCTTCCTCGAGGTGGTGGTAGTGGTCGCTGGCCCTGTCGCCGGTGTCGCCGTTCTCGACCCTGCCCGGCGTGTGGCTGAAGGTGTCCCAGATCGACGGACCCCGGCCGTCCTCGTCGAAGGCCCCCTCGATCTGGTACGCGGCGGTGGCCGAACCGAAGATGAAGCCCTCCGGGAATTCGAGTCCGGAGTCGCGGTAGTCGGGGTTGCCCTGACGGGATACGGTCATGAGAGGGTTGCCTTTCCGTGGGCGGATTCCGTGGTGTCGCCTCCCGCGCGCCGAGCGCGGAATGCCGCGGTCGAGTCACTGTGCACGGTGACACCGTCGCCGTCATCCACAATCGTAAAGGTCACGACGATGGTGCCGAGCGGATTCGACACCTGCACGGTGCGAGTCGGCGCTCCGCCCGGGTAGACGGTGAGCAGAACGTTCTCGGTGTAGTCGTAGTCCGGGACATCGTCCCTGGCCCCGGTCGCGAGCACGGCACCCTCCCGCACCCAGAGCGGGATGGTTGAGAACGCATGGGTCTCCCGGCGCCAGGCCGGGCCGGCCTGGGTCTCGCCGGTCAAATAGTTCGTCCAGATTCCGGCCGGCAGGTAGTAGGACACGTCGCCGGCCTCGCTGAACACCGGGGCGACGAGCAGATCGTGGCCGAGCAGGTACTGGCGGTCGAGGTAGTCCACCGCGGGGTCGCCGGCGAATTCGAGCTGCATCGGCCGCATGAACGGGATGCCGGTGCGGTGCGCCTCCAGGCCGACCTCGTAGAGGTACGGCATCAGCGAGAGCTTGAGTTTCGTGAACCGGCGGGTGACGTCGACGGTGCTCTCCCCCGGCGCCTCGGTGCCGTCGTCGAAGAGCCACGGCACCCGGTAGCTGGTGGAGCCGTGCAGCCGGGAGTGGCTGGACATGAGCCCGAAGGCAAGCCAGCGCTTGAGCACGGCCGCGTTGGGCATGCCCTCGAAGCCGCCGATGTCATGGCTCCAGAACCCGAAGCCGGAGAGGGCGAGGGAGAGCCCGCCGCGCAGGGTCTCGGCCATCGACTCGTAGCTGGAAGAGTTGTCCCCGCCCCAGTGCACAGGCTGCTTCTGGCCGCCGACGGTGGCCGAGCGGGCGAAGAGCACGGCGTCGCCCGTGCCGCGCTGCTCCTGCAGCACCTCGAACACGGCGGCGTTGTAGAGCTGGGTGTACCAGTTGTGCATCCGCTCGGGGCTCGAACCGTCGTGCCAGACCACGTCCAGCGGGATCCGCTCGCCGAAGTCGGTCTTGATCGCGTCGACGCCCTGGGCGAGCAGGCGGCGCAGCTTGCCCTGGAACCAGGTCACGGCATCCGGGTTGGTGAAGTCGACCAGGCCCATGCCGGCCTGCCAGAAGTCCCACTGCCAGACGTCGCCGTTGGCCTTCTTCAACAGGTAGCCCGCGGCCTGGGCCTCGGCGAAGATCGGGGCGCGCTGGGCGATGTACGGGTTGATCCACGCGCTCACGTGCAGGTTCCTGCCGTGCAGGCGGGCGAGCATGCCCTCGGGGTCGGGGAAGACGCGGGGGTCCCATTCGAAGTCGGTCCAGTTGAATTCGCGCATCCAGAAGCAGTCGAAGTGGAAAACGGTGAGCGGCAGGTCCCGTTCGGCCATGCCGTCGATGAAGGAGTTCACCGTGGCCTCGTCGTACTTCGTGGTGAACGAGGTCGACAGCCAGAGGCCGTACGACCAGGCCGGCACCTGGGCGGGGCGCCCGGTGAGCGCGGTGTAGCGGCTGAGGATCTCCTTGGGCGTCGGCCCGTAGATCACGAGGTATTCGAGGTGCTCGCCGGCGACCGAGAACTGCACCTGTTCGACCGATTCGCTGCCCACCTCGAACGAGACGTGCTCCGGGTGATTGACGAGCACGCCGTAGCCCCGGTTGGTGAGGTAGAACGGGACGTTCTTGTAGGACTGTTCGCTCGAGGTGCCGCCGTCGGCGTTCCAGATGTCGACGGTTTGGCCGTTCTTCACGAGCGGACCGAACCGTTCGCCGAGCCCGTAGACGAGTTCGCCGACCCCGAGCCCGAGCCGGGCGTGCGTGTAGGCGGATGCCGGGGCGAGCCCGGTCGCGGTGACGCCGGAGACCCCGGTGGGTTCCGTGGCGATGGGGGCCCCGTCGGCGAGGGAGATATGGCCGATCGACTTCGGGCCGCTCTGGGTGAGGGTCGTGCCGTCGGCCTCGAACCGGAGGTTCCAGGGGCTGCCGCGATCGATCCGGGCGGTCAGGGGGCCGCTGGTCACCGATCCGCCCGTCTCGTCGACGGAGACGATGCCGCTGCCGCGGGTCTGGCCGTCGAGCTCGAACCCGGGCTCGGTGTGCCCGCCGGTGTCCTTGGCCACCCGCACCCGGATGATGCCGGGCAGCGGTGACGAGAGCGTCACCGAGAGCAGCGCCCGGTTGAGCACGTCGCCACGGTGGGCGATGACCCTGGTCGGCGCATCGATCCGCAGCGCGTCGCCGTCGGGGCCGGCATCCGTCACGGTTTCGAGATCGTACGCCTCCTGGGCGTAGAGGGGGGTCACTCCGGGGCGGACATGCCAGAATCCATCGGTGAATTTCATAATTACTTGACTGCTCCCGCGGTGATGCCACGCGTCAGCGTGCGTTGGAAAATAAGGAAGAAGATGAGCGTCGGCAGCAGGCCGAGCAGGGCCGAGGCGCTCGTGGTGGTGACGTCCATCAGCCGGTCGCCCTGCAGCACGCTGATCGCCACCGGCACGGTCTGGTTCGCGTTGCTGACCAGGAAGGTCAGCGGGATGAGGAACTCGTTCCAGGTCCAGATGAAGAAGAAGATCAGAAGCACCGAGAGCGTCGGCCGGCTGATCGGGTAGACGACCCGCCAGAGGATCTGCCAGCGGCTCGCCCCGTCGAGCGACGCGGCCTCGAGCAGTTCCTTGGGGAAGGTGCCGTAGACCGAGGCGAGCAGGTAGGTGCCGAACGCGCTCTGGATGACCGTGAAGATGATGATCACGGCCCAGACGTTGTCGTACAGGCCGACCTGCTTGAACATGTAGTACAGCGGGTAGAGCAGGGCCTCCTGCGGCACCATGTTGGCCAGCAGCACGAGCACGACGATCCAGGTGCGTCCGCGCACCCGGCCGATGCCGATCGCGAAGGCGTTGAACATCGAGATGCCCACGGCGGCGACCGCCACGACGGTGGAGATCAGGATGCTGTTCCAGAGCTTCTCCGGGAAGTTCACCCTGGTCCAGAAGTTGACGATGCCGTCGAAGTAGAGGTTGGTCGGCAGGGTGAGCGGGCCTGAGCTGTTGTAGTCCGCGGGCGACTTGAACGAGTTGATCAGGATCATCAGGAACGGGACGGCGATGAAGAAGCCGATCAGGATCGCGACGACCAGGATGACCCAGTCGCCTGCCGACTTGCGGGTGTGCACCTTCGGCAGTTTCGGGGGGCGGGGCGCCGCGGCGCGGGCCGGGCGGAATTTCTCGGTCAGGGTGGACATGCCTAGCGCTCCTCGTCCCGGCGCTCGAGCCGGGTCTGGAAAGTGATGAACACGATCGCGACGATCGCGACCACGACGGTGAGTGCCGTCGCGATCGTGGCGCCGTAGCCGACTTGCTGGTTCTGGAAGAACTCGCTGTACGAGTAGTAGCTGGGCACGATCGTGGACGTTCCGGGGCCGCCGCGGGTGAGCGCGTAGATCGGGCCGAACACCTTGAGGGCGGCGATCGTGCAGGTGAGGGTGACGACGAAGATCTCGGGCCGGATGATGCCGACCGTGATGGCCTGGAATCGCTGGAACCAGTTGGCCCCGTCGAGTTCGGCGGCTTCGTACAGCTCGGGGTCGACGCGTTGCAGCGCGGCCATGAAGATGACGATCGGGTAGCCGAGCTGCACCCAGACCATGATCACCATGATGCTCGCGAGGGCCGTGTCGGGGCTGCCGAGCCAGTTGTGCTGGAGCGACTCGAGGCCGACGGCGCCGAGCACCTGGTTGAGCGCGCCGTTCTCGGGGCGGAGGATCCAGCCGATCACGATCGCCGCGATGACCACGGGGAGGATCTGCGGCAGGTAGTAGGTGGCGCGGAGGAAGCTGGCGATCCTGCTGCCGAACTTCTTGCCCACCAGGTCGAAGAGCATGGCCGCGAGCACGAGGCCGAGCAGCGTCGGCACGATCACCATCGCGACGATCATCGCCACCGAGTTGCCGAACGAGGTCCAGAAGACGTCGTCACCGAACAGCTTCCTCCAGTTCTCGAAGTTGTTCCAGACCGGCGGGCGGATGCCGCGGTAGGAGGTGAAGGTCAGGTACAGGTTCCAGCCCAGCGGGATGAGAACGATGATGGTGAGGAGGAGCAGGCCGGGCAGAAGGTAGATCCAGAAGCCACGGCCGGTCGCGCCGGGGATGAGGCTGGTGATCGGGGCGGCGCCCGCGGGCGCCTTCCGCGAGGCGGTCTTCGTGCCGGCAAACGGGGCTGGTGTGGCCATCGTCGTGCCTTTCTTGGGTTGTCGGGCTTCGCGCCCGGTGGTCGAGCGTGTCGAGACCCCACGAGGGCCTCGAGCCGCCCCGAGTTGCGGAGAAAACGCCTTCACCCTCGGGTCAAGGGTGTTTTCTCCGCAATTCAGCGGCCGGGCGGACTACTTCTTAATGTCCTTGATGCCGTCTTCGTATTGGCCGCCGAGCTGGGTCAGCACGTCCTTGGACGACTTGGTTCCGTTGATGAGCTCCTGCAGGCCGGCATTGAGCTGGTCGTAGAAGGTCGGGGTGGGCCAGTCGGGGTAGAACGCGATGCCGTCTTCACCGGTGAGGGTGTTGAAGTTGTCGATCAGTTCCTTGCTCTTCGGGTCGGTGATGTCTGCCGCGTTCGCCGCGACGGGCACGCCACCGTTGTTGCCGATCAGGGCCTGGATCTCCGGTCGCATGGTGATGTCGATGAACTTCGCCGCGAGGTCCTTGTTCTTCGCGTTCTCCGGGACGACCCACATGTTGCCGGCGGAGCCGGGCGACATCTTCGCGCCGGGGTAGAGGAAGGTGCCCCAGTCGAAGCCCTTGACCTCGGTCGAGAAGCGGTTGTACCACCAGCTGCCGGAGAAGAAGATCGGGTTGGTGCCGGCGATGAAGGCGGTGCCGGCATCCTCTGCCTTGGTGCCGCTGGCGTCCTTGCTGATGTAGCCCTTGTCGGTCCAGTCCTTGATGGTCTCCGTGGCGTAGCTCAGTTCCTTGCCCTGCCAGTCGACCTTGCCCTTGTAGAGCTGGTAGTCGTCGACGAAGCTTCGGTCGGCCTTGGTGAGGGCGAGCTGGTACCAGAGCTGGCCCAGCGGGTACTCGGCGGCCGACTCGGCCAGCGGGGTGATCCCGGCGTCGGCGAAGGTCTTGAGCGCCGCCTCGAATTCGGCCTGCGTGGTCGGGATAGCGATGTTGTACTTCGCGAACATGTCCTTGTTGTAATAGACCTCGACGAATTCGCCGTAGTTGGGCACGCCGTACCAGGAGCCGGAGCCCATGATGCCGTTCTCGTCATACTTCGCCGTGGTCTGCAGCGACGGTGCGAGCTTGTCGGCCCAGCCGTACTTCTTGACGGCGTCGTCGAGGTTGCTCAGCAGGCCCTGGCTGGCCAGGAGCCCGGCGGTCGCGTTGCCCTTGTTGTACTCGAGCACGTCTGGGGCCTTGTCCGAGTTGAGCACCTGGCTCGCGGTCGAGCGGATCTGCTCGAAGCTCTTGGCCTCGAACTTGACCTTCGCGCCGGTCTCCTTCTCGAAGGTCTTGATCGCCTGGTTCCAGGCGATGCCCATCGCGCTCGTGTCGCTCTCGAAGTCCCACAGGGTGAGGGTCTTGCTCGCGTCGTCCGCCGCGCCGCCGCCCCCGCCGCTTGCACAGCCCGACAACAGGGCCGCCGTTGCCGCCATCGCCACGACGGCGAGAGTGCGCTTACCTAATCTCACGTTCTACCTCCTTGTAGTGGGCGACGCCGGCCGCCCCGAAACCCTGAGCGAAACGCAATCGAAACGCTTCGATAGTTGCAATGCCTATCGCCTGCCGAAACGCTTCGACAGTGGGTCGCTTTGAAGCATAAGGGCGGGGGCGACCCGCGCGCAAGGGGTTTGTTTAGATTTGCAACATATCCGCGCGCGGGCGGCGGGCCCGGTTCGGCGTCAGCGGAGCGGCGCGGGAGGCGCGATCGATCCGCGCTCGAGGTAGCGCGGCGGCACGAGCTCGACCCGGGGGGCGATCGGCCCGGCGACCTGCTCGATCGCCAGCTCCACGGCCCGCGTGCAGGAATCGGCCGCGACCAGGGGGATGGTGTCGAGGGCAGGCTCGAAGTGATCCGTCTCGAAGCTCGCGCAGGCGGAGATCACCGACAGGTCCTGCGGCACGCGCAGACCGCGTTCGCGCAAGATGTCCATCACGGCCGCCTGCACCGTCTCCTCGCAGTGCAGCACGAGGGCGGTCATCCCCGGCAACGTCCGGTAAAGCTCGTCGAGGGCCGCTCGCACGCTCGGACCGTCGCGCTCGGGCATGGCGAACGCGGTCGCGACCCCCTCCGCCGCCGCGGCGCTAAAGAAGCCGTCCCGGAACCGGGGCGGAAAGTTGGAGCCGCGCGCATACACGCCGGGCGAGTGACCGATGAGCCCGATCGACCGATGGCCGGCGTCGGTGAGTCGACTGATCGCCAGGGCTGCGGCGGCTTCGAAATCGAGGTCGACACAGACGAGACCCTCGGTGTCCCGCGGGATCCCGATGAAGACGGCCGGGGTGCCGAGTTCTCTGATCACCCCCACCCGGTCGTCTTCGGCCGCGACGTCGAGCACGATGATGCCGTCGACAAGCCGGCTGGAGGCGACTCTCCGCAGTCCGCTGGTGGCCTCATCCTGGGTGAGCAGCAGCACGTCGTAGTCGTGGGCGCGGGCGGCCTGCGCCACGGCGAGCACGAAGGCCATGTGCGCAGGCGCGTAGGTCTCCGCATGGAACGGCGCGGTCAGCGCGAAGATGTTGGTGCGCGTCCCGGCAAGCATGCGCGCTCCCGCGTTGGGCCGGTAGCCCAGCTGTTCGACGGCATTGGTGATGCGGAGCCGGGTGGAATCCGCGATCGACCTCTTGCCCGAGAGCGCATACGACACCGTGCTGATCGACACGCCGGCCACCCGCGCCACGTCGTGAATGCTCGCCATGAACCCCTCGAATCCCTTGTGCCACAGTCTGCCGCATGAAGCCGTGCCCGGCATCCGGCCAGGTCGTGCAGGCTACCGTGCGGGTGCGCCTGATTCCGACCGGTACTGCCCGACGCGCTCGGCCTGGTCTGCCTGCTCGGCCTCGGCGAGGGTGCGGATAACGCGGGCCGGGTTGCCGACGGCGATGACCCCCGGAGGCACATCCCTGGTGACGACGGAGCCGGCGCCGATGACACTGCCGTCGCCGATCGTGACACCGGGGCAGACGACGACGTTCCCGCCGAGCCAGACGTCGTCGCCGATCCGGATCGGCAGCACCCGTTCGTAGCCGGCCCGGCGTTCGCCGACGTCGAGGGCGTGGATCGGGGTGTAGAGGCGTGCGCTCGGCCCGACGAGCACGTTCTTCCCGATCGTGATCTCCCCGCCGCCGAGGGCGAGGAAGTCGGCGTTGATGAAGGTGCCGGACCCCACGTGCAGGCGCGAGCCGTAGTCCAGGTAGAGCGGCGGCCGGAATTCGACGCCCTCGCCGGCCGTGCCAAGCATCCCGGTGAACAGTTCCTGGGCGGCATCCCTGTCCTCGTCGAAGAGGGCGGTGATCTGCCGGCAGGTGCGCTGGGTGCCGATGGTCAGCTCGGCGAGCTCGGGGCCGGAGCGGTACCGGTACCAGTCCCCCGCCACCATCTTGTCGAATTCCGAGCGACCGGGGTCCGGCGTCGGCCTATTTGTTTGAGACATGAACATATCCTATCGGTGGCCGCCCGCCGAATCAGCGTCCGCCGCTGCGGCGCTTGTTGAAGATGTCGAAGGCGACCGCGAGCAGAAGCACAAGCCCCTTGATCGCCATCTGCCACGCCGCGTCGACCGAGAGGATCGAGAGGCCCATGTTGAGGACGCCCATCACCAGGCCGCCGACGATGGCCCCGACGACCGTGCCGATGCCTCCCTGAACCGCGGCACCGCCGATGAAGACGGCCGCGATGGCATCCAATTCGTAGTTCTGGCCGGCGGATGCCACGGCACCGCCCGCGCGGGCCGTGCTGACGACCCCGGCGAGGCCGGCGAGCACGCCCATGTTGACGAAGACGTAGAAGTTGACCCACTTCGTCTTCACGCCGCTCATCATGGCCGCGAACAGGTTGCCGCCGATGGCGTACACGTGCCGGCCGAACACGGTCTGGTTGAGCATGAACGTGTAGAGCAGGATCAGCACGGCAAGGATGATCAGGATGATCGGAGTGCCGCTATAGCCCGACAGCAGCCAAGCCAGCCACATGATGGCGACGATCGCGATGCCGTTCTTCAGCCAGAGCTGGGTGAGCGTCTCACGGGGCAACTCCAGCCGGCGGAGGGTCGCCCGGGTGCGCAGCTGCTGCAGCACGAGCGCCACGCAGGTGACCAGCCCGAGACCCAGGGTCAGCACGTCGCGTCCACCGAGTTCACCAAGGAAGCCCGGCAGCCAGCCGGCCCCGATCGCGGTGAACTGGTCGGGAAGCCCGCTGATGGTGCCGCCCGTCAGCAGGACGAGGGTGAGACCTCGGAAGATGAGCATGCCGGCCAGTGTCACGATGAAGGCGGGGATGCCCACGAACGCCACCCAGAAACCCTGCCAGGCCCCGACCAGCGCACCGACGAGCAGAGCGAGCAGCACGGACGCCCACCAGGGAAGACCCCACACGTTCGTGGCGATCGCCGAGACCGCACCGACCATGGCGACCACCGACCCGACCGACAGGTCGATATGGCCGGCGATGATCACGACCACCATGCCGACGGCGAGGATCAGCACGTAGGCGTTCTGCTGGATCAGATTGTTGACGTTGCCCGGCAGCAGCAGGCGCCCGTTGGTGAGCACCTGAAACAGCACGACGATGACGACCAGGGCGGCGAGGATTCCGTACTGGCGAAAGTTGATGGCCAGCCGCGGCTTGCGCTTGGCGGGAGTGGTGGTTGTCATTGCGGTTTAGTCCTTTCCCGCAGTCATGTAGTGCATGAGGGATTCCTGGGTGGCGTCGACGCCGGCGACTTCGCCGGTGATCCGGCCGTCGGAGATCGCATAGATGCGGTCGGAGATGCCGAGCAGCTCCGGCAGTTCAGAGGAGATCACGACGACGGCCTTGCCGGCGGCGGCGAGTTCGTTGATGATTCCGTAGATCTCGTACTTGGCGCCGACGTCGATTCCACGCGTCGGTTCGTCGAGGAAGAGGATGTCGGGGCCGGCGAAGATCCACTTCGACAGGACCACCTTCTGCTGGTTGCCGCCGGAGAGTTTGCCGGTGATGGCCGAGACGGTCGGCGCCTTGATGTTCATCCGGGTGCGGTAGCTCTCGGCGACCTTGTATTCCCGGTGGCGGTCGATCACCCCGTACTTCGCGAGGGTGGCCAGGGCCGCGGCCGAGACGTTGACGGTGATGTCGCCGATCAGGTTGAGGCCGTATTTCTTGCGGTCCTCGGTGGCATAGGCGATCCCATTCCGGATGGCCTCGTCAACGGTCCGCACGGAGATTTCCTCGCCGTTCTTGTAGACCCGACCGGAGATGTTGGTGCCGTAGGAGCGGCCGAACAGGCTCATTGCGAGTTCGGTGCGGCCGGCCCCCATCAGTCCGGCGAAGCCGACCACCTCGCCGGCCCGCACCGTGAAGGAGGCGTTGTCGACGACCTTGCGTGCCGTGTCGACCGGGTGGTAAACCGTCCAGTCCTCGACCCGGAGGATCTCCGCGCCGATCTTGGGTTCGCGCGGCGGGAACATGCTGTTCAGGTCGCGGCCCACCATTGAGCGGATGATCCGGGCCTGGGTGGCATCCGGGCCGTGCATGTCGATCGTCTCGATCGTCTTACCGTCACGGATCACCGTGACGGTGTCTGCGATCCGGCGGATCTCCTTGAGTTTGTGGGAAATGATGATGCAGGTGATGCCCTGCCCGCGGAGGTGTTCGATCAGGTCGAGCAGGTGATCGGAGTCTTCGTCGTTGAGCGCGGCGGTCGGTTCGTCGAGGATGAGCAGCTTGACCCGCTTGGAGAGGGCCTTGGCGATTTCGACGAGCTGCTGCTTGCCGACGCCGAGTTCGAGTACCTTGGTGGCCGGGTTCTCGTCGAGCCCGACCCTCGCGAGCAGGCTCGACGCCTCGAGGTTTGTCTTGTTCCAGTCGATGACGCCGCGCTTCGAGTTCTCGTTGCCGAGGAAGATGTTCTCCGCGATAGAGAGGTACGGGCTCAGGGCGAGTTCCTGGTGGATGATGACGATGCCGACGGCTTCGCTGTCGTTGATCGAGCGGAAGGTGGCTTCCTCGCCCTCGAATTCGATCCTGCCGTCGTAGCTGCCGTGCGGGTAGACGCCGCTGAGCACCTTCATCAGCGTGGACTTCCCGGCCCCGTTCTCCCCGCAAATGCCGTGGACCTTGCCGCGTTCCACTTCGATCGAGACCCCGTCGAGGGCTTTGACCCCACTGAAGTCCTTCTCGATGCCGAGCATCCGAAGAATCGGACTATTCATGACTGGCGCTCCTGTCAGCGTGTTTCATCGGTGGTGCAACGTGCCGTAGTGGTGGCGGGACCGGCCGGCCCCGCCACCCGGGGAGTCGACCTAGAGGCCGACGTCCGAGGCCTTGATGAACCCGGAATCGATGAGCTTGGTCTGCACGTCGTCCTTGGTGACGACCTCGGGGGCGAGCAGGAACGACGGCACGACCTTCTTGCCGTTGTCATAGGTCTTGGTGTCGTTGACCTCGACCGTGTCGCCCGCCGCGATGGACTGGATCATGGTGAAGACCTGTTTGCCCAGGGTGCGGGTGTCCTTCCAGACGGTCATCGACTGGGCGCCATCGAGGATCGCCTTGACGTTGGCCTTGTCGGCGTCCTGCCCGGTGATCAGCGGGTAGTCAGCGCCGGGCTTGTAGCCCGCGGACTTGAGCGAGGCTTCGATCCCGACGGCCAGGCTGTCGTTGGGCGAGAGCACGACGTTGACCTTCGCGCCGTTGCCGTAGAAGGAGGAGAGACGGTTGTCCATCTCGGCCTGGGACTTGTCAGAAGCCCAGCCCTGGATGCCGAGCGTCGTCCACTCGTCGTTGGACTTGGGCGCCTTGCCGCTGGGCACGACGAGCTGGCCGCTCTCGACGTAGGGCAGCAGCACGTCCCAGGCGCCAGAGAAGAAGAACTTGGCGTTGTTGTCGTCGGGGCTGCCGGCAAAGGGCTCGAGGTTGAACGGGCCCTTGCCATCGGCCAGGCCGAGCTGGGCTTCGATGAACTCGCCCTGCAGCTGCCCGACCTTGTAGTTGTCGAAGGTGGCGTAGTAGTCGACGTCCTTGGTGCCGTTGATCAACCGGTCATAGGCGATCACCGTGGCATCCTGCTTCTTGGCCTCGGCGAGCACGGGCGAGAGCACCTTGCCGTCGATAGATGCAACGACCAGGATCTTGGCACCACCGGCGACCTGGTTCTGGATCTGGCTGATCTGCTGGTCGGTCTTGTTGTCGGCGTACTGGAGGTCGACGGTGCAGCCGGCGTCTTCGAGCTGGGTCTTGAGACCCTCACCGTCGTTGATCCAGCGCTCGAGGCTGCGGGTGGGCATCGAAATGCCGACGTTGCAGTCGGCGATGGCCGCGCCGGTGCCGCCGGTTGAGCCGGTGGTAGTACCTGAACACGCAGCGAGGGAGAGCGCGACGGCTCCCGTGGCAACGATGGTGAACAGCCTCTTGGTTGTCGTCATGATCTGCTTTCTGCTCTGAATGCTGTGATCGCACGAGGAGGCAGAACTGCCGATCACCTCCTTGTAACGCTGGGTCGACATACGGTCGAACCGGTATGTTGACAAGCACAACATATAGCAATTGCGAGCGGTCTGACAACCCCCAGGCGAGACTGCGCGTCGAGACGGTCGCCGGGGCGCCAAACAGGATCGTTTTTCGACTGACTAGGCCTTCCCCGTGCCTGCGAATGCGTCAACTCCGCCCTTACGCGGTATCCGCCGTACGCCCGGTGAACCGAACGCCGACCTGGCCTCGTTCACCGGGCGGGACGGCGATTGCATCGTCGCGCCCCCAACTCGCTCGCCAATTCCGGCCAGGCAGTCGCGCCGGCTCGGATTCTGCCCTAATATGTTTCTAGCAACAACAAATCATCAACGTCGCTGACAGACAAGGATCACCATGGCAATCACGCCCACCCGCGAAGACAAGTTCTCCTTTGGCCTTTGGACCATCGGCTACAACGGCGCCGACCCGTTCGGAGGACCGACACGGCCGCCGCTCGACGTCGTCGACGGGGTCGAGAACCTCGCCCGGTTGGGTGCCTACGGCCTCACCTTCCACGACGACGACCTGTTCGCCTTCGGTTCCACCGAGTCCGCCCGCCAGTTGCAAATCGACCGGGTCAAGCAGGCCTGCGCCGACACCGGCCTGATCATCCCGATGATCACCACCAACCTGTTCAGCGCCCCGGTGTTCAAGGACGGCGGCTTCACCTCGAACGACCGCAGCGTGCGCCGATTCGCGCTCCGCAAGGTGCTGCGCAACCTCGACCTCGCCGCCGAGCTCGGCGCGAAGACCTTCGTGATGTGGGGCGGACGCGAGGGCGCGGAGTACGACGCTGCCAAGGACATCCGTTCGGCGCTCGAGCGCTACCGCGAGGCCGTCAACCTGCTCGGCGACTATGTCACCGACAAGGGCTACGACATCCGCTTCGCGATCGAACCGAAGCCGAACGAGCCGCGCGGGGACATCCTGCTGCCGACCGTCGGCCACGCGATGGCCTTCATCACGACCCTCGAGCGCCCCGAACTGGTCGGCGTCAACCCCGAGGTCGGCCATGAGCAGATGGCCGGGCTCAACTTCGCCGCCGGCATCGCCCAGGCGCTCTACCAGGGCAAGCTGTTCCACATCGACCTCAACGGCCAGCGCGGCATCAAGTATGACCAGGACCTCGTCTTCGGCCACGGCGACCTGCACAACGCGTTCGCCCTCGTCGACCTGCTCGAGAACGGCGGACCGAACGGCGGACCGGCCTACGACGGGCCGCGCCACTTCGACTACAAGCCGAGCCGCACCGAGGACATCACCGGCGTCTGGGATTCGGCGGCCGCCAACATCCAGACCTACCTGCTGCTCAAGGAGCGCGCCAAGGCCTTCCGCGCCGACCCCGAGGTGCAGCAGATGCTCGCCGCGTCGATGGTGCCCGAGCTCGCCCAGCCCACGCTCGCCGCGGGCGAGAGCTACGACGACCTGCTCGCGGACCGCGCCTCGTACGAGGACTTCGACACGGACGCCTACTTCGGCGGCAAGGNCCCCCCCCCCCCCCCCCCCCCCCCCCCCCCCCCCCCCCCCCCCCCCCCCCCCCCCCCCCCCCCCCCCCCCCCCCCCCCCCCCCCCCCCCCCCCCCCCCCCGGTGCGGCATGTCACGCTCATCTGGGGGGCGCGACATTCCGCCGGGGCACCTGCCCCGGCCAGCCGGGTCGTCGGGGCTAACTCAGGAAATCCGGCGGATGCCCCGCCGCGCGGCCCGGAATTCCGCCGCACGCGCCCGGTGGCTTCCGGAATCTCCTGAGTTGGCCCCCCGCCGCAGCCCCGCGACAGCCCCGGCGCAGACCGACCCGCAGCACACCCCCACTGAGAACGCCCCATTGAGCGGAGAATGAAGCCATGTCACTGGTTGCCGGAGTCGACTCGTCGACGCAGAGTTGCAAGGTCGTCATCCGGGATGCCGCAACGGGCGCCCTGGTGCGGAGCGGGCGGGCGTCGCATCCGGACGGCACCGAGGTCGATCCGGAGCAGTGGTGGGACGCGCTGCACGCCGCCCTCGCCGACGCCGGCGGGCTCGCGGATGTCGCCGCCCTCTCGATCGCGGCGCAGCAGCACGGCATGGTCGCGCTGGACGGCGACGGCGAGGTCATCCGCCCGGCCCTGCTCTGGAACGACACCCGCAGCGCCCCGGCCGCGGCCGACCTCGCCGCCGAGGTGGGCGCCGGCGAGTACGCGCGCCGCACCGGCGTCGTGCCCGTGGCCTCCTTCACCGCCACCAAGCTGCGCTGGCTCCGGGATGCCGAACCCGCCAACGCCCTGCGCGTCGCCGCCGTGGCGCTCCCGCACGACTGGCTCACCTGGCGGCTGCTCGGCTACGGCCCGGCCGGCCGAAGCCCGCTCGGTCCCGACCTCTCCGCCCTGACCACCGACCGGTCCGACGCGAGCGGCACCGGCTACTGGTCCCCGGTCACCGGCGACTACGACCTCGAGCTGTTCGAGCGCGCCCTCGGCCACGCCGCGGTCCTTCCCCGCGTGCTCGGCCCCGGCGCCACCGCCGGCACGACCGTGCACCTGCCGGCCCGTTCGAACGGAGAATTCGGCGACACGCCGGCATCCGTGGCGCGACACGCCGCCTCCGGCCAAGAAACTCCGCCTCAGGCACACACCGCCAGGGCCGACGTCCCGGCCGGGATCGTCGTCGGCGTCGGTGCGGGCGACAACGCCGGCGCCGCGCTCGGCCTCGGCGCATCCGACGGCGACGTGATCGTGTCGATCGGCACGAGCGGCACCGTGTTCGCGGTGACCGACCACCCGGCGACGGATGCTTCCGGCACAGTCGCGGGATTCGCCGACGCCAGCGGGCTCTTCCTGCCCCTCGTCGCCACGCTCAACGCCGCCCGGGTGCTCGACGCCGTGCGCGGGCTGCTCGGCGTCGACCATGACGAGCTCGGCCGGCTCGCCCTCGAGGCCGAGCCCGGTGCCGGCGGGCTTGTGCTCCAGCCTTACTTCGAGGGTGAGCGCACCCCGAACCTGCCCGACGCGACCGCCACCCTGTTCGGCCTGACCCTGGCCGGGGCGACCCGGCCGAACCTCGCCCGCGCGGCGGTCGAGGGGCTCCTCTGCGGGCTCGCCGACGGGCTCGACGCCGTGCGGGCCCAGGGCGTGGCGGTGTCCCGCATCCTGCTGATCGGCGGTGCGGCCCAAAACCCGGCCGTGCGCACGATCGCCGCCCAGCTGTTCGAGAACCCGGTCATAGTGCCGGCCCCCGGCGAGTATGTCGCGGACGGCGCCGCCGTTCAGGCGGCCTGGGCACTCGCCGATCACCGGCCGGACTGGCCGCTGTCCATCGCCGCCCAGCCGGCGCAAGACTTCCAGCCTGTCATCCGAGCACAGTACGCGGCGCACCGGGTCACCGGCTGACCCGCCCGTTCCGCCCTCCGCCCGCGGCGGGTCACTCCAGCGCGCGGATGCTCCAGCTCGCCCGATGTGACTCCCCCGGCGCCAGGCGGATCAGGTCGGTCCCGGAATTGAAGGCATCCGGCGGGCATGTCATCGGTTCGACGGCCAGTCCCAGACGGTTGAGTCCCGGGGCAGGCAGATCGGCCGTGTGAATCTGCAGCCACCCGCACTCGGGGCCGAAACTCATCGCCACCCCACGGCCGGACACTTCCCTCAGCTCGACGGTTACCAGGCCAGTGCCGAGCTCGGCACTGAGGCTTCCCCCGACCAGTCCATCGCGGCCGGACCCCTTCCTCGCCGGCTCTCGCACGATCCCGGTGAAGGCATGGTCGATCTTCGTGGCGCCGATCGAGCGGGGCCTGCGAAAGTCGAATGATCCGTCGGGACCGTCGGCGACCTCGGCGAGACCAGCGGGCAGCAGCCGATCGGGCGTGACGCGCAGGTAGCTGTCGGCCGGCAGGGTGAGCAGCCAGCTGTTGAGCGGCGAGTCCCCCGCCCTGAGGTAGGGGTGCGGGCACACTCCATAGGGTGCCGTGCCTCCGCCGACGTTCGTAGCCTCGACGGTCGTCGTGAGCCCGTCGGGGCCGAGCTCATACCGGGCGACCAGATCCAGGTCGAACGGGTAGCCGGCGCTTGACGGCAGCCGGAGCCCGAGGACGACCTCTGCCGTGGTTCGTTCGAGTAGCCGCCAGTTCCGGTCGAAGACGAGCCCGTGCAGGGCGCACTCCCGGCCCGGTTCGTTGACCGGCAGCTGCCGGTCGACACCGTCGACCGGGTAACGACCCGAGGCGATCCGGTTGGGCCAGGGCGCCGCGAGGGCGCCGCGGAAGTTCGGCATCGGCTCGTCGGCGGGGAAGCCGACGATCAGGTCCCGCCCGTCGTGCTGAAGCAATCGCAGGCCAGCCCCGGTCCCGGTCACCACGGCCCGGTACCCGTGCCACTCGAACTCGTACTGGATGCCGTTCGCCGAGACCCCGGCCACAAGCGTCACTCCGTCCGCAGCGCCAGCGCCGTCCACGACACCGGCGGCAGGGTCAGAGTGACCACGCCTGTGCCGAGCGCGGCGGATGCGTTCACTGCCAGCCCTACGCGGTCGCGCGCGTCAAGCGTGTTCGCAGCGTGGACATCCGCGTCGGTCAGCGTCTGGACGTCGACGATCCCGACCGGGCCGAGAGCGGCGATGTCGATCGTGATCAGGGCGTCCTCGGTCTGCGAACGATTCACCAGGAAGACGGATGTCGCCCCGCTCGTCGCATCGTGCGTCGCCACCGCGTCGACCAGCGGCACGGTCCCGTACACGGCGGTGTCGTAGCTGTCCGCCTCGAGCTTCACCTCGAGCGTGACCCCGGTGGCAAGCCGCGAAGTGAGGGCGAACGGGAAGAACGTGCTCTGCCGCCAGGCCGGGCCGTTCGGCTCGGTCATGATCGGCGCGATCACGTTGACCAACTGCGCCAACGACGCGCTCGTCACCCGGTCCGCATGCTTGAGCAGCGAAATCAGCAGGCTGCCGAACACCACGGCATCCGCCACCGTGTACGCGTCCTCGAGCAGGCGCGGCGCGACCGGCCAGTTGTCGATCCCGGTGATCTTGTCGACACCCTCGAACCTGTCGATGTACCAGACGTTCCACTCGTCGAAGGAGATGTTGATGGTCTTGTCGCTGCCGTTGACGGCCTTCACATGGTCGGCCGTGGCGACCACCGATTCGATGAACCGGTCCATGTTCACGCCGGAGGCCAGGAACGATCCGAGGTCGCCGTCCTTCTCTTCGTAGTAGGCGTGGCAGGAAATGTAGTCCACGTCGTCGTAGGTGTGGCCGAGCACGACGCGCTCCCACTCGCCGAAGGTCGGCATCTGTGCGCTCGACGACCCGCAGACAACCAGCTCGATCGACGGGTCTAGCTGGCGCATTCCCTTCGCGGTGCGCGAGGCGATCTTGCCGTAATCATCGGCCGAGCGGTGGCCGAGCTGCCACGGCCCGTCCATCTCGTTGCCCAGGCACCACATCTTGATGCCGAAGGCATCCCGTTTTCCGTTCTTGATCCGCTGCTCAGCGAGGGCGGTGCCATTGCCGAGGTTGGCGTACTCGAGCAGGTCCAGGGCCTCGGCCACACCCCGGGTGCCGAGGTTGACAGCGAGCATGAGTTCACTGCCGACCTTCTCGAGCCATGACGAGAACTCGTGCAGGCCGATCTGGTTGGTCTCGGTGGAATGCCAGGCCAGGTCCAGCCGCGTGGGGCGCTCGGCCCGCGGCCCGACGCTGTCCTCCCAGCGGAAGCCGGAGACGAAATTGCCGCCGGGGTACCGGATCGCAGAGACGCCAAGCTCCTTGACAAGGTCGATGACGTCTTCGCGGAAGCCCTCAGCGTCGGCCGTGGGGTGTCCTGGCTCGTAGATGCCGTCGTAGACACACCGGCCGAGGTGTTCGACGAACGATCCGAAGAGGCGACGGTTGATGGCTCCGACCTGGAAGTGAGGGTCGAGGGTCAGGCGAGCGGTAGACATGGGGTTTCTTTCATCGTGCGGGTCAGGTGGAAAAGAATGAGAAACGGATGCCCGGGGCCGGGATCGGCGACTACTTGAGCGCGCCGAGGGACAGGCCGCCCTGCCAGTACTTCTGCAGGGAGAGGAATGCGATGATGAGCGGCAGCACCGAGACGAAAGCGCCCGTGACGATCAGGTTCCAGACCTGCTCGCCGCCGGCCCCGGCGTTCGAGAGCGCCTGCCAGTTGTTCAATCCCACGGTCACAGGCAGCAGGTTCGGGTCGCTGAGCACGGCCAGCGGCAGGAAAAAGTTGTTCCAGGTGCCGACCACGGAGAGCAGCAGTACGGTGACGATCGCCGGCCGCAGGAGCGGCAACGCCACCTGGAAGAAAGTTCGCAACTCACCGGCTCCGTCGACTCGGGCAGCGTCGAGCAGTTCGTCTGGAATCGCGTCCTGGGTGTACACCCGCATCAGGTAGACGCCGAAGGGGCTCAGGAGCGAGGGCAGGATGACTGCCCAGATCGTGTTGACGAGGCCGATGTTGCTCAGCAGAACGAAGGTCGGGATGACAAGTGCGGTCATAGGCACCATCACGGCGCCGAGCAGCAACGAGAAGAACGCGTTGCGGCCCCGAAACCGGTATTTGGCGAACCCGTAGCCGGCCAGCACCGCAAGTATTGTTGCGCCGACGCCGCCGGTGATCGCGTAGAAGAACGAGTTTCCCAGCCAACGCCAGTAGATCCCGCCCTGGTGTTCGAACAGCCCGGCAATGTTGCTGAACAGGTTGAAGTCCTTGTCGAACCAGAGCGGGCCGCCGGTGCCGCTGAACAGCCCCGACGTGTCCTTGGTCGCGGCGACGGCCAACCACCACAGTGGGGTGATGAAGTAGATCACCAGCACGAGCAGCAGCACGTGCGACCCGATCCGTCGGCCGCCGTCGCGGCCCGAGTTGCGCCGTCGCACGATCACGGTGGGGCCGATGCCGGCCGGATCCGACGGGGCATCCGGCCGGGGCGTGAGAATTGCCATTATTTGAGTCCGCTCTGCTTGCGGGTGACGAAGAGGAAGAGGTAGGAGCCGATGAAGACCACGATTCCGAGCGAGAACGAGATCGCCGAGGCGTAGTTGAACTGGCTGTAGGAGAACGCGAGCGAATAGGCGTACATGTTCGGGGTGTACGAGACCGGAATGGCACCCTGGGCGACGGCGCGCAGCACCTGCGGTTCGGTGAAGAACTGCAGAGTGCCGATCAGGGAGAAGATCAGCACCATGACCATCGACGAGGAGATCATGGGTACCTTGACCCGGAGGGCGATCTGGCGACCGTTCGCGCCGTCAAGGCGCGCGGCCTCATAGATTGCCGGGTCGATGCCGCGGAGGGCGGCGTAGATGATGATCATGTAGTACCCGGCCCACTGCCAGGTCACGATGTTGACCAGGCTCGCGAAAATGCTTCCTTTCGCCAGGAAGTCGGGCGCTGCCAGCCCGATGAGGCCGAAGATGTCGGTTGCGGGACCGAACCGGGGGCTGTACAGGAATCCCCACATCAGCGCGCCGATCACGACGGGGATGGCGTAGGGCACGAAGATCATCAGCCGGGAGAACTTCGACAGCGCGGTGGAAAGATTGTCGAGGACGAGCGCGGCAACGAGCGCGACGATCATCTGGGCGGGGATCATGATCAGAGCGAACTGGCCGACCCGGCCGAGGCCACCCAGGAAGATCGGGTCGCTGAACGCTTTGACGTAGTTCGCCAGCCCGGTGAACGTCGTGCCCGTGGCGAGGGTGTTCGTCTGCAGGCTCATCCAGAACGCGTAGGCGAGCGGCGCGACGAGAAAAGTGAGGAAGACGACCCCGAACGGGGCCACGAAGAGCCAGCCCCACCTCTGGCGTTTGCGGTCCATCCGGTCGATGCCGGTTCGTCGCGGCGCGCGTCTCGGAGGCGACAATGCCTTCTTCGCGTTTGCCGCGGTCGTGAGTGCCATGTTCGTGTCCTTTGCTGGGCTGCCGGGGCAGAGCGTGAGGTGCTGCCGGCCGGTGGTGGTCGACCGACCGGCAGCGGGGACGGCTGGATCGCCGGATGACCTACTTGGCGACGGTGAAGCCCTGTTCCGTCGCGTACTTGACGAGGCTGGCCTGGAGGTCGTCGAGGGCCTTCGAACCGTCCTGCTCGCCCTGCACCATCGAGTAGAGCTCTTCGGTCAGCTGGTCGTACGCGTAGTTCTGGAACGGACTGAAGGTGGCGCCTGTGTAGCCGGCAGCCGCATTCAGGAAGACTTCCTTATTGATCTGCTGCCCGCCGAAGAAGGGGTACTCGAGGTTGGTGAAGTAGTCCGAATCGAGCATGGGCGTGTAGGAGGGAAACAGGGCTCCCTTTTCCACGCCGATCTTCCAGGCTTCGTCGGTGCCGAAGATTCCGATGGCGACCTCGGCCGCGAGCTTCTTGTCCGTGGCCTGGCTGGTCACTGCGAAGGTCGAGCCACCCCAGTTGACCTGGACCGGGTTGGCGGCGTCCCACTGTGGCAGCGGAGCGACGCGCCAGACGGCATCCGCGTCAGCGTCTGACAGGCCCTGCAGGTAGCCGGGGCCCCAGGCAGCGGCGAGGTAGACGGCATAGGTGCCGTCGACGAGGCTCGTGTTGTAATCGGCGGTGAAGGCGTCGTCGGTGGTGACGAGGCCCTTCTGCACGAGGCCGTTCCAGTAGTTCAGCACGTCTTTCGACCCCTGGTCGTTGACGGCAATGCCGACGTCGGTCGGGCTGGTCGAGTCATAAACGAACGGGACGGATCCGGCCTGGGCGAAGAGGGCCTGGTTGAATGCACGGCCGTTGGTCGGGAAGTTGACCAGGACCCCATCGGAGCCGGCCGTCTTCAAGGTCTGCGCGGCAGTCTCGAACTCGGCCCAGGTGGTGGGCACGGGAATCGAGTACTTGTCGAAGAGGTCCTTCCGATACAGCATGCCCATCGGGCCGCCGTCGACCGGGATGGCGTACACGGAATCGCCACTGGAGGCATCCTTCCAGGACCCCTCTGTGTAGTTGGCCTTCACGTCATTGGCGCCGAACTCGGTGAGGTCCACGAGCGCCTTGCGAATGGTGAAGCTGGAGAGCACCTCAGACTCCAGCATGACGACGTCGGGCGCACCTGATTTCGACTCGATCGCGGTGGAGAACTTGGTGTACTCGTCGTTGCCCTGGCCGGCGTTCGTCCAACAGACCTGCACGTCCTCGTGGGTCTTGTTGAACAGGTCGACGACCTCTTCGAAGGCGGGATACCAGGCCCAGACGGTGACCTGCGGTGCGGTCTTGTTGACGATCTTGTTCGTGCAGGACGCTTCCGTCTTGGCCGCGGTGCCGGCGGAGCATCCGGTGAGGGCGGCCGCGGCGACGGCAATGACGCCGATCGTGGCCAGGAGCTTGGTCTTCATGTCGTGTAGTTTCCTCTCACGGTGCGTGAACACCGTTGTTCAATGCTGTGGTCAGTGCCGGGGCGACTGAGTCATGCGGGAGATGGTGCGTGGGACGAACCAACGCGAGAGGCGAGTCATCGTCGACGCGTTTACAACGTTGTAGGTAAACGTTGTAAATTCATCATGCGAGCCTGGCGACCCGCTGTCAAGTGAAATCGAAAAATTCGGCCGAACGAATCCCTGCGTGAGGATCAGGCGGCGGCGTGGGCCGTGGACTCGCGTTCGACGATCCGGAAGTCGGCCAGGATCTCCCGTGGAGGCAGCGCCAGGTCGGTCGACGCGATGCGCTCCAGAAGCACCCGCACGGCCGTCTCGGCGATCTCCTCCCGACCCGGGTCGATCGTGGTCAGGGTCGGCAGACTGTACTGTGCCTCATCCAGGTCGTCGAAGCCGATGGCCGCGACATCCTTCGGGATACGCAATCCGGCCTCCTGCAGCACCCGCATGGCACCCAGGGTGAGGGTGTCGTTGAGCCCGAAAACCGCGTCGAAGTCCACTCCGGAGGCAAGCAACGCGCGCATCGCGTCGGCGCCGTTGGAGCGGTGCCACAGGGTCGTGTAACCGATCAAGGCAGGGTCGAACGGGATCCCCGCGGCCTCGAGCGCCTCGCGGTAACCGCGTAGGCGCAGGCCGGCCGACCCGATGACCTCGCCTTCATGGGCGCCGACGACGGCGATCCGACGCCGTCCGAGTGCGATCAGGTGCTCCGTGGCGGCCCGGGCGGCATCGACGTTTCGCATGGTGACATGATCGGTCGGCCCGCCGAAGATCCGCTCGCCGAGGAGTACAAGCGGATAGCCCACCCGCAGGTATTCGGAATCGTCGCTGTCCATGCCCAGCGCGCTGAAGATCAGCCCGTCCGTGAGTTGGCGACGCGGGCTCGTGAGCAGCTCGACCTCGCGGGCGCGGTCGCCGCCGGTTTGTTCGATCAGCACAGTGACACCGTGGCGTTCCGCAGAGCGGATCACAGCATCCGCCAGTTCTGCGAAGTAGCTCAGCGACAGCTCGGGAACGGCAAGTCCGATCACCCCGGTGCGCCCGGAGCGCAGGCTGCGGGCCGAGAGATTGGGCCGGTAGTCAAGCTCTGCGATCGCGTCGAGCACCCGCTGCTTGGTCGTCGGGCGGATGTGCGGGTAGTCGTTGATCACGTTGGAGACGGTCTTGATCGACACCCCGGCGATCCGGGCGACGTCGTGAAGCGTTGCCGCCATGAAGTCCCCGTTCATTCACTGACGGATGGTCGGCATCCGTTCTCTTCGCATGTTACAACGTTGTACCGAATTCATCGGGCCGGTACGAAGCGGCGAGGCGCGCGCCGGCCCGCTCGAGCCACGCGGCCGCGTCGCGGGTCGCGCTCTCCCGGCCGCCGGCGAGGTCGGTGAGGGACACCACAGCCGTGAAACCGGTGGTCGGCGCCTCAATCAGCCCGGCCACGAGCATCGCCTGCGCCCCGGCGTCGGCGGCGAGCGCGGCCAGGTAGCCCGGCGCCTTCCCCGCCGCCGATTGGGAGTCGAACCGGCCTTCTCCGGTCACGACGACGGATGCCCCCCGCACCGCCGCCGGAACCCCCAGCGCCCCCGCCACGGCATCGGCCCCCGGGGCGAGAGTCGCCCCCCAGGCCAGCAGCCCGAAGCCCGTTCCGCCCGCGGCCCCTGCGCCAGGGATCTCCGCGGCCGCCGCACCCGGAGCGGCCGCCGCACCCGTACCCACGGCCGCCGCACTCGCACCCACACCAGCACCCGCATCGGCGGCCCCAACCTCGGCCCCGGCCCGCGCGTCCCCGACGGCGGCCGCCCACCGGGCCAGCCCGGCCTCCAGACCCGCCACCTGCTCCGGGCTCGCGCCCTTCTGCGGGCCGAACACGGCGGCCGCACCCCGCTCGCCGAGCAGCGGACTGGTCACATCAGTGAGCACGAGCGCCCCTCCCGGCGGCAGCGGGCGCAGGCCGGACAGCTCCACGGCGGCCAGCCGGGCGAGGCCGTGGCCGCCCGGCGGCACCGGTCGGCCCGCCGAGTCGAGGAGCACGGCGCCGAGCGCCCGGAGCATGCCCGAGCCGCCGTCGGTCGAGCCGCTGCCGCCGATGGCGAGCAGCAGCCGGGTGACTCCCTGGTCCAGGGCGGCGGCAATGGCCTGGCCGAAGCCCAGCGTGTGCGCGTCGAGCGGCCGCAGCCGGTCGAGCAGGGTGATCCCGCTCGTCGCCGCCAGCTCGACAACGCCGGTGCCGTCCGGCAGCAGCAGCCAGTGCGTGTCGACCGGCCGGCCGTCCGGTCCCGACACGGTCACCGGCATCCGGGTCGCGCCCGGCAGAGCGAGTTCGAACGGGTCGAGGGTTCCCTCGCCGCCGTCGGCCATCGGCAGCAGCCGCAGCCGGTCCTGCGGGCGGACGGATGCCCAGCCCGCCGCGATCCGGCGCGCGGCGTCGCTCGCCCCGATCGTGCCCTTGAACGAATCCGGCGCGATCACAACCACCCGGCCGCCGGCACGGGCAGCGGTCCGGGAAGGGGGATTCGACACTGGTGACCTCCGATGGTGCTGCGTGGCCATTCTGCTCCTGATGCGCCGGAACGCCCGGCCCCGGCGCGATCAACACGGCTAGGGTGAGGCCGTGACCGACTACGCCGCGCTCCCCATCGACGCCGATTCCCACGCCGCCCTGGCGGCCGACGGCCTCGAGTTGCGCCTGATCGACCCTGCCGATGACTCCGCCGTGACGCGCTGGCTGCAGGCGGATGCCCGCGGCTTCCACGATTCCGCGCCCGGCGCGGAGTCGCTCGCCGCCCAGGCCGCGGAGGTGGCCGGCGACCGGATCACGGCCGTGCTCGACCCGGCGGCCGCCGATCCGGGCACGCCCGTCGCCACGGTGCGGTGCTGGCCGATGGACGTCACCGTTCCCGGCGGCAGCCTCCCGGCCTGGGCGATCAGCTCGGTCACGGTGGCACCGACCCACCGGCGCCGGGGCATAGCTCGCGCCCTGCTCACCGCCGAACTTCGCACCGCCACGCGGCTCGGCCTGCCGCTGGCCATGCTGACCGTCTCCGAGGCCACCATCTACGCCCGCTACGGATTCGGCCCTGCCGCGCACCAGGCCGGCTACACGATCGACACGACCAGGGCCCGCTGGGCCGGTCCGGGGTCGGCCGGCCGCCTGCACCTGGTCGCGCCGGAGACCCTCCTGACCGACGGGCCGCCCGTCTTCGCCCGGGCGCGAGAGCTGGCCGGGGCGGCCGGCGAGGTCGACCGGCGGGAAGGCTGGTGGCGGCAGGCGCTCGGCCTGATGCCGGCAGCGCCGGGCACCCCCGAGCTCACCCTCCGCGCCGTGCGTTTCGACGACGCCGACGGCATCCCCCAGGGTTTCGCCCTCTATCGGGTGGCCCTCGGGCCCAACGGCTACCCGGCCCGGCTCGATCTCGCCGACCTGGTCGCTGCGACCGACGACGCCTACGCGGGCCTCTGGCGATTCCTGCTCGAGATGGACCTGGTCAGCGAGATCGCAGCCCCGCTCCGCAGCGTGGCCGAGCCCGTCCGCTGGCAGGTCGCCGACCCGCGCGCCCTGCGCAAGACCGACGAGCGCGACCACCTCTGGCTGCGCATCCTCGACCTGCCCGTCGTGCTCGGCCGGCGCCGCTACTCCGCGCCCGGCACCTTCCACCTCACGGTGAGCGACGACCTCGGCTTCGCCGACGGCGAGTTCCGGCTCACGGTGGACGAACACGGCCGCGGCGACGCCCGACCGGTGACCGCACCGGCCGCATCCGACGGAGTGCGGGTCTCCCTGTCCGCCGCGGACCTGGCCAGCCTCTACCTCGGCGGCACGAGCGCGGCCACCCTCGCCAGGGCAGGCCGGCTCAGCGAGGGCAGCACGGATGCCGCCGCGCGCCTCGACGCCGCGTTCCACACCATTCAGCCGCCGCACCTGAGCACCTGGTTCTGAGCCGCGCGGGGGTGGGACCTCATCGTCGTCGAGCCCGCCTTATCGCGGAGCGGGCTGTCTGACGACGTGGCCGAACGTGATCACGGCGCTTCCTCTCTTGTGCCCGGATTCCACGTACTGGTGGGACAGGGCGGCGTCTTCCATCCGGTCCGTCCGGCCGATGAAGGGCACGAGTGCGCCCGACTCGGCGAGCGCCCCGAGGAAGACCAGGTTCTTCGCCATCTCGTCCTGCCCGGCCAGGCCGGTGAACTCGATCGCGGCTTTCCTCCGGCCGAACCGGGAGGTCCAGGCCATCCAGCCGAGGATCGCGGGTGAGGGCACCGTCGTGAGGAACAGGCCGTCGCGCGTGAGCGCCCGGCGGCTGCGGGTGAAGGAGCTCTTCCCCACGGCGTCGAAGATCACGTCATAGCGCTCCCGGGCGTCGGTGAAGTCCTCGGCCGCGTAGTCGATCACCACGTCCGCTCCCAGTGCGCGCACCGCTTCGCCGTTGGCGCCGCTGCACACCGCGGTGACGCGTGCGCCGCAGTACTTGGCGAGCTGGACCGCTGCGGAGCCGACCGCCCCGGCGGCGCCGTTGATGAGGATCGACTGTCCCGGCGCGAGCCGCGCGCGGTCGCGCAGGAACGGAAGCGCGGTGACGGAACCGTCGAACGCCGCGACGGCGTCGATGTCGCTCAACCAATCCGGGGTTCGAATGATCACTCCCGCCTCGGGAGCCACGACGTATTCAGCGTGTGCGGCGAAGCCGACGACGTTGACACCGGTGACGCGGTCGCCGACCGCGAATCGGGTCACGTCACCACCGACCGCCTCCACGGTGCCGGCGAAGTTCGTGCCGAGCACCGGCCACTTGGGCCGGGTCACCCCGAAGTAGAGTCGCGCCATCGCGGCCCCTCGTCTGGCCTCGACCATCGCCGCGGTCACGACCGAGGCCCGGTTGCGCACGAGCACCTCATGTGCACGGGGGACCGGCCTGGCGATCTCCTCGATCTCCACGCAATCCGGCGGACCGTAGCTGCGCGAGACGACGGCCCTCATGCGATCGCCGGCCGGGGGTGTGGGTTCCATGGCTTCACTTCCTTACGTTGTATGTAATTACAACTTACGTTGTAGGTTTATTTTGTAAGCACTCTATGCGTACGTGGTAAGGTTTGTCAACCGAAAAGTGCAGGAGACCGACATGGCATCACCGCGCAAGGCAACGCCAGCGCCTCGAATCCGCCTCAACCGCGAGCGGGTGATCGCCGCAGCCATCGTCCTCGCCGACACCGGGGGGCTCGAGGCCCTCACCATGCGGCGCCTCGGCGACGACCTGAACGTGGAGGCCATGTCGATCTACAACCACGTGGCCAACAAGGACGACCTGATCAACGGCATGGCCGATGCGATCTTCGGCGAGATCGAGTTGCCGTCGCACAGCGACGACTGGAAGAGCGCCATCCGCAAGCGGTCGATCTCCTTCCGTGAGGTCCTGGCCCGTCACCCCTGGGCGACCACCGTGCGAGATTCCGGGACCAATCCGGGACCGGCCACCCTCCGGCACCATGACCGGGTGATCGGAACCTTCCGCAACGGCGGGTTCTCGGTGGAGAAGACGGCCCACGCGTTCTCGGCCGTCGACAGCTACATCTACGGGTTTGCGATGCAGGAGAAGAGCCTGCCCTTCACCACATCGGAGGAAACAGCGGCGATGGCCGCGATCATGCTGGCGCAGTTGCCTCGCAGCGAATACCCTTACCTGGCCGAGCTCACGGCCGACCACGTGTTGAAGCCGGGGTACTTCTACGGTGACGAGTTCCTGGTCGGGCTCGACCTCGTACTCGACGGGCTCGCGACCATGCTGGGCGCCGACCAGCACCCTGGCTCACAGCCGCCTCACAGCCGCGCCGCACTTCGCCGATAGGCGCACGCCGTAACCTTGAACCGAAGAGTCAGCCCAGACGAAACGGTGCACAGCCAGATGAACAGCAACGCCTACGGCAAGCCAGTCCCCCCGAAGAAGGACCGCCGCGAGCAGGCGCGCGAAAGCGCCCGGCTCATGCGCGAGGAGCAGCAGAAGCGCGACAAGCGCAAGCGCCTCTTCATGCGCGGAGGGATCGGGGCCGGCCTGCTCGCCGTTGCGGCGATCGTCGCCCTGGTGATTGTCAACAGCGTCGGACCTGCCGCCGCCGGCCCGGCCAACATGGCCAGTGACGGCATCCTGCTGACCGGCGACGGTTCGGCGATCACGGCCACGCCGACGAAGGCCCTCGCCGCCGACGCCAAGCCGATCGCGACCGACCGCACCGCCCTCACCGGCACCGCGAACATCGCCGTCTACGTCGACTACCTGTGCCCGTATTGCGGCCAGTTCGAGGCCACCAACGGCGCGCAGATCGCGAGCTGGGTCACCGCCGGAACCGCCACGCTCGAGTTCCACCCGATCTCGATCCTCGATTCCAACTCCGCGGGCAGCAAGTACTCCACCCGGGCCGCCAACGCGGTCGCCTGCGTGGCGAATTACCAGCCGGACGACTTCCTCGCCGTGAACATGGCCCTGTTCGCCAGCCAGCCCAAGGAGAGCACCACCGGGCTCACCGACGCCGAACTGGCCGGCCTGGTCAAGACCGCCGGGGTCACCGACAAGAAGGTGGCCTCCTGCATCACCGACCGCGCCTTCGCGAGCTGGCTGGGCGCCGCCACAAAGCGCGCCCTGGCCGGCCCGCTGCCGGATGCCGACATCAAGAAGATCAGCGGCACGCCGACCGTGCTGGTGAACGGCGTCGCGTACACGGGCGCCCTCGACAACGCCACAACGTTCTCTGACTTCGTGACCGCCCAGGTCGCCGCGAAGTAGAGTCCCGCATGCAGGTTTTCGGCCAGACCGTCGACGACGAGACCCGTTGCGTGCACTACCGCACGCCGGCGGACATCGTGGCGATCAAGTTCGCCTGTTGCGGCCGGTTCTACCCCTGCTTCCTCTGTCACACGGCCGGGGAGATGCACCCGGCCCGGCAATGGCCGGCATCGGAGTGGTCTGAGCCGGCCATCCTCTGCGGCGCCTGCCGGGGCACCCTGAGCATCACCGATTACCGGCAGGTCACCCGGTGCCCGCAGTGCTCGGCCCCGTTCAATGACGGATGCCGCGCCCACGCTCACCTGTACTTCGAGGTTCCGGCGCCCACCGCCTGAGCGCGCGCGGCATCCGGGTCTGCGCCTACTGCGGCCCGGCCCGGTCGGTCAGCCAGGCGAACGGATCGGTGGGGGTGACCCCGTCGAGGAGGATCTCGAAATGCAGGTGCGGCCCGGTGCTCTGCCCGGTGTTGCCCACGGCGCCGAGTTGGTCGCCGACGGATACGGCTTGCCCGACGGCCACGGCGAGCGAGCCCTCCTGGAAGTGCGCGTAGACGCTGCTGACGAGCCGCCCGTCGATCGTGTGGTCGAGCACGACGTGCACGCCCAGTCCGCCGTCGTCGTAGGCGGACACCTCGCGCACGACGCCGTCGGCTATCGCGTGCACGGGCGTTCCCTCGCCGGGGAGCAGGTCGAGCCCCTTGTGGAACGACGAGCAGCCGGCGCATGGCGAGTCCCGCGGGCCGAAGCGGTCGGAGAGCCGCACCGCCGTCGGGAACGGCCATTGCACGGCGGGTCGGGCCGCGGCCGCGGCGCTGGCCACGGCGGCCGGTGTCTGGCCGACGGAGTAGCCGTCCCGCGCGATCGCGGCCACGAGCACGTTGCCCGCGTCAAGGCTCTGCGCCGGACCGGTCGACGCCGCCGCCGCCGCGATGAGCGACGGGCCGGACGAGCCTTCGCGTTCGACGGCCTGGGCCGGAATCGCGAGCACCGTGGTCAGCAGGGCGGCGAGCACCATCGAGAGGAACGCGAACGCGGCCGGCCTACGCGTCCGCATAGGCGCCTTCCAGCGAAGTGGTCGGGCAGGGCACAGGAGTAGAGCGAAGGGTCATCGGGGATCTCTCGTCGGGGGTCGGGGAGCGGATACCTCGTTCAGACGGAGATGCGTTCACGGCGTGGAGCTGGCCCAAGGGAACGACGCTCCCTCGTCGGGAAGTGTCCTGGGGCACACCTGGGTCGGCATCGGGCCAGGCGCGCAAGACTTGAGAATATCTCGGCATCCTGTGAAAGCCATGACCGGGCCGGCCATCCCGCGCCCGCGCGGAGCGGGTTGAGCCGCGATCGCCCGACGGCGGCCGACAGGCACCCTCAGGCGTCCGCCCCTCAGACCCCCGCCCTCAGGCCCCCACTCAGACGGCGGCGAGCAGCGCCGCGAGCGAGTCGAGGGCGCCCGGCACGAGGCGGTAGTAAGCCCAGGTCCCGCGCTTGTCCCGCGTCAGCAGTCCGGCCTCGACGAGCACCTTGAGGTGGTGCGACACGGTCGGCTGGCTGAGTCCGAGCGGTTCGGTCAGGTCGCAGACGCAGGCCTCGGCATCCGGGTGCGCAGCCACCATCGAGACCAGGCGCAGCCGGGCCGGGTCGGCGAGCGCCTTGAGGGACCTGGCCAGCGCCTCCGCGGCCTCCGCTCCGATCGCGTCCCGGCTCGCCGGGGCGCAACACGCGGCATCCGCCCCGGTGATCACGGGGGTCTGGATCTCGATGAACGACATGAGAACAGTATCCCCCATAAATTGACATCCATCGATGCATTCGCCAGACTCCTTACCGATGCCACGCGATCCAGGGTGGCTCAGATCGACGGAGCCGCATGCCATCCCCCGAACCGACGACCGCAGTCTCAGTCCGCCTCGGCTTCACCGATCGGTTCCTGCCGGTGTGGATCCTCGCGGCGATGGGCGGCGGGCTGCTGATGGCGGTCTTCACTCCCGCCGTCGGTGACGCCCTCGGCGCCTTCACGATCGGCTCGGTCAGCGTGCCGATCGCGATCGGGCTGCTGGTCATGATGTATCCGGTGCTCGCGAAGGTGCGCTATTCGGATGCGCGAGCGGTCGCCGGGGACAAGCGGCTGCTGATCTCCTCGCTGGTGATGAACTGGCTCATCGGCCCCGCCCTGATGTTCGCCCTCGCCTGGATCTTCCTGCCCGACCTGCCCGAGTACCGCACCGGCCTGATCATCGTGGGCCTCGCCCGCTGCATCGCCATGGTCCTGATCTGGAACGAGCTCGCCTGCGGTGACCGGGAAGCGGCCGCGTTCCTCGTCGCCGTCAACTCGGTCTTCCAGGTGTTCGCGTTCGGTGCCCTGGGCTGGTTCTACCTTCAGATCCTTCCGGCCTGGCTCGGGCTGTCGACCACGAGCGCGGAGTTCTCGATCTGGGCGATCACCGCCAGCGTCCTCGTCTTCCTCGGCATTCCGCTGTTGGCCGGCTATCTGTCCCGCCGGATCGGCGAGGCCACCCGCGGCCGCGCCTGGTACGAGAGCCGGTTCCTGCCGAAGGTTGGCCCGTTCGCCCTGTACGGCCTGCTGTTCACGATTGTTCTGCTGTTCGCTCTGCAGGGCCGGCAGATCATCGACCGCCCGCTGGACGTCGCACGCATCGCTCTGCCTTTGCTCGTGTACTTCGCGGTGACGTTCCTCACCGGTTTCCTTCTCGGCAAGCTGATCGGTCTGTCCTACGAGCGCACCACGACGCTGGCGTTCACCGCCGCGGGCAACAACTTCGAGCTGGCCATCGCGGTGGCCATCGGCACCTTCGGCGCCACCAGCGGCCAGGCCCTGGCCGGCATCGTCGGCCCGCTGATCGAGGTCCCCGCGCTGGTCGCCCTCGTCTACGTGGCCCTCTGGTTGCGTCCCCGACTGTTCCCGGGGACCGAGCCGCAGGCATCCGTCGCCGTCGCCGAGCTGGTCGCCGAGCCCGTCCCCGACCGGGTCTAGTCTCTTCACCTCCCCGTCCCCCACCCCGCCCCCGCCCCGTCTGATCCCTCTCCCCGCCGAGATCGACCTTTCCGGTCGAGGTCGACCTCCCTGCCGGCCGGTCTCGACCGAAAGGGTCGATCTCGGGGTTGCACTGAGCCCGCCGCCCCCCACGGGTGCGGCGGGCGCAGGTCGGTGCGGCGGAGGTTGCCCTACTTGCGCATGAGCTTTGTGACGGTGAATCCGCCGGGCGCGACCGTGACGGCGGTCGACGATGCGTCCTTCCGGCCGTCTCGCCCGGAGGCCACGGGCCTGCCGGTCGCGTCGAACGCCTCCTGCTGAAGCCGGAAGCCCCGCGGCACGGCCACCAGTCGCCGGCTGGATTCACCGGCAGCACTGACGTAGACGGTGCTGTCCCCGGCCGGCCCGGTCACCGAGACGGTGGAGACGAGCGGCTGCACCAGAAGGGCGTCCACGGCGGCAGGACCGTCGGCAGCCCCGACGACGGCGGTGGCACCGGCCGGCAGGGAGCGCGTGAGCGTGAGCGGGAAGAGCCGGCCCGGCGCATCCGTGATGCCCTGCGCGCCCGCTCCCCCGTTGGCGGTGCTGCCCAGCCGCGCCGTGCCCGCTGACCAGGTCGTGCCGCCGGAAGGCGCCTCGGTCTGGTTCACGATCGGGTACACATTGCGCGCCTGGTCGGCGGCCGGAACGGGGATGCTCAGCGTGTCCCCCGCGGCCAGGGCGACGTAGGCCCCGCCCGAGAGGTTGGCCTCGCCGGTCCACGCCGACGCGGGCCGAACCACGGTGCCGGTCCCGGTGATCGTGCCGGCTTCGGCCTCGACCACGCTCAGGCCGTTGGTGCCGACCGTCCTGGTGATGCCGAGCGCCTTCGCTTTCAGTGCCGGGTTCGCGTCCAGCGCCAGCATGGTGAGGAGGGCGTGGATAGTCGATTCGGCGCCGGAGTTCGGGTTGACCCGGCCGTCGTGTTCGATGCCGTCGATGGCGGCGCCGGTAGCCGGGTTGTAGGCAGCCAGCCCGCTCCGATTGGCTCCGAAGAACCAGGCGGCGGTGACGGCGGCCAGGTCGATCAGGCCGGGGGCCTTCGCGGCCTTGGCCGTGGCGACCAGACCCTGCACCCGCGAGTCGACCCCGTAGGCGATCTGTGCCTCACCCGGGGTGGGGCTCCACGCGTTGTCCGGTCCGCCGGCGGCGAGCAGCTGCGCCGTGAACTGGGCGGAATCCTTCACGGCCGCACCGAGCAGGTCGGTCCGGCCGAGCGCCGCGGATGCCGTCGCGACGGCGGCCGGGGCCATGCCGCCCCAGGCATGCCACAGGGTCTGCGACTTGTTCCACGGCATGATCGCCCCGAACGGCCACTGGGTGACCGATCCGGAGGACATCGCTGCGACGCCCTCGGCCAGCCGGGTGAGGGTCGTGCGGGCCGCGGCGTCAGTGGGTGCCGCCGCGACGTAGGCGGAAAGCCCGAGCACTGCCTCGGCCGAGGCATCCGCCCCGCCCGCGATCAGCCAGGCCGGCACCTTCACTCCGTCGGCCACATCGAACTGACCGAATCGGGCCAGGGACTGTCGACCGAGCGCGTCGAGGGAGAGGTGCAGCCGGTCCTGGAGGAATGCGGCGAACTGCGGGTCGGCGCCCTTGAAGGCGGCGTAGCCCTCACCGAGGGCCCAGACCGTTCGAGCCACCCAGTACGACTCGGCGGAGTCGCTCGGGTCGGGCAGCTCCCGAGGTGTGGCGCTGGGCGTCAGCGTTCCGTCGGCCTGCTGCCAGAGCACGACATTGCCGGCGTTCGGGCCGGTGGCCGTCTGCAGGTAGGTCAGCGAGCGGAGCGTCTGCAGCGCGTGCTCCCTGCTCGCGGCGTCGCCGGTCAGTTGCCAGTGGCGCAGGTAGACGACCGCGGTGCGGGCGATGTCGTCGGCGTTGTAGGCACCCTGGCTCCAGTGGCCGGTGGCCGGGTCGAGCGACCCGCCGCCCACCCGCCCGTAGCTGCCGTCGGCCTTCTTATCCGAGTAGGTCCACGGTGCCTGGGCGGTCGGCATGGCCTCGATGCCGTAGGTCGTGTGGCCTTCGACGGCCGGGAGCGGCACGGTGTCGAGGAGGAAGTCGAGGTGCGCGAGGTTGGTCAGCGGAGCCCTGGCCGACTGCCCTCTGTGGGCGACGGATGTCGGTGGCGACGCGGCCGCGGCGGCGGTGCCTGCTCCGAGCAGGAGCATCGACACGGCAGCCGTGAGGGCGACGACCTTGAGGGCGGATGGTGAGCGAACAGCGGTGTACGTCATTGTGGGTCTCCTGGTTCGAGCACTGAACCGGTTCAGTAGTGTCAACTAAACCGGTTAAGTCCGCTACTGTCAAGAGAAAACACCCAGAAAGACCCCCCGAACGCGGCACGAATCGGGGCCGTTGGCCCGCCCGGAAGCCCGCAGTCCATTCCCAGCGGGCGGTTCTACCCTCGGGTCATGGGAGTGAGCATTCCGGAGGAGATCGACAGCGGAAGCAACCCGGGTCACCCGGTCCGGCGTCTGCTGCGGCGGTGCCGCGCCTGGGTCGAACTCCACCCCCGGGTGCGCTGGGTCTACCGCGTCCTGGTCGGTCTGTTCGGGGCCGTGATTGTGGGCATCGGCCTCATCCTCGTTCCCCTGCCAGGCCCCGGCTGGCTCATCGTCTTCCTCGGGCTCGCGGTCCTCGGCACGGAATTCCCGGCGGCCCATCGGGTCGGTGCCTTCCTCAAGCGCATCCTGACCCGGCTCTGGGCCTGGTGGCGCAATCGGGGCGCCGCCACTCGGCCGGCCGGCCGCGCGACCCGCGGCACGGCCAGCACCGATTAGGCGGGCGGTCCCGCCTGCCGGCGCGGCCGCCGGAGGGTGGACCGCTTCGGCTGGGACTTGAGTTGGGTGCGCACCGAGTCGAGGATGTCCGTGACCGCGAGGAGGTCGGCCCGGCTGATCCGGTCGAAGAGCATCTCGCGCACGAGCCGCACGTAGCCGGGGCTGCCGGCGGCCAGGCACTCGGCGCCCTCCGGGGTGAGCTCTGCGACGACCGACCGTTCGTCGTCCCGTGCCGGGCGGCGGATGACCAGCCCCTTCCTCTCCAACTGGTCGACCTGGTAGGTCAGGCCGCTGCGGGACACGGTGAGATCGTCGGCGATGTCGGTCATCCTCCGGCCGTCCTCCGCCCCCTGGCCGATGCGGGCGAGGATCTCGAACTGGGCCAGGGTGAGGCCGACGGCATCCCGCAGCTGCCGGTCGGCGGCGTATTGCACGATGTTGGAGGTCTCGAAGATCGCCGCCCAGGCGCGCATCTCATCCGGGGTCACCGCCGGCTGGAGCTCATCCGGGGGAATACTCATCGGTCACTCCTAGTTGTTTCGAATACGAAGCACTTCCTCGAGGGCCTGTTCCTAGTGTCCCTCTCCCCCGACTGAAAGAGGACCACTATGAGCATCCCCACCGCACTGGGCACGGCAGCCCCGACGACCGCCGTCTACACCGCCTCCGCCACGTCCTGGGGCGGGCGCACCGGCAAGGTCGTCACGAGCGACAGCAAGCTCGACCTCGACCTGTCGATGCCGGCCGAGATGGGCGGCGACGGCGGGCCGGGCACGAACCCGGAGCAACTGTTCGCCAGCGGCTGGGCGGCCTGCTTCCACAACGCGCTCAAGGGGGTCGCCCGGCAGCGGAAGCTGAACGTGGCCGATTCGGCGGTCACGCTCACCGTGCACCTCGTCGGAGGCATGGCCACCGGATTCGACTTCGAGGTCACCATCGAGGCCCAGCTGCCCGGAATCGACGCCCCGGTAGCCCGGGAACTGCTCGAGGCCGCCCACCAGGTCTGCCCGTACTCCCGGGCGACCCGGGGCAACATCGCCGTCACCCTCGTCGTCGTCGACGACGAGGACTAGGAACGGGACGCGGCGGCGGCGCGGGCGGCGCGCAGCCGGGTCGGCAGGCCGAGCAGTCGTTCGCGCCGGTCCGGCGCCACGAGTGCCGGGAGGATCAGCGCCCACATCTCGTCGACCCGGCGGTCGAGGTCTTCCCGCTTGGTGAGCGCCTCGGACACGAGCTGCACCCCGGTGAAGGCCGGGCTGATGAAATGGGCGGCCGCCGCGACATCCGTGCCGACGGCGACGTCCCCCTCGGCGATCCCGCGGCCCAGGAGTTCCTCGCAGACGGCCATCCAGTCGCGGTAGGGGCCGACGATCGGCGACGAGAAAACCGACGATTCCATGGTGAGGCGGATGCCCGCGGCCACGACCGGGTCGGTGCACAGCTGTGTCGCCAGCTCCAGTGACATCGTGATGATGGCCTCCAGCCCGGGAAGGGAGCCGTCGAGCATCCGGTGGCCCAGCGCGATCGAAGCTTCGTGCTGGGCGCCGATCACGGCGAGCGCGATCGCCTCCTTGGAATCGAAGTGGAAATAGAGCGCACCCTTGGTCACCCCCGCTTCCGTGGCGACGTCTGCGAGCGAGGTGCTGCCGTAGCCGTTCCGGCCGAACGCCTCCGCGGCGCCCCGCAGGATGGCCGCCCGCGTTCCGATCGCCCGTTGCTGTTTCGGCATGCCACTCCTCGGGTCGACAACGGTATGGTCTCATTCCCCACAAGAAGAATACTAATTGGTATGGTTTAGGGACAAGATGCTTTCGCGGGGGAAGGTTGATGCGCTGCCTGGCGGCACCATCGATTCGCCGACTGCATCACCGGGGGTATCGAGCGTTAGCGGGGCCGCACGTGCAAGTCAGTGCAGACACAATCGAGTGGGCGGCCATGGCTCTGGCCGGCCTGGCCGCGGTGGGCGCAGTAGGCCTGATCGGGGCGGCCCTGGTGCAGATCGCCCGAGCGGTGCACCTTCGGGCGGGAGCGCGCACGAACTGGGTGCTGGCCGTGGTCTGCGCGCCCCTGTTCGGCGCGATCGCCTGGTTCGCCATCGGCAACCGGCTGGACACGGAATGACCCTGCCGTCAGCGCCGACCGCACCGGTCCGGGCAGCGCCTGCGCGGCGCGCGGCGGCGCTCGGCGCGGCCGTGTCGATGCTGTTCCTGCTCTCCGCGTGTTCTCCGGATTCTCCGTTCGCCACCGGCGCCACGGCCCAGGCGGAGCGTGACCGGCTGCCGGTCGCGATCGCCCTGCCGCACGGGGCGGACGCCGAGTCCTCTCGTCTGGTGGGGTCCCGGAACGGCGCCGACTTCTTCCTCACCGCCTTTACCGGAGATGACGGTCCCGACGGGGTCTGCATCGTCGTCTTCCGCGCCGACTCCGGCGAGTCGAACCTCGGCTGCGGCGCCTTGTTCCCGTTGACGATTTCGACCCCGCACGGCGGGGCCGTGCGGTACGTGGAGCCGGGCGGCGACGAGGAGATGATCCCGGGCCGCTGGGTGCGGGTCAGCGACGAGCTCGTCGTGCGGGATGGTGACTGATTCCTCCCAGCACTCTCCCGCCGGGTGCCGATAGGGTTTGCCCATGACGCACCTGGGCACACCGCGCCGGAAACTGCTCGCGCTGGTGACCGCGATCGCCGTGGTCGTCGTGGGTTCCGGCTTCGCTCTGGGCGGATCGATCCGCCGGATCGAGACGATCGCGGCGCCGGCGGCCTTCGACCCGGGCGCCATCATCAGCGACTACAACTTCTTCAACCCCGACGCGATGACCGAGGCCGGCATCCAGTCGTTCCTGGAGCACCGCGACTGCATCGCCCGGGCGGACGCGCCGTGCCTCTGGGAGTACAGGGAGGCCACCACGGCCCAGCCCGCCCAGGGCGCCGGCCATTGCGCGGCCTACCGCCCGGCCGCCGACGAACGCGCGAGCCGCATCATCGCCAAGGTCGCCGAGGCGTGCACCATCAGCCCGCGGGTGCTTCTGGTGCTCCTGCAGAAGGAGCAGTCCCTGCTGACCCGGCCCAGCGCATCCGGCTACCTGCGCGCGACCGGGTACGGCTGCCCCGACACCGCCGACTGTGACACGGAGTATTTCGGCTTCTTCAACCAGGTCTACCGGGCGGCCTGGCAGTTCCGGCAGTACACCCAGGAACCGGACCGTGCCTACAAGGTGGGCGTCGTCGATGTCGGCTACAACCCTGACCCCACCTGTGGGGCGACACCGGTGCGCATCCGCAACCAGGCCACGGCCAACCTCTACAACTACACGCCGTACCAGCCCAACAAGGCTGCCCTGGCCCAGCCGGGAGACGACGGCGACGGATGCTCCACCCACGGCAACCTGAATTTCTGGCTGTTCTACACGGCCTGGTTCGGCCCCGCGCAGACGGAGGGCTATCCCACCGTCTTCGGGTCCTGCCTGAACCTGGTCGGCGGCCAGCCGTGCCGCGCGCAGGAGTACTGGCCGCGCTGAGGCAGCACGCTCGCCCTTCGGGCATGGCCGGTGCGGCCTGGACCGGGAGCCCACTCCAAGCGTCCCAATGTCGGACCGTACAACAATGTGGGCAGGAGCAATAGACTGGCGCGCATGCAAGGTTTGACGAAGATGTCCGTTCAGCGCGTCAGCACCGCGGAACACGTGCGAGACCACATCACGACGCTGATCCTCGCAGGCGAGCTGAAACCCGGCACTCCCCTGCGGGAAAACGCGATCGCCACCACTCTCGGCGTGTCCCGCAACACCGTTCGCGAAGCCGTGTTGCTGCTCGGCCAAAGCCGTCTCATCCGTCACGAGATGCACCATGGGGCGATCGTCGCCGAGCCGACCAAGGATGCGCTGATCAACCTCTACGACGCTCGCCGCGGACTCGAGGTGGGCGCGGTCTCCCTCCCCGCCGACGCCGAGATCATCGCCGGGATCAAGTCAGCACTCGACGACCTGGAGCGCGCCGCCACGGAGGGCGACGACCGCGAGATCGTCGCGAAGGACCTCGCGTTCCATGCCGCCACGGTTCGCAATTTCCGCAGCGAGCGCATCGACGCCTTCTACGCCCAGATCGCGGTGGAACTCTCCTTCTTCCTCAACGCCCTCGCCGCCTCGCGTCTCGACTACGCAGAGGACGAGTCTTTCCTGGACGAACACCGGCGCATCTCCGAGGCGATAGCCGCCGGGGACAGGGCGGGCGCCGCGCGCTTCGTCCAGGATCACATAAACGAAACCATACGCCGGCTCCGCGCCCGGCTCGACGCCGCCGAAGCCTAGCCGTTCCTCCCGGACCCCCACCGCCCGGGAAGAACGACGCACCGTTACGGAAAGTCGAGGGTGATGACGGTGGGACCCGGGCGCCCGAGGGCCGCGCGGGCACGGGCCGCAGCATCCTGGGCATTCGCGGCGCGCTCGCCGGTCGCCCCGATCGCGTTCGCCAGGGCCACCAGGTCAGGCACATGCAGGTCCACGCCCACCGGGGCGATGCCGCGTGCCGCCTGCTGGTCGCGGATCTCGCGGTATCCGCCGTTGTTCGCGACAACGACCACTATCGTCAGACCCTGCTCGACGGCGGTGATCAGCTCCTGGATGGAGAACATGAGCGCCCCGTCCCCGAGGAGCGCGACGACCGGCGCGTCGGGCCTGGCCACCTTCGCGCCGATCGCGGCGGGGAGGGCGTAACCGAGTGTGGCGACGCGCGGCATATAGAGGAACGAGTTCTTCGACGGAACCGGGAAGAAGTGCACGGTTCCGAAGTAGGTCACCTGCGAGGAATCGCCCGTGACGATTGTGTTCTCGGGCAGGGCCAGGCGGAGCTCATTGTTGATGTCAAACCAGAGTTCGCCGTCGGAACGAGCTTCGGCCGCGAGGGCCACCTTGAGCTCGGCCAGATCGCCGGCCGCTGCATCGGAAGGTTCAGCGAGGGCGCCCTGCTGGTCGAGAGCCGCCTGGATCGCGGTCAGCGCTTCGGCGGCATCCGCGTGGAGGGCAATCCGCGCCGGCGCGTTGAGGGCCAGCTGGCTCTGGGCGATGTCGATGCGGATGACATTGGGCGACGTGATCTTGCCCTCCCACAGATCGGAGTCACCCAGTTCGCTTCCGATGACCAGCAGCGCGTCGCTGTCATTCAGCCAGTCCTGGGCCGACTTCAGGCGAATCTGCGCCCCCAGCGAGAGAGGGTGATCCTCCGGCAGCACCCCCTTGCCGTTACAGGTGGAGATCACGGGTGCCGAGAGCGCCTCGGCAAGCCGGCGCACCTGCGCGTCGGCTCCGCGAGAGCCGCCGCCGACGATGATCGCCGGGTGGCTGGCGCCGCCGAGCAGCTGGGCAGCCCGATGCACGAGCGCGTCGTCCAGCGACGGGGTGGGCGTGGAACCGGCTCTGGCGATCCCGCCGTCCCAGTCCTGGCCGAGCACATCGCTCGGGATCTCCACGTAGACCGGCCGCGGACGCCCCGTGCGCATGACCTCGAAGGCGTGGGCGATCGCCTCGGTCGCTTCCCGCGGCGTCCTCGCCCGGGTGCTCCACTCTGTCATACTCGCCATGGCGGCGAGGGTGTCCTTCGTGTCGTGGAGCTCGCCGCCGTCGAGGTGCTCCGTGCCGGAGGGTAGTCCCGATGAGATGATGAGAACCGGACGGGATTCCGCGTAGGACGTGCCCGCGGCGACCATGGCGTTCAGCGTGCCAGGGCCGCTGGTCGTGATGACAACGCCCGGCTTGCCTGCGACCTGGCTGTAGCCGTCAGCGGCGTAGCCGGCGCCCTGCTCGTGGCGATGGGTGACCGGCCTGATGCCCAGGCGCACGAGATGCCGGTAGATCTCGAGGTTGTGGGTGCCCGGGATGCCGAAGATCGTATCGACCCCGTGCGCCTGCAGGGTCTCAGCGACCGCCGCCCCGCCGTTGTGGTGAAGGGTAGTCGGGGGTGCGTCAGTCATCATTGTCGTCAACATTGCTCCATCGTAGGACAATTATCGGCAAAGACGTCATAATGTTCTACATTCATGCAATGATCGTCTGATCATCATCCCGATTTCACGCTCAAGGAGGAGCCATGCTGTCCAGGAAAATGCGCGGTACGCGAAAGGCAATTGTTCTCGGGGTGACCCTTGCGGTTTCCGCGACCCTGCTGGCCGGATGCTCGGCGGAAGACGGCAAGGCGGCCGGTACTGACCCGTCCCCCACGGCGGACTCAACCCTCCGCGCCATGCTCCCCGCGGACATCAAGGAGGCGGGTGTGCTCAAGATCGGCACCGAGGCCTTCTACCCGCCGTTCGAGTACCTGGACGCCGACAACAGCACCGTCGTCGGGCTCGACATGGCCCTCTTCCACGCGATCGGCGCCGAACTCGGCCTCAAGGTCGACGTTACGAACATGGCCTTCGACGGCCTGCTCCCGGCCCTCGACGCCAAACGGATCGACGTCGTCGTTGCGGCCATGACCGACACGAAGGCGCGCCAGGTGAAGTACGACTTCGTCGACTACTTCCTCACCGGGCAGGGCATCGTCGTCCCGGCCGGCAACCCCAAGGCCATCACGGGCGTCGAAGGCCTGTGCGGCCTGAAGGTGGCGGTGCTGGAGGGCTCGACCCAGGTCAGCCTGCTGGAGAAGTTCAACACCGCAGAGTGCGCCGGCAACGCGATCACCGTCACGGCGTTGGCCACCGACGCGGACGCGATGCTGCAAGTGCACAGCGGCCGTGCCGACGCCTCCTTCTCCCAGGATGCCGTCGCGCGCTACAACGCCGCGGCGGACGGCGGCAAGGGCAAGTTTGAAATCGGCAACGACCAGCCACTCCTGCCCGTCGTCATGGGGCCGATGTTCACCAAGGAAGACTCCGACCTTCGGGACGCAGTCAAGGCGACCGTCGAAAAACTGATCGCCGACGGCACGTACCAGTCCATCCTCGACAAGCATGACCTGGGCTCGGGCGCGGTCACCGAGGTAATGGTCAACGGCGGCACCCTGTAATGAGCGACCAGCCGGCGCCCACTGACGCGAAGACTCCGATTCGTGCCATCCCGGTCCGACATTGGGGACAGCAGGTCTCGGGCGTCATCGTGCTCGCCGCGCTGGTTGCCTTCATCTACGCCGTCGCCACGAATGAGAACCTGGACTGGTCCATCATCGCGGCGAACCTGTTCGGTCCGACGATCCTGAGCGGGCTGTGGGTCACCATTTCCCTGACCGTGCTGTCTATGATCATCGGTGTCGCCCTCGGCGTCACCGTGGCGGTCATGCGCCTGTCGCCGAACCGGGTGCTGAACTCCGTCGCGGGAGGCTACATCTGGGCCTTCCGCGGCACCCCTGTGCTCGTCCAGCTTCTGCTCTGGTTCAACCTCGCCCTGTTCTTTCCGCGGCTCGGGCTGGGCGAATTCAGCCTCGACACGAACACGGTCATCACGGCTTTCGTGGCCGCGCTGCTGGGGCTCGGCCTCAACGAGGGCGCCTACATGGCGGAGATCGTTCGCGGCGGCATCCTCTCGGTAGACCACGGCCAGAGCGAAGCCGCCATGGCACTGGGGATGCGCCGCCGGTCGACCATGTTCAAGATCGTGCTGCCACAGGCCATGCGGGTCATCATTCCGCCGATGGGCAATGAGCTCATCACCATGCTGAAGATGACCTCGCTCGTCACCGTGATCGCGGCGCCGGACCTGCTCAACCGAGCGCAAGTCATTTCGTCCCGCAACTTCTACATTTTCGAGCTGCTCATCGTCGCCAGCATCTGGTACCTCGCCCTGACGACGATCTCCACGCTGATCCAGATGCGACTGGAGAAACGGTTCGCCAGGGGGGTCGCCGGAGTCGCGCCTCGCCGTCGTCGAATCCTGCTCAATCTCAAGCCAGGCCGGGCCACCTCTCCGGTGATCACGCCGGGCGACCGGCCCGTCGTCTACGCGAAAGGTGGAGCGGGCTCATGAGCACTCCCATGGTCACAGCAGAAAACGTGCACAAGTCCTTCGGCCACGTTGAAGTACTCAAGGGCATCGACCTTGAGGTTCGCACGGGTCAGGTCTTCTGCCTGCTCGGACCGTCGGGCTCGGGAAAGTCCACCTTGCTGCGCTGCATCAACCACCTCGAGCGCATCGACGCGGGCCGACTGTCCGTTGACGGCCAGCTCGTCGGGTACCGCGAGCGGTCGGGCAAGCTCTACGAGCTGAACGAGAACGAAGTCGCGGACCAGCGACGCGACATCGGAATGGTGTTCCAACGCTTCAACCTCTTCGCCCACATGACCGCGTTGCAGAACGTGATGCTGGCGCCGGTGGATGTCCGGCGCCTGCCGAAGGCGGAGGTTCGTGAGCACGCCATGCAGCTCCTCGAACGCGTCGGCCTCGCAGACCAGGCTCAGAAATATCCGTCGCAGCTCTCCGGCGGACAGCAGCAGCGCGTCGCGATCGCCCGGGCCCTCGCCATGAAACCCAAGCTCATGCTCTTCGACGAGCCGACGAGCGCGCTGGACCCGGAACTCGTCGGCGAGGTGCTCGACGTCATGCGGGACCTCGCCGCAAGCGGCATGACGATGATCGTCGTCACCCATGAGATCGCCTTTGCCCGCGAGGTCGGCGACCACCTCGTTTTCATGGATAGCGGCGTCGTCGTCGAGCAGGGTGCCCCACGGGACGTTCTCTCGAACCCGCAGCACAAGCGCACCCAGACGTTCCTGTCGAAGGTCCTGTAGATGACGAAGCCCCTGGCGATCTACACCGACAACGAGGACATCGATCCGACCCCGGGCATCCGCCTTCTGGAACAGAGCGGCTTCACGGTGCGCTTCCTGGAAACGCTCGACCCCGAGCGGATACTGGCGGAGTCGCGAGGCGCCCAGGCCTTGCTGGTCGGCTACGCGCCGATTCCGGACTGGGTGATCGCCGGGCTGCCGGACCTGCGGATCATCTCGCTCATCTCGATGGGATTCGACCACGTCGACCTCGACGCGGCGCGCTCGGCCGGCGTGTGGGTGACCAACCTGCCCGGTGTCGCGACGGAAGAAGTCGCCACCCATGCGCTCGGACTCATCCTGGCGACGACCCGGGATTTCCCGTTCTTCGAGCGGGCCGTCGGCGTCGATTGGAACGCGCGTCCGGCCGTGACCCCGCCCCGCCTCAGCAAGAAGACGCTCGGCCTGATGGGGCTGGGCCGAATAGGCGCGAAGCTGGCCGGGTTCGCATCATCGCTGTTCGGCGAGATCGTCGGCTACGACCCTTACCTCGCGCAGAACCCGGAGGCTGTTGCGCGCCTGGAGTCGCTCGGCGTGCGCCTGGCCGGCTTCGAGGAGGTGCTCGCCTCCGCCGACGTGCTCTCCCTTCACCTGCCGCTGACGCCCGAAACGCGCGGGATCATCAATGCCGAGTCGCTCGCGCGGATGAAACCCGGCAGCTACCTGGTCAACGTCAGCCGAGGCCAGTTGATCGACACGCCCGCCCTCGCCCACGCGCTGGACAGCGGGCAGATCCGCGGGGCGGGACTCGATGTGCTCGACGCCGAGCCGGCTCCCGCCGATCATCCGCTCCTCGCCCACGAACGCACGATCGTCACGCCCCACGTCGGATTCCTCTCCGACCACACGCTCGCGGAGTACGTCCGCATCCAGGCCCAGAATGTCATTTCTCTCTCGGAGACGGGCGAGCCCGAGACGGTTCCGGTGGTCGACCCGCGCTGACTTCGTGCGGCCGGCCCGAATTCTTCGCAGGGATGGTCGCCGCCGGCGACCACGTCACGCGGATGCCACGCAGGTTTTCGGGCAGGGCGACCACGCCGAGCAATCGCACGCCGATGATGCGCCCGGGAGTCTCCGGGCCTCGATCGGCTAGGCGCGGTCCTCACACCTGCACCAGTCGTTCGAGCCGCACCAGGCCGGTGTACCGGCCCACGTTGTCGGTGGCCGCCAACGGCTCGAACCGGGTACCGGCATCCCGGGTCATGGCCCGATTGAGGGCCTCCGAGCGGGGTGTCTCTTCGTGCGGGGTGATCGCATCCGGATTCAGCGAGACGGCGCCCACCGTGCCGCAGCATGGAACTCCGACCCGGACCCTGACCCGCTCGAACCGGCCGGCTCGAACCGGGCTACCAGGTGCCGTCCACCGCGTAGGGGCGTGCCCACAGCGCCAGCTGCAGGGTCACCGCCTTGAACCAGGCCTGGTGCATCCGCTCCACCTCCGCGTCGGAGTGCCCGCCTCCGGCCAAGAACGGGCCAATCGTCGCGGTGATCGGGTAGATGAACGCGATCATGTGGCGGAGGGGAACGAGCGGGACGGAGGGTGCCGCATCTGTTTCATTCTTGTGCGGCCTGACATGTCGCCGGCCGATCTCGTCGGCGTAGGCGAGCCACCGGGCGTCGTAGGGGCGGCGGCAGGTGTCGAGAATCCACTGCCCGAACCGGGCTCGGACCCGGTCGAGATAGTCGGGCAGCGGGTCGCCGTCCGGGGTGGAGAAGTAGCGAAGGAGATGCGGATGGGAGCCGACGAAGCCGTACCAGACGTCGAGGATGGCGTCGACCTGGCCCTCCAGCACATCGCCGGCCTGCAGGAGCGCCGCGGCGTCGTCGTCGGTGAAGAGGAGGCTCTGCTTGAGTTCAGCGAGCTCTGCAGGGCTGACCGGGGAAGGCGCGGCTGTGTCGTAGCCGTAGCCGGGAATCGTGTCGGTGTTCATTGGTGGCTCCATTCCGGCAGGCGTGCCCGGTGTTCAGCAGGCGCGACGACTACCATGAGATTAGTTGGGACTCCTAAGCAATAGGGTGGCGCACTCACGGTTCGCTGTCAACGGGTCCGATCCACGCAGGCGAAGGAGAAGCGATGGAGGAGTTCCCCCATGACAACGGCGGACGCACCCTCGCCCAGCGGGTGGCCGCCGCGATCGAGCGCCTCGCGAACGCGCAACGCCGGGTGGTGCAGGACCTGGCCTCGCGGCACGGCCTGAGCTCGCTGCAGACCCAGACCCTCCTGCTCCTGGCCGCGGGCGCACCGCCGAAGCCGCGGGCCAGCGCGCTCAGCCACGAACTCGGTGTCTCAGAGCCGACATTGAGCGAGGCCATCGGCTCGCTCAAGGCGAAGGGCCTGGTCGACGGCGCCCCTGACCCCGCAGATCGACGCGCGTTGACACTCCGACTCACCCCGTTCGGCCGGGAAATCGCGTCGCGGCTGGAGTCGGAGGGCGACCCGCTGGCCGAAGCCATCGCCGCCCTCCCCGCCCGGGCGCAGGCGGAGACCCTCCACCTGCTCCTGGCCGTGATCGGCCGTCTCGCCGATTCCGGTGTCGTCGGTGTTGCCCGCACGTGCCCGAGCTGCCGGTTCCATGAGGTCGCCGGCGGCGAGCACCGGTGCGCGTTGCTCGGCCTGTCGCTGCCGACAGACGCCTTGCGCGTCAACTGCCCGGAGCACGAGGGGGGCGTGCCGAAGGGGCTATGACGCCCTGATCCCTGAGGTGCGCCGGAGGCGACTCGGACCCGCTCGCCTGGGACAGCACCCACGTTCGGGTGATCGACCGCAAACGCGGCCTCGAGTCGCATTCCCGCGTCGGGTCCGAACGGACTCCCCGACCGACACGCCAGCCCGGCGCTCAGCGCAGAGCGTAATCCCCGATCGGCGCGCCTGCCGAGGTGCGCGGTGCGTCTTCCCGCTCTCCAGACCCGGCCGCCAGGTGCATTCCCCGGTCAGAGCCGATTCTCGGCCTCCGGAGCGACGCATCTGTGCGCCGCGCCTCCGCCAACTCGGCCGAGAATCCTCCGCCGCCCTGCAGCCCGGTTCCCAGCCCGCAGTGACGGACCGCACAAGCCGCCTGCCTAGACTCGCCCGGTGACTACGTGCGGCCCGCCCGGGTTTTTCGCCGAAACGGCCGCCGCAATCGAAAGGAACCACCATGAACGAGAACAAGATCTTCCAGACGCCTCGCGCCTCCCGCTCGAAGCGTCTCACCATCGGCGCAGCATCCGTCCTGGCCGCCGGGGCCCTGCTCGGTGCCGGCGTGCAGGGTGCGAGCGCCGCCCCGCTCACCCCGACGCCGGAGCACACGGCCAGCTCCAGCGCATCCGCCGAGTCCACCTCGGGCGATACATTCCTCGCTTCGGTACAGAAGGAACTCCGCGCCGCCCTCTCCCACGGGCATGATGTGAACGAGAAGGCGCAGAAGCTCGCGGCCACGCTCGTCGACCACGCCGAGCTGTTCGCGAGCCTGCCGGCGAACCTGCAGTCCGACCTGACCACCCTCAAGGACGCATCAGCGGCCGACCGGGCCGCCGCCGTGCAGACCATCCAGACCACCGCCCTTGACGGCGGCTACGGCGACCAGATCGCCCAGGTCGCCACAGCCGTGCAGAACGACCCGAAGCACCCGCTCGCCGCCGCGCTCCACAGCGCACTCGGCGAGGAGACCGCAACGGGCACGGATGCCGCCCCCGCGGTGACGAAGCTGGCCCTCGGTCTCGCCGACAACCCGGCGCTGTTCCAGAAGCTCCCAGTCGAGCTGCAGTCCGCCCTGACCGACCTGAAGAACGCTCCGGCCGCTGAGCAGGATGCCGCCGCCCAGGCCATCGAGAAGGCCGCACTCAACGGCGACTACGGCAAGGACATCCAGAAGATCGTCGAGCGCATCCAGGCCGGCGCCGAGTCGCACTCGCAGGGCAAGGGCGAAGCCGGAGCCGACGCGCACACCGACACCGAGTCGGGCAGCGCCGACACCGGGGTTCACGCCAAGGCCGGGAACTAGCCCTCCCGACGCGACACACCACCGACGGCCGGAAGCGCGAATGCGCTTCCGGCCGTCGGCCTTGGCCCGTCAGAACCTGGTCCGGACCTAGATGAGTGAGTCCTAATGGTCGTAGGCGATGAGGGATCGTTTGTTGGGTGTTCCGAGGAGCCAGTTGTGCCAGATTCCGGCGGCGAGGGCGAGTA
>NZ_SOFH01000004.1 GCF_004402495.1 Cryobacterium sp. HLT2-28 | reverse complement strand
GGTACTCCCTAGAAAGGAGCCCTACGACCGAGGTTTTTGGCATTTGACATTGTGCACGCTGTTGAGTTCTCAAGGATCGGACGCACCCAACTTCAGGCCCATATGGGCTGTCGCTTCGGGGCTCTTCCTGTTGTTTCTTGTTGTCGTGTTCGGTCCCGGTGAAGGGACTCAACACAACATCATCAAGCAGATTCTGACTGGCAGATTCTGACTTGGGATTGGTCCCGCTTGAGGCCGGTAAGCACTTCCGCTTTCCGAACCTGTGGGGTGACTTGAATGACATTACGGTGAATCCCCGGGGGCCGCAACTCTCGTCTACATCCCGGGCGTGTCGCCCCCGGACGCGGGTCAGCAGGGGCCCGGGCGGCGGTTCGCCGCCACGGTCTGAGGGGTCAGGAACGGGTGGAGACCGTGACGGTGAACTTGGAGTTCCGGCCGACCTGGCAGGTGGGTCCGACGATGCGGGTGAGCGCGGGACGGTAGCCCAGGTGCGTGTTCCAGACCGTCCAGAGTTCACCGCCGGGTGCGAGCACTCTGGCGGCGTCGTCGAACAGCTTGAGGGCGATGCCGGCGTGGACCGACGACCCGATGTGGAACGGCGGGTTCAACAGGATCAGCTCAGCGGAGGCATCCGGTCGGCTCGCCAGGGCGTCGTCCCTGATCACCGACACCCGGTCGGCGACGGAATTGGCGACCATGGTGGCGCCGGCCGACGCGACGGCGGCCGCGGACTGGTCGGAGGCGATGACGGTGAGGTCGGGGCGGCGCAGGGCCAGGCCTGCCGCGAGCACGCCGGTGCCGCAGCCGAGGTCGATTGCCGTTCGGGCTCCCGGTTTCATCCGGCCAAGGAACTCGAGCAGGTACCGGGTGCCGATGTCGACGGTAGTTCCCGCGAACGCCGCGCCGTGCGCGCAGACGGTGATGGCCAGGTCCTCGTGGCGCTGGGTGTGCGGCCAGTCCGGGGTGGTCCCGGCCGAGGGCGGCCGGATCGGGCCGGTCGCGACCAGCACCCGCGACTTCTGACGGGCCGGAGTCACATCCAGCCTGGTGAAGTGGCGGGCGAGCACCCCGTTCATCGCCGGCGCCATGTGCTTGATCCGGCCACCCGCGAAGACGGTGACGTCGGCGGCGGCCCACCGCGCGATGGCGCCGGCGATCTCGTCGAGGGCCGAGAGGCTCCGCGGGAGCTGCAGCAACACCACCCTGGCGCCGGAGAGCAGTTCCTCGGTGAGGCCCACCGAGCGGTACGCCCCCGCCAGACCGGCGTCGGCGGCGTTGCGGGCGAGGGCGAGTTCCCCCGAGAGCACGTCCTGGTGCACCCGGATGTCGCGGGCTCCCCCGAGGTGCGCCGCGCCCAGGGTCAGGGCACCGTATCGGTCTTCGATCACCACGACCTCGCCGGGGGCCGCGGCCGCGACGGCGTCGGCCGCCTCATCGAGGATCAGCCGGTCGCTCGCATCCACGGCGAAGAGGTTGTCGGCTTCGACATCCGGGTAGCGCCGCAGCCGTTCGAAGGCGAAGGGGGACGGCTGGTCGGCCGCCCCGGTCAGATGGCTCATGCGGCGCTATTCCCGGTGGCCGAGCGGGCGCCAGATCACGATCTGGTTCGCGCGCCTGGTGCGGGTGCCGGCGCGCATCGAGATGACCTCACCGGCCGAGCCGGCCGCAAAGACACGGCGGCCCGGACGGTTGAGCAGTTCGTCGGCGAGGGCTGCCTCGAGTTCGCGCAGGCGGGACTCGAGCCCGCGAACATGGTCTTCGAGTTCGAGGATGCGCCGGATACCCTCCAGGCTCACACCCTCGGCACCCAGGTCCGCGATCTCCCGCAGCTTCGCCACGTCCCGCATGGAATACCGGCGGGACCGACCGGGGGTGCGGTCGGGGCTCACCAGCCCCAGGCGGTCGTACTGGCGGAGGGTTTGCGGGTGCATGCCCGCAAGCTCCGCCGCCATCGAGATCACGAAAACCCGGGTGTTCTCATCCACCGCTAGTCTCTCGCCTTCGCCAGGAGGTCGTCGCGCGGGTTCTCCTTCGGCAGGGCTGCCGCGAAGGCTTCGAGTTTCTCCTCCGCGTCCTTCGACAGGTGCGACGGCACGGCAACCTGAACCTCGGCGAGCAGGTCGCCGGTGCCCTTGGGCGTCACGACGCCTCTCCCCTTGACGCGCAGCACGCGCCCGCTCGGGGTGCCGGGCACGATCCGCAGCTTGACCGGGGGACCGCCCAGGGTGGGCACCTCGATCGTCGCCCCCAGCGTGGCCTCGACGAAGGTGACCGGAACGGCCACCCTGAGGTTGAGCCCCTCGCGCTCGAAGACCGGATGCTTGCGCACCGAGACCGTGAGCACGATGTCGCCGGCCTCGCCGCCATCGGGGCTGTGCTGCCCCTGGCCGCGAAGCTTGATCTTCTGCCCGTCGGCGACACCGGCCGGGATCTTCACCTTGATCGCGCGGCCATCCTGCGTCTGCAGGGTGATCTGGTCACCATGGGTGGCCGTGATGAAGTCGACCGTGGTCGACGCGATGACGTCACGCCCACGGGTCGGGCCGCCGTAGCCGCGGAAGCCGCCGCTCGTGCTGCCGAAACCGCCCCCTCCGCCTCCGCCACCTCGGCCGAACAGCCCGCCGAGGAGGTCGTCGTAGCCGCCCTGCTCGTAGGAGTAGCCCTGTTGCCGGGCACCGCCGCCGAACATGCCGCCGAACACGTCGTCGAAACCGCCGGCCTGCCCGCCGCCGCCCCGGGGGGCGGTGAAGCGAGCTCCACCGCCCATGGCGCGAACGGCGTCGTACTCCTTGCGCTGGGCAGGGTCGCCGATCACCGAGTGCGCCTCGCTGATTTCCTTGAACTTCGCCTCGGCTGCCGGGTTGCCCGGGTTGGAGTCAGGGTGGTACTTTCGCGCCAGCTTCCGGTAAGCCTTCTTCAGCTCGGCCGGAGTGACGTCCTTCGATACCCCCAGGACCTTGTAGAAGTCCTTGTCAAACCAGTCCTGGCTAGCCATCGCTCGGTACCTGAACTACGACCTTGGCCACCCGCAGGAGCGTCGACCCGAGGAAGTAGCCGGTCTCCACGACATCACCGACGGTGTCCACCTCAATGCCCGCGGTGGGCATCTGGAAGATCGCCTCGTGCACGTTCGGGTCGAAGGTCTCCCCCACCGCGCCGAACGGCTTCACGCCGAGGCGCTCCACGCTCGCCCGCAGCTTGGCGGCAATCGTGCTGAACGCCGTGTCGGCGACGAGGTCGCCGTGCTTCTCCGCCCGGTCCAGGTCGTCGAGCACCGGGATCAGGCCCTTGACGACATCCACGGTGACGCGCTCGCGCTCGACCTCGCGGTTCGCTTCGGTGCGCTTGCGGTAGTTCGCGTACTCAGCGGTGACCCGTTTGAGGTCGGCGAGGTGCTCGTCGGACGGCTCGGCGGCTTCCCGGTCTGCGGCGTCGAGGATGTCCTGGACAGTGAGTTCGTCCTCGTCGATCCCGTCGGCCGGAGCGCCGGTCTCTGCGGTGTCGCCCGCCCCGGGGGCACTCTCAGCGGGCACCCCCTGCTCGAACGGCTCGTCCTCAGGACGCGTGTCGTCTGCCATTACTTCTTCGCTTCGTCCTCGTCGTCGACAACCTCGGCGTCGACGACGTCTTCATCGGCGCTGCCCGACTCGGCCTGCGGCTCCCCGGCGTCGGCGGGAGGCGTTGCGGCATCCGCCTGGCTGGTCTTGTAGATGGCCTCGCCGATCTTGCCCTGGCTCTCGTTGAGCTTGTCGAACGCGGTCTTCACGGCCGCGTCGTCGTCTCCGGCCAGTGCGGACTTGAGGGCGTCGACGTCGGCCTGGACCTCCGTCTTGACCTCCTCGGGAAGCTTCTCATTGTTCTCCTTGATCAGCTTCTCGATCGAGTAGGCGAGCTGCTCCGCGGTGTTGCGGGTTTCAGCGGCCTCGCGGCGGCGCTTGTCCTCCGCGGCGTGCTCCTCGCCCTCGCGGACCATGCGCTCGATGTCTTCCTTCGCCAGCGACGAGCCGCCGGTGATGGTCATCGACTGCTCCTTGCCGGTGCCCTTGTCCTTCGCGGACACGTGCACGATGCCGTTGGCGTCGAGGTCGAAGGTGACCTCGACCTGCGGGATGCCGCGCGGCGCCGGTGCGATCCCGGTCAGCTCGAACGTGCCCAGGTTCTTGTTGTCGCGGGTGAACTCGCGCTCGCCCTGGAAGACCTGGATCGCCACGGACGGCTGGTTGTCGTCCGCCGTCGTGAACGTCTCACTGCGCTTGGTCGGGATGGCCGTGTTGCGCTCGATCAGGCGCGTCATGATGCCGCCCTTGGTTTCGATGCCGAGGCTCAGCGGGGTGACGTCAATGAGCAGGACGTCCTTGCGCTCGCCCTTCAGCACGCCGGCCTGCAGGGCGGCGCCGACGGCGACGACCTCGTCCGGGTTGACGCCCTTGTTCGGGTCCTTGCCACCGGTCTCCGCCTTGACGAGCTCGTAGACGGCGGGCATGCGGGTGGAACCTCCGACGAGCACGACGTGGGCGATGTCGCCCACCTTGATGCCGGCCTCACGGATGACGTCCTGGAACGGCTTCTTGGTGCGGTCGAGCAGGTCTTCGGTCATCTTCTCGAACTGGGCGCGGGTGAGCGTCTCGTCGAGGTTCGCGGGGCCGTTCTCGGTGAGCGAAAGGTAGGGCAGCTGGATGCTGGCCGACATGCTCGAGGACAGTTCCTTCTTGGCCTGCTCGGCGGCTTCCTTGAGGCGCTGCTTGGCGATCTTGTCCTTGGAGACGTCGACGCCGGTGGTTTCCTTGAACTTCTTGATCAGGTGGTCGACGATGCGCTGGTCCCAGTCGTCGCCGCCGAGGCGGTTGTCGCCCGCGGTGGACCGAACCTGGATCGTGGAGAAGTCGTCGTCCTTGCCCACCTCGAGGAGGGAGACGTCGAAGGTTCCGCCGCCGAGGTCGAAAACCAGGATGAGTTCGTCTTCCTTGCCCTTGTCGAGGCCGTAGGCGAGTGCGGCGGCGGTGGGCTCGTTGATGATGCGGAGCACGTTGAGGCCGGAGATCTCGCCGGCCTCCTTGGTGGCCTGGCGCTCGGCGTCGTTGAAGTACGCGGGAACGGTGATGACGGCATCCGTCACCTTGTCGCCCAGGTACGCCTCGGCGTCGCGCTTGAGCTTGGCCAGGATGCGGGCCGAGATCTCCTGCGGGGTGTACTTCTTGTCGTCGATGGCGACGTTCCAGTCGGTGCCCATGTGGCGCTTGACCGAAGCGATCGTGCGGTCGACGTTGGTGACGGCCTGGCGCTTGGCGGTCTCGCCGACGAGCACCTCGCCGTCTTTGGTGAAGGCGACCACCGAGGGGGTGGTCCGGAAGCCTTCGGCGTTTGCGATGACGGTGGGTTCTCCACCCTCGAGGACGGCCACCACAGAGTTGGTGGTTCCGAGGTCGATGCCTACTGCACGGGCCATGTGTGCGTTCTCCTTCAAAAGTGTTTCTCAGCGTGAGTGATCGGTATGATTCATCAGACTTGAGCGGTAATGACTCAAGTGTGGCATCACCGCAAATCCGAGTCAAGCCAGCCACCTGAAAGTTGAGTGTGAACGACTCAACTTTGAGCGGCGAAAGAAGGCGCGGCCGTTTCCCCCGATTCGCGGCCGCCGCCCACTACTCTGGGCGCATGACCGGGATTGCGCAGGGCGGCACGGATGCCCAGGTGTTGCCACACGAGACGCGCCGCCGCCGCGTGGTGGCCTGGAGCTTCTGGGACTGGGGCTCGGCGGCGTTCAACGCGGTGGTGACCACCTTCGTCTTCACGGTGTACCTCACGGGATCCTCCTTCGGCGACAAGGACGTGATCTCGGCGCAGTTGGGCTGGGCCCTGGCGATCGCCGGTTTCCTGGTCGCGGTTCTCGCGCCGATCACCGGGCAGCGCTCCGATACGTCCGGCCGGCGAAAGCTGTGGCTCGGAGTGAACACGTTCATCGTCGTGGGCATCACCGCCGGGATGTTCTTCGTGCAGGCCTCACCCGGCTTCCTGCTGCTCGGCCTGGTCCTGGTGGCCGCCGGCAACGTCTTCTTCGAGTTCGCCAGCGTGAACTACAACGCCATGCTCGCCCAGGTTTCCACCCCGCGCACGATCGGCAAGGTCAGCGGCTTCGGCTGGGGCATGGGCTACATCGGTGGGATCGTGCTGCTGCTGATCGTCTACTTCGGCTTCATCAGGCCGGAGGTGGGCCTGTTCGGTGTGACCGGGGAGAACGGCCTCTCGGTTCGGGTTGCCATGCTCATCGCGGCGGCCTGGTTCGGCCTGTTCGCCCTGCCGGTGCTGCTCACCGTGCCCGAATACCACTCCCCCGCCACCGTGCGGCGGGAACGGGTGGGCTTTCTCCGCTCCTATGTCGTACTCGGCCAGGACATCGCCCGGCTCTGGCGCACCAGCCGGCACACGGTGTACTTCCTGATCGCCAGCGCGGTGTTCCGGGACGGCCTGGCCGGGGTGTTCACCTTCGGCGGGGTGCTCGCGGCATCCGTTTTCGGTTTCTCGCCCGGCGAGGTGATCATCTTCGCGATCGCGGCGAATGTGGTCGCCGGCATCGCGACGATCAGCGTCGGCGTTCTCGACGACCGCCTCGGCGCGAAACCGGTGATCGTGACGGCCCTGGTCGGCCTGATCGTCTGCGGCGGGCTGGTCTTCTTCCTGCACGACGGCGGGCAGATCGTGTTCTGGACCGCCGGCCTCGCCCTGACCCTCTTCGTCGGTCCCGCCCAGTCGGCCAGCCGCACCTTCCTGGCCCGGCTGATCCCGCCGGGGCGCGAAGGTGAGGTGTTCGGCCTCTACGCCACCACGGGGCGTGCGGTGAGCTTCCTCGCCCCGACCATGTTCGCGCTGATGGTCACGATCTTCGGCGAGACCTACTGGGGCATCCTGGGCATCGTGCTGGTCCTCTTCGTCGGTCTGCTCGTGCTGATTCCGGTGAAGCCGAAACAGGGCCAAATCGGCTGAACATAACCTGTTTGTTCTCTGGACATTCGCTGAACTCTCGTCCGGGCCGGTCTTCGTTGTCAGGCTGGAGTGATGACTACCTTGCAGATCCAGAAGGCCGAACTCCTCAACGCGCTGCACCTCCCCGGGACTCCGCTGATTGTCACGAACGTGTGGGACGCCATCACCGCTACGGTCGTGGCGCAGGCGTCCGGCGTGCGGGCTCTCGCGACCGCCTCGCATTCGGTGTCGAATGTGCGCGGGCTGCAGGACGGCGAAGGGCTTAGCGTGAACGAGGCCATCGCCGCGGCGCGCCTGATCGTCGACGCGGTCGACCTTCCGGTGTCGGTCGATTTCGAGAAGGGCTATGCCCCGGATGCCGCGGGGGTGGCCCGAAACGTGCGCCGCCTGATCGAGGAGTCCGGCGCCGTCGGCATCAACCTCGAGGACTCGGTCGGCGCGCCGAAGGCTCCCCAGTTCGACATCCCGACCGCGGCCGCCCGGGTCTGCGCGGCCCGCACCGCCGCGGAAGCGACCGGGATCCCGCTCGTGATCAACGCGCGGGTGGACACCCTGGCCGGCGGCGGCGAGTGGGACGAGGCCGTCGCCCGCGCGAACGCCTACCTCGACGCGGGCGCCGACGTGATCTTCTTCCTCGGGCTGAACGACGAGAACAAGGTGAAGCGCGCCCTCGACGAGGTCAACGGCCGCATCTCGGTGATCGGGCATCCGGGCGCCGTGCCACTGGCCCGCCTCGCCGAGCTCGGCGTCTCCCGGGTCAGCTTCGGTCCCGGCTCGCTGGGTCTCACCCTCGCGGCCCTGCAGCGCTCCGCAGCGCAGCTCACCGCCCTCGGCGACTACCCCGCCGACCTCGCCTTCCCCTTCGCCCTTTAAGGCCGGCCCCGCACGCCGCGGCAGGCGGCAGCGCCAGTTCCGCCGCTGCGCACCAGGCGTGCCGGGCGCGCAGCGGCGGCACTGGAGCGCTCGGCCAGCGGACACTGCCGCAAGGCGATCGGGTGCAGACTCACCGGGAGGAATATCCTCGCGGTGCAGGCGCTGACAATCGCCTCCGGGCGAAAGGCCATCCATCATGAGATTCAGCATCCCCTCCACCGTGCTCCGCGGCATCCAGTTCGGCCTGCTGATCTTCGGCGCGGTTTCCTCCTTCGCCGGTGCGGTGATCGCAATCGCGGCCAACGGCGGCGGCATGCCCCTCGCCTACCTCGAGGGCAGCCCGTTCGACTCGTACCTCGTGCCAGGGCTCGTGCTCGGCCTCATCGTCGGCGGCACCCAACTCGCCGGTGCGGTCGGTCTCGTGCTGCGCCGAAATTGGGCGCTCCTCGCCTCGGCCGTCGCCGGTTTCGGGATGCTCATCTGGATCTTCGTCGAGATCGCCATGATCAGGCAGTACTCTGTGCTGCAGACCGCATACTTCGCTCTCGGCGGCCTGGAGATCATACTCGTGCTCGGCATGCTCGGCCTCGTTCCGAAGCTCGTGTCGGGCACGGCGACGGAGATCGTCCGGCCCGGCCCGCACGCGACCGACTAACGAATGCGGGTGGCCTCGTTGTGCTCGACCAGCAGCCAGGTCGCGCCCTCGTCGTCGGACACCCAGCCCTCCCAGGAGTAGGAGTCGTCCGTGATCGAGACGAAGTTCCAACGGATCGGCCGGCCGTCGGTGCCCGTGCCGTCCTGGCGCAGGCCGTTGCGGTGCGGGGTGGCCACGAGGTGGCAGTACTCCCCGATCTTGGGCGCGAAGTAGCTGACCCGCCAGGCGCCGGCGTGCGGGTCGTAGACGCGCACGGCCATCGCCACGGTCTCGAAACCGCTCGGGTGCGTGTCACTGGTGACCACCTCGAGGTCCTGCACGGCGCGCCCATCCAGGACGAATTCGACGATCCAGGTGAAGTCGCGTTCGCGCCACTCCCCGCTGGCCTCGTCGAGCCGTGAACCCTTGGCCGCCCAGCTGCCGACGAGCTGGCCGAACCGGCGCATCCGCCCGGGGTACTCGGGCGTCGGTCCCGGCGCGATGAGCGCCTCGGCGAAACGGGGCACGGATGTGATCATGAGCCGATTTTACCGGGCGCGTGTTGCATCCGTATGAACGGGCTGCTCCCCCGCCGTCGGGCTACTCCCCCTGGTCGAACTACTCCCCCTGGTCGAAATACTCCGTGGTGGTCGGGCTTGTCGAGACCGTGACGTCGGTGCGGTGGAAGTTGAGGAACGACCGGGACGCCGTCGGTCCGCGCTGGCCCTGATAGCGGGAGCTGTACTCGCTCGAGCCGTAGGGCTTCTCTGCCGGCGAGCTCAGCCGGAAGAAGCACAGCTGGCCTATCTTCATGCCGGGCCACAGCTTGATCGGCAGTGTGGCGACGTTGCTCAGCTCGAGCGTGACGTGGCCGGTGAAGCCGGGGTCGATGAACCCGGCCGTGGAGTGCGTGAGCAGGCCGAGGCGGCCCAGGGAGCTCTTGCCCTCCAGACGGGCGGCGATGTCGTCGGGCAGGCTCACCTTTTCGTAGGTGGCGCCGAGAACGAATTCGCCCGGGTGCAGGATGAACGGCTCGTCCCGGGGCGTCTCGATCAGCCGGGTGAGGTCCGGCTGGTCTTCTGCCGGGTCGATGTACGGATACTTGTGGTTGTCGAACAGGCGGAAGAAGCCGTCCAGGCGCACATCGATGCTCGACGGTTGGATCATGTCGGGCCGATACGGCTCCAGACGGATTCGTTCAGCGTCGATTTCAGCCTTGATATCGCGATCCGAGAGCAGCACGGCTCCAGCCTAACGGCGTGGAGTTGATATGCTGGCACGGTTCGGTGCGGGCTTACCCCTTCACTCGGCGCGCGGATGTAGTTCAATGGTAGAACTTCAGCTTCCCAAGCTGATAGCGCGGGTTCGATTCCCGTCATCCGCTCACAGTCCCACCGGCGCAATGAGTGTCAGTTCTCACGGGAGTCAGGACTCATCTCTTCATGCCTCGGACTGACCCCGCCGGTAGATCGCAGGCTCGCAATTCTTGGCCGTTTTGGCGGGGGTTTCCTCACGAGCCGGTTTTTGATGAATCGATGCTGGACCGGCTCTGGACTGCCAGCCAGCCCACCCCGTTTGCCGACCAGACAGGACCCACCTCAGGAGCGCCACCACAACCGCAGCGAGCAGCACCGCGACCCTTCCCCGCCATGAGGTGCGCGCCGTCGTCAACGGCAACAGCGCCCAGCTCAGCGTCCTCGGCACCCCGGAAACCCTTACCGCCGACACCTACGTCGACGAGCGGAAAAAGATCATGACGAGGGTCATGAAACTCGCCAGCGGCCTCGGCAGCGACGTACACCTCGTCGTCGACGACCAAACCGGACACTGGCGACTCATCGCCGGCGCCGACGGCGAACTCCACGACCCCGCCCCCACTCCTGACCTCGCAGCGACGGCACCCGCCGACACCCCCACTGCGCCCAGCGGGCCGAAACTGCCACAGGCAACGCAGGATGCGTCCCCGCTGGCCTCGGTGACACCGCTGCCCACTCAGTCCCCCGCACCCGCCGAGCTGCCCAAACGCGCACGGCGGGCCGAGCCGCCCGCTGACCTGGAGCCCGGAGCGGAGACGGTGGAGGAAGATGCCGCAGAGGTCGCGGGGGAGCGGCCGGCCACGGCGCGGGCCCCGCGGGCGTCGTTCATTCTCGACGAGCGGCGTGAGCCCGCAGCCGCCAACGGATGGCGCGGCTTCATCACCCGCAGCACCGGCCTCCAGGTTCCCGCGTCGAACGCGGAGCTGGAACGCCGCGGACACGTGCAGACGGTCAGTCAGCACTGGCCCGGACCCCGGAAGATCTCCATCGTCAACGGCAAGGGCGGCGTCGGAAAGACCCTGACGACCGCGATGCTCACGGCTGTATTCGCCCGGCACGGCGGCGCCGGGGTTCTCGCCTGGGATAACAACGACACCCGCGGCACCCTCGGCTGGCGCACCGAGAAGGGCCCCCACGACGCCACCGTGCAGGACCTCCTCCCCGCCACCAGCAACCTCCTTTCCCCGGGCGCGCAGATCTCGGATCTGGCCCGGTTTGTGCACCACCAGACCGGCGACAAATACGACGTGCTCCGCTCCAACCCGGAACTGCTCGCCACGAAGCAGCGCATCACCCAGGACGACTTCGACGCCCTCCACGAGGTCGCGGCGAAGTACTTCCGCCTGGTGTTCTTCGACTCCGGCAACGACGAGTCCGCACCCCGCTGGCTGCGGATGATCGACCATACCGACCAGCTCGTCGTGGCCACCACCGCGCTGGGCGAGTCCGCAGAATCCGGCGCCCTCCTGCTCGAGGCGTTGACCGAACGCGATGAGCACTCGGCCGAATTGGCCCGGAACGCGGTCGTGGTGGTCTTGCAGTCCGAACGATACGGCACCCTCGCCGACGCGCAGCGGATCGCGGACGGTTTCACCGGTATCGCCCGGGCCGCGGTCACGATCCCGTTCGACCGGGCCCTCCACGGCGGCGCCCTCCGCTACGACGCGGTGGCCACCGTCACCCAGAACGCGTGGCTCGCCGCCGGCGCGGCCGTCGCCAACGGGCTCTAACCATGGCTGCCCCACGCCCAGCCCAGCAGAACCAACCACCGTGGCTGCTGCTCAGCCTGACCCTGGCCGTGGTCCTCGACGTCCATTTGGCGTTCCTCTCCGCGGGGACCGGGCAAGGAGTGTTGCGCCTGGACCAGACCCTGCATGCGGCCGTGATGACCATGACCGGAAACGATGCCGGCTTCACCCTGCGGGGCCTGACCCAGCCGGACCCGAAACTGCTCGGCATCTGGGTCGGCGTCTGGACGGTCCTGATCGCCCTCACTGCCGGTGGTTCGTTCATCCTCTGGGACCGCCGGAAGAGCACCCGGAGTGCTGAACTCTCCAGCGGGGCGGAGCTGCGGAAGCGGGTCACCGGTCACGGTGTCCCCGCGGTCCTCCCGTTCGCCCTTCTGGATGGGAAACCCGTCACCATCCGGGAAGAAGACACCTCCTGCACGATCGCCCCGCCCCGGGCGGGAAAGAGCGCGTACCTGGCCATCGGGCGCATCGTCGACGCGGCCGGCGCCGTCGTCGCCACCTCCACCAAAGCTGACGTGTTCCGGGTCACCGTGAAGAAACGCTCCGAACTTGGGCACGTGTTCGTGTTCGACTTCGACGGCATCACCCGCTGGCCCAACAGAGCCCGGTGGGACATGGTCGCCGGCTGCGAAAGCCCCGACGCCGCCCAGTCCCGGGCCGCGGCGATCGTCAACGCCCGCCCCACCGGGTCGGCCGGGATGAAGGACTCGGCGCACTTCGTCGAAGGCGTGAAAATCATCCTCCGCTCCCTCCTCCACGCGGCCGCGCTCATCCCGGGCGGAAACATGCGCGACGTCGTCCGGTGGGCGCAGGACTTCACCGACCACGAACCCTCCGCCATTCTTCGGGACCTCTCACCCAACGGGGCGATCTGAGCCCGCGAACTCGACCAATGGTGCCGAGAAGACGCCCCCGAAACCATCGGCAACACCAAAACCACCCTCTCCCGCATCACCGCATCCCTCACCGACGCCCGCGTCCTCGACCTCCTCTGCCCCGCGGACGTCACAGACGACGCTGTCCCGGTGTCGCCGTTTCGGGCCCGGGATTTCGTGCTCTCCACCGACACCGTCTACTGCCTGGTCGATGACTCCCGCGAGTCCTCGACCGCGCCCATCATCACCGCCCTGGTGTCCGCGATCATCGAGGAAGCCAAGACCGTCTCCCAGCACACCACCAGTGGCCGGCTCCCCACCGCGATGACACTGGTCCTCGATGAGGTCGCCAACGTGTCTCCGCTCCCGCAACTGCCGAACCTGATGAGCGACGGCGGCGGGCGCGGCCTCCACACCTGGATCTTCGCCCAATCCATGTCGCAGCTCGTCGGCAAATGGGGGCCCGAAGCGGCCACCACAATCTTTGAATCCTCGGCCGCGAAGATCATCTGCGGCGGCCTCGCCGACGAAACCTTCCTCGAAAAGATCTCCCGCCTCATCGGCACCCACCAAGTCACCCAGACCAGCACGTCCCTGCAGCGAAACGGTGCCGGGCGAGACACCCACTCCACGTCGACGAGTGAGCGGGAAGAACGCCGGATGAAGGTCGAAGACATCCGCAAGATCCCCGAGGGCCAAGCCCTCCTGCTCTACCGCGAGAAAGAAGCCATCGTGCAACTCACGCCCTGGTGGAAACGCCCCGACGCCGACCAGCTCCACCAGTCCCAGGAGTGGTCGCTGGCGCTTGAGGGGATCACCGAATGAACGACGACGACCTTGACCCGATGAGTGTCGAAGGGCTCGATGCCCGACTTGTCAACGTCGAAACGATCCTGCCCGACCTCTTCGACATGTACGAACTCCGCGCCGCAGGCGGACCCTACTACTGGGAAACACTTCCACACGATCAAGCCGTAAAGCTCTGGGACGAACTCGGAAAGTTCGTGGCCTGGCTCGACGGACGGTACCTGACCAATCTGGCCGACCCCAGCTACCGGCTCCCGGACTGCTGGTACCGCCACCCCATCGCCGTCGAAGAACTCACCGCGCTCATGGTCGCCCACCGTGCTGCGTACGACACCCGCTCTGCCAAAGCCTCCTCCGCCCTCGTTGACTGGCACCACCGCGCACTCTGGCCCACCCTCGACTCACTCAAAATCCGCGCCGGCCTCGCCGGATGCCGCGACCGCAGCGAACACCGCGAACCACACGCCGGGCCGACGGCATTCATCGTTTCTGACGAGTACCTGCGACACGTCGACATGAACACCTCACCCTGAGATACCTCGTCGACAGTTTGCAATGCCGGCTGCCGATTCGGGTCCATCTGTGGGCGATCGATGCCGCTAGGTTGGTGCAAAGAGATGGGAACCGATGCTGGCGAACACACGCACGGAGCATGCCAACGTTTTGCCCGGTGTGATCGGTGGATCAGGTGGGTGGCCCCTCTGGGTGCTGGGGGTGACCCTGGTGAGCTACGTGGTCGGCTTAATGATCAGAACTGGCGTGGATTTCAGCCCACTGGTAGATGGTTGGCTTGGACTTCTGACCGTATGGGTTCCCGTTGCAGTGTGCTGTCTAGGAGCATGGAGAACCAAATTTCGACGCTTTGACGTGTTACTGGCTTCGGCCGCCGTGACTTCATTCGCTGTCGGAGACACGTACTTCGTTCTCGCGACGGCCGGGGGAGTGGCGTTGCCGTATCCGTCGCTGGCCGATATCGGGTTCCTGGGTTTCTACCCCTTGATGTTGGGGGCGTTGGCCGTGCTGGCGATGCGTCAGATCCGGGGGTTGGGCTGGCTCGTGATTTTGGATAGTACCGTGGGATCCCTGGGCGCGGCTGCCGTGCTGGCGGTGCTGCTCGACCCAATGATAAAGTCCGCCCTCGACGTCCCCGGCTCACCAGCCACAGCATTCGCAATCGCCTACCCCCTTTTCGACCTGCTGCTGGTGTCCGTGTTTGTAGGGATCGGAGCGTCTCAAGGCAAGAAAATTGCTCAGGGCTGGGCGTTTCTTGTGCTTGGATTGGTGGCCTTCGCTGCTACCGATGTCATTTATGCGTCACTGGAGTTGAACGGCATCTACGTGGTGGGGACACCTTTGGACGCGGGCTGGGCCCTCGGTCTCGCCCTGATCGCATCATGGGTCGATGGGGAGGCCCGTTCCGACAAGAAGAAGAACCCCTCAGCGTGGTCAATTCACGTCCAGACGGTGCCAACGATCGCGACCGCCGCCAGCCTCGGCGTTCTGATTCTGGGCACCACCCAGCTGCGGATCTCGCCACTCGCTGTGGTCCCAGCAGCCCTGACGCTGACTCTGGCAGCATTGCCTTTGGTGTTTCGGCAGCGAATCCGGATCGCTGACGCCCATCGCCAAGCACGGACCGATGATCTTACTGGGCTGCCAAACCGGCGGGCCATCTCCGCTGACGTCCCCGTACGTCTTTCGGCCGATCTGCGCCGAAAGAGCGCGCTGATGCTGCTCGATCTCGACAAGTTCAAAGAGGTCAACGATAGCCTCGGACATGATGTCGGTGACCGCCTCCTGATCCAAGTCGCTGCGCGACTGTCAGGGCAACTCCGCCCGACAGATTTGCTCGCGCGCGTCGGCGGGGATGAGTTCGTGATCCACCTCGACAGCTCGGGCCCTGATCAAGCGGAGGCTGTGGCACTGAACCTGCGTGCGGTGCTGGCACAGCCATTCACTCTTGAGGGGATCACAGTTCAGGCAAGCGCCAGTATCGGAATCGCAATCTACCCCGAGCAGGGCGAGGATCTCACCGTGCTCATGCGCAAGGCCGACATGGCAATGTACAAGGCGAAAACAACCCGCAGCGGGCACCACATCTACCGAAACGATGACGACAGCCACGGCGAAGCTCGACTCCGCACGCTGGAGGAATTGCGTCGGGCCCTCCGCGAGGACCAGTTGATCCTCCACTATCAACCTAAAATCGACCTCCACACCGGTGACGTTTGCGGAGTGGAGGCACTCGTCCGCTGGAACCACCCCACGAGAGGACAGTTACAACCCGACAACTTCATCCCCTTGGTCGAGGAAGGCGGGCTTATGCACACCATGACCCAAATCGTTCTTGAGAAAGCACTAGACCAGACCGCAATCTGGCACGCGCAGGGCCAACTCTTGACAATGGCGGTAAACATCTCGGCCAGCTCACTGATCGACACGGCCCTGCCCGAACGCATCAGCTCCATGGTCGCCGCCCGAGGCCTATCACCCTCGGTCCTCGTATTGGAGATCACCGAAGATTTCTTGATGACCGACCGGGACCGTGCCCGCGCAATCCTGACACGGTTACGGGCCACGGGCGTGCGGATCGCTGTTGATGATTTCGGCACTGGCTACAGCTCTTTGGCGTACCTGCGTGACCTCCCCATCGACGAACTCAAACTCGACAAATCATTTGTCATGCCCATGGCCGGCAACCCCCGAGCGACAGCGCTGGTCGTCTCAACCATTGATCTTGCCCATAGTCTCGGCCTGCGCATGGTCGCTGAAGGCGTCGAGAACAGTGCTGCCTACACGGATTTGGCCGTTTTCGGCTGCGACGCCGCACAGGGATTCTTCATGTCTCGACCAGTCCCCGCAGCACAGCTGGATGAGTGGTTCGCTAGCAGACAAGAGGGACCCGCCAAAGCGGCCTTCAAATCGAGCTGACCTCAAGTCTCGCGGCGGATTCCCGAGCACCCGCGCCCCGACCAGCCTCGGACACCGTGGTGACCTCAAACCCTCTTTGAGGAGTGCCGTGAACCACGTTGCGTCTCGCCCTGCGCCCACCGGCGCCACTCGTTACTAGTCGCTCGGATGGATTGTTCTCAACGCGCCTGGCACTGACGTCGTGGACTGGGCATCCGCACCTGTTCCCCTTTGAGCCCCATCGATCGGGCTCGACGGAGCCGTTCCCGAATACGCCCAGGATTTGATCGACGGCCACGGCGGATTCGATGGCGAGTAGCGCCAGATGGTAGTGCCAGTCCGGCGAGTTGGTAGCACGTTTCTGGGAACACGGTAGCGCTGGCGGGCTGCGTACTGCTCTGCTGTGAAACGACAACGCATAAGGCGTTGTCGTTTCGGTGAATGTCGTGAGCAAACGCGTCATCGGCTATCTCGATGAGGATGTCTTCACGATGCTGAGCGAGTTGAATGCTGCGATTGAGGAACGGGTGCGGGAGATCAACCACGATATCCGTCGCGCGGACGATAGGGACTGCCCCCGGTTTGGTTGACTCCTGACCTGTGGAGATTCGTCTTCGCTGGAAAGATGTCATCATGCCCAAGCCCTACCCACCCGAGTTCCGCCGCGATGTTGTCGCGGTCGCCCGGAAGCACGAAGCCCGGCTGCATCAGATCGCGAAGGACTTCGGGATCTCACGCGGCCTCACGCGCAAGGCCGGCCCGCCCGTCCACGACGACCTCGTCAAGCGGAAATTCACGGCGACACGCCCGAACCAGCTCTGGCTCACCGAACACCGCACCGACGAGGGCAAGATCTACCTCTGCGCGATCAAAGACGTCTATTCGAACAAGATCGTCGGCTACTCCATCGACTCCAGGATGAAGGCGTCCCTGGCCGTCGCAGCCGCCCGGAACGCGATCGGCCAGCGCACCATCGACGGCACGATCCTGCACTCGGACCGCGGGTCCCAAATCCGCTCAAACGCCTTCGTTCGCGTGCTAAAGAACAACGGCATCACCGGCTCGATGGGCCGCGTCGGTGCCTGCGGCGACAACGCCGCGATGGAGTCCTTCTTTGCGCTGCTGCAGAAGAACGTCCTCGATCGGCAGCGGTGGTCAACCCGGGAGGAACTGCGCCTGGCGATGGTGGTCTGGATCGAGCGGACTTACCACCGCAAGCGCCGGCAACGCCGACTCGGCAAGCTCACCCCAGTCGAGTTTGAGCCAATAAACATGGCCCTCAAAGCCGCCTGAAACCCCTAACCCTTTGAGTCAACTGAACTCGGGGCAGTCCCATACGACCCGGTGGGGGAGGTTCGACTTCCAGATGGACGACCTCGCACGAAGGCTCGTCATCGCCCGCGGCGACGGCATCGCCCACCAGAAACTGTTAAACGAGCTCTCGTGCTCACCTCTGGGCGCCGAAGATCGCGCTCTTTGAATTGGCCGCGGGTCGATCAACCCGATCCTGGGTATTTATCACCAAGGCAAGCGGGCTGCTGTCGGCCACCGGCCGACGCGCTGTCATCGGAAGGCGGACTCTAGGGTCTTGACGCCGACCTTCGGGTCGAGCAGGCCATGGTAGATCGGCGGAATCTGCTTGTCGACGCCGAAGAGTTCATAGACCGCATGCATGGCGCCGTGCACCGAGTATTCGACCGTGAACACGGTGTCCTTGGGGAGTTCGGTGAACTGGCCGAGGAACGCGAAGTTGGTCGAGCGGGCCGGCACGACCTTCGGACGGTCCTCCGGCACCCGGCGGCTGAACAGGGCCGAGGCATACGGAATCATGACGGTCGTGACATCCGTGGTGGCGCGGACCTCGTCGAGGATGTCCTCGAAACCGAGCTGATGCACGAGTTCGGTGAGGATTTCCTGCCCGGTCGCCCGCGACATCTTCTTCTTCACGTAGTCGCCCTCGTCGTCGATCAGCAGGCCGTAACCCCAGAGCGTGTTGGTATCCTCCGGGAGGTTGGGGAAGTGCGGCTGGTATGGGACGACGATCGACATCAGCCATCCCGAATCCACCCAGGTCATCAGTGCCCCGGTTCCCGGGTCGTTGTTGGAGAACTCCACGATCCGTTTGAGTAGGGTGTCGCCGTGCATGGTGAGAGTGAACGACTCCCACTTGTTCTCGTCAACGTTGCCGTAAAAAGTGTTTGGCCGACCGAAGTCATCGGCCTTCTTGGCGATTTCGTCCCAGAGCGACCAGCCATGGTCGACCCGGTCGCGCACGAGTGCCGGCACCGTGTCGTTGCCGCCGTAGCGGGTATCCGAGGTGATCGACCCGAGAGTGATGAACGCGTAGTCGTGGGCGCCCAACTCGAGAGTGGACCGGCCTGAACTGGTTTCGAGGGACAATTTGGAGGCCCGGCGGCCGTTCACATCATCCGTGAAGTCGACATCCGTAACCCGGGTGCCAAACCGTACGTCGACGTTGTTGGCGAGCAGCCAACGCTGCAGCGGCACGGCCATCGAATCGTATTGGTTGTAGACCGTGCGGCGCACCCCGGCGAGGGTATCCATCCGGCTGAATTCCTGGATAAAGCGCTTGAAGTAGCGGCGCAGCTCGATCGCGCTGTGCCAGTTCTGGAACGCGAAGGTGGTGCGCCACATCTGCCAGAAGTTGGTTCGGAAGAAGTGCTCGGAGAATAGTTCATCGATGCGGCGGGCGCCAAGGGCCTTCTCGCTCAGGGCCAGCATCCGCATCATCTCGATACGGTCGGTGGCGTTGAAGCCGTAGTCGGCCGCGTCGAGGATCTTATGGTTCTTGTCGATCAGCCGCGCGTTCGCCTCGGTGCGCACCCGGGCGTTGAAGGTGAGCATCTCTTGTCGAACCGTCACGGCGGGGTTCTCCAGCGAGGGAATCGAGGAGAACAAGTCCCAGGTGCACTGGTAGACCTCTTCGGCAAACATGCGACCACCCCGGGTGACGAACGCGCCGGGCGCGGCAGGTGATTGCGCGCCGTCGAGGGAGCCGCCCTCGATCGTGAGCTCCTCGAGGATGTGGATGTTTTCGCCAGGCACGCCAGCATCCCGGACCAGGAAGGCGGCGACCGCCATCCCGGCTATCCCACCTCCGACGATCCAGTTCTGGGTCTGCTTCGCATCGACGGTCATGACGTTCCTCCCCGCCACGGCGTGGGCGCCGCCGGCGATAGCGGCGGACCCAAGGTGCAACGCCACGGGTTCGATCCGTACCACAAACGCTACGCCGATCAGGGGAAAACGACGAACCCACGCTCTCATTCCAAGCGCACACAACACCTCGGATGCCGGACGATTCATCTTCAATGAAACGCGCCGGCCAGGTGCGGGCTGCGTAGGCGGCAGCCAGGACGGTAAGTTCACACAGCATCACCATCGCAACGAGAACGACCGTCACTTTGATCAAGAGGCTTCGACTCATAAACCGGTCGAACCACACCGCGCGAGAAAGCACGCAACAGCTTGCTGCCGACCGTTAACCCAGCGGCTGTCGGAGACACCCACCTCGAACGCGCACCGGGCCAGCGTTACTTCGCACCGCAACAGACTCTGGGCCTCATCGGCGGTGACATCACAAATGATCGGTCCGATAGCTGGCCACCACGACGGGAATATCCCGTGTACGAAGGGGAGGTCCCTTAGGATTCAAACCGGTCACAGATTTTCTGACACTTGCACCCCTAATTAGAGGCGAAACGTGAACTATCTCGTACCTGCACTTCGGCTTGCTGTCGCAATAATGGGCATAATGGCGATTGTCTCGACATTCTTCGACACAGCCACCCGCGCCACGATCAACCCCTTCAATTTTTTCGGTTTCTTCACGATGCAGAGCAACATCATTGTGGTCATCGTGCTGGCGGTCTCCGCTTTCGTCTCCATCTCCGCGAGACGCCAGTCCCCACGTTTGGTGTTGGCGCGCGGGTGTGCCACAACCTACATAGTGATTACCGGATTCGTTTACAACTTGCTACTCGCCGGGCTCGAGGGGGGCGTCTCTCTGGCATGGGCTAACACTGTGCTGCACGTGATCCTGCCCCTCTACGCAGCACTCGATTGGGTGATCTTCCGCGACCGCAGCCCCCTCCGATGGAACCAAATATGGATCGCCCTCATTTATCCCATCGTGTGGATCATGGTCGTGCTCCTCCGCGGTGCTACCGACGGATGGGTGCCTTACCCCTTCTTGAACCCGACGCAGGGGTACGGCGTCGTCGCGCTCTACGCTCTGGCTATCGCTGTTGCCACCGTCGTGTTCGCTGCCGTCATATGGACAGTAAGTCGATTGCGCCCCCTCCGCAGCCCAGCACTGGCGTAGATGCGGTAGCCGAACCCTCAACGGGACGGTCCGGGTCTAATTCTTCAGAGGGATTCGTGCCAGGACCGTCGAGTGGCGAGCCGCGCGGCCAGAAAGAGCGCAACGCCCAGGACTCCGAGGATCGCGGCGAACGTGATTCCCCAACCCCACACGCTGGTCTGGGTATGTACAAGAAGGAGTTCATGCTCGCTCGTGAAATAGGAGCATTGGACCCCAACAGGGAAAAACGAAAGTGCGCCATCCGCGGTCCAGCCTGCTGAGGGCAGAGGCAGATTGCCTAGCTCGGAGTTCTGATAGCAAGATTCTCCGATACCCGAATGGGACATGATCGCGAACTGAAGCCCCGCCAGGGCGATGAGGGCCAGCGACGGAATGCCGAGGATTCAGGACCGCCCAGTCACGCGAGGAGCACGGGAAAAGCCGGTCTTTGCAATTGCATCGGGTGTCCCCCTTCTAAACAAAGTCCATGCTGCCAGACACCAGGGTAAGCGTTGGTCCGGAAATAGACTGCGCGCATGGTCAAAACCGCACTTCATCGACGCCTTCCTTTAGTGGCCGTCGGAATCGCCGTGTTGTTGTGGTCGATGAGTTTCGGAATCAGCGGCGAGGTATTGAAAACGGCGTCACCAGCCGTGCTCTCGGTCGGCCGGTTCGCGATCGGCCTGATCGTCCTCGTGCCCCTCGCCGCACGTCGGCCACTCTTCGCGCGTACCGTCCGAGACCCGCGCACGATCTTGCTCGGGCTCCTCGGTGTTGCTATATATTACTCGTTGACCAACATCGGTCTTGAGTTCACTACTCCCGGCACGGCCGCTCTCAGCAACGCGGCGCTCCCCGCCCTGACCGCCCTGCTCGGTCTGTTCATCCTGAAGGAGCGCCTGGCTCCCCGAACGATCCTCGGACTATTGCTCGCGACCGCCGGCGTCGTCATCGTGGCGGGTGCTGGCCTCACTTTGGACATCGGCGTGCTGCTCTGCCTCATCGGCTTGGCCAGCTACGCACTCTATACAGTGCTTCTCCGCAAGGGTGCACCCGGTCGGCAGCCGGCCGGGGCCGTTGATCCGCTCGTCCTGGCGACGGCGACCGCCGTGTGGGGTACGGGGATCATGCTCCCCTGGCTCGTCGCAGAGATGGCGGCCGGTGCGGCCGCTATCCCGAGCGGATGGGGAGGTCTTGGGGGTCTGCTGGTCCTCGGTGTCGTAATCACCGCGCCGACTCTCGTGCTCTTTAACTACGGCGCTGAACGCCTTCCCGCCGCAGCCACCGGCGTGCTCACCGCAGCAATTCCCGCACTTGGCTACCTTTTCGCCCTTTTACTTGGCGAACCATTCGACGCAATTACCGCACTCGGCGGTGCAGTCGCGCTTGTCGGCGTCGCCATCGCCTCGGTCACAGCTCCCTCGACCGACTCGAGTCCAGCCGGTTCGGGCTTACCCCCACACGAGGACGTGGCCGCTGGTCTTTCTGAACGCGACTGATCACAAAGAGCAGAGCACTCGACAGGAGCGCAGTGCGACACCGAGTAGTTACCAACGTCGCCACAACGCGATGGCAGATCGCCGCCACTTAGCAATCCACTCCACAGTCCAGATTGTGTGCGAACGTCCGCTGCCCGCAAGGGGGACCCTAAACGAACACATCCGCGCCACGACACGTCAGTGGCGACTTCGCTGCGCTGCGTGTCGCGAATAACCCGCCCGTCAAGGTTTCGCGTGCAGGTGCGTGAAATGCGCCAGCGCCTCGCCATCGCGCGCCGAATTAGTCGTGGATCAATCCGGGAGCAACACCGATTGATCGAGCTCTATATAGAGGAGTAAATGACTCATCGCCAGGCAAGCCAGGCTCTCCTGTACGGCGGGGAGCCAGATCGCTAGGCGACCGACCTGTCGAAGTTCGCGGAGAAGGAAGCGAGCCAGACATCGATTGCATCGAACACGGTGGATTCGGGGAATCGTGCGCTCAAGCTGTCGGCCATGTGCTCGCGGACGATCGTGTCGTTGCCCGCGGCATACATTTCAACGAGGTAATGAGCGCCGTCATGGACGACGGCACGTATCTCTGGGCTCTGGGCTACGTGTCTCATCATGGACTCCGCCATCTCGGTTCCATCGGTGACCATCATGAGAAGGGCTATATCGCCAGAGTCTTTGGGGCGCAGACGGTCCGGACGTCTTTCAATGTCGGCAAGCCGCTCTGACACCTTGTGTGCCTTGGCGATGAGCAGGGCCGCGGGGCCGGCAACGTGCACGTCAACGGAGAGTTCGGGCTCACCATCGGTAGTCGAGATTTTCGTCAGGGTGCGGTCGTGGATTGCCAGTTCGAGGCCATACGCACGGGTCGTTGCGCTTTTCTGTCCGGGGATTCGAGCCGATCGTCCTTTCGAGCCCGCATAGGTTTCAGGTACGAGGAGGTCCACCGTCGTGCGTTGGTCCCACGGCAGACCTCGTTCGCTGACGTAGCCGTAGATCCCTGGGCGTTCGGGGCGTGCCGGCTCGAGCCCGATCTCGGCCATGATTTCCATGATCTTCGGGTCCTCAGCGATGAGGACAGGATTGATTGCAAGGTCGCCGTCTCTGGTCGATTCCATATCGATGGGTCCCCACTTCTTCTGCACCCAGACGTGGACAGCATGCGCGCCGACGACGGTCATGGCATCCGCGTGGCCGCCCAACGCCACGATGGTTGTGATGAGAAGCCGCCGGGATCGTTCGGCGCCATATCTGGCGTCCTCGAGTCCGAGTGCTACTACGCCGCTGCTCCGGCTTCGCGGGTCATGTTGACGCGCGCGGCGAGCTGCGGCAAGAAGGTCCGTGCAACGTCCGCTTGCCGGCCAGGCGAAGCGAGCGCGTCGAGCATTCCCCACTCCGGCGCGAGCATTGCAGTGCCGTTGACCCAGCGGGTGAATTTGCGCGCGTTCTCGGTGATCGGAAGCACGATGACGCTGGACCGTGCCGTTGGAGACATCGGGGTCAGGTCATCGAGATCTTCCGGCCGCTCCACGTAAACGACGGGGGTGAACGACCGCGTGGAAGCAATGTCGTCCGCTACAGCCTCGAGAGAAGAGACAATGGGATTCGCGCCCCGTTCTTCCAGGTACTGGACGAAATCGCCAATAGGACGGTCCAGGGAGAAGATACGCACACCGGGGCGTTTGGTGACCGGCGCGAGTATGGCCGTCTGCGCGAGCTTCCTCACCAGACGGCGCCTCTCGACGTTGGAGGCGTTCTGGATACGCTCCACTGCCGCAGCGTAGGGCGCATCGCTGCCCACGTCCGAGAGAGTTCCCGAGAGCGTGAACCCGGCCCCGGAAGCGATCTTCTGCAGCATCGAGTAGGTCGGATCGACGATGCCGGACTCGATTCGGGTGATCGTCGACGCGGGCACGCCGACGAGCTGAGCAAACGCTGTCTTACTGAGCTCTCGCTTCAGGCGCATGCGAGTGACAAGCGAAGCCGCCGACGTAGTGATCATCTGCCCATGCTACGCAGAGCATTGCATATATGCAATGAATCCCCAAACATCTGGACGAGAAAACCATTGCGCATATGCAATGGTCAAGGGGTGATGTGGGAAGACGGAAACATACCGTTTCCGCTGCCAGTGGACAGGAACATTTTCCCGAACACTGCAATGGAGATCCTGACGCCCAGGTAAGCGACGAGCTGGGCGCCCAGGATCTCACTAAGACCCGTGCCGACCAGCCGTTGCGGGCAGAAACGGGGGGACACTCACAAGACTCACAAGACTCACCGCCACTCACAAGGTGCACCTGGGCGCAGAGGCGCCGGCATCGACCGAGACCTCATTGCGGGATTAGTCGAGCTACTCCCGCTCTTCTTCGTCCCAGCCAAGAGCCGACGTGAGTTCGTCAGCATCTGGCAGCGCGCGCTTTTCGGAGGGCGGTAAGGAGTCGTACGTGTAGGTGGACACGGCCATGGGGGAGCCCGACCGACTGAGTGCGTAACGGACGGTGTGGTCGTTGCGGTCGCCGCAGATGAGTATGCCCACCGTGGGCGCATGGGCGTCCCGGCGGAGCCTGTCGTCAACGAGGGAGACGTAGAAGCTGAGCTTGCCGGCGTGCTCGGGCTGGAATTTCCCGGTTTTCAGTTCGATAACCACGTACCGCAGTTGCTCGATGTGGAAGAACAACAGGTCGAGGTAGAAGTCATCGCCGGCGACGTCGAAGTGGACCTGGCGTCCCACGAATGCGAACCCTGTGCCCAGTTCTCGGAGGGTGTCGACGATGCGGTCCATGAGCGCCTGTTCCAGGTCGCGCTCAGCGGCATCCTCTGTCAACTCCAAGAAGTCGAATACGTAGGGGTCCTTGGCAATCTGGTGGGCAAGATCAGAGTCTTCGGGCGCCAGTTCTGCGATGAAGTTTGACGGCGCCGAGCCAGTCCGTTCGAGGGTGCGGTTCTTGATCTGGTTGAGAAGCAGGTTGCGAGACCAACCGTTCTTCACGGCTGATACGGCGTACCATTCGCGACCCTCAGCGCTGTCAAGCTTGTCGAGCAGAACAGTGATGTGGCCCCAGGGCAATCCTGCAACAGCCTGTTGCACAATTGGTTCTGTGCCAGCCCAAGCGACCGCGAAGGCCCTCATGTACTGAAGGTTGCGAGGCGAAAATCCTTTCATCTGAGGGAATTCAGTCCTCAGATCTCCGGCGAGGCGACCCAGCACCCCAGTTCCCCATCCCTGCTTCTCCTGCTCGGCGAGGATGGAGCGACCGATGGACCAGTACAGCCCGATGAGCTGCGTATTGACCGTGCGCTGCGCCCGCACCTGAGCATCGCGGACCCGGCGCTTGAGCGAGCCGAGGAACTCGGGGTATCCATTGGGCAGAGCAACATCATCACGGGCCATGGCCCCATTGTCTCCCGGCCGTGATCGGTGATCGTCGCGCGCACGGTCGCCACACAAACTCGTGCCTATCCGATGGCGGCGAACGCGCGAGCAGCGGCCAGCACTCGCGGGCCAATTTCATCCGGATTGCCTTCACGGATGAGTCGCGCCGGCGCGATGTCCTCGAGCTGCGGGTTCATCCCTTGGAACCATGCCTGAACCACAGGCGGCTGGTCCCGCTCGGCGAGTAACCCGGCGACCTGGTACGCGAGCCGCAGCCGGCGCGCGACCTCGGCCGGCGGCTTCCGGACACCGTCGGCCCACTGCCGCACGGCCCGGGTTTCCGTTACGGAACCCAGATAGGCAACCAGTTGGGCGCCCAGGAGCTCACGCAGCTGGCTGACAAGCTCAGCAACATCCGAACGAATAGAAAACTCGTATGCCCGCAGTCCGGGAGTGGTTAGTGACATGCAAAAAGCCTACCGATGCACCAGATCCAATGACAGTTAATATCCCACCCAAAACCCCACCCAATATGACCAATAATAGATATTATGTCAACTGGTAAAGCATCTATTGCAGGATTTGCAGAATAGGACTCTCCTGATAGGCGCTGCGCCTACAGCCCCGGACGACACGCACATCCACGAATTCACTGTGATGCTGCTGGCTACTGGCATGCGTTTCGCGAGCGATGTTGAACGTCGGTAACGTCATGTCGAGCCATGGTGGAGAAAGAATGGGCGTCCTACACTGGCCGACGAAAGCACCTCCTGAGCGGAAGGAATGGTGGCCCAGAAGAAGTCTCTGCTGTGGACCCAGAGAAGGGAAATTCGTGGTCGACTTTACGAGCGACAACCTGTGCGACGCCCTTGTGATCGACGCCGAAGGCAATGAGATCGGTACGCTGGTTCGAATCTACGTGCACCCCGTCCATCGATCTCCTCAGTGGGCTAGCGTGCGTATGGAAACACCCGGGTCGGCCAAATCATTCGTACCGCTCGACGGTGCGCAGTGGGACGGCGTCCATCTCCGCGTAGCGATCAATAAGTTCCTCATCGTCAAGGCTCCCCATCTGAACAACCAGGATGATGCCGAATTGACCGAAACCGACTCAGATTCTCTGGACGAGTATTACGCCATCTCAAAGAGCACCGACCGGTGCGAAGTTGCCAGACTCCGTGACGACGCCCCGACACACCATGCTCGCGCCCCTGACCCGACCGTCGCCTGGCCGCGGGAGGAGCTTGAAGGACGCGACCGGGAGGCGTGACCGGGGTATTCTATCTCGCTGGAATTCGTCGAAATCTTGCAGCAGCTCGGGCACGGTCGTCCTCCGAACACGACGGTGCGCGAGTTCCAGGGATGAGCGTCACGAACCGGATTCATTGGTCACCAATGGAACCAAGGCCCTTCAGTTGCCAAGAATCCTACGGACCCTTCCGGCGACGCGATCAACGCGCCTCCTGCAGGATTTGCAGAATAGAGCTCCAGCGAGAAAGGAATCAATTCTTACCTACGGCTGGTAGCCATCGGCGTCCGCGTTGTGGCCCGGTGGGTTTCCCCTGATGAGCGTTCTCTCTTATGAGCTGTTCACCATCGGGGTCGAGGCACGTAAGCGGCCCTTCGATCGTCGGCGGTCGCGAACTGGTCACCCGATTTCAGCTTGGCGGGGTTGACCGGGTGCCGTCACTCGTCTTTGTTGGGCATTCTTTCGACGGCGTTCTCAGCANCAGGTCTGCCTGCTCCATATTTTCGATGTGAGTCAGGGACGGGTACGGACCTACTTCGGTTTCGCCCTCTACTGACATATCTCCAACCGGGCTGTCCGCGTCCGGCTCTCCTGGCTTCGCAGACTGAGACGCCCCGCTTTCGCCAGATGCCGGTGTCGTTATCTCTTCGTTCATGGTGGACCTCCGCACGTCGATTCGCGAACGTTTCGCTGCTGGTGAGAATATGCCTGTGGTCAGCGTACGGTCAGTGCCCGGTTCAG
>NZ_SOFH01000032.1 GCF_004402495.1 Cryobacterium sp. HLT2-28 | reverse complement strand
ACTCGCCCTCGCCGCCGGAATCTGGCACAACTGGCTCCTCGGAACACCCAACAAACGATCCCTCATCGCCTACGACCATTAGGACTCACTCATCTAGGGCGGTGTCTTGCGCCGCACGGAACGCCTGCTGAGTTGCGGAGAAAGCACCCTCGTCGGGCCCGCCACGGTGTTTTCTCCGCAACTCGCGCTGCGTTTGCGCTCTCGCGCGGGGCATCCGTCGCCCGGGCCGAGCCGGGTCGCACCGCCGACCATTTGAGTTGCGGAAAAAGCACCTTCGCCGGGCCCACCGAGGTGTTTTCTCCGCAACTCAGCGCCTATCAGCGCGGCGAGGGGTGCGCTTCCCGGCCCAACCGCGCGCGCGGAGGCGGCGCTCGATGCGTTCCACAAGCTCGGCCGGGTTGCGGAGGTCGTCGTCGGTGAATTGCAGCATCTGCCAACCGGCATCCTCCACGCTCTGCACCCGACGGATGTCCCGGCGCCACTGGGCCCGATCGGTGCGGTGGTGGTCTCCTTGGTACTCGAGCACGAGCCTGAACTCGGAGTAGACCAGGTCGCCCCGGGCGAGGAAGCGCCCCTGGGAATCGAAGATGTTGACGTTGCACTCCGGTTCGGGCAGCCCGGCCAGCACGATGATCACCCGCAGCGCCGACTCGCGCGGCGATTCCGCACCGATGCGCAGCAGCGTCAGCGCAGCCCGCGCGCGTACCAGGCCGCGGCGGCTGGGATAGCGGCCCAGCGCATCCGTCAACTCGGGGAGGGTCGCGAGCGGATGCTCCCGGTGCACGATGTGGTCGCCGACGGCCACCAGCTCCACGAGGCTGAGCCCCGACGCGAGGTCGAGCCAGGTGCGCGCCGGCCCTGTGTGCCGGAGTCCGCCCCACGCCGCGATTTCGGCGGGCAGGATGCGCAGGCGGTGCCCGACGATGCCCCGGGCGTCCATGGCACGACCGGGGTCGGCGATGCCGACATGCAGCGGCCGGGTCGTCTCGAGGCGCCGCGGCAGCGGGAACCGCATGAGTTGCGCGGCGGTGACGTGCGTGAAGAAGGCCTGCTGGGGCATCCGCCGGGTGAGCGCCGCGCACAGTGCCTCGACGTCGCCGCCGCTGGCGACGGGTGCCCGGATGCCCCAAAACGGCCTCTCGAGGTCGCTTCCGGCAAGCCGCGAACGGCCCACACCCGCGTCCCGCGCCTCGTTGACGAGGAACGCGCGCCCGCCGAACTCGTCGGGGAGCGGGATGCGGGCTGCCATGGGCTCGAGGATGCCGCATGCGCGTCCTGCCCGCCGCAACTGTCCACAGGAGGCCGGGCATCCGCCGCTGAGGTGCGGAGAAAGCACCTTCGTGGCGCGCGGGAGGGTGTCTTTTCCGCGACTCAACCCCAGGCGCGACGGGCGCACCCGGGATGAGGGCGCGCCTAGCGTTCGGCCAGGATGCCGTCCTCGTCGCAGTAGACCGTGCGGCCGGGGATGAAGCTGACTCCGTCGATCTCGACCACGGCATCCGCGGTGCCGAAGCCCCGTTTGGCGCTCTTGCGCGGGTTGCTGCCGAGCGCCTTCACCCCGAGGTCGAGGGCGCCGATCGCGACCCGATCGCGGATGGCGCCGTTGATGATGACGCCCGCCCAGCCGTTGGCGACGGCGCTTTCGGCGATCATGTCGCCCATCAGGGCGCTGCGCAGCGAGCCGGCGCCGTCGACCACGAGCACCGCGCCGTCTCCCGGTGTGGCGAGGATCGACTTCACGAGGGCGTTGTCCTCGAAGCACGACACGGTGCGGATCGGTCCGCTGAAGCGCGCCCGCCCGCCCAGCGACTGGAACTGAGTGGCGACGGACTGGAGGTCCTCGCCATGCTCGTCGTAGAGATCGGCAGTGAGCTCGGTCATCGGTACCCCTCGGCTTCGTCGGACGTGCGGTCCCCCCAGCGTACGACGCCGACGGTCACGGATGCCCCGCGAGGGTTCCTGGAGACCGTCGGCTGGCGCCAGGCGCCCGGACGATCACGCGGCGAGCGCGGCCAGCTCCTCGGCGAGCAACCCCTGCAGCGCCTCCAGGTCGGGGCAGGCATCCGGGTCGGCGATGAGGGTGATCGTGAGGCTGCCCGCATAGGAGAGCACGGCGAAGGAGACCGTGACGTTGCCGGTCGCGGCGCTCAGCGGCACGATCGCGCTGACCGGGCAGCCGAAGATCGAGAGCCGTTGCTCCGGCCCGCGCAGGTTGCTCACGAAGGTGTGGATCAGCCGCTGCCGGTCGACGAACCACTGGAACAGGCCGGTCCGGGCGAGCACCCGGAAGAACGGGCCGAGCAGCGCCGTCGTCGCTCCGGGCGACGACCGCTTCGCACGGCGGGTGCCCTCGGCGACGAATCGCAGCCGGCGCGCCGGGTCGCCGGCTCCGGGCACCCGGATCGGGATCACCCCGCTCCGGTTGCCGAGCTCCCCCGCCGTGACGCCGGCCCGCTCGGAGAACGGCACCGAGATGATGAACCGGTCCTCGTGCTCGCCCCGCGACGCGAGCAGGCGGTGCAGCGCGCCGCCGATCGCGGTGAGCACCACATCGTTGACCGTGGCGCCCTGGGCGCGACCGGCGGCGCGGATCCCGTCCAACGGCACCGTGACCGTCGCGAACCGGCGCCGCGGGCCCGTCGGCGCGTTGAGCGAGGTCGGCCGCAGCCTCGTCCAGCGCACCGAACGCAGCTCCACTGTCGCGTCGCCGAGTCGGTGCAGCAGCGCGGGCATCCGTCGCAGCGAGCCCAGCCGCCGGGCCCAGGCATCGACGGCCAGCCGGCGAACGGATGCCTGCGGCCGCGGAAACCCGGATCCCCCGGCCCCCGGCGCCCCGGCTCCTGACCTCGCACCGTCGACCAGCCCGGCCAACACGGCCAGGCCGGCCACGCCGTCGGCGAGCACGTGGTGGAAGACGATGACCAGCGCCGCCTGGTGTTCCCCGACCCCGGTCACGAAGGTGGCGGCCCAGAGCGCACGGGACCGCGGCAACGGCGTGACGAGCATCGCCGCGGCCAGGGCGAGCACCGCCTGCTCTCCCCCGGGCGCCGGGCAGGCGACAACGCGCACGTGCCGGCACACGTCGAACCCCGGATCGTCGACCCAGATCGGCCGCCCGCAGCCGAACGGCAGGCTCACGAGCCGTTGCCTGAGCCGCGGCACGCCGGGGAGGAGCCGGGCAAACTGCTCCAGGACCCGCGCTGCGTCGAGTCCGGTCGCCGACCGAGACCGGCCGCCCGTGTCGAGGATTAGCACGGCCCCCACCAGAGTCGGCGTGGTTCCGCGCTCGGTGGCCATCGACATCAGGTCGTCGGCGCTCACCCGGTCAATCGGAAGGGACTTCCCCATGCCTCGAACGTATACCCGCGACCGGCGTTCCGGGGCACCCGGACCATCGTCTCCCGCCAGGAAATTCCCGCCGATCGGATCAACCGGGTCTCGATGCTCGACCACCGAGCGAGCTCGACCACCGGGCCCCCACCACCGGCCGGCGTGACGAATCCGGCGCGGGCCCGTCCTATCAGTGACGGATGTCGCACCACCGTGACCGCCGAATCTGCGCGACGATAGAATTCCTGCACCTGACCCCGCGCACCTGAACCCGGAGGACACCCCGTGACGAGCACCGACCTGCCCCAGTCCGACCAGGCCGACCGCACCCCCAAGGCCACCGGGCCGGGCCTGGCCGCGGTCGTCTACAACCCGATCAAGGTCGACCTGGCCGCGCTCAAGAGCGCCGTCGCGGCCGAGGAGGCCGCCGCCGGCTGGCCGGAGTCGCTGTGGTTCGAGACCTCGGCCGATGACCCCGGCCAGGGGCCGGCCGCACGGGCGCTGGAAGCCGGGGCATCCGTCGTCATCGTCGCCGGCGGCGACGGCACCGTGCGCGCGGTCGCCGAGATCGTGCACGGGTCCGACTCCGCGCTCGCCTTGCTGCCCTCGGGCACCGGCAACCTGCTGGCCCGCAACCTGAAGCTGGTGCTCGACGACCCGGAGCAGTCGATCCACGCGGCGTTCACCGGCTCCGACCGGGCGATCGACGTGGCCATGATCGACATCGAACGGCACGACCGCTCGGTCGACCGGCACGCGTATCTCGTGATGGCCGGGCTCGGCCTCGACGCGAAGATGCTCGCCAACACCGACGACGCGCTCAAGGCGAAGGTCGGCTGGCTGGCCTACGTGAAGGCGCTGGTCGCCGTCGGCCAGGACAAGAATGACCTGCACTTCCGCTACAGCCTCGACAAGAAACCGACGCAATCGATGCGCGCGCACACGATCATGGTGGGCAACTGCGGTTCATTGCCGGCCAAGATCGTGCTGCTGCCCGATGCCGCGGTCGACGACGGAGTCTTCGACATCGTCGTGCTCAAGCCGGAGGGTGTTCTCGGCTGGCTGCAGATCCTGTCCAAGGTGATCTGGGAGAACGGTGTGCTCGCCCGCACCCGGCTGGGCCGACGGTTCCAGACGAAGGATGTCGACGCCCTCAACTATGCGACCGGCACCGAGCTGGTCCTGCGCCTGCACCGCCCGGAGGAGATCGAACTCGATGGTGACGAGTTCGGCAAGGCCGTCGCCCTGAAGACCTGGATCGACCCGGGCAGCCTCACAGTGCGCGTGCCCGACGCCGCCGCATAGGCGCCGCGGCGGCCGACGCGGCGGTCCGCGAGCCGGTTCGGCTCAGGCGCTCCGCCAGTTCACCAGGCTGCCGGGCAGGTGCCGGGCGAGCCTCCAGCCGAAGAACACCCCGACGGCCGCCGTGGCCACCGCGCCTCCCGGACCATAGGCGTGCAGTGCGCTCGTCAGCATCGTGCCCAGGGACTCGACCAGCGAACCGCCCTGCTCGAGTGCTCTGCCGAGCCCGCCCACACCGATCTCGCCGGCGATGTAGCCCGAGAGCCCGAAACAGAGCAGGGCGGAGACGAGCTCGCCCAGCCGGGCCTGCCGCAGGCCGAAGGACAGCGCGACCGCCAGCAGGGCGAATCCCAGCGCCCAACTGAAGCTCACCGAATACAACAGCCAGGGCGCGCCCGGCGCCGCGGCGAGCATCTCCGGCGAATACACGCCTGAGACGAGCGGGATGCCGACAAGTCCCGCCACGCCGAGCAGGTCGAGCCCCTGCCCGAGCCGGGAATCGAGAGGATGCGCCTCGACGTCACGCTCATCGGCGAACGACGGCGGGAGCGACGGCGGGAGCGACAGCGACACAGTCGACGGCGCGAACCGCGGCGAGAACGGCGACGCACCGCCCTCGCCATGCCGGGGCTGATCCGGTCCGGCGGGGCTCACGGCATCCGTCGCTGCCGGCACGGCCGGGTACTCCTGCTGGGATTCGACGGAACCGTCGCTGTAGTGCACCGTCAGCCAGCCACCATCGCGGGTCACGTCCGCGAACGCCGCGCCGACGGCCTCGTCCCGCGTGCGGTGGACGCTCAGCTCCACACATTCCGGCACGCCGTAGACAAACCACACGTTGTCGTTGTCTGAGTATCCGACAGTTCGGGATGTCGAAGCCATGCCGACATTCAGGCCCGAGATCAGGTAGGTCACAAGGGTTGCAGACGAAGCCGGGCGACGGATGCCGGCACCGCCGCCATCGCGCGCCCGCCGCGCTCACCCGCGCGAGCGGGCGAACACCGTGCGCAGCGAGACCTTCTTCGAGTATTCGACCGAGCCGTACCGGAACAGCTGCACGGCGAGGCGCAGCACGATCCCGCCGAGGATGAACAACTCGGCGATGACGATGCCGGACTCGACCGGGCCGAGCGAGCCCAGCCCGTTGCGGAGCATCGCGGTGACCGGGGCCGAATACGGGAAGAAGGTGAACAGCTGCACGATCAGCGCGTGCGGGTCGGAGACCACCAGCGACGCCGCATACAGGGGCACGAACACCAGCGCCATCATGATGCCGAAGACCTGGCTGGCCTCCTTGGCGGTGGGCATGATCGCCCCGGCCGCGACCAGGGTTCCCATGAACAGGGTGAACCCGCCGATCAGCAGCAGTGCGCCGACGACCATCTGGCCGGGGTTCACGATGAGCTGGGAGATGTCAAAGTCGGGCAGGCTGAGCGAGGTCCGGAAGAACAGGTAGCCGACCAGCACCGGCAGGATGAAGACGACCATCTGCACGAGCCCGATGATGAACAGCGAGACGATCTTGCCGGTGATCAGGGTCGTCGGGTTCAGGGTGGTCAGGATCATCTCGGTCACCCGGCTCTCCTTCTCCTCGAGCGTGCTGGTGAGCATCTGGTTGCCCAGCATCACGATCACGACGTAGAAGATGAGCAGGAAGAGCAGTGGCGCGACGGCACCGAGGAACCCGCCGGACACCGCGCCGTCCTTGTAGGTGATCGCGTCGACCTGGAAGGAGCCCCTGGCCAGGCCGGTGAGGGTCTGGTCGCCGATCTCCGCCTGCGCGCTGGCGACCATGAGCTGGGTGGCGACGGAGGAGTACTTGCCGTTGTCGAAGATGCCGAGGTCGGCGCCGTAGACCATCGTGGCCTGCTTCGTCGGCTTGGCCGGATAGGCGAAGTGGGCCGCCGACCTGCCCGACTTCACGTCGGCGATCGCCTGCGCCTCGTCGGCGACGACGGTGCCGCCGAACGCGGTCGCGAGGGTCGGGTCGATCCGACCGGAGGCGTCGCTGTAGGTGAACCGGAGGGTCGCATCCTTCTGGGAGTCCACCTTGCTCGAGGTGGTGGTGTTGGAGATGACGATGAGGGCGATCACGATGCCCAGGATCACCGGCACCAGCAGGGTCGTCAGCCAGAACTGCTTCTTCTTGAAGGTGCGGGTGACCTCGAACGAGATGACCGTGCCGAGGTTGTGCCGGGCCATGGTCTACTCCCCCGCGGTTTCGTCGGCGCCGGCGGCGTTCTGGTCGCCGTAGACGGCGACGAAGATGTCGTCGAGGGAGGGGCGGCCGGCGGTGAACCCGCGAACGGTGACACCGGCATCCATCAGCTCGCGCAGGATGAGCGCCTCGTCGACCGGGGCGGTCACGGTGAGTTCGGCGTAGGTGCTCTCCCGCCGGGTGACCACGTAGTGAACGGATGCCGGGATCTCGCCGGAGTACTGCAGCCGCACCACGGTTCCGCCGTACTGGTCCTGCACGGCCTCGACCGTGCCGTAGGCCTCCACCTCACCGTTCTTGAGGAGCACGACCCGGTCGCAGAGCCGCTCCACCTCCTCCATCTGGTGGGTGACCATGAGCACGGTCGCGCCGGCGCGCTTCTGGTCCTCGATGATGTCCATCAGCAGCTTGCGGTTGACCGGGTCGAAGCCCTTGGTGGGCTCGTCCAGGATGAGGAGTTCGGGGTCGTTCATGATCGTGACGCCCAGCTGCACCTTCTGCTGCTGGCCGCCGGAGAGCTTGTCCAGGCGCACCTTCGCCTTGTCGCCGAGCGCGACCCGCTCCAGGTACTCGTGCGACCAGGCCACGGCGGCCGCCTTGCGGAGGCCCTTGAGCCGGCCGAAGTAGACCATCACGTCGATCACGGACTCCTTCTTGTAGAGTCCGCGCTCCTCGGGCAGGTAGCCGAGCCTGGCGCCGTCCTCCGGCGCGAAGGGGCGCCCGTTGATGTGCAGCACCCCGGCCGTGGCCTGGTAGATGCCCAGCAGCGCCCGGATCGTGGTGGTCTTGCCCGACCCGTTCGAGCCGAGAAAACCAAAGGTCTCACCCCGGTTGATGTCGAAGGACAGGTCACGGATGACCGTGCTGCGGCCGAAGTCCATCCGGAAGTTGCTGATGTGCACGAGCGGCTCGGCGTCAGGCCGTGACCCCGCCGCCGGCCGCGCCTGCCGATCGAGCGTGTCCAGCGGTGTGAGCAGTGCAGAAGTCATGCCGAAAATCCCCCCAGTTTCGTTACTAGACGACGTTACACCGGAGGGGTGTGGCCGGCCGCGCGGCGGATGAAGAACGCCGCGGGGATCGCGAAGAGCGAGATCACGGCGCCGCAGAGGAACGCGGCGTGGATTCCCGCGGAGGTGGCGGCGACATCCGTTGCCCCGCCGGCCAGGCGTGACGCGGCGACGGATGCCATCACGGTCACGAACAGCGCGGTGCCGGCCGCCCCGGCCAGCTGCTGCACGGTGCCGACCATGGCGCTGCCGTGCGAATAGAGCTCGGGACGCACGGCGGCCAGGCCCGCGGTGAACAGCGGGGTGAAGAGCAGGGCGAGGCCGAAGCTCAGCGTGACGTGGGCGGCGAGCACCCACCACTGGGAGGTGTCGGAGCGGAGCAGGGTCATCGCCCAGAACACGGCGCTGACGATGACCGCCCCGGTGACGAGCAGGTGGGTCGGCCCGGACCGGTCGTAGAGCCGGCCCACGGTGGGCGCGAGCAGCCCCATCGCGAGGCCGCCGGGCAGGAGGAGCAGCCCGGTGGTGAGCGCGGGCAGTCCGAGCACCGTCTGCATGTAGATCGGCAGCAGGATGATGGTGCCGAACAGGGCCATCATGCTGATCGCCATCATCACGATCGCGAACGTGAAGGTGCGCGAGCGGAAGGTGCGCAGGTCGAGCAGGGCGCCGTCGCGTTTCTGCAGCGCGAGCTGGCGGAGGATGAACAGGGCCAGGCCGAGCGCCCCGACGGCCAGCGGCAGCCAGCCGGAGACCGAGGCGATGCCGCCGGCGGCGCCGAGGTTGCTCAGCCCGTAGACGAGCCCGCCGAAGCCGAGCGCGGAGAGGATCACCGAGAGCACGTCGATCGGCGTCTTGCGCGGGGTGGTCACGTTCTTCATCAGGATGCCGCCCACGATCAGCGCGGTCAGCGCGATCGGGAGCACGAGGATGAACATCCAGCGCCAGTCGAGCACGCTGAGGATGGCGCCGGAGATGGTCGGCCCGATCGCCGGGGCGACCGAGATGACGATGGAGATGTTGCCCATCATCCGGCCGAGGTGCGCCGGCGGCACGAGCGTCATCACGGTGGTCAGCAGCAGCGGGAACATGATCGCCGTGCCGGTGGCCTGCACGACCCGGGCGGCCAGCAGCACCTCGAAGCCGGGCGCGAGCGCCGCGATCAGCGTGCCCGTGCTGAAGAGGGTCATCGCCGCGATGAACACCGGCCGGGTGTTGAAGCGCTGCAGCAGGAACCCGGTGATCGGGATGACGACGGCCATCGTGAGCATGAACGCGCTGGTCAGCCACTGGGCGGCACTGGCCGTGATGTTCAGGTCGCTCATCAGCCGCGGCAGGGCCACACCCATGATCGTCTCGTTGAGGATCACGATGAAGGTCGAGATCAGCAGCAGGGTGATGACCAGCCGGTTGCGGATGCCGAGGGCCGCCTCGGCGGCGGATGCGGCGGCCGCGTGCGCGGCGGCATCCGTGCCCGTGGCGGTGGTGCCTGTCGTGGCGGTGGCGGTTTCGGTCATTCGAAGGTCCCGTCGAAGTGTGCGGTCACGAGGTGCGATCACGAGGTGCGGCAGCAGGGCGGCCCGGCAACGGCCGCGCGGACGAACGGCTGCAAGAAACGGCTGTGCAGAGAGGTAACCGGCCGGGCACCGGGCGCATTCCGAGAATACAAAAGTCGCGCGGTGCTGCTACGACGTCTCGCCCTGACGCGTGCCGAAGGGGGAAACACGGTGGCTGACCAACACGGTGGCTAACTCAGGAAGATCTGCGTCGCATCCGCAAACTGCCGCGTGATTCAGCGGGCGGATGCCGCGACTCGCCGGATTCTCCTGAGTTGGCCACGTGGGGCGGCCGGCCTGCCCCCGCCGGCTGTGACGCACCGGGTCCACGGCGACCGGAAAGGCCGCCGTGGACGCCGAACGTCGGAGCCGAACGACACTAGCCCTCATCGGAAGGGCACGGTCATCCGGTATCCGAGCAGGTCCACGCGCAGGCGCTCCTCGGCCCGCTCGCGCTCCTCACGGTTGCGGAGAGCGGCTTCCCACTCCTCCGCCTCCACAGCAACAGGAGCGGGAGTGCGCACCGCGCCCGGGCGCCGCCCCTACTTGATCAGGGCGACGCCCATGTGCAGGGCCAGGCGATCGATCGGGCCGACGCGCCGCGGCCGGGGCTGCGGGCGCTCCGGCGCCTGTTCGGGCCCCGGTTGCGGCGGGTGGTCGTGGCGACCGGGCTTGGTCGACAGGGTTGTATGCATGGTGGTTGAGCCTCACTGTGACGGTGCAGGCACGACGGATGCGCTCGCATCCGTCGGTGCACCGGCGGGGCCGCCCGAAGCGGCACAGGGATGACATCGTCAGTGCGATGTCAGGGAAGCGATCGCAGCAGCGATCGCGCCGACGGTGCGGAGGGCACCGGTTTCGGCATGGGCGTCGAGGGCGTCACCGCCCGACGGGCGGCGGAATCTCTCGGCCGATCAGTCGGTGGTGACGCCGACGAGGCCGGCGGTCATGCAGCTAAATGCTGAATAATCTGAACGAATCATGTGCGGCTCCTCTCGTCGAATGGCGTGGATTTCAACCTACCGGGCAAACACCCGGCCACGCAAGCATTCCGGCGAAATGGAGCGGCCGACCTCGCCGCCGGGCCCACATCCCCGCAATCGACCCCAACCCGCCCGCTCGTCAATCAGTCCTTCAGTCAGTCCGCCAGCCGGTAAGTCCGTCCGTCCGTCCTTTGTGCATAACTCCTGCAATTCGGCAGTGTTGTTCCAGACTCCCGCGTGATTACGCGGGCAGCCCGCGCGGCCGTCGGAATTTGCAGGAGTTATGCGCGTCGCAGTCGCCTCACAGCCATGCGCGTCGCTGGGGGAATCCGGCCACGCGGCGACGGCGGGAGTCGGGGCACGACTGGGACTTCAAGGCTGGCGGGAATTCGGCCCCTACCCGATCCCCAGTTGCACCAGTAGGCGCGGGAAATCGGTGACGAGGGCGTTCCAGACGATCTGGTAGTCGGTGTTCGCGTAGTCCTGCGCGAGATAATTGCGCATGGCGCGCAGCTCGGCCCAGGCAACCTCGGGGTGCTGGTCTCTGTAGTCCTCGGGCAGTCGTTCGACGGCGGTCTGCAGGTCGATCACGATGGCCTTGCCGGCGAGTTGTTGAGTTCGGTCCGCGCGGTCGAAGAACACCGCGCGGCCGCGCGCCGTGATGAGGCCCGCGTGGCGCACCAGGTCACGGATGTCGGCGAGCAGGGCATCCGTTCGGTCGAATTCGTGAGTCATCCGGCCTCGCTCCGGTCGCTCCGGTCGCTCACAGCGGCACGGCCTCGGCGATGGCCCGGTCGCGGATGGCGCCCTCGGCCCGGTCGCTCATCACGTCGACGTGCACGCCGAGGAGTTGCTCGAGGTCGAGGACGAGTCCGGCCGCATCGAGGATGGAGGCCTCGGGGGCGAAGAAGACAAGGAGGTCGATATCGCTGCCGACGGCATCCGTGCCCCGCGCGATGCTGCCGAAGACGCGCACGTTGCCGGCGCCGCGACGGCCGGCCAATTCGAGCACGCGATCGCGCTCGCGCAGCAACACGGCCGATGGTCGCTCGGCGGTCGCGGCCAGGATGCGGGCCAGAGTCTCCGGGCGCGGCTGCACGCGACCGGTTTCATAGGCCGAGAGATTGGGTTGCGGTACTCCCGCGCGCACGGCCAGCTGGCTCTGCGAGAGCCCGGCGCGTGCGCGGGCTTCGAGTATGCGGTCCGGCGTCCTCATGCCGGAATTATAGCCCTCGACTATAGGGAGGCCCAGGGCCTTGTCTCTACCCACGCAACAATGCGGGCAGGCGTCAGGCCTGCGCGCCCTTCCGCTTGCGGAACGCGATCATGTTCATCCGGCTGCCGCAGCGCGCACTGCAGAATCGCTTGGACCCGTTGCGGGAGAGGTCGAGGATGAGGCCTTCGCAGTCGTCGGCCTCGCAGATCCTCAGGCGCTGCATCTCGTCCATCCGGATCACGTCGGTCAGGGCGAGCGCGGCCTCCACGCGCATCCGTTCGCCGAGCGGAGCGTCGGGCGTCGTCGCGTGCAGGTGCCAGTCGGTGCCGTCGTGCCGGGCGAGGTAGGGCAGCGCGTGCGCCGCCGCAAGCATTGAGTTCACCTGGAGAACGGCGTCGTCACGATCGAGGGCCCACACCAGCCGCACCTGATCGCGGGCGCGCAGCACGTCGCGCCGCTCGCGTTCGTCCCCGTCGATGCGTCCGGAGAAGGGGTACTGGGCGAGGAACTCTGCCAGTTGGTCGAGGGTCGCGAGCTCGTCGGTGCCGCTGCGGGAGGCCGCCGGATCGGTGTTGCCGAGCTCAACGGCGAACTCCAGAGCCTCCTCTGTGTCATGGGCAAACTGCATGTTGACTCCTAACAGACCATCGCATATTGTTATGGTCATCATCAATTGTAGACCGCAACATGCAGCACTCCGGGAGGAGACATCGTGAAGATCTCGTCGACGTCGGGCGGCTTGGCGGTCGCGGTGCTGGGGTCCGTCACGTTCGGTACCTCCGGCGCCTTCATCAAACCGCTGCTCGAGTCGGGCTGGTCCCCGACCGCGGCCGTCACCGCGCGCGTGGTCGTCGGCGGGCTCGTGCTGCTGCCGATCGCGCTCGTCTCACTGCGCGGCCGCTGGTCCGCCCTGTGGCGGGCACGCTGGCGGGTGCTCGTGATGGCCGTCGTCGGCGTCGCCGTCACCCAGCTCTTCTATTTCGCCGCGATCCAGACCATTCCGGTGGCCACAGCGCTGCTGATCGAGCTGCTCGCGCCGCTGCTGCTAGTCGGCGTGGTGTGGGCGACGACCCGGCGCATCCCGCGCGCCCTGGTACTGGTCGGCTCGGCCTTCGCCGTCGGCGGGCTGCTGCTCGTGATCGGCCCGGGTGCCATTCGCGCCGTCGACCCGGCCGGCCTGACGTTCGCGTTCCTCGCCATGGTCGGCTGCGCGATCTACTTCGTCGTCGCGGCCCGTCCCAGCGACGGACTCCCGCCGGTCGCGTTCGCGGCCTCCGGTCTCGTGCTGGGCGGCCTGATCCTCGGGCTGCTGGGTGTCAGCGGTCTGCTTCCATTGACCGTGACCCTCGGCGACCTCCCGCTCGCGGGCTTCGAGCTGCCGTGGTGGGTGCCGCTGGTGATCGTCGCGGTGGTCAGCACCGCGATCGCCTACGTCGCCGGCATCACCGCGGCCGAGGCGCTCGGGTCGCGGCTGGCCTCCTTCGTCTCCCTGCTCGAGGTCGTCTTCGCGGCGCTGTTCGCGTGGCTCCTGCTCGGCGAACAGCTCATGCCCCTCCAGCTCCTCGGCGGCGCGCTGATCCTCGGCGGCATCGCGGCCGTGCGGGCCGCGGGCTCCGCCGACGAATTCCCCGTCATCGCCGCCGAGACGCTCGACCTGCCGGCGCACGACCTGCCGGCGCACGGCCTGCCGGTGCTCGACCTGCCGGCGCTCGGGCGCGAGGTTCTCGAGCCCCGCTGAATCGTCCCCGGCGCTCCCAGGCCGCGCCGGTTTCCGCAGGCCGCCCCCGCCGTTGCGGGCACGGGCTGCGGCTGCGGTTGCGGGCACGGGCTGCGGTTGCGGGCACGGGCTGTGGTTGCGGGCACGGGCTGCGGCTGCGGTTGCGGCTGCGGCCTCGGTTGCAGCGCCGGCTGAACGGAAGGGACGCACACCGCCCTGTCCGCGGGCAACATCGCAGCCGCCGCCTGTTCCTCCGGGCTACCTGGCGGCGGCCGGCCGTTATGCGACGGCACGCTCGAGCACCTCCAGGGCGACGTCCCACGGGATCCGCTCCTGCTCCAGCCGCACATTCCCCTCCGAACGGATGCGCTCCAGCACCCGCTGCTCCCCCGCCGTCAGAGTCGAATAGGTTCCGGCGGCCGCCTTCGGCTCCGGCACCCAGAGGTCGCGGTAGGCGAGCAGCGTCTTTTCGTCCATCAGCACGCTGGTGACATCCGCGCAGTGGGAGCGGAGCGCGTGCAGAATGGCGAAGCCGTCCGAGTCCAGGTCGCCCCAGTAGATGATGCGCCCGGACCCGATCCAGGGGATGCGGCCGAGGCGGGGTGCCGCGTACCCGCCACCGTGTACGACGACGGCTCCGGGCAGCTCGGGCATCGCGAACATCGTTTCGAGGTTCTCGAACACGAAGACCACGCTCGGTGCGACGGGCAGGGCCGCCAGCTCGTCCACCGGAGCGATCACGTCGCAGATCCCCCCGGGCCGCAGCGCCGGGTCGAGGAACCGCACGCGCACCATGGTCGGCGCGTCGAGCAGCCCCAGCGAGAGCCGCCCGCTGACCGCCGCGTGCAGGCTCTCGACGACCGCGCGGTGTCGCTCGAGCCACTTCGTGTCGATCCCGCGAATCGGCAGCTGCCGAATGCGCCAGCCGGAGGCCGGGTGCTCGGCGAGCCACTCCACGACGAGCACCAGGGTGCTGAAGTCCGTCTCCGCGAGCAGTTGGAGCGTGCGCCCGTGGGTGCGGATCGCCGCCGCCAGCGCGTCGACGGATGCCGCCGGCCCGGCGAACGCGCCGCGCACCACCGCCGCCCGGTCGCGCAAGGTTCTCCACTCCCGGCCTGCAGCGGCCCCGGCGAACGCGGCGATGGCATCCGCTCCCCGGAGCACGCACCGCTCGGGCACGGACTGCGCTCCGAGGCTCGGCCACTGCCGACCGCCCCAGGTCACCGAGAAGGCCGGAGCCGACACAGGCAGAGCCGACACAGGCGCGGCCGACACAGCCGGAGCGGACACAGCCGGAGCCGCCCCAACCAGCGCAGGCACCCCAACCGGCGCAGCCGGAGCCGTAGCGTCGCCGGCCACCGCCTGCCATTCCCGCACCCAGGCGATCGCCGCCGACTGGTCGGCGAGGGCGGAACGCTCGGTCGGCGGGTGCAGCACGATCTCGAGCAGGGCATCCTCACCGCCGAGCGCCGCCCAGTCGCGCTGGTCGGCCGTGACCTTCTTGAGCGCGCGGGCCCTGGCCTCGGCGACCGTCAGCATCCCGCGCGCCGGTGCCATCAGCGCTCAGCCCGGTCGGGCGCGGGCCCCGGCGGGGCATCCTCGGTGCGATAGATCACGGCCGCGGTGCGCGAGTCCTTGCGGGAGGCATTCGTGATCGAGGTGATGCCGCCGACATACGGTTCGATCGTCTGCAACAGCTTCTCAGGCGTGGCCAGGATCATGTGGAAGCCGAACTCCACGAACACGTCCATCGCCATCCGGGTGTAGCGGCTGTCGGCCTTGTCGAACGCCTCATCGAGGATGATCGTGGCGTACGACGGCAGTTCGTCTTCGTCGGCGGCGAGCTGGTAGCGCAGCGCCGCCGCGAGGCAGAAGATCACCAGCTTCTGCCGCTGACCGCCCGAGAGGCCCGCGCTCGAGTCGTGCACATTCACGGTGCGCCCGGCCAGGTCCACCTCGTGGGCCATGAACGTGACGTGCTGGCGGGTGTCGAGGCAGCGCCGGCTCCAGGCCAGGTCGGCGTTCTCGCTGGACGCGAGCCGCTGCATCAGCCGGTTCAGCACGGCGAAGCGCTGCTCGGCGGCGGCCAGGGTGTCCTCGCCCCAGGCCCCGTCGACGACGGTCTTCAGGTCGGCCATGAACTGCAGCACCTCGGGGGTGCGCCGGGTCTTCACCTCGATGCGCAGGTAACGCTCCACGTCGAAGCGCGACCGGCCCAGCGACGCGTTGACCGGATCGATACGGTCGGCGATCAGCTTGGGGGCGTCACGGATGTCCGAGGCCAGGTGCCCGATCAGGTCGCGTGACTTGTCCCGCAGCAGCTTGAGGAAGTTGCCCTCATGCTCGGGCAGTCCCCGCTCGAGGATCCCCGAGAGCAGCGCACGATAACCGGCCCGGTCGTCGATGGAGATGGTCAGGTCGCCGGATGCCGCGGCCCACTTCGCCTTGAACGCGCTGGCACCGGCGATGAAGTCCGATTCCGCACGCCGGAGCAGAGCCTGCGCGGCGCTCGATTCCTTGTGCAGAACCTCGCTCACCTTGCGGCCGACCTCGCCGATGTTGCCGCGATCGATCTTGCGTTGCACCGAACGGTACCGGGTCTCCAGCCGGGCCACATCGGATTCGCCCATCACGCCGGGCTGGTCCTGCGCCCGCAGAAGCAGATCGGCGATGAGCGCGTCGACCGTGGCGAGGGTGGCGTTGACCTGGCTCACCCGCAGCGCGGCCTCGCGAGCACGCGCGTCGGCTCCCTGGCGGCTCTCGCGCGCCTGCTTCTCCAGGCCCAGGGCATCCTGCAACTCGGTGTTGCCCGTGGTGAGGGCCTCGAGCTGTCGGTTCCGGGCGCGCACGAGCTCGTCGGCGGCCGCTCGGTCCAGTTCGGCCCACTCCTGGCCGACCACCCGTTCGAGCACCGTGCGGCGGCGGATGGCGGCCGTCTTCGCGGCGTCCGCCTGCGCGAGCCGCACCCCGGCCTCGTCCCTGCGCCGTTCGGCGTCGCGGCGCCGGGTGAGGAGCAGGTCGACCTTGGCCTCGTTGTCGGCGCCGAGGATCCATTGGGACCGGTCGTCGATGCGGTGACGGTCGTTCTTCTCGTAGCGGCGGGCGGACTTCTTCACCTGCCCGCCGATGGTCACACCCCGGTCGACGGTGTCGAGTTCGTCGGGGCTGTCGACGCAGGCGAAGTCGAACTCCGCGGCGACGCGCGCCTGCAGCCAGTCGTGGAACGGTCCGTCGCTGACCCGGATGCGGTGCAGCAGCGACCGGGAAGTGCGGGCGGCCCGGGGCTGGTCGGCGACGGCGGGCACCGCCTCGAAGACCAGCCGGGCGCCGAGGTTGCGGGCCTCCACCCGGCGTCGCACCTCGGGGAGGTGGTCGTCGCGCACGAGCAGCGCGCTCGCGATCGGGAACAGCACCCGTTCGATCGCGCCACTCCAGTCGGCGAACTCGGGCAGCACCTCAATCAGCTCGCCGGCGAACGGCAGGGCCGACTCGGTGACGCCGAGTTCCTCGGCCAGGCGCTTGCGGGCGAGCAGCAGCGCCGCCGGCAGGTTGCTCTTGCGGGTGCGCATCTCGGTGAGCTCGCCGTCGATCGCGGCGAGCTCTCGCTTCGCCGCGGAGTACTGCTCGTAGTCGCCGTGCTCGTGGGCGGCGGCGGGCGCCGTCTCGGCGAGGGCGCGGCGGGAGGACTCGACGAGTTCGGCGAACTCCTCACCGTTCGTGGGGGCACCGTCGACGCCGACGCCGGCGAGTTCTTCGGCGAACCGGCTCCAGCGGGTGGCGGTGGCCGCGGCATCCTTCACCGCGTCGTTCACGCGTTCCTGCATCTGGGCGGCATCGGACCCACCGAGTTGCAGGGCCCGGCGTTCGGCGGCGCGCAACAGTTCGGCGGCCTCGGCGAGGGAGGCATCCGTGGTGCGGGCGTCGTCGACGGCGCGTGCCTGCTCGGAGCGCAGCAGCCCGCGTTCGTCCTCGGCGAGGCGCAGGGTCAGCCGGTTCTGGAACGGGTCGATCAGGTCGCTGAGCCGGTCGGCCTCTGCTCCCGCGGTCGCCGCGCTCTCGTAGCCGGCGATGGATGTCTCGAGCGTTTTCAGGTGCTCGGCCTGGCGGCGCAACTCGACGACGTGCTGGTGGGCCTGGTTGAGTTCGCCGAACTGCTCCACGGCGTTCTTGGCCCGGGCGAAGGTGGCCGGTTCATCGAGCATGAAGTCGCGGAACAGCTGGTCGAGGCTGCCGAGGTTCTTCGCCGACTGGGTCTTGTGCAGCAGGTGCAGGGCGTTCAGGCTTCCGATGCCGAGCAGGCGGCGGAGGCGCGAGTAGAACGGCGCGTGGGACCCGGTGGTCGTGACGACCGCGTTCGGCCAGGCGCTCTTGATGCGCCGGGCCTCGATTCCGGATGCCACGTGCTCGCGAAAGTCGAGCAGGCTCACGTCGACCCGATCGATGAAGCAGGCGTCCTTGAGGTCGGCCTTGTCGACGCTGGACCCGCGCAGGTGGAACAGGCGCGCCAGGGTGACCGGGGCATCCCGTTCGTTCTCGAAGCAGAGCAGGATGCCGCTCCAGGTGGCGGTCTTGCGCAGGTATGTGCTCACCGCGCGGTCGAGGGTTTCGTCGGCCTCCTTGCTCCACGCCCCGCGCACGTAGCTGACCAGGGTGCGGTCGTCGTTGCGGCTGGTGGAGTCCTGGGCGGCGGCGTTGAAGCGCAGCCACTTGTCGGGGGTGAGCACGGTGCCGATCGCATCCAGCAGCGAGGACTTGCCCGAGCCGGACGCCCCGGTGAACAGGTGCCCCGTGCGCGCGACGTCGATGCGGTGGTGCCCGCCGAAGGTGCCCCAGTTGAGCAGCTCCACCCGGGCCAGCCGCCACTGGCCCACGTGAATCGGCCCGTTCGCGGCCGGCTGCGCTCCGGGCTCGAGCGAGTCGTCGAGGCCCGTCATCTCGAGCATCGTCATGCGGTCATCTCCTCGGCCTGGTCGGGTGTTGCGTCATCCGTGAGGTCGGAATCAGCATCGTCGACACCACCGACATTCAGGTCAGGACCGGTCCCGCCCTCGGCGATCCGCCGGTACTCGCCGCTGATCGCCGCGATCTGCTCGGCGTCGACGATCAGCCGCAGCACGGGCGAGATCTCGGCCCGGTCCTCGGCGCCGGCCTGGTGGATCACCCGCAGCGTGTTCTTCATCTTCAGCCAGGTGGAGTTCAGCCGTTTGTTGAAGTCGGTCTCGTCACGATCCGCCGTGCGGTAGACCCGCAGCTGCTCGAAGACGTCCTCCTGCCCCACGATCACCCGGCCGTCGCCCTCCCCGGCGAGCAGCATCTGGCGCAGCACGAGCAGCATCGCCGTGTCGAGGAAGGTGAGCGCGGCGGTGCGCACGGTGCTCGGCAGCTTGAGCTCGGTCGTGCTCACATTGCGCACGAACGCGAACTCGCCGACCCGGTCGACGACCAGCTCGAGGAACAGCTCGTGCAGGCGAGAACGGATGCCCACCTCGTCGGCCAGCAGCGCCGACCACAGCGCGGGGGCCTTCACGCCCGACAGGTAAGGGCCCTTGATCAGCTCGAGCAGCGCCCGCCGCGCCTGCTCGCCGATGAGGCCGGTGTCGCCGGGCCAGAGGGCGGCGGCGGGCGCGGCATCCGTGCCGATGCCGGTCGCGGAGCCGGACCCGGTGCCGGTCTCGGTGTTGAAGTCGTCGGTCACAGTAGTCTCCCCGTGAAGCGGTAGATCGGAATGTCGGCGGCGCGGGCCCTGTCGTCGGAGCCCAGCCAGCGCACCGTCTCCATGCCGCCCGGCGCGGTGCCCTGGTTAGCGGCCAGGGTGAGCAGTCCCACGACACTGGCCACACCCTGGCTGGCCGGATGCCGTTCGAGCACCTCCCGCACGGTGCACTGCGGCGCCTCGGCCAGCACCGCATTCACGTTGCCGATGAGCTCGGCGAAATCGATCTCGGTGGCGCGGGCGAGGGCGCGGAGTGCCTCGAGGTCGGCGACGCCGGCCACGTGCTCCTCAATCGGTGCGCCGGCGTCGAGGTCGGCCGGGTCGTGCAGCCGGATGGCGCCGACGCTGCCGAGCGCCACCGCCGAGAGTTCCAGGTGCAGGGTCGTCGGCTGGTAGGGCCTGGTGTGCCCGGATGCCTCCACGCCGGCGGCCAGCGCCGTGCGCAGCAGCCCGCGCAGCACCCGGTCGCGCTGGTAGTCCTGGGACTGCACGTAGCGGCGCAGCCCGCGGGCGAACGCGGTGATGACCTCGTGGATCTCGCCGCTGTGGTCCTTGAGGGTGCCGATGAAGCGGCGCAGGTAGCGCCGCTGCGCCGAGGTCAGCTCACCCGCGAAGTCACGGGCCAGCACCCGCTCGATGTCGTCGTCGAACGTCGCGCCCACGGCGGGGTCGAGCACGAGCGCGGAGAACCCGGCGAAGCTGCGGCCCTCGTCGGACTCGCCGATCAGGTCGACGCCGCGGAACACCTCATCGAGCACGGTGCGCTGGGTGTCGTCGGATTCGACGATCCGCGCCCGCAGGTCACGGTTGAGGGTCTCGAATTCGGCGCGCACCCGGGCGAAGTCCGACGGGATATCCTCGGCCTGGGCGAGAATATCCCGCACCCGCTCGAGCGCCCGGGCCGCATCGAGGGTGTCGAGGTCGCCCGAATGGATCCGCTCGATCTGCGCGTCGATCCGGTCCCGCTGCGCGTGCAGCTGCTCGAGCCGCCGGGTGGCATCGGGATCGGTCTCGATGGCCAGCTGACCCAGCTGCACCCCGATACTCGCCAGCCGCGACTCGGTGACCGTCTGCCGGGGCGCGGCGAGCTGCTCCAGAAAACGGATGGCGCCCAGCGCGCCCGCTGCCAGCTCGAACGTCTCGCCGCGCGCTTCCTCCGCGGGGCGGCGGGTGAGAAAGCCGGCCTTGCGCCATTCGGCGCAGTAGCCCTGGGCGCTCTGCGGCAGCTCGAAGCCGTGGCCGCGCAGCGCCTCGAGGTCGTGGTCGAGGCGCTCGTAGAGCTCGTCGGTGGGCAGACGCCGGCTTTCGGCCCCGAGATGCTCGCTGAGCAGGGCCGCGATCACGGGGGCGTTGTCGGCCCGCAGGAGCCGCCAGGTGGCATCCGTGTCGACAAGGTGTTTGAGCGCGTGGGTCTGACTCAGAGCGGACACGGGTCACACCTCCTTCGGCTCGGGGCTACTGGGCACAGGAACGAGGCCCCCGATTAATCATGCCGCATGGCGGGGATATCGGTGGTCGTGTCGCTGAGCTGAGCTCGAACGTCCACCCTCCGTGCATAACTCCTGCAAATCGGTGACACTCCCGGCACGTTCCGCGTGATTACGCGAGCGGAAAAATGGGCAGGCAGAATTTGAAGGAGTTGTGCCCGCCACGCGCGGGTCAGAGCGCCAAGGCCCGCATTCGCCGCGTGGTCGCAGCCAAGCTACCGCACCCGCCGCAACCGAATCGGCCCCTTCGCCGTCGACGGATCGACCACGGCGCCGCCCTGGGTGATCTGCAGTTCACCGCGGGCGACCATGCGGCGTGCGGCTCGTCGGGCCGGTTCCATCAGTTCGCGCCACCCCTCCCCGCCGACCTCTTTCGCCGCGTCGGACGGGCAGATCGTGGCATCCGTGGCCCGTGCACTGAGCAGCGTAACGATTGTCTCCTCAAGCCGGAGGTCTGTCGCGCTGACTCCATGAGCGCGGCAGGCGGCCGAGCAGTACTTCACCGAATCCCAGTTGTTCGCCCACTTCGCGCGCCACTCGATGCGCCGCCCGCACGAGGAGCACGTCTTGACCGCCCGGCCACCGGTGGCGTCAGGATCGGTGGGTGTTCGTTGACGGTGGGCCATGCCTTCTATCCTCCGGGATTGCGGGGGCCTGGGCATCCTTCCGGCCAGACCACCGATCGGCGCCGCGGGCGTGACGAATCCAGCCGGGAGCCGTCTTATCAGTGACGGATGTCCCCGCCCGCGACTTCTCAGACCGGCCGCCCCCTCAGGGCGCTAGGATTCTCGACCTGAACCCGAAGGAAACCCCCGTGACGAGCACCGACCGTGTGCGTGCCGAACGACGACGCGTAGCCGCCGTGACTGCCCGTGGCCGCAGCGTCGAGGTGGACGGGCATCAGTTCACGGTGCACTCCATGCCCAGCGCCTCCCGGTCGCCGGAGGCGCCGACCTACCTGCTCGTGCACGGCATCGGGGCGTCGCACCGCTACTACCGCCGGATTCAGAAGCGTCTGGCTCTCACCGGGCACACCCATTCGGTCGACCTCCCCGGGTTCGGCGGCACCCGCAGGCCCGCGCGGGCGCTCACCGTAGAAGAATACGGCGCCCTGCTCGGCCGGCTGCTTGACCAGCTCGCGGTGCCACGGGTGGTCGTGGTGGGCCATTCGATGGGTGCCCAGTTCGTCACGGAGCTGGCCCGGCAACGACCGGATGCCGTCTCCCACCTGGTTCTGATCGGCGCCGTCACCGATCCCCGCCGGGCGACGGCCGTGCAACAGGCGATGGGCCTGACCCGGGATGTGGTCAAGGAGTCGCCGTCGGGCAACCTGATCGTCTTCCAGGACTACCTCGAGTGCGGCCCGCGCTGGTTCTCCACCGAGCTCGTCCCCATGCTCGAATACCGCACCGACCTTGCCCTCCGTGAGGTGCGTTCCCCCACCCTCGTGGTCCGCGGTTCCGACGATCCCGTCTCGGGCAGCGACTGGTGTGCTGTGCTGGCCGCCGCCGCGCCACACGGGCAACTCCTGGAAGTCCCGGGGCACCGGCACCTGGTGCACCACAGCGCCGCCGCGCAGACCGCCGCCCGCATCGAGGAACACGTCCGGCAGCATCCGCCGGTCGCGCGGCCGGCCCCATGAGGCACCGTTTGCTGAACCCCCGCCTGTTGAGTCACCGGCTGCGCGAGGCCAGGTGGTGGATGCTCGACTACGTGTACGCGGGGATCGGGCAGACCCGCGCCTTCTTCTCCCGTGCCCGGCCGGAGGACTTCCGCTCCGGCGGCAAAGCCCCGATCGTCATCATCCCCGGGGTGTACGAATCCTGGCGGTTCATGCGGCCGCTGATCCAGACCCTGCACGACCACGGGCATCCCGTGCACGTGGTGGCGGCGCTGGGCCGCAACCGGCGTTCCCTGGCGGATGCCGCCGCGACCGTCGCCGCCTACCTTGACCGGGAGAACCTGACCGGTGTCATCATCGTGGCGCACAGCAAGGGCGGCCTGATCGGCAAACGGCTCATGACGACCGATGACCCGGAGCATCGGGTGAGCGGAATGGCCGCGATCAGTGCTCCCTTCGCCGGTTCCCGCTATGCGCGCTACTGGGTCGTGCCGAGCATCCGTGCCTTCGCCCCCACCAACCTCGCCCTGCGCGACCTCGGCCTGGACCAACGCGTCAACCACCGGATCGTGTCCATCTACGGGGTGTTCGACCCGCACATCCCCGAGGGCAGTGAACTCGTCGGCGCCCGCAACATCCGGCTCAGCATCGGCGGGCACTTCCGCATCCTCGGCGACCCGAGGACCGCGCGGGCGGTGCTCGACGCGGTGACGGATGCCGCGGCGCCGGTGGACTGACGCCACTGACGGGAGCGCTACCGCGGCCGCCGTAACCGAATCGGACCCTTCGCGGTGGACGGATCCACCACCGTTCCGCGTTGCGTGATCTGCAGTTCGCCGCGGGCGACCATGCGCCGGGCGGCTCGTCGGGCGGGCTCCATGAGGTCGCGCCACTCCGCGCCGCCGATCGCTCGCGCCGCGTCGGACGGGCAGATGGTCGCATCCTGCGCCCGCGCACTGAGCAGCAGTGCGATGGTCTCTTCCAGCCGGAGATCGGTCGCGTTGACGCCGTGTCCGCGGCACGCGGCCGAGCAGTACCTCACCGAATCCCAGCTGCCGGCCAACTTCGTGCGCCACTCGATGCGCCGCCCGCACGCCGCGCACGTCCTGTCGGCCCCGCCCCGTGCGGGGTCAGAATCAGCGGATTTTCGTTGACGGTGGGCCATGCCTCTATCCTGCGTGATTGCTGGAGCGCGCGCGCCGGCCTGCTGCCGGCGGTGGCCGACCACTCCCGGGGCCGAGGCATCTTCCGCCTGTCCGCTGAGGCAACGCCCGTTTGCAGGATGACAACCCCCGCGAACCCCATCGCCAGGCCCCAGGCCACACTCATCCTGCATTTGCACGCACATGCACCACGGAGACCGGGAAAACCGGACCCGGCGATCTCTCGCACGTAGTCGGCGAGGGTGCTGAGAGAATGAACCCATCATGAAGACCCTCCTCAACATCATCTGGCTCCTGCTCTCGGGCGTCTGGCTGTTCCTCGGCTACATGCTGGCGGCGCTCATCATGTTCGTGCTCATCGTCACCATCCCCTGGGGAATCGCGGCGGCGCGGATCGGCCTCTACGCGCTCTGGCCGTTCGGCGAGACCGTGGTCAACACGCCGAACGCGGGCGTCGGCTCCTTCCTCGGCAACCTCGTCTGGGTGGTGCTGGCCGGCTGGTGGATCGCCCTCACCCACCTGGTCTCGGGCATCGCGCTCTGCATCACGATCATCGGCATCCCGTTCGGGATCGCCAACTTCAAGCTGATCCCGGTCGCGCTCCTGCCGCTCGGCAAGCAGATCGTCGACCTGCCGTAAACTCTCTGCCTAACTCTTCCGATAGATTTCGGACCGGTGCCCCAGTCCGACTGCGATCAAAACCAGCACGTCGTCGTGAATCTCGACGATCAAGCGATTGTCGCCGATACGGAAGCGCCAATAGCCTGAAAGGTCTGCGGTCAGGCGACGCCCACGCTCACAGGGTCATCCAGTTCCAGCAACCCGTCCAGGTACCTTTTGACCCGGATCAGCGCTGATCTGTCGAGTTTTCGGGCCGCGCGATCGAACTCCGCCGTGGTTTCCAATCGCCAGCGGCTCATAGCCCGAGGTCAGCCCACAACTTATCCGCAGGCTTGCTCTTCTTTCCGGTTTCTTCCCACTCACGAATGACCCGATCGGCCCAATACCGTTCTTCCAGGTCATCGAGATGTTCGTGGATCGCCTCGCGAACGTAGAAGGTCTTCGAGCGCCCCGTGCGCGCCGCGAGCTGCTCGAGACGTTGTTCATCCTCGGGAGACAGTCGTACTGAAATGGCCACGTGAACCTCCTTGAGATACAAGTATCTAACGCGCCCAGATTTCCGAAGGAATCTCGCGTTGCAGAGTTCGGCGGCATTCCGCGCTCGCTTACCGCGAGTCGGCCCTGCCCTCGACCCTCCGCACCCTCGTGACCGTGGAGGCAGGCCACAGCGACGCTTGGTATCGTGGCGTGGGACTCGATGGCCGCGTGGTGTTCGTTGATGAATCCGACGAGTCCGCTAGCGGCCCCGATTGCTGCGCCGCCGCGGCATCCACCTCGATGAGGTCACCGCCGCCACTCCGGTAACCCTCACCGGCTACCCCGCCATGCCGCCGGGCACCCCCGAACTCATCACCAACGAACTCATCACCAACCAAGGACGCACTTCATGACCTCCCTCTCCCCCGACGCCGCTAGCGTCGCCCGCCAGATCGACCACACCCTGCTCACGCCCGAGGCCACCACCGCCGACGTGACGGCCCTTGTCGCCGAGGCCATCCGGCTCGGCACCTACTCCGTCTGCGTCTCGCCGTCGATGCTGCCGCTCACGATCCCCGCCGGCGCCGACCTCAAGGTCGCGGTCGTCTGCGGCTTCCCCAGCGGCAAGCACCACAGCGTCATCAAGGCCGCCGAGGCCACGCTCTCCATCGCGCAAGGCGCCGACGAGATCGACATGGTCATCGACATCGGTGCGGCCGAAGCCGGCCGCTTCGACGACGTGCAGGCCGACATCGCCGCAGTGCGCGCGAGCATCCCGGCCCCGAAGGTGCTCAAAGTCATCATCGAATCCGCGGCGTTGACGGATGCCCAGATCGTCGCCGTGTGCCAGGCCGCCGTCGCCGCGGGCGCCGACTTCGTGAAGACTTCCACCGGCTTCCACCCTGCCGGCGGGGCGACCCTGCACGCCGTGCGCCTGATGAAGGAAACAGTGGGCGACCGGGCCCAGGTGAAGGCGTCGGGCGGCGTGCGCAGCTACGATGACGCCCTCGCCATGCTCGCCGCCGGCGCGAGTCGCCTCGGCGTCTCCGGCAGCGCCGCACTGCTCAGCGGCGCCACACCGGTGCTGACCGGCGCCTATTAGGCGTCCCCGCCGGCTCGCCACGGCCTGCCCCCCGCCGAAGCACCACTAGTTCGGGTTGTGTTGCCTGACCGAGAGTGACCCGTGACCGGGCGCGACGACACATTTTGCGGCGTAGATCGGAACTCCGCCGTGCTCCGCTGTCTGGGTGAGGATGAGGACCGCCGCTGACGGCCCTATGTTCAGCGGTTTCGCTCGCGTGGGGCCGGCCTCGGTTGCGACGATCTGGCACACGCCGTTTGTGAAGACGTGGCCGTTGGCCTGCATGGATGCGAGGAGTGTTCGTGGTTCAGCGGCGATCTCCGAGAGCTCGGATGCGATTCGCGCGCTCACATCACTGAGGTAGCGCCCAGCGGGGAGATGCTCTTGCACAGTGGCAACGGGAACGCCATCCTGCAGCAAGACGCTCTCGCGGATCCAGGCGTTGGCAGCCGGGTCGAGCGAGAGTCGGTGGGACACGAAGTCTGTAACCCCTTCCAACTCGAAGCGCCCCGGCTGGACAGTCAACGTCGTGTTCGGTTCGGCTAAGGCGATCTCAAATGGCTGCAGCTGCTCCAGTCCGCCGTGCGGGATAGAGTCCGTGACGAATCGCCCAACTCCGCGACGGGTGACCAGTAACCCGTCTTCTTCGAGGAGCATCAGCGCCTCGCGTACGGGTGTGCGACTGACGCCGAGCATGGCCGAAAGCTCCGTTTCCCTCGGCAGCATCTCGCCGAGCCGAAACGCGCCGGAGCGGATTCCATCCGCGAGCCGCGTGTAGACGGCGACTCGAATCGGCTGGCCGACGGTGAGGTGGAGCTGCTGGTGCAAGAACGGGTGCGGTTCCAAACGGGTCGTCACGAGACCTCCTTGTCACGCCGAACGTATCACATTTGACATGGTACCCGAGAGGTATAACCTCATACTGCATAGACGAAGGAGTCAACATGAGTTCAACCACCATGAGGGTCGGATCACAGTCAACGATGAAGGGCCTGTATCCCCCCACGAGCAGCACGCCGCATATCGATCCCAAGGGGGTGGACATCGCCGAGACGATCCTCCTTCCGGGGGACCCGCTGCGAGCGAAGTTCATCGCCGAGACATACTTCGACGACATCCGCTGCTTCAACGAGGTTCGTAACATGTTGGGTTTTACGGGCACTTACCGGGGGCGCCCCGTGTCCGTGATGGGCACGGGTATGGGCATCCCCTCCATCTCGCTCTATAGCTACGAGCTGATCCACTTTTTTGGGGTTAAGAACCTGATCCGGGTGGGCAGCTGCGGCGCTATGCAGGAGAACATGGAGCTCTACGACGTGGTGATCGCCCAGGGCGCGTCGACCGACTCCAACTACCTGAACCAGTTCAACCTGCCCGGTTCATGGGCGCCGCTGTCGTCCTACAGGCTGCTCGAGCACGCCAAACGGATCGCCGACGAGCGCGGTCAACGCACCCACGTGGGCAATGTGCTCTCGTCCGACCTGTTCTACGGCGCCGATCCCGACGCCATGGGGAAATGGATGAAGATGGGCATTTTGGCCGCCGAGATGGAGTCGGCAGGTCTGTTCGCCAACGCCGCGGCCGGCGGCGTCGATGCGCTCGGCATCTTCACTGTTAGCGACCACCTCGTCACCAACGCCAAGACCACCCCCGAGGAACGGCAGACCGCCTTCACAGGAATGATCGAGATCGCGCTGGAACTGATCTGATGAGCACCACGACTCACGCCAAGCGTCCAACCCAGGTCTTCACACCGACCCGGGCCGTCCCCATCCTGCTGTTCCTCTTCGTGTTTTCGCTGGTGCTGGACAATGGCTTCAAGTTCATGTCGCCGGCGCTGGCGCAGAATCTCAACCTGCCCGTCAACACCGTCAGTCTGCAAGCCACGCTGACCGGCATCCTGATCGGGATCGGTGCCGTGGTCTACGCCGCGCTGGCCGACTCAATCAGCATCCGGAAACTCATCATTTTCGCGATCCTCGTGATGACGATCGGCTCGATCATCGGCTTCATCTTCCAGACCAACTTCTGGCTGATCCTGGTCGGCCGGATGATCCAGACCGCCGGCTTGGCAGCCGCCGAGACCCTCTACGTGATCTACGTCACCAAGCATTTCAGGGGCGACGAGCAGAAGAAGTACCTGGGCTTCAGCACCGCAGCCTTCCAGCTGTCGCTACTGATCGGCACCGTCGGCAGCGGCTTCATCGCCACCTACATCGGCTGGGCGGCCTTCTTCCTGGTCACCTTACTTTCGCTGCTGACCATCCCGGTCGTGCTCCGCACGGTTCCTGCTGCGGCAACGCATGAGGGCCACGTGGACGTGTTCGGGCTTTTCCTGATCGCGGTGTTCGCCACCGGCATCATCCTCTTCATGCAGAACTTCAACGTGTGGTATCTGATGCCAGTCGTCGCGGGGCTGATCCTGTTCATCTGGCACATCCGAACCCACGAAAATGCCGTGATCACCATGGCATTCTTCGCCAACGCTCAATACTCGCTGATGATCATCGTTGTGTTCGTCATCTACTCGGTCCAGCTGGGCTACACCTTCCTCTTCCCGTTCCTGGTATCCGACATCTACGGCTACAACCTCGGAGAGGTCTCCCTGCTGCTGATCCCCGGCTATATCGCCGCCGTGATAGTCGGCTCGGCCACCGGCAAAATCGCCCGGGTCCTCACATCCAAGCAGGCCGTCACCACGGCGTTGATCGTGATCATCGCCTCGATGCTGATCCCGGCTTTGGTGGTGGACAAGTGGATCGGGATTTTCGTGATCTCGATGATCTTGTTCGGGATGGGCTTCGCGTTGATGTACGGCCCCCTCGTGTCGACTGCCATCAGGCGGGTGCCGGTCGAGAACTCGGGTATCGCCATCGGCTTCTACAACCTCACCATCAACATTGCCGTGCCGATCGGCATTGCCTACACCGCAGCACTGATGAACCTGAAGCCCAACCTGCTTGGGGGGATCGCCGGCACCGACCAGGCCTCCTCTTACGGAACTGTGTTGTTGATTCTCGCGGCGGTCGCTGCCCTCGGCCTGGTGCTCTACCGCGCCTTCGTCGCGGTCCTGGAGCGCCAGGGCGAACCCGCACCCGCACCCGTCACCAACTAAGGACAAACCATGATTTCCACCCCCACTATCGCCCCCGACGCCGCTAGCGTCGCTCGCCAGATCGACCACACCCTGCTCACGCCCGAGGCCACCACCGCAGACGTGGCGGCCCTTGTCGCCGAGGCCATCCGGCTCGGCACCTACTCCGTCTGTGTCTCGCCGTCGATGCTGCCGCTCACGATCCCCGCCGGCGCCGACCTCAAGGTCGCGGTCGTCTGCGGCTTCCCCAGCGGCAAGCACCACAGCGTCATCAAGGCCGCCGAGGCCGCGCTCGCCATCGAGCAGGGCGCCGACGAGATCGATATGGTCATCGACATCGGCGCGGCCGAGGCCGGCCGCTTCGGCGATGTGCAGGCCGATATCGCCGCCGTGCGCGCGAGCATCCCGGCCCCGAAGGTGCTCAAAGTCATCATCGAATCCGCGGCGCTGACGGACGCCGAGATCATCTCCGTCTGCCAGGCCGCCGTGGCCGCGGGCGCCGACTTCGTCAAGACCTCCACCGGCTTCCACCCTGCCGGCGGGGCGACCGTGCACGCCGTACGCCTGATGAAGAGGACCGTGGGCGACCGAGCCCAGGTGAAGGCGTCGGGCGGCGTGCGCAGCTACGATGACGCCCTCGCCATGCTCGCCGCCGGCGCGAGTCGCCTCGGCGTCTCCGGCAGCGCCGCACTGCTCAGCGGCGCCACACCGGTCCTGACCGGCGCGTACTAACCTCCGGCGCCCGCCGGGTCCTGGCGTTCACCCCGCCGACAGGTCGACCAGCACCTTCCCGACCGCGCCGCTCTCGACCAGCACGTGGGCATCCGCGGTGTGCGCGAGGTCGAAGCGGTGCAGGGCCAGCCCGACCTCCTCCCCACGGCCAGGGCGCCGTCGGTGAGGGCTGCGTTGATGTCCTCGACCGCCGCCCGAATCACGTCGGTGGCCAAGTATACGCAGACACGAACAGAGGGCGACCCCGCACCGCGGAGCCGCCCTCTGGCGAAACATGGAACTGGCGAAGCTAGACGGCCTGGGCCGCTGCTTCCTTCTCTGCCTTGCGCCTAGCCTTCTCGGCGTCGAGGATGACCTTCTCGGCCGCCTTCTCTTCTGCGATCCAGGCGTCGCGCTTCGCCCCGGGCACCCAGCCCTTGTCCACTACGCGGATCTGGTAGACGATCGCGACGCTGACCAGCACCACCGCGATGAGGATTGCGAGAATGACTCCGAGGCCGCCGCCGACACCGACGCTGACACCGATGAGGGTGCCGAACCAACCGAAGTCGGCGTCGCCGAAGGTGCTGTTCGCGAAGCCCAAATCGCCGAGGACCAGCAGCAGGATGGCAGGCAGGATCGTGATGATCACACCGTTGACGAATCCACCGATAATCGCGCCCAGGCGGCCGCCGGTGGCGTTGCCGTAGACCCCGGCTCCACCGCCGGTGAAGAAGTGCGGCACCATACCGGGGAGGATGAGCGCGAGCCCGAACACCGGGTTCAGCCAGATCGCCAGCACCCCCAGCGCGAGGAGGCCACCGGCGAAGGAACTCAGGAAGCCGATGAGCACGGCATTGGCGCCGAACGGGAACACGATCGGGATGTCCAGCGCGGGACGCGCACCGGGAACAACCTTCTCGGCGATGCCCTGGAACGCGGGCACCAACTCGCCGAGCACCGTGCGCACACCGTAGAGGATGACCGCGACACCCACGCCGAACTGCAGCGCCTGAGCGAAGGCCGCCATGATGAACGCGCCGGCGTCGGCGGAGCCGAAGATGTCGAGCGCCTCCTTCAGCGGAAGGGCGATGAGGCCCCAGACGGCGAAGACCAGGTAGATGAGCACCATCGACAGCGAGGTGGCGACCATCGAGTCGCGCAGGAATTTGAGTCCCTGCGGGAACTTGATCTCTTCGGTCGACTTGCTGCGGCGGCCAACGGCCTGGCCGGCCGCCCCGGCGGCGATGTAACCGAGGGTGCCGAAGTGGCCGATGGCGATGGTGTCGTTGCCGGTGATCTTCTTGGTCCAGGGGTGCACGAATGCGGGCATGACCACCATGATCACGCCGAGCAGCAGGGCGCCGACGACGACCACGAGCCAGCTGGCACCGTCGCCGAAGCCGACGGAGAGCACCACGGTGAGCATGGTGGCCATGAAGACCATGTGGTGCCCGGTGAGGAACACGTACTTGAGCGGCGTGAAGCGGGCCAGTGCAAGCATCACCAGGAACCCGAGGCTAAGCACGTAGGTGCTCTGGGCGCCGAACTGCTCCTGCGCGATGGCGGTGATGACCTCGTTCGTGGGGATGACGCCCTGGGCGCCGGTGACCGCGAGGATCAGTCTGCCAAGCGGGTCGAGGGAGCCCACGACGACGTTGGCGCCGGCTCCGAGGATCAGGAAGCCGAGGGCCGCCTTGAGCGCGCCGCCGATCACCTGTCCGGAGTTGCGCTTGAGCGCCATCAGCCCGATGGCGGTGATGATGCCGATCAGATAGGCCGGCACATTGAGGATCTGCTGTCCGATGAAATTCAGTACGACGACGAGCCACTCCATTGTGGGAGCTCCATTTTCTGTGAGAAGGGAAGGTGAAAGGGACTACTCGACGGCGGCGGTGAGCTTCTCGGTGATCTCCTCGAGATCGAAGAAGTTGTTGATGACGATGACCTCGGCGGGCACATCGCCGAGTTCCTCGGCGAGCTCCTGGGAAGTGAGCACGATGTCGGCCGTCTGCGCGGCGCCGCGGGCCACTCCCATATCGGCGGCCTCGACATCCGCATCGATATCGAGCTTCGCGAGAACCTTCTCGGCGTTCATTTTCAAGAGCACGGATGTACCGATGCCCATTCCACAGACGGCGATTATTTTCATGGGGTGCCTTTCGATTGGGTGAGATAAGAGGGCAGAAGAGTGGGGTGGATGCGTGTGTCGCGCGTCAGGCGACCGCGGCGAGCCCGCCGAGCACGGCGCGAACGTCGTCCGGGCTGGTGGCCGCCGTGAGGCGCTCCATGGCCGAGCTGTCGGAGAGAACACCGGCCAGCGCACGCATCACTGTGAGGTGAGCGTCGTGGTCGACGGCGGCGAGCCCGATCACGAGGTTGACGGGGTCGTTGGCTTTGTTGCCGAATTCGACGGGGGTGGCCAGGCCCACCCAGCTGAGTCCGCCCGTGAGAACCGCCGGCGACGGCCGGGAGTGCGCCAGGGCGATGCCCGGGGCGATGACGATGTACGGGCCGTGCTTCTCGACAGCGGCGATCATCTCGTCGGTGTAGGCATCCGTGGTTGCTCCACCGGACACGAGACCGTCGCCGGCGAGACGGATCGCGGCACGCCAGTCGGCTGCATTCGCCTGGGTCACGATGGACGACAGTGATTCGGCGAGGTTGAAAGCCACGACTGAACTCCTTTGTTTGGATTCGAGCCACCCCCTGACTGCGAGGGCAACTGGGATGACTGTATAAGCCTAAGCGACCTTTTGTCTACAAATGAACCAAAGTTTTTTGAGATTGACTGCCGGGCGTCTCGACATGGCGTCGGGGGCAGCGGATGCGGGCGCGGGCAGCGTGGGAACCACCCCGAGCTCGAATCAGATCGACGGAACGAGCAGGGAGACACCGGGCAGGCCGCCGCGGGTAAGCCGGCTGATGCGGTCGGCCTCGAAGAGTGCGTCCTGGGCGATGAGCGAGGCTCCCGTGATGCCGGCGATGTGGCCGAGCCGGGATTTCTCCACCACCAGCCCCTGCAGGGCGAAGTCCCGGGCGCCGGCGAAGATAGCGTCGCGGATGGCCCCGAGGAAGGGCTCGCCGGCCTGGGCGAGGTTGCCGCCGACCACCACGGCCTGCGGGTTGAGCAGGCCCACCACGTGCGCCAGGCTCTGCCCGATGGCGGTGCCGGTCTCTCTGAGTAGCCGCAGCACCTCCGGGTCGCCCTGGTTGGCAAGGCCGACGATGTCGTTGCTGGTGCGCACGCGATAGCCCCTGCGCTGCAGTTCGCGGCGGATCACGGCACCGCTGGCGATCGTCTCGAGCCGTTCGGTGCGGGCTCCGCCGGAACGCACCGGGCTGAGATCGCCCGCGCCTCCCCGGGAGCCGTGGTAGATCGAGCCGTCGAGCACAAACGCCAGACCGACCCCGATGCCGGCCTTGAGCACAGTGACGTCCCGGTATTCGCTCCAGCCCCGCCGCGCCTCGGCGAGCGCCATGATGTTGACATCCCGGTCCACGGCGAAGACGGCATTGTTGAAGCGGCCGGCGAAGTAGTCCTTCACCAAGACGCCGTCCCACTGCGCGTCCACCTGCGGGGTGGCGAGTCGCCCGGTCACAAAATCGACAGGGCCGGGCACTCCCACGCCGATGCCCACCACGTCGGCGCGGGTCTTGCCGAGCCGGTCGAGCATGTGGTCGAAGACCTGGCCGGCCCATTCGAAGATCTCGGCCGGGCCCTCACTCAGTCCGATGTCGGCCTCATCCTCGCTGAGGATGGTGGAGACCAGGTCGGTGATGGCCAGGCGGGTGTGCGACCCGCCAATGTCCACGGCGAGCAGCAGGCCGGCGTGCGGATTGACCGCGAACTCCTCGGGCGGTCGGCCGCCGCGGGAATCGAGTTGCCCCACACTCACCACGATCGACGCGAGCAGCAGTTCGTCCAGACGCCGCGCCAGAGTGATCCGCGACCAACCGAGCTGGTCGATGAGGTCGCTGCGGGTGGTGGCGAGGCCGGATCGGATCAGGCCGAGCACCACGCCCGAGCCCGTGGATAGAGTGTGCGCCATCGAATCCTTACCCCCTTCGACGCATCCGCGGGCGCACTGCACACCCGCCGGATCCGTTATTGACTTAAGTACATTTGTATACCAAAGTGTCTCCCATGGCTACCGAATCAACGAATCCCACGTCAACGACGACGCAAACCGAGCTCGACGCCCGCGCTGTCGCGAGCGCCCAGGCCCTGGCCGCCCACATAGTGCAGGCCAAGGGACACGGACACGGCGGCACCGCCATGGCATTGGCGCCATTGTCCCACGTGTTGTTCTCCCGAGTTCTGCGCCACTCCCCCGCCCACCCCGACTGGCCTGCCCGAGACCGCTTCATTCTTTCGGCCGGTCACGCCAGCCTTCTGCTCTACACCCAGCTGTTCTTCACCGGCTACGGCCTCACCCTCGACGACCTCGCCAAGAGCCGCACCCTCGGCTCGAAGACACCCGGGCACCCCGAGGTGCACCACACCGTCGGCGTCGAGATGAGCACCGGCCCCCTCGGTCAGGGCGTCGCCTCCGCGGTCGGGATGGCCATGGCCGCCCGGCACGAGAGCGCCGTGTTCACCCCCGGATCCGCGCTACTCGACCACACCACCTGGGTGCTGGCGGGCGACGGATGCCTGCAGGAGGGCGTCTCCGGTGAGGCATCGAGCCTGGCCGGCACGCTCGGCCTCGACAACCTGGTTCTGATCTGGGACGACAACGGCATCACCATCGACTCCGGCACCGCCGACACCTTCACCGAAGATGTGCGCGCCCGGTACCGGGCCTACGGATGGCGCGTGCTCGAGATCGACACCCCCGACGACCTCGACGCCATCGAGGCCACCCTCCGCGCGGCGGCGGAACGCACCGGCCGTCCCACCCTCGTGGCACTCCGCACCGTCATCGGCGCCCCCTCCGCGAAGTTCGGTGGCACGTCCGCCGCGCACTCGGGCGGCTTCGGCGCCGACGAACTCGCAACGGTGAAGACCACGCTGGGCTTCGCCCCCGACGCTCCCCTCGAGGACCTCGTAACTACCGAGCCCCTCACGCACACCCGCGGTGCGCTCACCCGCGGCGACCAGCTGCACCGCGACTGGGAGGCCGACCTGGCTGCCTGGAGCACCGGCGATCCCGCAGCGGCCGCTCGCTGGACCGCCTTCCGCGGCGGTGAGTCAGACAGCTCCGCCCTCGACGCTGTGAACGTCGGCAGCGCTGGCGACATGATCGCCACCCGCAAGACCAACGGCGCCGTGCTCCGCGCACTGCAGGGGACCGCACCCTTGTGGGGCGGCTCGGCCGATCTCGCCGGTTCCACCACCGTGGAGGTCGACGGCGACCGTTTCTCTGCCACGAATCCCGGCGGCGAGTTCATCCGGTTCGGCATCCGCGAGCACGCCATGGCCGCCATCCTCAACGGCATCGCCCTGCAAGGCCCGTGGCGCCCGTTCGCCTCCACCTACCTGGTGTTCAGCGACTACATGCGGCCGAGCATCCGTCTCGGAGCGCTGATGGGCCTCGGCGCGGTGTACGTGTACACCCACGATTCCGTCGCCGTCGGCGAAGACGGTCCCACCCACCAGCCGGTCGAGCAGATCGCGTCACTTCGCACCGTTCCGGGGCTCGACGTGGTGCGCCCCGCCGACTCGGTGGAGGTCGTTGCGGCCTGGCGCCGCATCCTCGCCTCCCCCGACCGCCCGGTCGCGCTCATCCTCAGCCGGCAGGACCTGCCCGTGCTGGACAGCACCGACACCACCCCCGCGGGGGTGACCGCTGGCGGTTACGTGCGCTGGCAGCACGGCGACGGCAACGACCTGGCGATCCTCGCCACCGGCAGCGAGGTGCACCTCGCGATCGAAGCCGCCGCCCACCTCGCCGAGCAGGGCATTTCCGCCCGCGTGGTCTCCATGCCCTGCCTGGAGTGGTTCGCCGAACAGACCGCCGACTACCGCGAGTCCGTGCTGCCGGCCGCGCTGCGTGCCCGGGTCGCGGTCGAGGCGGGCCGCGGCGACGCCTGGTACCGCTGGGTGGGTCTCGACGGACGCGTGGTGTCCATCGAGGAGTTCGGCGAGTCGGGCAGCGGCCCCGAGGTTATGCGCCGCCGCGGCATCCACCTCGACGCGGTGGTCGCGGCAGCGCATGCGACCCTGGCCACACCCGCACTTGTAACCAACTAAGGACAATCCGTGAGTTCGACCCCCACCATCACCCTCAGCTCCGCCATCGTCGCCCAGCACATTGATCACACCCTCCTGAAGCCCGAGGCAACCGCAGCAGACGTGACCGCACTCATCGCCGAAGCCATCAGGCTCGGCACCTACTCGGTCTGTGTCTCCCCGTCGATGCTGCCGCTCTGCATCCCCGCCGGCTCCGACCTCAAGGTCGCGGTCGTCTGCGGCTTCCCCAGCGGCAAGCACCACAGCGTCATCAAGGCCGCCGAGGCCGCGCTCGCCATCGCGCAAGGCGCCGACGAGATCGACATGGTCATCGACATCGGCGCGGCCGAGGCCGGCCGCTTCGACGACGTGCAGGCCGATATCGCCGCCGTGCGCGCGAGCATCCCGGCGCCGAAGGTTCTCAAAGTCATCATCGAATCCGCGGCGCTGACGGACGCCGAGATCATCGCCGTCTGCCAGGCCGCCGTGGCCGCGGGCGCCGACTTCGTCAAGACCTCCACCGGCTTCCACCCTGCCGGCGGGGCGACCGTGCACGCCGTGCGCCTGATGAAGGAAACCGTGGGCGACCGAGCCCAGGTGAAGGCGTCGGGCGGCGTGCGCAGCTACGATGACGCCCTCGCCATGCTCGCCGCCGGCGCGAGCCGCCTCGGCGTCTCCGGCAGCGCCGCACTACTCAGCGGCGCCACACCCACCGTGCTGACCGGCGCTTACTGACCGTCGGCGCTTACTGACAGTCGACCACGAGCACGCGCTTCCTCCCCAAGGCGAGGGGGCGCCCCGATCAAGTACATGCCGATATGCTCAGCTTGTATCTAGGCTTGGGGGAGCGCATGTCGGCAGGCGGATCGGCATGGAGCGAAGCGACGCGTCAACTGGCGCTCTCAGAAGCGCACGCACTCGCCGCTGAATCCTCGCGGGCCAAGGCCGCCAACTACTTCGCCGCCGCCGACAGCGAGAAACGCATCGCCCACGTTCTCGCACCCCTCGCCGCGGCTGGCTACCATTTCCTGCCCGATCGTCAGTGGCCCGGCAGCCGGCGCGCTCAGGTCGACATGGTCGTCGTCGGGCCGGGCGGCCTGTTCATCGTGGACACCAAGGCATGGAAGGACCCCATCATCGCGGCGGGCCGGGTATTCCGCGGGCAAGCCGACGTCACCGACGAGTTCGACGGTCTGGCCGACCTCGCCTGGAAGACGGAGGCGGCTCTGACCGAGATCGGCCTCGCCCCGGGCGAGGTGCGACCCGTGGTCGTTTTCGCCGGACACAAGGGCGTCAACGCGTCGGTCGGCGGAGTCGAGATTGTCGGTGAAGGTGACATCGTGCGCCACATCGCCCGCCGCGGGCAGCGACTCACCGCGTCCGCCGTCGAGCAGGTGTTGGCCGCCGCGATCGCGTACTTCCCCTTGATCGGCGCGCCGGCACCGGTCGATGTGACCCTGCCTGAACCGATCATCGGCCCGGAACCAGCTCTCGATCTGGACCATCTCCCGAGCGAGAGCGACATCGAGGCCGCGATCCTCGAGGGACTCCTTGCCCCTCCGATCGAGGAGTGGATGACGTTCCTGCATCCCGACCAGGCGAAGTTGGTGCGCCGCAGTTTCAACGGGCCCTCGCGCATCCGTGGGGCTGCCGGCACCGGCAAAACCGTCGTGGGGCTGCACCGTGCCGCCTACCTGGCACGGTCGCAGGCGAACGCCCGCGTGCTCGTGACCACTTACGTGCGCACGCTGCCCGATGTTTTGAGCAACCTGCTCGGCCGCATGGCCCCGGATGTCGCGGGTCGCGTGGAATTCAGCGGCGTGCACCATTTCGCCCGCAGGGTGCTCGACGAGCGCGGCATCGACGTGCGCGTCAATACCAAGCTGGCCGATCTGTCATTCGACGAGGCCTGGAAGCAGACCTGCGGCCCGCTGACGAAAATCGACACGAATTCCCGTTACTGGCGGGAGGAACTCGATCACGTGATCAAGGGCCGCGGTCTCACCACCTTCGACGAGTACGCCGACTGTGCCCGCATCGGCCGACGCCGCCGCCTCACCCTCGACCAGCGCCGCTCGGTCTGGGCGCTCTACCAACGCTACGAATCGCTGCTGCGCACTCGCGAGGTGCACGACTACGCCGACCTGATCCTGCTCGCCGAAGCGGCTCTGCGCGCCAATCCGATGGTCGCGTACACCGCCGTCATCGTCGACGAGGCTCAGGACCTGTCGTGCGCAATGATCCGCATGCTCGCCTCCGTGGCCGGTGACGGTGCGGATGCCTTCACCCTGATCGGCGACGGCCAACAGACTATTTACCCCGGCGGGTACACCCTCGCCGAGGCTGGCCTCTCTGTCGCCGGCCGCGGAGTCATTATGGACGTGAACTACCGCAACACCGCCGAGATCCTCGCCCTGGCGGCCCGCGTCGTCGACGGGGGCAGCTACGTCGACATCGAAGGCACCGCAGCCAGCACCGCCGCGATCACCTCGCCGCGACACGGCGAACGTCCCCTCTTCGCCCGGGCGCGCACCCGAACCGAGCACGACGGCAGACTGGTGCAGCACATCCGCCGGGCCGCGCAGAGTGTGAGTGTGGGCTGGGGTGACGTGGGTGTGCTCTGCTCCACCAACTGGCAGGTGCGTGACGCGGTGACGTTGCTCCGCACCGCTGGGATTCCCGTGGTCGAACTCACCGATTACGACGGTAGCCCAACGGATGCCGTGAAGGTCGGCACGATCAAACGGGCCAAGGGGCTGGAGTTCAAGCAGGTGCTGCTGCCCTGGATCGCCGAGCGCCTGATGTCCCCCGGCGTCATCGGAGCGGGGTGGACCGATTCCCAGATCGAACGCGACGAGCGCGACCGCCGCGAACTGTTCGTGGGTATCACCCGAGCCCGCGACGGTGTGTGGGTCGGCTGCATCGCGGCGCAGGGATCATCTGCGTGAACGTCCCGGCGACCGATACGGGTTCGGATACCTGAACCGCCGCGAAGTTCACCCCACAGACACGTCGATCAGCACCTTCCCGACCGCGCCGCTCTCGACCAGGGCGTGGGCATCCGCGGTGTGCGCGAGGTCGAAGCGGTGCAGGGCCAGCCCGGCCTCCTCCCCTACGGCCAGGGCGCCGTCGGCGAGGGCTGCGTTGATGTCCTCGGCCGCCGCGCGGATGACGTCGGCGCCCACCGTGTAGAGCAGCACGAACTGGTAGCGCACGTTGAGGCTGAAGTGCCGGCGCACGTCGAGCGTCATCTGGTCGCCGCCGTTGTTGGCGTAGACCGCGATCGACCCGCGGTTGCGGATGACGGCCAGGTCGAGCGGCGCGTTCTGGGCCGGCGCGACCTCCACGATCAGGTCCACCCCCTCCGGCGCGATCGCCCGGATCTGGTCGACGATGTCCGGGTCGCTGTAGGTGAGCACGTGCTGCGCGCCGGCCGCCGTGGCGAGCGCCGCCTTCGCCGGCCCGCTCACGGTCGTGATGACGGATGCTCCCGCCCACCGGGCAAGCTGGATCGCCGCATGCCCGACCGCGCCGGCGCCGCCGGCCACGAGCACGACCTTGCCGGTCAGGGCACCCGGATGCAACCGGTCCGGCCCGTCTTCGGCGACCGTCAGCGCGCGGTACGCCGTGATCGCCGGCACTCCGAGGCTCGCGCCCTGGTCGAAGCTCGCCTTCGCCGGCAGCAGGAAGACGCGCTCGGCGGGAAGCACCGCGTGTTCCTGGGCCGTGCCACTGCTCGCGCGCTGATACGCGGCGAGGGCCAGCCACACCCGGTCGCCCACGCTGACGTGCGTCACGCCGTCGCCGACCGCCTCGACGATGCCAGCGCCGTCCTGGCCGGGCACGACGTCGTCGAATGCGAGCGCCTCGCCGGGCGCTGAGCCGCGGCGTGACTTGCAGTCGGTGGGGTTCACCCCGCTGACCACGATCCGCACCCGCACCTCGCCGGCTCCGGGCTTGGTCACCGGGCGATCGACGAGCTGGAGCACGGACGGGTCACCGGTCTGGCTGTACACAATGGTCTTCATGCCAGGGGTAACGCGGGCGGGGGTGGAATGTTTCCCGATAACTGCAATCGTCGCTGCGACCAGATAAACAGCCTCTAGCCTGCACAATTTCTTCGAGCTGAAACGATAGAGTAAGTGGCGGGGGCTTTCACCATGAGTAGATTCTTTGGGACACCGGCCGGGGTCAAAGTCGGCCAATATTTTATCGACCGCCGCGAGCTTCACGAAGCCTTCGTCCACCGCCCAACTCAGGCCGGCATCAGCGGCACAAAGTTGGAGGGCTCCGACTCCATCGTCATTTCTGGCGGCTACGTCGACGACGAAGACCATGGCGACTACGTCATCTACTCCGGCCACGGCGGCAAAGACCCCAACAGCCCGCGTCAAATCATGGATCAGTCGCGGGATTCTTCGGGTAATGCAGGTCTCATCACGAGCCACGCCGCGGCTCTGCCCGTTCGCGTCGTTCGAGGCAAACACAAGGGCTCTCCGTTTGCCCCTCCCGCGGGCTACATTTACTCCGGACTCTATTTGGTCACCCAGTGGTGGATGGAGGTGGGTCGGGATGGTTTTCAGATCATTCGCTTCCGACTCGAACGGATCGATGAACAGGTCCCGCTTGAACCGCAATCGTTCAACGTGCCCGACCCAGAATTCGCCACGACAATCGTGTCCCGCCGGATTCGAGACTCGCAGCTGGCGCGTGAGGTGAAAAAGCTCTACGACTATCAGTGTCAAGTGTGCGAGCACGCAGTGCTGACCTCGAACAATGTCTTCTATGCCGAGGGCGCTCACGTCAGACCGTTGGGGCGACCCCATCTTGGCCATGATGCTCTGAGCAACATTCTCTGTCTCTGCCCGAATCACCACACACAGTTCGATCTGGGAGGACTCATTTTGACGGACGAGATGGAGGCCATTGAAACACAGACGATGACCCCAATCGCCAGCCTTTCCTTCCGCAAACTTCACGTCGTTGCACCGTCGAATGCCAGCTATCATCGCGCTCTCTGGCTAGGCGCACGTGGCCTGTCGAGCGACATGCGTTTACTGCAGCCCTCTGCGTAATCGCCAGGGACGGCATCAGCTACGAGCCGTAGTTCAGCACGAAGCACGGTCAGTGGTCCAGCGACAGCTACGGGTAGTGGCAATTTCCCAACATTGTTTTCTTGCGGCCGCGTTGAAGGCAACTGTGCGCCTTTGAGAACTCACCTGGGCATAAACGCCAACATGACAGGAATAGCCGCCCCGGCGGCAACAAGCAAGAGTATCCAGCCGCCCACTCTCCGCGCGATTTTCCAGTTACCGCGAACACGTTGACGATCTTGAATGTCCAGGAGAATTGATGAGAAGCCGTCCAAGACTGTCCCGGGGCTGACGCGCTCTATTTCGTCGTCGCTCCAAGTCCCGGGGCTTGCTGCCGCCGCGGTGATGAGTTGAACGGTCTCCTTATCCAGGATCTGTGGACGATCCCGAAGCCACACGAGCACGTTCTCACTGTGGACAAGCTTGACAGCGACTGGCGAGATCGGGACTGTCACCTGCCCCGGATCAACCAAAACAACGACGGCCTCGCACCTGATCTTCAGTCCTGCTCCAACACTGAGGGCATTCGACGCGCGCTCCGCCAAATCCTCAGCTGAAGGCAAGACGAACACTGTTGCTCCACCGACGCGCATCGTGCGGCCGCCAACCCAGACATCCTGACGGAACGAGGCCCAGCTCGTGATGACGAATACGCCACCGGGCCCGACCACGAGATGAGAAATTGCGTCATCGGCGCCCCGGACAGGGACATCATGAAACACAGCCCAGCCTGGCCCTAATTCCATCAGGGAGTCGGCAACCGATTTCCGCGCCATTGCCTGCCAAAACACGCCGTACGCGTTTGTATTGCGGAATACATGTCGGCCGAAGAAACGGTGACTCCGGGATCGCGGCCCCTGAGCCTCCCGCACACCCAGTAGTTGCATGATGAACTTCTGACCGCCCACTCGTTCGCGCATCGTCGAATCGCTAGCGGCCCCTTCGGTGTCAGTTTCCATGTTTCCCATTCCCCACTTCTTCGCGGAAGCGTAGAACAATTCACCCCCACGGTCGATTCTGTCGCAGCTGGCAGGTGGGGACATGCCCCCAGTGTGGCCGACGTGAAGTGTGTGTTCCATGGAGTCCCCCTGCGAGTCGAACGGATTCGATCCAACTTGATCTATTCCGAATCCAGAGGGAGCCTCCGACATTCAGCGCTTCTCCACCGCACACAGCCCGCGTCGGCGCACGCCGGTCGGCCGAGAGGACCGATCGCGAACTGTTCCCAGGTCAGGGCTACCCGATCGCGCGGCTCCCGCGGGAGCCGGGCGCCGTCGCGAACGCTACCCAGGGCATTCGTGCCGTGGTCGCCGTGCGGTCAAGCCCCCCACGGTGTCACGCTGACGCGGGCTAAGGCGCGATGTTCTGGTTCAGCCGGAAGAAGTTCTCCGGATCCCAGGCGCGTTTGAGGGCACGGAGCCGGGTGTACTTCGCCTCGCCGTACGCCTGCCGAACCCGCTCTTCGCCCTCGTCCATCAGAAAGTTCACGTAGACGCTGGTGTGGAAGGGCTCGAGGTCCGACCAGAAATTGCGCACCCAGTCGCGTTCCCGGTCGAACCCGTCGGGGCCCTCGGTGGCGGCGTTAATGTTGAACGTGTGGCCGGCGGCGCGTCCGTGGAACGCGGTGTCGTCTTCGGGCACGCGGGCCGCAGCTCCCCCACCCTGCCAGATCGGGAATGCGGTCAGCGGCGACGTGATCCTGGCCGCGTGATCGGCCGTGATGTCGATGACCTCGTCGGTGAGCTCGGCGACATCGCAGGACCGCATGTAGTACCACCGGCCGGGCGGGTAGCTGGGGTCGAACATGGCCTGGTGTTCCAGGAACGGCTTCGGCCGGCACAGATCCAGTACCGGGTGGCCGAACGCCTTCAGCGGCTTCATCACTTCTTCGCCGTCCTCCACCGACCCCGCGAAGCAGCTGACGACGGCGACGACGGGCTGTCCGCGCAGGTCGGACGGCATCCAGTCGACATCGGGGGCGCGGCGGTGCACCACCATGGTCATCAGGTCGTCGGGCGCCTCGGCAATCCAGTCGCGGTAGAAACGCAGCACCTTCACCGACTCGGTCCCGGGCCAGAAGACCGGCCCGGCCATAAGGATCGGGCCGACCGGGTTCAGCCGGAACTCGAACTCGGTGACGATCCCGAAGTTGCCGCCGCCTCCGCGCACTCCCCAGAACAGCTCGGGGTTCTCGGTGGCGCTCGCCCGCACGAACTCGCCGTCGGCCGTGACCATGCCGACCGACAGCAGCTGGTCGATGGTCAGCCCGTGCTTGCGCATCAGCCAGCCGAGGCCGCCGCCGAGGGTCAGCCCGGCGACACCGGTGTGGGTCACGATCCCCGACGGCACCGCGAGCCCGTGCTGCTGGGTGGCGCGGTCCAGATCGCCGAGCAGCGCCCCGGCCTGCACGCTCGCCGTGCGGGCGTCGGGATCAACCCGGATGCCGTGGATCGGCGACAGGTCGATGACCAGTCCGTCGTCGCAGACGGAGTATCCGGGAAAGCTGTGCCCGCCGCCGCGCACCGCCACCAGCACGTCATTGCCTCGGGCGAAGCGAACCGCGGCACTCACATCGTCGCGGGAGGCGCACCGGGCGATCAGGCCGGGGAATCGGCTGATCGAGCCGTTCCACACTCGGCGCGCCTGGTCGTAGGCCGCGTCGCGGGGTTGGATCAGCTCGCCGCGCAGGTGCGCGGCGAGGTCGGCCACCGCGCGCTCATCGACGTCGACGCGGCCGCTGCTGATCGTCGCCAGCATGGTCATGGCGTCTGCTTCTTCGCGTCCACGGAGTACATGGTAGAACCGGGCGGGATGATGCGATAGTGCCGGGTCTCGGGGGTCTCGACAAGCTCGACCACCGGGGTCGCGGGGGTCTCGGTGATTGAGCTTGTCGAAATCACGGTGAGGCGATCTCGGGGTCGCGGGGGTCTCGACAAGCTCGACCACCGACTTGGTCGAGCGCCGAGGGGCCTGGTCTCGACAAGCTCGACCACCGGGGGCTCGACCACCGGGGGCTCGACCACCGGGGGCTCGACCACCGGGGGCTCGAGCTGGGCGGGGGCTGGGCGCTGGGGCGCGGGTCAGCCGGCGTGGTCCCGATCGTGACGCTCGAGGCTCGCCGCGATGGCCTGCGGCACCGGCTGGCCGGTGCGGTCGCTCGCGAAGAGGTATTCGCCGCCCGGGTTCACCTCGAGGAAGACGTGCTCACCGTCCGGGGTGACCCGGAAGTCCGAGGCGCCGTAGGCGAGGCCGAGCCGGGCGTGCAGGGCGAGCAGCGCCGAGGCGACGTCGTGCGGCAGCTGGTATGGGTTGAACTCCGCGGAGCCGATGCCCAGCCGGTAGTCGGTGCGGTACTCCGGCTCGGAGCGAATCGAGGCCGCGAAGATCTCCTGCTCGATGACGATCACCCGCAGGTCGAGGTCGGCGGGCACGAACTGCTGGAAGGTGACCGGCGCGTAGCGCACATCGTCGATGTGCGCCCGGTCCTCCGCGGTGACCACCGCCGTCGACCGCGGGGCCTCGGCGATGTTGCGGAAGGCCTTGCGGATCACCGTGCCCTCCGCGCGCTGATCGATGAAGGCCGCCGCCCGCACGGGATCGTTCGTGATCAGGGTCTCCGGCACGGACAGGCCCACCTGCCGGGCCACTTGCAGCTGCCGGATCTTGCGCTGGCCGGCCTCGTCGGCGGCGGGCGGGTTCATCCAGAAGCACTCCATCGCGTGCCACAGGCCGGTGAGCGCCTCGGTGCTCTCCGACCAGGCGAAGAGCCGGCTCGTCGCATCCGTCAACGCCGGTTCGAGCCCGATCGGGCGGATGCGCCGGAACCAGACCGCGCCGATCTCGGCCAGGTTGATCTCCGCCATGCCTGGCGGCGTGAACGCGAGACGGTCGGCGCCGTCGACCACGCCGCTGAACTCGACGTTGAGGAGGGAGCGCACGGGGAAGTCCGCGATGTCGAACACGGTGGTCGGCCGGGTGATGTGCTCGAGCACCCGGGTGACGTGCTTATTGTCGGGAAAGCTGACGATGAGAATCACGACGCGCGCCTGCCCGCCGCCGGGGCACAGTCTGCCTGTGCCCCGGCGGCAGTCACGGAGCGGTCGTGCTCAGCCCAGGAGTGCAATGATCTGGACATAGACACCGGCGAGCTGCTGCCAGCGCGCCACATCGGCGGCGGTGAGCTCACCGGCCTCAGCGGCACTCGAGTAGTCGGCGAGGATGGCGCCGAGCTGCTGCAGGATACCCATCAGCGAGCTCATGGGGTCACCCTGCTCGACCTGGGATTCGTCCGGCACGTTGTCGCGGCCGGTGCCGATCACGAACGGCGTCGCACCGCCGCCGAACGGACCGGTGAGCGGACCGGTGAACGGCGGGTTGCCCAGCGGAACCGGATCGATCGGCCCGATTTCGCCGCCGAGCTCCTTGACGGGGTCGCGGAGCTGCTTGGGGATGTCGTCGATGAAGTCCTTGCCCAGGTCCTTCGGCCGGTCCTTGACGAGGTCCTTCGGCCGGTCCTTGATCAGGTCTTTCGGCCGGTCCTTCACGAAGTCCTTGGCGAACTCCTTCGGCCGGTCCTTGACACCCTCCTTCGGCTTGTCCTTCACGATGTCCTTCGAGAACTCCTTCGGGTTGTCCTTCACGAGGTCCTTGGGCTTGTCCTTCACGAAGTCCTTCGGGCCGTCCTTGATCAGGTCCTTCGGGTTGTCCTTCACGAGGTCCTTGGGCTTGTCCTTCACGAAGTCCTTCGGGAGATCCTTGGCGAAGTCCTTCGGGTTCTCCTTGATGATGTCCTTCGGGTGGTCCTTCGGCAGGTCCTTCACGAACTCCTTGACCGGCTTGCCGATGCACGGCCCGCTGACCCCGATGCTCGATCGGGGACCGTCGAGAGCCGCCTGCATCCGGTCGGCCTGCCCCTGAGTGAACATGAACATCGCCCGGTCGTCGGTGTAGTCCATGTAGTTCATGAACAGGTCGCCGTTGGGGCCGTTGGAGCAGGACGGATGCGGGAACGCCGGCGCCCCGTAGTTCGGCCCGGCCTGGTTGGGGGTGTCGGCAACGAAGTCGCTGCCGGAGCATCCGGTGCCGTCGTCACCCCAGATGTGCCGCAGGTTGAGCCAGTGGCCGATCTCGTGGGTGGCCGACCGCCCCAGGTCATACGGCGACGCGGCGGTTCCCGTGCTGCCGAAGCCGGTGTGCACGAGGACCACCCCGTCGGTGGCGGCCGGACCGCCGGGGAACTGCGCGTAACCCAGCAGCGCCTGGCCTGAGCCGCTGCGCAGATTGCCGCAGACCCACAGGTTGAGGTACTTGTCCGACGGCCACGGGTCCGCCCCGCCCGTGGCGGCCGACTTCACATTGTCGGTCGCGGAGCTGAACGGAGTCGTCGTGGTGGAGGTGCGGGTGATGCCGTCGGTCGGGTTGCCCGACGGATCGGTGGTCGCGAGCTTGAACGTCACCCTCGCGTCGCCGATCAGCGGTTGGAAGACCGGGGGCGTGGAGGACTTGTCGGCATTCGTCGCCCGGAAGTCCGCGTTGAGCACGGCGATCTGACTGTCGATCTGCGCGGCCGACACATTTTCCGCGGCGTTGCGGTAAACGACGTGCACCACGACGGGGATCTGGGTGCACCCCGTTCGGAGCGCCACCCCCGCATCGAGCACGCGGGACGTGCGATTCTCGATTTCCGCGCGAGCCTCGGCGTAACCGTCGACCGTGCGCATCAGACGCTCATTGACCTCGCTGGTGCCACACGAGCGTCGCGCGGGCAGATCTTCTTCGGTGATTCCTGGGTCTTTTTCTTTGACAGCCATTTCTGGCCTCCTTCACTTCAAGGAGTCAGGCCGGTCGCAGCTCCAGATGTTGCCCGTCTGCAGCCAGCACCTCATATCGTGCAGTCCCTTCGGGACTACGCAGGGCGAGGACGGTGCCATCAAGTCGCCAGCTGCCGTCGGCGGACGTGCCCCGATCATCCGGACCAGGTTGGCCGGTGAGGGCGCTGCCGTCGGCGCGCAGGGTGAAGGATGTCCGTCCGCGGGATGGCGGGAAAGGGTAAGCCCCAGGTCGATAGACCTGAGCCCCGTCGCGGCTTTCTTCGTGGGAGTGGATCCAGATGCCGACGAGGTCATCGCGATTCATGGCGTCCTCCCCGGCGTTGTGCACACCGGGATTCCGTTGTGCCCGCGAGGCACGGACGCGCTCACGTCGTCTGATCCCCTGCGGTTACGGGCCAGTGTAGCCTCGGGGTCCCGGGGCGACAATGGGCGAACTGGGCGCATCTCGGCGCATGGTTGAGCGCTCGCGGCGCAGGGTTGAGCGCTCGCGGCGCAGGTTTAAGCGCTCGCGGCGCATGGTTGAACGCTCGCGGCGCAGGTTTGAGAAGCGGGCGCAGGTTACACGGTGCGCCCGCTTCCGTAAGGTGCGCCGGGAGAGCGCGCGGTGGTCGGGAAGCGGGCGGCGGGCGGCCTCAGAAACCGCCCATCGTCCTGGGGATGAGCGCCTCGACGAACGTGGCGTTCGGGTTGGCGTGCGGGAGGGCATCCGTCACCTCGCGCAGCGCCTGGTGGATCGGCACGCCCCGGTGCCGCGCCGCGTAGAGGGCGCCGACCGTGGGGGTGCGGCTGATCGCCTGCACGCAGTGCACGAGCACGGTGCGTCCCTCGGCCCGCAGCGCCGCGATCGCGTCGACGGTGTCGCCGAGCACGAAGCTGAGATTGGGGTTGGCCCGCGGGTCGACCTCGTCGACCAGCCAGACCGCCACCCGGTTCTCCGGCCGGATGCGCGCGGGCACCTGGCCGCGGCCCACCCGGCAGAGCGACACCACGGCGTCGATCTCGGCCGGAAGCGCGTCGAGGGCGCCGATCGCGCCGAGCCACACGCCGGGGTCGTGCGGATGCCGCACCAGGGTCGAGATGTCGCCGGAGGTGGCGTAGGACAGGCGGTCGGCGGCCGGCCAGGTGGTGTTGGCGCGGTCGCGGCGGGGGCGGCGGTCCGGTGCCGTGGAATCGCCCTGGGCCTGGTCGGCGAGGGCGGCCCGGCGGTCGGGAGTGAGGGGGTCGCGACGGTCGAGAACGAGCGGGTCGCGGCGGTCGGGAACGAGCGGGTCGCGACGGTCGGGGCGGGTCGGGTCCCGGCGGTCGAGCGCGCCCGGGGCGCGGGTGTCGGGGTGCGCCGGGTCACGACGGTCGGGAGTTGCGGGGTCTCGACGGGCTCGACCACCGGGGCCGGGTCGACCGTCGTCGGCGCGACCGCCGGCCGCGGCCTCGAGGCTCGCCCGGCCGGCGAGAATGGCGACGTCGGCCCGGCGGGCGCGATCGGCGAACGGGGCGCGACCGGCCACGGCCGGTCGACGACCGGTGGCGCGGGCGGCGAGCACGCCGAGGCGCACGAGCTCGTCGGCGCGGAGTCCCGGCCAGCCGTGCACGATCCGCCGCCACCGGGCCGGCACCGCGGATGCCCCGTACCGGGCCCCGAGCAGGCCGCCGGCGATCGCGGCCACCGTGTCGGTGTCGCGGCCGCCGCGCACGGCGCACTCGAGGGACTCCCGCAGATGGTCGGCTGGCACCACGCCCTCGAAGGACTCCCGAAGGTGGTCGGCCGGCACCGCGTCCTCGAAGGACTCCCGAAGGTGGTCGGCCGGCACGGCGCCGGCCCAGGACTCCCGCAGATGGTCGGCCGGCACGGCGCCCTCGAAGGACTCCCGCAGATGGTCGGCCTGCACCACGCCCTCGCAGTCGGTGACCTCGCGGAGCGGCTCGGTGATGGCCGACCAGGCTCCCTGCAGGGCCTCGACGACCCAGCCGTTGCGGTCGAAGTCCCTCGGGGCGCCGGCCTCGGCGGCAACGAGGCGGGACTCCCAGAGAGCGCGCCGGGTGGCGGGCAGGGCTTCGAGGCCGGCGCGCACGTTCAGTTCGCCCGAGAGCACCGCGCGCCGGATCGCCAGGCACCAGAGCACGCAGGCGTCGCCGGCATCCGGGTCGACGTGGGTGAGGTCGCTGATCGCGCGGGCGGTCTCGGCGAGCCCGGCCGGGTCGTCGAGGAAGGCGAGGGCCACCGGCGCAGTGCGCATGAGCGAGCCGTTGCCACCGCTGCGGCCGTGTCGGTCGTGGTGGGCCTGGGCGACGAGGCGCACCGCCGATGCCGCGCCCGCGTGGGACGGCCGGGCGGGGCGGGGCGGGTCGGCGTAGGCGGGGTCGGCGTCGTCGGCAGGGTCGGAAGAGTTGGCCGGGTTGGCACGCGCGGAAGGGTTGGCCGGGTTGACATTCTCGGAGGGGTCGGCAGGGTTGCCATTCTCGGAAGGGTCGGCAGGGTTGGCNCTCGGAAGGGTCGGCAGGGTTGGCACGCTCGGAAGGGTCGGCAGGGTTGGCACGCTCGGAAGGGTCGGCAGGGTTGGCACGCTCGGAAGGGTCGGCAGGGTTGGCACGCTCGGAAGGGTTGGCAGGGTTGGCAGGGCTGGCAGGGTTGCCGCGCTCGGAAGGGTCGGCAGGGTCCGGGTCGGCTCCCCCATCGCGCGCCTCGGCCAGATTCCGGTCGGTGCGGGAGAGCACCGCGCGCAACTGGTTGCCCACGTCGGGTGCGGTGCGCGCCCAGTCGATCCAGGCGGCCACGATCTCGTCGAGCACCGATTCGTCGCGGAGGTCCTTGCCGTCGGCGATCGCCCGGATGATCGGCACGGCCATCGAGGTGTCGTCGGTCCACTCGCCGGGCGCCCAGTCGAACCCGCCGCCGCCCCTCATCGTCACGTCGGCACCAGAGAGAAGCGGCGGCCCGAACTCATAGCCGGCGCCGAGCGCGTCGCCGCAGGCCATGCCGAGAAGCACCCCGGCGGCGCGGTCCAGTTGTGCGGACGTGAGTTTCATGCGATTCCCCCAGCGAGCTTTGTGACGGGACGTGCCCTGCTAAACCATGGCGGGCACCTGACGACCTGCTGTCGAATACCGGATGCCGTTCAGGCTCAACTCCCCCACGTTGAGACTAAGGCCGAAACGGGCCTGCCGGCGCCGCCGCATTCGAGGGGCAGCGCCGCTCCGCTCGCCGGGAGCGGCGGGGTTGCGCAAACAACACCCTCGCGCGCCATGCGATGTCTCACGACATCGTGGACACTTCGTATCTGTCCATGGCTACGAAGCCACAGGGCTTGTTATTGCCGACCTAAGCAGCGCCATCGCGCATCCGTGGTCGGCTCTGAGTTGCGGAAAAGACACCTTCGCGCCCGGGCTAAGTAAAGGGGTGTTTTCTCCGCAACTCAGGGGAGATAAGACGACGGGAGGATGCCGCCGTTCCGCGGCAGGACAGGGATCGGCGCACTCTCGCCCCTTTTTGGGGCCCTGACCTGCTCATCTGCGCGACCTCACGACTCCCTGCCGCGCCTAGGTTGGAACCAGCGACAGTCCCAGACACGACAGTCCCAGCCGAAGGAATCCCTTGACCTCCCCCGCATCACCGCCCACCTCACCAGGCCGAAAACGAATCCGACCCCGTGTGGGCACCGTGGTGGTGATTGCGGTGATCGCCATCTTCGTTATCTCAGGCTGGGCATCCGGCGGGTTCCCCGGCATGTTGACGATGGCCGGGTTGGCGGGCCTCGTGACCGCGTTCTACTCCCTGGTCACCGGGCGCAGGTCCTGGGCGAGAATCCCGTCGCGACCGATCGCCGCCGTGGCCCTCGTCGCGGCCCTGGTCAGCACCGGAATCGGCGCGTCGGCCTACGACGCCCCCGCGAATCTCACGGGCGCCGCAACGCCCGCGTCGACCGTGGCGACCACGGCGGCCCCCGCAACCCCCGCTCCGAAGGCTGCACTCAAGGCCGCGTTCACCGCGGAAGCCCCGATCGACCCGGATGTCTCGGTGTCCTCGGTCGCACCGGCATCCGTGGTCATCGCCGACCGTGCGGTCACCGATGCGACGGCCGAGGCGCTGCTGCAGACGCTCGCGGTGAAGGGCAAGGCCCCGAAGACGGGATACGCCCGCACCACCCAATTCGGGACAGCCTGGCTGGACGTGGACCACAACGGATGCGACACCCGCAACGACATCCTCGCCCGGGACCTGAAGAACATCGTGCGTTCCGGGCCCTGCCGGGTGATGAGCGGCGTTCTCAACGGGCCGTACACGGGCAAGTCGATCAGCTTCGTCCGCGGCAACAAGACCTCGATGCTGGTGCAGATCGATCACGTCGTGGCGTTGTCCAACGCCTGGCAGACCGGCGCCCAGCTCCTGACCCAGGCCCAGCGCACGTCCCTGGCCAACGATCCGCTCAACCTTCTCTCCGTCGACGGCCGGACGAACGCCCAGAAGGGCGACGGCGACGCGGCCACCTGGCTGCCACCGGTGAAGTCGTTCCGCTGCGTTTACGTCGCCCGGCAGATTTCGGTCAAGGCGACCTACGGATTGTGGGTCACGCCGGCCGAGTCTGCGGCGATGACGCGCATCCTCTCTGCCTGCCCCGGCCAGCCCGCGGTGACCTCGGACTTCGCCCCTCGGGCGGCTCCGGTGCCTGCTCCGGCTCCTGCACCCGCTCCCGCACCTGCTCCTGCACCTGCACCTGCGCCCGCGCCTGCACCCGCACCTGCTCCTGCTCCCGCTCCGGCACCTGCACCCGCACCGGCACCTGCGGCCGACACGGTGCACCCCGGCTCATTCTGCGCACCGGCCGGCGCGACGGGCGTGACCACCGCGGGCACCGCGATGGTCTGCGGCACCACCCCGAACAGCCCCGATCGTGCCCGCTGGCACCGGCAATGACGGCCTGACGGCTCGGGAAACGCCCCCGGCGACGGCCACCGCAACGGCGACATCCCCAGGGCGGCCGCCACTTGGCATCCGCTCCACCCGTCATAGATCAGACCTGCGACAATTGCCGCATGAGCGACCATCGCGACTCCCCCTCCACACCCCTGGCCGACTACCCGCGCCCCTCCGTGGCCGTGGACACGGCCGTGCTCACGGTGCAGGCGAACGCGCTCTGCGTCGTACTCGTGCAGAACGAGCGCGGCTGGCGGCTGCCCGGAACGTTCGTGCACGAGGGCGAGACCCTCGCCGACGCCGTGCTCCGCTCGCTGCGCGACAAGGCCGGCATCGAGGGGCTGCGCCCGCGCCAGTTGCACGTGTTCGACGCCCCGGAACGGGATGATCGCGGCTGGGTGATGTCGGTGGCGCACCTCGTGGTGGTGCCCGCGGCATCCGTGCCCGCCGGCGCGCTCACCCCGTGGGATGCGGCGCAGGGGCTGGTCTACGACCACGAGCAGATCCTCAGGCTGGCGGTGAACACCGTTCGCGCCGAGTACGCCGCCGCGGCCGACCCCGAGCGCCTGCTCGGGCCCGAGTTCACCCTGCTCGAGCTGCTGCGGCTGCACGAGAGCGTGTCCGGCGAGCGCCTCGGCAAGGACACGTTCCGCCGTCGGGTGCTGCCCGGCCTCGTCGCGACGGATGCCGTGCAGCCCGGCAAGGTCGGCAAGCCGGCGCAGCTGTTCCGGCACCGGTGACGCGGCCGGCAGCCTCGGGCCGTCACCGTCACCGTCACCGTCACCGTCACCGCTGCCGCCGCCGCTCCCGCTGCCGCCGCTCCCGACGGTGCGCCATCGCCGTCGCCGCCGCCGGCACCGGCGCCGGCGCCGGCACCCCTGGAGCCGCTGGTGCCCGCATCCACCGCGGTGCCCGACCGCACCAGACAGGTCGCTGACTCGCTGCTGCACCCCGACGTGCCCCGAACATCACCAAGTGCAGGATGCGAAGGTCGGGTGGGCCCTGTTCGGCCTCAGTCTTAGCGCGCATCCTGCATTCGCGCACCGGCACCGGCAAAGTCAGCGGCACTCCTCACCGCGCCCTGGCGACCACTCCTGCCGCCCGCCCGGGCCCCCACAGCAAATGCAGGATGCGACGGGTGTGCGGGGCCCCAATCGCCCCAACCGTGCCAGGCATCCTGAATTCGGGCGATTGTTGTGGTCAGAAGGGCATGCGGACCGGCTCGGCGTTGCGACCTTCGGCTCAACGACCGGCCCCGGCGCCGGCATCCCGCAACCTCGCGGCGCAGGTTTGAGAAGCGGGCGCACGTTCCACGGCGCGCCCGCTTCTCAAAGGTGCGCCGCGACGGGCGGACGGGCGACGGGCGGCCGCACAGACCGCGAGGCCGGGCGGGCGACACCGGGCGGGCGGGCCACAAGTCGCGCGACCGCAGGGCGAGCCCCTACGGGTGCAGGCTCGCCGCGGCGACCCGGCCCACGGCATCCGTCACCTGGTCGAGCAGCCGGGAGGCGATGTTCCAGTGCTGCCAGTAGAGCACCACGTCGATCGGATGCCCCGGCGCCAGCTCCACGAGCCGGCCGTCGCCGAGTTCGGTGAGGCACTGCTGCTCGGGCAGCAGCCCCCAGCCGAGGCCGAGCACCACCGCGCGGGCGAAGTCGGCCGTGGTGGGGATGTGGTGGCGCGGGACATCCGTGGCCCGGCCGCCGATGCCGCGCAGGAACCGGTGCTGCAGGTCGTCGCGGCGGTCGAAGTTGACCATCGGGGCGGTGTCGAGCCCGGCGGTGCCGGCGACGCCGCCGAGCCAGGCGCCGACGAACCGGGGGCTGGCCACCGCCCGGTAGCGCATCGAGCCCAGCCGCACCGAGGAGCAGCCCTGCACCGCCTCGGCCGTGGACGTGACCGCCGCCATCACCGTGCCCGAGCGCAGCAGCGAGGTGGTGTGCTCCTGGTCTTCGCGGTAGATGTCGAAGACCGCGCCGCTGCCTTCGGGCACGGCGGCGAGCGCGTCGAGGAACCAGGTGCCCAGGCAGTCGGCGTTCACGGCCAGCGGCAGCGAGGTGCGCCCGCCGGGCTGCAGGCCGGCGCCGAGCTCGGTGGCCACGTCGCCCTCGAGCAGTTGCACCTGGCGCGCGTGGCGCAGCACGATGTCGCCGGCGGCGGTCGGAATGACCGGGTTCACCCGCTGGATCAGCACCTGGCCGGCCGCCTGCTCCATCGCCTTGACTCGTTGCGAGACCGCGGATGCCGTCAGCCGCAGCCGCTGCGCCGCCGCCTCGAACGTGCCCTCCTCGACGAGCGCCACCAGGGTGTGCAGGTGATCCAACTGGAATGCCATCATTAGCCTCGCTTAGGTATCCTTCGAAACTTTAGCTGTACTACATGCGATTTGTCTCCTACATTGGCCAGCATGGACCTCGCCGGCACCCTCCTCCCCGCACTCCTCGGCTTCGGCACCGGGCTGGCCCTGATCGTGGCGATCGGCGCGCAGAACGCATACGTCCTCCGGCTCGGGATCGAGGGCCACACGCGCACCATCCTGCCTGCGGTGCTGATCTGCTCGATTTCGGATGCCGTGCTCATCTTCGCGGGGATCCTCGGCGTCGGTCTCGTGGTCGAACGGACCCCGGCGGCGCTTGTGGTGATCCGCATCGTCGGGGCCGCGTTCCTGCTCGCCTACGGCGTCTTCGCCACGGTGCGCGCCTTCAAGCCGAAGGCGCTGGTGGCGAATGACGCGCCGGTGCCGATCAGCACCCGGGCCGCGGTGGCGACGATGATCGCTCTCACCTGGCTGAACCCGCACGTCTACCTCGACACGCTGATCTTCCTCGGCTCGGTGGCCAACCAGCAGGGCGAGTCGGCCCGCTGGTGGTGGGGCGCCGGGGCGATCACGGGGAGCTTCGCCTGGTTCTTCAGCCTGGGCTTCGGTGCCCGCCACCTGCGGCCGTTCTTCGCCCGCCCGGGTTCGTGGCGCATCCTCGACGGCTTCATCGCCGTCGTGATGCTGTCGCTCGGGGTGCGGATGGCGCTCGGGGTGTAGGCGCGGGCCCGAATGCAGGATGCCGCGGAGCTGCGAGGTGCCGGGGCGCCCGCAGCCGCCGCTGATCCTGCATTCGGGCCGAAACGGGCGCGGCGCAACTGAAGTCACCTGCCCGCCCCGAGGAACGTATCCAGCCCGTACTGGGGCTTGCCTACCCCCAGGCCGATCCAGGATGCTGAGCCCGGGGGATGTGCACGGCGCTCGTCTTTGGAACCAACCTTGGAGGAGCATCCGCATGTCTGAGGAGTCTGCGAGGCTTGAGCGGCCCCGGGAGCGGGTCGGCGTCTATTTCGACTTCGAGAACATCGTCATCTCGCGGTACAACCAACTCCACGGCGAGGGCGCGTTCGCGAAGGACAAGGTGCGCAATCGGGTGACCTACAAGCCCGAGGCCGAGGTGACGTTGCGCATCCGTCGGGCCATGGTCGACGTGGACGCCATTCTCGACTACGCCGCGACGTTCGGTCCGATCACCGTCAGCCGGGCGTATGCCGATTGGTCGACGCCGGTCAATGCGCGCCATCAAAGGCAGCTCGTCGACCACGCCGTCGACCTCATCCAGCTCTTCCCTGCCGTGGCTACTCTGAAGAACGGCGCGGACATCCGGCTGGCGATCGATGTGATGGAAGACCTCTTCCGACACGACAACCTCACCCACATCGTGATCGTCGCCGGCGACTCGGACTATATCCCGCTGGCGCAGCGCTGCCGGCGTCTCGACCGAGTCGTGATCGGCATCGGGGTGTCCGGAGCGACGAGCAGCGCGCTCGCCTCGGCCTGCGACGTGTTCACCGACTACGACTCGATCCCGGGTACCGCACGGTCCACGCCGCTCACTCCCCCGACGGCGGGGCCCATCTCCGTCGTCGCGACGAAGCCGGTCGCTCCGAAGGCCGGCGCGAAGGCCGCTTCGATGGCCGGTACGAAGAAGACCCCCGGTGCGAAGACCATAGCCAAGAACACCCCTGCGAAGCGTGTGCCGGCCCTGGCCGCGGGCATCAGCACGGCGAAGACGGCTCCCGCCTCGACCATCCAGCCGACCACGCCCACCGCGGGACCGGTCGACATCCGGAGGCTCGACGCAAGCCCGAAGGCGCGGAAGGCAGCGACAGCACTGCTCCTCCGGGCGGTGGAGCAGCTTGCTTCGAACGACCAGGAATGGCAGCATGCATCCGCTGTGAAGGGCGCGATGCGACAGCTGGACCCGGTCTTCCAGGAAGGCTCGCTCGGGTTCAGTCAGTTCGCCGACTTTCTCAAGTCCCGGCATCAGACGGTCGAGATCAAGGAGCAGACGGCGGGCGCGCCCGTTCTGCTCAAACTGCGGTCTTAGCCTCGGCGACTGCCGCTGGATGGCCCATATGCAGGATGCCGTGCGCGTGCCGGTGCCCTGGGGCCTCCTGGCTCAGGCGCATCCTGCATTCGCGTCGAATCTGGCTCGACGACGCAACTGAAGTCACCTGCCCTCCCCCGGATCGCATCCGGCCCCCGTCAGCGCAGGAGTGGGCGCCTTCAACTATGGCTAACTCCTGCAATTCGCGCGGAATCGTGCCCAAACCAGCCGAATCGGGACATTCTGCGACGAATTGCAGGAGTTAGCCACGGGGAGGCGGGGCAAGGAGGAACAGGAAGGCAGGACAGGACCAGGGAGGAGGGAAAGGGCGGAGCGGAGCGGAGCGGAGCGGAGCCGCCCGGCGGGCTCTGAGCTCGGCCCGAGGAACCTCTTGGGCGTGCCGATGCGACGAGCGCGCCACTTGCGCCGCTGCGCGCCACGCACACCTGGAGCGAAGCGGCGGAAGTGGCGCGGTCGCGCCCGAGCATCTACGCGGGCGTCACCCAGGCGCCGGACTGGAGGGTCGCGGTGACCTGGAGGCCGGCGTCGAGCACGATCAGGTCCGCCCGGTTGCCCGGCGCCAGGCGGCCCCGGTCGGCGAGGCCGATCATGTCGGCGGGATTCTGGGTGGCGGCGCGCACCGCGACCTCGACGGGCACACCCGCGGTGTGCACGGCGAAGCGCACGGCCTCGCTCAGGGTGAGCACGCTGCCGGCGATGGTGCCGTCGGCCAGCCGCGCCTGCCCGTCGGAGACGCTCACGTCGAGGGCGCCGAGCTTGTACTCGCCCTCGTCCGCGCCGGCGGCGGCCATGGCATCCGTCACGAAGACGGGTCGCGACGGGCTCTCGATGATGAAGCGCACGATGGCCGGGTGCAAGTGCACCCCGTCGGCGATGAGCTCGGCGAAGACCGCCGGGTCCTCGAGCAGGGCGAGCGCCGGCCCGGGCTCGCGGTGGTGGATCTGCCGCATCGCATTGAAGACGTGCGTGCCGGCCGTGGCCCCCGCGGCGATCGCCTGCCGGGTCATGTCGTAGTTCGCGTCGGTGTGGCCGATCGCGGCCACGGCGCCGAAGCCCACGATCTGGCGCACGGCGGCGAGGCCGCCCTCCAGCTCCGGCGCGATTGTCACCATCCGCACGGTGCCGCGGCCGGCCCGAATGATCCGGTCGATGCTCTCGGGGTCGGGTGCGCGCAGCAGCGCCTCGTCGTGGGCGCCGCGGTGGGCCGGGCTCAGCCACGGCCCCTCCAGGTGGATGCCGGCCAGCAGCCCCTGCTCGACCAGCCCCGCCAGGGCCGCCACGGTGCGCTCGAACTCATCGAGCGGGGCCGTGACCAGGCTGGCCATCAGCGTGGTGGTGCCGTGGGCACGGTGGGTGGCGGCGATCTGCGCGGCCGCGACGGAGGAGTCCGCGTCGTTGAAGCTGCTGCCGCCCCCGCCGTGGGTGTGGATGTCGACGTAACCGGCGGCCAGGGTGCTCTCCGGAAAGCTGAAGTCCGGCTTCCGCGGCGGCTCCCCCGCGCCGCAGCCGACGATCCGGCCGGCACGGATGTCCACCCAGCCGGGCGAGAAGACGGCGTCGGGGGCGATCACGGTTCCGCCCGCGATGAGCATCGGCGTCGCGAGCGTCGGCGTCGGCAGCATCTGCGTCGCGAGCGTCGGCGCCGCGAGCGCCGGCACGACCGGCATCGGCACCGCCAGCGTCGGCGTCGGCGCCGTCGGCGTCGGCGTCGCCAGCGTCGGCGCCGCCAGCGTCGGCGCCGCCAGCGTCGGCGTCGTGAGCATCGGCGTCGTGAGCATCGGCGCCGCGAGCGCCGGCACGGCCGGCATCGGCACCGCCGAGTCCTGACCGGCGACGGCCGGGGTGCCGGAACGCTCGGCCGGCACCAGGTCGGCCGGAGGGGAAGTGAGCGGGGTCATGACGGTTGCTCCAAGGATTCAGACGCGGGGTTCAGACGGGACGGGAGGTGACGGAACGAGAATCGTCAGACCGGAAGCGGGGCGGCGCGGTCTAGATTCCCGGCCAGGGCTTGTGCGCCCAGGCGTACCGGTAGTAGTCGAGGTTCTCGAGCTTCGAGGCGGCGGCCTCGTCCACGATCACGGTCACGTGCGGGTGCAGCTGGATGACCGAGCCCGGCTTGCTCGAGGTGACCGGTCCCTCCACGGCGGCGGCGATGGCATCCGCCTTCTCGGCCCCGAAGGCCAGCAGGATGAGGTGCCGCGCCCGGAGGATGGTGCCGAGCCCCTGCGTCATGCAGTGGATGGGCACGTCGTCGATCGAGGGGAAGAAACGGGCGTTGTCGATGCGCGTCTTCTCGGTCAGGGTCTTGATGCGGGTGAGGGAGGCGAACGACGAGCCGGGCTCGTTGAAGCCGACGTGCCCGGTGCGGCCGATGCCGAGGATCTGCACGTCGACGCCGCCGGCGGCGACGATGGCGGCCTCGTAGTCGAGTCCTGCCGTGCGGATGGTGGCCGGGTCGCCGCCAGGCACCCGAATGTTCGCGGGGTTGAGGCCGAGCGGCACGACCGCGTCGCGGGTGATCACCGAGCGGTAGCTCTCGGGATGGCCGGCGGGCAGGCCGACATATTCGTCGAGGGCGAAGCCGCGCACCCGGGAGACGTCGATCGGGTCGGCCGTGAGGGACGCGGCCAGGGCGGCGTAGACCGAGAGCGGCGTCGAGCCGGTCGCGAGGCCGAGCACGGCATCCGGCTTCTGCAGGATCAGTGAACGAATGGATGCTGCCGCGAGCGTTCCCGCCGCGGCCTCACTGTCAACAAAAACTACTTCGGCCATCGTGTACTCCAATTCGAATTGCGGGTGTTGCGGGTGTTGCCGGTGGCACGGGCGGTGCCGGTGGTGCGGGCGGCACCGTGGTGCGGACGGCAACGTAGTGCGGGTGGTGCGGGCGGTGCCGGTGGCGCGGGCGGTGCGGACGGCAACGTGGTGCCGGCGGCGCCTCGGCACGGGCGGTGCCGGCGGTGCGGGCGGTGCCGGCGGTGCGGGCGGCACCGTGGTGCTGCCTGCCGGGGGTCGCGCGCGGATCGCTCGCGACCCCCGGCCGGCCGTGCCGTGCGTCGCCGGTCCGGCCCGCCGTGCGGACCGGACCAGGTGCCGATCTAGACGGTCGTCCCCGTGGCATCCGCTGCCGCGGGGTCCTGGATCTCATCGTCGCCGCGGCCAGGGGTCTTCAGGTTCCACTTGCGGATGACGAAGCGGAAGAGGAAGTAGTAGATCGCCGCGTAGGCCAGCCCGATCGGGATGAGCAGGAGCGGCTTCTCGGCGAGCCCGAAGTTGAGCACGTAGTCGAGCGTTCCGGCGCTGAAACTGAACCCGTCGCGGATGCCCAGGGCATTGACCAGGGCGAGCGAGGAACCGGTGAGCAGCGCGTGGATGACGAAGAGCGGGAACGCCACGAACATGAAGGAGAATTCGAGCGGCTCGGTGACGCCGGTGAGCATCGCGGTGAGGGCGCCGGAGAGCATGATGCCGCCGACGATCTTCTTCTGCGACGGCTTGGCCTCGTGCCAGATGGCGAGGGCGCCGGCGGGGAGGGCGAACATCATGATCGGGAAGAACCCGGTCATGAAGGAGCCGGCGGTGGGGTCGCCCGCGAAGAACCGGCTGAGGTCGCCGGTGGCGCCGTTGTAGTCGCCGATGACGAACCAGACGACGGAGTTGAGGATGTGGTGCAGGCCCACCGGGATGAGCAGCCGGTTGGTCGTGCCGTAGAGGAAGCCGCCCCAGATGTTGTTCGAGGTGACGACCTCACCGAAGCCGGTCAGGCCGTTCGCGAACGCCGGGTAGACGAAGCTGAGCAGCACTCCGAGGATCAGCGCCACGACGGCGGTGATGATCGGCACGAACCGGCGCCCGCCGAAGAAGGCGAGATAGCTGGGCAACGAGATCCGGTGGTATTTCTGCCAGAGCAGCGCGGAGACGATACCCATCAGGATGCCGCCGAGCACGCTGTAGTTGACGAGATCCTGGGTTGCGCCCTTGGCGGGCAGCCCGAGGACCAGCGGCGACATCGCCTCGCCGACCTTGGAGAAGACGAGGTAACCGACCACGGCGGCCAGGGCGGTCGATCCGTCGGCCTTCTTGGCGAAGCCGATCGCGACACCGACCGCGAAGAGCAGCGGGAGAGCCCCGAAGAGCGCGCCGCCGGCCGACGCGATGACGGCGCCGCCGGTCTCGAAGCCGGGGATCCCGCCGAGCAGGTCAGGCTGGCCGAGCCTCAGGAGCAGGCCGGCGGCGGGGAGTGCGGCGATCGGGAGCATAAGGCTGCGGCCGACTCGTTGAGCCTGGCCGAGGCCGGGAAACTTTCGTTTCGTGCCCGCGTCTGCGGTGATGCTGGACATTGATTTCCTCCTGGTGATGGGTTGGGGTTCTGGGGGTGGATCAGGGCTGGTGTTGCAGATTGAGGGTCATGTGCACCTGGTAGCGGTCGCCGCGGTACCACGAGGTGACGTACTCGACGGATGCCGAGCCTGCCGACGACGTGCGGCGAAACACCATCAGGGGCGCGCCTTCGGTGATGCCCAGGAGGTCGGCGGCGCCGGCATCCGCCGTCTCGGCCCACACGGTCTGTTCCGCGTTGTCGATCCGGAGTCCGTATTCGGTGGCGAAGGTCGCGTAGAGCGACCGGGTCAGGTCCTTGCTCTCGAGGTCGGGCAGCAGTTCGGCCTTGTAGTAGCCGCGCTCGAACGCCATCGGGATGCCGCCGGCGAGCCGGAGCCGGTCGATCTCGTAGACCTGGGCGTTCGCGCCGAGGCCGAGCGCGGCCCGCACCTCGAGCGGGGCGTCGACCAGGGCGAACGAGCTCACGATCGTCGCGGGGATGAGTCCGCGCCGGCGCATATCCTCGGTGAACGACGCGAGGTGCAGGTCGGTCTGCACGCGCTCGCCGGCCACGAAGGTGCCCTTGCCCTGCACTCCGTAGAGGCGGCCCTCTTCGACGAGCTGGCGAATCGCCTCCCGCACCGTGGAGCGGCTCAGGCCGTACTGGGTCATCAGCTTGCGCTCGGCGGGGATGGCCGCGTGGGGAGCCAGGGTGTTCTCGATCCGCTCGAGCAGGATCGCCCGCAACTGCGCATGCTTGGGCACGGGGCCCGCCTCGAGGGCCGGGCTCTCGTCCTGGATCTTCGTCATCGTGTCACCTTCAGGTCGTTGGTCGATCTCCAGCATAGGACCACTTTCGGTTTGTGGTCCGTACTGGTACGATCCAATAGTTCGATGATGAAGCTGCGGCCCCCTGCTTGTCAAGCCCCACTGCCGCCCGGGTTCTCGGAGAGCACTAGAATCCGGACCAGCAGCACCCACCACAGGAGGAACACCCCATGAGCAGCAAAGCGGAACAGATCCTCGCCGGCCTCGGCGGATCAGGCAACATCGTCGAGATCGAGGCCTGCATCACCCGGCTCCGCACCGAGGTCACCGACCCGGCCCTCGTGAACGAGGCGGCACTGAAAGCGGCCGGCGCCCACGGCGTGTTCCGGTCGGGCACGATCATCCAGGTCATCGTCGGCCCCGAGGCCGACAACCTCGCCGAAGACATCGAGGACATTCTGTGAGCTCAGTCACTCCCGTGGTTGTGCTCGCGCCCGTTCCGGGCCGGGCGGTCGCCATCGAAGAGGTGCCCGACCCCACCTTCGCGCAGTCGATCGTGGGCCCAGGCGCGGCGATCGATCCGCCGCGCGGCGTCGTTGACGCGATCGCGCCGATCAGCGGCAAGCTGCTCAAAGTATTCCCGCACGCGTATGTGATCCTCTCCCCCGACGGCCTCGGCGTGCTCGTGCACCTCGGCATCGACACCGTGCAGCTGCACGGCGAGGGATTCACCCTGCGCGCGACCCAGGGCGACACCGTGTCGGCGGGCGACGTGATCGTCAGTTACGACGTGGTCGCGATCGAGGCGACCGGTCGCAACCCGATCGTGCCGGTGATCATCCTCGAACGCACCGCCGAGAACATCACTCTGGCGGATGCCGTCACCGCCGGCGCGCAGCTCGCCGCCGGCGACGAGTTCATCACCGTCAACAGCTGACCGGCCCGGTCGAGCTTGCGCTGCACCGCCCGCACCCGGCATCGTTGACTAGCAGCCCCACCACAATCGGCGAGAACCGATCTCGCGAGCACCACCAGGAGGAACCATGTCCGAACGCACTGCCACCATCGCGAGCCGTGTCGGCCTGCACGCCCGTCCCGCCTCGATCTTCGCGGCGGCCGTCGGCGAACTGTCGATCGATGTCACGATCGGCCTCGAGAGCGACCCGGCCGAGGACGCGATGGATGCCTCGAGCATCCTGAGCCTGATGAGCCTCGGCGCCGCCAACGGTGACGTCGTCGTTCTCCGGGCCGAGGGCGAGGGTGCCGACGAGGCTCTCGAGGCCCTCGTCCTGATCCTCGAGACGGACCACGACGCCGCGTAACTCCTAGCCCGACACCACCCCGCGCGGCCCCGCATGGGCCCGGATGAGGCCCCGCATGAGGCCCCGCATGAGGCCCCGGCGCCGCGTGGCCCGCGGCGCCGGCCGGTCAGGCCGCGTCAGCCTATGCTCGCCAGCCCGACCATGGCGGCCGAGAGGGCCGGCGCGGCCAGCAGCAGACCCCCGACGAGGGCCGCGATCCCGGTCAGCTTCCAGATGGTGCGCCGCAGCAGAGCCGTGCGCACCTCCGCGTCGAGCGTCACGAAGAGTTCCTGGGCGTTCGGGGTGGCTGAGAACAGCGGCGCCGGCCAGGTGTCCGGGTTGTCGATGACGGCTCGGAGGTCGGCCAGTTCGGCCGGGCCCAGCACGACCGGCCGGGTCATCAGCCAGCGGCGCAGCGCGGGCCCGGTCACGACGGCGACCCTCTCCGGCTTCTTCGTGATCGTGAGCGACTTCGCATTGACGACGGCGACGACGGGGTGCGCGGCGGCGAGGCGCGGCATCCGTTCGCGCAGGAGTTTCGTGACCCGGTCGGCCTCGTACTCGGCGTTGCGGATGTGCGGCGCCTTGTAGCCCGACACCATCAGGGTCTGCCCGGCAACCCAGACGCCTTTGCCGGAGTGGTTCTTGGTATTGATCGTGAAGACCCCGCCGGGCCCGATCACGAGGTGGTCGATGTCCGCGCCCTTCTTGCCGATGGGGAGGGAGTGGAATACGCTCCAACTGGCGGGCAGCGTGGCGAGCATGGCCGCGACGTCGATCTCACCCTTCGCGCCGAGGTACCAGCTGACGCTCTCGGCGGCGAGCGGGGAGTAGCCGAACACGCGGCCGACCACGCTCCTCGTCGGCGTCTCGGCCTGTTGGCGCAGCAGCCGGTCGATGACCGCCTGCGCGGCGGGCTGCTCGCCCATCGTCCGTCCCCCGACCGCCGGAGCGTCGACCGTCGGAACCTTGACCGCTGACGGTTGGTTCCCCGTGGATGGTCGAGTTGTCGGTGCCTGGATTGTCATGGATCCCCCCGGATCGAGCTGTGCGGATGTGTCGGTGCGGCATCCGTTTTCGGCTGTCGCGGATGGTCAGGCGTCGGCGATCACGACCCGGTCGCGGCCGCGGTGCTTGGCGCCGTAGAGGGCCACGTCGGCCCGTTCCAGCCAGTGCGAGACGCGCTCGGCAGGTTGGAGGGCGGCCAGACCGACGCTGACCGTGCAGGTCAGGCCGACGGCCACGTCGCCCCAGGTGTAGTCGCGCACCGAGGCGAGCAGCCGATCGCAGGCCAGGACGGCCTGGTCGAGTTCGGTGTTGCCGAAAACGAGCAGGAACTCCTCGCCGCCGACCCGTACCGCAAGGTCACTCGCCCGGGTGACGGCGCGCAGCATCTCGGCCATCGTGGTGAGCACCAGGTCGCCGATGGCATGGCCGTATTCGTCGTTGACGAGCTTGAAATTGTCGAAGTCGATCATGGCCGCGCACAGGGGCTGGGACAGGTCGCGGGCGCGGTCCATCAGCAGGGGCAGTTCCCGGTCGAGCGCGCGCCGATTCGGTAGTCGGGTGAGCGGGTCGGTGTGCGCCTGGTCGTCCAGTTCCTCGGCCCTGACCCGCTGCACCTCGGCCTCGAGCTGCGATCGCTCGGCCTCGTGGCGCGCCTGTTCCACCTCGAGGGTGTTGATCAGCAGTTGGGACTGGAGTCCCGCCGTCTGGGTCATTCTCTTCAAGGTCAGCGCGTGCAGCTTCTCGCAGTGGCCCAACGCACCCTCGAAACGCCGGCGTTGCTTGTGCATCTCGTACAGCGCCTGGTGCAGTCTGATCTGCAATTGCGGGTCTTCGTCGATCGACGGGTCGGCGAGCTGGGCATCCATCATCGCGGTCGCCTCGTCGAGGTTGCCCTCGGCCCGCACCACCTCGGCCAGTTGCGCGTCGACATTCACCTCGAGAGTGCGGAAGCCGTTCGCGCGCGCCAGGTCCGTGCAGCGATGCGCCTTCTCCCTGGCCTCGTCGTGCTCGTCCAGCTCGATCAGGATGCTGACCAGGTTGGTCAGGGCGATGGTCTCGAAGAAGCTGTGCCCTCGGGCGTGGGCCATGGCCACCGCCTCGCGCATCAGCACCAGGCCCTCCTGCAGCGCCTGCGACGGGTCGAGGTCGTCCTCTCGCTGGGCGCGGGCGAGTTCCAGGCAGCTGTCGCCCAGGTTGTTCACGGCCGCGAGGCTGGCGTCGGTGTCGTCCAGCGTTCTGGACAGCGCCAGCGCCTGGCGCCCCAGGTCGACCCCTCGCACTCCGTCGCCCATGGCTCCGTGAACCGTCGACGCCCTGGTGAGCGCCCAGAACTCCGCCAGCAGGCTGCCGCAGGCCCGTGCCGCCTCCAGCGCGGGAACCGCGTGGCTGAGGGCCTGCTCGGTGAGGCCGGTGTCGGTGTACGCGAGCGCCAGGGTGCAGTGAACCTTCGACTGCCGAAGCAGGTCGCCGCTGACTGTCCAATACTCGAGCGCCAGCAGGCCGTTCTGAACGGATGCCTGGTAGTCGCCCAGCCGCAGGCGGTGCAGGGCGAGCATCTCGCGGGCCTGCGCCTGCTGCACCGGGATGATGCCCGGGGTGGCGAGGGCTTCCTCGGCCGCGACTGCACCGTCGAGGTGGCGTCCGGCCGCGGAGAGTCGTTCGCTCGCGTCGAGGAGGTCCTCGATCGTCGTCTGTGTCATCGGGTCCTGCGACGGTTTGCGCCGTTCGGAGACTGCCTGGTTCGAGTTCATTTCTCAGTCCCCCCGACTGCTCGTGCCTCATTCTGAACCTAGCAGCGTTGTCGCTGATGCGGGCCGATTTTCGGTCGGGTCTGAGCCCCCACTTCTGGAGTCAAGTCGGACTTTTCACGGGCACCCGTTCGGGGTGCGAGGGGCGGGTTCTCGCACGCGTTCGGGCGCTCAGGGGTGCGGTTTCCAGAGCTGCGCGCGGAGCCGGTTGCTCGCGGCTCAGGTTTGGGAAGCCGGCGCACCCAGGAACGTGCGCCGCCTTCCCCAAGGTGCGCCGCGAGTGAGGCGAACTCGCGACGAGGCATCCCGCCGATCAGCGCCCCGGACGGACCGGCTCGGGGCTACCGTGAAGGGATGGACACCTCCGCGGCCCCGATCACCTTCATTCCTGACCTCCGCGCCGGTGCCGTCCCGGCCCCCGGCGGCCTCGGGCACAGCACCGTGCTCAACGCTCCGGGGGTGCGCGTGGTCGTGCTCACTTTCGCGGCGGGGCACGTGCTCAAGGAACACCGGGCGCCGAAGACCCTGCTCATGCAGGCCCTCGACGGATGCCTGCGCGTCACCGCCGGCGGGAAGGTCACCGATCTCGTCGCGGGCGCGCTGCTGCGTCTCGACGCTTCGCTCACGCACGAGGTCGAAGCGCTCGAGGAGTCGCGGCTGATGCTCACGATGATCGGGTAGCGCGGGCATCCGCGGTAACGGCGCAGGTCGCGGCGCCGTCGCGGCGCCGGTCGCGGCGGTCGCGGCGCAGGTTCGGGAAGCCGGCGCACCCAGGAACGTGCGCCCGCTTCCTCAAGGTGCGCCACGAGCTCCCCCGCCTGGGCCGAGGGGCGGTCGTCGCGCGCGCACGGTCGCCACTCGTCGCGCCCAGAGAACGCCCACCGCGTCCACCTAGGATGGGCGGATGACCGAACTCGCAGCATCGACAGCAGCCCCCGCCCAGCGCATCACGATGTTCGGCGCAGAGTGGTGCGGCGATTGCCGCCGCTCGAAGAAGCTGCTCGATGTACTGAACGTCGACTACGACTACGTCGATCTCGAGAGCGTCGACGATGGCGCGGACCGTGCCCACGCGATCAGCGGCCGCACCCGGATTCCCGTGATCGTGTTCCCCGACGGCACGCACGTGGTCGAGCCCAGCGACTCGACGCTGCACGCGAAGCTCACCGAGTTCGGCAGCATCAACTAGCACCCCGGGGAATCACCGGCAGCGGCATCCGTCGCCGGACGCATCAGCCGGCTGCCGCTACGGCAGGTAGGCCCCGAGCACCTGCACGGTCGCGATCGACAGGGTGCGGTGCGTGCGCTCGTAGACCGGCATCAGTTCGGTCGCCCCGCGGACCGTGTGGATCACGCCCGCCGCGTCGAAGATGGCGACCGGGTCCAGGTCGCGCAGCAGCGCCCAGAACGGCTGGAAGAAGTAGACGCTGCGATTGCCGGCGTCGAATTCCTCGAGGGTCATCGCCACGTAGCGCGAGCGGGCCTCGACAGTGGAGGGGAAGCCGCGGAAGTAGTCGCAGCCCGGCTCGGCCGGGTCCTCGTCGTGCAGCATCGGCGCCGGAACGGCGTACCAGCCCTGCCGATCGTTGGTCGCGGTGGCCAGGGCGCTGGCGATCAGGCGGTAGGTCAGCGCGCGTTTCGTCGTGACCGGCGGGGTCTTCGGGATGCCGAGGCCGGTCGCCACCTCGATCCGTCGCACGATGTCGTGCGGGCCGAGGGCGGCCATCATCTCGATCCAGCTGATCTTGTTCACGACCCCGTTGACCAGGAACTTGCAGCCGCCGACGAGATCCCACTGGATGCTCATCGCGTTCTGCTCGTCGTGCACGATCAGCAGCCGGGCGCCGTCGTCGACCTCCACCCCCGAGATGCGGAGGTGCGGATGCCGGCGCACCAGTTCGCTGGCGATCCACCACATCTGCGCGGTCAGGAAGCGGTCGGCGGGCGGGTTGTAGACCTCGTAGCCGTCGGTGGTGGCGGCATCCTCGTCGTCGTCGTGGATGTAGTTGTCGCCGGAGTCGTTAGACGCTGCGTCAGTCATCTCCCGCTCTCCTACCTGATCAGAGTTGGATTTCCATATTGCTCCCGTTCGGCGGAGAGCGAAATGCCCAGTTCGGGTGAGAACGGGACAAGGGTGACAGTCGGGCGGGCGCGGTCGGATGGCTGATCGGCTGATCGGGAATGAATCCGAAGAAACATGCGTTTGCATGAAAGTCAGCGTCACCATCAGAAAGGGACCTCATGAGCATGCGCACCTCCGGGCTGCACCACGTCACCGCGATTGCCGGTGCACCGCAGCGCAACATCGACTTCTATGTAAAGGGTCTCGGCCTGCGCCTGGTCAAGAAGACCGTCAACTTCGACGACCCGGGCACGTACCACCTCTACTACGGCGACGACGCCGGCCGGCCCGGTTCGTTGCTCACCTTCTTCCCGTGGACCGGCATCGCCAGTGGCCGACCCGGCTCCGGGCAGTCGACATCGACGGCGTTCTCGATTCCGGCCGGCAGCCTCGGCTGGTGGGCAGACCACTTCAGGGCGCTCGGCGTCGACTCGACGCTCGTCTCCCGGTCCTCGGATGAGGAGCGGCTCTCCTTGCGCGACCCCGACGGCCTGCAGCTGGACCTCGTGGCGTCGTCGACGGTGGATCCGCGCAATCCGTGGGACTCGGCATCCGTGCCCGCCCAATTCGCCGTGCGCGGCCAGCACTCCTCCGTGCTCACCGTCGCCGACCCGACCGGCACCGTCGAGGTGCTCACCCGTGACCTCGGCATGCGCATTCTCTCCGAGACCGGCGACCGAATCCGGGTGGGTGCCGGCGACGGCGCCGCGGGCAACATCGTCGACATCATCGCCGACCCGAAGGGTCAGGTCGGCCTCACCGCCGGCGGAACCGTGCACCACATCGCGTTCCGGGTGCCGGACAAGACCACCCAGGAGCAGTGGCGGGCCGAGCTCGTCGACCGCGGCTACGGTGTGACGGCCATCCTTGACCGGCAGTACTTCACCTCGATCTACTTCCGCGAGCCGGGCGGGGTGCTCTTCGAGATCGCCACGGACACCCCCGGTTTCGACATCGACGAACCGCTGCTCGAACTCGGTCGCTCGCTCAAGCTGCCGCCGTGGCTGGAGCCCAGCCGCGACCAGATCGAGCACGCCGTCGCACCGATCACCCTGCCGGCCGAGAACAACCCTGCGCTGGCCCTGACCACCCCCGGCGCCGAGTAGCGATGACCGCGAACACGAACCCCACGCCCGGCCGGGACACCGCGGCCGGGCCGCCGGCCCCCGACTGGACCCACGTCTACCGGGCGGGTGAGCCTTCCTCGGCGAACGACCCCGTGCTGCTGATGCTGCACGGCACCGGCGGCAACGAAGAGGAGATCCTCGGCCTCGCCGACGCCCTCGACCCGGCCGCCACCCTGCTCTCCCCGCGCGGGCCGGTCACCGAGGGCGGCCTGCGCCGCTGGTTCCGCCGGCTGTCCGAGGGCGTGTTCGACGTGGACGACGTCGTGCGCCGGGCCGCCGAACTGGCCGGCTTCCTGGCCTGGGCCCGTCACCGCTACGACCTCGGCGAGCGTCCCATCGTCGCCGTCGGCTTCTCCAACGGTGCCAACATCGCCCTCGCCACGGCGCTGCTGCACCCGGAGGCTGTGAAACGGGTGATCGCGTTCTCCGGCATGTTTCCGCTCGACGGCCGCAGCCTCACGACCGACCTCTCCGAGACCGCGGTGCTGCTGCTCAATGGCCGCACCGACCCGATGGCCCCGCTGACCAGCGTCGACACGGTCGCGGCGGCGCTCTCCGCGCGGGGAGCAGCGGTCGAGCAGGAACTCCGGGGCGGCGGGCACGGCATCGCCGCAACGGATGTCGCCGCCGCCCGGCCCTGGCTGGCCCGCCAGCAGCCGGCCGCCGGCTGATGCCCGCGCCGAAAGATCTCATCGAGGGCCCGGGCGCAGCCGCGGACCCCGCTGCACCGGACCGGCCGTTCGGTTTCGAGTATCGGGCCGAGCCGGACCGGGCCGACTCAGGCCGGGCTGTCTCTGGCCAAGCCTACTCGGACCGGGCTGCCTCTGGCCAAGCCCACTCGGACCGGGCTGTCTCTGGCCCAGCCCACTCGGACCGGGCCGTCTCTGGCCCAGCCCACTCGGACCGGGCCGACTCTGGACCGGCCGACTCGGACCGGGCTGCCTCTGGCCCGGCCGACTCGGGCCGGGCCGACCGGCAGCGGGTGCTGTTCGGCACCGGCCGGGCCGGGGAGCTGCTGCCGACCGTGCTGGCGGAGCTGGGCGTGCGGCAGGCGATGCTGATCGGCACCCGGCGCGAACTGGAGCGCTCCGCGCGGGTGCTCGGCGGCATCCGCCCGGCCCTCGTCTTCGACGAGGTCGTGCAGCATGTGCCGGTCGAGCTGGCCGAGCGCGCAACCCAGGCGGCCCTAGACGCCGGAGTCGACGCTCTCGTGGCCATCGGCGGCGGTTCGGCGATCGGCCTGGCCAAGGCGGTCGCTCTGCGCGCCGGGCAACGGGATTCCGCCGCGAGGCCGCTCCTGATCGTGGCCGTGCCGACGACCTACTCCGGTTCGGAGGCCACGGCGATCTGGGGCCTGGTCGACGGCGGCCTGAAAACCACCGGAATCGACCCTCGGGTGCTGCCGGCCGTCGTGATCTACGACGCCGAGCTGACCCGGTCGCTCCCCCGCGGCCTCAGCGTCTCGAGCGGGCTGAACGCGCTCGCCCACGCCGTCGACGCGCTCTGGGCGCCGGACGCCACCGCCGCCACCGCCGCCGTGGCCGTCGACGCGATCCGGATGCTTGCGGTCGCCCTTCCTGCCGTCGACGCCGATCCCGGCTCCCTCACCGGCCGGGAGGACGCGCTCCTCGGCGCCCATCTGGCGGCCGGCGCGTTCTCGGCGACCGGCTCGGGACTGCACCACAAGATCAGCCACGTGCTCGGCGGCACCTTCGGGCTGCCGCACTCGGAGACGCACGCCGTGGTGCTGCCGCACGTGGTCGCGTTCAACGTGCCCGCCGCCCCGGCGGCCGAGGCGCAGATCGCGACCGCGCTCGGCGCGCCGTCTGCCGTGGCCGGGCTGGTCGCGCTCCGGGACCGCCTGCACGCCCCGACCGCTCTGCGGGAGCTCGGCTTCCGGGAGGGCGACATCCCCCGGGCTGTGACTCTGATCCTCGCGGCGGTGCCGACGTCGAACCCGCGCACGGTGACCGCTGACGGCCTCTCCGCGCTCCTGCGTGCGGCCTGGTCCGGTGCGGCGCCGGGTTCGGCGACCTGACCCTGGTCCTTGTCCCTCCCGCCCCTGCCCGGCCCCGCCCGGCCCGCCCGCCCAGCCCAGCCCCGCTCCGCCCAGCCCCGCCCAGCGCAGTCCCGCCCCGCCCGGCCCCGCCCAGCGCAGTCCCGCCCAGCCCGGCCCCCGCCCGGCCCAGCCCTGCCCAGTCCTGCCCAGCCCTGCCCAGCCCT